>JAILLP010000003.1 GCA_024693065.1 Paludibacteraceae bacterium
CGTATAGACACGATCGTCCCTCGCAACTCGAACCCGAACATCAAGCTAGACGTCACGGTCCCGGCGGGCGGCGCTGGCGTCGAATACGACTGGAAGGGCTCCCGCGGGGAGAGCGGTACGACGAACCCGCTTTCCCTGAGCAACGTGACGAGCGACCACTACTACGAGGTGACGCTGAGCGCGGAGGACCACTGCGACGCGACGGCGGTCGTGGACGTGAAGGTGGACGCCAAACTGGTGCTGAAGACGACGCTGAAGGACACGATATGTACGGGTCTGAGCGCGGTTCTGACGATAGACACGACGGGGACGGGCAAGTTCCGCCACGAGGACTGGAGCCGCTCGTTGACGGTGACGGCCACCTCGGAGGGCGTGACGACCGACCTGACGGGCTCCGTGACGCGCGACGGCGACCTGCTGAAACTGACCGTGTCGCCTACGACGACGGCGACCTACAAGATAAACTTCAACTACGGTCCGCAGGATACCACGGCGACTGAACTGCTCTACGTGATCCCTGCGATCGGCGTGACGATACCTGAGGCGGTGACCATCTGCCAAGGGGAGGCTACGGACATCGTGATCACGGACATCCAGCCGGAGGGTACCGTCATCAAGTGGAACGCCGACACGACGATCCTGACGGAGTCTCTGGACACCGCGGCGGTGACGGTCAAGCCGGTCTACTTGGGCGGCACGAACCACCAATACCAGTACGCGTACGACTTCGTGGCGTACAACACCTTCTGTAACAGCAGCGTACCATACACGGCATACGTGAAGGTCGACGAGCCACTGGAGGGCGAGATCCTGGGCGACCATGTGATCTGCGAGACGTTCAGCAGCCGTCTGGACGCATCCAGCTACGCCGCCACCACGTACGTATGGACGGTGGAGGGAGACACGGTCAACCAGGGCGCTTCCATGACGGTGACGCCGGCCAAGACGACGCATTACTTCCTCTCCATGGATAGGGGCGTCTGCCACAAGGACGACGACTTCCTGCTGACGGTGAAGACGAACCCTGTGATCGTTGACATGGACTCCGTGGACATCCGCAACAGGGAGGTTATCCTGAAGGACGGGGCCGGCGAGGAGCCGTTCAACTTCTGGGTGGACGATTTGGTGGATAGCAGGACGATCGACCCTGTGCTCTATAACCTGAAGTTCTCGAAGCATACGGCGCACGTCTCCGACAAGAACGGTTGCGTGGGCGAGTTCCTCTTCGAGGTTCCGGCTCCGGGCATCTATATCCCGCCATACTTCACTCCGAACTCCGACGGAATCAACGATAACTGGATCGTCGCGGAGTTGCCGATCGTCTATCCGAACGCCGTGGTGAAGATCTACGACCGCTTCGGTAAATTGGTTGCGGAGTACTTGGGCTCCAAGGAAGACGGATGGGACGGTACTTACAAAGGCCAACCGATGCCTTCCACCGACTACTGGTACGTGATCGACGTGGAGGAGATCGACCGCCAGTTCCTGGGCCACTTCACATTGCTGAGACAATAGTAAATAGATATGTTCCATCGTTTTCAGAAGATTATTGATGGCATAGAACTGCCGAAGCAGTTTACTTATCCTTTTAGTTACGAACCTCATCCGTTGTCTGTCATGGCGGCGGATGAGGTTCGTGCTTATATCTCCTCCCAAAGCCAATGGTCGGAGGAGTTGGCGCAGGGAAAGATGTTCGGTGTGTTGGTCGTTCGGAACGGGCAAGGGGAGCTGGGCTTCCTCGCTGCCTTTTCGGGCCAGTTGGCGGGCACCTACCAGCACGATTATTTCGTGCCCCCTGTGTACGATTTGTCTGAGCCAGACGGTTTCTTTAGGGACGAGGAGCGGTATATCTCTTCCCTCAATGATAAAATTGAAACCATCGCTTCCTCCGCGGAGTACCTCTCTTCTTGCTCCTTGGTAAAACGCTTGGAGGAGCGGATGGAGCGCCTTGCGGAGGAGTGGCGGCTGCGCCTCGCCCAGGCGAAGGAAGAGCGGGACGCGCGGAGGTCCGTTTCCCTCACCGAAGAGGAGGAACAGCAGCTGGTGAAGGAAAGCCAGTTCCTCAAGGCGGAGTGCAAGCGGGAGAAGAGTAGGCTGCAGGCGGAATTGTCGCAGGCGCAGGCCGCTCTGACCCGCTATGAGGAGGAGATGGAGGCTTTGAAGCGGGAGCGCAAGCAACGTTCCGCAGCACTGCAGGGGCGTCTGTTCGACCAGTTCGTGCTCTTGAACGCCAAGGGGGAGAATCGTTCGTTGTGCGGCATCTTCAGCCGTGTGGGGCATCCCATACCGCCCAGTGGGGCAGGAGAGTGCGCCGCACCCAAACTGTTGCAGTACGCCTTCCTGAACCATTATGAGCCCTTGTGCATGGCGGAGTTCTGGTGGGGTGCCTCCCCCAAGGCGATCGTCCGTCACCATGGACATTACTATCCGGCCTGTAAAAGCAAGTGTGAGCCGATCCTGCAGTTCATGATGCAGGGGTTGGATGTGGAGCCGTCGCCGATCCAGCCGTTGAGTCAGGAACTGACGTTGGAGGTGGTGTGGGAGGATGATGACATAGCCGTGGTGAACAAACCGGCGGGCGTCTTGTCCGTTCCGGGCAAGTCGGATGCGCAGTCGGTCTATTCCTTCGCACGGAAGCGTTACCCGGAGGCCACGGGACCGTTGGTGGTTCATCGGTTGGACATGTCCACCTCCGGCTTGCTGATTATCGCCAAGCGGAAAGAAGTCCACCAAGCGTTGCAAAAACAGTTCAATGACCATGAGGTAAGGAAGAGGTACGTTGCGTTGTTACAGGGCAATTTAGCCGCGGATTCGGGCACTATTTGCCTGCCGATCTGTCCCGATGTGGAGCACCGTCCCTGCCAGATGGTGAGTGAGAAGTATGGAAAGTATGCGTTGACGGAGTATGAGGTGATTGGGCGGAAGGAAGGCGTGACCCGAGTCTATTTCTATCCGAAGACGGGTCGCACGCACCAGTTGCGGCTTCATGCGGCCCATGCACGGGGTTTAGGGATGCCGATCGTAGGCGACGAGTTGTATGGGCGGAAGGCGGACCGTCTCTACCTACAGGCGCAGCGCATCGAGTTTGTGCACCCTGTCACGGGTGAGCAGGTTTGTGTGGAGATCCCGTGTGAGTTCTAACGTAAAATATCAGTAGAAAACAAAAAAATCGCATGGAAAACCATGCGATTTTTTATTTCAAAAACAGCTTGTAAATACTTGTGAATCAAAATATTGTAGCAAATGTACTGTTTTTGCAGCCTCTAAATTACAAAATTGAAAGCAATTCACAACTACCTTCGTCCAATGTCAAGCATGACGGATACTGTTTTTGCAGCCTCTAAATTACAAAATTGAAAGCAATTCACAACGAGTGTTTTCATATACCTTAAGTGAACTCGACTGTTTTTGCAGCCTCTAAATTACAAAATTGAAAGCAATTCACAACCTCTAAATCGTGCGTATTTCTGCGTGAAAACTGTTTTTGCAGCCTCTAAATTACAAAATTGAAAGCAATTCACAACCTGCTGGATGCACTCCTCCTTCGTCGGGAAACTGTTTTTGCAGCCTCTAAATTACAAAATTGAAAGCAATTCACAACCGCCAATGGCTGACTATACGAAAGAAGTTACTGTTTTTGCAGCCTCTAAATTACAAAATTGAAAGCAATTCACAACTATTTACGTTTTACCCATATTTCTATACTAACTGTTTTTGCAGCCTCTAAATTACAAAATTGAAAGCAATTCACAACTCCTTCGTTATAGTCGAAGTCATTGCTTGACTGTTTTTGCAGCCTCTAAATTACAAAATTGAAAGCAATTCACAACATGGCGTTGTTTTGGTTTGCTTGTGAGATTACTGTTTTTGCAGCCTCTAAATTACAAAATTGAAAGCAATTCACAACAAAAACGAAAAGTACAAAAAAAAAGGACGGACTGTTTTTGCAGCCTCTAAATTACAAAATTGAAAGCAATTCACAACCCTGTTGTGGTCCCTCCTGTCCCTCTTGTAACTGTTTTTGCAGCCTCTAAATTACAAAATTGAAAGCAATTCACAACAGAAGGTGCATAAAGCTTCAGCGTGGATATACTGTTTTTGCAGCCTCTAAATTACAAAATTGAAAGCAATTCACAACTGGGCTCTCGATGACTTCATCCATCGCCTCACTGTTTTTGCAGCCTCTAAATTACAAAATTGAAAGCAATTCACAACACCAGCGGGGGCGCAAGTCCCCGCACAAAGACTGTTTTTGCAGCCTCTAAATTACAAAATTGAAAGCAATTCACAACCAACTTGTTGCGGCTCCTGAAGTCGAACCCACTGTTTTTGCAGCCTCTAAATTACAAAATTGAAAGCAATTCACAACAGAGCCGCAATAATGAATGAGGGTAAGATTACTGTTTTTGCAGCCTCTAAATTACAAAATTGAAAGCAATTCACAACTTGGTTTTTTCTGAGGAATTTCGTCAACAACTGTTTTTGCAGCCTCTAAATTACAAAATTGAAAGCAATTCACAACTGCACGTGCCTAACGCAGGCGCTAAGCCTGACTGTTTTTGCAGCCTCTAAATTACAAAATTGAAAGCAATTCACAACATTTCCCCGTCTGAAAATGACCTAGAAAGACTGTTTTTGCAGCCTCTAAATTACAAAATTGAAAGCAATTCACAACTGCCGTACAGGCGCTCGTAGGTGAGATATGACTGTTTTTGCAGCCTCTAAATTACAAAATTGAAAGCAATTCACAACTCGGAGATGCAGACGCAGAACCTACAAGACACTGTTTTTGCAGCCTCTAAATTACAAAATTGAAAGCAATTCACAACATAGGCGACCATGCGATACATGGGGCGGGGACTGTTTTTGCAGCCTCTAAATTACAAAATTGAAAGCAATTCACAACAAGTACTACACCTATGCGGACATGATGCGCACTGTTTTAGACTACCCAAAAGTACAAAATTGAAAGCAATAGACTACCCAAAAGTACAAATTTTTAAAACAGTGTTAGCTGGATAGGTAGTTGTGCCTCATCCGTTTTCCGCTTTTGCTTTTTGGTTCCGATAAAGTTCTGCATGTTGCCGAACTGCTTGTCCGTCACCCGCAGAATACTGACTTGCCCCGTTTCCGGCAATAGGTTCTGCACTCGTTTGGTATGCACGTCCGCATTCTCCGAGCTGGGACAGTGCCGCACATAGACGGAGTATTGCATCATGGTGAAGCCATCTCCCTGCAATCGTTTGCGGAAGTCGGCATATGCCTGCCGATCCTTCTTGGTCTCCGTCGGGAGGTCGAAAAAGACAAATAACCACATAATCCTATATTCGCTGAGCCGTTGCATATCCTAATCCATTGTAGGGTAGAGTATCTTGCGGGATTCGCCGCTGAAGCATTTGTAGAGCGAGGCGGTTGTCTGCGCCGTCGCCACCATGAGCGGACTGCGTTGCCCGGCGATGTTCACGTCGAGCGCAGGAATGGTCAGTAATTGCTGCTTGTGTTCTATCGTGATCTCTTCTTGATGGCCCATCTTTTGGGTGACATCTATGACGAGGGCGTCCACGTAGGGACGGTAGGGCTCCATGATGTCGTCCGCCAAGCAGTAGGCGTTGTATCGGTTGTGGTGGTGGATGCCCAGGGTGGGGAGGAGTCCGCTTGCCACCAGCGAGCGGGCCACGATGGCGCGCAGGATGGCGTACCCGTAGTTCAGCAGGTTGTTGGGAGCGATGCCCTCCCGTCCGCGGGTGAAGTCCGGCACGTCGGGGAACATGTTTTTCCAGTAGAAGGCGGCCGCTTTGCCCTCCACGTTTTCTGTGTCGCCGCTCTTCACTTCGTTCACCCATCGCATCATGTTCTTCACCTCCAAGCCCCTCTTTTGGTTGAGCACAGCCGCCTGGTTGGCGATCTTCTGTTGGATGGTTTGTTGCCACAACTGCTTTTTCAGGGGGAGGGAAGCCTCTATTTGGTCGCGGAACCGTTCGCTCTGGGTGGTGTTTCCCTCCAAGGAAAGCTGCAGGCCGACGGGGAGGTGGCGGCTGTCGCAGGTGATCACGGCGCAGTTACATTCCAGCAGGTGGGCCAGCAGACCTTGGGTGAGGGTGATCTGTTGATGGTCGAGCACCACCACGCCGATATCCTCGATGGGGATGGTGGTGGTAGCCTCCTTCTTCAGGCGCTCTGTCAGGTTGCTTTTCTCCACCTCCGGTAGTTTGACGACCAGCTGGTGGTTGGTCAGCGACAGGTATGCCGGGTTGCTGAAACATAATGTGCGTTTGATCATAGGCTATTCTATTTTAGTGCGTTTTGTTATCTGCTTCTTCAAATTTCAGTTGTGCGATTTTTTCGTACAACTGAAATAAGGTGAGGACCTATCATCGTCTCTGTTTTTAGGATAGGTACAATTCGTACCCATCCTTTGAAGAGTTTCGAATTCTTTCTTTGTTCCATACGGAACGAATTTTCTTCTCACGAAATCGTTTGGGTTATGGATTATCCATGTTTAATATTCACCTACCGAAACTATTTGGCCAATGTGGTTCACTCGAACTTTAACTACACCACTTGCAAATGCTAAACTTTTATATTGTCGATATGTGATATCTCTTAACGTTTTATTGTCAGTTACTGTTGTTTCCAAATGATGTCTAAAAACATAGTCTCGTACGAAACTATTCCCACTAGCGACTTTAGACATTTTTTGGACCCTATACAAATTCGAACTTATTGTTGCGTAATTCTCCGGATTCTTGAACCAATCTTCATCGTATGCTTTTGGATTGAAAATCATATTGCCTTCGGAATCGTAACGAGGAAAGATAAAATATTCGTTCTGTTTCATTGTGAACAGAAACTGCCATCCTTCATCCTGCTTGTATGTTTTGTCGATTATCGGCAATTGTTGTATGGCACGAGAAGTGGCTTCGAAGAATGACACTATCTTTTCGTCTAATTCGTATTGTAAATCTCCATTTTCATTGAACATCGGTTGCCCATTTTTGTCCAACTTAGGTTTTCGATAGATAGCCACGTGGTGGTTGTTACCTGTGTTTACGAAATCGACAGGTTGAGTCTTCCCTTCTTTGTTAAGAATCAAATTTCCTTCTTTGTCGCGCTTATCGTGTAGTGCCTCGATATTGCTAACACCAGTAATGGTCACTCTTTTTATGGCAATTCCCTTTTCTTTATTGAGCCAGATTGGTTTTTCATCGAGGTTGGAAAATGCTTTTTTCGCATCATCTCCAAATTCTTTCAGTCTGTCTTGTAGTATTTGACGTACATGTACATCGACAACCTTCTCAACATTCAAATCTTTATCAATTGGTTTCCTTATGGTGTAAATGTTCTCAAAACAAACCATTTTAACTTTCTCGGGAACCTTGTCTGTGTGTTGAGTATTGAGCCATATCGGATTTTTTTCCAATGAGTTTTTCCCAGTGAATGCTTTCTTTGCATCATTGTCAAATTCTTTTAGTCTAGATAGTAATGCCTCCCTATAAGTTTGTTTTGCAACGGATTGTATCTTCTTTATGTCAAAGGATGCATTTATCTTCTCCTCTTTCGTTCCATATTGCTTGCAACTGCCGTAAACAGTTTCTAAGTGCAATTGCCCACGTGGGGTTAGTTGCGCTTTTTTGTTTTTCCCTGTTGCCTTTTGTGTTGTATTTATGTTTAGAGTAACCACCTTGTTTTTGGCTTTGATGGATACCAATATGTTTTCTAGATGTCTCTTGGATTCTGCTCGGAATTCATTGAGTGGCATAGGTGGATTAAAGCGAAGTTTCCCATGATTGTCTCGACTAAGTTCTTTCTTTTCTATGAAATAAACCGCTTTTGTTTTATCTTCTTTGCTTAAATCGGAGAACTCAACCATATCTAAATCAATCCACTCATCTACACCTTTTGATATTCGAGCATTAAGGTTGTTTAGGTATTGTATGAAACTACGCTTTGTGAATGCAATAGTAAGGGCATCCATTGCATGATGACGGTGGTCATTACGTTTTGTCCAATCCTTGATACGACGAATCAGTTGTCCGTCACGTCCTTTTATGATTTCCGTAAGACCTAGTTCGTTGTATTTGTTCCAATTGAGTTCCTGCATCACATCAACCAGTTGCCAATCTTCACGTAAACGATCCGTGATACTACCTGTGGTGGGTACAACATAACGGACTATTCCTTCTAAAATTTCGCGAGCCTTCTTTGCAATGTATTGTGAATCTCGTAAATCCCTATTGATGAATCCGCTTGGAATATCAGTTTCTTTCATCATGAGTTTATCACGTTTTGTCTTGCTGATTTTACCATCTTTGTATAGCTTTTCTATACGAGAGGTGTAATCTCCCTTTGCATATTCTTCTCCATATTTTTGGGAGACAAAATCGTAGGCTGTCATGTTAGATTTGTCCAAATTAGCTTGTCTGGCTTCCAATGTTTTGTTGGAAAATGAGTCGTCAAATAATTTGGCTTGAGGTATAATGTGTTCAATATCAAATTCTTTGCTAAAAAGTTTTTCATGTGGAATATAAGTGCTTGTATACAAAGTTTTATATCCGTTACTTTCTAACTCTTTATACAGCTTGTAGCGTATAATATCGTTTCGGCTGACATGTGAAAGTCCAAATTCGCTTTGGAGTTTTTTTACATATTCTTCATGTAGTTTGGTCGTTTCATTGATGGATTTTGTTAACTCTTCTCGCTCTTTTGCTGATTTTTTTAATTCTCGAGCTAATTCAATACGAATTTCGTCGGGCTTTCCGTATGTCTCTGAAATCGTATTGACTACATTAATCATTTGATTTAGAATCTTTTCAACGACTGGATTACGTAAACTATTACGAGGAAGGAGTTCCAACTTGTCTTTTAATACTCTATTCTGAATTTCCTCTTTTGTGAGTGATTGCTTAGAGTGACGATATCCTGCGTACTCACATGCAACGCTATAATCATTACCGTCTTTTAAGTGTGGTAATATTTTCCGAATTGCTTTTGAAGAAAGACTACCATAGTCTGTTTCAAATTTGACGTTGGCAAGAATGGTGGCGTATTCGCTATTGAAACCATATGTGTTTTGCAACTTTTCGATTAGTTTTTCGTTGCCTAAGTTTGAATTGTCACCTTCAAATGAATATAAAAGATGCCACAGTTTATACATTGGCTGTTGATCAAACTTAGGGTCCGGTAAGGAAGAATCGAACTTTAAAATTTCTGTGTTTATACCTAAAGTATTGAATATCTCAGTAATTGCTTTAGTGATTTCTTTTGCAGATTTCTTTGAAATGTCACCGAGATTGTGGCCGCTTCTTTCTATGATTGTTAGATATGCCTTGATTAACGTGTTTTGTGTATGATTACCATCTAATTCTTTAAAGTTTAAATCTAACTCTTTCGTGTTTTTGAAAAGTAGCTTTAATATATCTTGCTTGGTTAGTTTCTCTTTATAATTTAACTCATTAAACAGTAATTCTTTTTCTTCTTGTAGTAATCTGCGTTTGTTCCGTTTGGATTTGGACGTTGTTCCTTTATCCTCTTTTTGTTCATCGTTTATTAGTCCGGAAATTTCGACATCGTTTAGTTTTTGCCAGATTTTGAATTCTTGGTATAGAGGAGAGGATTTAGGACAAACTTTGCTGCCCGTCGTCTTCGTTTTTTTCTTTCCATCAATTTCAACTTCAATTTGTTTACTTTCAAACTCGCAAAATGAAATTAGCCCTTTTTGTGATTTGAGTGGCCGCTGATAAAAGATTATTACATCGCGAATTTCTTTTTTGAGTTCTGGCGTGAGTTGTTCTTTGTGAAATTTTTCTTGTGTTTCCCAAATGGTTTCAAATTCATTTAAATAATCCTGACGATAGAAGACTTGGTTTTTGAGACTATAATTGGGGTCCATGTCCAATTGAGCCATTTGATATTGTCCAATAGTCTGTTTATTAAAGTACAATTCCTTACTTCTGTCACTTATGTTGCCCAAATAACCGCTGGCGTTATTTATTTGACTATTAATTTCTTGAAAAACAATGGCCAATGATTCAGATTCCAATTGGTTGGAAAGGGCATTTACACGCCATTGATAGTTCTCGATTTTTTGTTCTAACCCTTTGGTGGTGCGTTTTATGCCAACAAGGTTAAACACTTTTGCGCATATGGCCCAGGTCTGGGTTTTGTTTTTCCCTTGTAAATCCTCTTTTAAGGTGTCAGTTAAAATATTAGGATACCCCTTTTTCTGGATCTCCCAGATACGCTCGAATTCTGTTTGTAAATCGGAGCGATAAAATTCCGGCAAGAATTCAATTCCACTTTTTAGTAAATCTAAGGATAACTGTCCTGGTGTTAGATTTCCTTCGTATAATCGTTTTGCAATCTCCATTCCATCAATGAGTTGTCCCTCTTCTGTTGATTTTGCTTTTCGACTACTTTTATAACCTCTTTTTTTATTAATCATTAAAAGGACTCGAGCGAATTCTTGTAAGGAAATCTCTTCAGTGGCAGCTTTTGCACGCAATCGGTATGTCTCAAACGTAGTTCTATTGCCATTTTCTGAAAGAATAGTATCATCATTTATAAATTTATTTTCCTTCAAAATTTCGATAAGGTTATCTCTGCGAAGTTTGTATCTCTGTAAGTTCCGACGCATACTGCGTTTGAGAGTTCGATCAGCATTGGTTGTTATACTTTTCCCTTTCTCGAAATTCGTCAACTCATCTACAGTGAGTGGATTCACTCTTACTCCTAATTTTACAATGGATGATTTTTCTTCAGCATTTTCAGCTTCATTCACCACCGCCCAACCAATACTATTGGTGCCTAAGTCTAGTCCTAATATCTTTTTCATTTTTCTTCAGTTTTTGTTTGCAATGTAAGAAAAAACGAGTAAATTAGCAACACAAAATTGAAGCAATTCACAATAAGGATTATTCCGTTGTGAAAACATTTAAGGCGGCTCTCCCTCGGGGGGAGTCGCTTTCGTTTATACCTTCCCCCTCTATTCGGACGTTCCCTTCCCATATTCCTTCCCACCATTCACCGTTTCCCGTCTAGGTTCGTCATTTCAAAAGGGGTACAAATTGTACCCTAGTTGGAACTAAGAAATTATTATATTTGTGAAAGAGATATCTAAACTAGTTGTCAATGGAACAGAATGGTAATAGTGCCAAGGATGTGGAGCAGTCGCAACATCTTCAGGATGCTTTGCGGTCGACGCTGCGCAGATTGCTGTCTAATATTATTAATCTTTATAAAATTCGTTGAGGCATGGATCTTCGTCGTTTGTTGTCCCTTGTCCTTATTTTCCGAGTCATCACTCTGATTCTATGGGTGATTGCTGTGGCGTTTATTATTGCCTTTATTGCAATATGGCTCGGAGAACAAAGATTCGGTGATCCTTTGTTTGTCCCTCTATATATTTTTAGTGTGCTTTTGATCGCATATTATGTTTATACTATCGCACTTATTTCCTGGGCGAAGATGGGTAGTGAGGGATCTCTCCAAATCTTGTGTGGGACGTTGATTTTCAGTGGTGTAATCTTGCTGATCTTGACGGTGTTGTCCTTTTATGTGGCTATCGCCTTTTCGATGATCACCCATCCCCTTGCTGTGTTCTTATTGCTGCTCAGTTCCGCCCTGCCGGTTCTTTGTTTTCTCTTTACCATCAAATTGAACGAAGCCCATAAGGAAGCTCTGCGGGAAACGGATCAGTCCTGCTAAATCCTTCCTTTTCAGGATGGAATGTGCGGTCTGAAATAATAGGGGCATGGCTTGTCAATCGTATCGAATTTATTCCTACTTTTGCGTTAGGCAATTATTGTAGTGGATTTAATAGTTTGGTGATTTGGAATCATTGTTAGATAAGATAGATACACCGTCCGATCTGAAGAAGTTGGACGAGTCCCAGTTACCTCAGGTGTGTGACGAGTTGCGCCGTTTCATTATCGACGAGCTCTCGCATAATCCGGGACACTTGGCTTCGAGCCTTGGCGTCGTGGAGTTGACGGTCGCATTGCATTACGTGTATGACGTGCCGGAGGATAAGATCGTCTGGGACGTGGGTCACCAGGCTTATGGACATAAGATCCTCACAGGACGTAGGACCCGCTTCTCCACCAACCGCCAGTTCGGCGGCATCAGTGGTTTCCCTAACCCTCACGAGAGCGAGTACGACTCCTTCGTGGCGGGCCATGCCTCCAACTCCATCTCGGCCGCTTTGGGCATCTCCATCGCTGACGATAAGTTGGGCAAGGATCAAGCCCATACGGTGGCTGTCATCGGTGACGCCGCCATGTCGGGCGGTCTGGCTTTCGAGGGCCTGAACAACGCTTCTGCCTATCCTAACAATCTGTTGGTAGTCCTCAACGACAACCACATGGCCATCGATGCGCCTGTGGGGGGTATGAGCGAGTACCTCGTGCGTCTGACCACCTCCGCCACCTACAACAAATGGCGCTATAAGCTCTATCGTTTCTTCGCGAAACTGGGATGGGTGAAGGAGAATGAGAAGGCGAAGCATATCCGTTTCCACAACTCGGTCAAGGCGGCCATCGCTAATGAACATAACCTATTCGAGGTGCTCAATCTCCGATACTTCGGTCCGGTGGACGGTCACGACGTGGTCAGCCTCGTGAAGATCCTTCGTTCGATCAAGGATTACCAGGGACCGAAGGTGCTGCATATCAAGACGAAAAAGGGCAAGGGCTTCAAGCCTGCGGAGGAAGCCGCTGCGATCTGGCATGCGCCGGGTAAGTTCAACAAGGAGACGGGCGAGCGGGTCGTGGCACCTATCACGAAGGATACGCCGCCCCTGTTCCAGGATGTGTTCGGACACACCTTGGTCGAACTGGCGCGCATGAACGATAAGGTGGTGGGTATCACCCCAGCCATGCCTTCGGGCTGTTCCATGTCCTTCCTGATGCATGAGATGCCCGACCGTGTCTTCGACGTGGGTATCGCAGAGGGCCATGCGGTCACCTTCTCCGCCGGCTTGGCGAAGGAGGGCATGATGCCTTTCTGTAACATATATTCCTCCTTCATGCAACGCGCGTATGACAACGTGATCCATGATGTCTGCCTGCAGAATCTGGACATGGTCATGTGCCTGGACCGTGCGGGATTGGTCGGCTCTGACGGTGCGACCCACCACGGAGCGTTCGATCTGGCGGCCTTCCGTTGCGTGCCGAACCTCACGATTGCTTCCCCGATGAATGTGATCGAGCTTCGTAACCTGATGTACACGGCCTCCTTGCCGGGTCACGGACCGTTCATGATCCGCTATCCGCGAGGTAAGGGCGTTCTGTTGGATTGGCACAAAGAGATGGAGGAGATGCCGGTGGGCAAGGGCGTCTGCCTGAAAAAGGGGACCTCTTCCCTTGCTGTCCTCTCGCTCGGTCCGTTGGGTCATGCGGCGGCAAAGGCGATCGCCAAGGCGGAGGAGAACGGCATGAGCGTTTCGCACTATAACATGCTCTTCCTGAAGCCTTTGGACGAAGAGTTGTTGGATGAGGTCGCCAAGACATACCAATCCGTCATCACGGTTGAGGACGGTGTCGTGTCGGGCGGATTCGGCTCCGCTGTGCTGGAGTACTTTGCGGACCATGACGTGGCGATGCATGTGAAGCGCATTGGTATTCCGAATATCTTCGCCACCCATGGCACACAAGAAGAGTTGTATCATTACTATGGGATGGACGCTGACGGTATCTACGCCGCCATCGAGTCTGTCCTGAAAAAATAAGGGAAGTCTATGGACGAAAAGAAAGCATTTAAGATCTTGGCGTGCGTCGCAGGTGTCGCTGTGGTAGCCTATGTGCTGCTCATCACGGTTTTCTCAGAGACGTGGGATTATTGGGGCGCCATCCACAAAAACACGGTGCGGGGCTATGTCGAGTATCGGGAGGCATATCCGCAGAGCAAATATATGGATCGTGTGAACGAGCGGAAGAGCTTGTTGGAGGAGCCTTATTTCCAGGACCGCAGGAAGAAGAATACGGTTGAGGCCTACGACGAGTTTCTCTTCGCCTATCCGCATGACAAATATACAGCCGAAGCCACCCGGTTGCGGGATAGCATCGTATATTGGCAGAGCGAGGTGGAGAAGTATGGCAAGAATTCTCTGGAGCAGGGTAGTATGCCTTACCAAGACCAATACGGAGTGCCTAAGAAGCCACGGAAAGACTCCAATTCGGACATCGTGGTGGTGGCGCCCATCTCGTTCGATGTGGTAGCCTTCATCAAGGAAAAGGACGAGAACGGCAAGGTGGTGAGCCATGCCTACATCAAGGCGGACAGCACCTATACCTTCCGCATAGACAATGGATCTTATCAGGCGTTTTTCTACATCGGTAGGGGATGGCATCCTGAGAAGACGATGCCGACAGGGCTGAAGGGCGGTTTCCTTCTCTTCGAGACCTATTCCAAGGATGATCCGGTCACGCTCACGGACGAGGTGATCACCTATCGCTTGAGTATGCGCCAGAAGAAATACAGTACGAGGAGGGAAGTATTTGGAGCGGATTGATCATCCGCTCTTTTTTTACTCTTCTACCACACCTCCCCTTAGTTTCAGCTCTGTTCTGTTATTCAATTCTCTACCGCTCTTCGTGTTGTTGGAGGCGACAGGTTGAGTGTTTCCTTTGCTGATGCATTCCATCCGTTCTTCAGGTATTCCCTTCCGTATCAGCGCTTGTTTGAATGCTTCGGCCCGTTTCTGTCCTATGGTGAAACTTTTATCTTCCTTTATGGTGTTGTCGGTATGTCCGACGACGAGTAGGGTCACGTTCGGGTTCTTGGCCAAGTAGGTGTAGACGATGTCGAAGGAGCGCTCGATTTCCTCCGGGAAGGTCGGAATGCTGTTCGGGTAGGCGTATGTGGCTTCGTCAGTGATCTTTTTGAGAGCGAGAGTCGCTTCTTTCTTCTCTTTTAAGGCCGCTTTGTGGAAGGCTTCGATTTTTTCCTTATCACGTTCCATCTGTTGGTCGTTTTCTTCCTTTAAACGGATGCGCTCCTTTTGCTCTTGCAGGTTGCGTTCCCTTTTCAGCCTTTCGGCGGCTGCGGCTATCTCTTTCTGCTTTTCTCTTTCTTCCCTTCTCTTCTCGACGATTTGTTCTGCCTCTTTTTCCCTCTTTTTATCTTTGAGGTCGAAGCGTAGCCCTAGTTTCACACCAGTTTTGAAAGGGTGTACTTCTCTGATCTGATTGCTTCCGAAAGCGCCGATGTAATTTTCGCCGTCATATATGTTTTTCTCTTGGTGAATGACGCTGTTGGTGATCCCGTAGTAGGCGTAGAGGCCCATGTAGAAGTCACTTTTTTGTCCCATTGCCCGGTTGAGTCCCAGTTCCAGATGTGCGCCTAGATGAGTTGTCATGTTGGTGATTTCGTCGGATTGTCCGGCTTCCTTATTCTGGAATCCGTGGTTGATAAGCCCTTCATATTCCACGTTGGTCGATTCAAACCATCCGGATGTGGTGAATTGCCCTTTTTGAGCGGTGTATTCTTTTATCACGGGGATGGACAATGTCGCGCCAAATCCCAGGATGAATCCCCACTTGCCGTTGTTGTTACTTGCATATTGGATGGAGAAAGGTATCTCGACGGATAATATGTCTTGACTCTCTTCCCAGTCTTTGAATTGGGAGTTGAGGGTGTATTGAAGGTTGTTGTCGTTGTGGATGAATGTCTGTGCGTAGTTGTGGTTGAAAAGGGCAGTGCTATGGTACGAACTAACTTGTGCGCCGATTCCAATACCCCAATGCCTTGGAATGTATTTGTATTTTATCTCCAGCAATCCGCCATATCCGGTTCTCGCCTCACCGCCTTCCGCTTCGAATAAGGCGGAGTGCCATCCGCCTCCCAAGTTGAGGCACATGTAATGTCTGGTTCCCAGGTATGGAAGCGAGTCCATTGGTATCTTGGCGCCGCTAGCGTAGGAGAGGGTGGCCATGCATGTGAGGATTATATATATGATCGTTCTTCCCATTTGTTTTCCGCTATTTCTTGATAACCTTCAGAGATACTCCGTCCACATTGATGACGTAGTTGCCCGCTGGTAGGAGGCTGGTGTCCAAATCGATTTTGTTATCCGAGAACTGTTCGGTGATCACAACTGATCCGAGTTGATTGACGACGGAGATGGTGTGCCGTGAGTCATCGAAGTTGAGGAGCGTTACGGTTGCCCCCTCTTTTATCGGGTTTTCTGAAATAATAATGCTCTTTGTGCCTTTGACGATTCTGTCCCATACGCTTCTGCTGCAGGTGCGGACTTCCGAGTCTGTGCCTGCATTCACCTTCACGTAATAGTTGCCGGTGAGTCCTCCCATTTCTTGGTAGTAAGGCTTGGTCGCCCCCTCGATCATTTCCCCGTTGTGATACCATTGGTATGAGAGGAATTGGTTGGTGCGGTTGTCTATGCTGACGACATCCTCGAATATGGCCACGATGTAGGATTGGCTCAGGTTCACGGTGAATTTGACGGGGTAGGCTTGGGTGACCTTCATGTTTTCGCTGCGGAAGTAGATGTCGGCGGAGTACTCCCCAGGTTGACACAGCTCGGGGGTCTGGATGTAAATCCTGGAGTCTGCGGAGACATGGGTCCAGTCCACATCCTTGAATCCTTGTTCCTTCGCCTTTCCCGAATATTCAATTCTGAAGTTGAAAGGAATACCTTGGATGGCTGTGTAGCTGATAGGTTCTTCGCTCCCCGGACAATACCCATCGCTCTTGACGGAGAAGATGGATCCGTTCTCGTTTTCCTGCATGATTATCTCTTTGTAGATTTTGTCCACCAGTTCATATTCCTTCTTTTGGCAGTTCTTGCAGGTGTACATCTTCTTTCCCATGTTTTCCGTTGTGGGTTTTATGACGAAAACCCCTTCGTCCCAGTTGTGTCCGGTGGCAGGAGTTGCGACTGTCGATTTCCATAGCTCCTTTTGACATTCTGTGCAGATTATGGCGTACGTTATGCTCCCTTGCTCGGTGCAGGTGGCTGCGACGTCACGTGTGACAATTGTGTCGCTGGCATGGTGACCTGTGGCAGGAATGCTTGTGCTCTCGATCTTCTCGCTGCAGCGGGTGCAGTGTTTGGATTTTTTCCCCTCTTTTGTGCAGGTTGCGGCAATGTCTACCGTGTATTTCGAGGAGAAATCATGTCCTAATTTGTCTGTTGTTTGGGTCCTTGTCTGCTGGCAATTTTCGTGGATGCATGAATAACTGATGATGCCGGATGTGGTGCAGGTGGCGGAGATTACAGTGCTCGGTTCTCCCCAGGAGTGTCCTAATGCGGGGATGAATGTGCTGTTTGTTGTCTCGTTGCATCTAGAGCAGTGTTGGGATTGTTTGCCGGATCTGACGCAAGTAGCCGGCAGGTCTACTGTGAATTCCTGGCCGAAGTCGTGACCTAACGGCTCGATTCCCTCGGTTAATGTTGCTTCGCAGTCTCCTCTTGTGCAGAGATGGAATAGCGCTCCTTTCTGTGTGCAGGTCGGTTCTTGGGATACGATGCCTTCGTCCCATGCATGGCCTAACGCAGGGATGTATGTCGTGTCGGTAGCGCCACATCCGTAGGCGGTACAGGTATACAGTATCATCCCTTCCGTTTCACAGGTTGGGAATGCGATGGTATCGCCCTCTCCCCATTTGTGGCCTCGAGCGGGAATCTCCGTGATGTTGTCCACCTCTCTGCATCGTGAGCAGTGCCAAGAATTTTTTCCAGGTTTCGTGCAGGTTGGGAAAGAGTCCGTGATGAATATCTCAATGAAGTCATGCCCGAGTTCTTCTATTTCCTCTTCCTTGGTTCCTTTACAGGAGTTTACCGTACAGTAAAATAGCCTTATGCCCTTGGAGACGCAGGTCGGTTTTTTATCGACATAGCCATCGTCCCAACTATGTCCATTGGCGGGTATTGCCCTAGCGTCTGTTATCCCTTCGCATATCATGCAGTGCCTTGACTCCTGTCCCTCCGTGGTGCAAGAGGCTGGGAAATCGACGGTGAAGTGGTCCTCGAATGTATGTCCTGTGGGTTCGATAGGCTCTATTCTTTCCTCTTGGCAGGGATAATTTATGCAGTAGTATAGCATTTCCCCCTCTTTCGTGCAGGTGGGTTCTGTGATGACTATCCCTTCGCTCCAGGAATGCCCTTTCGCGGGGATAAGGTTGTTATCTATCCTTTGGGGACATCTGGTGCAGTGTCTGGATTGTGTGCCTGCGCTTTCGCATGTCGCATATACGTCCGTTGTGAATTCCTCGGAGAAATCGTGTCCCAAGGCAGAATCTGTGACGTGGATTCGTAGACATTCCGCCTTGCAAGCCTCGAATAGGCAGTAGTAGACTTCGTCGTGGGAGCCTTCTCGAGTGCAGGTGGATAAGACTTGATCCTCTATCACAGCATTTTCCCCACGTACGAAATAGTGGTCTTCTATCCTGAATGTTCCTGTGACCGAGTTTAGTCGGTAGTTGGGGTTGAGGCCTTCTTCGTGAATGCTTATGGGGTATGAGCCGACCGCTTCGCCCTCCTCCCTGGTCACTGAAATGCCAAGGAGAGAGTCTCCCTCTACGAGACCATCCACTGAGTAGGATAGGATAGGGTCGTTCAATCCGATGTGCTTGGAGGTGTCTGTAGGTTTCACGGTAACCTCTCTCTTCGTGATCGTCCAGCTCTTGCTGACGCTGAATGGGTTCGCCTCTGTGCCGTATATCTCTATGACGTAAGTGTCCGCATCTTTCGCGTTCCGTGTGCCACTAACTGTATAGTCCACGCCTTCGGTGAATGAACCGTCTCCTTTTATGGTGATGGAGGGCGTATGAATCTCCCCGTCGTAGGCGAATGATGTTTCGTCCAAATCAAACATTTCGCCGGTGAGGAACAAGGTGGAGTCTTCCGCTGATGGTTCCGTTAATTGTTGTTGGGTGGTTATTGTGTCGCTATTCCCTGATGGGGTAGGCGATATGTTCTCGTCAGGAGAAGAGGCAGCTTTCCCTGTTATCGCTGTAAGGAACAACGATAAGAATATCGATGCTATTTTAGCTGTTGAAAGATCCATGACTCTTCCCTTTTAGTAAACATACCATTTCATATACACATTGGTTTACGTGGAAGTTTATTGGTCCCTTTGAAAGGGATGAGGCCTGCCTCATTTCGCCCCCAACTAGGGATTTTATCTCCTCCTATTTGTAGCAACTAATTTTCATCATGCTATAACAAATATAATGAATTCGGTGGATAATATGAAATTTAAAATATATGTTTATGTTGAATTTGGTCAATATTCTGATTAATTATATGGATGTAATTTGTATCATTTGACCTGCTTGCTTGAGCGGATTGACGGAGGAAATCGGGATGGGGGGAACGCAGATCTCTCCTGACGTGTCAATTCTATCATTGGGGAGGGGGGATTGTCCATATGTTTTGATTCTTCGTAAAGAAAGAGGGCGTACAAATCGATTGTACGCCCTCCTTGCAAGAATAGTATTATATTTTATTTCTCAAATCTTACCTTGAACTCAACGCGACGGTTCTTTGCGCGACCAGCCTTCGTCTTGTTGTCAGCTACTGGTTGGTCTTGTCCGAAGCCTGCGGAGCTCAAACGAGCTGAGTCTACGCCTTTGCTTTCCAAGTATGCCTTAACGGCTGCGGCGCGATCCTCAGAGAGCTTTTGGTTCTTCTCAGCCTTTCCTACGTTGTCAGTGTGACCGTTGATGGAGAGTTTGTAAGATGGGTTCTCGTTCATGATCTTAACCACATCGTCCAAAATCTTGTTGGAAGACTTCTTGATCTTAGCGGAACCTGTTTCGAATTCGATACCGTTCAAAGCTTTCTCGAATACTTTCTTAACCTCTTCCTTGATCTCAGGACATCCCTTGTTCTCCTTCACACCTACAACCTCAGGGCAAACATCCTCGAAGTCAGCGATACCGTCGCCGTCAGTATCCTTAGGGCAACCCTTCTCGTCAACCATGCCATTTGCCAAGTTTGCGCCGGCAGGAGTGTCTGGGCACTCATCCTTGTAGTCAGCTACACCGTCACCGTCGGAATCCTTAGGGCAACCCTTCTCGTCCACACCCTTCGCCAATTCCTCAGCCGTGTTGTTAGGGCACTCGTCTTGGTAGTCAGCGACACCATCGCCATCAGTATCCTTAGGGCAACCAGTAGAATCGATGCCAGCAGTACGCTCGTCGTATGTGTTGAATGGACATTTATCTAAGTAATCAGGCACACCGTCACCGTCGGAATCCTTAGGGCAACCCTTCTCGTCCACGCCCTTTGAAATCTCCTCTGGAGTGTTGTCAGGGCAATTGTCCTTGCTGTTCTCTACACCATCGTTGTCTCTATCTTTGTTGAGGCAGAAGCTGTAGACAATACCCAAGTTGTGCAAGAGGTGTTGGTCGCAGTAGTTACCGCAGTTCCTGTTGTCTGGAATATCGCCGTTGCCGATAGGGTATCCGTAAGTGGCGAAGTAACGAACAGACAATGCGTCGGTGATTCTCAAATCGCATCCGATACCACCACCCAATGCGAAGCTGATAGCTTTGTTGTCGTCGGTTGTGGTTTCGAAACCTTTATCTTCGTTGTCCAGTCCATAGATGGCTCTTGCACCCAAAGAAACGAATGCGAATGGGTGGAGAAGGCTCTCTTTGAATTTCTCACTGTGGAGGAATTTGTATTTTCCTTGAACGGCACCGAATCCCAAACCGGCTTTGAACTCTCCATCTGTAGGGTAGAAATCCCCACCTTTGGTTCCGTAACGTCCCCATAATGCGTGAACGCCCACGTCGAATTTTTCGTTCAAGTAACGTTCTACTGTGAATGACGCTGAACCATAAAAGTCGCTTGCAGGGTGGAAGAAGTGATTACCCCAATCGTTCGCAGCTTCTACTTTGCCTCCATAGAGACCCACGCTCCATGGCTTTTCATTGCTTTGCGCCGCAACTGATAGAGTGGTCAAAGCGGCACAGACGAATACGAATATTTTTTTCATCTTTGAAAAATTAGTTATGTTTTAATAATTTATTTGAATTTTATTTTTTACAACTTTATGCAAATATAGTCTAAATTATGTAAATGAAACTAAAATTGGAAGGATATTTTATTCGCATTCGTCGATTTTATTACGCTTTTATGTGTTGCTCAAGTGGTGTCTTTAATTTCTGTAGTAGCGGGTGTATTTTTTCCTGCTTCTTCCGTAGTTGGCGTAGCAACCTTTCCCTTTCGTCCGGATTTTGAACTCTATTCCAAGCTCGTGTGTGCCGTAATTGCCGTGTCTGAGGTTGGAGAAGTTGTAGTCGTAGGAGTAGTAGGCCTGGAAGAATCCGAAGGCAAATCCTGCGAGGAATCCCACTTCGTTCGGTATCTTGTAGGTGGCTCCCACGTAGAACAGGTCTGCCGGCATATTGTCGTATTCGGTGACGTAGTAGTAATAGAGGGACAATTGGTGCTTCATCACGTCCTTGGAATCGGTCTGTTCGTCCCCGTTGTAGTAGTAGAGGGCGTATGTTGGGCATAGTCTCCACCATTCGGAGGTCTGCATGTTGTAGTTCATGAAACCGTAGAAGGTTCTGTTCATGGTGACTTCGTCCGTTCCCTTCAGCAGATGCATGGCGGATGCGCCGAACTCGAAGTTCTGGAGCAGTATCTCGAATCCCGCGTCCACATCGGCGGCGTTGCCCTTCTCCAGACATTCGACCACCTTGGCTATGTTCTGGCTTTCGTATCGGCTGTCGTTGACGATTTCGTTCGAATTGTAGCCTTTGTTCATCATTCCCGCCGCCGCTCCGAGGTTTAGGTAGGAGTCGTCGCCTATGGGGATGCAGAAGGAGTAGACGACTTTAGGATTGATCATGTGTTGGTACCCGATTTTATCTGTCAGGATGTTCAGACCTACTTGAGAGTGTGCTCCCAAGAAGAAGTATTTCCCTGAGAAGAACAGGTCTTTGGGCATTCCGTCCAAATTCGTCCATTGTAGCCTGCCTCCTGCTTGGATGGTGGCGTATTGTAGTTCGGGTATATATGCAGGGTTGAAAAAGCTATATTGCAGCTGCTTGTTCGTGAAGAAGGGCATTTCCTGTGCGGACAAACCCATCATCATGAGCAATGAGGCTATGGTGCATATAATCCGTCTTTTCATGTTCATCATCTTACAACTGTTATGTATCCTGTCCGTATTTTCTTTTCTCCTTTCTCGAAGTAGGTGAGCGAGTAGAAGTAGGTATCCTCAGACGCTGGTTCGCCTTTGTAGGTACCATCCCAACCGCTTCCTTGATAGATGAGCGTGCCTATCCTGTCGTAGATTTGAACGTCGTAGTTCTCCATGAAGATGTAGGAGCCGTCGGCGATCATTGTATTCGGCACGAAGAGGAACGGATCGATCTTGAGGATAGTGCTAGTGCTTTTCCTACATCCGTATTTGTGGTCCACGATCAGCTCTACAGGGATGTCTCTTCTACTGTGGATGAGCGTGTCGTTGTATACGTGGGAAACCTCGTTGCTGGTTGAGTCGATCCATGTCCGTCCGTCACCGAAGCTCCATGTGAACGTGTATAATTCGCTTCCGGCAGGTGTCGTGGTCTCCTTGAATTCAACCTCCTTCACGTCGTCGCTCAGCGCATACTCGGTGTCGTCGATGGTGCTGTAGGCGATGATCGGGTCTTCGAGATATGCCACCTCGAGAATGAAGTTCTCTGTCGCCATACATCCGTTCTCGTCGATTCCGGATACGTTTATTTGTCTGTTCTTGTCAGCGATGAACTGGATGTTCTTTTCCGTCATGGAGGTGTCTTCCAAAGTCCATTTGATGTCGGTGAGGGCATCCTCCACGCTGAGGATGACGAGAGAGTCCCTACAGCTTGTCTTGTTGCCTGTGATGGTGAGCTCTTTGTAAGGATATGCGTCCACCGTGAATTCAATCGTGTCTTTGCAACCCAGCTCCTTCTCCGTGGCGATGAGCATGAAGTCGTTTCTTGCGGTGATAGGCTCGTTGTAGGTTGAACCGGTCTTGACAATTCCTTCGGTGAGGTTCGTCCATTCGTATTCACGGGCGTTGTCACCTTTGGCGGTGAAGTTGGCGAGACTACCGTAGCAGTAGGTGCTTTCTTGCTTCTCAACCTTCAGATTGTCCACCTGGTGCATGTTGATGGTCAATGTGTGGTGGGCGGCACAGCCTTCATCGTTGTGGACCGCTATTTCGTATTGTCCGCTCTTGCCAAGGTCTTGGTTGATGTTGCTGTAACGGATATTGTCCGTGAGGTTCCAGATCGTGTCGATGGTTTCCGTCACGTTGTTCTTGCGCACGATGTCGTCGATAGTCACAAGGTTCCTTGCGCAGGTGTCGAAGGTGAGTTCCCTAGGCTTCACTGCGTTGTGGAAGATGACGTCCACGCTGGTGTCCGCATAACAATAGATGTCGTGGAATGTGCTTCTACCCTCTACTCGGAGCGTTCTGGTCTCCGCACCGTTGGATGTCAGAGTGATGGATGGAGTCTTTTCTCCGTTGCTCCATTCGTATTGCTCCGCACCGTTGGCTGTCAGAGTGACGGCTTGGTCGGTGCAGGCGTCTCCGCCACCCGTGATGTCGATGACGATAGGTTGGTTGACATCGATGACGAGGGTTGCCGTGTCGCGACATACGTTCATGCTATCCGCGAAGTATGCGTAGTAGGTGTTGCTTTTTGTCACGCTGTCGGCGATGAAGCTTTGTCCATCGATGTTTTGGAACGAAACGCTGTATTTGTCAGTTCCTCCTCTGTAACTGTTTTGTGCGAATCGTCCTAGGTTGACTGCCTCTCCGTAGCAGATCGCCGTGTCTTTGTCTAAGGCGTTGATGGCCGGATAGATGTAGACCATTGCGGAGTCTGCTTCACTCACGCAACCGCTCTCGTCTTGTACTTGTCGTATGAGGAAGAGCTTTTGTGTGGCGATGTCCGTTGTGATGGATGTCACGTTCGTGTCTTGTTTGGAAGGATAGATGGAGAGATCTTCCCACAACAGCCTTACATTGTTGCTGTTGGTGCTTCCCAATAGTTGGTGTTCTCCTGTGTTTTGGCAGAAGTTCTGGTTGGCAATGCTTGGCCGTATTGGTTGCTTGTTGAATTTAAGTGTTGTGACATCCGTTGATTGGCATACGAGTCCGTCATCTTCATACTGGTATGTGATGCGGTATTGACCTCCTTGTGTGATGGCGTCCGCTTGAGCGGTCACGTCTGTCGCCGCCCCGTTTTGAATGATTTCGTAGGTGGTGACCTCGATGTTAGGCGTGTATTTACCCGCCTGTGCGGTGTTCTTGCTGAAGAGGGTCAAGTCGACGCTGTTTGGCTCACATGTGGTGGTGTCCCTCAACTGAATGCGTATCTGAGGAAGCACAGAGACGTCCACACGGGTTTGCCCGCTATGACACTGGGTCTGCAGGTTCATTTGGCTGACGAAGTAGTGGGTGTCTCCCTCCTCGATGATAGGGGAGTGTGCTGTCTCGTTCGTATTGAAGAGTGTGTCTCCCTGCTCGTTGGTCCATATCAGACCAAGCGTCTCGGTGTTCCTTGCCACTGTGTTGATCACCAAAGGCTGGTCTGCACCTGCCGTGTCTTGGCAGAATCGGAAGATTGTGTCGGCCAGGGTGATAGGGTTCTCGTTGACCGTGATGGTGACGTCGATGCTGTCTTGGCAGAAGAGCGAGCCGATCTTCTTCTCACCGATTAATCGGAAGGTCTCTGTCTGGTCTACGTTCTTCGAGTAAGGGAAGGCCGCACCAGTCGCATTGTCTCCATTCTCCCTGAACCAAGTGTAGGTGTCCGCACGAGTCGCGATGAGGTCAGCTACTTCGTCGCCTTGGCAGATGAGTGTGCTTCCCTCGGTCGTTATGGCGAGTGAATCGTAGACGATTACCTCCGTGGTATCCATTCTCTCACAACGGGAGATGGCTTCGGTCGCCTTGGTCACGTACTTTCCGGATGCGCCGATGATGGTTGGGTCCGCAATGCTGGAGAGGTTGCCTGACTCGTTTACCTTATAGTAGGAGATGACCTTCTCCTCAGGGCTGCCGAAGTATGCGGCTTCCGCTTTTTCCTTCAAGTCTACAGTGGTGGCGTAGCAAGCTTCCATGAGACCGATTGGTTGGAAGCCGATGCTTTCCCTCACGTCGAAGTCGAAGGTGTCAGGCTCACTGAGACATCTTGTCTTCAGGTCGATGGCGAACAGATTGTAACGAGTCTTGCCGTATTGGGTAGTGGAGAGTGTCAACGTGTCGGACGTGGTCTCTCCGTTGGCGTTCTTCCATACGAAGGATTGGTTCACACTGTTGACACCCGTCTTCTTGGCGGTGAGTTTCACGTCGCCGATGCCTTGGCAAAGGATCGTGTCGCCGATGAGTTGTGGCACGCCAGGCTGCTGGTGGAACTGGATGGAGATGGTCTTGCTTGCGTCGCAATGCTTGTCATCCGTGTAGTATACCTCATACAATCCACTTTCGCTGATGGCTGTCTCGTTGTTGATGACGGTTCCGTTCAGTTCTGTGCGGACGTAGGTCGGTTGTGTTCCGCCGCTGATGCTCTTGGCGAGGTTCGTGATCAGGTCGTAGGTGAATGGTTGGCAGATCGTGTCCGGATTGTCCAATCCGATGGTGATCTGTGGATTCACGTGAACAGTGACGTTGCTGCGAGGGCTGACGCATCCCGTGTTCCTGTTGGTGGTCTCTACCTCAAACTTGAAGGCGGTGGACTTTGTCTTCTCCACTTGGATGGTCTCGTCGTTGGAGAAGAGCGTGGTGTCGTTCTGGTACCATTGGATGCTGTAGCTGCTGATGTCGCTGCTGCTACGTCCTAAGTTGATCTCCTCCGTGCTTGTGGTGCTGGTGTCCTGGCAGATGGAGATGACGGTGTCTTCGAGCCTTGCAGGGTTCACGTTGACTGTGATCTTCTTGCTGACAGTGTCGGCACATGTGGTTCCGTTCAATTTCTCTATTAGGATGAAGGTGGTATCCTGCATGATCTCCTTGTAGGTGAAGGAAGCCGTGGTGTTGAGCGTCTTCTCGTCTCCTTCTATCTTCCATGCGTAGGAAACCGGACGTTCGTCTCCGACTGCCTCCAATTTCACGTCGTTGCCTTCACAGAGGACGTCAGCCCCTTCGATGGTGAAGGTCGGCAATTGGTGGAAGATGAGCTTCAATGAGTTTTCTGCGGTACACTTCGATTGGTCATCCTCTATCGTGAATTGATAGAGGGAAGTGTCTTGTCTCGATTTTGTCACCTTGCTCAACTCGTTCTCTCCGACCACATAACCATTCTCGGTAGCGTTGAAGATCAATGTGGTGTGCGGAGTTTGGTTGATCGCGAAGGAGGCCATCGCCTGCTCGTAGAGGTTGATCTCTTCGCCCGCACAGAGCTCCATCGTTCCGTCATTGCCCAATGGAGTAACCTTGATGGCTTCTTTCACAATGACGATGATGGTGTCGTCTTCACTGACACAGCCCGTCAATACGTTTTTGCTGAAAGCGATGTACTGGGAGGTCGGTGGAGTGCTTGGGATATCTATCGTGTCTCCGTAAAGGGTGGACTTGTGGTCGCCCCAGAAGATGGAGGTGGTCCGCTTGTCGTTGCTGTGGGAAGCTGTCAGTTGCAGTTGCCCGTTGCTTTGACAGAAGTAGATGGTATCCAGCCCGTTCTCGATGATAGGGGTGGATGGCTTCTGGTTGATGGTGACATAGACTGAATCGGTAGCGGAGCATACGCCGTCCACAACGGTGTAGGTATATAGCATGCTATCGATGTTTTCGGTGTACTCTATTTGACTAGCCTCCGCATCGGTGATGGCGGATGATGTGCCGTTGATGACCTTCCCGTAGGTGATGTCGCAACTACCGATGTTGGTGATGTTAGTGGTGGTCGATGCGGTGAGGTAATCCGTCACCTTGCCCTTGAAGTCGATGACTTCAGGTTGGCAGACTGCCGGAAGATCCTCCATGTCCAGCTTGATGGCCTTGTTGACCACGAATGGCACGACGGTATCCTTGTAACAACCTGTGATTTTGTTGTACTGACGGATGGTGTACTTGATGGTACGTGACTTGCCTGCCACGCTTGTCGTGTCTGTGTTGATCGGGTTGGCGATGGAGTCACCTTTCTCGTCGAACCATTGGATGGCGAGTTCAGCCAACGGGTTAGTGGCGGTCTCGTTCCTGGTCACAGGAATCAGGTGGGTGCCGGAGAGTTGACAGAAGGTGTCGCTGAGGACGGTAGCCGCAACAGGGATCTCACGCACGTCCATGGAAACCATGAGGGAGTCGTAGCAGGTGAGTGCTACGGCAGGGAAGGTCTCCGTTGCCTTGAGGTAAATGGATTCGCTCTGCTCCGAGTTGAATCGGGTAGGGTCGTTGATGAGCCTTCCGTCCGTCTCCCTGAACCATTCGTATTGATAGCCCCTGTTCGGCGTCGGGAGAGCGGTGTCTTGGAATTGACACACGGTGATCGGATCAATCGGGTCGATGACCGGCAATCCATGGAATACGATGGTGGCGGTATCGATGAGGCCACAACCGCTGACATAATCCTTGATTTGGATGAGGTAGCGGGTCGTATCGGTCTCGTTCTTCGCCTTTGTGGAGGCTATCTTCTCAGAGATCGCTTGGCTGGACGGTGTGACACCGTTCAGTCTGAAGATGCTGAAGCGGATGTCGCGTACGCTGTTCTTCGTGTTCTTGTCCACTTGCTCCTGAACCATTTGGATCAAGTCGATGGAGTCACGGAAGCAGAGGTCTTGGGTGCCGACTGCCGTGTACTCGATAGGGAAGGAAATGACCGCATGGATCGTGTCGACGTCACTGACGCAACCCGTCTTCTCGTTCTTGGTGAAGGCCATGTAGTTGCCGTAGTTGGCGTTGATCTCAAGCTCGTCGCCCGTGATGGTGGAGGTGTACTCGCCCCAATAGATTTGGGTCTGGTACTTCGATTCGTTCTTGTTCTCCGCATGGAGGATGATCGGAGCATCGTCCTGGCAGAAGTAGATGGTATCCTTGCCGCCTTCGATGATAGGCACGAGCGGTTTCTTGTTGATGGTGACGAATACGGAGTCGGAAGCGGAGCATACTCCGTCAACCACGGTGTAGGTGTAGAGTACGCTGTCCTTGTCGTTGGTGTACTCTATTTGGCTAGCCTCCGCATCGCTGATGGCGGTTTGCGCACCGTTGATGATCTTTCCGTAAGTGATGTCGCAGTTGCCCACATTGGAGAGGTTGGTGGTCGTCGATGCGGTGAGGTAATCCATCACCTTGCCCTTGAAGTCGATGACTTCAGGTTGGCAGACAGCGGCGAGATCATCCATGTTCAATCGGAGTGCCTTGTTGACCACGAACGGAACGGTGGTATCCTTGTAACATCCAGTGACCTTGTTGTACTGACGGATGGTGTACTTGATGGTGCGTGACTTAGCGTTCACGATCATCGTGTCGGTATTGATCGGGTTGGCGATGGAGTCACCCTTCTCGTCGAACCATTGGATGGAGAGGTCGGCCATTGGATTGGCTGCCGTCTCGTTGCGCGTCACAGGGATCAGGTGAGTGCCGGAGAATTGACAGAAGGTGTCGCTGAGCACGGAGGCTGCGACAGGGATTTCACGCACGTCCATGGATACCATGAGGGAATCGTAGCAAGCGAGTCCGACGGCAGGGAAGGTCTCCGTTGCCTTGAGGTAAATGGATTCGCTCTGCTCCGAGTTGAATCGGGTAGGATCGTTGATAAGCCTTCCGTCCGTCTCCCTGAACCATTCGTATTGGTAACCTCTGTTCGGAGTTGGAAGAGCGGTGTCTTGGAATTGACATACGGTGATCGGGTCGATCGGGTCGATGACCGGCAATCCATGGAATACGATCGTGGCGGTGTCTTGGAACTCGCAACCGCTGACATAATCCTTGATTTGGATGAGGTAGCGGGTCGTGTCGGTCTCATTCTTCGCCTTTGTGGAGGCTATCTTCTCAGAGATCGCTTGGCTGGACGGTGTGACGCCATTCAGTCTGAAGATGCTGAAGCGGATGTCACGTACGCTGTTCTTTGTGTTCTTATCCACTTGCTCCTGAACCATTTGGATGAGGTCGATGGAGTCACGGAAGCAGAGGTCTTGCGTTCCGATTGCGGAGAATTCGATAGGAACGGAGATGACCGCATGGATCGTGTCGACGTCGCTGACGCAACCCGTCTTCTCGTTCTTGGTGAAGGCCATGTAGTTGCCGTAGTTGGCAGAGATCTCCAACTCGTTGCCCGTGACGGTGGAGGTGTACTCGCCCCAATAGATTTGGGTCTGGTACTTCGATTCGTTCTTGTTCTCCGCGTGGAGGATGATTGGAGCATCGTCCTGGCAGAAATAGATGGTATCCTTGCCGCCTTCGATGATAGGCTTGAGCGGTTTCTTGTTGATGGTGACGAATACGGAGTCGGAAGCGGAGCATACGTTGTCCGCATCTGTTACGGTGTAGGCGTAGAGCACGCTGTCCTTGTCCGCAATGTATGTCAGTTGGCTCGCTTCACTCTCGCTGAGGAGGGTGGCCGATCCGTTGAGGACTCTACTGTATTGGAATTGTAACCCTGCCGTGTTAGCGAAGTGGGTGGATCCGATGTTGTTCATGATGTAATCGTCCACTGCTTGGGAGAGGGAGATGGTCTCCGGTTCGCAGACGGCTGACAGGTCAGGCATGTTCAGCACCGGAGTTTGCTTGAGGGTCACGTAGATAGACGTGTCTTTGAAACAAGAGGTGCTGGTGTTGGTTTGTCTTACCGTATATTTCAGTCTCTTGGTGAGGCCATTCATGACGACCGTGTCGGTTACGATAGGGTTGTTGATGGAGTCTCCGTAAGGAGAGAACCACTGCAGCTTCAGGTGTGCCGCCGTATTGTAAGTGTCGTTGGACGGTTGTATGGCGACGCTGATTTTTTTGTCAGGGTTATTCTGACAGAAAGCCGTATCATTGGTAAGCGCGTTGGCTGGGGTAGGGTAGACGGTCACGTTCACATTGAATGTGTCCGCACAACCGAATGCTTTGCTCTTTTCAGCCAATTGGATAATCTCATCCGAGGAGAGTGTTAACCGTGTTGGGTTGCCGTTTATTGTTGTGCCGTCGGCCCTCAACCATTGGTAAATATAGTCTGGATCAGTTGGTGTAGGCAGTTCCGCCTCCACGTTTTGGCAGGCGTACAAGTCATTGTTGACGGATGCGTTCGGCAATCCGTGGAAGATGACCGTGGCTGTGTCTATGCGGGAACATCCGCTGATGGTGTCCAATATGTCGATGAGGTAGCGGGTAGTGTCGTCCTCTGTCCTTGTCTTGGAAGAACGCACCTCGCTTGTGATTTCTATTCCTCTCGAATTGTTGTTAAGCAGGAACACTTTGAATCCTAACGCTTTCTCCAGGATGATGTCGTTGACGCTGCTTAATAGTCTCTGAACGGTGTCTCTGAGGGAAATCTCCTCGCCGAAGCAGAATTCTTTTGTGCCGAATCCGTTGTATTTGATGGTGTTCTCCACCCGGATGTTGATTTCCACCTTGTCGCTGACGCAGGACGTTACCGTGTCTTTTTGGTAGATAGCGTACTTGGCGTTTCTGTTTTGGGAGGTGATGATGGAATCCTCTGGCTCCCAAACGACGGTGGTGTTCTGGTCAAGGTTGTTGATTTTGGAGTCGATCTTTTCCGACAGGTTGACCGTGTCTCCGATGGCGCAAAGATAGACAGTATCTTTGCTGAATAGAGGAGTGTGCGGTTTCGGGTTGACGATAGCGTTCGCACCCACCAATTCTCCGTAGCATCCTGTTGTCTTATCCTTGTATTGCGCGAAATACAAGCTGTTGTTCATTGTTTGGAGATATCTGCCCGCTGTGGTGTCCACAATCATATCTGTGGTCGAAACCTCCGTGGTGTCCGCCTTGTATGTATACAATGTGTATTTCGGGTCGATGGAGATGTTGAATTTCTGGGCCCTGTCTCCTTCGCACATGACGATGGTGTCAATCGTCGGTTTGTCTTTTACGTTGTCGTGGATGTACACGCTGACGGTCAGCCAAGGTCCTTTACAACCCATGGCGGTGGCTTGGCGCATGCAGTAGTAAAGCGTGTCTGGTTGATCGAAATCTATGTCGATGTAATTCTCTTTGCGGTTAGCGAAGTATTTTTCTGTGGTGTCGCAGTTGTCTTGTATGTTATCCTTTCTGTACCATTCCATGATGTAGTCTCTAGACGGATAACCGACGGTAGGGAGTCTCTTACTGCTGTAAGGATTTCCTCCGACACAATAGTTCAATGCTATCTGCGTCTCGCTCAGGTTGATGGAGGTTGTCGTGTCACCGATCATGGCGTAGCTGGTGATGGCGTCGGCCACGACGATTTTGAAGGTGTCCGGTTCGCTCACGCAACTGTTGCTGTCGATTCGTACGACTACGAACAGATTGTCGTTCGCGCTGGAAGTGTTGGTCATAGGATCACCTCCGTCGACGACAATGTCGTAGGCTGTGCTTTTGTATTTGTTGATAGGCAAATTGCTTGTCGCATAGTCGATGTGAGACCATACCCATTTGTATCCTGTTGGACCGAATGCGCCTTGCTCATCGAGGTATGCGTTGAAATCGTTGAGTGGTGTATCTCCGGTACAGTAGCGAACCGAATCCACTCCGCCGGCGAACTGAGGCTTGGTCTTGTCGTAGCAGTTCACTTTGATGGTCATGATGCTTCCTGCGCCCAAACAACCTTTTGCGGTCTTCCCTTGAACCACGAAGTTGAGGAGTCTGTAGCCGTCTGTTCCGCAAGGAGAATCGGTATCCAGCATGTCGAGCAGTCTATCCAATGGGATAGAATCTTTCTCTATCGCATGTCTGATTTTTCCGTCCACATCGCTTGGGAATGTCTCGTCGTAGGTGTAGAACAGCAAGTTGCTTAGGTCGTAACTTGTGCTGTTGAGTGCCTGCAAGGCGTCTATCACGTCGTCTGTGGTTGGACGGTAGTATTGGCAGATGACGATGGTGTCCGTCTTTAGCGTGTCCGCTGCCGGGTTGATGGTGATCTCGATGGTGGACGGGTTGCTTTCACAATGGTCTTTGTAGAAGGTCACATCGTAGCGGAAGGAGGTCGGCTGCTTGTTTTCGACGGAGTCTCTCGGCACGTAGATGGTGTCACCCTTGCCGATCCTTGTCCGAATGAGGTTGTCTGCCGCATCTTTCGTCACGTTGTACCAATACACGTCATAGTCTATTTGTTGAGGCGTTTTGGTGACGAACAGTTTGATGGAGTCCTTCGGATTCAGCGATTGACAGAAGGTATTCTCCGGATTGTTGGTTAGGTCAGGCAACTGGTCTATTTTCAGATCCAGCACTTTGATGAAGAACTCGAACGGGGTGCCGTTGCAACTCTGCGCCAAGTCTTTTTGCCAGAGGCTGACTTCCCTCAATCCGGGTTTGTCCGTGTCGAGGAAGCCGTCTCTTTGGATGTTCCATATCGCCACCTCGTTGAATGTCTGGTCAACAAGTCCGTTGAAGGTTAAACTCTGCACTTCTGCAGTGTCGTTGACTTTCGCGTAGACGTTGTAATCCCTGAATGACTTGTGTATTTCCAGATTGTCCGGTTCGTTCCCCAAACAGAGGAATAAGGTGTCTTTTTGTTGGATCGTATCTCCGTTATAGACGATGATAGGATCTTCCAGATCATGTTTGACGAACTTGATAGGAATATAGTCGCTGCAGCTTCTCCCGTTGATTTCCCATGGGGATTTGTAGTACACTTGGAGAATCATGCTCTGGTTGATGGTATATTCCTCCGTTTCCTTGCTTTGGTCGATTATAGAGATGTAATAATTTTTCTCGTAATAGCTAGAGGAAGAGGTGTCTCTTGTTTTGAATAAGACAAGCACATCACTGAAATCCCTCTTCATGTTGATGATGGAGTCGATGGAGTCTGCCTCTAGTTTCGCCTCGCAGTCAAGGAAGTCTTGGAACTCTTGGCTCTTCGCTCCAGTTGAAGAGATGGACGGCAATCCTCCATCCATGTTGCTGAGCAATTGTTCCAACCTTGATTTGTTCACACCGTGTTCCGCCGCATAGTTGATCAGTTTGTTTCGCTTCGCTTGTTCCCAAATACAGGAGTCGGTATTCCTGATGGAATCAATATCGAAGTACATCTTGGACAATTGCGTCCTGATCATGGATGGTGTCAATCGAATTGGGTCGCAGAAGTGTACAATGATGGAGTCAGGCATTTCTCTGCAAGAGCCTGTCGCGTTGATGTTGATCTCCACCTGTTGGGTATGGTTCTTTTGGAAGACGCCGTTTTGTGTCTTAGAGAATCCGTTGAGGCCTATACATCCGCCGCCGCCTCCGCCGCCACTTCCGCTGCCGCCACTTCCGCTGCCACCGCCTTGTCCTTCACATTTCAGTTTGTTCCAATCAATCTTATGATTGTAGGAACTCTCGATGATGGAGGTGTCGTTAGAGACAGGGTCTGTGACATTCATTTCTGCTTGTGGCACGACGACAGGCGTTTCACCCAAATAGAGTGTTTTATTGTAGACCGGGTCATCGTCTTTCTTCGTGTGAAGTGTGAGAGAAATGGTGATGGCGTCGGTATCTTGGATAGTGCTTGGAATGGTGAGGTAAGGGAATCTGAATATCAGTTCCCTCGTTTTCACAAGCGTTGGTTTTGTTGTGGCGTAGTTATCGTTTTCCTTGTCTATCGTCTCTAGATAAGCGTTCAGTTTGGTGAGATTTTTCTTCCGGAAATTTTCGCTAGCAGTAGCATTCCAACCATATACTCTGTTGTCCGCTGGGTAATCGGTTTTAGTGGATCCGTCCACTGTGGTTATGGTCGGTATTGTTTTGGAGCCGTTGTTGTTCGTTTCGTTATTGGCGACAGCCGTCAACAGGGAGTGGAAGGAGATGTCGAAGCTGGTGATAGAGTCCACGTACTCGGAGATAGGAACCCTCACTTCGACATTGGTCAGACCGTTCTTGTTGTTTCCTGTCTTCACGTATAGTTTGCAGGTGAAGTCTTTGTCAGGTTCAATGTCCGTTTTGTCTACCTCTATTGGCAATGCGGCTTCTGGAGCGTCCGGTGCACCGATGTAAAGCAAGGTGTTGGTGTAGAAGTGGTACTCTGACGCAGGGGTGAGGATGATATTAAAGCTTTTCCCTCCCTGCTTGATGTAGGTGAAATTCCCCGGTGCGAGTGTGGTCTTCCATAGATCGTATCCTCTTTTGTATGTATCGAAAGCACTTATATCGCAAGTGGATTTCCCTCTGTATGAGTAATTGGTCATTCCGCAGAACACGTTTGAGGTACGTGTGGAGTTGGGGGAGAAATTAGGATTGGAAGTGTCGTCGTATGGGAATGGTATGTAACTTGTGCAATAATCGTAGTATTTGTTGCTGGTAGGATCATTGTTCAGATTTCCTTCCTTGTCGTATATTATTCTGTCCTGGGTTTGTGTTTGCATACCTCCAAGGACAGCGATGGAGAAGGAAATCGTATCGCTAAAGTTGTAACTATTTGCATTGTCGAATCCTAAGTAAGTGAAGATAGGTTTTGCTATTGCACTTGCACCTGGGGAGATCGGTTCTCCGAATTGGTCGTTCTCATACAGCATGATGCTTCGATTAGGCAGTAGAGGATGTTTGTAAACCAAGGCGAAGTTCCAACCTGTGAAAAGTCCGGCGGATTCGTCAAAGGATGAGTTCTCTAGTTTCGCAGGCACATTAGCGACGTAAATACGGAAATTTCCGCCGTTGAAGGAGTTGTCATTTACTAATGCCGTTATGATGTCTTTTATGTCTGTGTGAAATACATAGAATCCATTGTTGTTCGAGTTTATGACGGATGATTTCTCCGTTGGAGTTCCTGTTACTTTGATGTAGTTGTTGAGCGCCGCATTGCTGTAATTCAGGGAATGTCCACCGCCGTCTGTGATTTTGACATACACTTCTTTAGGCAGGGATTGGGCTACATCGTAACGTCCGCCCCAGGTGAGTCTTGCGCATTCGATGCCGATGTCACCGCAAATTCCAGGGTCGGTAATGCAGAAATCCGCAAAGTTCACATTCTTCACAGTGAACGGCTGGGAAGTGGATGAAGATACATTCTCATAGTATACTTCGTTCCCTCCAGGTCTTGAGATGATGTGCCTTATGTTTGTTTTCGTCTGGGTTTGTGGGTCCGCACCTTTTTCGATGGGTTCTGTCGGGCTGAATGGGCCAGGCAAGTCCACTTCCGTGTTCGTGTTTCCCACCATGAAGCAATTGCCATGTATGGTTCCGGAATATTTCGGTTTGATACTGTCTGCAGGTTGATTCTGAGCAAAACCATTCCCTATGGACAATACAAATACCCCTACTATAACTGATAATATTTTTAATCCCTTTGTTTTCATCCGTCTGATATTTGTTGCTTAAAATTGTGCTAAGTTACTCATTATTTTTCATAGAGTTATGTTCTTCCCCCTTGAATTTTTAGAGTTGGGCATATTCTCTCTATGTCGCATTTTTTTTTTGGAATAATGTTAGAATTATTGATTATTTATATTTTTGATTTTAATAAATGATATACGAATAAATTGATGCCATTTTCAAGAAGGATTGTCGGCGCCATTTTGTCCATGAGATGTTTGCCGCATGTGTTGTGGAATCGCTTGCCATTTTTTTTGCCTTTTGTCTATGGAATGGTGCGAAAATAAATGTGGGAAATGTGAGCTGGCATGAAAAAATAATGTATCTTTGCGCAGTTTTTCCTACGTGGTACAATAAGCGGTCGAAGGACCCACCACCGGATGTAATTTAAAAGTTTTTATTACAATGTACGCAATTGTAGAAATTCAAGGACAACAGTTCAAAGTTGAAAAGGACATGAAGTTGTTCGTCCACCACATCGCAGAATCACAGAGCGGTGCAGAAGTGGAATTCGAGAAAGTGTTGTTGATCGACAATGATGGTAACATCACCATCGGCGCTCCAGTTATCTCTGGCGCTAAGGTTGTCGCTGAGGTTGTTTCTCCTCTCGTTAAGGGTGACAAGGTTTTGGTCTTCCACAAGAAGAGAAGAAAAGGTTACCGTAAGTTGAACGGTCACCGTCAACAGTTCACTGAGTTGAAAATTAAAAACGTAGTCGCTTAACTTTAAAGATTTAGGAAAATGGCACACAAAAAAGGAGTCGGTAGTTCCAAGAACGGTCGTGAGTCAGCAAGTAAGCGACTCGGTGTTAAGATTTTCGGTGGTCAGTTTGCTAAGGCTGGTAACATTTTGATTCGTCAACGTGGTACTGTGCACCACCCAGGTGAGAATGTAGGTATGGGTAAGGATCACACGCTGTTCGCTTTGGTGGACGGTATCGTGGTTTTCAGAAAGAAGAAGGACAATCGTTCTTATGTTTCTGTAGATCCTGTTAATTGCCCAGTTGAGACGAAAGAGTAAATTTGTTTCATATTTGTTGTTTTTTTTCGGGGATTCGATTTGATATCGCGTCCCCGTTTTCTTTTTCCCCCTTGACTCTTCTATCTCTATTTTGACAGCGCGTTGTAGGCGAGGTTGATTTCCTTGAACTTCTCGGTTAATATCTGTTTCATCTCCTCGTCTTGTACGGTGTCGGGGTGGTACTTCTTCGCCAATTTGTAGTATGCTGATTGTATTTCGTCTGGTGTGGCTTCCCCTTCTAGACCTAAAATGCGAAGGTATGGATCGGAGGTTGACTCGGATTGGACTTCTGTGGATAATTCGTTGGTGTTGCTCTCTTCCTTGGCATCCTTGGCTTCTTTGTTTCCTTTTTTGTTGTAATTTCTTGAATATTTGCGTGTTAGGTATTCGATGTCCTCGTCTTCCAGACAGATGCGCTTCATGATGTCATTCAATAGTCTCCATTCCCCCACGTCAATGCCTTTGCTTAGTCGGGCGATGTCGAAGAGGAACTCGGTGAATCCTAGCCGCTCGGAATAGTTCATGTTGGCGGTTAACCAAATGCAGGACTGCTTCACGAATTTCGGATTGTTGATTCGCATGTTTATCTCTAACGCCTCTCGGATCTCTTTGTAGTCGGAGGGACTGTAATGACTCCTCAGGTAATTTTTGGCAGCTTTCATCTCTCCCCTCGATGTGATTCCGTCGGCTTTCATGATCAATGATACTATGCCTGCTATTCCGCTGTTTCGACGCTTGCGCTGCGTCTCTTGGGATTGTCTTGGCCCAGCATCCTTCTCTTTCTTCTCTTCCTCTTCCCTCGGCCAGAGGCTCCAACACCATGTCTCGATTTTTTCTGCTAAAAAAACGATGAGTAGTAAAAAAAAATAGAGTGCAATACAGCCAACCGTTATGATTAATGGCAAAAAAAACAATGACCACTTTCCATCGCTGCTGTAGATCATGTCTACTATTCCAACAAAAGTGCTGCTTACTATTGTTTGCAACAAAATTTCGCCAAAAATATTATCGGTTAGCTTCTCCACCCAGTTTCCGAACTTTTGCCAATAGCTTGGCGGCGTATCCGGTGATCTTCTTATTTTGTGATTCCTGCGAGACATGATTGCTTCCCTAATGTTAATGATGGGTGGATGATGTTGTTCATCCTTTTTTCTTGGCTAATGCCGCCTCCAATTTCACGATCTCGTCCCTGTATTGCGCCGCCTCCAGGAACTCCAACCTCTTGGCGCATTCCTTCATCATCTTCTTCGCCTGTTCCAATGCTTTTTCCAAGTCTGCGGTGGATTGGTATTCGGCACGTTCTTCCGCCGCATATCGGGCGGTACTGCTTGCCTTGTATTCTTTTCGCTCGGTAGACTCTTCCTTTGTCAGGATGGCTTTGCTGTTCTTGCCGACGGCCTTAGGCGTTATGTTATGCTCTATGTTGTATTGCATCTGTTTCTCCCGCCTGCGGTTGGTCTCGTCGATGGTCAGCTGCATGCTCCGCGTGATCTTGTCGGCGTACATGATGACGAGTCCGTTGAGGTTTCTTGCGGCTCTTCCTGCGGTCTGGGTGAGCGCCCTGTGCGAGCGTAGCATACCCTCCTTGTCGGCATCCAGGATGGCTACCAACGACACTTGCGGCAGGTCGAGTCCCTCCCTGAGCAGGTTCACGCCCACGAGCACGTCGAAGAGCCCGTTGCGTAGGTCCTCCATGATCTTCACGCGTTCGAGCGTCTCCACGTCGGAGTGGATGTAGTTGCTTCGTATGCCCATCTTGCAGAGGTAGGCTTGCAGCTCTTCCGCCATGCGTTTCGTGAGGGTGGTGACGAGCACCCGTTCGTCCTTCTCCGTGCGGGTGTGGATCTCCTCGATGAGGTCATCTATTTGGTTGAGCGTCGGACGGACCTCGATGACAGGGTCGAGCAGGCCTGTCGGGCGGATGATTTGCTCCACGAACACGCCTTCCGATTTCTCCAGCTCATAGTCCGCTGGTGTGGCGCTGACGTATATCGCTTGTCCCACCATGCTCTCGAACTCTTCGAACTTGAGCGGACGGTTGTCCAATGCGGAGGGTAACCTGAACCCGAAGTCCACGAGCGTGCGTTTCCTGGAGTAGTCTCCTCCGTACATGGCGTGTATCTGCGGTATCGTCACGTGGCTCTCGTCAACGACGAGCAGGAAGTCTTTCGGGAAGTAGTCCAACAGGCAGAATGGGCGTGTGCCTGGCGCTCGTCCATCGAAGTAACGTGAGTAGTTCTCGATGCCGGAGCAGTGCCCCAATTCGCGGATCATCTCCATGTCGTAATTGACCCTCTCGTAGAGGCGTTTCGCCTCGAAGACCTTGCCGATGCTCTGGAAATACTCCACCTGCGTGGTGAGGTCGTCCCCGATCTCTATGAGCGCCTTGTTGATTCTTTCGGGCGTGGTCACGAAGAGGTTGGCGGCATAGATGTTGATCTCCTCGAACGATTCGATGTGCATGCCGTTGACCGGGTCTATGGATTCTATCTCTTCCACCTCGTCGCCCCAGAAATGGATGCGTATGATGTAGTCCGCATAGGCGAGGAAGATGTCTATCGTGTCTCCCTTCACCCTGAACCGTCCGTGGTCGAGCTCTATTTCGTTGCGCACGTACAGGCTCTCCACCAGTTTGCGCATGAGCACGGTCATGCTGATGAGCTGGCCTTGCTTCACGTTGATCATGGTGTCATGGAAGTCGTCGGGGTTGCCTATGCCGTAGAGGCAGGAGACGGACGACACGATGATGACGTCTCTTCGTCCGGACAGCAATGCCGAGGTGGCGGCGAGACGGAGCTTCTCCAGTTCGTCGTTGATGGAGAGGTCCTTCTCGATGTAGGTGTCGGTGTTGGGCAGGTAGGCTTCCGGCTGGAAGTAGTCGTAGTAGGAGACGAAGTACTCCACGGCGTTCTCCGGGAAGAATGCCTTGAACTCACCGTAGAGTTGCGCCGCCAAGGTCTTGTTGTGGCTGAGGACCAACGTGGGTCGCTTCAGTTCCTTGATGACGTTGGCGATGGTGAATGTCTTGCCCGAGCCGGTGACTCCAAGCAGTGTTTGATGCTTCGTGCCGGCGGCCGCCTCCCTCACCAGTTCGTTGATGGCTTGGGGCTGGTCGCCTGTCGGTGCGAATTCAGATACTAACTTGAAGTCCATGCGATTAGTTGTTTTTCATGATGACGTAGCAGATGAGGTAAGCGATGATTCCGCCCACGCCTGCGCTCAAGACTGTGATGAGTGCGCAAATGATTCTGACGAGCGTCACGTCCACGTCAAAGTATTTGGCGAATCCACCGCATACGCCTAAGAATACCACATTGTTTGATAATCCAAGCTTCTTCATTTCTGTTTCGTTTATCGATTGTTTCCGTTTATATTTTTTCCAGCACGTCGATCAGGTGTTTCCAGAACTTTTCGACGGTTGGTATTTCGCAGCGTTCGGCAGGCGAGTGGTTGCCGATGATGGTAGGACCGATGGAGATCATGTCCATGTCCGGGTACTTCTCGATGATGAGTCCGCACTCCAGACCTGCGTGGATGGCGCCGACCACCGGTTTCTCTCCGAAGAGTCTCTCGTAGGAACCTGCCACGATGTTCTTTAGTTCGGAGTTCATGTTCGGCTTCCATCCCGGGTATCCGTCGCTATGTTTCACGCTTGCCCCTGCCAATGCGAAGACGGCCTCCACACGGTCTTTGATGTCGTGTTTCTTGCTGTTGGTCGAGCTTCGTTGGCTGGTGGCCACGACGATTTTACCCTCCTTCTCCTTGATGGAGGCGAGGTTGGTGGAGGTCTCCGGCAACCCTTCTATCTCTGTGCTCATCTCGATCACACCATGCGGACAAGCGTAGAGCGCGCTGATGAGCCTGTTGGCTCCTTCCTGCTCGTAAACCAACTCTTCCGCATTGGTCGATTCGAGGTCGATGACCAGTTCCTTTTCCGTCGGGTATTCCGCCTCGATGGTGCTGATGTAATGATTCAGTGCGACACGGATCTCCTCCTTTTTGTTCCAGTCGATGCAGAGGGTGGCGTGCGCTTCCCTCGGGATAGCGTTGTGGAGGTTACCCCCTTCGATGTTGCAGAGGTGGATTGGGTACTTCTTCGATTCGTTCCAGAGGAATCTGGCCAGTATCTTGATGGCATTGCCCCGACCTTTGTTGATGTCGTCTCCGGAGTGTCCGCCCTGCAGCCCTTTGACGAAGATGTTGAGGAAGAAGGCGCCTTGTGGGGCGGCCACTCTCTTCAAATCGAATGTGGCGACGGTGTCGATACCGCCGGCGCATCCGATGCAGAATCTGCCGTCCTCCTCAGAGTCCAGGTTGATGAGTCTCTTTGATTGGAGCCAACCCGCCTTGACGTGTTGCGCGCCGGTCAGGCCACGCTCCTCGTCCACCGTGATGAGGCATTCGAGCGGACCGTGTTGGATGGTATCCGACTCAAGTACCGCTAGCATGGCGGCCACACCGATTCCGTCGTCCGCCCCGAGCGTTGTGCCTTGCGCTTTCAGCCAATCCCCCTCCACGATGGTGCGGATAGGGTCGTTGTCGAAGTCATGCTCCGTGCCTGCGTTCTTCTCGCAGACCATGTCCATGTGCGCCTGGAGGAGTACGGAAGGAGCAGACTCTCTTCCCTTCGCGGCCTTCTTGCGGATGAGCACGTTGCCTACTTCATCCATTTCGGCTTGCAACCCATGTTTCTGTGCGAATTCCATGAGGAACGCACCAATCTTTCCCTCTTTCCCTGATGGATGGGGAATGTCGCATATATCCTTGAATCTTGCCCAAAGTTCTTGGGGCTTCAAATCATTTATCGTCTTCATTTTTCTATCTATTTTTGCTTTGTAAAGATACGCTTTTATGGTGATGTTGCCAATAGATTATTTGTATAAAAAAAGTAAGCTTGAGACTAATCCTAGCCCCAAGCCCCACTACACTGATACTTTAAACAACCTATATAGACACAGGGGCTTTCGCCTGCTGTGGCAAATTCTTTTATTCAAGAGAGTCCTAAATTGTTCTCTATACATATAAACTAAGACAAAAATCGTGCCATTGGCTCTATTTGGGGTGAGTAAAATTGCAAATACCCAATTTATATTGACCATATCGTAGAATATTGTTGTTGTATTGATGTCTTTTTGAAGGTAAAAACCCAGGTGATTCCACACTTTTTCGCAAGAGGTACCCTTGAATTGAACCTATGGATGGACCTGAAGAATCAATAGGACTCACCTTTGTCCTTTGAAATGGTCTGTTTTCTTTTCTTTTTTGTAATTTTGTATAGAAGAGAGACAGGAATATTAAGGATATGCCCGATTTTTTGGAGAAAGAGATAACCTATTTGCCTGGGGTGGGCCCCAAGAAGGCGGATGTGCTGAAGAAGGAATTGAACGTTTCCTCCTATGGCGACTTGTTGTACTGTTTCCCTTACAGGTATATCGACCGTAGTAAATTCTACCGGATCCGGGAGGTCTCCCCAGCTTCCATGTATGTTCAGATACGTGGTATTATTCTGAAAGTGACCACGCAGGGAGAAGGCCGCAAGCAACGGGTCGTGATACTCTTCTCTGATGGGGAATCGACCATAGAACTGTTGTTCTTTAAGGGTGTGAAGTATATCCTTGAGAAGTACAAGTCTGGTCACGAGTATGTCGTTTTCGGGAAAGTTTCTGAATTTAACGGGCAGTGCAATTTGGTGCATCCTGACATGGAGACCATCAACGAGGCGATGTCCAAGCAAGCATTGGGAGGCGTACAGGGGATGTACAACACTTCCGAAAAGATGAAGAACGCCTTCCTGACCTCCCGTGTATTGCAGAAGTACATCTCCGAGATCTTCAATTCGATGGGGGAGGCTCGTATCCCCGAATCGTTGCCTTCCTATCTTGTGGAGCAACATCACATGATGTCCCGGCATGATGCGTTGAAGAACGTCCATTTCCCGCAGACCCCCGATGCGTTGCGTTTGGCTCAGTTTAGGCTGAAATTCGAGGAACTGTTTATCATTCAGCTCAATATGCTTCGCCAGCGCAATTATAGGCGGGCCCGTTTCGTGGGATTCAAGTTCACGAAGATCGGTGACAATTTCAACTTGTTCTATAAAAACAAGCTTCCGTTCGAACTCACCAATGCGCAGAAAAAGGTGATCAAGGAGATATACGGAGACCTCTCCAGTGGCAAGCAGATGAATCGCCTCCTGCAGGGTGATGTCGGCAGCGGGAAGACCATGGTGGCGCTGATGTCCATGCTGATGGCTTTGGACAATGGCTTCCAGGCCTCGATGATGGCCCCGACGGAAATTTTGGCGCAGCAGCATTTCTCCTCCATTTCGCAGATGTTGGATGGAATGGATGTGCGTGTGGCGTTGTTGACCGGTTCGTCGAAGAAGAAGGAGCGGGAGGCTATTCTGCAGGGCGTGCGTGATGGCTCCGTGCAGATTTTGATCGGGACCCATGCCTTGCTGGAGGATGATGTCGTCTTTTCGCGCCTTGGCTTGGTGGTCATTGATGAGCAACATCGTTTTGGTGTCGCCCAGCGCGCTAAGTTGTGGGGCAAGAGCGAGCAGCCTCCCCATGTCTTGGTGATGACCGCGACCCCGATTCCTCGTACCTTGGCGATGACGCTTTACGGCGACTTGGACGTCTCCGTTATAGATGAGTTGCCTCCCGGACGTAAGCCGGTACAGACGATCCACCGTCTCGACAATGCCCGAGGCATGTTGTATGATTTCATCAAGAAGCAGATCGCCTTGGGTAGGCAGGCATATATCGTTTACCCGATGATTCAGGAGTCCGAGCGCTCTGATTATGCGAATATTGAGGCTGGTTACGAGGCTCTCCAGCAGGTGTTCCCTGAACCGCAGTACCATCTGGGCATGGTGCACGGGAAGATGAAACCCGACGAGAAGGATGCGCAGATGAGGCAGTTCGCAGCGGGCGAGCTGAACATCTTGGTGGCGACCACCGTGATTGAGGTGGGCGTCAATGTACCCAATGCCTCCGTCATGTTGATCGAGAGTGCGGAACGATTCGGGCTTTCCCAGCTCCATCAGTTGCGGGGCAGGGTAGGACGAGGTGCGGACCAGTCGTATTGTATGTTGGTCACTTCCCCGAAATTGTCCAGCGAAGGGCGACAACGTATGGAGGTGATGACCCGCACGAACAATGGGTTCGAGATTTCGGAGGTTGATTTGAAGATGCGTGGTCCGGGAGACCTGGAGGGAACGCAGCAGAGCGGTGTCGCCATCAGTCTCAAAATAGCCAATTTGGCGACGGATGGTCAGATTATACAATTCGCCCGAGATGTGGCCGAGAAGGTGTTGGATGAGGATCCGGACCTGCTGGAGGAGAAGAACATTCTATTGAACCAGCGTCTCGATCGCATGGCGCGGGAGACCAAGAATTGGGGTGTTATTTCGTGATTTTTAATCGTAGGTTTATGGATGAGCGGAAATTTATCGATGAGGGCGCCTGCGTCGATTTAGACGATAGGATAGAACCTTTGTTGGAAAAACCATATTGGATTGTGGATATGCTTCCGAAACAGGTTCCGGCGCACACTGACGGGCAGTATTTCAGGGTAGAGGCTTATTTCTTTCAAGATATTGATAGGAGGAGGTCCTTATATGCGAAATTCGCCCGTGTAATGTTGAAACTGAACTGTTATGTCGGTATCGATGTGCGGTGTTCGGAGAACCAATGGATAAGCAATCCAGACCCTGCGTTTTTGTTTGACAGTATTCTCTTTAACGGAGAGGGGGAACGTTCCGTTTATGTTTTATTCGACAATCGTGAGTCGTTGATGGTGTTGCATGACGAAGACACCAATATGACCGTTTATAATGTCCGTGCCGACCTGTTGGATTTGCTCCGTTCGTTGGCCACTTCCGAAGGCTTGTTTGTGTGGTCTCCTTCTGTTCAGTAGGGGATAGTTTCCTTCTCTGATTGTCTATTTGAGGAGGGTGTCTCCTCCGTTTTATTTTTCAGTCGATATATGATGTCTCATGTGTTTGGGCGATCCGTTCAGGCAGATGGGGGGGCTTGTTGCTTCGCCTATTTCTTTGAGGGAGGGGCGAATGAAGGTTGCAAAAAAAAAGAGCCATCCCGAAGGACAGCTCTTTTTTATTATCTTGTTACAGGTTATTATTTAGAGAACAAGCTAACCTCTACACGACGGTTCTTTGCTCTACCTGCAGCAGTGTTGTTAGAAGCGATTGGCTTGCTGCTACCGAATCCCTCAGACTCGATGTTAGCGCCATCAACACCTCTGTTAGTCAAGTAAGCGCGAACAGAAGCTGCACGATCCTTAGAAAGTTGCAAGTTCTTAGCTGCCTTACCTACGTTGTCAGTGTGACCAGACAACTTAACAGACCACTCAGGGTGCTTAACGAGCAACTCAGCCAAACCATTCAAGTATTGGAAAGAAGCCTCCTTGATGATAGCCTTGCCAGACTCGAATTCCAAGTTAGACATTGCAGTCTCGATGATCTTAGCTTCCTCAACAGTTGGCTTGTAAGCAACTTTTGGTCTTGTAGCTCTGATGTGGCGATCCAAAGAGTCTTGAGTGAACTTGATATCGTTTTGCAACTTCTTGATTTGAGCGTTTTGATCGTCGATCTTCTGCTCCATCTTAGCAACAGCCTCTTCGCAAGCCTTCTTTTGAGCGTCGAATACGTTGCTGAAGTCAGGCAACTCAACTTGAGGGATGTAATCAGCCCAAGCGATGTTGCGGATGTTGCTCTCGCCAGCGAATTTAACGCGAACACCGGCTACTGCAGTTCCGTAAGAACGGCCAGCTGCGCCACCTACGAACTCAGCGTTAGAGTGGAGACGATAGTGAGCACCCAAGAAGATGCCGATCCACTTGCTTACGTTGTACTCCAACTTAGAACCACCGACGAACAACATTTTTGCGCCGTTGTCATCTTTACCGTTTTGGAACTCATAGTTGTAGATAGTTGCACCCCAACCGAGTGTTCCGAACCAGTTCAATTTCTGCCAACCTGCAGAACGATATGGAGCGATGATGTTAGAAAGGTTCACAGAACCGAAGATGTCGATGTCGTGGAACTTAGCGTCCATCTCAGCGCGTCCAAAGATAGGATCTTGATCCTTCTTGAGGAACATGTACTCGAGACCCAATCCCCAACGTGGATTGAATGTTCTCTCAACCAAACCACCGATTGCCAAACCAACTTTTTGATCTGATGCTCTCAGGTAGTTGATACCACCATCTACTGCTACTGACCAGTGGTTGAATGACTCTGATGCTGATGCCTCTGCTTGTGCTTGATCTGCATCCGTTGCTGCGTCTTGTGCATTAGCAGTAAATGCTAAGCTCATTGCGGCGAATAAAGCCAAAAAACTTTTTTTCATACTCTCTTGTTATAAAATTAATTGTTTAAAATTTCTAATTCCACACAAATATCCGAAATATTTTTCATATATAAAAATTATTCGAATATTTTGCGTTTATTTTTTTTCGTCAGCGTCCAACTGATTTTTCAGAGCTGCCAACTCTTCGATGTCACCCAATGTGGCTTTCTCCACTGCGATAAGTGGCTCAGCTTTCTTGCTTGACTTCTTCTTGCGAGTCTCCTTCTTCTCCTCAGTGTCTTCTCCGTTGGCTGCCTTTTGAGCATCCTCGAAGATGCGGCTGTGGGACAGGATGATTCTCTTAGAATCCTTGTTGAACTCGATAACCTTGAATGGGAGCTTCTCGTCTACCTTCGCCATGCTCTTGTCTTCCTTTACCAAGTGCTTTGGAGTAGCGAATCCTTCCACACCGTAAGGCAATGCGATAACCGCACCCTTGTCCATCATTTCGATGATGGTACCCTCGTGGATGGAGTCTACCGTGAAGATGTTCTCGAATACGTCCCAAGGATTGTCCTCCAATTGCTTGTGGCCCAAGCTCAAGCGGCGGTTCTCCTTGTCGATCTCCAATACTTGAACCTCGATGTCCGCACCGATCTGAGTGAACTCTGATGGGTGTTTGATCTTCTTCGTCCAAGAAAGGTCAGAAATGTGGATCAAACCATCTACGCCCTCAGCGATCTCAACGAATACTCCGAAGTTCGTGAAGTTGCGAACCTTAGCGGTGTGCTTCGTGCCGACAGCATAGTCTGTATCGATGGTATCCCATGGGTCTGGTTTCAATTGCTTGATGCCCAAAGACATCTTTCTCTCCTCGCGGTCCAAAGTCAAAACGACTGCCTCTACCTCGTCACCGACCTTCATGAAGTCTTGTGCGCTGCGCAGGTGCTGTGACCAAGACATCTCGGATACGTGGATCAAGCCCTCTACGCCTGGAGCGATCTCAACGAATGCTCCGTAGTCAGCCATCACAACTACCTTACCCTTCACCTTGTCACCTACCTTCAAGTTAGGATCCAAAGCATCCCATGGATGAGGAGTCAATTGCTTCAAACCAAGGGCGATGCGCTTCTTGTCGTCGTCGAAGTCGAGGATTACGACGTTCAACTTCTGATCCAACTCTACGATCTCCTCTGGGTGAGTTACGCGACCCCAAGACAAGTCTGTGATGTGGATCAAACCGTCTACGCCACCCAAGTCGATGAATACACCGTAAGAAGTGATGTTCTTGACAGTTCCTTCCAATACTTGTCCCTTCTCGAGCTTCGAGATGATATCTTTCTTCTGTTGCTCCAACTCTGCCTCGATGAGCGCTTTGTGGGAAACAACGACGTTCTTGAATTCGTGGTTGATTTTTACGACTTTGAATTCCATTGTCTTGCCTACGAACACATCGTAATCACGGATAGGCTTAACATCGATCTGTGAACCTGGCAAGAATGCCTCGATACCGAATACGTCCACAATCATACCACCCTTCGTGCGGCACTTGATGTAACCAGTGATAACTTTGTCGTTCTCCAATGCCTCGTTAACGCAATCCCAAGAGCGGGCTGCACGGGCTTTCTTGTGTGAAAGGATCAATTGTCCCTTCTTGTCCTCTTGGCTCTCGATGTATACCTCTACTTCGTCGCCAACTTTCAAATCCGGATTGTAGCGGAACTCGTTCATTGAAACGATACCGTCTGACTTGTAGCCTACGTTTACTACAACCTCTCTTTTGTTCATTGAGATAACCTTTCCGATGACTACGTCCTTGTCCTTTACGACGTTCAATGTGTCATCGTACTTCTTGGTCAGTTCTTCGCGACTTACATTCGTCTGCACGTCGCCATTTTCGTAAGCGTCCCAATCAAATCCTTCGATAGGCGCTACGTTTTTTGTTAATTCACTCATTTTAATTAATTTAATAATACTTAGTCGTTAGACATTATAATTATGCAAAAAATCGGTGCAAAGTTACTCTTTTTTCTTTAATTGGAAAGGATTGTGGCTTTTTTTTCGTGGGTAGTTGCCCCGGACGTTTTTGTTTGCTGTGCAAGTATTTGCTATTTAGCTATTTACCATTTACTATTTGTCTGTTTGGAATTTACTATTTAGCTATTTACCATTTACTATTTAAGGTGTGACGTGTGCGGGTTTTGTTCTCCTTAATTGGATGATACAGCTGAATGGGGGCATTCACCTTTAGTATTTATATTTATACATTTTTGTGGGTGATTGTCCTTTATGGCTGATTCATAGTTGTTTATATGTTTGTCCCCTCCTTGGTGCCTTGGCGGCTGGACATGGAAAAAGCCGCACCGAAATTAATTAAACTCCTTAAGATAGGAATTCGGCGTGTTCCATTCTTTGTAATCCACCGTGTCACGAAGACAACCCGAAGGTGTGGCCCGCCATTGAGATGGAAGTTTACGCCTGTTGTTTGTTGTAATTGTTAAGTTTAACCATAATATACGGTGCGGCGTTCCTTAACTTTGTTTCTTTTTCTGATTCAAAGATACGTTTTTTTTTCTGTTCTCGCAAGTGGTTGGACTATGGTCTTTTCACTTATTATTTTGTAAATTTGCGGTTGATTTTTCGTTTTTCGGGGGGATGTCGTTGCGTTCCCTTTTATTTTTCAAGAAGATGGCTGGCGTTATTTATTTGATTCCTAACACTTTGGGTGATTGCGATGTTAATCACGTGTTGCCTTCCTACAACCGGGAGGTCATTCTCCGTCTGAAGCATTATATCGTGGAGGACGTGCGTACCGCCAGACGTTTCCTGAAAAAGGTGGATGCCTCGATTAATATTGACGAGCTTACTTTCTATACGTTGAACAACCATACTTCCCCCGAAGAGATCTCTTCGTACCTTTTGCCGGTCATGTCCGGGTGCGACATGGGCATCATCTCGGAGGCGGGTTGCCCTGCCATCGCTGATCCGGGGGCTGATATCGCCCGTCTAGCGCAGGAGAAGGATATTCGTGTCGTCCCTTTGGTGGGTCCTTCCTCGATCCTGCTCGCTTTGATGGCTTCGGGCTTCAACGGACAAAGCTTCGCCTTCGTGGGGTATCTGCCGATCAAGCCGAACGAGCGTGACCAGCGTATTCGTCAACTGGAGAAGAGGGCGCACGTGGAGCGCCAGTCGCAGATATTCATCGAGACGCCTTACCGTAACGATAAAATGTTCGAGAACCTTTTGTCTGTTTGCCAGTCTGGCACGAAGATTTGCGTCGCCTGTGACATCACGCTCGAGACGGAGTACATCAAGACGAAGAGCGTCGCCCAGTGGAAATCCGCCAAGCGTCCTAATCTGGACAAACGTCCTTGTATCTTTATATTGTATTAGCGCTATCTGACACGCTGGACTCTTCCTCGAGTTGTGCGAGGTGTTCCGTGTCGTTCCATGACATCACGTTCCAGATGCCGTCCCTTTTCTCCACGACCGCTATGGCTGTGGACAGAGGGTGTACCGCATGCGCGATTTCCGATATGGGTTGGTACTTGAAGTAGGTGTAGAGTGTTTTCAGTAAGGCGCCGTGGGTGACGACGAGGATGGTTTTCCCTGGGTTTTCGGCGGCGGTCTTCTCCATGAACTGGCCGGCCCGTTTTCTCACCTCGTCATAGGTTTCGCAACCCTCCCGCTTGTATTGCTCGGGGTGGTGCCAAAAGAGGTCGATCTCTTCCGGATACTTTTCCATGAGGTCCTCGATGAGTATGCCTTGCCAATCGCCCATCAGGATCTCCTTCAGCGCGTTGTCGGGGATGATGGGCAGGTCCCGTTTCCCTAGTATGAGCTGGGTGGTCTTCATGGCTCTCCGCTGCGGACTGGAGAAGACGAGGTCGAAGTCAACGTCCTCGAGCCTTTCCCCCAAAGCGATCGCCTGCCTCTCTCCGAGGGGGGTGAGGTCCGTCTCGTGCTGCCCCTGCATTCTCTTCTCTTGGTTCCAGTCTGTCTGACCGTGCCTGACTAGGTAAAAGCGTGTCATGTCTCGTCCGTGGAAAAAGAAAGGAGTCGCACACGATGGTCGACTCCTTCCTGTTCGTTCTGTTTTAAGGCGATGATTAAACAGCTTCTTGTTTAACGATAGCCTCCATGCCGCGGTAGTATCCACAAGAACCGCATACTCTGTGGTATAAGTGGAGTGCGCCGCACTTAGGACATACTGCCAATGTCGGAGCTACTGCCGTGTAATGAGTTCTTCTCTTCGCTCCTCTTGATTTACCTTGTCTTCGTTTAGGATGTGCCATTTTGTTTATAATTTAAATTAGTTATTGTCTATGAGTTTTTTCAGGGCGTCCCAGCGCGGGTCGTTTTTTCTCTCTCCGCCTTCGTCGGTACCTTCGCCTCCAGTCGCCTCTTCACCGGACTCTCGCTCTATCGCCAGGTGCGCTTTGAGTGCTTTGGCGGTCTCCTCGTCGCATTCCCCTTCCGGGTGGATGTGCCTGATCGGTATATGGAGGGCGATGAACTCATACATGTACCATGAGAGATCCATCTCTCCATCCTCCTCGGAGACGATTACCAACTGGTCGTCCTCTTCTTCTTTGTTTTCTCCGAACTTCACGGTGAGGCGCTCCTCGCAGGAAATCGGCTGATCCATCTCTCCCAAACATCTGTCGCACAATACTTTTATTGCGCCCTCCATTTGGAACGTCAAGAGGAAAGAATGCTCGCTTTTTTGGACGGTCACGTCGGCCTGTACGTTTCCTTTCCGTATTTCTGGTCCATCAACCTCCTCGAAAAATTTGTCGTCCAATGTGTATTGGTATCGGTGTGTGCCGACCGCCAAATCTTTCAGCGGAATAATGTATGTCTCTTCTCTTCCCACTTTCGTATGGATTCTAAAAACTCCGCAAAATTACAAAAAATAGTGATATTTTGGACTCCCTCCGTGTCCATTTTTGCAAAATTTTGCAATATTTAATTTAAATATCTGATATTCAGTCTTTTACTCCTTTATTTAATATGATTCTAAAGGTGGTTCCCTTGTCGATTTCAGAGTGTTTGACGAATATTTTCCCTTTGTGGTACTCTTCTATGATTCTTTTCACGAGCGAAAGTCCCAGACCCCAGCCTCTTTTCTTGGTGGTGAAGCCTGGGGAGAAGACCGTTTCGAACTTGGACTTCGGAATGCCTTTGCCGGTGTCGCTCACGTCGATGACTACCTTCTCCTTCTCTTGGAACACGTCCACGTTGATGTGTCCCTCTCCCTCCATGGCGTCGATGGCGTTCTTGCACAGGTTCTCGATGACCCACTCGAAGAGGGGTTGGTTGAGTGCGACGACGATAGGTTCTTCGCTCTTGGTTTGGTAGGTGATCTGCACCTTGTTGGAGGTGCGTTTCCTCATGTAGGACAATGAGTTCTGCAGGATAGGTTCTATGCTGATTGGGGAGAGCTCCGGAATGGAACCGATCTTGGAGAATCGTTCCGCGATGGTGCGCAGGCGGTTGACGTCCTTCTCCATCTCCGTCATGAGGTCGGGGTTGACCTTCTCCTCCTTTAGTATCTCGACCCAGGCGAGTAGGGAAGAGATCGGTGTTCCCAGCTGATGGGCCGTCTCCTTGGAGAGCCCGACCCACACCCTGTTCTGCTCGGAGCGTTTGGCGCTGGCGAAGACGAAGAAGATGATGGCGAAGAAGGCGAGTATGATGCCCCATTGGATGTAGGGGTAGTATTCCAGTTTGTTGAGCATGGTCGAGTTGCCGTAGTAGAGGTGGTGCTTGACGTTTTCGTCGATGGTGATCTCAATGGGTTGGTTTTCCCGCTGGAACTTCTTGGCCATCGTCCGCAGGAACTCTTCGCTGTTCTCCTCCGGCACCTCTATGTTGCGGTGGACGGTCACGTTCCCGGTCTCGTCGACGACAAGCACGGGGATGTTGGTGTTGCCCTCAATGACCTTCATGAGGAAGGCGAGGTCCGACTCGTCGGTGTCCGTCACGAGTCTGTGGGTGGCTTCCGCCCAGAGGCTGATTCTTTGGCGCTCTTCTTGGGCCATCTCCTTCGTCAACAGGTGGGTGTAGTACATGGATACCCCCACGATCAGCAGGGCGATCGAGGAGAAGATGTACTTAATCTTTTTCAGGTTGTCGAAGGAGGTTTTCATGGCTCTATCTGTATTTTCCCTCGTCGCAGTCTTCCATGATGCTGAGGTAACTGTTGTAGCGGGATATGCTGATGGTGTGCTCCTCTATCGCGCGGAGCACGGAGCAGCCCGGCTCGTGTATGTGGGTGCAGTTGCCGAACCGGCAGTTGCTGGATTCCCTGAAGATCTCTGGGAAGTAGTGTCCGACCTCCTCTTTCTTGAAGTCGATGGTGCCGAACCCCTTGATGCCTGGGGTGTCGATGAGGCTGGTCGCCTCGTCTAGTTCGAACATCTCGGAGAAGGTGGTGGTGTGCATGCCTTTGTTGTGCACGTCCGATATCTCCCCTGTCTTGGCGCTGAAGGTGGGGCAGATGGCGTTGATGAGCGATGATTTGCCCACGCCCGAGTTGCCGGAGAGGAGCGATGTCTTGCCTTGTATCATCTCTTTGAGCCGCTCGATGTTCTCCCCCGTCTGGGCGGATACGGCTATGCAGGGGTAGCCGATGGTCTCGTAGAGGTTGATGAGGGCGTTCATGTACTCCTTCTCGCCCTCGTCGTAGAGGTCCGTCTTGTTGATGACGAGGATGGAGGGCACCTGGTAGGCCTCGCTTGTCGCCAGGGCACGGTCTATGAATGTGGTGGAGGTCTCCGGGTGGTTGATGGTGACCGTCAGCAGCAGCTGGTCGACGTTCGCCGCGATGATGTGCAGCTGCTTGGAGAGGTTCGTGGGTTTGCGCACGATGTAGTTCTTGCGGTCCTCGATTTCGTGGATCCAACCGATGCCGGAGGCTGGCATATCGAAAGAAACCCGATCGCCGACGGCAACCGGGTTAGTGCTTTTGATACCCTTGATTCGGAAGTTACCCTTGATCTTGCATTCGTAGAGTTGGCCGTCGGAATCGCTTTTGACCCAATAGCCGCTTCCTGTGTTTTTGACCACAAGTCCGATCATACTGTCATCACCTCTTTCTCTTTGGCGGCGAGGATCTCCTCGACTTTCTTGATGAACTTGTCGTGGATCTTCTGAACTTCAGCCTCGGCGTCCTTCTCGGCGTCCTCAGCCAATCCGTTCTTGATCTCCTTCTTCAGTCCGTCGATGGCGTCTCTTCTGGCGTTGCGGATGCTGATCTTGGCTTCCTCGCCCTCGGCGCGGGTCTGCTTCACCAAAGTCTTACGGCGCTCCTCCGTCAACGGTGGAATGCCCAAGCGGATGATCTCTCCGTTGTTCTCAGGCGTGATGCCCACCTCGGAAGCCATGATGGCCTTCTCGATCTCAGGGATCAGTTTCTTCTCCCAAGGTTGGATCGCGATGGTGTGGGCGTCTGGTGAGGTGATGGTCGCCACGTTGGAAAGAGGCACCACGCTACCGTAGTAGTCCACGCGTACACCGTCCAGGATGCGCACGTTCGCTTTACCTGCCCTGATGCGCGCCAAAGCGTCGTCCAAAAAGAGTAGGGACTGCTCCATCTTCTCCTCCGCTGCCTTCAGATATTCTTTTATTTCTGCCATAATAATCTATTATTAGTGTTTCGTTTGTGATATTAATTGCGCGAAAATAGGAAAAAAAACGAAATCCGTATTGTTTCGTTGCGAATAATGTATTTTGCCCACGGAAAATTCATTTAAACCCAAGGCGTTGTCCGTGGACTATATTTGTCAGGGTCTTTCATGCCTATTTGCACACTTCTATGAAGGGAAAGCCCCTAAGGCGTAATGTGCATCGTTAAATAGTAAAACCCAGTGGTAAATCGTAAATAACTAAATCGTAAATAGTTATTGTTTTGCCCGCAAATGGTGGCGTACGTGTCCCGCACGGTCTATCTCCTTCAGGATTGTCGGGCTGGTTCTCTCCTTGAGGCTTTCTATCGCCTCGTCCCAATCCTTGTAGGAGCGCAGGTACCTGCCTGTGATGTCGTAGGCCTCTATGCGCAGGAGGTCCTGGAGGGGTTCCTCCTTCATGGTCACCTCAATGCTCGTAGGTTTCTCCTCTCCGCAGTTGTGGAAGGGGAACTGCACGCCCGTGTTGATCTCCACGCCAGCTTCGTATTCGATCGGGGCGGTCGTGACGGTGTCCCCTTCGCAGGATATGAGGCGGAAGACGTAGGGGCCGATCTTCGTCTTGTCCTCGTCTATGCCTGCGTTCTCGACGTAGAAGTTATACATTTCGCGGTGGATGGGCACGAAGGTGCCGTCGCTGCGTTGGTACTCCAGCTGGCTGATTCTGTAGCGTATATCGTAGAATATCGCCTTGAAGTAGAACTGGCTGGTGCCCTTCTCGAACTTGACCTTGATGTCCTCCTCCTCGCAGGGGATGAATTGCCAGCGGATGGGTATCCTGCCCGCTTCCATCGTGCCTATTTTGACGAAGGAGCCCGTGCTGAAGTCTATGTCGCCCGGTTTGCATTCCGGACAGCGGTCCACCACCTTCACGGTGACCTCCCCGAGCGGACCGAAGGCTCTCACGCAGGCGCCGCAGGCGAAGCTACTGTCGTATTGGGAGTGGTTCATCGCGCAGTGGAAGATGTCGTCCTCCTCCACGTATATGCCGCAGTTTCCGCCGTTGCTGCCGGCCACGCCGCCGTACTGCGTGCCTTCGCCGGTGTACCATGTGGTGTCGCATGCCTGGATGGGGAATGCGTTTGCGGTGAGCCTAGTGAGCAGGCACAGTGCAAGGAGGGTAAGGGTTTTTGTACTTTTCATAATCCGTGAGGGTTAAAGTTATATCGGGTAAGGTATTGTCTCTAATTCAAGTGTCTTATTTATAGCGCAGTAAATCATACCACACTTGTCGGATTGTCTCCGGGACCATCGTTGGTTTTGCCTTGACGATTCATACTCTACACATCATAATGGTATGTAACCGAACATCTTAAACCGACATAAAAACAAATTATTTGTAAAAGTAGAAATTATATAAGGGAAAGAAAACTTTATGGACATATTTTTTGGAATTTGTGTAATTTTTTTTTTTTTTGTATAACTAAGCATTATGTCTCACCCTCAAATCTAAAGCTTATGAGAAAGACCTTTACCACATTATTTTTGTTGCTGATCACCTGTTGTATTGCTTCCGCAGCCAACTATCTTACCTTTACGGCGAGGGTGGACGGGACCCAATTCTCCAAATCCGTCACTGGGTCAGCAAATCCGAACATAGAATACTCTTTGGATGATGGGCAGACATGGACCGAACTCACGAAAAAAGCAGTCACATTGGAAAAGATGGGTGACAAGATCCTGCTAAGAGGGTTCAATCCAGAGGGTTTTTCCTCTGGGTTCGATAGTTACACAACTTTCTCCACAACTAGTTCCATTGCCGTGAGCGGGAGCGTGATGAGTCTGATTGACGGAGTGGGTGAAACTGATACAATTCCCAATGCAGGGTGTTTTTATAGATTGTTTTATGGATGTCCCAGACTGTCGAGTGTACCCGAACTTCCTGCCACCACATTGGCTGAGAACTGTTACGAGGAAATGTTTAATGGTTGTAGGAATCTATCGAACGCACCCGAACTCCCCGCCACCACATTGGCTAAAAATTGTTACTGCGGGATGTTTAATGGGTGCCACAACCTAAGGCAGACGCCCGAACTGCCCGCCACCACATTGGCTGAGGGGTGCTACCAAAACATGTTTAAAGGATGTAAGAACATATCGAATGCGCTGGATCTCTCAGTCCAAGAACTGGCCAAAGACTGTTGCAACGGGATGTTTTATGGTTGTACCAGCTTGACACAAGCACCTGAACTGCCCGCTACCACATTGGCCAATTCATGCTACAAGGATATGTTTTATGGTTGCACTAAATTGGCACAAGCACCTGAACTGCCTGCCACCACATTGGATATCGGATGCTACAGCGGAATGTTTTATGGTTGTACTGGCTTGATACAAGCACCTGAACTACCCGTCACGGAACTAGCTGTTGGATGCTACAGCAGAATGTTTTATGGTTGTACTGGCCTGACGCAGGCACCTGAACTACCTTCCACTACGCTAGCCACGAACTGTTACGCATATATGTTCCAGAATTGCTCCGGTCTGACGCATGCACCCGAACTCCCCGCCACGGAATTGGCCGAAACTTGCTACATGAGCATGTTCAATGGTTGCTCCAGCCTGACACAAGCACCTGAACTGCCTGCTGCGACGTTGGTCAAAAACTGTTACGCCTATATGTTTGACGGATGCCAAAATATCTCGCAAATTAAGGTCAACTTCACCGAATGGATGGAGTGGGATCCCGAACATCGCTATGGGAGCGGCACTTGGGCCAGTGGAGTAGCCTCCCACGGTACATTCATCTGCCCGAAAGCGTTGCCTAAACAATACGTTGAATACGGCAAGAAAATACCCCCGAGATGGGAGGTACAATATATCGACGCCGAAGAACCCGACACGTCGGGTTGCATCGTCTGGATGGATAGTCTTACCATATACGTGACCAGAGCCGAGGGCCTTGTTGAGGTATACAATCTTGGGGGTGAACATCTGCATAGCGCTCAGGCCAACGCCTCCGATACGATAAGTTTCACTATGCCTGACTACGGTGTCTATCTTATCAAGAACGATACGAATACCGTGAAGGTTTGCCTCTACAATTACCTTACCTTCACAGCTGGGGTAGACAATTGCCGTTTCACGATAAGACGCAAATCGGCTGCTTCATATGATAATATCCTCTACTCTTTGGATTACGGACAGACATGGTCCATATACTTTTTCGGCGATACGGTCACGTTGGCCCGAAAGGGTGATAAGGCCTTATTGCAGGGGAACAACCCGAATGGGTTCTCCATTGGTTACGACAGTAATGCCGCCAGCCCTGAAAAATACATTCACTTCGTCATCCTCGATTCCATCGCCGCGAGCGGTAGTGTGATGAGCCTGATAGACAGCACGGGGCGTAAGGATACGATACCGTCTAAATGGTGCTTCTATGGCTTGTTTGCTGACTGTGACAAGCTGACGCAGGCACCCGAACTGCCCGCCACCACATTAACTAACTGTTGCTACAAGGAAATGTTCCGTGGATGCACCGGTTTGACGCAAGCGCCCGAACTGCCCGCCACCACACTGGCAGTCCGTTGCTATCAGGAAATGTTCCGTGGATGCAGCGGCTTGACACAAGCACCTGCATTGCCTGCCACCACATTAACAGACTATTGCTACCAGGGTATGTTTCAGGAATGTACAGATTTGACGCAGGCGCCCGAACTTTCCGCCACCGTAGTGGCAGACTATTGCTGTCAGGGTATGTTCCAGGACTGCAGTAGCCTGACACAGGCGCCCTCACTTCCAGCCATCGCATTGGCTCCTAGCTGCTACTCCGGTATGTTCTACAATTGTACCAGTCTGACGAAGGCACCAGAACTGCCTGCCACCACGCTGGCCTACTATTGCTATGCGAGCATGTTTAACGGTTGCACCAACCTGACGCAGGCGCCTGAACTCCCCGCCACTACGCTGGCTATCAGTTGCTACGCCGCCATGTTCGCGGATTGTGTGAATCTCTCACAGGCACCCGCACTGCCCGCCACGAGGTTGTTCAATTATTGCTACCAAAGTATGTTTGAAGGATGCACCAGCCTGACGCAGGCGCCCGCACTCCCCGCTGACACGATGGCCTACTATTGCTACTGCAGGATGTTCGAGCGTTGTAGTGGATTAACGCAAGCTCCTGAACTGCCAGCCCTCAAATTGCATAATGGATGCTACTCCCTTATGTTCGCCGGTTGTACCAGTCTGACGCAGGCTCCTGAACTACCGGCCACCACACTGGTTAATGAGTGCTACAAATACATGTTTAAGAACTGCACCAGCCTGACGCAGGCGCCTGAATTGCCTGCCACGAAACTTGTTACGGCTTGTTACGGACACATGTTTGATGGATGTAGCAATCTATCCCTCATCAAGGTCAACTTCTCGAATTGGGTCGTATGGTTTTCTGACACGGACTATGAAGACACCTGGGTCAAAAACGTAGCCACTACCGGCACATTCGTCTGTCCGAAGGATTTGACTATACAATATGGCGACAATAGAATCCCGGAGGGATGGGAGGTGCAGTTCATCAAGGAGGAGGTGCTCTTCTCCGCATGGGGTGAAGGGCATACTATCCACGTGGTCGGTGCCGAGGGCCTTGTCGAAGTCTATGACGACAACGGAGAACTGTTGCACAGCGCACAGGCCAGCTTCGAAGACACGACCAGCTTCATAATGTCCGATTACGGAGTTTACGTCGTCAAGACAGACAGCGACAGCGTGAAGGTATGTTTGTACAACTACCTCACCCTTACATCGGAACAGGCCGGATCGGGGTTCTCCATGGAATATAAATCTTCGCAGGCAGGAGTAAAACTCCCTACTGTCCAATACTCTTTGGACTATGGACGGACTTGGAATGATCTCACATTCTACCAAGAAGTCTCTTTGGAAAAGAAAAACGCCAAGGTTTTCCTGCGGGGAGATAATCCCGATGGATTTTCACAGGGAAGCAATGCCTATGTGTACTTTAAGTTGCGGGGATATTTCTCCGCGAGCGGTAGCGTGATGAGTCTGATCGACAGCACGGCTACAAGCGTCACGATTCCGAACGAGGGTTGCTTCTACGGCTTGTTCAATAACTGCGCTGGCCTGACGCAGGCGCCCGCACTTCCCGCCACGACGTTGACCAACAACTGTTATGTAATAATGTTTAACGGTTGCACGAGACTGACGCAGGCCCCTGAGCTCCCTGCCACCACACTGACCAAGAATTGCTACTATGGAATGTTTAGGGGATGTACTGGACTCACGCAAGCGCCGGAACTTCCAGCCACCACATTGGCTAATAGTTGCTACTACGAAATGTTCAAGGGGTGCACCAGCCTGACGCAGACGCCGACACTTCCAATCACCGCATTGGACACCAAATGCTACTACGGAATGTTTAGTGGGTGCACCGGACTCACGCAAGCGCCGGAGCTGCCCGCCACTACGTTGGCTAACAGTTGCTATGGCGAAATGTTCAAGGGTTGCACGGGTCTGACACAGACACCTGTACTCTCCTCCACGAAGCTGGCTAACAGCTGTTACGTCGGAATGTTTGAGGAGTGCAGCAACCTGGCGCAGGCGCCAGAACTCCCTGCCACCACATTGGCTCCTGGTTGCTACAACCGCATGTTCAGTAATTGCGATAGTCTGGCGCAGGCGCCAGAACTGCCCGCCACCACGCTGGCTGGTAGTTGCTACGAAGCCATGTTCAGTGGGTGCGACAAACTGACGCAGGCTCCGGTACTCCGGGCCACCACGCTGGCTCCTGCCTGCTATAAGGAGATGTTCGCAGACTGCATCTCTTTCACGCAGGCACCTGAACTGCCCGCCACCACGCTGGAAAAATATTGCTACTACGGAATGTTCGATCATTGCACTAACCTGACGCAGGCACCGGCTCTTCCGGCCACCACGTTGGCTGATTACTGCTATGCGAATATGTTCTTCCGATGCACCAGCCTGACGCAGGCGCCTGTGATGTCCGCCACCACGCTGGCCACATCTTGTT
>JAILLP010000008.1 GCA_024693065.1 Paludibacteraceae bacterium
GATCCAACTACTCTTACATCGGTATCTATGGTTGGACGAAGAATCCGTTGACCGAGTACTATATTGTGGACGACTCCTTCGGAGGTGGCGGAAACTTCTACGGTGCGCAAGACAAAGGAACTTACACTGTGGATGGCGTTAAATACACCTTGAAAGTTGGTACGAGAGTGAATGCTCCTTCTATCGATGGGACTCAGACTTTCACACAAATCTTTGCTGTCCGTTCTTCTTATACGAATTGTGGAACCATCAATGTTACCGAACACTTCAAGGCATGGGAAGACAAAGGTGTCACTCTAGGTGGTGTCTACGACTGTAAATTCTTGTGTGAGTCAGGTGGCGGACAAGGTTCCATCGAATACTCCTACGCTTCCATGTGCTGGAAAGGCTGCAAGGGTAAAGGTAGCATCTGCGCTAAGGGAAGTGGCGTATCCGTTGAGGATATCGAAGTTGAAGAGGATGGTATCGTCTTGATGCCTAACCCTGCGGAGAACTACTTCATCGTGAAGAGCGACAAGGCGATCGAGCGCATCGATTTGATCAACATATTCGGTCAAATCGTTCTTAGCAAGAGCAACAGCGACATGGTTGAGTTCAACTTGCCTGCCGGCACATACGTGGTGAAGGTCGCTACGGAGGACGGCGCTGTTTCAGCTAAGAGATTGATCGTGAAGTAAGCATGAAACATACGTACGGTTTCGTACGGACTAAAAATAAAAGGGAAGGTCATCGCGACTTTCCCTTTTTTCGTTATCTTTGGGCAAAAACTATAATAAAATGAAGAGATTAGGCGTATTATTCACGACATTGCTTTGCATTCTCTCCCTCTCCGCCCAGACAATGCTCAGGGTGCACCAAGGGGAAAAGACGGAATCGACGGACATCGCCCTCACGGATAGCATCAAGCTACAAGAGGACAACCTCAAGATGATGGGCAATGGAGACATCCTCCACGCCTATCCGCTCTCGGAGGTGGACAGCGTGACATTCTTCACGTTTGAGGAGGTGGAGGAGGAGACCCGATGGGTCGGCGGCGACATCTCCATGCTCCCCCGCTACGAAGGCCACGGTAACCCTTACTACGACATCAACGGCAACCGTGTGAAACCGCTGGAGTTCTTCAAGCAACTCGGTTGGAACGCCATGCGCGTGAGACTCTTCGTGGAGCCCTCCAAGGCGTCGAGGGAGGACATCGGCAGCGGTGTGGTGCAAGACCTGCCGTTCGTCATCCAACTGGGTAGGCAAATCAAGGAGGCCGGCTTTAAGTTCATGCTGGATTTCCACTACTCCGACTCATGGGCGGACCCCGGCAAGCAGACGACGCCTTCTTCCTGGCGCAACGCCAACGCATACGCCTTGAACGACACGCTGTACAACTACACCAAGAGATGCCTCGTGGCCCTGAAGAACCAGGGTGCGGAGCCGGACTTCATCCAGATAGGCAATGAGATCTCCTACGGAATGCTGTGGAACACGGGAAAGGTGAACCCAAGCAGCGACCAGAACTGGAACGTATTCTCCCAGTTCCTCCAAAACGCTTCCAAGGCCTGCAGGGAAGTATGCCCGAAGGCGAAGATCATCATCCACATAGAGCGTTCGGGGCAACCCGACGTGAGCTACAACTACTTCAAGCGCATCAAAGACCACAACGTGGATTATGACATCATCGGGCTGAGTTATTACCCCTTCTGGCACAACGACCTCTCCGTCCTGGCCAACACGCTCAACCGACTGAAGCAGAGCTTCCCGGACAAGAGGGTGCAGATCGTGGAGACCGCGTACTACTACCAATGGTTCCCGAACGATGGCATCAGCTACGATTTCCGGAGCAAATGGCCAGCCACCCCCGAAGGGCAACGTAAGTTCACGGAAGACCTCATCATTGAGTTGAAGAAGCATGACAACGTGGACGGACTCTACTGGTGGTTCCCTGAGGAAAACGGCAACGGCGTCATCGACAACTGGATCAACCGGGGACTCTTCGACGACAACAACGGCAAGGCCCTGCCAGCCATCTATGAACTGGGTAAGTTCAAATAAAATAAATCGAAAGAGAGATAAACTGAACTAATCATACAACTTCCCGATTGATGGAGAAGTTCAAAGTTTCACCAATAAAGGAAGGGCATTCCTCACCGGACGCTCTCCCCCCACGCATTGCCAGCCTTGTGACTGACAAGGGCGAAGCCATGCCCGACAAGGATATTCCGCAGAACGTCGAATCCAGCCATTGCATGATATAACTTGACCGTCAAAACAACAATGAAGGATTTAAAAGAACTCATAATAGTATTAGAAAGTCCATGCTTGATCGGTATAGTGATATGCACAATTATGTATTTTTCTCCACTAAAAAAAACAGGTGTGGATTACATACTATCTGCCTTAGACATAGAGATACCCCAGTACGAAATAATCTCTAAAGAAGATTGGTGTAGCGGTTGCGGTTGCGACTACAAAATTAGTTTCCCAACCGACTATTCGGCATCAATCATTAAGCAATTCGAAAACAGAAAAGAGGAGTGGAATATACAAGGCCTTGGATGCGTATATCGAGATCTTGAATGCAAATATGACGAAACTGAGTGCTATTTTTATTTGCATAGTACAGACAATACGGTTGATGACTATCACTATTTTGCTTCTATATATCCACAGAAGGGAATCGCACATCTCTGGATGAGTTTCGAATTTGGCGAACATGATATTTGGTTTTTATTTATTCTAATACTCACTTTTGTAGGTTTAGTTATCGGACTCATCTATGGGATGATAATCTTAGCCGTTAAAGTGTCTAATTTGATTTCCGCGAAAAAACGACCAAAAGATAACCAAGCATGAATAGATATATTATTTTCATATTAATCTTTTGTTTTCTGCAGGCAAAGGCGGAAGCGATTGGTTTCAATTACGACTCGAAGCGGGATTCCCTAACTTTTATAGGAGAGGGAACTCTTGAACAAAAGCATGTGAAACAAGCCCTGGCGAAATATCCACGCACAAAGATTGTCTATGTGGGAGGAAATGTGTCCAGTATTGGATCCAAGGCGTTTAAGGCATGTAACAAGTTAAAATCCATTATTATTTCTTCCTCTGTTAAAGAGAGTGGATATCATGCCATTTGCGATTGTGAAATGTTGTCTAATGTGGTCCTTCCCGACAATTGGGGGAGAATAAACTGTTTCTTGGTTAATTGTCCTAACATAGAATCTTTTGTCATTCCTGATTCTGTAAGGATGATAAAAAAATTATCGGCAGGTTGTTCTTTTAAGTCACTATATATAGGAAAAAATGTCCAAAGAATTGAGGGAGATTTTGGTGTAGACTCAAAAATTCTCTCCTCCGTTACAGTATCTCCCGACAACCAATACTTTTCCTCGCAGGACGGTGTCCTTTATTATTACCCGGATGCATTGAATTGTTGTGAGCAAAACCCTAATGAGCCAGATTGGTGCTTTGAAGCGTGTGACTGGTGGAAACGAGATTCTAGTAGTACACCGGAATTGCTAATATATCCTCCAGAGAAGAGAGATACGGTGTTTTTCTTTAATTATCCGACAATAGGTGGTATAAGCAATAAATATCTAAGGGAGATACGTTTGGGCAGTGCGGTCCGTAGATGGAATGTGGGTATTGTGCCTTCTGTGTCCCGTTTCGTGGTGGATGATGCGAACGACTTTTTTTCTGTGTCGGAGGATGTCCTTTTTGATAAGGCAGGCAAATGCCTGGTTGCTTATCCGTCAGCTAAAAAAGGAAATAAATATGTGATTCCATCTTGTGTGGAGAAGCTTGGGTCGTATGCGTTTGTGAATTGTCAATTCGATACGCTTGTTTGTCCAGCATCAGTTAAGATTGTTCATAGAGCTGCTATCTGTTATTGTGAGAAACTTCGCTGTGTGGAAATGAATTGGCAGGACCCGAATGAGGTCTCATTTGATTCTTCACACCCATTTGACGAAATAAATACATCTGAAGTCACGTTAAAAGTTCCAAAGGGCACAAAGAATCTGTACATTGAATTGTTTAACAATCGAATGGGCTATCAATTCAAAGTGGAGGAATAAGAAAACGTTACTAAAATGGGGAAGACGAATGGAATTGAAGCCTATGGATAACGATATACTAGGATGTACCGTGATCGTATACCCCGATTGCGACGAGTCGGAGGAGAAGAGAGCGGAGCGGGACAGACTCGGGGAGGCATTCCGGACCCTTATTTGGGGAGCGGACGGGGAAGGTGGCATCGCGAAGGAACTGAAGGCGATTCCATACGAACCATACGGGAATGATTTGGAATTCATCTTGCTGGATTTTCAAGTCACCCCGACAGATTATGTACGCGACGCGATAAAAGACGTGGGTGGTTACAGCAAAAAGGAGAAGTCCATAGACGTTAACATCATCATTGAGGAGGACTTCTTCTCCTTGTCCCAAGCGGAGCAGTTTAATCATCTTAAGGGGGCTATCCTTTCCCGGTTGGACATGCTCAGAAAAGTTATCGCAAGGAGAAAGTTTGACACCGATATCGATAAACTGATAACCACGGTCGATGAAGCCCTGAAAGGCCCACTTACATCCACAGTCCGCAAGGAGTGCCCTACCAAGCGGGAGGTGCCCCCGGAACCAATCGAACCGATTGGCGCATTGGCTTCCAAAGGCAAAGAGAGCCAGGTGGATGTCGAAAAGCTGATTGCACTGGCGGAGCAAGGGGATGCCGCGGCGCAAAGAGGGTTGGCGGACTGCTACTACGATGGCATCGGCATGGCGCAGGACCTCACGAAAGCGGCGGAGTGGTATGGTAAGATCGTCGGGCAAGGAGATGCTGAGGTGTTGAGGCGGATAGGCTTCTGCCATTACCAGAAAGGAGCGTTCGGGAAGGCCTTGGAACTATGGCGGGAAGCCGCGGCGCAAGGGAACGTGATAGCGTATCGGAACATGGGCAACTGCTACAACTTCGGATGTGGTGTGGCGCCAAATTATGAGAAGGCGGTTGAATTGTACACCATAGCGGCGGAGAAAGGGGATGCCGTGGCGCAATACAATCTGGCTTACAGCTACCACAGTGGCGAGGGCGTCCGGAAGGATGAGGCGAAAGCCGTCGAATGGTATACGAAAGCCGCCGAGCAAGGCATCGTCGATGCGCAGTACTGTCTGGCCCTCCACTACTTCAAGGGGGAAGGCGTTCCCGTGGATTACGGGAAAGCGGCGGAATGGTGCAAGAAAGCCGCCAAGCAAGGGGACAAACAGGCCCGTAGCCTTTTGAGATATTTACAAAGAAGGAAACAATAAAAATTCTTATATGAAGAAATTCACATTACTCCTTTTGATTTGGGTGTCATGGACGGCAGCTTTCGGAGCGGCTCCCGATTTTAACACGGACTATAAAAGCCCTACTTACGTCTTCCGCCTCAACAATCAAATGACGGATGAGATACATTCGCACGCTTCAGACTGGATTGCAGTCTCAGATAAGCTCTTCTCGGAGGTCGTGGAAGGCAATATGTTGGTGGCTCAGTTCAATGAAGGATATGACTATGATTTTTACAATTCGAAACGCAGGGTGGACTCTATGGCACCAGGCAACTATCTCCTGGCCCGTTTGGATGGGAGGTTAATCTATTACGGCTATCATGCTGTTCCGCCCTTCCAAATCGCCATGGGGAAGGATTACAAGAAACTATCTTTCTTTTTGCATGACAGTCTGAATCATATTCTGCCGGATGCGGAGGTATCGATAAACGGAGAGGCGATGCCCTATAACGCCGCGACCCAGCGCTATGAGGCGACCAAACATTATGATCATGCCAGAGTGCGCATCCTCCATCAGGGAAAACTTTCCTATCTTAACATAGAGCAACAAGATCAGCATGAAAATTGGAAATTTCCCAAGCACCGTTCCTCCAAGTTTTTTGTCACAATAGGTCGTGTCGTGAAGGATCCGGTGGCCTCTGTCAGAGAGGAAGAACCAGTGGGTTATCTAGCTAAGGTTGGGCGCCTGATTTGGAAAATAGCTGCCCGCTTTGACGATTTTTATGCCGAGGACAATGAATATGATTATCGCTGCTATTCTAGGGAATATTATAACTACTATACGGGGAAGTATATGAATCTGAAAGATTTGCGATACGAGGATGGATCCCGTTATCGCAAGGTGTTGGGGAAATGTGTGAGGCGCGATCAACGACATAACCGTGAATTGTCAGATCAGGAAGAGAATTTCCTGCGTTATTATGGGAAAAACATAAAGTATGCTTCAAAGGTGGCCTCCTTTTCTGTTGTTGGTCAACCGAAGTATAAACCGAATGATACGGTCCGTGTGAAAGGATCCTTTTACCGAAAGAACCGTCGATACAACCGTCCAATCTCGGTCTCACTTTCACAGTATTACAATGGGTCTTATTATCCGTCTCTCACCCGGAAAAATAACCGCAAGGTGTTGAAAGAGCGTCTGGATCCCTGTGCCGATGGCGTCTATACCTATGATTTTGTCTTGGCCGATTCCCTGCAGTTGCAGTTAGACGAAAAATACTGTGTCTCCTTCTGGGATAGGAAAGGACGTTTATTGGAGACCACCTCCTTCAAATATGAGGATTACGTTCTGCGTGACGCCACGCTGGATGGATCGTATGATCAGCCCGACTATTACAAAGGGGATAGCATCCGTGTGAAGGTGACGGTAAAGGATGCTAATGGACTTCCCTTCGCGGATGCCTTGGTGAAGGTTACCCTCCAACTAATGAACGTCGATTCACTGTTGGAGGCACGCTCCTGCTATTCCAAAGAACTCGCCGCTCAAAACAAGATGACCGATGGGAAGGAGGAGTTGACCTTTACTTTCCCCCCTTCCATCGCGGAAGGAAACAATATTAGTTTCCGAGCCGAAATAACCCTTTCCATGCCGGACGGAAATGTGGAGGAGAAGAAATTGAGTTGGCAACATTATTACACGGGGAAACATAGTGTGGTCATCTCACTCAATCGGGACTCCCTTTCGGCGGTGGCTCAATACAATGGTAAAGACACGGTCGGGCGGGCATCTGTTTTCGCGGAGGACGCATTCGGCAATCGAATCCATTTGGCGGACACCATGCTGCCTTGCACGTTGCGTGTGGAGCCTTCCTACGCCGCCTATTGCTTCAAAACGGCGTATGCTTCAGCCTATGAAAAGATACCTTCATCCGCCTCCATGGTGTCCGTGCAATGGCGCAAGTCGGGAGACAGCCTCTTCCCGATGGTCTCCAATGCGTTGCATCTGCCGATGGCCTGCTATGTGATCAAGGATGGAGAAGTGATTTTCACGGGCAGTGACAAGGATTTGCCCGCCTACTATCCTTGGGACAAAGAGAAGTCCTATGTCCTGAGGTCCAAAGTGCTTTGGGCGGGTCAGGTCATGGAGTATACGGATATCGTCCGTGTACATAGCAACCGACAACTGTATATCGCGGTGGATGAACCTTCCGTGATTGTCCCTGGAATGAGTTGCGAAATGGAGGTGCAGGTGACCGATGCGGATGGCAAGCCTGTGAAGGGGGCCGATGTGACCGCCTACGCAATCAATGGCCAGTTCAACGAGAAATCGCCTGTTTGGAATTATCCAAACACCTATCTGGACGTCCCGCAGGTAGATTATTCTAAGACGAGTACGTCGAACGAGGACACCCACATGAACAGCTCCAAACTGCTTTCCTGGGAGAGAATATCTGCCATCGACACGATAGCGGCCTATCCCATCCTTTACCCTAGGCTCGACACCATCCATAGGTATAGCTATTATCCGGAGGATTCACTCACGCAGATTTCGCCTCTCATATGCAGTAGTGGTTATGTCCAGGATATTCATGTCGCATACATTGATGATGTGCCTTGTTTTATCATGTCGGAGAAAACGCCTTTCTCTTTTGCCATCACACCCAATGAATACCATCGCATCAGGCTGAGGACTAAAACGGCGGAATATACCATAGACTCCGTAAAGGTGGAGGCCAACAAACGCACGATTCTGAGTTTCGATGTCAATACCACGTCTCCGCTAGTTAAACGGGAAGAGAGACGTGACCACCTGACCAAAAAGGAGATGAAGCAACTGAAACCCTACATCATGTTGTTCGAGAGGCATAAATCTTTTCCTCAAGAAAGATTGGTGAGAAAGGATGGCACACTCCTCCATTTCAACAGAACATATAAAAAGGGGTGCGGTAAATGTTATTTTGCGGGACCGATATTGGATTCGGTTCGCTGGATGAGTGACTCTTTCGATGTGAAGAAGAAGCTGGACCACAATCTTGTTTATTCGTATGACACAACCACTCATCGATTGGTAACCCGTCCGGTCGAAAAAAAGGATTATCCGCAGTTACGCTACAGGTCATATTCTAAATCACTGGATGGAGAGTTGCTGACATTGGAGCGTGTGCTGAGAGAGGAAGAGAAGCGGAAGAAGAAGATTGTGCCAACAGAGGGAAGGAACGTGTTCGCTCTGCAGCGGGATTATCCGCGAGAGAAAGAGTCAGGCAATTATCTGCAGATTCGATCCGACAAACCGGTTTTTCTTTCCGTCTTGGTTCCGTATGAAAATGGAATACCTGCGGTGATATCTAGCTCTTGGCCGAAGAACGTTCGGCGATTCAATGATATTAAAGCGGGTCTATACCGTGTCTATTTGGTGAATGAGGATACCACTTGTTATCGTTTGGACTCCGTAAAAGTGGAGCCCAACAAACGCTCCTTTGTCCGATTCGACACGAAAAAGGATCGCATTATGACTGATTCGTTCGCTTGTCGGTTGAGGAGCCATCTCTTCTATACCGAGGATAGTCTTGACCTTGTGGTGGAACGACTGTTCGTATTCCTTTGGACCAACGATCCTATTCCGTCCGTGGCATTGCCTGATTCTATCACAAAGAGTGGGGGTTATGGCGTCCCAATATGGGAAGTTGGTCCTATGAAGAAAGAAGATTGCACAGGTGCTGTAGCACAGGTCTCCTCTGCCTACTTAGGGCCTACCGCATCAGTTGAACAAGCTTTGGCTGGTCGTGTCTCAGGTCTTCGAGTCACATCCTCGAGTGGTCAGCCGGGTGCCTCCAGTGTGACGATCAGAGGTCTCCCTTCGTTGTCGGGCAGTTCCGAACCGCTCTATGTGGTGGATGGAAAGCCTATTGTGGAGAATGCTGATAATCCGTTGTCCAAGATTAATCCAGATGACATTCTCTCGATGGAGGTATTGAAGGATGCCGCAGCCACCGCCATATACGGTGCCCGCGCGGCGAATGGTGTGGTCGTTATAAAGACGAAACATGGCAACGAAGATCCGTTGGTGACTGAGGAAACGGAGGGTGGCGCCACGCTTCGCACCCACTTCTCCGACCAAGGTTTCTGGCAGCCTGTGTTGACGACTGACAAGGAGGGTAAGGTGCGCTTTGCGGTTACCTTCCCGGATAATATTACCCGTTGGCAGACAATCTATTTGGCGGATGCTCCTGCCAAAAAATATATCGCTAGAGGTTCCGCCGAGGGCTCCATCAAATCCTTCGTTCCGCTCTCCGCCAGGTTATACCTGCCTGAGTTCTTGGTGCGCGGGGATCTCTGTCAGGCCCGTGGCAAGCTGACGAATTACACGAAAGACACGGTGCAACTGACCAGTTCCTTCTCAGTGAACGACTCTTTGATCTCCACCCATCCGCACCGTTGCGCTACTACGCTGACGGATACCCTCCAGTTGTCTGCCCAGGGAGATTCTCTCTCCGTAGTCTACCAGTTCGTTTCGGAGAACCGTTTCAACGACGGGGAGAGACGGAAGGTGAAGATCATGCCGCAGGGCGTCGCTTGTACCGATGGTCGTTTCGCCATCTTGCGGGACACGCTGCGGATGTCACTCCAGTCGGCGAAGGCAGATAGCGTGACCGTCCGGGTAATGAGTACCCAGTCCGACTTGTTGCAGGATGAGGTCTCCATGCTGACACATTATCCATACGGATGCAACGAGCAAACCACCTCTAAGCTGATTGGTTTCATGACGGCCAACCAGAACCCGAATCTCTCGAAACATCGTCGCAAAACGAACGAGAAGAAGATTGCGGAGCTTGTACAGACATTGAAGGAGAGACAGTTGCCGAATGGACTTTGGGGTTGGTGGGGACCCGATCAATCAAGACGCTGGATCAGCCGTTACATTGTGGAGACGCTTCAAAAATATCACATCGACTTCCCGAAGGAAAACATGGCCAGAACATGTGGTGATTTAATGGGGAACAATTCGTCCGCCGACAAACTGTTCGGCTTGTCGATGCTCCACTCATTAGGACTGGAATTGGATTATCGGACCATGGTGAGCAAGTTGTTGGATTCGGTGAAGGATTTGACGTTCCGGGACAGTCTGGATCTGGCGGAACTCAAGGTGAAATGCGGCTTGCCGATTGATTACGAATGGTTGAACAAGCATCGTGAGGAGACGATGAAGGGATGTGTTTATTATAAGTTTGGCAATGACCGTTCTGTGCATAGCAACAGGATGATGAACACGTTGCAAGTCTATCGTATCCTGCAGGCCGATTCGCTCAAGGATTCCAAGGAGGAACTGCAGAAGATACGTGACTATTTCTATTACGAGAAAACACTTAGTCGCACCTCTCACTGGCACAATACATATGAGTCGGCCATGATTCTCCGCACCTTGTCGGATGACTTGAAGCAAAGTTTGGGCGAGGAGAAAAAGAAGGTGCGCTTCTCGGGCGCTATGCAAGAGGAGATAGACCAATTCCCTTATGAGAGGAAAGTCCCTGCGGATGGTGTGCTCGACATTTCCCAGAATGGCACCTCCCCCGTCTATCTATCCGTTTCATCCACCTATTGGGATTGTCCTGTCAAGGCGAAGGGAACAGGATTCTCCATCCAAACCAGTTTCTCCGACACTGCTTTGACGGTAAGTCAGCGGGTAAAGATGAAGGTGACAGTGACGGTGGAGAAAGATGCGGATTATGTACTGATTCATGTGCCTATCCCAGCAGGATGCACCTATGCGAGCAAGGATCCGAGTTGGAAAAACAATGAGGTCTATAGAGAGCACTACAAGGAGCACACGAATATCTTCTGCTCAGCCCTGAACCGAGGTGTCTATGAATTCACGATAGAACTAACACCTTTCTGCCAAGGCGATTATATCCTTAATCCTGCCAAGGTGGAGCAGATGTACTTCCCTGAATTCAATGCTTGTACGGAGATGAAGAAGGTGAAGATAGGAGGAAATGTTGAATTAATTAAAAAATAGATATATGAGATATTGGTTATCATTCTTACCCATCTTGATCTGTTGCAGCTGTTCTCCCAAAGAGGAAGCGCAAACCAACTCCGAGGAAGAAAGCGATACGCTTGCTGCCGTAGTGGATTCTGTTTGTGGTAGTGGTTCCCAAGTGGAAGATCAGTCTCCCAACAGGTATGAAGAAACCTCGATGTTTTTCGAAAGAATGTTGTTGCAAGATAAATGCGTTGAGGATTCCTTTTCCTTTTCGTTATATGATAAGGATGGAATATTGATAAGTGAGTTGAAATATGTGGGTGCTGTTAAATGTTGCCAGACGGAATATGATGTAATACTTGAAAACAATCGCTTTGGTAAAATGGAGGAGTCCTTACATGGTAATCAAAGATTGACTATTTATCGAGATGGTGAAAGGTTGGGACAGTATTACGGTGGGATGTATAGAGAATTTAATTTCAAAGTGATTGATTGTGGAATAGAAGTGTTGGGAAAATATACTGACACAATTAGCCTTGCGGAAGGAATCCCCAAAGAAGTATTTGTAAGGGATCATATGGATGCAGATGGTCATTTTTGGGGTGATTTCCTTGGTTTTTGGTAATTGTTTTGTGAAAATGTAAATGAGAAGATTGATATACATATTGCTTTCCATCGCTTTTTCGCTACAATCCTATGCTGTGGATTTCCATGGGGAAACGCACATCTACAAGAATGCGAAATCGAAGGTCAGAACCTATTATGGCGCGGATAGTCTGTTGGGTCTGGAAGATGTGAAGGGCACAAAACTGACGCCAGCCATCTATACCGAAATGGGGGAGGAAACGAGGGATGGTATGATCATGGTGGAGGTGGATGATAGCCTCTACGGATTGATAGATTTTAAAGGGAAGACTCTTTTGCCCCCTGTTTATAGTTTTATTGACAGAGAATTGTTTTGGGGACATCTGACTGTTGAAAAAGATGGAAAACGATGGGGATTGATGTACAATAGGAAAACAGAGTCGTTTGATGAGGTTCCTATTCGAGAAGATGCCCAAAAATCACCGATACTCTATTCGCTGAAAAAACAGTACGAGCAGGTAGAAATCGTTCGTAATCATGCAAATATGGAGCCTGCTGCAGGAGGCTTATCTGAATTCGGTTATGCTAACGTGATTGACGCTTTCGATTCCGAAGGTTGGGGGATAGGGCCATGTAAAGACACTCTCGCATACCAGGTGAAAAAAGAGAATAAATATTATATCATTTCGATTGATGGTCAGAAAATTATTACGGAAGGTCAAGTATTCCACGGTGATCGGAACTATACCGATAGCATCCATTTTGTGTATAATGAAGATACGCTTGTGGTTGTAGATTTTAGAAAACAGGAGGTCATTGATAAAATAACGTTTGATAGTAATCAGAAAGGGAAGAGTACTTATGTGACAGTAACCAATATGAAAGGAGAAAAGTACACGTTTGAGTCTCCTGAATATTCGCAGGTAAAGAACGTTCGTGGTTCAGACGATGTCCTTTTTCATGATAAATTCTATTGGGAATATATAATTGGTGAGCACAAGAGAACTAAGAAAAAGGGAGTCATTAAACTTTGTTTGAGCAGCTACAAATCTACGCCTTCTGGTGTGGTAGCTAAAATCATCGTTCCTGTTAAATATGAGGAGGTAGAAAGGCTAGGGGATGCCCAGTTCTATTTTTATGAAGTAGATAAGAAATCTTGTGTAGGCTTATATACGATGGATGGCGATACGGTGATTCCATGTGGATCCAAGTACAATTTTTTTAGAATAGAACGTATCAAAAACTACGATGGTTACGAAATTAAAGGTGACGTTGGCTCAGTATATGATGACTATAAAGTAGGCGTCTTTTCTCTTGAAGGGAAACGCATGATCATTCCTTGTGAGTACAAAAAAATTGATTTGGTTGAGATGGATGGAGCCAACTATTTTAAGGCTAAGTCAGACGACAACCAATACGTCTATTTTACCCTCACGGGAGAGAAGGTGTCACACTCAAAGGAAGATAAATAATGGATAAGCGGGAACTTTGGATAAAAACATTGATTGTTAGTCTGATTTAAAATTATCCGATGAATATGCTAAGAAAAATATTGAATGTATTGTTGAATATATTGTTTTATGGTCTGTTGATAATACTTGTTTTTGGGGCAATAATGGTGGCGTTAATGCCTGATAATAATATATATGTTGACATTCAAAACCAATGTGTTGTGAGGAAAAATATGTTTAGGTTTGATGCGCAGATATATAGACTGGAAATATACAACAAAGAAAAATCATCTGATTTCTATATACAAGGGTCGTCTGATTGTCTTTCGAAGAGATTCTATCTTGCCGATGTTTATGAAAACATTCATGAAAAGAACAAAGGATATAGATTCGAAGATTCTACAGAAACAACTTTGCTCCCGAATATGGAGTATGAGGTATGTTCAATGTCTAATGGAGATGCGTCCGCTTCGTATTTGCATTTTAAGACAGATTCGGTGGGGAAAGTGATTTGGACAGATAAAACAAAACCGAATTCGAAAGGTGTTATGTGTTGGTAGGTCAAGTCTCCGTTTATTGAGGTGGACCGTATTGGTACATGCCTCTAAAAAAAATTTTTAGTTATTTTTTCAGGTGCGCGGAAAGATTGCGTGGCGGCTCGTTTACTTCGCATCGTGAATCCTCCATTCGGGTTGTCGGATGGGACTTCATGATAAATATTTGAGAACCAGTCGTAAACGATTAAAAGCAACAGCGTTTTATGTTTGAAGAATACCGAAATACAAGCGGACAGGTAAGCGGGCATGATTATGTGGACCTAGGCCTCCCAAGTGGTAATTTATGGGCGACCTGCAACCTTGGTGCACATAAACTTCATGAACATGGGGATTACTTCGCATGGGGAGAAACATCTCCTAAGAAGTTGTATGCTAACACAAATTACAAGTTCGGGGAAGAAGGCTCCTATTCAAAATATTGCGCATATAAAGAATCTGGAGTGTTAGACTATAAAATCATATTGGAGGAAATGGATGATGCAGCAAGAGCTGTTTGGGGGGATTCTTGGTATATGCCAACTCAAGAAGATATGATTGAATTGGTGGATTATTGTGAGTGGTGGCCTGTTGATGATTTTGAAGGGACTGGTGTCGCTGGCATCGTTGGCATATCTAAAAAGAACCTAAATATGATCTTTTTCCCCGTTTCTGGGGTATGTAAAGATGATGAGGCCCCTGACCACCAATATGCCTTTTATTGGTCTTCTTCTTTGTCTACAGAAGTTGAGAACCCTTCAGCCTATGGACTCGATTGTTTTGGGTGGGCACCAAGCGTGGAAACTAATTGTTATAAAGCACGTTGTTTTGGCTATCCGATTCGCGCCATTTCAAATCCTCACCCTAAATCATATAGTAAAATCCTTGTTGAAATGAAGGAACGAAAAACAATGGAACAAGTATATGGACCGTGGAAGGGTGAGATTCCAACATGGACAAATGTTGGGATGAGATATTATAATTTATACCATGTGCAGGTGAAAGATTATTCTTTGTCTGATATTTGCTTTTTAATCCGTCAATCTTCAATGCAGGAATACGTGATGACAGTGGCGATAGATATCCTAAGGGTAAAACCATTCATAACGGTTGATGACGATCCGGGGGATTTGTTAGGTCATGTTCTGGGCTCCGTCGAAGACAAGGGAAATGCCGCTTATTGGGAATCACACGATAGCGAGAAAAAAGAGGTGATGAGAATATTTGAATCGTGCAAAGACAGTATGAAATCATATGGCGTCGATGAAAAGAGTTTTTTGAAGCTGTATGAGGAATTCTGTAAAAGAGAAGCGGAACGGGAGGCGGAACGGGAGCGGGACGAGCAACTTAGTAGAGCTAAAAATCTTATGGAGATGGGAGTGGATGAGAAAACCATTTCCAAAGCGACGGGTCTCACTAGAAAGGAAATAGATAGTCTGTGATTTCCTGATTTAATGCTAAAATATGAGATTTATGGAACGGTTCAAAGTTGTCTTGATAAGAGTGATTCTGGCTATTATGATCCTAAGTCTAAATAATGGATGCGGTAATAATATGCCTCAAAAGAATGACCAAGTTGAGAATGTTTCACAGGAGGAGATGGAAGCTGTCGGTGACTCTTTTACCCTAAAAATGGATGAAAAGACATTCTGTAAGGAGGATGCCTGTATTCTTTTGCTTAGTGATTCCGTAGCTGGTTGTTTAAAGGGGATGCGGGCACCGGTGTTGAAAATAGAATTTGCGGATGGCATTAAAATTGCCAAAGGAATCTCTGGGGCGTGTTCTGAACCTCCATGCGATTGTGATTATTTCTATTACTATGATTATGATGAACGGGTTGTGCTGTCAGACAGGTATGACAGGTCAGGGAAATATCTCCATCTAATAAAAATCAATGAAAGATCACGCAAGGAACTGGAAGCATGCAAAAATTCTTTTGCATTGAAATTACAAGATTATGAAATCACATATAGTGATGAGTATTCTTATGCTCTTACACTAAGTGATTCTGTGGTTAGTTGTTTAAAAAAAATGAGGGTTCCGGTGTTGAAAATAGAATTTGCAGATGGCACTAAAATTGCCAAAGGAATGCTTGTTGTCGCTTCTGGAATCCCATATGGTTGTGACCTTGTCTATTTTTACGATCTCTGTGATGAATGGATAATGGTGGATTCAATGTTTGTTTTAAAAAAAAGAGATAGTTTTGGGAAAAAACAATAGAGATTGGTAAGGTATATATAGTACTGCCGAAGCTTAGAACCATTTGCCAAATTAAGGGATAACCTTTAATTTAGCACACATGAAGAGCTATGTAACCTGCGTCGCAATGGCCTAGCGTATTGCGAGTTGAGACCAACGAAGGCGGCCAATAGGGAGCCAATTGACACCCATAGATAATGAAGTAAGGATGTGATAAAAACAATCGATATGGCAGATTCTATAAAGGAAGAGATGAGCGACGTTAAAAGCTCGATAATTATTTTACTAGGCGTGATCATCGCACTATTGTTTATCTATATATCATTTTTGTGGAGTCAGAAGGAGGACCTACAAGAAAAAATGGATGAAATAGCTGAGATAAACAAATTGAAGGAGAATATCATCTCGAAAGGCGATCTTAGTTCATATAATTGGTTGTGTGAAAAGAATTGTCCGCGTGAAGTTCAGTTCGTTTGTGAAATCATATTAGCCGATGTTTACCACCGCCCATGGTGTGGTGGCAATGCCTACTCGTCCCTGAGATCCATTTACTCATCTCATGGGTTGGAGATGAATCCAATGGTTTGCGACATGATGGAGGATTGTATGCTTCATAGTTTAAAATCAGGGAGGGAATCTGATTCCTTTAAATTAGCGAACGTACATGCGATGAAAGAGCAATCGTTGGCAAGATATCACCGGATGATAAGGAAATCACGTGAGTTCCGAAGTGTTTTCGAACAAATATCGAAAGCGGATGATATTCGTGTTTTCGACGGAAAGATCGAAGAGGTTAGTGTAATGGACTCTTTGTATTGCTTGAAGTATTCGTATCGATATGGAGATTCAACCTATACGGGAACAACCTATCGTGAGTTTGAAAGACATGTGGGAGACACATTGTCGTTATCTGTTCCTTTCGCGAATAAGAGATTATCGATGGATGACGTCATGTATCAGTTATGTAACGACCACCCCAAAGACTAGTACATTTACACTCCACAAACAAATAGGGTGAGTCAATACCAAGCGGTTTCGACACACCCTTTTCCTTATTCCCCCACCAGGGGTTAGTTAGCCATCATTTGAACTTGGAGATGATCCACAACAAGAGGATAGAACCTACAGTGGCAGTCACGATTTGTCCGATGATGCCGGCAGACTCGAATCCCAAGAGACCGAACACCCATCCGCCCAAGATACCACCGATGATACCGACGATCATATTGACCAACAAACCCTTGCTAGCGCCGGAAAACAATTTGCTTCCCAAGAAACCAGCCAATGCTCCAATAGCGAGAAAAATTAACAATTCCATATTTTTATAATTTAGTTAATAGTGATTCTAACCTGTTACACACAAACAAAATTATAAAAAATATTTACAAATGGCTCGAAGACTATATAATTTTTCAAATACAAGCGATTCAGATAATTTTTTTACCTACCTTTGTGCTAAGACAAACAATAAAGAATATTTTTAAAGATGGACAAAATCAGCTACGCGTTAGGCATAAGCATGGCAGGCAGCCTCAAAAGAACTGGGATCAAAGATCTGAACATAGGAGAACTGACAAGAGGAATCTCCGACGTATTCAGCGGCAAAAAGCCAGATATGGAGCCAGCAGAGGCGCAACAAATCCTCGACCAATACTTCGCGAAACTACAAGATGAAGTAGATGGACAAAACAAAGAAATCGGAGACAAGTTTTTGGTGAAGAATAAGGAGCAAAAGGATGTCGTCACGACAGCGAGCGGATTGCAATATACCATCATCCAAGCGGGAAACGGGCCGAAGCCGAAAGCGACAGACACAGTACGTTGCCACTATGAGGGACGTCTCATCGACGGAACCGTGTTCGACAGTTCTTACCGCCGCAACCAACCGGCCGACTTCCCTGTCAACCAAGTGATCGCGGGATGGGTGGAGGCGCTGCAGTTGATGCCAGTGGGCTCCAAATGGAGGCTCTTCATTCCTTCGGATCTCGCCTACGGAGAGCACGGAGCGGGAGATGTCATACGACCAAACTCGACTCTCATCTTCGATGTCGAGCTCCTTCAGATCCTCTAATGTGAGTTCCGATTCACGTACCGTTAGGAATATAATCAACGGGCCGCACGACCCTCGTACCGGGTTCAAGGTCCACCTAATATCAACCACATGAAAAAGATAGTTTTAACAGCGGCACTCATCGCAGCATGCACCGCTTTCACGGCAGAGGCGAAAAAAGCGCCTAAATCAACGACGGTCCTCAAGACCGCCAAGGATTCCACCAGCTACGCATTCGGTTTGGAGTTCGCCAAGAGCATTAACAATACTTTGGAGAACTTGCCAGGGAAACCCTATGATAAAGGATTGCTATTGGATGCCTTGACAAAGATAATCAAGGATGACACGCTGACCTTGGCATTCCCGGAGAAGGATGCGAACGAGATCATCCAAAAGAACTTGAAATTAGCCCAAGACGCCGAGAACCAAAAGCGTATGGAAGAGCAGAAGCAATTCCTCGCCAATAACAAGAAACGTCCGGGCGTCATCGAGACCCCATCCGGCCTCCAATATGAAATCCTGAAAATGGGTGACGGAGCCAAACCAAACTCCGTGAATAGCAGGGTGAAGGTCCACTACGCCGGAACGCTCATGGACGGCAAAGAGTTCGACAGTTCCTACAAACGTGGTGAACCAGCCGAGTTCGAGTTGAAGGGTGTGATCAAGGGATGGACGGAAGGTCTGCAGTTGATGCCTGTCGGCTCCAAGTTCAAATTCTACATTCCATCCGACTTGGGATATGGAGAGCACGGTCAAGGTCCTATCCCGGCATTCTCCACCCTCATCTTCGAGGTGGAACTATTGGACGTGACCAACCCGGACCAGTCGGTCATCAAGGGTGAGAAGTACCAATTCCAACAATATCAACGTCAATAAAAATAATTCTCAAAAATAGTAAAGATGAAAAAAGTATTAATTCCAGCTCTTGTATTGATGGCAGGAGCTACAATGTTCTCCGCTTGCAACAACGCAAAGAAATCCGCCAAGATGGAGAATTACATGGATACAGTTAGTTATGCGCAAGGTTTGGTCGGTGGTACCGAATACAGCAAATACCTGAATACCCCGGAAATCAGCGGTAACTTGGAGGTCTTCAAACAAGCCTTCGATCTTGGATTCAGCAATGATTCGACGAAATTCGCCATGTCAAGGGAAGAGGCCTATGAGATCCTCCAAAAATATAACTTGAAGCTTCGCGAAGAGGCTCAAAAGAAGATGGAAGAGGAAAGGAAAGCCGCTAGCGCATTCATGAAGATCAAGTCTGATTCAGCTCTCGCAAGCTACAAAAACGAACCAGGCGTGAAGGTAACAGAAAGCGGTTTGATGTACAAGATCCTCAAGGCCGGTACGGGTGCCATCCCTGCAGAAACTGACATCGTGGAGGTGAACTACGAAGGCAAATTGGTGGACGGTAAGATATTCGACAGCTCTTACGAGCGCAAACAACCGATCAAATTCCCTGTAAACGGTGTGATCAAGGGTTGGACGGAAGCTTTGAAGATGATGCCGGTCGGCTCTACTTGGGAATTGATGATCCCTTCTGAATTGGCATACGGTGAGTATGGCGCAGGAAGAGAAATCCCTGGTAACGCAGCATTGATTTTCAAGGTTGAATTGCTCAGCAAAGAGGCTGCGCCAGCACACAAATAAGCACTCACCGGAAGAGAATTCTTCAGGTGAATTCCATAAAACAAGAGGGAGGAAATCCACACGGGTTTCCTCCCTCATTTTATTCATCATTTTGTCTGCCTACGCTTCCGTAACGTCACTTACCCATACCCAATACCAACTTCACGTCGCCTCCGCGCTTGAGCAGATAGAGACCACGAGGCAATTCTGCCGTAGCCGTAAGGTCATCGTCCGACACACCCGAACGCACCCATACACCATTCAATGTGTAGAGCGAATAGGCGCTCTCCGCTCCGGATTCCTCCAGAAGCAGATTCTCTTCGACCCCTGTGACAACATCGTTGTCTCCCTTCTCCTGCCTAAAGGATGTGAAGTGAATTAGATACTCATTCATGTTGCTGTAATCCATGTCTCCACCGATGACCACGACAGAGAGTGTCAGGCTCTCCTCGTCGAAGAACTCATAGACATCCGCCAGGTTGTTCGTCGTATAAGAGAACACCCTCTCGCCATAAGCCAGATCCACCGTATACTCATACACGTCCTTGTCGAACCAATCGACCGGTTCGCCCTCATACATCACAGCGGTGATCTGCGCACCGTATGAGAACTGTTGCGTGAAGGAGAAGGTATAGACATGGAAGTTGTCCGGCGCAATCGCCAAGTTACCACCCTCCACCGTGATGGTGAGCTTATTCTCCTGGACGTCGAACAACTCCGTGACCGTGGTCAGGGAATCCGCCTCATAGCGCAGGGTAATGTCCGCATAGGAGCCCTCCACTTCGTAGGAATAGGTCTCTTTGGAGAATCCCTCCATGGCGACTCCATTCAGGCTTACGGCCAATAACTCGGAGTTGTAGACGTTGTGGTCGTTGAACTGGATCCTGTACTCATGGTGGTTGGTGGTATCCAAAGCAAAATCGCCCGATTTAACGCTTATGGTGAGCATATAAGTGCTTCTGTCGTATGAGATAGCGTACGAGGCGAAATCGTCCGTTAAAACGCCTAAATCGACCTTATAATAGACTGCGTCCACCCGATAGTCGAATTTGTTCGGCGCAAATTCCTCCAACGTGCGTCCATCCACGCTCAAATCGCTCAACAGGGAGGTGTAGGGCGCATGGAACTTAACCGTATAAGTGTGCGTGTTGGCCTTGTTCACATCAATATCGCCACCCTTCACTGTAATCGTAAGGATGTTGGTCGATGCGTCAAACGTGTCGGTCGTCGTGGCGTACTCGTCCGCCTCATAGCGGATATCGGAGCGGGCATACACATCATCCATCTCATAATCGAACACTGTCGGGGAGAAAGCCGGAAGGCTCTTGCCATGGTCGGTCAACGAGGAGAGGTAGGAAGTGTACGGCACATGGTAACGGACCGTATAGAGGTGACGGTTGTTCGGGAAGAGGAGGGAATCCTTTCCGGTCACCCTAATCGTCAGGGTAGCCTCGCCTTCATCGTAGGATGCGGAGGTGACCGCCGTGCTGTCCGCCCGCCACTCCGTTTGGGAGAAGGCATAGGTGACATCCACCGTATATGCGTAGAGATCCTTGTCAAACCCTGCGATCGTTTTTCCGTCCACTTTCAAGTCCGTCAATTGGCAAGGGAGCGAGAACTGGATATGGTAGAGGTGCTCGTTCGCCGGATTGGTGGCATAATCAACGCCACGTACCGTCACCGTCAGCATATTGCGCAACGGGTCATACTCCTTGGAGGCTGTCGCTCCCGTGGAAAGCCCGTACTCCACCTTGGCGGAGGCATATGTCGTTGGATAGAGATAATCGAACTTCAGGGAAGAGAAGGAATCCACACCCGCACCGTTCACCTTCAGGCTTGTCAGCAACGACTCGAAAGGTGCGTGGAAGGTCACCGTGTAGGTATGTACGTTCGTCGGGTTCGTCGCCACGTCACCGCCCGATACCTGCAGCGTCAACACGTTCGTGGTGGCGTCGAAACTCTTCTCCACCGTAGCCTCGGCCGACTGCGTATAGGTCACTTCCGAGGTAGCGTAGGCAGCATCGTTCACCGTATATTTAAGCGTGGAGGAACTAAAGTTCGCCACGCTCGTACCGTTCACCTTCAAGCTTGTGAGCAACGACTCAAAAGGTGCGTGGAAGGTTACCGTGTAGGTATGCACGTTCGATGGGTTCGTCGCCACGTCACCGCCCGATACCTTCAGCGTCAGCACGTTCGTGGTGGCGTCGAAACTCTTCTCCACCGTAGCCTCGGCCGACTGCGTGTAGGTTACCTCCGAGGTGGCATAGGCCGCATCGCTCACCGTGTATTTCAGCGTGGAGGAACTGAAGTTCGCCACGCTCGTGCCGTTCACCTTCAGGCTTGTGAGCAACGATTCGAACGAGGTATGGAAAGAGATCGTGTAGGTATGCACGTTCGTCGGGTTCGTCGTCACATCACCGCCCGACACCTTCAGCGTCAGCACGTTCGTGGAAGCGTCGAAGCTCTTCTCCACCGTCGCCTCGGCCGATTGCGTGTAGGTCACCTCCGAGGTGGCGTAGGCTGCGTTGCTCACCATGTATTTCAGGGTGGAAGAACTAAAGTTCGCCACGCTTGTGCCATTCACCTTCAGGCTGGTCAGCAACGATTCGAAAGGTGCGTGGAAGGTTATCGTGTAGGTATGCACGTTCGATGGGTGCGTCGCCACATCCCCGCCCGATACCTTCAGCGTCAGCACGTTTGTGGAGGCGTTGAAGCTCTTCTCCACCGTTGCGTCGGCCGACTGCGTGTAGGTCACTCCCGAAGTAGCGTAGGCCACATTGCTCACCGTGTATTTCAGGGTGGAAGAACTAAAGTTCGCCACGCTTGTGCCATTCACCTTCAGGCTGGTCAGCAACGATTCGAAAGGCGCATGGAAGGTTATCGTGTAGGTATGCACGTTCGATGGGTTCGTCGCCACGTCACCGCCTGATACCTTCAGCGTTAGCACATTTGTGGATGAATTGAAACTCTTCTCCACCGTTGCGTCAGCGGACTGTGTGTAGGTCACCTCCGAAGTGGCGTAAGCCGCATTGTTCACCGTGTATTTCAAGGTGGAGGAACTGAAGTTCGCCACGCTCGTACCATTCACCTTCAGGCTGGTCAGCAAGGACTCGAAAGGTGCGTGGAAGGTTATCGTGTAGGTATGCACGTTCGATGGGT
>JAILLP010000017.1 GCA_024693065.1 Paludibacteraceae bacterium
CCGCCACCACGCTGGCCACATCTTGTTGCCAGTCCATGTTCGCCTACAGCACCAGTCTGACGCAAGCGCCTGAACTGCTTGCCACCGAGCTGGCGGAGGGTTGCTACACCTTCATGTTCAATGGGTGCGAGAGCCTTTCCCACATCAAGGTCCACTTTACTGAATGGATTCCTTGGGACGTGGTTGACGAAACTGATAATTGGGTCATTGATGTCGCCCCTGCCGGCACATTCGTTTGCCCGAGGGAATTGGCTGTGAAATATGGTGCCAATAGTATCCCGGAGGGCTGGGAGGTGCAGTTCTTCGAGCCGGAGATAGATCCTAACGAAGAGGTCACCAACGGGGAGGACACCGCTTTCTGTGGCATCTCTGTCTGGACGGAAAACGGAACCATCTGCGTGTGCGGGACGGAGGAGACTATTGAGGTGTTCGGCGCCAAAGGTGAATTGATACGTACCTTGCGAGGAAAAGCCTCGGAGACCGTGCGGTTCGCCATGCCTGCGGGTAGAGTCTATATCCTCAGGATCGGCGCACAGCGTGTGAAGGTGTTATTGTGAGGCTTGTGGTATTGTAGGACTTAAAGGAAAGGCAGACAACATTGCGCGTTGTCTGCCTTTCTTATTTCTTCAGGTACGCCTTCCGCTCCTCTTCCGGGAATTTCTCGATGGCGTATCTCAGGGTGGTCCTTGGCATTGTCTGGTAGCGGGTGGAGAGGTACTCTTTTAGCTTCCCGGCATCCTTCTTCCCCGCCTCCCGTAGGAGCCAGCCCGTCGCTTTCTGTATGAGGTCGTGCGGGTGGTGGAGCAGTATGTCCGCTATTCGGAAGGTGTCGTTGGTCTCCCCGTTACGGATGAACTTCATGGTGCTGACGATGCCGATGCGTTGCTCCCAGATGGTCTTGCCCTTCTCCGCCAGTTCGTAGAGTAGGGTGCGGTCTTTGTCGAGGAGCCACGTGCCGATGATCTCGTAGCAGGTGAGGTCGACGAGGTCCCAGTTGTTGATGTGGGCGGTGTGGTCGAGGTAGAAATCCACGCACCTCTTCCGCATGTCGGGGTCGCCCTTCGCATGGCTGAAGATCTGTATGAGTATCAGCAGCGCCGCTAGGCGGATTTCGTGGTAGGGGGAGGCGACGCACTCCTCCAACTCGTCGAAGCTGGTGCTCTTCCATTGTTGCTTGACGATCTCCCTGGTCGTGGGCACTTTAATCCCTAGGAAGAGGTCTCCCTCCCCGTATTGCCCCGGCCCTGTCTTGAAAAAGCGGGAGAGGTGGCGGGCTTGCGCCTCGTCCTTGTGCGCCATCAGTATCTTCGCTAACTCGCTCATATGCGCTGCGGGTCGTGTTTATTGGTTCTCCTTGAAGAATTCCTGCATCTTCTGGCACAGGACGTCCATCTTCCCTTTATTCCCCTTGGCGTAGTAGATTTTTGTGAACTCCTCGTGGAACTCGATGAACGTCAGCTTGCCGCATTTCTTGTTCTTGCTGTTGTAGCTGCAAAGACGGTTCTCCAGCTCGATTTGGTAAAGTTCGTTGCCCCCTTTCTCCTTGCAGTAGGCCAAGTATAGGGAGGAGCAGAGGAAGTCCCTGAAACATTCATCCTTCTTGCCCGATCCTTTCAGGAAATGGTCGATGAAGGGTTGGCAGAGGGATTGGAAGAACGGGTGCTCACATTTGGCGTTCGCGTGGCAGCTCCAGCTGTCGTATACCATGCCGCATCCGGTCTGGAATAGCGTGCTCGATTTCTTTTTGTTTTCGTAGGTGCGGATGGTGTGCCGGAAGTCGAATGGAGAGACTTTGGCGGTGATATACGCATATGGTTTCTTCGTCTTGTTGTTCAGCCAGGTGAATTGCTCGTTGATGACCTGGTCCACCCAAGTGAGGTAGGAGGTGATGAGCGGAGAGAGTTCCGCTATGTTGTTGTCGTAGCGGATGACGCTGGCGAACTCTTCCAGCATGGGCAAGGCGACTTTCATGAGGGAGTCCCCTTTGTGGCTGACGCCTGTGTATCGGGGGTCCTTCTCGATGTGCCCTGATTTGTAGCGGTAGAAGTAGGAGGCGGCGCTCAGTTCGCTCAAGTCATCCTCCACCGTGTTCAGCCATTCCACGAGCTTGTAGCTGGTGTATTTGGCGGTGTTGATGGTGCCGATCGTGGAATTGTATAGGTTGGAGAAGTCCCAAGGGGAGGTGAAGTTCAGTGCGTCGTTGCTTCCCTTGACGTTCTTCTTTTGGCTCTCGTTTTGGTAGGTGCGGATGGAGTTCGCCAACAGGAGGAATCCGTTCACGTTCGAGAATTCGACGTTGGAATAGTTGCTTTTGAAGAATTCGTCCTCGCGCCAATATTTGTTCGTCTCGTTCGTTTTGCCTTGCGCCATTATGCCTTGGCATCCGATGACCACTAACGCCGCAACGAGAAATGCCTTTTTCACCCTTGATGTTTGTTTGACTCTATTCATGATATTGGACTCTTATTTGTTTGTGAAATATACTATACGCTTACTTTCAAGATGCAATATTCGCTATTTTTATCGATTTTTCCAACTCCATTTGCTTGTTTTGCCATATTGATTGATATTTTTATATGAATCTTAATAAAAATATATTCCGCGAAAAAATAAAATAAAAAAGGCTTTTCGTTTTGTCAAGTGAGAAAACGGACTTATCTTTGTGTCGCAAACAAAACAGGTAGATTTTTTCATAGTTAAGGTGGGTGTGCAGAAGTCGGGAGATTTTTGCACACTATTTTTTTTGCACAGTTGTCTATGAAAACGCCTTCTTTCCCTTTATTTTTTTTCTAATTTTTCTTACTCTCTATCATTATTGTTACCTTTGCTCATCTTAATGAAGATGTTATGGACAAGTGTGATTTTATAGGGATAATCCCTGCCAGATATGCCTCCACCCGTTTCCCGGGCAAGCCCTTGGTGGAGATTGGCGGGAAGAGTATGATCCAACGTGTGTATGAGCAGGTCTCCAAGGTGCTGGACTGCGTCTATGTGGCGACGGACGACACCCGTATCTCCGAGGCGGTCACCGCTTTCGGCGGCAAGGTGATGATGACCTCCGACCAGCACAAGAGCGGTACGGACCGTTGCTTCGAGGCTTATGTTAAGTCGGGGACGGGTAGGAGAGTGATCGTGAATATCCAAGGCGATGAACCCTTCATCCAACCGAAGCAGATAGAGCGTCTGTGCGCTTGCTTCGATGACCCGGAAACGCAGCTGGCTACGCTCGTCAAGCCCTTCAAGGCGGAGGATGGCGTCGAGGCGCTGTTCAACCCTAACACCCCGAAGGTGGTGCTGAACAAGAACAGCGAGGCGATCTATTTCAGCCGCTCGGTCATCCCGTACAAGCGTGGGGCGGAGGAGAAGGAGTGGCTCTCCCGCCATCAGTATTACAAGCATATCGGACTCTACGCTTACCGTAACGATGTGTTGGCCGAGATCACGAAGCTGCCTCAGTCTTCGCTGGAGCTGGCGGAGTCGCTGGAGCAGTTGCGCTGGATCGAGAACGGCTACAAGATCAAGGTGGGCATCACCGAGATGGAGACCATAGGCATCGACACGCCTGACGATCTGTTGCGCGCGGAGCAGTTCCTCCGTAGCCGTGAACAACAGGGCGAGTCGTTTTGATTGGTTGTTTTGAATGGATATAAAAAATAGGGTTGAGATGGATTGTTGGAACCCTCATAAATTTGTGAAGGCATATGGATCGTAGTGTTTGCCCTGAAATGGGTCGTGTCACGGGTGTTTCTTTCCCCAAGGCCTCGCTTGCCCGCTTGCGGAACGGGGCGAGGTTGCATGAACTGCCGTTCGGTGACGGGGATATCGTCCGTGTGGATTGCGTATTCAAGGCGGGCGCGTTCTTCCAGCCTCAGTTGCTGGTGGCGAGTTTCGCGGGACAGATGATGCGGGAGGGAACCCGTACCCATTCGTCGTCCGAAATAGCGGAGGCCTTGGACTCGCATGGCGCATCGCTCGCCATCAATGTATCGTACGAGTCGGCCTGCGTCACGTTGTATGCGTTGACGAGGCATCTGGAGCCTATGTTGAGGCTGTTGACGGAGATCGTCACGGAGCCCGCATATCCCGAGAAGGAGTTCACGACATACCTGAACAAGCGCAAACAGCAGTTCCTGATACAGAACGAGCGGGTTTCGACGCTCGCCTCCCGCAACCTGAACGCGGCGCTGTTCGGTCCGAAAAGCCTTTACGGTTCGGCGGGCGAGTTGGAGGATTTCGACCGCTTGGACGTGGATATGCTCAAGCGTTTCCATCAGGCTAATTATACCTTCGGTGATTGTGAGGTCATCGTCTCCGGTAAGGTGGACGACAAGGTGCGCGGCCTGATCGACGCAACCCTCGGAACGGTTCCCGAGAACACACATGACAGACCGGCGACCTCCATTTACGTGAGTGACGAACTGAATGCCTCCTACCGCTTTGCCGAGAAGGCGGATAGCGTACAGTCCGCTATCCTCATGGGGAGCATCTGCATGTCGGCGAAAGGCCCTGACTACCATGCGTTCTCGGTCCTCAATACGGTTCTGGGAGGTTATTTCGGCAGTAGGCTGATGTCGAACGTGCGGGAGGAGAAGGGCTTCACCTATGGCATCGGTTCGTATGTCTGGTCGCTCCCCGAGATGGGACGATTCACTATCTCCACGCAGACGGCCACCGAGTTTGTGGAGCCTGCGATCGGGGAGATCAGGAAAGAGATGAACCGTCTGTGCGAGTCGCTGATACCTGCGGACGAGCTGGATTCGGTCCGCAGTTACATGCTGGGGGAGAACGCCAGGGTTCTGGACGGTTCCTTCTCCTTCGTGGACGCCTACCTCTCCTTCTTGTCGCAAGGGGTGGACGGCACTGATTTTTACAGGAAGAGTGAGGAAACCATATTGTCCGTCACGGCGGACGAACTTATCGGCTTGGCGCGGAAGTACTTCGACATGGAACGCTTCTGCATCTCTGTGGCCGGCCAAAAAACGAAGTGATGGAAGCGACGGAACAGGCAAGTCTGAAATTTAGGGATCAAGGGATTGCGCCTTCGCATACGGCGGAGCATCTGCTCAATCAGACCATGGTGCGGATGTTCGGGTGCGGCAGGGCGGTCTCCGCTCATGTGGAACGCAAGAAATCGAAGTGCGATTACCTCCTGCCGTCGGACCTGACGGAGCAGCAGGTGGCGGAGCTGGAGCGGCGCATGAACGAGGTCATCGGCCAGCATCTGCAGGTCTATTGCGAATATATGCCCAAGGAGGAGGCGGAGCGGCAGTTCGATCTCTCCAAGCTCCCGGAGCATGCGGACGGTGACCTGCGCATTGTCCGTATAGGCACGTACGATGCGTGTCCGTGCGTGGGCGCCCATGTCGAGAACACAAGCGAATTGGGCCGTTTCAAGGTGCTTTCCTCTTCGTACGAGGGAGGTGTATGCAGGATCCGTTGGAGGCTGGAATGAGCAACCGACGAGGAGGTCCCGAACCATTTCTTCGGATAGTGTTTGTGGTTTCTTGTGAAATATTATATATTCGTTGAAAATAATAGTTCGTTATGCGGCTTTATATATACTTTAGTTTTCATAGTATTCTTTGTAGTATTCTCAGATTAGTATGAACTTAGTTTCTGGAATGATAGTAAATGATTCTGGGTATGTGTTCAATTCCATGACGGGTGAGAGCTTCTCCATAAACCAGACGGCGAGGTTGGTTTTAACCTTGCTAGGGGAGGGATGCTCCAAAACGGATATATATAACCGCCTCTTGTCGGAGTATGATGTGGAGGCTTCCTCTTTGGAGGCTGACGTGGATGATTTCTTTTATTTGTTGAGGAAATATAGAATCTTAGTGGACTGATGAGAAACTTGGTGGTGGCGATAAGTGGAATGAATGCGACGGACAACCCGGGGCCGGGGGTCGGGGTCGCCAGAAGCCTGAGACAGTCTGGTTTCGCCGATTTCCGTGTCGTGGGCTTTTGCTACGGTTCGTTGGAGCCGGGCGCCTACATGCAGGACATCACGGACGTGTCGTATCTGCTGCCTTTCCCTAGCGAGGGTATGGTGACATTCCTGGATAGGCTGCGTTACATCCATGAACGGGAACATATAGACATCATCATCCCGAACCTGGACGCCGAACTGTTCATCTACATCAAGATCAAGGATAAACTGGAGGAGATGGGTATCCGCCTCTGCTTGCCCACTATCGAGCAGTTCGACTCCAGACAGAAATACCGCTTGCCGGACTTCGGGGAGAAGATGGGCTTCAGTGTTCCGAAGAGCTTCCGGTGCAATACGGTGGAGGACCTCCTCTCGGCGGAGAACGAGTTGCGGTACCCCATCATGATGAAGGGCAACTTCTATGAGGCCTATTATGCGGGTTACAGGGAACAGGCGGTCACCTATTTCTGGAACCTTTTGGCCAAATGGGGAGCTCCGGTCATCGCCCAACAATACATCTCCGGTGGAGAGTTCAATGTCGTGGGCGTGGGGGACGGAAAGGGCAACCTCATCTCTTGCGTGCCGATGCATAAGCAGTTCATCACCGACAAGGGAAAGGCTTGGGCGGGGGTCACCATCAAGGACGACCAGCTGATGGATTCGGCCCGCCGCTTCGTCGAGACCACCCGTTGGATGGGCGCTTTTGAACTGGAACTATTGAGGGGGGACGATGGTGTCCTCTATCTTATCGAGATAAACCCTAGGATGCCGGCTTGGGTCTATTTGGCCACTGCGGCAGGGGAGAACATACCGGAACAGATCGTCCAATTGGCTTTGGGGGAGACGCCTAGCCAGTTTGACCATTACGATGTGGGGAAGATGTTCATCCGTTATTCCTGGGACATGGTGGTTAACCAATCTGAGTTCGGACAGTTCTCAGTGAAAGGAGAGAAGTGATATGGAAAAGAAGAAATACGAAAGACCGATGTTGAAACGGATCGTTCCGACGATGCCGGGCAAGACGGGCCAGAACGTGGCGGTGGTCGCTCAGACCGAGATTGACGGTGTGGGCTTGGTCTGCCTGCGTAGCCGGTTCGGCTCTCCTCTGTTCGTCTTTTCCGAGCGGACGCTGCGGAAGAACATGCGCGAGGCCGTGAGGGCTTTCTCCACACGCTATCCCGAGGTGCGTTTCGCATGGTCCTACAAGACGAATTACCTGAACACGATCTGCCGCATCTTCCACGAGGAGGGTGCCATGGCGGAGGTGGTCTCCGGCTTCGAATACGACAAGGCCCTCGCAAACGGGGTGCCTTCCAACCTTATCATCTTCAACGGTCCCGCTAAGAGCGAACAGGACTTGCTCAGGGCCATCGAGGGGGATAGCCTGATCCATATCGACAACACGGAGGAACTTCGCATATTGACCAATCTCTCCATAGAGAAAAACATAAAACCGAGGGTGGCCCTCCGTGTGAACATGGACGTGGGAATCTATCCTCCGTGGAACCGCTTCGGCTTCAACCTGGAGTCGGGGCAGGCATGGGACGCTCTGGAGAAAATCGCTTCGGAGGGTAAACTGAACTGCGTGGGCTTGCATTGCCACATCGGCACGTTCATCCAGACGGCCGACGCCTACCGCATCGAGGCGGAGAAACTGGCCCTCTTGGCGAAGGATTCGATGGAAAAACTGGGCTTGCCAATCTCCTATGTGGACATGGGTGGCGGCTTTGCCTCCAAGAATACGTTGAAGTCGTCTTACCTGACGGGCGAGGACCTCTGCCCGACGTTCGACGACTATGCGGAGACCATCACCAGCGTCTTCCGTACCATGAAATTCCCTGACGGTAAACGGCTGCGCATCGTGCTGGAGACGGGACGGGCGTTGGTCGATAACGCAGGTTTTCTGCTCACCTCCGTCATCACGAACAAACGCATGGCGGACGGTCGCCTGAACACGGTGATCGACGCGGGCGTGAACTTGCTCTTCACCTCCTTCTGGTACAACCATAAGGTGACCGCTACCTATGAGAGCACCTCGCAGGTCGAGCCTACGATGTTGTGCGGACCGTTGTGCATGAACATAGACGTGATCCGCGACAATGTGATGCTCCCTCCGTTGAAGAGGAATGACCTGCTGCTGATCCATAACGTGGGCGCCTATAACGTGACGCAGTGGATGCAGTTCATCACCATGCGGCCTAAGGTGGTGATGGTGAAGGAGAACGGTGAAGTCATCTTGTTGCGTGACGCTGAATGCTTGAACGATGTCAATGGAGTGGAGGATAGATGCACGGTGAACTGAAGACATTCCTCAGAAGTGTGCGGAACAGCTACTCCGCATTGGTCTTCTCCCGCGATTCGTGGGTGGGGATCGCCTTGCTGTTGGTGACGTTCCTCTATCCGATGTCTGGCCTGTGCGGTTTGCTTTGCTGCTTGCTCGTGAATGGGCTCGCTATGCTCTTGTCCCTCAATCGATTCAAGATGGTGAACGGCCTTTATGGCTTCAATGCGGTCATCGTGGGTGTTGCGGTCGGAACGCTTTATCCGTGCGGTGTCTCGTTGTTCGTCATGCTCTTCGCCCTTTCGATCATGGTGCTCCTGCTCATAGCGGGTTTGGACGGTATCCTGGAGAAATATCACCTGCCTTATTTGGTCTTCCCTTTCCTCTTCTGCCTATGGACGGTTCTACTGTTGACGCAGCAAATGGACGGGGAGATCGTCTTCGATTGTGTCTTTGGCGAGCATGACAGTATGCTCTCGCTGGGGGGCTTCTCGTTGTCGACCCTTTCCGACCACCTCGTTTGGGTCTCCCTTCCGAAGTGGCTGACCAGCTATTTCTTAGGCTTGAGCTGCATCCTTTTCCGCCAGGATGTCATGGTGGGTTTCCTCTTGGCGGTGATCTTGTTGTGCTATTCCAGAATAGCCTTCCTCTATACCTCCGTCAGCCATCTCCTTGCCTATTTCCTCTATGTTTCCATGGGCGGGGAGCTCTTCCATATCCCTTATGTGTGCTTCGGCTTCAATTTCATCCTGACGTCGCTCGCCTTGGGTTGTAGTTATTTGGTGCCTTCCAAGAGTTCCTTCTTGTGGTCTTTGCTGTTGGTGCCGGTGCAGTTCATCGTGGTGTATGCCTCTACCAGGCTGTTGACGTATCTCTATTTGCCTACATTCTCCCTCTCCTTCTGTTTGGTGAGCCTTCTTTTCCTCACCCTGCTGAAGATGCGTGGAACTATTTCATCCCCTACGCTCTCTTATTTCCTGGAACGTACGCCGGAGGAGAACCTGTACCAACATCGTACGGGTGTGAATCGCTTCAAATGGTATGGCTATCAAGCCTTTGACTTGCCTTTCTGCGGGGTATGGAGCGTCTCGCAGGGCCCTCACGGGGCCTATACCCACAAGGATCAATGGGCGGATGCCTGGGACTTTGTCGTGGAGGTGGAGGGTCGCCAGTTCCGTGGGGATGGTACCCGCTTGGAGGATTACTACTGTTATGGCAAACCTGTGATGTCGCCTGGCGAGGGTGTTGTGGTCGCTGTCGAGAACAGTGTCGATGACAATTCTGTGGGGGTGAGCAACGAGGTGCAGAATTGGGGCAATTATGTGATTATCAAGCATGGTGAGGATCTCTATTCCTTGCTGGCCCACTTGAAGCGGGATTCGTTCCGGTGTGTGGTGGGGCAGCAGGTCGCTAAGGGGGAGGAGTTGGCGCTGTGTGGCAACACGGGTCTCTCTCCATATCCGCACCTGCATTTCCAGTTCCAGGCTTTGCCGTATGCGGGTGCGCCTACGCTCTCGTATCCTTTGGTCAATTACATGGAGATGGGGGCGGACGGTTCCCGTCTGTGCTCTTGCGGAATGCCTGGCGAGGGTAGTTCTCTCTTCAACCTGAATGGTAAGAATGCGCGGCCTTTCGGATTCCTCTTCGTGAAGGGGGCGCGGTTCGTCTCTTCGTCCGATAGATTTGGCGAGGCGGAGTGGGTCGTTTGCGAGGAGTATGGCTATTCTTTCTTCTATGACGAGCGGAATGATTCCAAGGCATGGTTCTCCTGCAAGGAGGGTGTGTTCGAATTTCAACGATATGAGGGCGACCGTAAGTGTGCGCTCTACTATTTCTTCCTCTCTCATTTCAAGACGGTTGTGGGGGATGTGGAGCATTGGAAGCTGACGGACGAGATTCCTCTCTCCATCCGAAGGGCTGGGTTTATGGGCTATCTGCAGGATCTGGTCGCACCATTCTTCTCTTTCGTGGAAAACTCCTTCCAAGCTGATGGGAACTTAGCCGGTGGCGGGATGCGCTCGTCGGTCTCCACCTCCGTGAAGGGTAGGGTGGTTAGCTCGTTGAACTTCCATACGGTATGCAAACCGGGCAATTCGCTGGAGATAGCGGTGGAGGGCGCTGAACCGTTTAGGGTGACGGTGAAGGGCAGATGAGGTGTTTGGATTGGTAACTTGTTTTGCGTTTGTCCTCTTTTTTATTTTCAAAGATTTGGTGGTTTGTGGGGCATGATTTAAATTTGTGCAAGTGCGAACTTAGTCGACAGACCTATGAATGCGAATGTTAGAAATATTATCGTCAACTATTTCAAGAACCAACCGGTGGAAAAGGCTTGGCTCTTTGGCTCCTATTCCCGTGGGGAAGAGACGGAAGATAGTGATGTTGATATACTGGTCACATTCAAAAGTGGGGAAAGAATAGGATTGAAGTATGCCGCTATGATTTGTGATTTGGAAGACCTTTTGCATAAGAAAGTGGATATGGTCGTGGAAGGGACGCTACTGCCATTTGCTCAAAAAAGTGCGGATTCCGATAAAGTGTTGATATATGAAAGAGGAATGTAGGGACAAAGGAAGGTTGGAGCATATGATGAAATCCATTGAGAAAGTGTATGATTACACTAATGGATTGGAATATGAATCTTTTTCTGCGGATTCCTTACGTCTGCATGCAACGATGTATAATGTCCAAATCATAGGTGAGGCTGTTTGCAAACTGACCAACGAGTTTAAGGCAAATCACCCGAATACGAATTGGCGTGTCATTGAAAAAATGAGACATATCCTAGTCCATGATTATTATCAGATTGACACTGCGATCCTTTGGGATGTCATCAAAGTGGATTTGCCTGAGTTGGAAAGACAATTAAATGAATATATTAGCGAATATCCCACCAAATGATATTATTTTTGTAGCCGATGCCGGGCGGAAGATTTAGGCTCGGTGTGATTGGACGTGGATGTTACTGCGCCTGTTTTTTATGAATAAATTCTAAATGTTTTTGTTATAATCGATGAAGGAAGAATTGATACCTCACAGAGGTAATTACAAGAAATTGCTCTCGTATCAAAAGACGGATGTGATTTACTGCCTGACTTACTACTTCGTGGAGCACTATTTGCGGCGTAACGACCGTACTTGCGACCAGATGATTCAGGCTGCCCGATCCGGCAAACAGAACATCATTGAGGGATGTGCTGCCAGTAGCACAAGTGCCAAGACGGAGATCAAATTGGTAAATGTGGCGAAAGCTAGTCTGCAGGAATTGCTCGAGGATTACGAGGATTACCTAAAGACTCGTGGCCATAGGCAATGGGAAGAGGATTCTGTGGAATTGCTGAAAATGCGTGAACTGGGCACCCGACACAACGACACTGCCTTTTTTATGAATATTGCCCAAACACGCCCTCCTGAGACAATCGCCAACATGTGCATCGTGCTGATAAAACAGGCTGACTACCTGCTTTTCAGACAGTTGAAACGCCTGGAACGGGATTTCTTGGCTAATGGTGGTTTTAACGAAAGGATGTACCGCCTACGCTCAAAGCGAAGGGAATAGCCCCCTATTCCCTTCCTTACTGTCCTTATAGCCCTTAATCGTCCTTACTGACTTTACTGACTTTACCGTCTTTACTGACTTTATTGTCCTTCCTTCCTCCCTCCCCCTTTCCAAATAATTTATTACCTTTGTATGCCCAAGAACATAAATTATGGACGAATTTTTCATGTATGACGAGAAAATGGAGCAGCAGGTGAATCAAGTGAAACGCATGCTTCATCTCTCGATGAACGGTGTGGTCTCCGAGTGTATGGCTGCTGCTGGCTTGGACTACAAGACGATTTATGGCGTGCAATTGCCTCGCCTCAAGGAGATGGCGGCTGGCCTGGAGAAGAATAAACCTTTGGCTCGACGGCTATGGGTGTCGAACTGCAGGGAGATGATGCTGCTGGCCACGATGCTCTGTCCCGCCGATTCCTTCAGTTCCGAGGAGGCGGTGAAATGGCTCTCCGAATGTCATAACCTGGAGTTGGTGGAGCAGCTCTGCTTGAACCTCCTGCGTGAGATGGAGGGGGCTGACGCACTGATCCCTTCTTTGTTGGAAATGCAGGGGAAATACATGAAGGCGGGCGCCTATGTGCTGGCCTCTTTCTTGTTCTTGCGTGGCACGCTGACCGGCGAGGCGGAGGATGCTTGCAAGAGGGCGCTGAAGAGGGACCTCTCCGCTGATGATTATGCGGTATATGCCTCTGTCGCCCGCTTCCTGCGTGTGCTCTCCGATAGGGAGCGCAAGTACGTGGAGGACCTTGTCGGCGAACTGGAGGATGCTACCGGTAAGGGCGCTTCCTTCGTGCGGGAGAATGTGCGTATGATGTTAATGTGATGATGTGGTAATATATGTTTGATAAAGAGAAAGCTGAATTTGCGAATACGTGGACGCATGCTGTTGCCTTGCTCCTTTTTTGTCTGATGGCGATTCCCCTTTTGATGAGGGCCTTCAGCCATGGCTCCGCAGCGTTGGATTTGGGTATGATTCTTTTTGTGGTGGGTGAGGTGATGATGTTCGGCTCCTCCACGCTGTACCATTGGTTCAGGGATCCCGAAAAGAAACGCATGATGCGTTACTTCGACCATAGTGCGATCTATGTTTCCATCGCGGGCTCCTATTCCCCTATATTGTTGCATGCGATCGGTGGCACGTTGGGCAACGTCTGCTTCTTCGTCATTTGGAGCCTGACGCTGTTGGGCATTGTCTATAAGATATTCTTCTTAGGCAAATATCCTAAGTTCTCCTTGGGCCTCTATCTGGTGATGGGCTGGCTGATCATCATCCTTATCAAACCTGTATTCGAGACTTTCCCTGCCAGCAGCCTGTGGATGTTGTTGGGCGAGGGGATCGCTTTCACGCTGGGCACCTATTTCTTCTGGAAGGACGACACCCGCACCTACTACCATTCCATTTGGCACGTGTTCGTCTTCGTGGGATGTCTCTTCCACTGCCTACTCCTCTGGTTCCTCCTCTAGCCAAGTCTTGTATTTCTGCGCGAGTACGGCCAGCAATTGGCTGATCTGCTTCACGGCGGTCATCGTCTCTGCCGTAATCTCCCTTTTCTGTAGCTTTAGCATTAGAACACCATACAATGCTTGTAGCGAGAGCTCCACGTCGTTGGTCTCTTCTCCCGCCTTCGCTTTCCCCCTGAATTCGATGAGGAAGGGTAAGGTATTGAAGAACAAGGCGTTGTACTGAATCTCCTTAGGCTTCTGCAACAACTCCATGTGCAGGTCGTTGAGGTCCTCCACCGTGTTCTTGATGAATTGCAGGTGTCCCTTCTCCTCCACATGTTCCAGTTTCATCATTTGGATGAGGTTCTCGTACCACTCCCTCATCTCCTTCTTGGTGGCTTCGTCCACCGGGTAGGGGTCGATGATGAGCTTCTGTATCCTCTCGATGTCCAGCTGGTTTGCCCTTAGCAAATCCTCCAGCTGCCACATGTAGATGATATATTCGGCGATGTTCTCTTTCTTCTTTTGCCTTGCTATTAGCATGATTTTCTCCTAATGGTTATTTCTTTTTCGTGGTTGGTATGAGTTTGCCCTTCTTGGTGAACTCGAAGCCTTTCGTGCCGTTGTGGTAGATGTAGGTCTTTTTGCTCTCATCCCATACCTTGTTGTATCCGCATGGCATGACAACTTTCCCTTTCTTGTCGATGACGCCCCATAGTCCGCCTTGTGCGTTGCCGTCCGCACCATCTGTCTGTGCGCCTTTGTTGACGAGGCAGTTGTTGCCGGCGAATTGCTCCGCCAGATCGTATTGCGGAACGATCACGATGATGCCATCCTTGTTGATGAAACCGATCTTGCCATCCTTCACGATGCGTTGCAGACCGCTGACGAACTTATCCGGTGTGTCGTCGACCATGTAGACGGAGCAGTAATCTTCCCCATCCTCTGTCTGGTAAGTGTAGACGTAGGTCTTGCCTACTTTCTCCTTGTGGAGTTGCAGGTTTTGTGCGTTGGCCATTCCGATGAATGCGAACGCTAGCATGAGTGTGAACGCTATTTTTTTCATAATCTTATTGTTTTTTTAGTTATTCATTATCGTCATCATCATCGGAGAAGTCGAAGAGGAAGTCGTCGTCCAATCCGTAGCTTGGCTCGATGTACTCCTCCAGGTCGCGGCGTTCCTTCTTGGTAGGTCTGCCGGTTCCTCGGTCTCGCCTTCCGCTGATGTTGTATTTGCTTAACTCTAGTATCTGAAGCTGTTCCGGACTGGTCACGTTCTCCATGAATTCGGGCACGAGCTTGGCGCCCATCCTGTTTTCGCTCAGTCCGATCACCTTGAAGGAGTATACGACGGGTGGTCGCTTGATCTGTATCACATCGTTGATCCGGATCATCTTGGAGGCCTTCACGTTGGTGCCACCCATCATGACCCTCCCTTTCTTGCAGGCGTCCGCCGCGATGGTGCGGGTCTTGAACAGACGTACCGCCCACATCCACTTGTCTATGCGTACTTCTTCTTTCTCTTCTTTCGCCATTATTTGAATCCTTTCTCTATATCGTCGGTTGGCAAAACCTTCAGGATTGCCTTGTTATCGGGTGTGAAGTTGGGCTCCGGAAGTCTGAGGAGGTTATTGACCAACGACATCATCTCCTTGTCGCTGAGTTCCCTTCCGTAAGGTGTGGCGGATAGTTTCGCCATGGAGAGCGCCACCTGCTCCGCGATCTGTGTCTTGAAGTCGATGCGTGACTCCTTGAGGGATGCGATGATGTTGGTGATGTATTCTTTGGCCGAACCATTCTCCATGTTGGCGGGTGTGCCGTTGATGCTGTAGGTGTTCTTGCCTAGCGGGGAGAGGTCGAACCCGATGTACTGCAGGTCTTCCAAGGCATCTCCCAGGATCATGTTCTCCGACTCTGTCAGTTCGATGATTTCAGGGAATAACATCTGCTGGGAGGCGTTCTGTTTGCGGGAGATCAGGCTCATGTACTGGTCGTACAGGATCCTCACATGCGCCCTATGTTGGTCGATGCACATCAGCCCGGACTTGACGGGTGTGATGATGTATTTGTTTTTGAACTGCATGTACTCCACGTGCGACTCTTCTGTGTCGGCTTGCATGTCCGTCTCTCTTTGCGGGTCTTCTTCGACCGTCTCCATGTTGTCGTATAGACTGTTCTCTGTCTCGTCTGGAGTGTAGTTCTGTGCGTCGGAGGGGGTCCATTTGCTGGATTCGAACCCTTCGTAGAGGTTCTCCCAACCTATTGTGCTCTTGCGGTTGTAGGAGCTATGGCTCTGTTCCCGCTCGAATGGGTTGTAGTTCGGGTCGATCGTCACCTCCGGCGCATTGACGGACGAGTTGCTCCTGTGCGAAAAGGCGGGTAGCTCCGATGCCCCTTCTGAGTCGAAGTCGATGCTTGGGGCGATGTTGAACTTGCCCAATCCCTCCCTGACGCCTGACATGACGAGCGGCCAGATGGCGCTTTCGTTCTCGAACTTGATCTCGGTCTTGGTAGGGTGGATGTTCACGTCGATGCTCTCGGGGTCTATCTCGAAGTAGATGAAATAGTCGGGCGACGTGCCTGGTTGCAGCATCGTGCCGTAGGCTTGCACCACCGCGCTATGGAAATAGCTGTGTTTCATGAACCTGCCGTTCACGAAGAAGAATTGCCTGTCGTTCTTCTTCTTTGCGGTCTCCGGCTTCCCCACGTAGCCGTGGATGCGTGCCAGCGTGGAGTCCACATGAATGGTGAATAGTTGTGCGGTGATACCTTTGACGCTCTTGAAGACGTTGCCGATGCGCTCCTTGTGGTTGCCCTTTTTCAGGGAGGCGCACATCTGGTCGTTGTGGATGAGCTGGAACTCTATCTGAGGGTATACCAACGCTATGCGGTTGAATTCCCGCTCTATCTGGGAGAATTCGTATGCGTTCGATTTGAGGAATTTACGGCGGGCTGGCACGTTGTAGAAGATGTTCTTCACGGCGAAATTGGTGCCCACGGGACATGAGACGGAGGTCTGGTTCTTCACCTTGCACCCTGCCACCTCGATAAGGGTGCCCACTTCGTCCTCCGGCCTTCTGGTACGGAGCTCCACCTGCGCGATGGAGGCGATGGAGGCCAACGCTTCACCACGGAAACCCATGGTGTGCAGGGAGAAGAGGTCCTCTGCCGATTGTATCTTGGAGGTGGCGTGCCGCTCGAAGGCGATGCGCGCGTCTGTCTCGCTCATGCCCTTGCCGTTGTCGATTACTTGTATGAGGGTTCGTCCGGCGTCCTTGATCACGACCTGTATGCTGTCCGCTCCCGCGTCGATGGAGTTCTCCACCAATTCTTTGATGACGGAGGCGGGGCGTTGGATCACCTCCCCGGCCGCTATTTGGTTCGCTACGGAATCAGGTAGTACGTGTATGATGTCACTCATCGCTCTTTTATTTAAGCCAATATACTAAGGCGACAATAACGATCGCCGTGATGATGTAACGCACATTGTTGCTTTTCATCTTCTGGTTCCTTTCTTCCCGGTGTGAACTGTATGCGCTCTTGATGTTATCCGCATAGAGTCCGCCTTTTTCTTTCGCCTGTATTTTCTTTTGAACACGCTTGATGCGTTCCTCACGCGCCTCTTTTTGTGGATCGTAATAGATATATTCGTGGTGATATTGCCTGATCTTAGGCGCTTTTAAGAAATCGAATATTGCCATGCCTTTCCCTCCTTCATTTTTGTTTCGTGGATGATTCCTTGTCTTGGAAAAATTTGTGGGCCTTCTTGATCTCCTTGTATAGGTTGGATGCGAAGATGAATTCCTCCAAAGGCTCGCAACCTGTGTCGAATATCTCGTCCTTCGTGCCTTGCCAAGCCTTCTCGCCCTTGCTGATGAAGACGATGTTCTCGCCGATCTCCATCACGGAGTTCATGTCGTGCGTGTTGACGATGGTGGTGATGTTGAACTCATGGGTGATGTCCTGGATCAATTGGTCGATCAGCAACGAGGTCTTCGGGTCTAGTCCGGAGTTCGGCTCGTCGCAGAATAGGTATTTGGGATTCAGTACGATAGCCCTGGCGATGGCGGCTCTCTTCTGCATACCTCCACTGATCTCCGCTGGGGATAAGTCCAGTGCATGGGATAGTTCCACACGCTCCAAACAGAATTTGGCCCGATCGATTTTCTCCTCTTCGGTCATCTCCGTGAACATGTCCAGCGGGAACTTCACGTTCTCCAGCACGCTCATGGAATCGAAGAGCGCGGAGCCTTGGAAGAGCATGCCGATCTCACGCCTAAGCGCATTGAGCTCTTTCCGCTTCATGGAGGTGATGTTTCGTCCGTCGTACAATATCTCGCCCGAGTCGATTCTGTGGATGCCCACGACGCTCTTCATCAGCACGGTCTTTCCCGAACCACTCTGTCCGATGATGAGGTTGGTCTTCCCCGTCTCGAAAATGGTGGATACATCCTTGAGGACGGTGTTCCCGTCGAACGATTTTATGGCGTGTTTTACTTCGATCATAGCAGTAGCTTGGTTAACATGATGTCGAACAAGAGGATGAGCACGCTACTGTTCACCACGGCGTCCGTGCTGGCCTTTCCCACTTCCAATGCGCCTCCCTTGACGGTGTAGCCGTAGAAGGAGGATACCGAGGTGATGATGAAGGCGAAGATGACGCTCTTGATGATGGAGTAGGTGATGTAGTAGGGGGTGAATGCGAATTGGATGCCCGCCTCGTAGGATTTCACTGTGATCATGTCGGTGAAGATGGCCACACCGTAACCTCCGATGATGCCGACGAACATACTCGTCAGTACAAGGAATGGCATGATGGTCACGAAGGCGGCGATCTTAGGCATTATCAGGAAATTGGATGAGTTGACGCCCATGATGTCGAGTGCGTCTATCTGCTCGGTGATGCGCATGGTGCCTATCTCGGAGGCGATGTTCGATCCTACCTTGCCCGCCAATATGAGGCAGAGAATGGCCGAGGAGAACTCCAGCAGCAATATGTCGCGCGTCGCCAATCCGATGAGGGTGCTGGGCAGTAACGGGTTCTCCATGTTCTTGATCATCTGGATGGTGATCACCGCTCCGATGAAGATGGATATGATCACGACGATGGCCAAGGAGTCGATGCCTTGTTTCTTCAACTCCTCCTTGTATTGCCGGAAAAACATGCTCCATTTGTCCGGCTTGGCGAAAACCCTGTACATCAACTGCGTGTACGCACCGACTTTCTCTATTTCCTTGATGGCAAACATTTTTTTATCTCTTCTTGATTGGTTCGCAGGTGACGTCCACCCCTAACTTCTTGAATATCTTCCTATCCACCTCACTGATCATTACGGTCGTATGTACTTGACATCCTTCCAGTTGCGGCAATTGGTCCATCGCTTTCTCGCAGTTCGGATCGACCTTGCTGAGGATGGCCAATGCGACCAGCACCTCGTCAGTGTGCAGACGTGGGTTCTTCCCTTTCAGGAAGGAGACCTTCATGGTCTGTATCGGCTCGATCATGTCCGCAGGAATCAGTTTCACCTTGTGGTCGATGCCCGCCAGATGCTTCGTCGCGTTGAGAAGCAGTGCGGCGCATGTGCCTAACAGGGCGGTCGTCTCGGAGGTGATGATGGTGCCGTCCGCTAATTCGATGGCGGCTGTCGGTACCTTGGACTTCTCTCCTCTGGCCTTGGCGGCGACGGTCACCTTGCGGTCGTCTGTCGTCACCTTCACTTGCTGCATGAGGAGCGCGATTTTGTTTACTTCGCTTTCGTCGCATTTCCCTTCCGCTAAGTTGCCTAATGCGGTGTAGTAGCGGCGGATGATCTCCTGCTTGGAGGCCTCCTGACAGATTTCGTCGTTGACGATGCAGTTGCCCGCCATGTTCACGCCCATGTCGGTAGGCGACTTGTATGGATTCTCCTTGTAGATGCCTTCGAAGATAGCGTTCAATACAGGGAATATCTCGATGTCACGGTTGTAGTTGACCGTGGTCTTGCCGTATGCCTCCAAGTGGAACGGGTCTATCATGTTCACATCGTTCAGGTCGGCTGTGGCCGCCTCGTAGGCGATGTTCACAGGGTGCTTGAGCGGCAGGTTCCAGATCGGGAAGGTCTCGAACTTGGCGTATCCTGCCTTGATGCCCCGCTTGTTCTCTTGGTAGAGCTGGCTCAGACATACCGCCATCTTGCCGCTTCCAGGGCCTGGGGCGGTCACGACGACCAACGGACGGGTGGTCTCCACGTAATCGTTCTTGCCGAATCCTTCGTCGGAGTCGATCAACGCCACGTTGGATGGATATCCCTCTATGGTGTAATGATAGTAGCTTTTTATGTTGAGCCTTTTGAGCTTCTTGCTGAAGGCCTTGGCGCTCTCTTGTCCCTTGTAGTGGGTGATGACCACGGAACCGACCATTAATCCGCGGTTCACGAATTCGTCACGGAGGCGCAACACGTCCATGTCGTAGGTGATGCCAAGGTCGTTGCGCACTTTGTTCTTCTCGATGTCCACCGCACTGATGACGATGATGATCTCCGCGCAGTCGCTCAGTTGCATCAACATCTTCAGCTTGCTGTCTGGCTGGAATCCAGGTAATACCCTGCTTGCATGATAATCGTCGAATAACTTTCCGCCAAACTCCAAATATAGTTTGTCACCAAATCTGCCGATCCTCTCCTTGATGTGCTCGGATTGAATCTTGAGGTATTTATCGTTATCGAATCCGTAGTCCATATTAGTGTATCAATTGCATATGTCTTTTTTTAAAGATACAAAGGTATGAAAAATTCACTAAAATTGGGGGAATTTTCTTCGGTTATTTGAATGTTATTTTACACTTGCAAGCCATTTTCTCGCTTCCTTTCGAGAGTGCGACGACATATTCGTCTGGTGTGGGTTGCGTCCAATATGTGTCGATGCGTTCCTCGTAGTGGCACTCTTCGATGTACTCGATTTCGAAGCGGAAGGGGCTTTCCCTCTCCATCACTTCGATGGGCAGGGCGTCGATGATATGCTCCACGTACTTGGCGCTGTTCAGGTGCTTGTTGATGTCCAAATCACTGTATGCGACGACGAAGGAGGATTGGGCGGATTGCTCGGGAATGATGATCTTCCCTGGCTTCTCTATGGGACAATCCTTTTGGTGAATGTACTCCTCTATACCTTGCCCGATGAGGCTCACCGGATGCCGGGTGGCGGTGTCGATCATCGCCCAGATGCTTCTGGCGTAACCGATCACTTCTCCTTCTCCTGTCTCGAACTGGAAGTTACGTAGGGTGAAGCTCCTCATCACGTTTTCTATCCACGTGCGGATCCTCAGGGTCTCGTCGCACTTCGGACGGTTTTTCAGCTCCATCGCCAAGCGGGAGAGTACCCATGTGTGGTTCTCTTTGTTGAGCCGTTGGATGCCGAATCCTCTTTCGTTGGCGTGGATGCCTGCCGTGTTCAACAGGTGGTTGACGATGAGGGGCAGGGTGATCCTGTTCTTGAAATCCACTTCGAACGGGTGGATGTTTACGGTATGTGTTCCGACGATTTCCATCTCTCTTATTGTTGATGTTCTTTGTTTAGTTTGGCAAGCATGTCCGATAACCGTTCTATCTTAGATTTGTTGATGGCGATTCGTCCTGAACGGATGAATTGCAGGATGGTGAGTTTCTCGCTCAACTCCTCGAAGAGTCCCTGCGTCTCGTCGTAATGTCCTGTCTTTTCGAGCACTACGCAGTTGGTGGTCATCTCGAGGATGCGTATGTTGTATTTGCGTATCAACTCTTCGATGGAGCCTAAGGCGAGGAATTGGTCGGTCGCCACCTTGTAGAGGGCGATCTCCTGGTAGACAAGCTCCTCGTCCGTGTTGTAGAACGATTTGATGATATCCACCCTCTTGTCGATTTGTTTCACGACCTTCTCTATGGTGTCCAGGTCGGAGAAACTGGTGACGGTGAACTTGTGTATGCCTTCGATGGCGGAGGGTGACACGGAGAGTGTCTCGATGTTCAACCCCCTGCGCGTGAAGATGTTACTGATCTGATTCAACAATCCCACGTGGTTCTCCGAGAAGATTGTCACGGTATATAGTTTCTTGTTCTCCATCATGCTTTCGGTGTTAAAATGTTGGTGACTGTTTCGCCTGCGGGGATCATCGGATAGATGAGCCCGTTCTCTTCCACATCCACGACGAGCAGGTATGCTTGGTCATCCTTCAGCATATCTGCCATGGCTTCGTCTATCTCGTCCCTCTTGGTGACGTGCCGGTTGGCGATGTGGTAGGCGTTGGCGATTAGGTTGAAGTCCGGGTTGGCCATCGCGGTGGAGGAGTATCGCTTGTGGAAGAAGAGTTCTTGCCACTGACGCACCATGCCTAAGTAGTTGTTGTTCAACAATATCATCTTCACACCTATGTTGCTTTGCATGATGGTGCCTAGCTCCTCGATGGTCATCTGGAATCCTCCGTCTCCCACGAAGAGGCAAACGGTCCGTTCCGGGGCGCCTACTTTGGCTCCGATGGCGGCTGGTATGCCGAAGCCCATGGTGCCTAATCCGCCGGATGTCACGATGCTCCTGGTCTGCTTGTATTGGAAGTAGCGCGCGGAGGCCATCTGGTTCTGTCCCACGTCGGTGACGAGGACGGCCTCTCTTTGTGTGGCGTCGGATACTTTCCGTACGATCTCGCTCATGGTGATGCGCTCGCCTTCGTGGTGCAACTCCTTCTCGATGACGGTCTCCTGTTCCTTCTGCTCGTATGGTTCGAAGGATTGGATCCAAGCCTCGTGGCGGGCTGGGTTGATGGCTTGGGTGAGGGCGGCCAGGGTCTCTTTCGCATCGCCCAGCACCTTGGCTGTTGTCTTGACGTTCTTGTCTATTTCCGCAGGGTCTATGTCCACATGGATGATCTTGGCTTGCTGCGCATAGGTGTTCGGGTTACCCGTCACACGGTCGTCGAAACGCATGCCGATCGCGATCAGTACGTCGCACTCGTTGGTCTTCATGTTGGGCGCTATGTTGCCATGCATGCCGACGAATCCTTTGTTCAGCCTGAAGTCCGTAGGCATGGCGGAAAGACCCAACAACGTGGATGCCGCAGGGATGTCTGCCTTCTCCAGGAACTGCAGGAGCTCATTCTCCGCATTGCCGAGCACCACGCCCTGACCTACTATGGCGAGTGGTTTCTGCGCCTCGTTGATCAGTCTTGCCGCCTCCTTGATCTGCTCGGGACAGACGTGCGGGGCGGGGATGTAGCTTCGGTAGTAGGTGCATCGTTCGTAGTGGAAGTTCGCCAGCTCGTTCTGTGCGTTCTTCGTGAAGTCCAGCACGACTGGTCCTGGACGTCCCGTGGTCGATATGTAGAAGGCCTTGGCGACAGCGTCCGCCACCTCGTTGGCACTGCGTATCTGGCAGGCCCATTTGGTGATAGGCTGCGTGATGCCCACCATGTCTATCTCTTGGAAGGCGTCCGTTCCTAACGAGGAGGTTCCCACCTGACCTGTGATGACGATGATCGGGGTGCTGTCCATCATGGCGTCACCGATGCCTGTGATGGTGTTGGTGGCTCCCGGACCTGAGGTGACGATGCACACGCCTGGTTTCCCTGATACTCTTGCGTATCCTTCCGCCGCATGGACGGCGCCTTGTTCGTGGCGCATGAGTAGGTAATTGAACTTGTCCATGTAGTCGTACAGTGCGTCGAATACGGGGATGATGCTTCCTCCCGGGTATCCGAATATGGTGTCAACCCCCTCTCTCAGAAGGGATTCCATCAGGATGTATGATCCTTTGATTGGGTCTGACATGTTGTTTTTTATTTGTTTTTATTCTATGATTCTGATACCTCCCTTGTCTGCGGAGGCCACTGTGCTGGCGTATGCTTTTAGGGCTTTGGAGACCACTCTGTCTCGCTTCGGCTTCCAGGCATCTTTGCCTTTCGCGGTCTCTTCCGCTCTACGTTTCGACAACTCCTCGTCGCTTAGACGTACGTTGATGGTACGGTTAGGGATGTCTATGTCGATGATGTCTCCGTCACGCACGAGACCGATGTTTCCGCCCGATGCGGCTTCGGGTGAGATGTGTCCGATGGAGAGTCCCGACGTGCCGCCCGAGAAGCGTCCGTCTGTGATCAGGGCGCACTCCTTGCCCAAGTGCATGGACTTGATGTAGGAGGTAGGGTAGAGCATCTCCTGCATGCCTGGGCCTCCCTTAGGTCCTTCGTAGGTGATGACGACCACGTCGCCCGATACCACCTTGCCGCCGAGGATGCCCTCGCAGGCGTCTTCCTGGGATTGGAAGACTTTCGCAGGACCGCTGAATTTCCAGATGCTCTCGTCCACACCGGCTGTCTTGATCACGCATCCGTCCAGGGCGATGTTGCCTTTGAGCACGCCCAATCCACCGTCTTTGGTGTAGGCGTGGTTGAGGTCGCGGATGCACCCGTTGGCGCGGTCCGTGTCCAAGGTGTCGAAATAGCACTCTTGGGAGCCCATCACGAGGTTGAACTGGCGGGCGGGAGCGCTCTTGTATTTGTTGATCGCCTTGTCTGTGACATTCGGTGAGGTGATGCCATATTGGTCGATGGCTTCGCCTAAGGTGAGACCGTCCACCCGTTTCACGCTCGTGTTGACCAATCCTCCTTTGGCGAGTTCGGACATGATGGAGATGACGCCGCCGGCACGGTTGACGTCCTCGATGTGGTATTTCTGCGTGTTAGGCGCCACCTTGCATAGGCATGGTGTCTTTCGGGATAGTTGGTCGATATCATCCATGTGGAACTGTACTCCCGCCTCGTGGGCGACGGCCAGGAGATGGAGCACCGTGTTGGTGGAGCCTCCCATGGCGATGTCGAGCGTCATGGCGTTGAGGAAGGCCTCGCGTGTGGCGATGGAGAGCGGCAGGACGCTTTCGTCTCCGTCCCTATAGTATTTGTAAGTGTTCTCCACGATGATCTTGGCCGCGTCCACGAAGAGGTTCTCCCTGTTCTTGTGGGTCGCCACGATGCTCCCGTTGCCGGGCAGGGCGAAGCCGATGGCCTCGTTGAGGCAGTTCATGGAGTTGGCGGTGAACATTCCCGAGCAGGAGCCGCAAGTAGGGCAGGAGCAGTGCTCGATCTCCTGCAGGTCTTTGTCGGATATGGTGGTGTCCGCCGCTTTGACCATGGCGTCGATCAGGTCCAGGTGCTGGTCTTTCCAGACACCCGCCTCCATCGGACCGCCCGATACGAAGATGGTAGGGATGTTCAAACGCATGGTGGCGAGCAGCATGCCAGGAGTGATCTTGTCGCAGTTGCTGATGCAGACGAGCGCATCCGCTTTGTGTGCGTTGACCATGTACTCCACACTGTCCGCGATGAGGTCCCTGGAAGGCAGGGAGTAGAGCATACCGTCGTGCCCCATGGCGATTCCGTCGTCGATGGCGATCGTGTTGAACTCAGCGGCGAAGCAACCTAGCTTCTCAATCTCCGCTTTGATTTTCTGTCCAATCTCATGAAGGTGGACATGTCCTGGTACAAATTGCGTGAAGGAATTCGCGATGGCGATGATAGGCTTTCCTATCTGATCCTCCTTCATTCCGTTCGCCCGCCATAAGGCTCTCGCTCCTGCCATTCTCCTGCCGAGGGTGCAGACTGTGCTTCTTAACTCGTGTTCCATTATCGTTACTATATAAAACAAAAAAACTCTTTCCGTTGAGAAAGAGTGTCAGATTTTCGCGCTTAACATGTCTTTCTCCTGCTAACATCGGCACACGACCAACGCCAGAATAGAGATAATAATATTAATGCGAATCGTTCTCATCATTTTTTTTGCAAAGTTATAAAACTTTTTCGATAAGAAAAGCAACTCTTTGCGAATAAAGATTATATTTGTATTGGATTTTGGCCGTTAGAATGTCAAATGTGGGTTTGGCTTATTTTTCAAACTTAGTTTATCATCTCTTCCCCATTATCGGAACGTATTTATTTATTTTAAAAATTTTTTAATGAACATTTTTGTTTCAAATTTGAGTTACGCTGTTACGGATGCGGACTTGTGTGAATTGTTTAAGGAGTATGGGGAAGTCTCTTCTGCCAAGGTCATCTTGGACAGGGAAACGCAAAAATCGAGAGGTTTCGGATTTGTGGAGATGCCGGACGACGAAGCTGCCAGAAAAGCCATATCAGAGCTGGAGGGTGGTGAATTCGACGGACGGACCATTCATATCAAGGAGGCTCAGCCTCGTGAGGAGAGACGCCCGGGTGGTGGTCCGCGCGGTAATTTCCGTGGACCTCGCAGGCAGTCCTTCCAGTAGGATTACAGAGGGGCGATGTTTTATGCATCGCCCCTTTTTTTGTGGCGCACGATATTGCGATAAATTTAGCCTGTAATACGTTTCTCATGTCGTGGAAATGGTTTGTCTTCCTGTTTTTTTCATGCCAAATTTCCCAAAAATTTGTCTTGTCGGTTTGTTTTGTTATTTTTGTGAACGACAAAATTTATGGCAAGGAACAATTTTTTCATAGGGTTACTGGTTTACATCTTGGCTATGCCTATGCTTGCATGGGGTGAAGATTGTTTCGGTCCGATGGATGAAAGGTACAATGACTTTCTCTCGGAGCGGGCGATGGGTGTTTCCTTGTATGATCGAGGCAAGTATATGGAGGCGATCCCTCATTTCGAGAAGGCGTACGAGATGTGCCCGATGGATTCTGTCCTCAATGAATATCTCTATTTCTCCTACAAGAATTCTCTCCGTTCCATGGATGCCAATCGCATGTTTTATGGCGTGCCTGCCCGTTCTGTGGCTTTGTACGGATTGAAGCGCAGCAAACCTATCTCTTCCATCTATGCGGAGGGGGGCGCTCTCTTCGCGGACAGCAAGACGGCTTGGGACGATTCCTACATCTACTTTGAACGCTATCTTGTCGGCAATGGTGGCTTCGCTTCCGTGGACGTGGACAATGAGTTGGGCTCCGTATGTGAACTGAACCATCATGTGGGCATCACTTCCAGGAACAATCCTGTAGAGATGAAGGGCTCCAATTCGTCGTATTTCAACTTGAGATCCAAATATGTGGGGGTCGAATATGAGGTTTCCGCGAAATTCAACGTCTCTTCCCGCTGGAAGGTGATGCCGTACGCTCGTGTCAGTCATGAGTCGTACGATGAGGTACGCTTCTTCTTGGATACGGTCGACGCCGCCTCTTCCGGTGGAAATTCGTTCGGGGCATGGAACTTCCCATGGAACCTGACCCCTGAAATCACACAAAGGGAGGATGACCCGAATAACTCTTCTTCTGACGGAATAGCCCGGGATGAGAAGGGCCAAAACCAGGTGGAAGGGGATCCGGCGAATGGCGGTGCGGGAAATGATGGAGGAGAAAACCCTGGTGGCAATAATAATAACAATAACAATAACAACTACAATAACTACAACAACTACAATAACTACAACAACTACAACAACAATTATTGGCAGAATGGCTCAGAATGGCAGGGCTTCGATTCCGCTGGTGACAAAAATGCCAATACCAATGGGGATGAGTCGCAGGGCGGACAAAACTACAACTATGATTATAATGGCTTCTATAATAATTATAGCAACTATGTGGGGTGGTACAATCCGTGGTGGTCTTATCTCTATAACCCTTACGGACAATATTACGGGAACTACACTTTCCCTCAGTTTACACCGCAGTTCTGGCAGACCCTCTCCAACTCCACGTACAGGTATAGACATTCTTCCACGAGACATAGCCGTATGGACTTCCTGGTGGGTTGCTTGGTCTCCTACACCTACGGTAAACACGTTGGGGAGTTCAGTGCCTCTTTCTTCAGAGGTGAGACTCTGAAGACAATTCAGACCAACCTTTCCTATTGTTTTTATCCGTTTGGAAACCTGAACTTCTATATTTCGCCGAAAGTTTCGTATATTTGGCGTGGTAATGATTACTATCCGATGGGGGAGCTGCCGGGAAACTGGATCGGTGAGGCCGAAGTTGGTGGCAAGTTGATGAACCGTCTGTGGGGAAGTGTTTCCTACCTTCATGGCAATCTTTGCGATTCCCATGAACGGGTGAGCCATACGTTCTATTCCTTGTCCTGTGAGACAAAGTTCAGGTGCTCCGCACGCTTCATTTACTTGCTGAATGCCCATTGCGAACTGATGTTGACCTATAAGTACCTGAGGAAGGAGTCCAATCTTTTCCTTGTGGATGTGGATGGAAATGCTGGATTGAATGTGTTTAGACAGAATGATAATGTGATTGCTGGAGGTATCCAATGGAATTTTTAGGAGGAAAAATAAATAGGTTGTTGTCATCCCTCTTCGTGGTGGGATGCCTGTTTTTCGCATCCTCCTCTTCCGCGGCGGAACCTACCCGAAGTTCCATCTTCGCGAAAAGTTACGAGTATGAATCCAACAAGCAATACGACCAGGCCATTGAGGTGCTGAAGGAGGTGAAGGCGGATATCTATGCGGTGAATCTTCGTCTAGGATGGCTCTACTACTGCAAAGGAAACTATCGGGTCTCCATCATGTATTATTCCAAGGCGATCCAACTGAGGCCTACTTCCATTGAGGCGCGTTTCGGTTATGTGTTGCCAGCCGCTAAGATGAAGGACTGGATCAAGGTGGGGAAGCAGTATGACGCTATCCTGAAATTGGACCCTAACAACACGAAGGCGAATTATTACCGTGGACTGATGTATTTCAACGTGGGGGAATATGGCAAGGCTGAGCCTTATTTCGATAAGGTTGAACATCTTTATCCGTTTGATTATGATATTGTTATACTTTCCGCATGGAATTCCTATTACCTGAAAAACAAGGAGAAAGCCAAGCTCCTTTTCAATCAGGCGTTGCTGATTCAGCCTAATAGCGCTTCTGCTGCGGAGGGACTCTCATTGACTAAATAAATCCGGCCCATACCTTTTTCCGTGCCGGTTTGATGTGTTTTTATGTTTAATTAATGTGTATAGGAAATGAATCGTTTCGCAATTTTTACATTTATTTTAGCAATGCTGGTTGTGCCTTGCTCCTGTGGCGATGATGATAGTGAAAATGAGTCGGAAAACCGCCGTGAGGTGGAAAATGACAATTCAAAGGGTGGAGGTGAAACAGATCACCAAGGGGATAAGGATAAAAAGGATCAGCAGAAATCGGATGTGTATGAGTGCGTGATCAAACCGTTGAGCAGGACCTTGTATTTTGCGGGAGAGGATGAATTATATGTTTACATGCAATCCAATCGCTCCTTGGGGAGCTTGACGCTTTTTGTGGAGGACGCGGAGGGAAAAAAGATCGAAGTGCAGCGAGAATCATTCCATGATTTTGTTCGTGTACATACGCCGGATGTGGTCGGTGATCTCAAATTGATCGTGGCGGATTCGGATGGCTCTAATCCTCAAGAAATCGCTTTCCGCAATTTGGATGGGGATAATTGCAAGATGATGCGTGTTGATATAGATAGCCCTTTCATTGACCTGCTGAACGGAAAGTCTTTTCCGAGGGAAGATGCCCAGTCAGGATCGGCTTGGCTGATGTTGGATGAGGAGAAGGGACTTGTCGGGGCGAATGGGTTCAGTGTTAGGTTCGATAATGCGGAAACCAGTTTCTCCCAAGCTGGTGAAACTAGACAGTTCTCTGTCTCTAATGGTTACGAAGGCTTGATTATACTTGTTAAGGCGAATTCCGTGGATCATAAGAAACATGACTTCTCGTTCGCATATTGCCTGAAATGAAAAGTCTATTCCATGGGTGGTGAGGAACTTCACCCGTGGAATGTTGCTCTCTTCGAAGATATAATTTGCTCGTTTCTTTGTCGTGGCCAAAAAAAACATCCATCTATGCTCTCGCACTGATGGATGCAACATGAATTACTCAATAAACGAATTGAAATTTATTCTAATGGTATGTCTTTTTTGTTGTACACTATAAATAGTACAAAAAACATGCCAAAATGCAATATATTCACACTTGTTAACAAAATACGTTAGAATTTAACAGATTTTTATAGAATTTATCTGAGTTTTAACAAATCTTTAATCTTTACCATGCCTAATAATTCGGCACAAGTAAAAAATGAGGTCATGGAAACACCCAAGACACCATGTAGATTCAGGTTTTGTCCAGTCAACAACAGGTTAGGCAGCGGAGTGCGGGGCGTCAACATGGTGAACACCAATTTCTGGTAGTCCTTTTTGATGCCATAGGCGCTTCCTTCGTATGTGGAAGTATAATCAGCGTAAGACAAAGGCGTGCTGGTATAGACATCCTCCACGCAATCCTCCAACCCCTTAATATGCTTGGAAACGAGCGAAATACACTGTTGCAGCTTCTGCTTCTTGAAGGTTTCGTATTCTTCTCCGCGACGTAGTACCTTCGTGCCGGCCCATTGCTCCACATCCCTCCAATTCATAGGGGTGAGGATGTCTATGTTCGAGGCGTATGGCGTATCGCCTGTTGGCACTTGATAGCTTACCAATGCGGCGTCCGTCCGATGGCACGTGTCGAAGGAGGCGTAGTCCCATATGTTGTTCGTCTCGTAGATGAATTGGTTGCGGTTCAGGTATGGAACGCCCTCTTTCAACTTGATGTTGGCGGTGAACATGCCAAAGGTGTTCGGAATGCCGGCGATCCGTTTCCGGTATATCTTTTTCAACACCTGGCTCTCTTTCACCAATTCCAACGTGGCGACCGGATGGGCGTTGGAGATGAACGTGTCGGCCTCTATATGCTCCTCTCCGTTCACGACCGCATAGGAGAGTTTGCCATCCTTCTCCACCAACTCCGTCACCTTAGCCTTGGTGCGCACAGTGCCACCCATCTTGCGAATGCTGTCCGCCAGACAGTCGGCGATTTGCTGTCCTCCCCCTTCGATTCTCCATGCGCTTTGTATGAAGGAGTCGTTGATTTGCGCATACACGTAGAGGGGTAGATTCGCATGGAGCTCCATCTTCAGCGAGGTGCCCGCCAAGACATTGCGGAGCTTCTCGTCCGTAATCGTCTCATTCAGAAAATTATATGCGGAATTGATGAATGCGGGTTTTTGGTAGAAATCCACCGCATCTGCCGTATCAAAGCTTTTGAATATGTTGTCGCCCACATCGGACAATGTGGACATGTATTTTCTCAGGTTATCTTTCTGCTTTGGGAAACGGGAGGCCAACTCTTTCTCGAAATCCGCTCTGCCTGACACGAACTTGAACTGTTCACCGTTTAGGATAATCTCGTCGAAACATTCCTTGTCGAGTCTATGCCAAGGCAGCCCCATTAACTGGAAGAAATCGAACAAGCGCCAAAGCGACTGTCCTTCGTCCAACGCCCCCACGTAATGGAAACCGGTATCGAATTCTGTCCCTTTTCTTTTGAATGTCTGTAGGCAACCTCCTAGGACGATTCCTTGCTCAAGCACACAGACGTTCATCCCGCATTTGGAAAGGGTGTATCCGCATTCCAAACCTCCTAATCCACCTCCTATGATGACTACATCATACTTCATCTCGGATTACTTGTAAAACCTCTTGGCTCTGTACAACGTGTAAAGCTCATCTTCATCTTCTTTGATGAAATCGGACTTGAGAATACTGCTCTCACAATCCTTGAATGTGATCAGATAACGAGTCTTGGCGAGTGCTGGCTCAATGTCCTCTAACTTCCATCCTTTGTTGACGATAACTATCTCGTATGCGTTTTGAAGCACGTCTGCGCAACTGGAGAAGTTGATTCTTTCGTTGCTCAGATAGCAATGCTGGGCGAGCAACAGCTTATCCTCGTCCTTGTCGTACCCGACCACCTCGCAATGCTTGTTGTTGAGGCCGATCCAATAGGACTTGAATCCGTAGCCGCATCCGTATTCCAGAACATTGCCTTCTATCGGGAAGATGCAGTTGAATAGGTTGTAGTTGCGTGTGATCTCCAACTCCTCGTTCAGCTGTTTCTCCACCTGATATCCTTTGTACTCGTAGTTGTTGCGTAATTGCTGCTTGAGCGACATGTGGTCTTTCCCTCGCTTGAAGTAGATGTCTCCGTGCAAGATGTTGAAAATCGTGACAGGGGCTTTCTTCTTGGCGATCGGACGCTTGATGAGCCAATAGAACAAGAATGGTTCCAGCGAATAGGAGATGATCACAGCGGTGGTCATGCCTATCAGCGTGGAAACACCTATGGACCTCACCGCAGGGTGCGTGGCGAACATCAGGGACGCTACACTGACGATCAGTACGAAAGCGGAGAAGAGAATAGCGGTCTTGTGGAATATAAGCACATTCTTCCTAATCCTGAATTCGGAGAGCAGTCCGTCCATGACGAATATACTATAATCGACACCTATACCGAAAATGAAGGTGGTGATGACGATATTGATCAGATTGAATTGCATGTTGAAGATGCTCATGACGCCTAAAACGATGTACCAGCTCAGTGCCATCGGCAGGAAGGCGATCAAGGCAAGAATGACGCTCTTGTAGCTCAATAACAGCACGATAAGCACGAAGAGGGAGGACATTAGCAGTGTCGTGGAGAAATCATCATGGATGAGCTTCACCATGTTGTTTGTGTAGTAATAAGGGTCTATCACGACGAGGTGAGGTATCTGGGTCACTTCGTCGCACACCTCCCTCTTGTCGCTGAGCTTCATGTTCACCGGTGTGAATACCATGTATTTTCCGTCTGTGTACTCGATCATGTTGCTCTTAAGGGAAGAAGGCAATATGTCGGAATCCGCCAAAACCAAGGTGGAGCGCTCTTCTTCGACCATGTTCTGGAACTCCATGAAGACGGTAGGGTCCAAACCATACTTGAGGGCGGATTCGTTCAGGTTGGCGAACACCTTTTCTTTTTTCTCTTCTGTCCAGAAGGAGTACCAACGGTCGAGCCTTCTCTCCTGTTCGTCCAACGGTATGAAAATCATGCTATTGGACGTACCGAAAGACCTGACCTTCCCGTAGTTGTCTTTCAAATTACCTAATACGCTCTCCAACTTCTTGGAGTAGCACAACGCACTATCCAAGTTCTCGGAGACAGCGGCGAAGTAGACGGTCCTGCAATCCTTCGTCGTGTGTTGGGCCAAAATCTCCTGCGATTTCAACACCTTATCATCGTAGTAGGAGATGTGGGTCAGGTCGGAATCGAACTTCACCCATTTGGACCCGATGAAGCAGATGAGACTGATGACCACAATGGCGCCGATGAGGTATGTTTTCCGCTCGAATGGGTAGGAGTTAATCTTCTCTAATAGTACGAATGCCTTTTCGTAACGCTTGTTCTTCTCCTCGTTGAAGAACTGAGGCAAGAAGAGCAGGCAGAAAGCCGTGGTTCCGACCAGCGCCAGGGAAGCGAAGAGGCCAAAGTCCTTCAGCAACTCGGCATCGGTGAACATGAGGCTTGAGAATGCGCCTATTGTGGTGAGGCAGCCCAAGAAAACTGGGGTGGTTTGCTCCTCCAATACTTTGATCGGGTTACCCACATACTTGTAATGCGTGATGACGTGTAGACAGTAGCTGACCGCGACACCCAAGACGATCGCACCGATTCCCAAGGCGAGCAAAGACAACTGCCCTTTGATGAAGTAGATGACGCAAAGGGCGAAGAAGAAGCCATACACAATCGGTATCGCCATCTGCAGCAGGGTGGATTTGTTGCGGTAGCATATGCCAATTACAAGCAGTGCGAAAAGAAGGGAAACGGAGAGTGTCATGACCAAGTCGTGCTTGATCTGTCTGGAGTTGTAGACACTTTGTGGCGCGGCGCCATGGTAATAGACCTCCACATTAGGAAATGCTTTGGCGAGTTCCTCAAGGTCTTCGTCGATCACATCGATTAACTTCGCGCTCTGCTTGGAATCCACCGTCTTGAAGTTCGGCGAGATGAAAGCCAATGCGATGGCGGAGTCCGGCGAGAAGAAATGTTGGCTAATCAGTGTGTAATTAGACCCTAGTCCATCCCTCAATGCGTCCTTCTTGCTCACGAAGATTTCCCGTAGGGCGAGCGGGTCTTGCGCGATCACCTGTCCCAACATCGCACCCATAGGGGAATAGAGCGTCATGAGGTTTTTCTGCATCTGCATGTCGATGTGCTCCTTGGTGGTCAGGGAATCCATCATGATGTAGTCTGTACTGTCCAGGAAGACAGGTAGATAGTTGTATAGGGAAGCCACCCCCGACTGGATGAGGTCGGCATCCACTTTGTAAAGTATGTCTGTGATCATCCCTTGGGCGACCTCAGACTCCATCAGTTTTCCGCAGAAAGAATCGCAGGCTGATTTCAGGGATTGGACGTCCTTGCTGTCGTCCTTCATCTTAAACACGACGAAGAGTTTATCCTTCACCTTCAGGTTGGCGAAGACCATCTCTTTGGAGTTGTCCCCTTCCTTATCAGAAGGAAGAAGTTTGGTGATATCCTCTTCGTAGACCATCTTCTGGCCAAAGAAGGCGAAGAAGGCGAAACTAAGCAACATGACCGCATAGAATACGATTTTATGTTGCTTGAAGTAGTTGTAAATAGCTATTGTGAATTTAGCCATGATATTACGTCTTTAGCATTACAGGGAATAGTCCCCTTTATACTCCAAGAAAGATGTTTGCGCGTTGTCGGACAACAGGGATGCGATCACGCCGACCGTTCCGTCCCCTTTGTCGTTGAGTGCCAATCTCAACAGCAGATCCTTGTTTTTCGTGGGGGTCAGCAACTCCGAGAACCGGCATTGTGAGATCGATCCGATGGTGAGTTTTCTCCCAAAAGAGACCTCCGCGCATTCGCGTATCATCTGGATGTTGCACACGCCCGGACAGATCGGGTCTCCCGGGAAGTGCCCCTGGTATACCTGATGGTCAGGGTTCAAGGCGATGAGGAATTCGGAACCAGATTCGTTCTTCCTCTCCTCTTTGATTGTAAAGTATCTATCTTGAAGCATATACATAAATTGCTAAATCATTCGACGCCCCAACGCTTTTTCCACGCCTCGTAAAAAGGCGGGTTGTTGAGTTCTAATGTGCCTTCGGACTTGCTCATGAATACCTGAGTCGTTGTGGCGGTTAACAGCAAAGCATTGTCGCTTTTCCTGAAAATGCTGTACTCGAATATAATTTTCGCGGACTTTGTCGGCACATAGCGAGTCTCCACGATAACAGTGTCGCCCACTGTGGCGCTTTGCATATAACGCAGGTTCATGTCCACCATGGGAGCCGTGTATCCGTTGTTGAAGATGGTCATGTACTCGAGTCCGTACTTCTCTCCGAAATCCTCACGTCCGTCCTCCATGTACTTGACGTAGCTACCGTGCCAAACGACACGGATGGAGTCCACTTCAGAAAAACGAACCTTCACTTCGATGCGGCTCATCAGCGGTTCGCCGGAATAATCCACGCTCAGTCGTGAGGAATTTCTCTTCATGCCCGTTATTCCTTGATGAATATCTTCATTTGGCAGGAAGCGACCACTTCTCCGTCTACTTTCGTCTCCGCCTTGATCAGGGAGACGTTCTGCACCTCCGAAACGACATGTATGGAAGTGAGGAGTTTAGCGCCCGCTTTAGGCTTGGCGACCAATTTGAACTTCTTCACCTCTCCGATGTACCCGACAGGTGTAGGCTCGTTCTTCAGTTTCGCCTTCACCCCCGCGTGGGCGGATGCGGATTGGGCGATGTGCTCGATCAGTCCTGGCTCGATGAACTCACCCTCCACGCAAAACATGTTGTTTGGCTCGATCGTCAGCCCCGTCAGGCAGTCGCACTCGTCCGCCTCGTACAACGTGTCCACCATCATGATGGGGAAACGCTGCGGTATCAATTCCTTGATTTGTTCGCCTTGGTATAATGGTTTGTCCAAACTCATCCCTTTTGAATCTTTTCGTAAATGTAATCGTAGAGTTGGGAGAATGTTTTTAGTTCCTTCAACTCCTGCCCCGGTATCTTGACCCCGAAATCGTTCTCAATGACGGCGATCAGGTCGACGAAGCTGAGGCTGTCCATCGCCAAAGTGATTTTAATTGTAGCTTCCGGGCGGATGGTCTGAATGTCCACCTCGAACTCTTCGGCAAGCAATTCGTTCAATTTTTCGATAAACGTATCTTTATCCATCGACACAATTATTTCGTGAATCTTTTAACTATCAATGTGGAGTTCGTTCCTCCGAATCCGAATGAGTTGGACAAGAACATGTCGAAATGAGTGTCAAGACGTTTCGCAGGGATGTTCAATCTTGCGGAGTCTTCGTCCGGATTCTCGAAGTTGATGTTCGGAGCGATGAAGTCGTTCTGCATCATCAGCATGGAGTAAACGATTTCGCTGGATCCAGCCATCCACATTTCGTGTCCTGTCATCGCTTTTGTGGAAGCTACGACCGGTTTGTAACCCTCGAACACGTTAGCGATCGCCTTCGCCTCGTTCTTGTCTCCCACAGGTGTGGATGTCGCGTGCGCGTTGATGTAGGCGATATCTTTCTTGTCCACGTGCGCCTCGCGGAGACACATCTCCAAGGAGCGGCTTGGTCCGTCCACGTTAGGAACAGACATGTGGTCTCCGTTTGAGGAGAATCCGTAGCCGATAACCTCCGCCAAGATCGGTGCGCCACGTTTAACAGCTGATTCGTAGCTCTCGATGATGACCGTAGCGGCACCACCACCAGGAACCAATCCGTCACGGTCACGGTCGAACGGACGGGAAGCCTTGGTAGGGTCGCTCTCCCTTGTGGAGAATGCGTTGATACCATCGAAGCTGCCGATTGAATATGGGTTCACCTCTTGTGCGCCACCGCAAACGATGCAGTCCTGCAAGCCCCATTTGATGAGGAGTGAGCCCAAACCGATTGCGTGGGAACCGCTGGCACATGCGCCGGAAACGGTCAGGTTGATACCTTTCAGTCTGAAAAGGCAACCCAAGTTCATGGTGACGGTGGAGTTCATGGATTGGAAAATAGCACCGGAACCGACTAGCGTGGTGTCTTTCTTCTCACGCATGGTGTCGACACTCTTCACGACCGCATCAGCCGTACTATCGTTTCCGTACAGCAAACCAATCTCGTGGCTGTCAATATAATCTTGATCAAGACGAGCGTTACGCAGCGCCTCCGTAGTGGCAACGTATGCGTATTTTGCTTGCTCTGGCATGTATACTCGTTGGTTCCTGCTGACTTGTCCTTTCAAATCAGGGATTTCCAAATGAGCGGTAAGCGCAGACCTGAAACCCATTTCCTTGCGCACAGGGTCGAAAATGATACCAGACTTACCATTGTAAAGTGATTCTCTGACTTCTTCAAGGTTCTTGCCCAAGCAAGAGTAAACACCCATTCCTGTTATAACAACTCGCCTTTCCATTTAATGTCGCTGTAATAGTATATTAATAATCTTAAAAAATCTAAAAAACTATTTCGAACCGCGAATATAGTAAAAAAACAATCAATGACAAACCAAAAAAAATCAAACGCATTTGAGATTCCTCTCTGATTTTCAGGTATACATTCGTGGAGTGGGGGAATGTGCGGAGATTGATGGCGCTAGTTTTGGATGAAAGAGCGGGGATGTGCCCTATAATTTATAGAAACTTCACCTTGCCGAATTTATTATATTATCTGACAGAAAAGTACATAGCTTAGAGATGTAACTTGTTCTATATTTGTGATACTTAAACATTGTATGCCATGAAAAAGAACGAACTAATGTCATCTCAACGGCCTATGTCATCTCTTCTGATGGATGTGAGTCCGCGGGCGACCAATATCACTTCTCTGTGAAGGGTTATAAGGAATTGGGTAAGAGGTATGCGGAAAAGATGCTGGAGCTGTTGGGCGACAATCCGTTGCAGGCAACGGGTATTTCTTTGTCCGCTATGCTTTTGAAAGACTCTAACCGGGTAGCGTACAGATCAATGTCAATCCGGATGAGGAAATCATCACTAGATTCGAGATCTATGCGGATGGCGAGGTGATCGCCAACGACGTGACTGAATTCTTGTGGGAGGATGTCGCTCGTGGCACCCACTCCGTGTGGGCGGTCGGCTATGATGCGGAAGGTAAGGAATATACTACCTCAAAGGTGAAGCTCAGTTTGTTCGAGCCTCAGCTTCCTTTTAATGGTACGCCTGCTCTAATCCCTGGTGTGATCGAGGCGGAGGAGTTCGATTATGGTGGTGAGGGAAACGCCTATCATGATAACGATGAACAGAACAGAAACAAGGGCGACCGTGATGAGGGCGTGGACATGAGCAATACGGCTGTCGGTTACACCCAAACGGGCGAATGGATCGAGTATACTGTGGATGTGCAGAAATCAGGTACCTACGAGGTGGTGGCAACTGTCGCTTCTGGCTCGAACGGATCTGCTTTCACCCTCTATATGGACAATACCTTCATTATCCCTGGTGCGGACGGAACGCCAGGTGGTTTCATCGATGTGCCTAATACGGGTAGTTGGGATGATTTTACAACTGTGAAGGCTTCATTAAACAAATTGACCAAGGGTGTTCATGTCTTGAAGGTGGAAATCACGGGCGATTGGGTCGACTTGGATAAGTTGGAGTTCAATTTGCTTGAGGCGGATCCTGACGACACCAATGAGGTGATGGATGTGGCGGCTGATTCGAAGATCATTCCTGATGGCGTCTACAATGCATACGATGCAAATGGTAAGTTCATCCGTTCGGTGAATGTGAGGAACGCATACAGTAATCAATTGAAGTCTGGCTATTACTTCTTTATGAATACGTCAGGTAAGGTTTATCCTTTGTATATTAACAATAAGTAATAATATATATGGCCAGGTTTGCCTGCTTTTGTGTGGCAAATGAGAAGGCGGAACGTTCATGGAACAGTTCCGCCTTTTGTTTGTTATGTGTCGTATGATTGTGGATTGAGGATTACCTCAACACTGTGACGTGTCCCACGAATATGTTGTCTTGGTAGCTGTTGTTGATGAGGTACCAATAGTCGGAGGATGGTACATCATTGCCGTTCTCGTCCTTTCCGTCCCATCCAGTCTCGTTCTCGTATATCTCGTAGAGTCTGACGATTCTTCCATACCTGTCGTAGATTTTAACTGTGGACGGACGCTTTTCTATGTTCTCAATATGCCAATAGTCTCTTACGCCATCGCCGTTAGGCGTGAAATATGCGTCTGGAATAATCTGGAAGGTGTCCATGGCCCATGACAATTGAAGCGTGACGATACTGTCACATCCATGCTCGTTTTTGAGAGAGATCGTATATGTGCCAGGCTTTTCGATAAGTATGTCGCCGAACGCATAGGTGTCGTCGCTCATTGAATCGAATATCGTCACTTTGTCTTTGGTGTAGACTTCCACATGGGTCGATAGGGTATCTATGTTTTTCCCCACGATGGACACCACCAATTGGTACGTTCCGCTGTCTCTTACGGAGACATTTCCTATTGTCACGACCGGATCATTGGAAATGATGCCATTAGGTCCTATCCATTCTACTTGCACCTTGTTAGGGACGTCCTGTGCGGAAAGTGTCAGCGCCTCGCCTTCGCAGATTGGTCCGTTGTCGCTGATGCTGATGTTTATATCCTCTGTTTGGAGGGTGAGATGAACGGTACTATCACATCCGTGTGTGGATGTAAATGTCTCAGTGTATGTCCCTTCTGCGGTCAGTTGGTTGGAACCGAAGGTGTAGGACTCTCCTGTCAATATGGTGACGGTTGTGTCGATTCCTATTTTGCTGTATACTTCCACATTTGTGCGCGCAATTTCTTTCAACTCGCCTGTCTCTCCTTGGAACATATCGGTCTTGACGATGTATTCGCCTGCGTCACTGGCCTTGGCTCCTGGAATGGTGATTCCGAATCCTCCCTCTTGGGTGAAGTTGTTTGGACCGAACCAGTGCAGGCTATTCTCCGGGAAATGCCTGGTGGTGACGGTTATGGATAATGCTTCATCTTCGCAGATTGGTCCGTTGTCGCTGATGGAGGCTTCAGGTGTCTCTTCGAGGAGCGTGAGGCGCACAATGCTGTCGCAACCTTGTGCGGAAAGGTATGTCTCCGTGTATGTTCCTGCTGACGTCAACTGGTTGTTCCCGAAGGTATAGGATAGGCCTGTCAAAATGGTGACGGTTGTGTCGACCTCGATTTTGTTGTGTACTTCCACACTTGTGCGTGCGATTTCCTTTAACTCGCCTGTCTCTCCTTGGAATATATCTGTTTTGACGATGTATTCGCCTGCGTCACTGGCCTTGGCACCTGGAATGGTGATTCCGAATCCTCCCTCTTGGGTGAAGTTGTTCGGACCGGACCAGTGCAGGCTATTCTCCGGGTAATGTCTGGTGGTGATGGTTATGGATAACGCTTCATCTTCGCAGATCGGTCCGTTGTTGCTGATGGAGGCTTCAGGAGTCTCTTCGAGGAGCGTGAGGTGCACAGTACTGTCGCAACCTTGTGCGGAAGGGAATGTTTCCGTGTATGTCCCTGCTGACGTCAACCGGTTGTTCCCGAAGGTATAGGATAGACCAGTTAGAATGGTGACGGTTGTGTCGACCTCGATTTTGTTGTGTACTTCCACACTTGTGCGTGCGATTTCCTTTAACTCGCCTGTCTCTCCTTGGAATATATCAGTCTTGACGATGTATTCACCTGCGTCACTGGACTTGGCACCTGGAATGGTGATTCCGAATCCTCCCTCTTGGGTGAAGTTGTTCGGACCGGACCAGTGCAGGCTATTCTCCGGGTAATGTCTGGTGGTGACGGTTATGGATAATGCTTCATCTTCACAGATCGGTCCGTTGTCGCTGATGGAGGCTTCAGGCGTCTCTTCGAGGAGCGTGAGGTGCACAATGCTGTCGCAACCTTGTGCGGAAGGGAAAGTATCCGTGTATGTCCCTGCTGACGTCAACTGGTTGTTCCCGAAGGTATAGGATAGGCCTGTCAAAATGGTGACGGTTGTGTCGACCTCGATTTTGTTGTGTACTATGATACTTGTACGTGCGACTTCTTTCAATTCGCCTGTCTGTCCTTGGAATATATCTGTCTTGACGATGTACTCGCCTGCGTTATTAGCCTTGACGTCCTTAATGGTTAGTTCAAGTCCCCCGTCCTGACTGAAGTTGTTCGGACCGGACCAATGAAGACTGTTGCTCGGGGCATTGCAGGAGGTGAGGGATATGATCAGTGTGTCGCCTTCACATAGGGGACCGTTGTCGCTTATGGTGGCTTCTGGGGTTCCCACATGGAGGGTGAGATGGACTGTGCTGTCGCATCCGTTGGAGGATGTGAAAGTCTCGGTGTAGGTCCCTTCTGTGGTCAGTTGGTTGGAGCCGAATGTATAAGACAATCCGGCAGGTATAATGACGGTGGTGTCTATGTCGTATTTGTTGTATATTTCAACCGGTATGCGGAAGTATTCGATCATTTCGCCTGTCGTTCCCATGAACACGTCCGATTTCACCACATATTCTCCGGAGCCGCTTGGTTTGACGTCTGTGATGGTGACCTCTAATCCTCCATCTTGGGTGAAGTTATTCGGACCGAACCAATGGAGGCTGTTCTCAGGATAGTAGTCGGATACTGTTATTGTCAAGGTTCCTCCTTCGCAGAGAGGAGTATTGCTGTAAATGTTTTTTTTCGCATCGGAGACGGTGAGTGTAACGATCGAATCACAATCATTTCCTCTGTGGAATGTCTCCGTATATGTGCCCGCCGCATTAATGTTCTGTGTGCCGAAGACGATGGTTTCCCCACCATGGAGAGTCGTGTCCTTCGTTGTGGTAAGGTGCGAGTGTACCTCGACGGTAATGTGTCCGGCATTTTCAACATTGCCGTTGATGTCCATTGTTAGCGTATATTGCCCACCATCGTTTACTGTCATGTTTGGGATAGATATGTTTTTCCCGGTCAACACATCTCCGTTGGGTGTGATCCAACTGAATGTGGCGCCAGGTATGTTTTCTTCCGCATTTAGGACAAGTGTTTCTCCTTCGCACAATGGGCTATTGGATGACATGTCAATTTTCCTGACATTCAGGTGGAGCGTAACGAGGCTGTCACACCCTGTCTTCGAGGTCAGGTTGTAGGAATATGTGCCTTCGTCCGTGAGTATATCGTCACCAATGGCAAAGGCCTCTCCATCCTTGATGTCCACGGTTGTGTCTGTTTGATAAGTAGGGTTGACCACCACGTCCAAATAGACAACGGGAGAGTAGATTCCGTTGGCGCACATTTGGACAGAATATGTTCCCTCATGGTCTTTATCTGCGTGTTGTATGATCGGGTTCTTATCCGTGGAGTAAAAACCATTGGGACCTGTCCATACGAAGGTTGCGGAAGGGGGGGCATTGTTGACGTGGAAGTTGATGTCGCCGTCTTTGCATACGTCGTTTACGCTTGCATCAATGATGATGTCACAGTTTGTCTGAACCGATGGACCATATTTGTCGAAGCTGATAGTCCCTGGTTCTTGGGAGTAATTGGTCACAAGCAATATGTACCATTCTCCCGCTTTCGCATTTTCGATGTGGCATATCTCCTTCGCATTCTCGCTGTAACTACAGTCGACGATGTGTCCGTTGGGGAATTCGTCCAACTTGCTTCGGAAACAATTGGATGAGATGTCGTAGTATAGGGGATTCATCGCCTTGTATGGCTGAAGTAAGGAATCGTATTCGAAATATAGATTGTTAAGGGTATAAACCGAGTCAAGATATTCCTCGTCGGTTATTAGGCCAAGGGAAACTAGGGATTCCATCGTATTGAAATCTCGGATCACTTGATCCCTTAGATTCTTGTATTTCTCTAATGAGTCATTTATCTCCGTGAATTCGGGTGAGTATGTACACCCTTCTTCCGGAAGGGTTAATGGTCCTGTGGATATCGGCGTCTCGAGTTGTAAATACTCTTCAGATGATTCACATACCTTCTTGAGCATGTCGGTTTTCGAGGAGCCTTCGAAAGGTCCGAAGCATACAAAGTCAATGTCTTGCTGTTCGGAGTGGGATATCAAGATGTACATCTGGCCATCTTCCTCAATCTGCATGACAAACCACGCTGGGGATGGTGTGCTACCTAAACATCCGATGTATTTGTTACCCCAAAAATCCACATTTTCACTCGTTGTGTCAGCGGAATATGTGATGCCATATTCGTTCTCTTGCGTACAGAACGGAATCACCTCGTCAAAATCAGGAAGCGGACATTGCGCCCAACTCACGCTGCCCGTTGTTAGCAAGGAAAGAACGGTTGCGACGATTAATAATAATTTTCTTTTACCCATTTTAATCTTAATATAACAAGATACCCTTTTATTACCCTTGATATAAGCTATATATTGCTCTATATTCAAATTCATCTTCTGCCGTGGTTCCTAAGAAAAACCTTTTCAAACTACAGGGTTTTGTACTTGTTGAAAAAAAACAATATGTTTTAGGTCCCACTTTTATCATCGCAAATATAATATATTATTTCTCAAAATAATGCTTTTTCAATAGAATAATGTATCTTTGTTCATTATTTGGACGGGTCCGCGAATTGATTTAATGTCCTATAGTCTTGTGTTTTGAGGGATCCGCCAAACATTAACTCGCATAACGTTCAGTGTATGTCAAGTGCTAAGATAGGTTTTAGAACGACGGTGGCGTTTGTTGTCGCTAACATGGTGGGTGTGGGCGTCTTCACCTCTTTGGGATTCCAGTTGGTCGGGCTGTCCAATCCTATCACAATTGCGTTAATATGGATCATAGGCGGGTTGACCGCTTTCTGTGGGGCTATCGCCTATAGTGAATTGGGGGCCTCCATGCCTCGCTCCGGTGGAGAATATAATTATCTGTCTGTCGTTTACCATCCTGCGCTAGGTTTCGTTTCCGGTTGGGCCTCTTTGGTGGTGGGCTTCTCCGCACCTGTGGCATTGACTTGTATGGCCATGAGCTCTTACTTGGGAAATATATTTCCTCAACTGAATGCGAAATTGTTCGCCATGGTTGTGTTGACACTCATCACACTGATTCATGCGTTCGATGTGCGTGTCGGTACTCGCCTCCAGCGCTTTTTTACCTTGCTGAAGATTTTCATCATTGTTGTATTCATTGTGGCAGGTTTTGTAGCTGAGCCTGCTGGCTCGTCCAATTTCATCGGTTGGGGTGATTTCTCTTTGCGTGAGGTGTTTTCGCCAGCCTTTGCCATTTCCCTTGTTTGGGTCTACTATGCTTATTCGGGGTGGAATGCGGCGGCCTATATATCTGGGGATGTGGAGAATCCTCAGCGGACGGTCCCCCGTGCACTTCTTTGTGGCACCGCCTTCGTGGCGGTTTTGTACCTCTTCCTGAATATGGTTTTCCTGCGCACTGCTCCCGTGTCGGAACTGACAGGGCAGATTGAGATAGGATTGATTTGCGCCAAACATATCTTCGGTGAGAATGGAGGGGAAATCATGGGCCTCTTAATTACCTTGATGCTTGTGTCTAGCATCAGTTCCATGGTTTTCGTTGGACCCCGTGTGGGCGCCGCGATGGGGGAGGACCATCGGATTTTCCGTTTTTTGACCAAAAAAAACAGACAGGGTTGCCCTTATGTTTCTGTGTGGGTGCAGTGGCTAGTTAGCGCAGTCATGCTTCTTTCCGGATCCTTCCGTGCCATTACGCAGTATACGGGTGTGGTCCTTTCGATATGTGCCTTGCTGTCGGTCGTTGGAGTGATTGTCCACCGTCATAGGTTTCCTGATGCGCCACGACCTTACCGTACTTGGGCATACCCTTGGCCTATCGTGTTTTTCGCGGCGATCATCCTATGGTCGGTCACCTATATGCTCTATGTGGATTTCACTGATGATGATAATGTGCCGTGGACGACTATACTGAGTTTCGCCACCATTTTTTCGGGTTTGATATTATATTGGATTAACAAAAAGATATGCGACAAATGAAAAGGAACAGTAGTGTGATGTGTTTGGCCTGCTTGTGCATGGCCCTGTTGTTGGGCTGTGTGGAGGGCAACAAAGGGAAAACTTCTCGGCGGCAGAAGGACACTGTTTCTGTGGAGGCCGTGCAGGACTCTTTGCAGGAACCCGTCTTGAAGGATCTGGTCGAGGATTCGGCGGTGAACAAGGCGGCTCGCTTTTATGCGGGTATCGAATGCGACAGCTCAAGTCTGACAGAGAAACAACTGGACATGTGGAAGTCCTATTCGAAGAAAATCGGTGGCCTGATTAAGATCAGTTCCTCCACCTTGCGGAAGGCGGATACCTTGATGGCTAGGGACATGGCGGATTTGCGCGACTCGTGCGACTTCGTCTTCTATCCTTTCAGCGGTCCCGATTTCCTCTATCCGATCACCTTATTCCCTGATGCGGACTATTATTTCCTGGCCGGACTGGAGCCTACGGGTACGATTGACACCACGATGAATGCGGAGGAGAATTATTTTAGAAAATATACCTCTTCGCTGAATGTCTATCTGCAATGTAGCTTCTTCCGCACTCTTTCCATGCACAATGATTTTGACAGTGAGGAGATCGATGGCATATTGCCGGTCATCTCTATGCTGATGGCCCATAGCGACTGTAAAATCATTTCGTCCCGTTTCTTGGACATCGCTGAGGATGGCACGTTGGTTGACACTGTGGGAGGGAAAAAGCCTTTCTTGGCGGAGATTAAGTTCTTTCAACCCAAGTCTCCGTACCATGAGCAGACGCTCTATTACATGTCGGCTAATTTGCATGACCGTAGCTACAAGGAGTCTTTTTCCGCTTTCCTGGACGCCACCTTGCCTAACCACCATGTCGTCACTTACCTGAAGGCCGCTTCATATCTGATGCATAAGCCTTATTTCTCCAAGGTCAGGGATGCGATCTTAGGTCATTCCATGGCCATCCTCGAGGACGATTCAGGCATTCCTTACAAGTTCCTGAAGGATTGGAATGTCTCTCTGTATGGCACGTACATGAAACCGCTTAAGCTTTTTGGCAAATATGTTTACCAAACTGACTTGATGGAACGTTATGAGACGGATTCCGTACGTCCTCTGAACTTCCGTATTGGTTATAATAATCCTTCCAATTGGCTATGCGCCAGGAAGATAAATAAATGATGGGACAATGAATCGCTGGCTTGCTATTATCTGTTTATCCCTCCTTCCTCTTTCCGCGAATGCGGAGATCGGGAATATCTCTGTGGGGGAAAATCAAAAGATTTACTACGAGGAGTATGGTCAGGGGGAGCCTGTCATCTTGTTGCATGGGCACACCTTGGACAGACGCATGTGGAATGCTCAGGTGGAGTTGCTGCGGGATAGTTTCCGGGTAATCGTTCCTGACCTTCGAGGCTATGGCTTGTCCTCCGATCCGTTCCCTTACCAGCAGTTCACCTACACGGATGATGTGATTGCGCTGATGGATTCTTTGTCCATCAGGAAGGCGCATGTCGTCGGACTCTCCATGGGGGCTTACGTGGCGGGTGAGTTGCTTGCGATGCATCCCGACAGGCTGCTGTCCTGCATGATGGTGGCGGGTGAGATTTGCGGCCGACCTGGACCTTCGACTCCGAAGACGAAGGAGGAGAGGGAGCGTCAGCGGATTGGCAATGCGAAGATCCAGCAACAGGGCTTGGATAAGTACAAGCGGGATAGGGTGGAGGACCTGATCCGGCGTGCTGGATCCCGTGGCGAGGAGATGCGCATTGCCTTGACGGAGATGATCATGGAGTGGGGGGCATGGCAGGTAACGCACGTCACCGCACGCATTTACTATGGCCAGGAGGCTTTCCAAAGCTTGAAAAGAAACAAACCTGACGTACGCACGTTGATTGTTTATGGAGAACTGGAGGGGAAAAAGCCTAGCCGAATGTTGAATTACCTTTCTAATGCAGAACAAATTACGATTCCGGATTGTGGACATATGGTCAATATGGAGCAACCGGAACGATTCAATTCTTTGATACTAAACTGGTTGCGCGGATTGCCCGTGGAAGGTGAATGATGCTCTGTGAACTAATTGCAGATTGGGAGGATTATCGTGTCATCGTTTGATGATTTTATACGCTCTCTTTTCTTCCACTGCTCCAGACACGGCGTGTAGGAAGTATATGCCTGGTCGTAATCCGCTCATGTTCATGGTGTGATTGTCGCTGATGGCATTCTCGGAGAGGACGATGCGCCCTGTGACGTCCGTGAGTTCCAAGTGGCATGCACCAATCATGTCGAATTGGATGTATAGCTTATCTTTGACCGGATTGGGAAAGTAGGAGATGATGCGATTGGCGGATTGGATCGTAGAATCCTCGTTAATGTCCCTGTAAATGGCGGTGAAAGAATATGATTTTTTTTGTCCTGTCTTTATGGTTAACTTGTTGTCATATAGGTGTTTGGTGTCAACTGTATTCCCCTTATCCGTGCAGAGAACTAACCACTCTTCGAATTTTTGGCCATCCACCAGTGGTGAGGCCTCGATGGTGATGGAATCATCCTGGAACCATTTCCCGTCAAATCTGTCACGGTATAGCCGTTCTCCGCAAAGGAACAAATTCCCTTTTTTCCCCTCGCCCTTTAATGTGGATTTAATGGTGAGCGGAATCGTCTTCCCTAAGGAATAGTATTTAGATAACATTCCGTAAAGGATATCGTTCCTGTTTTCAATCCATTCTGGCATTAGAGCGAAGCAGGTGCTCCATGTGGTTAGTGGTAAATTCCATCTGCTTTTATGGTAGGGGATTTCATCCGCTATGATGGATGTCATTGAATCTATGACATGGTATAGTTCGGATTTGTGGAAGATGTCTCCCAATTGGATGGCAATCCGTTCTATGTACTTCCTTTGTACGATGGGGTCGGACAATATTCGTTCCAGCACCCAGGTCGCCCATTCCATGTTCCCATGCTCATAATAAGGCTCCGTCCTTGAAAGGAAATTGAATGGATTGATATTCACCCCGATAATATCCTTGTTAGGGTCGGTGTTTGGCCAATATTCGAATCCGCCATCCAGGTCCTTCACCAACCATCTCCACTTTCCGTTGTCCCTATTCCTCCAAATGACGTAATTGTTATTAGGCCAGTCGTAGTTCCCGACGAAAGCCTGAAGCGACATGTAGTTGACGAATTCGTTCACATCCACAAGGGAGCATAGCTTCTCATGGGAGAAGTCGGGATGACTGAGGAATTCACATAGATCATCGTATGCGTCACGGGTACCTTCCTTGAGTTCATGGTTTTTGAACAGGTCAATGTCCTCAATTCTGTAGTTGGATGAGAAATAATCATCATTGTCCGGTTCCCTCATGTTTTCTATTCCCCAATATTGCCCGTTTAGGTAGACGATGACGGGTTGGCAAGTTTGGTAATCGACATCGACCTTGCCTCCTGAGAGCTTCTGCAAAAATGCGTCTTTTATAATAGTCAATTGAGCGTCGTTCCCACCGTTCCTTAGGTAGATGCATCTATATCCCTCTTCTTCCATGGACTCTTTCTCGGAAAAGAATTTGTAGGAGAAATAATTGTTGCCGTACCTTTTTTTCGCATATATTTTCAGACCTTTTATCTTTTCAAAACGTGGCCATCCTCCTGCGATTCTCGCTTCACACAGCTGGTTGACCACCTTTTCCCCTTCGACGAAATATTCCATGTTGAGCGGGCGCCTCCTATTGGTCCTGTAATTGCATGGTTCCCCGAACCCCTCTCTATAGTAAACACCTGTTTTCCCCTCCACGTATATTCCCAACGTGTCGTCCCACAGATACTCAGGATTCAATGAAAGCGAAATGATCGGAAGTTGCATCTCCCTATCGGTTATGATGTATGTGTTGACATTGGAAGGCTTGCTCAGTATCTCTTCCTTGATGATTTTTGCTTTTATGACCGTGGAGCTGTCGATGGTGATCGGTTGGCTGTAAAGCGGGGATTGTTCCGTGGGTTCGCTTCCGTCCAGCGTGTAGCGGATGTTCTGCCCGTATGGATCCGGTGCGGAGAGTTTTACGGTCAATGAACCGTGGTATATTCCTCCTTGAACACTATATTCGACATCAGGGGCGGACTCCCTTTCCGTGCAATCGTCCGAATTGGACCGCAATGGTGTGGCGTGCTCGAACCATACCCAACTTGACGTGTCGGACGGGCATCTGCCGTAACTGTGGTTGATGGGGGCATCCGTATATCTCGGAGTTTCGTCTTCGACCTCCCCGTCGGCACGGGTGAGATAGAGGCATCCGTTGGTGTTGCCCATGTTGATGTTGGCATGTATGTGCTCGGGAACCGACGTGTCTATCTTGTCCGTGTAGATGATCTTATATCCGTGGGAAGGAATAACACACTGAACAGGTATTTCCCATTGGGAGAGGTTGGTCCGTTTGTCGGATAAATACCAACCCTGGATGTCTATGTCGCGGTCTGTCGTGTTGTGCAGTTCTACCCAGCCTTCCGGGAATTTATAGTCCTCGTCGATTACTGTGTTCACATTGTTGGGCATAATTTCATTGATGATTATTCCCTTGCTGGCGCTATATGCGAAGCATACTGTTCCAAATGTGAGGTACACAAGGATGGTGAGCGTATGTGGTATGTTATTCCTCATCTTTATTTGTAATCGGTTGAAAACGAATTTATTAAAAACGTTTTTCGACTCCTTCCGACGTTTCCCCGCTTTTTGGGGTCAAATCCTAGATTTGTGAAATGTTACAAAACGGAGGGTTACTCGGCAAAAATAATAAATTTGCTGGAAAAAAGAGATGGAAATTGTGTGCTCGCTTAATGATGCGTTTTGTTTTAGGATTGTTATAGCCTCAAATCTGATGTGTGGATTCATTCTTGATGGAACTTATTTGTGCTCCACGTTAATATTCTTTCCGTAGATATGAATGTATTTATGTATATTTGCAAAAGGAATATGGGTGTCGCAATGACATCCTTTCCCTTCGTTCGTTTTTCACGGTGGAGTCGTCGGACTCCCTAATTTTTGATGACATGAAAAAAATCATTTGTGCGGTCTCCGCACTTCTATGCACGACGGCCCTGATGGCCCAGACACCAGTCAACATCGGTGATTTAGACCCTATACCTATGGATTCGGCCATCCGTTACGGTAAGCTGGACAATGGATTGACCTACTACATCCGGCACAATGACGTGGTTCCCGAAAGAGCGGATTTCTACATCGCCCAAAATGTGGGGGCAATCTTAGAGGAGGACAATCAAAACGGGCTGGCGCATTTCCTCGAACACATGGCTTTCAATGGCACGAAGAACTTCCCGGACAAGGGTATCATCAACTACTTGGAAACCATCGGTGTGCAGTTCGGTAACAACGTCAATGCCTACACTTCGTTGGACGAGACCGTCTATAACTTGAAGTCCGTGCCTACCATGAGGACGAGCATCGTGGACACTGCCTTGCTCATCCTGCATGATTGGTCTGGATTCATCTCCCTCAAGTCGGAGGAGATAGACAAGGAGCGCGGCGTGATTCGCGAGGAGTGGAGAAGCCGCCAAAACGCAAAACGCAGGCTGTGGAAGGCTTCCCTCCCTATTCTCTACAAGAACTCGCAGTATGCGAAACGTGACATCATCGGAGACACGGCTATCATCGCCAACTTCGCATACGATACCTTGCGTGCCTACTATCATAGATGGTACAGGCCTGATTTGCAGTCTATTGTAATTGTGGGTGATGTGAATGTGGACAGTGTTGAGAATACCATCAAACGGATGTGGAACGATATCCCTAAGCGGGTGAACCCGGACAAACGTGTGGTTTACCAACTGGATCGTGTCACCGAACCTGTTGTGGCGATTCTGACGGACAAGGAGGCGAAGACTTCCTCCATCCGTATCGACTACCGTATGGATAAATTGTCCGATCAGGTGGTCGGCTGCAAGGCAGGTTACAAAATATCCATCGTGAGGGATTTGATCGAGTCTATGATAAGTGACCGTCTCGACGAGATATCGCAGAAAGCGGACGCTCCGTTCGCGGGGGCTTCCGTCGGATATGGTGAAATCGTCCGTTCCAAGGATGCCTTCATCCTCTTGGCGGTTCCTGTCGAGGGACTGGAGGAGCAGAGTTTCGCCGCACTCTTGGCGGAAGGCGAGCGGATGAAGCGTTTCGGCTTCACGCAGGCTGAATTGGACAGGGCGAAGGAGAGCCTCCTCAGTGGCATGGAGAAGAGCTTCAACGAGAGGGGTAAGACGAAGAATGGTTCGTATGTGCAAGAATATATCCGCAATTTCCTAGACAAGGAACCTGTCCCAGGCATCGAGTGGGAATATAAAGCTGTTCGGGAGATGTTGCCGACCATTACGTTGGAGATGATTAACAGACATGCGAAGGCGGCTGTGTCTTCGAAGGAAATTACTGTCCTCATGACAGGTCCGGAGAAGGAGTCTGTCCGTTTCCCTAACAGGGAGAGGGTGCTTGCCATGCTTCAGGAGGCTTCCTCGATGTCGCTGGAATCCTATACGGAAAATGACCTGCAGGCGCCGCTTGTCGGCAAAACGCCTAAGCAGGGGAAAGTGAAGAAGGAACGGAAGGTGAATGAGTTGGAGAATGTGACGGAGTGGATTCTCAGCAATGGCATGCGTGTAGTCATCCGCCCGACGCAACTCAAGGAGGACGAAATCATCCTTTACGGTTACAGTGAGGGCGGTTTGTCCATGATCGACAACGTGTCGGATATGCCTTCCGCCAACCTCTGCGTCTCAGTTGCGCAGAACAATGGTAAAGGCAGTTTCAACGCCATCGACCTCAGCAAGAAACTGGCGGGCAAGGTGGTGCGACTGAGTCCTTCCGTGGGCGCCTACAATGAGTCTTTCTCTGGCTCTTCCTCCGTCAAGGACTTCGAGACGCTTGCGCAGCTGGTTTATCTTCTGTTCACGGGTACCCGTACGGACGACGAGAGTTACCAGGCGCTGATTAACCAATACCACACTGTCTTGGTGAATGCTGACAAGGATCCTAGCCGAACCTTCAGCGACTCCGTGCAGGTGACGGTGAACGGTCATCACGAACGGACCACACCATTCGGTCTGAAACAATTGGAGCAGGTGAACCAGAAGACTTCCCTGGACATCTTCACCCGTAGGTTCATGGACCCGAAAGATTTCACCGTCTTCATCGTCGGCAATGTGGACTTGGCGAAGATCAAGGCGCCTATCACACGATACCTTGGTGGCATCCCTGCCCAGAAGAAGATGAAGGAGGAGCAATGGATCGACCGTCAGATACGTAGGCCAAAGGGAGTCGTCAACAACATATTCTCCAGGGAGTTGGAGATCAAGAAGACATCCAGTTTTGTTGTTTACGGGGCTGAAATGCAATATACGTTGAAGAACAGGTTGATGATGCAGCTCATCGGGGATATCTTGGACATCCGCTACTTCGAGTCGATGCGTGAGAACGAGGGCGGCACTTACGGTGTCTCCGTGCGTGGATCGCTCTCCAAGAAACCGGTCGAGTACGCTTCCCTGCAGATGCGCTACGATACCGATCCTGAGATGTTCGAGAAGCTCCAGAAGATTGTCTATTCGGAGGTGGATTCCTTCATCACCGACGGTCCGAAGGAGGCCGACTTCAACAAGGCGGTGCTGAACCTGAAGAACAAGTTCACCGAGAACCAGAAGGAGAACAATTGGCAGTTGAGTGCGATGGTCGCTTACTACAACGACCATGAGGACCTCGCCAAGGATTACCTTAGCACGTTGGAGTCCATTACACGTGACGAACTGCGCGACATGCTCAAGTGGTTGCGTGAGCAAAACAATAGGATTGAAGTGGTTATGAAACCGCAGGAATGATGCGTGATGGCTAGCGGTATAAGGTGGAGTTGAAGGGTGGAAAAAAATGTTGCGGATGAAACGGAATGGACATCAAATATTTGTACGTTATTTTTCCTCCATTTTTATTAACTTCGCGTCATAGAAGAATGCTGAAATTTGAAAGATGATGAAGGTTAAGGATAAAAATTTTGTCGAGATGCTTTCCAAGGAGGATATCTCCAGCATCGTGGATCGTCTGGCGGCTGCCCTGAATGCTGATATGGCGGGGAAGAATCCCTATTTCCTTGTGATGATGAACGGGGCTGTGTTCTTTGCGACGGACCTTCTGAGGCGGATCACTATACCTTGTGGTTTGGCTTTCGTGAAATACACCTCATACGAGGGCATGCGCTCTACGGGTAAGGTGACGGCTGTCCTTCCTGTTCCGGCGGACGTGAAGGGACGGAATGTGGTGGTCGTGGAGGATATCGTCGACACGGGCGAGACCATGAAGGCATTCTTGTCCGAGATGCAGCGTTACGCTCCGGAGTCGGTCCGCATCGTCTCTTTCCTGGCGAAGCCGGCTGCGATGAAGCACCCGCTCCTGATCGATTATGTGGGGAAGGAGATCGGAAACGAGTTCGTCCTGGGCTATGGCCTCGATTACGACGGATTGGGCAGGAATATCCCTGAACTGTTGGTCTATGACGGAAAATAAATGTGTAACTGATTTAAATAATAGAATAATGAAAAACGTAGTTATTTTTGGTGCCCCAGGTTCTGGAAAGGGTACTCAGAGTGAGAACATTATCAAGAAGTATGGTTATGCGCATTTCTCCACGGGTGATATCCTGAGGAAGCAGATCGCCGATCAGACTGAGTTGGGCAAGATCGCCAAGACCTTCATCGATGAGGGTAAGTTGGTCACTGACGAGTTGATCATCAATATGCTCGACGCTGAGTTGGATTCCGCAAAGGACGCTAAGGGTGTCATCTTCGACGGTTTCCCACGTACCTATGCGCAGGCTGAGGCTTTGAAGAAGATGTTGAACAAGAGGGGCACGGATGTGGCTGTGATGTTGAACATCCACGTTGATGAGGCTGAATTGATCAAGCGTCTTCTCGAGAGGGGCAAGACTTCCGGCCGTTCCGACGACAACTTGGAGACCATCACCAAGAGAATCAAGACTTACAACGAGCAGACTACTCCTGTGATCGACTTCTACAAGAAGGAAGGCACTTGCGTGGATATCCAGGGCGTTGGCTCTATCGATGATATCTTCGCTTCTATCTCAAAGGCGATTGATGCTGCAAAGGATTTATAATCAAATCTCATATAAGGGAAAACAGGAGGGGCTGGGCTTCTCCTGTTTTTTTTATGCTCTGTCGGCTGAATTTCGGGGCATAACATTGCGTCAAGGCAAACAAAACCACGCTCTTCCCTTGCGCTTTCCGTAGGATATTTGGGTTATTGTGAAATAGATCCTCAGAAAAATCGAAGAGGATATGCTCCATTGAACATATCCTCTCCTGAAAAAAGTCTACTTGGCTTTGAATTAGTTCTTAATCAAAATCTTACGTCCATTGGTGACGTAGACTCCTATAGGTAATCCGTCTATGCTTTCATGCTTGCAACGGACTTTCACACCCATTAGCGTGTAGATGTCTCCTGGAGCTTTTCCGTCACTCCTAATCGTCAGGACGCCTGCTGGTGTGGTGATCGATAGATGACCTGCCACATAGGTGAAGCTGTAGTTCTCTGCCTCGGCTCCGTCAACCGTGATCTCATAGGTGCCTTTCGGTGATTCTTGTGTGGCCTCTGTCTTGCATGCCGGCTGTACGCTGAAGACTTCTTCTGCGCTTTCTCCGTTTTTCAAGCCGGACACTTGCCAGGTCAGCTTCGGTATTGTGTCACCCTCAAATATTTCCGCATCGTCTGCCGTGATGGTCAACTCTGCTTTGTTGATGGTGAGGGTTCCGTCCGTCACTGTCAGGATCGTGTTGCTGATACTGCTTTCGTCAAGAGAGATGGTGTATTCTCCGACACTAGAGGTGATGGTCGCTTCTGTCTTGCCGACTGGTGTGCCCACTAAGAGGTCTGGACGGCTGGTCACGTAGGTGAAGTCCGGATCCTCTTCTCCGTACAGGCGTTCTTGGTTCTCGAAGGTTAGTTCAACTGGTACGGTCACCCTGATGGTGTCTTCCAGACCCTCTTCCGCCGCACTGTATGCCAACGCATAGATGGTGTCGCTTGGCGCTGTGATGGTCAGCACTGTTTCTTCGTCAACGAAATCCACCTCCGCGGTCAGCTCGTTGCCTTCCTTGTCGTAGAAATCGATCCGCTGGCTTCCTACCTGCATGAACCAATAGACTTTATCCCCCGGCTGGCAACTGAACTGATAGCCTTGCAGCTTGCACCCTGTCGGGGAGGCCGCCCTGCTTTCTTGCTCGAGTTGGAGCGTGGTGAATGGCACGTCTATGACGCTGTTGTAGTCCTTGAGGGTATCCATGACCGCCGATGTGCCTACGCCCGCCCGGTTGAAGGCTTGCATGCCGAAGATTACATCGTGCGTGTAGATGACTTGCTTGCTCTTCACGTCGAATCGATAGTCCGCCAGCACACTGTCTGGTTCCGCTCCTTCGACGTCGATGTCCGCATCGAAGGTCACCGTATTGGCTGCTTCTACCTCCACACGCTTGCGTGGCTGTTTGTTGAACCAATACTCGAAGGCGATGATCTCGTCAGGAATGATCTCCTCCGGCACGATGAAGTATTTCGTCAACGCTGGACTATAATGCCCCATCTTATCCTTCGCTTGGTAAGTGATGCTATGCAGGCCTGGCGCGAGCGTGGAGAGGTCCACGTCTATGTCGATGACGCCTCCCTCCGCGAATGGTACGGAGACTCGCTCTGCTTCGTTCTTGTCGATCCAATACTCGTAGGTCTCAATAGCGTTCTCCTGCATGGATTCCGCCTGCGGAATGATGAAGTGCTTCAGCACGACTGCGCTGGCGTGCCCGTTCTTGTCGAGGGCACGGAAGGCGATGCTGTGCAGACCAGGGGCAAGGCTGGAGAAGTCTATGTCCATGTCTACAATGCCTCTTTCATCGAATGGCCCGGACACTCGTCCCGCGAAGTCCTTGTCGATCCAGTACTCGTACTTGTCGAGTGTGTTCTCCTGCACGGACTCCGCCTGCGGGATGAGGAAGTGCTTCAGCACGACTGCGCTGGCGTGCCCGTTCTTGTCGAGTGCGCGGAAGGCGATGCTGTGCAGGCCAGGGGCAAGGCTGGAGAAGTCTATGTCCATGTCCACAATGCCTCGTTCATCGAATGGTCCGGACACACGTCCAGCGAAGTCCTTGTCAATCCAGTACTCATACTTGTCGAGCGTGTTCTCCTGCACGGATTCCGCCTGCGGGATGAGGAAGTGCTTCAGCACGACTGCGCTGGCGTGCCCGTTCTTGTCGAGGGCACGGAAGGCGATGCTGTGCAGGCCAGGGGCAAGGCTGGAGAAGTCTATGTCCATGTCTACAATGCCTTGTTCATCGAATGCCCCGGACACCCGTCCCGCGAAGTCCTTATCGATCCAGTACTCGTACTTGTCGAGCGTGTTCTCCTGCACGGATTCCGCCTGCGGGATGAGGAAGTGCTTCAGCACGACTGCGCTGGCGTGTCCGTTCTTGTCGAGGGCGCGGAAGGCGATGCTGTGCAGGCCAGGGGCAAGGCTGGAGAAGTCTATGTCCATGTCTACAATGCCTCCTTCGCCGAATGTTCCGGAGACACGTCCCGCGAAGTCCTTGTCGATCCAGTACTCGTACTTGTCGAGCGTGTTCTCCTGTACGGATTCCGCCTGTGGGATGAGGAAGTGCTTCAGCACAACAGCGCTCCATTGCCCGTCGTCTGTGCCGGCGCGTATCGCCAGACGGTGTAGGCCAGGCGAAAGGCTGGACAGATCCAACTGGGCGTCCCAAGAACCCTCCGTCAGGTCTGTTATGGTTTGTCGACTGTCAAACCGCTGGTCAAGCCAGTATTCATACTTTGTGACGGGCTCACTCGCCGTCGCAAGGATGCAACAGAGCAATGCCAGCAAGGACAGTCCTATGTGTTTCGATCTGTTCATTGTCTGTCTCTGTTAAGTGGTTACTCGGTTACTGGTCTCGCTTCAGCCTTGACTGTCACGTGCAGCTTGCCGCCGACTGTCTTGTTGGCGATCTTGCTGCTGATGATGCGTGGCGTGGAAGGAATCTTGTCCCAAGGGTAGCTTCCTCCTGCAGGTCCCACTGCGGTGCTGTCATCTGCCATGAATGTTTCTGGGTCGGCAATCTCCCATCTTCTTGGTATTGAGGTGCCGTCTAGTGTGTAGTTGAGATTCTTTTGCCCATCGGTGAAGATGCTGCCTAAATAGTCGCCCCAATTGGAATATTCGGTGTAACAGTGAACTAATGTGTTTTGGCTGTTATTGGAAATCCTACGATGATCGCCCACACAATTGACCGCAGTGGCTCCTAAATCTAAACTCCAAAAGATGAAAGAGTTTTTATACAAATATGGTCCATGAGAATAATCGGTTGGCAAGATACAATGGTCGATCAAAACCGCACTTTTGGTGTCAAACCACTGTACTCGATTTGCTATATAACAATTTTGGGCAATAAAACCTGTCGCTACGGCGTTGTTCCCGTGAATGTGTCCGTTTATGAAGCATTGACGGAGAATGGTCGCATCCGAGTTGCTCTTCATGTTGAACGTTCCCATTTGGCATTTGACGAATTTGGTGCCTTGGATAAGCGTGTCGGTCTCCAATTTGTTGATGTTTATATCTCCATTGATCCAAACTCCCTCCATATAGAAGTAGTCAGGGTGTTGTCCATCCAAACCATCCATTGTGAGTCCTCCCGCTAAGAAGGTGCGGGCAACTCCTGTCAGCGTGTCATCCTCATAGCCTGCTCCGTAGATTTTGACGGACTTGTTGAAGTTGGCCGGTGTGCTGAATGTTCCTGAGGAGAGGGTGATGATGTTCCCATCTTCGGCATTCTCCAGCGCCTGTTTCAAGGCATCCGTGCCGTAATAGACTGTGGTGGACTCTCCTCTTTGAAGCGTGGCGGATATCGCCTCACTTACTACCTGTGCAAAACTTGTTGCAGTCATGAACAATGCGACTGCCATTGAGAATAAATGTTTCATGGTCGTAGAATTTAGGTTAATATATTTGTTTCTTAATTCACTAACATTTTAATATGGCTACTCCTGGATTTTCTTATGACATACCGTACACATCATACACTCCATACATACCATACACACCATCACATAATTGACATACTTCTTTTCGTTTAGTTCCTTTCATCTAATGATCAGCCTATTAACACTGCTCTTCTCTGCTGGTAGAACTATTTGCAAACGAATTCATTCCGTATCACCCCGAAGGGTTATATTACAAGTATAATGATTTATTTTTGAAAACGCAAGGGAATGGCTCTTTATTATATTGATGAATGTTAAGCATGGATTCTTGGTCAGGTTTTATGCGATCATTTTTCTTTTAATTAAGGTGTAATGTTCAGGTGCGGATCATCCCGACCCGCACCTAAACATTGGAATTTTATTTTTTGACACATGTGTTCAAATAATCTTCGAACGCTTTGTTGCGCGCCTCGTCTTTGTTTTCCTGATTGACTTTGGCCGCAAGTTTCGCCAACTTGTTCAACTTGCTTCCCTGCTTGCTGGAAACGTTCGTGTATTTGTCGTTTTTCCAGTTCTCGACAATCTGTGGGCAACGTTGCGCATAAAATTCTTCCGGCTTTTGGTCTTCGATAAGAATCACTTTGTCTGTTTGTGGATTGTATATCGCATAGTGCGACCGGGTGAATGGTTGCAACTCTTCTACGGTCGGAGAGCCTGACACGTTCGCCTTGAATGGGAAATAGTATTCGCAAGCATATTCTCCGTTGGGAAGCTCTTGGTTAAACTTCACGAAGGAGTCTCCATTGTAGGTGAAATTGCCGCACTTGACGTATTTGGTCCTGAAGATAAGGTTCTGGCCCGTGTAGTCGTAGATGTATCCTTTTATGTCTTTCGGCGTATATTTCTTGAACATGGAGTGCTTGATCTTCTCTGAATTGAAGTCCGCCTCGCTGATGAACTTGATCTTACATCCCCATTCCGTCTCTGGGACTACAATGGTTAAGATCGCAGGTTGCTCCGGATTATAGCCTAAGTCGCGGAGGGTAGGGGTGTGCATCGCCCTTAGGAATCCTAACAACGTGTCTCCCTCTTTGGTGATGATCTTGGATGGAACAACGTTCTCTCTCTGAATCTTCTTTAATTGCTCTTCTGTGAACTGTTGCGCATATATTGTTGAGGTGAAAAATAATGCGCTTAAAAAGAATAATACTTTCTTCATTTTTTTCTGATAGGTTCTGGTGTTATGTGTTTCTCATGTGGACCGGCAGAACCAGTTAACCGGTTGCTACGAGTTTGATGTTGTTTGATACAAATATAATAAAAAGGTTGATTTCCCATCTTTTCGGGAAAAAAGAAATCGATGGATTCCTCGGTCAACGAATCCATCGATTGTGCGTATGAGGGTTCCCCCCTCAGATTTTGTTCCTAGTTATTCCTCTTGCCGTTCTACTCCTTTCTGTAACGGTAGACGATATTCTTCCCTTCGCCCACCTGCTCGAAGAGTTTGCCGGTGCGTTCTGGGGCAGCGGTCCCTTCCTTGAGTTGGAGACCCGCTACAACCTCCACGTGCATTTCGTCCCATTGCCCGCTTTCGATGAACGATCGCAGGGTGGCGCTACCTCCTTCGACGATGAGGGATTGCAGATTCCTCTTGTATAATTCGTGCAGTAGGGTAGGGACGGATAGTTTGCCTCCCTCAAATGGTGTGTTGACGAATTCCGTGTTCGGTGCGCTGAAGGCAGGCTTCGTTTCCGTGAAGACGAGGGTCGGTGCTTCTCCATCGTATAGGTGGTAGTGGCTTGGCACGCTTAATCTTCTGTCTATGAGTATGCGGGTCGGGTTGTTGCCAATGACGTGGCGAACCGTCAGTGAGGGGTTGTCCAGCAGTGCGGTGCGTGTCCCTACAAGGATGGCGGCCTCGTTCGCCCTCAGTTGATGCGAGATCCGTTGCGTCGTTTCGTTGGAGAAGCGGTAGGCGACTTGTCCGTTTCCTCTGGGTTGGTCCATGAAGCCGTCCTCGCTCTGCGCCCATTTCAGGATGACGAACGGACGTTTCTGCTCGTGGAAGGTGAAGAAGCGGCGGTTGACGAGCCATCCTTCCTCTTCCAACAGACCTGTGCGTACTTTCACGCCTCCCTCTTGCAGCATCCGTATCCCTCTGCCGCTCACTTCCGGAAAGGGGTCCTTGTTCGATACAACAACTTCCGGTATGCCTTTCTCAAGGATGAGTTTGGCGCATGGAGGCGTCTTCCCGTAGTGGGAACAAGGCTCCAGGCTTACGTAGATGGTGGATTCTTTCAGAAGAGTGGGGTCTTGTACCGATGCGATCGCATTCACTTCCGCATGCGGACCGCCCCATTTCATGTGATATCCCTCTCCGATGATCTTTCCTCGGTGGACGATGACTGCCCCCACCATCGGGTTGGGTGCCACGTTTCCGATGCCTTTCTGTGCCAGTTCGAAGCACCTGCGCATATATAGTTCGTCTTCCATGCTCTAATTTTTTTGTAAAGATACTTCTTTTTAAAACTATATCTATGGGAAATAAATAGTAAATAGCAAATCACCAAATCGTAAATAGCTAAATAGTAAATGTCTAAATAGTAAATCGTAAATAGCTAAATAGTAAATATTATAGTTTTTTTATTAATGATATTTTGTGTATTTTTGTCATAAACATTCGGCAGGTATGATAGGAGCGATTATAGGGGATATCGTAGGCAGTGTCTATGAGTTCCAAAACACAAGGGATTATAATTTTGAGATGTTTCCGAAGGGGGCATCTTATACGGACGACTCCATTTGCACGATAGCTGTCGCTGACGCTATCCTTAGGGGCGTTCCGTATCGTGATAGTCTGGTGGAATGGTGCAGGAAGTACCCTCATCCGAAAGGTGCGTATGGAGGATCTTTCGTGAAGTGGATTCATTCCGAGGACCCCCAGCCGTATGGTTCTTACGGCAATGGCTCGGCGATGCGTGTCGCTGCGGTGGGGTGGGCCTTCGACGAATCCTCCCTTGTGATGGAGGAGGCGAAGCGGTCCGCTGAGTGTAGCCATTCGCACGAGGAGGGCATCAAGGGAGCGCAGGCGATTGCTCTGGCGATTCACCATCTTGCTCATCTTCAGGGAGGGAAGGATGATGTGTTGGCTATTTGCAGACGGTTTTATGGTGAGGATTATGAGGCTCGATTGCCGAAGGCGGGGCAGTGGAATGAGACTTGTCAGGGGTGCGTGCCACTTGCGTTGCACCTTTTCCTTCAGTCGGACAGTTTCGAGGATGCGCTGAGAAGAGCGGTGTCGTACGGGGGAGACTCAGACACGATGGGTGCGATCGTAGGCTCCGTGGCGGAAGCTTATTATGGGGTTCCTCAGGATATGTTGGATGTCGCCCTCTCGTATCTTCCTCAGGATCTGCTCGGTGTGGTACGACGCTTTGTGGATTTATACGTGCGCAAGGGGTAGGTGATATTTTTCTGTACGCAGGGGAAAATGAGACGAGTAACCTTCCTTCAAGATGAATCGAGGACATATTTTTGTCACTTTTTTGCCTGAAATTTCTATTTTCGTGCATATTTCTGCAAATAAATGATAAAAATTGCGGCTGTTTTACTTTAGGGGGAAGTCCGATAGGATGGTTTTCCCTCTCGAAATGCCCTTGTTATGCAAATTATAGATAAATTTTTCATTCTGATTTTCAGTTAATTGTGAAATTTTCTTCCTTTTCTTTGAAAAAAATCGCAAAAATATTTGGTTCGTATTCTTTTGGGTGGTACTTTTGCACCCGCTTTCGAGAAACAACGATGGCAAACAAAAAAAAAGCCAAGAGGGCTTGAAAAAAATATGTTAAAAGTTTTGGAGGATAAAAAGAAAATGTTTTACCTTTGCATCCGCAAAACAAAAAACGACCCACTGAAGTGATGGGGAACTATAAGAGAGATCTTTGAGGAAATGGCGATAGACGAAAAGGAAAGACAGGAAAAGCATTACAAGTAAGTCAATTTCAACCTACGGATGTCCTAGAGCTAAATAAAAACAATTCATACAACGGAGAGTTTGATCCTGGCTCAGGATGAACGCTAGCGACAGGCCTAACACATGCAAGTCGAGGGGTAACAGGGAGCTTGCTCCGCTGACGACCGGCGCACGGGTGAGTAACGCGTATGCAACCTG
>JAILLP010000012.1 GCA_024693065.1 Paludibacteraceae bacterium
GCTGATAGACAATTATGTGGATATCACAGTGCTCGAACGCCTTTCGACCAAGAGCAGCGGCGTGGACGTCACCATCTACACCTTGCCCAACACGAGACTGACGGCGCAAGATGTCCGCAGCTTCAATGCGCAGTATCCTACACTTACGGTAAGGCACACCACTTCGATGCATGACCGCTTCCTGATCATCGATAACACTATCCTCTACCACCTCGGTGCCTCGCTCAAGGACCTTGGCAGGAAATGTTTCGCCTTCGAACTGTTTGATGCGGGTTTCATACCTGATATTTTGGCTAAAGTGATATGATAGTTTCATGGTGCAAAAAATTCACCTTGAACCGTTTTTTGAGGTCGCAATTTGCGACCTCAAAAAACGAAATGCGTGGAGGCCGTCAATATCTGCCTTATGTCTATATGGAACAAGGATGTGCCTTGCTTAATTATTATGCTTGCTTCTGTTCTGAGTCATGCTTTCCCTACTGAAAACTTTTGCCGTATTTATAAAAAGTTTTCAGTAGGATTATTCCGTCGTGTTGAGGCTGAATGTTTTTCGGTGAGAGGGAAAAATGTATATTTGTATTCTGAGAAACGTTGTTCGTTTCCTGTAATGTTAAGAAAATATCAATGGAAGAACATAATTTCACATTCTCCAACAACATCTTACAATGTGTAAAAAGGCAAATGAAACAGATAAACTAAGACTAAACGATTAAATAAACAGTTCAAGATATGAGTACAAATGCTATAATCATTGGATATACTAACATTCTCTCCCTCAAGAAAAACATTATCCTACAAGGTGCGCCGGGCACAGGGAAAACATATAATACAGCGGCTTTAGCATTGAGTATTTGTGGCGAGGAGGTTCCCGCTGAACATGCAGACCTTATGAAACGCTACGAAGAACTTCAAAAAGATGGACGTATTGGGTTCTGCACTTTCCATCAATCAATGGATTATGAGGATTTTGTGGAGGGGATAAAACCCAAAACAGAAAATGGAGCAGTCAGATATGAGGTTGAGGATGGTGTTTTTAAAATGATGTGTAGTAATGCGTCAAAAGGAACAGATGTTTTGGTAAAAAAAAGGCCAACATTTGTAGCTGCAGTGACATCATCAACCATCAAGAATTTTCTTAAAGATACTGACTTTGAGAATGTGTATAAATCCGTTGAGCAGGATATAAAGAACAAAACGATTGAGGCATTGCCTTTTAGACGTAGTCTTATTCCAGTTAAATATGAATATAGTAATCTGTATTTTGGTGAACATCCTAAGACCATCAATAAAAGCAATTTAGAATTGTATTATGATTATTTCTTAGGGAGAAATACTTATGATATAAACATTTATGGGCGGGACGATTTCTTTAAAATAATTACGAACCTCACGAAGGGCCAAACTAATACGGTTGATTATATGTATTATGGTGCTATGCTGCAAGAGATGCTAAATAGAGCTAAACGTGTCATCGCATCGTCTCCTCATTCATCAGAACCAGAGGAACCCTTTCAAGAAAAACTTATAGATGAGATAGCGGATTCAGTTGAACAATATGAGAACTATGTCCTCGTCATCGATGAAATCAACCGTGGCAATGTGTCGAGGATTTTCGGTGAATTGGTTACCCTATTGGAGGCGGACAAGCGCATGGGTGGAGAACACCCGATCAAGGTCACATTGCCCTATTCGAAGGAGTCTTTTGGCGTGCCGTCCAACCTCTACATCATCGGTACCATGAACACCACCGACCGTAGCGTGGGCAATATTGACTATGCTGTAAGACGAAGGTTCGCTTTCGTGACGTTGAGGGCGGATAAGAATCTATTGGTGGAGAGATATGGCGCAGATTCTAAACAGGTGAAACTTTTTGAGGCTGTTGAATTGTTCATCAGGAAGAACAAAACTGAAATGGATTTTGAGGATCTGATGGTGGGTCATAGCTATTTCTTCGCAATAGATGATGCCGAACTGGAATTACGGTGGCAGTACGAAATTCTTCCGCTGCTGAATGAATACATCAAGGATGGAATCGTCAATGCGAAGATGATTGATTCGGGCATGGGAATGGAGGAGTTTGTGGGAACGTGGTGTGTCACTACAAAACCTAATGAAATGGGAGAATGACTGTTTTTATAGTTACTAATGAATCATGACACAGAAACAAGCTATTCAATTGTTTGAAAAAAAGAAAGTTCGTACCGCATGGGACGACGAGAAGGAGAAATGGTATTTCTCAGTGATTGACGTTGTCGGAATATTAACTGACAGCGACAATCCACGAAAGTACTGGAGTGTCCTTAAAACACGTTTGAAAAAAGAGGGCAATGAAACGGCTACAAATTGTAGCCAGTTGAAATTACAAGCGGATGATGGCAAAAAACGTCTAACCGATGTGGCTGATTTAGAACAGATTTTCCGTATCATCCAATCCATTCCGTCTCCTAAGGCTGAACCATTCAAGCTATGGATGGCGCAGGTGGCAAGCAATCGAATTGACCAAATGCAGGATCCTGAACTTTCCATAGAACAAGCCATGCTCGATTACAAACGTTTGGGGTATTCTGATAATTGGATTAACCAGCGACTGAAATCTATCGAGGTACGCAAGGAACTAACCGAGGAATGGAAACGACGTGGAGTGGAAGAGGGGGCTCAATTTGCTACGCTGACCGATATTATCACAAAAACTTGGAGCGGGAAAACAACCAAGGAGTATAAGCAATTCAAAGGGTTGAAGAAGGAGAATCTTCGTGATAACATGACTAATACCGAATTAATTCTCAACATGTTGGCAGAGGCTGCTACCACTGATTTGTCGAAAGCACAAAAACCTGAAACATTCGGAGAGAACATGAACGTGGCACATAAAGGAGGTAGGGTGGCACGTTCCGCACGTGAGGAACTGGAAAAGCAATTGGGACGTTCGGTAGTGACCCCATTGAATGCCAAAAAGGGTTTGAGACAGATAGATAAAACTAAGGACGATGATGCAAACGATACAGATAATTGAACATCAGTCGCTTAATGAATCATCAGATTGGGAAGAGCAATATACGGAACAATTACAATCCGTAAAATTTGTTGGTGTCCCGACCCAATACATGTCCGCCCCGCAATATCTAGGTATCGATCAAAATTATCGTGCCTCCTACTACATTGGTGCCTCATGGTTAATCAGAGATGAATTGGCGGTGGTGGTTACACCAAAGGTTGAAGATACTGATTTCGTGAAGATGTTCTTGGCGGCCTTGGAGGTGGATTCGCAAAATGAATCGGATTATTTTTCAGATTGTTATGGCATACGATTCGATGAGCCTGCCATCCAAACTCCGGTGTGCCTTAATCAACTTACCCCTTTGTTGGTTCTGCACTACCTATCGTTGCTCGACCGTCTGGTGAAACGTGGGTTGAAGAAGGACTACATCACACGTGAAGAGAACCTGAAGGCGAAGGTGAAGGGGCGGATTATGATGGGACGACATTTGCAACAAAATGTGTTTCAGCAACGACAGGACCGTATCTATTGTCAGTTTCAGGAATATACTGACGACACGCCCGAAAACCGTTTGCTGAAGCGTGCGCTGGTTTTTTGCGAGCGTATCATGGCGAAATGGACAAGTCTGCAGCGACAACTTTCAAAAACAGATATACCACTTTTGTTGAATCTCCTGAAATCCAGGTTCGGACATATATCTGATGATATTGAGCCCTATCAGATTCAGCATTTGGCGACCAATAAGCTTTTCAAGGAGTACCGAGAGGCCATCCGTGTGGCAAAAATGCTATTGCGTCGGTTTGATTACAGTGTTACCAACGCCAACGATGAAGAATACAATGCCACACCTCCGTTTTGGATTGATATGGCGCGGTTGTACGAGATGTGGGTGTGGAGTAAGTTGAAGGAGAATAGCGTGAACGAGGTCCTGTTTCAGAAGCGTGGCTTTTATGGACGTCAGGTAGCAGACTTCGTGATTCGTGAAGAGAAATTAATTCTTGACGCAAAGTATAAACCTGATTATCAAAACAAAAACCATGCGGATATTAATGATATCCGTGAGATAAGTGGTAATGCACGTGACGAAAGACTGTTGCCTGGGCTTCCTGAAGATTATTCGCCACGATGCATTATTCTATATCCTGGCCAAGATTGTGAATTGCAGAAAGAGTCTGAGAAATTGTTTGGTGCGCAAGGTACAAAAATCCCCCATTATCACAATTTCTACAAAATCAGCGTACCGCTACCGAAGAAGTAATTAGCTTATCCCCCATTATCCCCTCGTAGCGGTTCGATCGGAGTAAAACTCCTATCGAATCACTGTTCCTGAATCCTTGCCCAGCTCGTCCGCTTTGGTGATGACCACCTTGGAGACGCCTGCGTTGATGGCGGCGAAGGAGTTCTCCAGTTTAGGGATCATACCGCCTTGGATGATGCCCTTCTGCACATATTCCTCGAAGGTAGGGCGGGTTATTTCAGGGATTACACTATCATCGTCTTGCTCATCGAGCAATACACCTTTCTTTTCGAAGCAGTAGACCAGGGTGACTTCAAAGAAGCGTGACAGTGCCTTTGCGGCTTCGCCTGCGATGGTGTCTGCGTTGGTGTTCAGCATGTTACCTTTTCCGTCATGTGTCAGAGGAGCCAATACCGGTACCACGCCCTTGCCGATCAAATCCGCCAAGAGGGAAGCGTTCACCGCCTTCACGTCTCCGACAAAACCGTAATCGACCTCTTTCACTGGACGCTTGTCCGAACGCATATAATCCAGATCGGCGCCCGTCAGACCCAAGGCGTTCAGACCCAAAGCCTGCAAGCTCGCCACGATGTTCTTGTTCACCAAGCCAGCGTAGACCATCGTCACCACCTTCAGCGTCTCCGCATCCGTGATGCGTCGTCCGTCCACCATCTTGCTCTCGATGCCCAGTTTTGTGGCGATAGCCGTGGCGGAACGTCCACCCCCATGCACCAGCACCTTCTTACCCTCAATTTTGGAGAACCTCTCCAGCAATTGCTTCAATGTACTCTCCTCTTCGACGATCTTGCCGCCGACCTTTATAACCGTCAACTTCTCCATACGAAAAAACTTATACAACAAAAAACGAGGAAGGCCTTATACGACCTCCCTCATTCTATATAGACATTATGATTATTTGTTCTTCAACAAGTCGCGGATCTCCGTCAACAGGATCTCCTCCTTTGTTGGCTCTGGAGCTGGAGCAGGAGCGGCAGGGGCTTCCTCCTTCTTTCTCTTCAGGGCGTTAATTAATTTGATGAACGCAAAGATGCAGATTGCCACGATCAGGAAGTCGAATGTAACCTGCAGGAAGTTTCCGTAGTTTAATGTTCCAACACCTGCCTCCTGGGCTTTCGCAATTGTGTCATACTTCTGGTCGCCACCCAATTGGATGAACAAACCGCTAAAGTCCACACCACCCACGGCCAAACCGACCAATGGCATGAAGATATCAGAAACCAATGAGGAGACGATCTTACCGAACGCACCTCCAATAATCACACCGACAGCCATGTCGATGACGTTGCCCTTCATGGCAAACTCTTTGAATTCATCTAAAAGTTTCATTTCTTAGTAATTTTTGGTTTTTTTAATGTTCAAAATTACAAATCTTAATCAAAAAAACATACTAAAAATAATTGTTTTTTACGATAAAAATCATCGAAGGCCTTTAGATGGGTCATTTCCTATATCTCATTGTGAATCAGTTTGTAAGCGATAGAGCCTGGTTGCGGGCTCGCCGGGCAATTCTCCCTGTCGAACCAGCGGGCATCCGATAGCTCATCCTTTTGCAGTTTGATCTCTCCGCTCTCGTATTCGGCGGTGAAGGCCAGCATCAGTTGGTCGGGAAACGGCCAGCTCTGACTGCCCCTGTAGCGAATGTTCTTCACCGTTATGCCTACCTCCTCCATGATCTCGCGGCGCACAGCGTGCTCGGCGGATTCGCCCACCTCCATGAAGCCCGCGATGCAGGCGTATATGTCCTGGTTGCGTTGCGTATGACGGGCCAATAGTATCTTGTCCCCACGGTTCACCAGCACGATGACGCAAGGCTCTATGCGTGGGAAGTAGATCTTCTTGCAGTGGGGGCACTCCTTTGCGGTGAGTTCCGCATGATCTTGTAAGGGGCTGCCGCATTTGCCGCAGAACTTCCAATCCCTGCGCCAAGCGAGCAACGCGCGGGCACGTGCCAAACGGAAGGAGTCTTCCTCCGCATGCTCCGCAAAGTATTGGCGGATCGTCTTCAACTCATAGCCCGCCGGGAAATCCTTCCCCTCGCCAAGGTCTATCGCACAGACACCGAAGGATGGCTCGTCGAAGAAATCAGCCTCAACGAATTTAGCCTTCAATTCGCACAAGTCATGGAAAGATAGATCCTTTCCTCCCTCCTTTAGCAGGAGATTCCTTCCCGACAATGCGAAACATGCGCTACCCGATTCCTTAGGATTCACTATCATTGCCATACATTACCAACATCTGAGATTCATTTTCCACACAAATGTACGACAAATGAATCGAATACTCAAATGGCTTCTTCCTCATGTAGTGCGAAGCCGATCTCCTCCAATGCCTGACGCAGGTCTTCCGTCTTGGCGTCGCCTTCGATATGCGCCTCTCCGCTGGCCAAGTCCACCGTGACGGAAACGACCCCCTCGACAGCTCGCAACGCCTTCTCCGCCGCCTCCCTGCAGTGATTGCAAGTCATTCCCTTGATGTGGTAGTGGGAGTGGTTGGATGAGTGCGCCTTCTCATGGTCACAATGACCCTCTTCGCCGCAACAGCAATGCGCATGGGCGTGGTGGTGACCGATTCCTAACTTAGGCAGCACGAGCGCATTGATCAGCAGGAGGATGAGCACCGCCGTGCATGCCCATGAGAACCATGAGTCACCCTCCTCGTGCAAGGCGGCACTGCCGACAAGGTTCGAGAGGAAGTCCACGATGCCATGGAACTGCAGGTAATCGATGAATATGCCGCAACAGATGGAGCCCACGATGATGGATGCGAGGTAGGTAACCAGCGTACGAGTGCCAAGCACCTTACGGACGACGAGGATGGAGGCCATGTTGCAGGCCGGACCCGCCATCAGCAAGACCAGTCCCGCACCAGGCGTGAGCCCTTTCAGAATCAATGCCACAGCGATCGGGATGGAGCCCGTCGCACAGAGATACATGGGTATGGCGATGCAGATCACTAACAGCATGGAGGCGAAGGTGTTCCCCTTGAAGACCGCAAAAGCCTCGTCCGGCACGAACACCGTGATAAGTCCCGCCACGATGAGTCCGATCATCAGCCACTTGCCGATGTCCTCCATCATCTCTTGGAAGGCATAGACCAGCGCTTCCTTTATCTTCCCGCCGAAAGAGGAATCTTCTTGGGAGTGTGTGCCGCAACCGCATGATTCTTCGTGGCAGCAGGCATGGGAGGCCTCGTGCGCATGCTCCTCCGAATGTGTGTGCTCCGCCTTCTCCTTGGCGAAGATATTCACCATGGAACCGCCGAAGATGGCCGTGACCAGCGCTGCGATGGGGCGGATGATGGCGAAGGCCCATCCCATGAGGCTATAGGTGGCGATGATGGAATCAACACCCGTCTGAGGCGTGGAGATTAGGAACGACGTGACAGCGCCCTTGGAAGCGCCCTCCTTACGGATGGACATGGCGGTCGGTATGACGCCGCAGGAACATAGCGGTAGCGGTATGCCGAACAAGGCGGCGCGGAGGACAGACCCGAAAGAGTCGTCCGCTAAATACTTCGTGTAGAATCGTCCGGGAATGAAGGCATGCATCAGTCCGGCAAGCAGAAATCCCAGCAACAGATAGGGGGACATCTCATTCATTAAATGTAAAATCTCATTCATAACTTTTCCTTTTTTGTTTGATACAAAAGTAGAGCAAGATTTCTGCAACCTAGTTGCAAAGTTGAGTTGGCAGATCTCCATTTTTATAATAACTTTACATGCGTGAGTCGCTTACACTCTTCGCACAGGGGTTGCGGCTCTTCCTTGTATTAATTATCCATAGTAGTACGAATCAGCATGAAAGCACTTACGATAGCAATCCTCGCATGGACATCCTTCCTTTTCCCGGTGTCTCTTTTTGCGCAAAAGAGCCTTTACATTCCTCGGGAGTGGAAGAATCGGACCGACACCATGATTTATAGTGAAAACGATCCCAACAACCAATACACATGGTCCAAGTCCCGTTCGAAGGAGAGTGATAACTTCATTGTTTATTGGGACAAATATTACGGCAATACAAACCCTACGAACGCGCCTTCAACCTATCGGGTGGATATTGACGACCTACTGAATAAATGCGAGGGCTTCTATGCCATGAACGTTGGCGAGCTGGCTTTCTGTGATGAAGGCAACTCCAATGTGTCGAAATACAAGATGATGGTCCTACTGAACCATACCACCGAGTGGGTGTGCTATGGTGGCGGATATGATGATGTCATCGGTGCCCTCTGGCTCAGTCCAAGCACCAGCAAGCCTGTCGGACATTCCGTTGCCCATGAGGTTGGGCACTCTTTCCAATATCAGGTATATGCAGACCTGAAAGGTTATTCAGGCTTCCGGACCGCCATCGGCAGCGGTTCCACCTTCTGGGAGCAGACCGCCCAGTGGCAGGCCAACCAGTCGTATCCCGCATTGAAGTGGGAGCAGAGCTGGAACCTATTCATGAATACCCACAATTACGCCATGACGCATGAATGGCACAGATACCAGTCTTATTGGTGGCACTACTACCTCACTGAGAAATATGGTATCGATGTCATAGGTGAACTGTGGCGCTTCAACCCTGGTTATGGGGCGGACCCGAACGAGAGCTTTATGAAGATGATGAACATGGATGCTTCCGACCTCTATATGGAGTATTTCCTTTATGCCATGAAGGTGGCTACGATGGACATAGATAACGTGCGTGATGAAGCGGATAATTACATCGGTACGCTCCGTTATGATTACATTGCGCTCGGGGCGGCTAAGTATCAGGTGACGTATAGTAGTTGCCCTCAAAGCACCGGTTTCAATATCATCCAGCTCAATGTGCCGAAGGCGGGCACTGAAATCTCCGTCGATTTCATCTCGCTTGCGAAGGGCGCATCTCTTCCCAAAGGGGACGCGAAACAATATTTTAACGGGGAACGGTTCGTAACCGCCAATGTATCAGCTTATAACACATTCAACCAATACTCATCCCGCGGTTTTCACTTAGGCTATGTGGCACTTATGGCGGATGGTTCAAGGAAATACTTTTATGACGAGGAGGTCTATTGCACCAGTTCCGATGCCAGTGCGGAGGTGAAAGGTGTGGCGAGTTGCGTGGTGCCCGAAGGGGTGAAGAAACTGTTCCTGGTCGTTTCGCCTTCTCCTTCCGCATACATTCAGCATAAGTGGGACGAGGAGATCACGAACGATGACCAATGGCCCTATACCGTTGAATTTAAAGGCACTAACATTTGGGGAGCGGCTAACATCTCCGATACGGAGGAGATCAAGGATGTGGAGCTTTCCTACGACGTATATTTCCCTGCCTCATCAAGCGTTTACCAAGGCATAACCCTGAAGGTGGAAGGAGCTGCGGCATCCAGCCTTGGAACGGCCTTCCAGATGCAAGCCTCCGCAGTGGGTACCCTTCTCACGCAATGGACAAGCTCGGGACCAACCGATGGACATGCCATGTTCTATGCGGTCGATGCCAACGGGGTGATCAACAACTCCGCCTCCTCGGCGAATGGTTACGGACATTGGTTCTCCGCCTCCGGCAACCGTTGCGATTATGCCTCTGGCTACGTCTTCAGCGAGTTCGACGCCAATAGCCTCACGTTCTCCCTTGGGCAATATCCGGGCAAAGTGGCGAACGGTTCCAACTATACGATCCGCCAAGCCATCAAGTATCAAAAGGGAGGCAAAACAGCGGTGGCCACCTTCGTGTTTAATATCCATATCACATCCGAACGCACAGGATATGAACTAATAGAGGAAGCCACAAACGTATTGACATATTCTTCCGAAGAGCCCTATCCAATCGCCTACTACTCGATGTTAGGCATACAAATCCCTTCATTGCAACAAGGCATTAATCTTGTGAAGATGAGCGATGGCAGTGTGAGGAAGGTGAGGAGAATGCCATAGGGTGTACATAGAATTTTCCGTCTCCCTATCGAAATTTAACCGGCAACATAAAGCGAGACCGAACCGCCTTCCCATCCTTTTCCGCCGGAATCCATTTGGGCATTGATCGGACCACCCTCACCGCTTCGTCATCCACCAAGGGTTCTATAGATCGTATAACCTTCACATCCGAAATAGAACCATCCTTCTCTACTATGAATCGAACAATAACTGAACCTTCAACACACCCCCACTCCTCTGAAGGATAACAAAGGTTACTTTCTATGAAATATTTCAAAGAATCAGGGCCTCCCGGGAATTGGGCCTTTTTATCCACATGTCGATAAACGCTATCCTCCCTAATCACTGTACTATCGGAATCTTTCCGCAGTGCAATGCTATCATTAGGCGATTGCGAAGATACCCTTTTCGTTGTATCTGCCACGAATGGTTCCGCATAACAGAGCGTTCCCATTGCCAGGATTACAGACAAACATATGTTCTTTAGCAATAATGATTCCATCTTGTCACGTACAAATATTTAGACCTTAATTTTCAGATTCATTCGATAAGCTAAAATTAACTGGTAAAAAAAAGATAGACCGAACCGCCTTCCCATCCATTTCCGCTGGAATCCATTTAGGCATTGATTGGACCACCCTCAGCACTTCCGTATCCAACAGCGAATCCACAGATCGTATAGCCTTCGCATTCGAAATAGAACCATCTTTCTCTACTATGAACTGAACAACGACCACACCTTCGATACCTTCATCTTGTACTTCTTGTGGATAATGTAAATTCTTTTGCAGAAAAGATTTCAAAGAATCAGGGCCTCCTGGGAATTGGGCTTTATCATAAGGATCAAAGTCAATTCCCCCTTCAATCGCATCATCAAAATAACTTTGAGTTTCAAACGAATCATCTTCCACACCACCACAAGCATCAATTTCATCCAAAGAGTCCGAAGAGATTTCTTTCGACGGACAGGTTTCCGGTGGGTTTGAAGTACAAGCCGCTCCCGACGCCAAAGCGACCGACAAACCTATGATCTTGATGGGAACGCCCATATTCCGCTTCAAACTCAACTGCGATTCGAGATATCCCAGTTCCCGCTCGCATGCTGGACATGTGCCCTTGCAATCTCCTTCGAACGTACACTTTCTAGGAGAGTAGTCGATGCCATTGGCCTCCGCGATCTGCTCCCGAATCTTCTTGAGGTGTTCACATAATGATTTCCCTTTTGCCATGTGTGATCGTTTTAGTTGTTTGTTGAATCACCCCAACAATGTATTATTTCATCAAAATGATTTTTTTGCCATTCCTTAAGTATATCGTTGAATACTGTCGATTCACCACTTTGCGTCCGAACAAGTCATAAAGGGTATTATCCTCTAGGAAGTTCGCCACATCGCTGATTGGTTGTTGTACCTTTGTTGGCTCGGTGAAGATAGCGTCGTCCAAATCACCCACCAATGTGCCGAATTCAGCCCAACCTGAAGCCTCATAATCGGCAAGCGATTCGGCATAGACATGGATAGTTGGGTGGGACGAGAAGAGATAGTTGGCAATGCTTGGCGGTGTCGTCGCCTTAACGTAGGCATCCTTCACTGGCGATTCATAGAATGCCCCTTGCTGGATATTCTTCACTCCGGAGCCGATCACCACTTTCGATAGTTGGTCGCAGTAGGCGAACGCATCGAATCCTATCGAGGTGATACTGTCCGGTATCACCACTCCCTGCAAGCTAGAGTGGCTAAACGATTGTTGCCCGATGGTGGTGACGGATTGAGGCAGGACAACCGAAACAAGCTTCGCGCATTCATAGAAGAAGTCGTCCCCGATCATATCCGAAGTGGTCACATGATCTTCGTAATAGGTATCGCCTCCGCTCACAATCGTCGCCCCGGAGAGGTCCAGCGACTGCAACTTCCCTTCGTTGATCAGTTGACGGAGGTATTGCACGTCGGTGCCATTGAGCGGACCTGTGATGATGGCTTTTATGGCTTGGGAGGTAAGGGAATCGGACAAGGTGCCTGGTTCGGTCAGGTGAACGACCTCCTTTCCTCCTTCTTGTCTAGTCACCTCATGCAGGGTGCCGTCGGCATCGACGGAGTAGATGGAGAACTCCTCCCCGATGGAGGAAGGCAGGCAGAAACTCAGCGTGTTGGAGGCGTAGAGCAACTTGCCCTCCTTGTCTTGCACCAGGAAGCCTATGCCTCCCGTGCCTGTCATGGCATAGAAGGAGTCCGCCTGCATGTAAGCATACTCGGAAGGCTCCGCCACCTCCGAAATGTAATCCGTGAATTGTCCCAGGTTGGCGTAGAGGCCGACCATCTCTGAACCCGTTCGCTTCTCGCCCGGTGTTGTTAGGAAGTCGGTGGTCAACACATAATCGGCGCGGTCTTCCACGAAAAGAATCTCCCTGTTCTTCTTCGGATATTGCGAGATCTCCTCCAACGTCCGGTCTATGTCTTCCTGCAACACCTCCAGGGAGCGGACCCCATAGTCGTCAATGGTCAGGTTGCAAGGCTCGAAGAATCCCCATACGGTGAAGAAGTCGGTCAAGTCCTCCTGCGCCACTTCGCAGACCTTCCGGACGAACTTGAGCGAACTATTGTTCGTGTTGCCCCAAAGCGACAAAGGATCCTTGCGCAACTCCTGGAAGAGCGTCGGGTAGAACGAAGTGTTCTTCCTTGCTTGGTGGTAGTAGAGGTATAGCTGGTAATACATCCTCATCATGCTGGATACGTTTCGTATGAAGTACGGCGTATGATGCACATAGTCGTTCATCGTGGTGGAGAGCGACAATCCCTTGGAGGTTGTGCGTCCGTCGAGGAAGCAGATCATGTTGGAGAAGAGGTTGTTCGAAACCTCCGTGCAACCTTCCAGGTTAATGGCTTGTTGGTTGTTGTGTCCACATTCGTGTCCGGCGCACCAATCATCATGATCCTCCCTGCTCACGTCAAATGTTTTGGAGATGCAATCCACCGAATTGTAGGATGTGCGGTAGGTGGTGGAGTTCGCGTATCCATCGTCGGATTCGTCCCCTTCGATGGCGAAGTTCGGGTTGTTGTAGTAGATCGGGAAGTAAGATTCGCCGCCCGTCAGGTTGTATGGCGGGTTGGCCCGTTGTCCGGTGGCCACCGACTCGCATATGCCCATCAGCTCCTTCTCCCACACGGTGAGGCTATCGAACCAGATGACGTCCTTGTCGATGGAGGAAGGGAAGAGCTCCCGATAGGAGGAGGTCCTGAAGTTGAGCAACGTCTCCGCCCCCTTGACGGTGAAGAGCTCATGCGTGGCGTTGCTTAACAACTCCGCATACTCCGCATCGTTATGGCGCGCCAAATCATAGTAGCCATTCACCACGCCACCCTCGACATGGATCTTGAGGGTAGGCCACTCGTTGAGCTTCTTCGTCATTGAGCGGGTATCGGCGGTATAGACGATATAGTAGAGGGCATCCTTCCGCCCTTCGATGATGTTCACTCCCTTGGACAGCCTTGTGCCTGCCTTCGCGTCCGAGATGAGGGCGTTGCCGACACATCCCGCGAAATAGAGCGTCGCGTCGCTCGGTACATCTTGGTCCACGAAGACATAGATGGCTTCATTGTCCGCTGAATAGATACCCGTCGGATTCCCCATGTATGAGCCACCGGAACTCATGAGCAAGTTGTTCCAGTAGTTGGCGTCGCTATAGGCCGCATAATCATGGATCCTGAAATCTTTTTCGTACTTATTCCAATCCTTATTCTTGATTTTCAATGCAATAGCAATAATATCATCAGGCAATTCGCTTCCCTTCATCGCTTGGGAGAGGTCATCATCACCCATCGTACCGTATTCGTCCTTCAGCTCCGTGCAGGCCGCATCCTTGAAATAGATGCCAAGCTTCGAGCGCAGGATGAGCAGTGGGTCCTTCTCCTGCGCATAGTACTCGTCCAGAGTCCCCTTGATGGTGCCGAACTGGTTCCATTCAGACCCTTTATAGTCGTTCTCCACCTCAGAATAGACGAGGATGTCCGGTTCGGAAGAGAAGAGGTAATTGTTGATTTGCGGAGGATACATAGGCATGACATAGGCGACCTTGACGGAGGAGCTATAGAATACGCCCTGCTCCATGGTTTTGACATTGACCCCGATGGCGATAGTGTCCAGCGCATCGCAATATGCGAAGGCGTCCATACCGATCGTCTCGATGTTTTGTGGGATGACAACCTTTTTCAGACCCGTGCGCGAGAAGGCGTTGGAGAAGATTGTCGTGACCGACTGGGGAAGCACGACATACTGCAGGTTCGAGCAGTTCGTGAACATAGCCTCCCCGATGGCGTTCTTCCTTGTCCGATGATTCTCGTAATAGGCGTCCCCACCGCTCACGATCGCCACTTCGGAGAGGTCCAGCGACGTGACCGACCCCTCGTCGATCAGTTGGCGGAGGTATTTGACGTCCGTTCCGTTGATGGAACCTGTGATTTTCACTTCCTTGTCGCCTGGGGAAAAGACGGAGGAGAAGGATCCGGCCTCTTCCACATGGACCGTGCTCATCGACCAGACATCCATGGCGCAACATGCCATGACGGAGAATAGAGTAGTGGTTATTTTGGTAAAAAGTTTTTTCATACGCTTATGCTTTAAATTTATTCACTGTTAAAAAAACCAAGAAGTAAAAAGTTGTGATGTGCCACTTCCTAAAAGAGAGGAGCGTTCATCGCTGCGATCCATAAAGCGACACACTAATAACAAAGATAGAAAAATTATTCAAATGTGTAATCTTGCTCGAAAGAAAAAGGTTGAGTGGACAGCGGAAAGGCCACCCACTCAACCCTATCTTGTATAATTCTGTCTATCAGTCTATTGTACTAATATCCTATGCTGGTTATTTTGCATTATACCGTTGATCCACGACCTGCCAATCGATGATCGACCAAAGTGCGGTGAGATGGTCGGGACGACGGTTCTGATAGTCCAAGTAGTAGGCATGTTCCCAGACATCGAAGGTCAGGAGCGGAGTCAATCCCTGTTGGGCGGGGTTGGCGGCGTTCGCCTCCTGTGTGATGATGAGCTTGCCGTTAGCGTCTGCGGAGAGCCACACCCAGCCGGAGCCGAACAAGGTAGCGCCCTTCTTTTGAAACTCCTCCTTGAAGGCTTCGAACGACCCGAAGTCCCTGGTGATCGCATTGGCGATATTTCCCGTAGGCTGGTTGTCCGCCTTAGCCGGACGGAACTGTCCGAAGTAGAGTTCATGGTTTAGTATCTGTCCTGCGTTGTTGAAGATTCCGCCAGTCGATTTCTTGACGATTTCCACGAGCGGCGTCTCTTCGAAACCCGATCCGGGCAACAATGCATTGAGGTTGTTCACGTACGCTTGCAGGTGCTTCCCATGATGGAAGGCGATGGTCTGCTGGCTGATAACTGGTTCCAACGCATTGGCGGCGTAGGGAAGTGTCATCAATTCGAATTTTTGGCTAGCCATATCTGTTTGTTTTTAGGTGAATGAATCGAGGAAGAGGTTCTTCTCTTGTCTCAAGACAAAGATATGGAATTTCTGTGTGGAATGCCAATGGATTGAGTGCAAAAACTATGGCCAGGTTTTAAAATAGCGTTATGGAGGAGAGAAGAGTTACCATGAGTCAATGTTTGAGGGTCCCGTTCTTGGTGTCCCTTTTGCGCCGTCTCCGTATCTGGTTCCAAAGCTTGAAGGAGCCCGTGTGCCAGAAGCCCATTGTGCAATTGATTCTTTCGAAACTACCCTTGTACCTTTTTGCGATCTTCTTCAGTTGCGTGTAGTACGATTCGTCGTACGAGTTGCCTGGTGACACATGGTATATGTTGGCGGGGATGACATAGACCTTTTCCGACAATTGTCTGCACCGTAGGCAGTATTCAACCGCATACATGTGCCACGAGTCGCAGCATAGATCCTGGAATATATCGATATACTTTTCTTCGTTCTTGATGATGAAGAGACATTCGTCGACCGTCTCGCAAGGTGTCTCCTCCGTTATGTTATTCTCCGAGACTTTCCTTGGGGTTTCGCCATGGAATATGTTACTGATGATCTTCCGGCCGCTCACACCGGCGACCCCTATGATTCCGAAATCACCTATCTGCTCTAATCGATTGTATATGTTTCGCAGTTCGTATTCGTTTAGAAACCGGATGTCCTGATGGGAGAGGATGATGTATTTGCCCGAACAATTGGCCAGTTCGCTTTGGTAGGCGACCTTGGCGTTCGCGAACTTATTGGTTGTGTTGTTGATGTACCTTGGCTCGACTGATATGTCCCGTTGGGATTCCACGCTCGACCGCAGACACTCTTGTAGCAGCTGCTCGTTGTTGTATACGGATATGATTGTGAAATCCTTCATGTTCATGTTCCTTATTCGAAGCTCATTTATTTCACGATCACGCCACCGCCGATCACCTTACCTTCCTGGTAGAGGACGACGGATTGTCCAGGGGTGACTCCCCAGACGGGTTGTGCGAAGTGTACCTTCATCTTGACGCCGTCCGTCTCGATGGTCGCGGGTGTCGCCGGACTCTTATAGCGGATGCGGGCTTCGACGTTTGGATTGTTTTGCAACGCTTCGAGGTCGGTGAACTGGCAAGCGCGGGCTTCCAGCTTATCGCTCAGCAGATCCTCACGGGTTCCCAGTTTGACCGTATTCTTCTTGGCGTTGATGCCCGCCACGTAGCGGGGTTCCCCGAAGGCTACCCGCAAGCCTTTGCGCTGTCCTATCGTGTAGTTCTGGTACCCTTCGTGGGTACCTATCTTACGTCCCTGCATGTCGACGAAGTGACCCGGGACGCACTGCTCCGCATAGTTCTCCACGTTGTTCTGCAGGAAATCACGGTAATCATCGTTAGGGATGAAGCAGATCTCTTGGCTTTCGGTCTTTGTGGAGAGCTTCTCGTAGCCCCGTTGTTTGGCCATGGCCCGCACCTCCTGCTTGGTGTATTGTCCCAGCGGGAAGAGCGTCCGTGAGAGGAACTCCTCCTTGATGCGCCAGAGGAAGTAGGTTTGGTCCTTGAGGGTATCCACCGCGTTGCAGAGGTAGTGGTGCCCGTTCTCCTCCTTGATCTGTGCGTAATGGCCCGTCGCGATGTAGTCGCAACCCATCTGGTCGGCCACCTCCAGGAGTTTGCCCCATTTGATGGTGGCGTTGCAGATGACGCAAGGGTTAGGCGTGCGTCCGGCCATGTATTCGTCTATGAAGTTTTGGATGACCGACTCCCTGAAGTTCTCCCTCAGGTCGACGATATGGTGTTCGAAACCGAGCTTTTCGGCCATCCGTTTGGCCTCCATGATCGCGTCTATGGTGCAGCATCCCTTCTCCTTGGCGATGCAGCTCTCCTTCATGCTGTCCCAGGTACGGTAGGTGACCCCCACTAAGTCGTAGCCCTGCTCTTGGAGCAAGATGGCGGACATCGTGCTGTCGATGCCTCCGCTCATGGCCATTAACACCTTCCCTTTGCTCATGGTTGCCGAAGAGTTATGGTTTTATACGTTGAATCGGAAGTGCATGATGTCACCGTCCTGTCCGATGTATTCTTTACCCTCTATGGAAATCTTACCGGCTTCGCGGCAAGCCGCTTCGGAGCCGAGGGCCACGTAGTCCTCGTATTTGATGACTTCGGCGCGGATGAAGCCCTTCTCGAAGTCCGTATGGATGATGCCGGCGCATTGCGGAGCCTTCATGCCGCGGCGGAAGGTCCAAGCGCGGGTCTCGTCCGCACCTGAGGTGAAGAAGGTTTGGAGATCCAGCAGTTTGTAGGCCGCCTTGATCAGTCTGGCCACGCCCGACTCCTTCAGTCCCACCTCTTCGAGGAACATCTGGCGCTCCTCGTAGGTCTCCAGTTCGGCGATGTCCGCCTCGGTGGCGGCCGCCACGATCAGCATGTCCGCCTTCTCCTCCTTGATCGCCTCCGCTACCGCTTGGGTATATTTGTTACCGCTGACGGCGCTGGCCTCGTCCACGTTGCAGACGTAGAGGACAGGCTTGGTGGTGAGGAGGAAGAGGTCTTTGACGATAGGCTTCTCCTCCTTGGTGAGTTCCACGGTGCGGGCAGACTTGCCAGCCTCCAGTGCGGCCTTGTATCTCAGGAGGATGTCCAGCACCGCCTTAGCGGTTTTGTCGCCTCCGGTCTGGGCCTGTTTCTGTACCTTTTGGATGCGGCTCTCGACGGTTTCCAGGTCCTTGAGTTGGAGTTCCATGTCGATGATCTCCTTGTCGCGCACAGGGTCCACGCTACCGTCCACGTGAGTCACGTTCTCGTCGTCGAAGCAGCGGAGCACATGGAGGATGGCGTCCGTTTCGCGGATGTTGGCGAGGAATTTATTACCCAGACCCTCACCCTTGCTGGCGCCCTTCACGAGGCCGGCGATGTCCACGATCTCCACCGTGGTAGGGATGACACGTTGCGGATGGTCGATCTCCGCCAGTTTGTTGAGGCGCTCGTCGGGCACGGTGATCACGCCCACGTTAGGCTCTATTGTGCAGAAAGGGAAATTAGCCGCTTGCGCTTTCGCGTTGGATAAACAGTTGAATAGGGTTGACTTTCCTACGTTAGGCAACCCCACGATGCCACATTGTAATGCCATATTATGATATTATATTATTTCTTTTAATTCTTTCCGCGAAGATACCTATTCTTTTTTAGTTTCCCCTTTTTGTGGTTGATTATTTGTTTTGCGGGGGGAATAGGGGGGAGTAGCTCAATCGTTTGTATTGAGCAACCAGTCTATCGCCGAGTGGATTTTGATTGTTTTACCCTTCACTTCCTCAGTGCGTGACGGTGTTATGGCAATCAATGTTAGGTTGTCGCAATTTAGCTTTTCTGCGCCATCCACCAAAGCAGAGGTTTCTCTATTGAATGTTTTGGGTGAACTTATGTCGTATGCGACTTGTATCAGTTCTTGGGGAGTGTTTTGGTTACAAACTACAAAGTCAATTTCTTTTGAATGAGAGGTTGGTTTGTAGTAATAAACATCTAAATATCTATTTGAACAACGACGAAGCAATTCAATATATACCACATTTTCCAATCGCCAACCCAGATTTTCAGCCGCCATGGAGTAGTCACGATTGTTTTCCAATCCTGTATCTACAAGATAGGCTTTTTCTCCTATGATCCTTTCTTTGCTTTTGAAGGAAAATTTTGGTAGCAATTGGACAAGAAACGCTTGACGTAGATAATCGACGTAGTTTCGTAAAGTTTTGTCGGAAACATTCAATATCTCCGACAATTCATCATAATTAACGCATTGGCACGGCGTGCTAATTAGCTGATAGGAGGTTTTTCGAAGAATATCCACGTTACGTATTCTAAAACGTTGCTGGATATCTTTTTGCAAGACAGCTTCTAACAAACTTTGCATGTACCCTCGTTTGTTGTTTAAAGACTGAACTTCGGGGAAACCGCCGTCGTTGACATACTGAACGAAAGCATTCCGTCGAGTGGCTTCTGATTTTGTCGTAAGTGATTTTGTATCAATGGTATGGTAAGCACAATATTCCGCAAACGAAAAAGGGAACAAACGAATTTCATTATACCTTCCTGTCAGATGCGTTGCCAGTTCGCCACTCAGCAATTTAGCATTGCTACCTGTAATAAAAACCCGAAGGCCCGACCTCAGCAATCGGTTGATAAAGATATGCCAGCCATCTACATTTTGGATTTCATCGAAAAACACATACTTGACATCAACGCCATATATTTGATAGAGGCTCGTCAGCAGGAGATTCAGTTCATTCGTCTGCATACCTACAAGCCTGTCATCATCGAAGTTGGCGTATGCATATGTAACGCCGTGTTCTTTCAATACTTTATGGCAAAGTGTTGACTTCCCACTTCGACGGACACCTATCACCACCTGTGCCAGTTGGCTATCGAACTCGAAAAAATGTTCCTCCCCCCGCTGTACCCAGAGATCAGGTGTATAATTGAGCACCTCTTCTCTCTGTTCCTCAAGTACTTGCAGTATAACTTTCTCGTCTATCATACCTGATTAGTTTTGCACAAATATACTTAAACTCCGATATTTTGCAAAATTTTTAGTCGCAAACTCCGATATTTTGAAATTTTATTAGACTTAAACTCCGATAATTTTCAAAAATAATAGAAGTATACTCCGATAATTTCGTAAAATATCGGAAAATGGAATGTGCGTTGGGTGGTGGTGGAGTTGGTTTATCGTCTTACTTGACGAACCAGTCGGGATTTCCGACAGGTTGCAAAGTTTTCCGGGGTACTTTATCTATCTGGCTCAGTTGTTCGGGATTTCCGAACAACTGAATTTTTGCCTATCTTTCCGACAAAGGGTTCGTGTGGTTTACCTGACATTTCTCCTTGTTCATCTGTACACCATGGAGTTTACTGCAAATGTAAAAAATAATCACCAATCAAAGGAAGTCCAGGGAGATTTTTTGGAAAGGATTAGGGAATGTCTCCTCTACTCATCCATTGGTGATAATGGTTTGCATTGGCACAATTTTGTCCAGATTATTTCTTGGTTATTATCTGATTCAATTTTATTTCTTGTCTCCAAACAACAGTTTCAATTGTTTGTCAAAGTCACTCATGATTTCACGATCTTGAATGATGCGGAACTTATCGTATTCAGTAAGTGCTTTTTCTACCGCTTGCTCATGCGTCACACTTCCTGCATCTGGCAGTAATGGACGGTTGTTCAAATCCATATAGCGTTGTAATAGTTGTGACCAGTCTGCGGAACTGTGTCGCCTCGTAACTATTCACTCGATAACCCACTGCAATGATAACATCGAGGTTATACATCATCACATCTCCAGACCATTTGTCCGAAGGTAACAAATTTTTTTTGTAAGCATCGGACAAATGGAGTTCACCGCTTTCTTCTATTTGTGATAGGTGGTAGCTAATATTCTGTTGAGTCACTCCAAACAACTCTGCCATTCTCTGCTGTGAAAGCCAAAATGTTTTGGTGTCGAAGACAACTTGAACCGGAAATTCTGAAACGAAATGTTTCAGTTTTTCCGTATCTGCGATTTGTTTGATTTTCTTGTCATAGTTGTCCTCGGGCAACATTGAATGTGAATCTATTTTAACAAAGGCGTCGCCTTTTCTGAAACGCTGTATGGGTTTTGATACTAACTTATCCATAATGATTGTTGCTGTTAAGCATTATCTTGTGTACTCTTCTTCCCATCTTTGTCCACCACCTCCCAATGCCCACTATAACCACTTCCCACATAATGAATGTGAGGCATTTTAGCTATATGACGTTTGATGGTCATTGGAGTTACCCCAAATTGTCTTGCCAGATCTTCTGTGGTAACATTGGGATTATCTTTGATCGCCAACTCAATTTCCCTATCAAGATTGGCCTCTTGAGTAACACCTTGAGTAACACCTTGAGTAACACCTTGAGTAACACTCTTGGTTGGTCTCATAAATGTCACTACGACAAATCCACCATTGACAGTCCATGTCGGAGCAGGAACACCTCTCTTTTGGCAAGCCTCCATGATGCGTTTCACACCCGAACCCCAATTCTCAATATAGGTTGTACTATACAGCACATTAGCGATAAGAGGATTGTATGGGTACGAGATATGAGGCTGGAGAATATTTTCCGGTGTGATTTGAGGAGGCAAAATGCCGGGATTCTCAATTTCGATGCGGTCATCGTAGATGGCGATACCTATAGTCAGATTATATCGCTCGTACTGACGATGGCATAGTGCATTAATAACCACTTCACGTAAAGCTTCTGCAGGTATTTCCAGGTATTCATCACGAACCAATCCGACTATCTTCCCATGCATATTCAAGTGTTTGCGGAAGAAGTTCATAGCCTCATTGAGTAACACGAAGATATTGCCCTCCACTCGTTGATTGTCCATAAACTCATTCTTGTCTGTCCCTTGGAAACGGGCTAGACGCATCGTGAACTGCGTGTACATTCCCGTATCTTTCGTGAAGAGTGCTGTTGCTGCGTTCAGAGGTCTGTTGTCTGAAGTCAACTTCCATTTCCCCAACACATCCTCAATGGATTCGGTTAGAGCTAGATCCGACAACCTTCCCCTCTCAATGCCAAGACGTAAAACGCCACGAATTAATTTTTCATCCAGTGAATTGATGTCAGCAAACTCCGATGGCTGTCTTTCCCAAGCAAACAAGTCTTGCTTACTCCTACGTAACCGTTCTTCATACATGTCACGTGGCATCTCTTTCGTTGTACTCTCCACTTTATGGTATGGACAGCCATGATAAGTATATGGCACCATTCCCCATGCCCATCCTTCAAAGTGCATTGCAATCACCTTGTGGTTTGGTCTTTCGGGGACGTCAATATACTCAACCCGCACATCAACTTGAGGTTCCATATAGCTTAGAGCCTGCGCGATCTCCCTTTGAGTGTTGTCTGTGACTTGTTGCCCCAGAATCTTCAGTGATGTTGGAGCTATGCCAAAAAGGAGCCAGCCCCCTTCTGTATTCAAGAAAGCACAAGCTGTATGCATGCCATCCTTTAGTTCACCTGTGGTCTTCTTTAGTTCCAGTTGACGATGTTCATTACTTCCTATCAGTATCTTTAGTTCATCTATTGTAAGTGCCACGTGTTGTGAGTTATTATTTATTGGTAAAAAACTTTGTTAACTCTTGCATTGTAGTAAAAAGAAGTAGTTGTCGGATTCATATAGTTCTCCCATCAGAAGCAGATACCGAGATTTTCTCGGCATCTGACCCCCTCATGCCTGTCGTTTATCGCATTATTTGCGTATAGAATTCTCCTGCTCTTATGGTCTTTTCGTCCAATTGTTTGCGGAAAAGGGAATCCTCGAATTCCTCTTTGCTCATGATGTCGATGTTTGTGATTTTAAACAATTGTTCGTCGTCTATGGCTTTATCCCTTTCGAAATACGAGTCGCAAAAAGAATATCCGAACAATCTGGGCTCACTATGTGATTTAAGTAGATCCCAGTATTCCTTGGATGTGTATAGTGTTTCGCCATCCTTTTCCACCCAAAGGACATTGAATGCATAATCATATTCACCACTGATGAAATCCAAAGTGTCCTCATTATATACTGGGTGCTTTAAGAAGTAGCAACCATATCGATCAACCTTGGCATCATAAATGTGGAACTCGATAATTGGGTTATTGACTCCTTCTTTTGACGCTTTACTTACAATTCCTCCCAAATGTGTTATATTATCATCATAGAGATCAATATTGGCATCTATGGTTTTGCGTATTCTAGGTGGACATAGATATCGATCTGTCTTTTCTCCTTGGGTATAGTAAATTTTAGCATATTTATTAAATGATGTGTCTCTTTTTATGCTCTCGCGGATGTCGACAATCTTCTTCCATGCGGAGTCGCAATATACATTGGCGTATTGGTCGTATTTCTTTTGGAGCTCCTTTATCCTATTTGTGTCCGTTACCATTTCACGGTATTTTACAATATCGCGATAGGTCACATCCGCATATTTTAGGTATAAATCCTTAGCGAATCGTCTTAGATCCGACTCTTCTGACCCAATATATGCAAGAGCATTTTCTATATTCAGGTCGCTATGATCCTTGCATATTTTGACCATCTCTTTATTGCTGAGCGGTTCGGTAATGGACTTGTCAATGGCTGATTTACATGATGTTAATGCACAAATGAGACCTAATAAGAAGTACGTCTTTTTCATGATTCTGAATATTAAAGCATAGGTTCTGAAAATATATCTTCTCAACAGTCGCCAGAACCTAACTAAGCGGATGATGAAAAGCCGTTCATTGTGAATAGCCCTCAAAGATAGTAAAATGTAAAATATACACTAATAAATATGCCAAAATAAAATGAGTAATAAATACATTTATTATCTATTGTCAATGGTATGATGTGTGTAGATGCAGAGAGAGAATCATTTCATATATATCGTAATCATATCATTGTCCATGATTTTATGGTATAGCAAAATAAAAATGGCAAGATGTTGTGAAATATACATGTTTATATATAAGTTTGTAATATCGTTTGCTTTTGTGGTGAAGTATATGAATAGCTAAATTATTATTGTCATGAAAGAAATGTTTGGTCGATTCTTCCAAATGGGTTTAAAAATGGTACTTGGAATATTAGGATACTCCAGCTTCTCAGGGTGCGGCGCCATGTACGGTACGCCTACTGCGGATTTTGAAATGGGGGGTAAAGTGGTGAATGAGAGAGGTGAGTGTTTGTCTGAAATTGTAATAGCTGCGTGATGCATCTCCCTATCATCATTTTGAGTATATTTGTGGGAGCGGAATCGCAGATAGTTAAAACATATAGTAAAGAATAGATATTATGGTAAAGCATGTTATTTTGTGGACGTTGAAGGATACCTTCTCGGCGTCTGAGAAAGAGGAGATTAAAGCGGGTATCAAAGCGGGTTTAGAAGGATTGAAGGGGGTTGTCCCTGGTTTGATCGACGTGAAGGTTAATGTCAATGGCTTGCCTACTTCCAATGTCGATGTGATGTTGGACTCGACCCTAGAGAGCTTTGAGGCTTTGAAGGCTTATGCGGTACATCCCGCCCATGTGCAGGTGGCGGACACGAAGGTGCGTCCTTTCACCGCCGACAGGAAATGTCTGGATTTCGAGGTCGAATAACACCCCGGATGCTCGGGTCTATGAACTGACCGGGTAGGCTGATTCGGTTGAATCACGCATGCGGGAAACATGGAGTGGTGGCGGATCCGAAGGTGATTTTGCCACCTTCTGTGTCTCTATTGGGTATATATTGATATCCAAATAGGGTTGTTGAGGCATATGAATATCTATTTCCTTGTTTGCATCTTATGATCCCACTAAAATTTTTCTCGCTGAAACACAGCGCATTGTGATGCGTGGCGAAAAAAACATGCGAAAAGATTTGGCGGGAAACGAGAAGCGCCGTACTTTTGCACCCGCTTTCGGAAACGAAAAGCCCCCTC
>JAILLP010000010.1 GCA_024693065.1 Paludibacteraceae bacterium
TGTTCCCGATTCCGAAATCCAAGACGTCTGGGAGATACACAAACCCATAGAGGGCTTCCCTTTCAAAGGGCCTGAAAAAGTGTGGGTAAAGAAAGATGGCGTTTGGTTGCGGTGACTTCCTAGTGCATGAAACGTACAAAGGTTATGTCGAATCAAAATGTATCTTGTCCATTTGCTATCCTGTTTATTGGCAAATGTACATTTTTTTAGGGTTATAGCAGGTATATGTTTTTCGGAAAGAGATACCTCTTTTCGGGAATTCTTTTCTTGCGAATGATTAATCATTATATTTGTGGTAAAGATCGATCGTTAGAAACATCAATATCAGACAGACAAAGCGATGCAAAACGGGAAAGAATACCCTGCGACTCACTCCATGTCAACCGCTTGGTACATGGTTGACGAAGACGGCAACGTTGGAATCATGGAATTCAACGAGAATGGGCCAGTGCCTTGGTTGGCAAATCAACAGTTTGGTGCAGAAGATCTTGTATTTAGATATCATGATTATAATAATGATACAACTTTAGGCATAAAGTTGTATGACGATCAAATAGATGATTTAATAGAAGATCCTCATAGTCCTGAAGAAGAGGAATATTGGTGTGACTGTGTCATTCAAATTGATTTAAAGCAGGAAAAGGAATTTCTCAAGCTAGCGAAAAGAAAAGATTTCGTGATAGAGTTGTGTGTCTCCCAAAATAGAGGGTTGTACTTGATCGAAGCCGATGCGAGCATATGCTTTGACAATGGCGACAATCCGAAAAAGCGTTCAGCCCTTGATCTCATGATTGAGAATAAAATCATAACGAAAGTATATCGTATAAAAGATTTTTGGATAACTGATGATTGGAACAACGGGGAGGTCGTTCACACAAAGAACTTCTCCTCTGCCCCTTATTATCTATATCATCAACCATATTGGCCAGAATACCTTCCGAAATGCTTGAACACGCCCAAAAATCCGGTAAAATTTGATCAATTGCCACCCGAACTGCAGCGGGTCACCTTGAAAATCCCTGTCAAGTTCGGCGAAAACGAGACGTTTCAAATAGACAGATGGCATCCATGCGACACTCATGATGATGATAATTGTGTTTTTTTCGAAGGAAGTGAATATAGATTAGATTGGTCAGAGAAAGCATACATAGAAAGACATTTCATCACGCCTAACAACTTCATAAACTATTGCTCACAGAAGGAGAAATATGAGTGTGTGGAATGTTCGTCCTGTTGCTATACATGCTCCATCGACTGTTACAATCATGAGCCTACCGTAATAGTTGTCAAGGATCTGTTCGATGCCAACATCTCCTCCTTGTACACTAGTAACATAATCTGGCATCATCACATCGGGTTGCCATATCTTCCGAAGATACCGATTCAAATACCCGTTGAGACACATGATAAGTCAGATAGCAAATACAAAACCAATATCAGTGCTGCGGAGATAAAGGAACGGATTAACCGAGACCTGTTGAAGGAATTGTTTCAGAAGAACTACCAATGGCTGGAAGAGACAATCCTAAGATTCAATCCGCACGTGATTATATTGAGCGACCAGATCATAGATATCATCGGTTCTGTCTTTCAAATCGACCATGAACAAATTGAGATCGGAGGTCTGAGATTTCCTCTGTGCCTCATCTCCAAGGTGGAGGAAAAACGTTCAGAGATAGAGCGATTAGCGCAACAGGCATATCGCGGGAAAAACATTCCTTATAGCATTCCCATGAAGGAGATGGAACAAATCAAGAAAAAATTAGGGATACTTGCTAATCAAAAAATAGGGCATGATTGAACTCCTCTCCATCGATTTATCCAATTATTGCAGCAAGCAGTGCCCGTTTTGCTACAACCACAGTTCATGCGACGGCAACACACTTTGGAAGCCGCAGGAAGTCATCGCTTTTGCGACCGACAGCATCCAAAACGGAGGCGTGAAAGCCATCTCCTTAGGCGGAGGTGAACCCTTTGAATACGAAGGCATCTTTGCGGTGATCGAAGCGCTTTATCCATTGTGTTATCTCTCCGTCACATCCAATGGACTACCGTTGGAAGACGATAAAGTATGGGAAAGGTTGGCCAATTGCAAGCCTGACAAGATCCATGTCACCATCCATCGTCCAGACAATCCGGCGGAAATCGAGAGAGTGGAGACCCTACTCGCAAGAATCGCAGGCATAGGGATTAAACCAGGGGTAAATCTTTTGGTGGGTAAAGACAATTTGGAGAATGCAAGGAATGCCTACAAAAGGTTGCTGAAAAACCTGACGTCAGAGCAGATTATCCTCGTTCCGCAACGCTATGCGAACACCCCTTCCGCCAAAGAATTATCCACCGTGACTGGAGGGAAACCTTTCCAGAGTCCTTCCTGCTTACTGAGATGTACCCGTCCACAGAATTTCTGCTCCGTTTCATGGGACAAGAAAGTAAACTCCTGCAGTTTCGCCAAAGGGAAAGAGCCATTGGAAACACTGGATTACAACGGATTACGAACCGCCTTGGGCAAAATATCTTGGGTGAACGGTTCTTGTCTATTGTAATGCGTTTTATAGGATGTGTTGCGGAAAAATTTTTCTAGAAAACCTCGTCCATCATTTCTTCAACAAATCAGGTCGCAGCAGTTTGGTTCGTTCCACCGCTTGCTCGTACTCCCACTCCTTGATCTTCGCCTCGTTGCCGGAGAGAAGGATATCGGGCACCTTCCAACCCTTGTATTCCGCCGGACGGGAATAGACCGGTGGAGCCAAGAGATCGTCCTGGAAACAATCCGACAGGGCGGATTGCTCGTCGCTCATCGCACCCGGAATCAACCGCACGATGGCGTCTGTCATGATGCAGGCCGCCAATTCGCCACCCGTCAGCACATAATCGCCCACGGAGACCTCCTTCGTGATCAGATGCTCACGGATACGGTGGTCTATGCCCTTGTAGTGCCCGCAAAGGATGATGACGTTATTGAGGAGAGACATGGAATTGGCCATCTTCTGATCGAACATCTCCCCGTCAGGCGAAGTGTAGATCACCTCGTCATAGTCTCGTTGCTCCTTCAGGTGGGTAATCAGACGGTCGATCGGTTCGATCTGCATCACCATGCCCGAGCTGAACCCGAAGGCGTAATCATCGATTTTCCTATGCTTGTCGAGCGTATAGTCACGGATATTGTGCACGACGATCTCCGCCAAGCCTTTCGCCTGCGCTCTCTTCAGGATGGAATGGTTCAGCGGACTATCCAGCAACTCCGGCACGGCCGATAAGATATCGATTCTCATAGTGTCACTTCAATTTACTCATGAAACGTTCTGCATCCACCACGAAACGCTGGTGATCCGCCGAGCCGATCAGCTCGCCCTGTTCGTTCTTCGCCTCAATGGAATAGGCGATTCTGCGGCCATCAATCTCCGTGATCGTAGCCGTGAAGGTGATGCGGGCGCCTACCAACGCCGCCTTGGTGTGCTTCGCATTGATCTCCGTGCCAACCGTCTGGGAGCCTTCCGGAAGTGCGTCCGCCACCATCTTCAGCGCGGTGTTCTCCATGTAAGCGATCATGGCGGGCGTACCGAAGACCGGCAATCCGCCAGAACCTAATGCTACAGCGGTATCCTGCTCGCGGACAGATATCGTCTGGGAAAAAGTTTGTCCTACCTGCATATCCGTAATCAATTAAAATTCAGAAGAGAAATGGAACCTGATCTTAGGGAAGTCCGTCTGCGCCATCTGGAGGATATAGCCCGAGTCGGCGAGGAAGACATCCCTATCCTCCATATCCTTGGCCATATATTGGTACTTACGCTTCTTGAAGGTATCCAACGCCTCCGCATCGTCGCTCTCGATCCAGCAAGCCTTGTAGAGGTTGATGGGCTCCCAGCGACATTTCGCGTTGTACTCATGCAGCAAGCGGTACTGGATGACCTCGAACTGGAGTTGTCCGACCGTACCGATGATCTTGCGTCCGTTGAACTGGTTGGTGAAGACTTGGGCAACACCCTCGCCCATCAACTGTTCGATACCCTTCGCCAACTGTTTCGCCTTCATCGGATCATCGTTCTCTATGTATTTGAACATCTCAGGCGAGAAGCTAGGCAACCCCTTGAAGTGGATGGTCTCGCCGGAAGTGAGCGTGTCGCCGATTTTGAACGTTCCGCCCGAGTCGGGAAGACCCACGATATCGCCTGGCCAAGCCTCGTCGACCGTCTCCTTCTTCTGCGCCATGAAGCAAGTCGGAGCAGAGAATTTCATCATCTTATCGAGGCGCACATGCTTGTAGTTGACATTGCGCTCGAACTTGCCTGAGCATACCTTCACGAAAGCGATGCAGCTGCGGTGGTTCGGGTCCATATTGGCATGGATCTTGAAGACGAAGCCCGAGAAAGCCGTCTCCTCAGGTTTCACCACACGCTCCTCCGTCTGGGTAGGCTGCGGTGTAGGCGCGATTTGGCAGAAGCAATCGAGCAACTCCTTCACACCGAAGTTGTTAAGCGCACTACCGAAGAAGACCGGCGCCACTTGGCCCGCCAGATACTCATTCACATCGAGGTCCGAATAGACCCCATTGATGAGGTCGATATCCTCGCGCAGTTGTTGCGCATCCTCCTCACCGATATGCTTCTCCAGCTCAGGGCTGTTAACGTCCTTGAATTCGATATTCTCTGTAACAACCTGTTTGCTAGGCGTGTATAGATTCAGTTTTTGTTCGTAGAGATTATAAACGCCCTTGAACTTATCTCCTTGGTTGATAGGCCAAGAGAGCGGGCGGACACGGATATTCAGCTCCTTCTCGAGTTCGTCCATCAGGTCGAACGGGTTGTTACCGTTGCGGTCCATCTTATTGACGAAGACGATGACCGGCGTGTTACGCATACGGCAGACGTTCATGAGCTTACGGGTCTGCGCCTCGACACCCTTCGCGCAATCGACGACGATGATAACGCTATCGACGGCGGTCAGCGTACGGAACGTATCCTCCTGGAAGTCCTGGTGACCCGGCGTGTCAAGGATATTGATTTTGAAGCCATTGTAATCGAAAGCCATGACGGAAGTCGCCACGGAGATACCACGCTGCTTCTCGATCTCCATCCAGTCGGACGTGGCAGTCTTTTTTATCTTATTGGATTTAACGGCCCCCGCGATGTGGATAGCGCCACCAAATAGCAATAGTTTCTCCGTCAATGTAGTCTTTCCGGCATCCGGGTGACTGATAATCGCAAAAGTACGTCTTCTTTTAATCTCTTCTGATAAGCCCATAATTTCATTATTCAATTATGGCGCGAAGTTAGCAAAAAAGCGCATATAATTCCACCACGAACACGCCATCTTTCTTTTTTGCGCCAAGAGGGGTTAAAGACAAGTCTGAGCGAAAGCCTTCTGCGGTTTCCGAGGGTTTACTTCTGTGCTACAAGATAACGAGCAAACGGGTATGCATGATGTCGTCCACTTCTCGCAAAGCACCCTTAGCAGGATTTATCATTTTGCTGACGTCAGCAAAATGGTCCGACGCCAGCTATCCCTTATTATTCAGCAGTTTCTTCTCCTCTGTTGCCAAACGACGTTCTACTTTTTTCACATCCTCGGCAGGAGGAAGATTCTCTGGAATAATACTCCGCTCAACAAGCATTTTCCTTACCGCCGCATTATTGTCAACATGCTCTTGTGTAATAGGGGCCTCTCCTTGAAGATCTTTGGTCTGTACGTTCACGCTGGTCATTTCTGCGGCGAAATCTTTGGCTTTGATGCTGATCGTAGGAAGGAAGTCGGCAAGCGGACGTGTCGAAGGAACACCCATTCTTTGCTTCATCATGTTTGTACTTAAGCGAAAAAGTGCCTGATCGCCCTTCGAACGGATAACCGCAAAAGTTTGGTCATTCACACCACGCTCGTATAAGATGCCAGAGAGTTTTTTCTCCGTTTCCTGCAACTTGGCACGTGCCTTAACTCTCTCAATTTCAGAAAGCCGCTTTTCTATCATCTCAGCCCGACGTGTCTGAACGGCGAAATAAGTCTGAGCGAAAGCTATCTGCGGTTTTCGTGGATCTCCATTCTGTGCCACAAGATAACAGGCATAACGAGTAAGCATGATGTCGTCCACCTCTCGTTCAGAACCCGAACCCAACGAGACCATTTTGCTGACGTCAGCAAAATGGTCAGTCAACGACTGTCCCGCATTATTACAGGATTCTTTTGCTTTATCAATCACATGGATAAAATTGCGCCATTGGGTATAACCCAACAGAGAACATAGATCTCTTGCACTCCAACACTCAGTCTCGTTAATCATACAGACCGCTTCTTCATAGCTTTTAAACAAAGCAAATATTTCTTCTTTTTTCATAAATATAATATTTATATAATTGCCACAATATCAAAACAGACAGCCGAACATTCGGCAGACACAAAGATAGGGGAAAATACGGAATTATACACATTTTTGCGAAAAACCTTTACCACAGAGCGAAATCGTTGTATATTTGATGAGAAAATCACAGAGGTATTCATAAACAAAGACATAACGAATCAACCATGTTAGCGAAAGGAACCAAAGCGCCCTACTTCGAGGGGCAAGACGAGAACGGAAACACAGTGAAACTCACGGATTTCGCAGGAAAGAAACTGGTGCTCTATTTCTACCCGAAGGACAGCACCCCGGGTTGCACGGCCGAGGCATGCGACCTGCGCGACAACTATGCGCGTTTCCTCTCCCTGGGCTACGAGGTCATCGGGGTCAGCCGGGACAGCGTCGCCTCCCACCAACGTTTCATCGCCAAGTACAACCTACCCTTCCACCTCATCGCGGACACTGACCTTACCATCCTGAAAGCCTACGAGGCCTGGGGCGAGAAGAAAATGTACGGAAAGGTGACGGAGGGCACACTGCGGACCACCTACGTCATCGACGAGCAGGGGGTCATCATCGACGCCATCGGCAAGGTAGATACCAAGAACCATACGAAACAAATATTGTAAAGTGGATAAATTTAGTAGGAGGAAAAATCATGTGGAAGGAAGGTGAAGATCTTGTATTAAAGTCGAAGAAAATACCCCACCCGGAGTTATGGATCTATACATTTTTATGGTCCTTGTTATGTTTGTTTGCTGTTTATAATACTGATCTAACCTCCAACAAGTGGTGGCTGGGGGCACTCGTTTTATTGGGGATACTCGCCATACTTATATATTTGATTGTGGATGACATCATAGATAGCGCGAAGCGGCATGACATCATCATCTCAGGGAATGGTATTCAAACTGGGATGTATGACGTACGACTCTGGAACACAATCGACTATGCATATATTGTTTACGTGAAAAAAGCGGGGAATCACCTTTTCATCGAACAGAATATAAACGGGGAAAAAAGCAATGCGCAGTTCGATTTGCGCTGTTACAAGTACAAAAAGGAGGATCTTGAGAAGGCGATCGCTTTCTGGAGCAAGAGACCGATAAGCAAGTTGTCGGACAAGCACCGTGACGAGTTCATCGCAGAGCGGAACATGACGGGGGAGGAGCGGCAAAGCTTCTACGAGATGTGCCTAAAGAGTATTCCAATTCTCGAAAAAGGATGCAACTTGAAATCACGTCTGTATCTAACTGCCCTTATCACATTCCTCACCGTCCACCTCATTTTATTTATCATATTCATAGATTTATCCGATGATCGTCAGTTTGCCATTGCCGCATTTACAGCCCTTCTTATCTTGATCATCGCAGGATTTATACGCTATTTCATAGAGGACGTTGTACGCAGGAATCCGATAATTGAACAACTCACCGATTCCGAATACAACGACATCTGTACTATTGTGAGCAGGAGTTCCAGTTTCATGATAAAAAGGGGTAATGGTGGCATCGGTTTTTGGATATTCTTCCTCTGTGCCAGTGTGGCCGCCTTCATTTCCTTGTATTTTGCCATTTATCTACCCTGAGGTCGAATGAATATGGAAAGAAAAGGTTAACTTTGCGCAGAAATTTAGTCCAATGTGTTATGTGAAAAATTCAGTTGGAGAAAAACATGTGGAGCGAAGGTGAAGATCTAATAATGCGGCCGAAGAAAATACCCCACCCGGAGCTTTTGGTCGTTACTGTCATTCAATTGATTATCAGTTTCTTTTTGTGCGTTACGTGTGTGCAGGAAGAAAGGTTTAAGTTCATGGTTCTCTCTGGAGCGTTCACTTTGCCATTCCTTATCGCTACAGTCTATTTTTTCCTGAACAGCGCAAAGTTGCACCCCATCATCATCTCCGGGAATGGTATACAAATAGACACATACAATATATTGGTCTGGAAATTCATAGACTACGCATATGTCTATCACAAGAAGAAACAAACTTATTTCCGCATCGAATACACTCAAAACGGTGAGAAAGAAGTAGAGGATATCGACATAGTAAAATACGCATACACGAAGGAGGATATCCACAATGCGGTTAATTTCTGGAGCGGCAGACTGATTGGTGCCCAATGGAACAAATACCGCGACGAACTGATTGCGGAAAGAGGATTGACGGATGACGCGAAAGTGGAGTTCATGAAAGAGTGCGAACGGTATGTCCCTCTTTTCTACAAGGAGAGGAATATTATGTTATGGGTATTCGTATGTCTATTCGTCGTTATTGTTACATGTGTGGGCTTCCTCGGGGGAGCGAATTCCCATTCCCTTTCTTATTACAAGGGATTATCCCTCCTGGTCTTCGGGTTTTCTCTTTGCCTGGTCGTATTACTCGTCATCGGTCCATACATGACGAACCGTTTCCGCAAGAATTCTTTGCTTGGATCGCTGTCGGAGGAGACATTTAAAGCAATTTATAAGATTGCGCACGATGGGGATGAATATGTCAACGAGGAGAAAGATGTACGTATATATGCGATCATATCCATAGTGATGGCCGTTGTCAGTTTCTTCTGCTATTTGCTGTTGCCGTAGGTAAGTGGTTTATAAAATATAGGAAACGCCTGCATCCGATGTGAGATGCAGGCGTTTTGTTTGGGGGCATTAAGCACGACAGAATATTTCCTACAACTTGTTGGTTGTTTATCTATCAAAATGTCACCTCAAAACATATTTTCAGCACAAAAAGTTACAAAAAACCACAAAACAAGATGCATATTGAGCCTATTTTACGTTAAACACAGAAATAATCCAACAAAACTCGCCATATTACTACTTACAATCAAACACAAAACAATATACATTCACTTTCAATCAATAATAAAAACCATATATAAAACTTACAATCTATTATTTTTCAAACAAAAACTATCATAAACAATCTAAAAAGCATACTATCAATGTCAAAATGTTATATATTTGCATTGTTTTAATAGCAAAAAGATAGACAAAGAGAAAAACGAATGGACACATTGACAGAATACATAGAGTTCACGAAGATGCAGGGAGCAGGAAACGACTACATCTATGTCAATACAATGGAGTATCCGATCGGAAATCCAGAGGAACTGTCCATTCTGTGGAGCCGCGCACATTTCGGTATCGGTTCGGATGGCCTCGTGCTCATCGGACGCTCCGACGTGGCGGACTTCAGCATGAGAATCTTCAATGCGGACGGGTCAGAAGCGAAGATGTGCGGAAACGCTTCCCGATGCGTCGGCAAATATGTATACGAGAAGGGCCTGACCCGCAAGACGGAGGTCACGCTGGAAACCCTCTCGGGCATCAAATACTTATCATTGCACGTGAAAGACGGAAAGGTGCCATTCGTCACCGTCAACATGGGTAAGCCTATCCTTTCCAACAAAGGACAGGTGGACACGCCAGACGGTAGCCTCTTCGACGCACCGATAGAGGTGGCTGGGAAACAGTTCAGGGGAACATTCGTATCAATGGGCAATCCGCACTTCGTGATCTTCGTCTCCAGCCTGAACGACGTGGATGTGCCGACCGTCGGTCCGCTGATCGAGCACCATCCGCTCTTCCCTGAACGGGTGAACGTGGAGTTCGTCGAGACGAAGGAGGACGGCAGCCTACGCATGAGGGTGTGGGAAAGAGGATCCGGCATCACCATGGCCTGCGGCACCGGCGCCTGCGCCACACTGACGGCAGCCGTGCTCAACAGGAAAAGCGTCCGTAAGAACACCGTTCGCATGGATGGAGGAGACCTCACCATCGAATGGAACGAGAAGGACGAGCACATCTACATGACAGGAGAGGCCGTCAAGACATTTGAAGGAAAAATAGAAATATAAATAAAAAACATACAGAGAGGATTAGAGATATGGCTTTAGCGAACGAACATTTCATGAAGTTGCCGGACAACTATTTGTTTACGGATATCGCCAAGAAGGTGAACACTTTCAAGGTAGTGCATCCGAAGGCGGAGATCATCCGCTTGGGTATCGGGGATGTCACCCGACCATTGCCTAAGGCGTCGTTGGAAGCGATGCACAAGGCGGTGGACGAAATGGGGGAAGCGAGCACGTTCAGAGGATACGGACCGGAGCACGGTTATGACTTCCTCATCAACGCCATCATCAAGAACGATTACGAGCCAAGGGGCGTGAAGCTGGATCCGGACGAGGTCTTCATCAGCGACGGAAGCAAAAGCGACACGGGCAACATCGGAGATATTCTTCGTCATGACAACAGCATCGGAGTGACCGACCCGATCTACCCAGTCTACATCGACTCCAACGTCATGTGCGGACGGGCGGGCGTACTCGAGGACGGCAAATGGAGCAATGTGACCTACCTGCCGACCAACATGGAGAATAACTTCGTGCCGCAGATCCCTAACCACAGGGTGGACATCATCTACTTATGCTACCCTAACAACCCGACGGGAACGGTCCTCTCCGCCGAGGAGTTGAAGAAATGGGTCAACTACGCGATAAAGAACGACGCCATCATCATGTACGACGCAGCCTACGAGGCATATATCCAGAACCCGGACATCCCCCACTCCATCTATGAGATACGGGGTGCGAAGAAGGTGGCGATCGAGTTCCGCAGCTTCTCCAAAACGGCTGGTTTCACCGGCGTGAGATGCGGATACACGGTGGTACCGAAAGAGTTGACCGCCTCCACGCTCTCAGGCGAGCGTATTCCTCTAAACAGGCTCTGGAACAGAAGACAGTGCACCAAGTTCAACGGAACATCCTACATCACGCAGCGTGGTGCGGAAGCCATCTACACCCCAGAGGGTAAGAGCCAGGTGCGGGAGACCATCAACTACTATATGACCAACGCCAAGATCATGAAAGAGGGACTCACATCGCTCGGTTACCAGGTGTTCGGCGGAGAGAATGCGCCATACCTTTGGGTGAAGACGCCTAACGGAACCACCTCCTGGAAGTTCTTCGAGCAGATGCTCTACGAGGCCAATGTGGTAGGCACCCCAGGTGTGGGCTTCGGTCCGAGCGGCGAAGGCTATATCCGTCTGACCGCCTTCGGGGAGAGAGAGAACTGCGAGGAGGCTATGCGTAGGTTCAGGAAATTATAAGAGAGATAATCAATAGAAAGAAACAATTCAACAATAAAATTTTTAGGCTATGTCAAGTTTAAGATTCAAAGTAGTAGGCGAAGCCTTCAGGAAAAAAGCCTTGGAGGTAGAGACACCGGCCGATAGACCGTCCGTCTATTTCGCGAAGTATGTCTTCAACAAGCAGAAGATGTTCAAATACCTTCCTGCTAAAGTGTATGCCAAGATGTGTGACGTGATCGACAACGGCGCACCACTTGACCGTTCCGTAGCAGACGAAGTGGCTGCCGGCATGAAGAAATGGGCCATGGACCTAGGCGTAACACACTACACGCACTGGTTCCAGCCATTGACCGAAGGTACTGCGGAGAAGCATGACGGATTCGTGGAGCATGACGGTAAGGGTGGCATGATGGAGGAATTCGAGGGCAAGCTGCTCGTACAGCAGGAGCCAGACGCCTCTTCCTTCCCTAACGGCGGTATCCGTTCCACTTTCGAGGCCAGAGGTTATTCCGCATGGGACCCAGCCTCTCCAGTCTTCGTGGTTGGCGACACTTTGATGATCCCTACCGTGTTCATCTCCTACACCGGTGAGGCGCTCGACTACAAAGCACCTTTGAAGAAGGCCCTCCGCGCCGTAGACAAAGCGACGACAGCCGTTGTGAAATACTTCAACCCAGAAGTGAAGAAAGTACAGGCGAACCTCGGTTGGGAGCAGGAGTATTTCCTCGTGGACGAAGGTTTGTACTCCGCACGTCCAGACTTGCTGATGACGGGAAGAACCCTCTTGGGTAGGGAGTCTGCCAAGAACCAGCAGATGGAAGACCACTACTTCGGCGCCATTCCTTCCAGGGTTGCAGCCTTCATGAGAGACTTGGAGATCCAGGCATTGGAATTGGGCATCCCTTGCAAGACCCGCCATAACGAGGTGGCACCGAACCAGTTCGAGTTGGCCCCAATCTTTGAGGAGTGTAACTTGGCGGTAGACCATAACATGCTCATCATGTCATTGATGAGGAAAGTGGCCCGCAAGCACGGATTCCGCGTGTTGCTGCACGAAAAACCATTCGCAGGCATCAACGGATCAGGTAAGCATAACAACTGGTCTTTGTCCACCGACACAGGCATCGTATTGCATGCGCCAGGCAAGGATTCAGAGAGCACGTTGCGTTTCATCACCATCGTCGTGGAGACCCTGATGGGTGTATACCGCCACAACGGATTGTTGAAGGCTTCCATCATGAGCGCCACCAACGCACACCGTTTGGGTGCGAACGAGGCACCGCCGGCCATCATCTCTTCCTTCCTCGGCAAGCAGTTGACTGACGCTTTGAACCAGATCGAGACATCAAAGAACGACCAACTGATCACACTCGCAGGCAAGAAGGGCTTGAAGCTGGACGTTCCATCCATCCCTGAGTTGCTGATCGATAACACAGACCGTAACCGTACCTCTCCGTTCGCCTTCACAGGTAACCGTTTCGAGTTCCGTGCGGTAGGTTCAGAGGCGAACTGCGCATCTGCCATGATCGCCCTCAACACGGCCGTAGCCGAGGCAATGGCAAGCTTCAAGGAGCGTGTGGACGCATTGATCGCCAACGGAACACCTAAGTTCGCCGCCATCTTGGAGGTGGTTAGAGAGGACATCAAGACCTGCAAGCCTATCCGCTTCGACGGAAACGGATACTCCGACGAGTGGGTGGCTGAAGCCGAGAAGAGAGGCTTGGACGTGGAGAAGAGCTGCCCTGTCATCTTCGACCGCTACTTGGACAAGGCGTCCATCAACATGTTCGAGAAGATGAACGTCATGAACGCCAAGGAGTTGAAGGCCCGCAACGAAATCAAGTGGGATACCTACACGAAGAAGATACAGATCGAATCACGTATCTTAGGCGATTTGGCGCTCAACCAGATCCTCCCTGTAGCCACGAAGTACCAGAGCTCATTGGTAGACAACGTGATGAAGGTTGCCTCTGTCTTCCCTGCCGAGAAGGCGAAGAAGCTGAACGCCTACAACTTGTCGCTCATCGAGCAGATCGCCGACCACACCGCCAGCATCAACGAGAAGGTGGAGAAGATGATCGACGAGCGTAAGAAAGCGAACAAGATCGATAGCGAAAGGGAAAGAGCCATCGCTTACCACGACCATGTGGCACCGATGATCGAGGAGGTCCGCAGTCACATCGATAAACTGGAGTTGATTGTGGACGACCAGATGTGGATCTTGCCTAAGTATAGAGAATTGTTGTTCTTGAGATAAGTTCTGACATAATAAATTCTGTGCATCCATGGGCGTAATGCCCTATAACATTCGTCAGTGTAGAGGGAAGGGCCGTGAGGTTACCTTCCCTCTCCCTTTTTGGGAGGGACATAGACCCTTCAATCTGCAGATAGGGTAATAAACCAAACAGAGAACCATAACTTCCGAAATAAGGGTAATGTTCAAATGGTTTGGCTTTCAGTTCGCAGACGATGTAGCAACGCAGACGAATGTGATAAAACAACAAATCTATCTTGCGCGAACGCCCACCTACAACTAGCTCCTTCTGTCTGCCAAGAAAAGCAAAACCTGTCCCCAACTCCAGCAAAAGGTCCGTCACATTTTTTGTAAGGGCTTCTTCCAACTCAGCCTCGTTATAAATCTCATGCTCAACCGTAGCAAAGCCGAAATCATAGTTTTCTTTCAGAACTTCCTGAACGAGCCTGCTTTGCAATGCCGGCAGATGGTCGGTAAAGTTGTTGACTATCTTGCCTTGGTGCTCATAGAGGTTTGCCTTGATGCAGTTAGCAAGAGAATTACGACTTAATCCTTGCTCAATGGTTTTACAGACATAGAATAATGCTTCATCTATGGATTTGCATTTCGTTATGATATCAACATGATGCCCCCAAGGCACCAACGCAAATGGCAATGGAAATTCTCCATCAACCTGGTGGATTTTTTCGGAACTCAATTCTGCACCAACCTGGTGCATTTTTGTCACATATTGATTTTCAACCTTTTGTAATTCTCCAACAGCTCGTTGGAGTTTTCCTTCTGAATCACCATCGGTATAGAACAGATACCACTTTTTCATGTACCATAGATTGGAAGTAGAGAATCCATCCGCATCAGGAAACTCTCGCTTCAAATCTAAGCTTACTTGTTCGACAACTCCTGCTCCACAACGTTCTTCGGCTTTCTTCTGCACCAAGTCGCGACCTAGTTGCCAGTTGAACAGAAGTTTTTATGTATTCACCTTAACAGCAGCTTTTATCTGTGCGGAACGATAGCGACTCTTAATGTCTGCTATCCAATCCGCATAGTCTGCATCAATGTGAATGTCGTGCGACTTCACGATATATGGTTCAACCTGTGGCTGTATGTCTTTATTTTCTTGCGCCATTTTTACGTTATGTGATTCAACTTTATTCTATTTTTAAGTTCTATGCAAGTATATCCACTTTTTTAGAAAATAAAGGTTCAGTAGCTGGATTTCAACTATAATACTTATTAATACGAACAATCGTTCTACTTCGGTTGCAAACTCTTTCTGTATTCCTGCGGCGACATACCCAACTGCTTCTTGCAATAACGGCTGAAGTACGATAGAGTCTTAAAATTCATCATTTCAGCAATTTGCGTGATTGAGAGACGTTCGTCGTTGAGCAGATTTTTGAGAATGGGCACGGCGTGGCGGTCGATATACGAAGTGACGTTGTGGCCCGTCATTCGACGAACGGTGGCCGACAGGTATTTGGGCGAGACATTCAGCCGTTCGGCATAATATCTCATCTCGCGCTCGGTGCGGCAGATTCCCGTCGAGAGCAAATCCATCAGACTGCGGACAATATAGCCCGCGCGCTCGGTGTGCTCGGTGGCACCGTAATATTTGGCGTGAAATTCAAAAATGTCGTAAATCATTGTCAGGCAAAGACTTCCCATTATCCCATCGTAAAAACGCAGGTCGGTTTTGTCCATACGCTCACGGATATGGTGTATGTCGGCTAAAAATTGCTCGGCATCGGCATCGGAAAGCGGGATTATGGGGTTGGCATTCAGACTGATACTGCCACCAATGCTGTAGTTGTTGGCAGGCAGCAGTCCGCCCAAGAAACTGTTTGGTGCGGCAAACCATTCAAACACAGCACCTTCGGGCGCGGCAAGTTGTTTGATTTTGCTCGGCGTTGACGTCACCAAAATGTCGTTTTTGAACATTCGAAACGCCTTGCCGTTGAACACAAAACTGCCTTCGCCTTCCAAACAAATTAGGTGCACGCAGCAGTCTGTCAGCGCGTGGCTGTTGATTCCGTAAAAATCGGTGGAATATGTAAAATTTGATTTCATAAAGGCAAAGATAGTGCGTTTTCTTCAAAAAGTGAAAACTTCAGTTCTTTTTATGAAACCGATATTCGGTCAGCCACCGCTATTTTTGCATCATAATAAATCATTAAAAGACAAACGATATGGAACCATTTGTAGTAGATCCACGACAGACAACGCCTGAAGAACTCGCAGAAGGTATGCGTCAGGCACAAACGCTTTTCAAACTTGGTCAGACAATGCCTTATACGCCTGAATATGACGCACTTGTAAAGGATTTGTTCGGTAAAAACCTGGGCAGCGGCGTACGCATTATGCCTGGACTCACAGGTGTTTGCTTCGACCGTGTGAAAATTGGCGACAACGCACTTATTATGAATAACTGCCTGCTAATGTCGCGTGGAGGAATAACCATCGAAGAGAACGTAATGATAGCCGCTAACGTGCAGTTAATCAGCAATAACCACGACCTTTACGACCGTCAGTTGCTCATCTGCAAACCTGTCAGAATCTGCCGAAACGCCTGGATTGGCGCGGGTGCGACCATCCTGCCTGGCGTGACG
>JAILLP010000019.1 GCA_024693065.1 Paludibacteraceae bacterium
TGTTCAGGTAGAGCGTCCCCTGGAGGCCCAGCCGCAAAGACCACTCATCCCGCAGCTTGATGGCATGGCCGTACAACAGGGAGAACTCGTTCACATCGTAGACTCCGTTCGCCATGTTATCGTACGAATAGACGAAACCCACGGCGCACTTCTTCTGATGGAAACTCTCATCGAAGGAGAAACGGATGGTGTGGTAATGGTTGCCCAAGACCATCCACTGCTGCCGGTAGCTCAGTCCGAACCGTATGTCCTTCGCATTACCCACCAATGACGGGTTCAGGCTGAAGGGGGTTAGGTTATGATTCACCAAAGAGAAGTCCTGAGCGGAAACCATCCCGCTTAGACCCAGCGCCAATATTAACAATAACTTCTTCATTTCAATTCAATTGCATATGGGTTTTTCTATCGGATGAGTGAGACGAATCCTCTACGATCCCCCTCCTTATCGATTCCCATATAGTTGCTTTTATACTTGCAATACCAACCGTACACGCCCCATGGGCAAGGCTCACCATTGAACGTGCCATCCCACTCGTCGTGAATACTTTTTCCCTCAAAGACAATCTCTCCCAATCTATTGTAAATGATATACTTGAAACTATCCATGTATTCACCACCATAGAATTTAAAAGTGTCGTTCAAGTCATCATTGTTAGGGGTAAAGCCCTCCGGCGCCCAGAAATCGAGCCACGTATAAATAGACTGACTGCCCGTGTACTCGCAACCATATTTGTCAATAGCCCGAACCTTCACCACGAAGGAGTCCGCAGCGTTCGGATTAAAATAGCGGGAAACACTCTCACCCTTATAAACCTTTTCGTTATCGTCCGCCTCCCAATACCAAGTACTGTTCTTTGGAGAGATACCAGAGAAACGCACATTCGAGCTACCCTCCTCTATGAAAGTCGGATAGACCGTGAAACGCATCTCTTGCCTAGGCAAAAGGACCGCATCGAACGACGCATATCCCTTACACCCGTACTCATCCGTTCCCTCCACATTGAATTGGGTGTTTTCCATCATATAAGCGATGATATGGTCAGAACTATTGTTCTGATCCACACTCTCATTTTCAGGCACGCTAGTCCACAAATAAGTGGAAGCGCCCTTCGCATAGAGGCTAATTGTGTCAGCCTTGCTTTGGCAACCTCTCTGGAAGCCCTTTGAAATCGTAACGATCGGAGACTGACGAACCTTCACAAACTTGCTGACGCTAGAAGTACATCCTTCCCCGTTGGTTCCATACACCGTATACACGCTCGACGCAGTAAGATTATATGTAATGGAGGGGGTTTCATCCCCCGTGCTCCATTTATACGTGGAAGCACCTGAAACGGACAACGAGAATGGGGAGTTGATGCACACAGCGGAGTCTCCCGTCAATTCAAGGACTGGACGAGGATTGACCACAATAGGTATATCAATGGAAGAAGGACAATTGCTCACATTGCTACCCGTCAGATGAATTGTCTTATTAGTAGTAGGATTAAGGTTCAGGGAAGGACCAGAGACCTGCGTTTCACCATCGTCCCACGTATACGTGAGAGCTCCAACACCCTGCAAAGTAGTGGCCTCGCCTGAGCAAACGACAGTTTTACCCACATAAGAAAGATCAGGAGGAGTCGTCAACGCCACCTCATGAACAGCTTGAGCGACACAACCGAACTTATTCTCCGCCGTCACAGTAAATACGGACGCACTGTTGATTTGAGGATTAATGGTCTGCCCGGAAAGTCCGTTGTCCCACGAGAAATTAGAAGTGTTCCCACCTGCGTCATATGCAGTTATCTTCACCGAGGAACCCAGACAAGCCTGATGATCGCCCTCCGTATAGACTAGCGGAAGCGGATTGACCGTAACAGGGATAATGAGAGAGGTCGAGCATTCCTTGTCAGAATAACCGTAGACCATATAAGAGGTGGAGATAGTCGGTGAAATCACAATGGAATCAACCTCTTGTCCACTACCCCACTTATAATGGTGGGCACCGTGCGCTCTCAAGACAGAGACCTCTCCTGGACATAATTCCGTATCTCCCTCAAAATCAATATGCGGAGTAGGCCATACCCTCACAGTGATCTCTGCACGGGCATGACAACCATTCGACTCGCCCTCCACCCAATAAGTAGTATCTTGAGTTGGTTTTCGTGTGATGGTATTGACCCCCGTCGTTCCATCGCACCATCGAATGGTGGAGGAGCTAACACCAGAAGCGGATATTTTTGTGGCGAAGCCTTCACAAAGCACCGTATCACCCACCAATTCGATGGTTGGAATAGGCTTCACTTTCACGGTATGACGTTTTGGCAGGGACACACATGACGTAACATTGTCGACAGCACGCACGACATAGGTTGTTGTCGAATCCGGGCGTTCTGTACGAGTCTGATCACCTGTAGCAATATCCTCCCACACATAATGGACATCTCCATCGGCCTGTACCGAGAAAACAGCTTCCTCACCCTCACAAACATCCCTCGTTCCCGAGACTGTGGCAACAGGAACAGGATTCACCTTGACAGACACACTCTTCAACATCGGACACCCATCCTTGTATCTACCAACAACGGAATAAACCATTCCATCATACAACGGACGAGACTTAATTTCAGCGGTAGAATCGTTGGTGTTCCAAATGAACAACATCTCCTCGCCAGGATTAGTAGAAGAGGAAGTTGCGCGGGCGGTCAGCGTAACCGTATCGTTCAGACACACCTCCAAATCACCATCAATCTCAAATTGAGCGGAAGGCTTAACGACAATCCAAATACTATCCTTGTAAGTACAATAGTACTCATCATCCACTTCCACAGTAAAGAGTTGAGTGGTTTTCAGACTATCCACCCGTATGGTCTGTGTAGTCTCTCCCGTGCTCCATTTGAACTTACTGCCGACAGAGGTGTTGAGGGCGGACAACGTTATGGACTCCCCATAGCACACGGAATCCAACGCACTGATGGACAAGCTAGGGAAATAACGCACTGATATTCTTTTCGTTATCTCTTTAGAGCATCCCATTTCCGTCCCAACAGTCACCGTAACATCATAATTATCCGGTTTCATGAAATGGGCGTCGGGATTAGGCTTATTCGAAGTATTACCATCCCCAAAATCCCATAGGTAACTTACAATTGAATCTCCATCCGATTTTGTCTTATTCGTAAAATAAACCAAACCGGCACAGTCATTCTCGTAATCGAAATCAATATCAACGCCCACCTCCTGCAAATACGTATCCAAAGTAAGTTTGGAACAGTCATTATCGCCACTGGATAACCTACAGGAATACTTCACGCCATTTTTTATCTGATCCTGCCTGATAATCGCCCGTTGTGGACGTTGCGGATCCACCTCCACAGGCACGCCATCATCCCTGAACCACTCGTAAGTCACAAATCCGTCCGGAGCTATAATCTCGGCATCCTCCAATCCACAATTTTTCACCTTCAGCTCCAACTTTTTCGTCTCCGCCCAGAAATAACCATAGGCGCGATGTTTACCTCCTGAAATACCAATAACCTCACCTGTGGTCTGATTTGTTTTCTTCGACAAACAATCATGATTTAAAACAGTGACTGTCACCTCCTTGCCTATATGCTTCGAGAGGTCAAAGTTTCCGTACGTCCATGGACAGAAGGCAAACTCCCTCAAATTGTTAGTACTTTCAATGGAATTTCTACAATTATTAGCATTATTCCCTATAACAGTCAAATCCACCGCACTCTTGCTATCGCCATTGATTAGGATTTCACCACAAGGTAATTTGGAGGCAAGACCTGTGGCTGGATCAACCACATCCACTTTCACTGTGAAAGTAGGGAACATTTCACCTTCATGTTCCGTTTGTTGCTGTGTAGTCGCTGTCAAATCCGGACAGTGAAGTACCGCAGCAAAGCGATACGTCAACAATGTTGTGTTCTCCGAAACAACAAATTTATACACCATTTTTTCCGCCGTAGCCCACTTTAAACTTCCACTTTGACCCCGAGGCCACCCCTGAGAATAGCTCAAAGAGGATGATTCCGAATAACGATTCGAACCGACCCTGGCCGTAACAATGCCATCTGGATTAGTCGACAAATTCCAACAAGCGATCACTGGATCTTGCGAGTTCGCATTTCCCCTCACAATCTCAATCTTATCCGTATTTGGACTCTCAACCCAATTATCATACTTGTATGTGCCATCAGTGTCATCATAGTAGAATTGCCCTTCATAAAGTTCCCAGTTACTAAAATTCTCATTCTCGAAACTAAGATTTGGGGTATCTATATTCGTATCCTGAGAGAATAAGCCTACGGCGTTGAACATCAAGCCAACGACCAATACCCTCTTTACCATATCCATCCAAAGGATTCCTGAATTTCGATTTAAGGACATATTTTCAAATTTAAATTATGCATTCCCATAGCCTATTTGGGCGATCAGCATGGGAAAACAACTAATTATAAATGTTTTCAAAGATATAAAAAAAGTTAATATCACCCAAAATGAACAAGTAAAACTGAAAAAACGGACATACCCCCAAAAAGAGCATACCCGTTTTCCACTGTAGATGAATGAGAATTATGAAGTTTTTACCAATACGTTACCGGGCAAGGGTACTTCTCCGTCTTCTTGATGATGTAGATGAGGGTCAGCTCATGCGACCATGACCCGTTCTTCTTCGAGGAGGTGAAGAGGTCATAGACATAGAAGGCCTGCAAACCCTTGTAGTGCGCCCCCACCATCAGCCCGACGACGTTGATGCCCGAAAGAGAGTTCTTGTCGCATACGCCCACAACCAGCGGCTCCCATGCCACGCCCAAACCGGCGTTCAGCATCTGGAAATCATCCTGCTTCTGGTAAGACCCGTTCATGAAGAAGTAGTTCCCCGACAGGCTCTCCCTGCCCCACAATCCGTTCTTGTACTGCAAGTCCTGCAGGTAATTGATATGTGCGACGAACTTCCTGTTCAACGTGTTATCCTTCAGCTCCATGAAGCCGTTGCTTGGCTCCGCTATGTGATAGAGGGCCGCTCCCAACGTCAGCTTGCTCTCGATGATGAAGGAGGCGCCCACGGAGACATCGAAGAAGTTGCGGACGTCCGTGTCGAACTCCTCCAGCGTCTCGAACGACGGACGGCGTGTGTTGCTGTCGTACTGGTCGCCGTACTTGATCTTATCGTACCCGAACTTGTTCAGGTAGAGCGTCCCCTGGAGGCCCAGCCGCAAAGACCACTCATCCCGCAGCTTGATGGCATGGCCGTACAACAGGGAGAACTCGTTCACATCGTAGACCCCGTTCGCCATGTTATCGTACGAATAGACGAAACCCACGGCGCACTTCTTCTGATGGAAACTCTCATCGAAGGAGAAGCGGATGGTGTGGTAATGGTTGCCCAAGACCATCCACTGCTGCCGATAGCTCAGTCCGAACCGTATGTCCTTCGCATTACCCACCAATGACGGGTTCAGGCTGAAGGGGGT
>JAILLP010000023.1 GCA_024693065.1 Paludibacteraceae bacterium
TATTAGGAATCCTTCTCCGAGAGGATCTGTTTTCCTCATGGAGGCACGGAGGACACGGAGTTTTGTTGTGGTATTAGGGAATACTTCTCCGTGTACTTCTATTCTCCGAGAGGATCTGTTTTCCTCATGGAGGCACGGAGACACGGAGTTTTGTTGTGGTATTAGGGGATTCTTCTCCGTGGATTCTTATTCTCCGTGAGGATCTGTTTCCCTCATGGAGGGCACGGATGCACTGAGTTTATTGAGGTATTAGGGTGGCCTTCTCCGTGGACTCCTTTCCTCCGTGATGGTTTCCCCATGACGCATGGAGTTTTTGCGGGCTTGTGGTTATCTTTTCAACAATGACGATATATGAATAGAAAGTTTGATCCCATTGTGAAAACGATAAAAAGATGGTGCGTTTTATTTACTAACAATAAATGGTTATTTTTTTGTGTGTAATATGATCGATTCGATTAGTATAACTCGCTTTGTATGATTTTTACAGGGACTGGCAACTCTTTAGCCATCAATATATTGGCTATGTCTTCTGCTTCCTCTTTTGTGAAATTTCCCACGACTTCAAAGTGTCCGACCGTGATTTCGACGAGTATATGTGGATAAGAACATACATGTCCGTCCCATACGGTGGCGATTGTTTTACCTACGTTTTTCTTTGTTAATTCAGCTAAATCTTTCGCATCTTTATCGTCCTCAAGACTTATGTGGATGTGCCCGTCTGGTGATATCACTTTTGTCTTTGTGACTTGGTTGACGTCCATTGCCTTCCTCCCTTCGCTTTCTTGTGATGAAAGGGCAATCAGATTGAATATGTCCGATTCTTTACTGATGCTTTTGATTGCCCACGAAGGATATATGTTTGAAGGAATTATCTTTTTCTCCTTGGCTGTTTTAAGGTATTCTGAGATTTTTGCCGTGTCTTTTGCCATGGCCCAGCCAATAATGGGGTCATGGTATAAGGGATCTTTAGAATAAACGTCCGTGATTAGAAGTGCAAAGATAGGGTTTATCTTTACGAGTTCTTCTTGAGTTATCTTTTCTGTCGCAGATGTTTGATTTTCAGATTCTTTTCCTGTTTCGTTGACGGCTACTATATTTTGTACGACTTCCTTCCCATCTGTGGTTTCCCATAACTCGAGATGTCCGGGTGTTTGAATCAACTTGAGGATACGTTCAGGGTCTCTTATGCCCTTCATCTGAATGTGGATACGTCCTGCTGTTTCCGCCGCTTGAATGTCGGGATGCTTAACTCCGAATCTTTTTAGGCGGGAGCGCAGCACGTCCATCGTTTTTTCTGTTACTCGCTTGACTTCCTCTTTTAGTATTTGGGATACTTGATCGTCTGATGAGGTGGCGTTGATTCTCTCTTTCATTTCCTGTGTGGAGAAAACAGTGTTTAATGGAGAACCTGTTGCCTTGAAGGCTTCGGTAAAAAGGTCTACGAATTCGTTTTGCCGATTCTCTTGCATCTCTTCTGCCTTTATAATGGCTGATGTGAAGTTGGAATCGGTAGCATGTGCCTTTGCCATAGTTTTGAGTATATCTGGCACGGAGATGTCCATGACTACGTTCATGTCTTGAACTGGCATGTTGTTGGATGCCAATGAGTTGCATGAAACGAACCCTAGCGTGAACAGGGCGAAAAATAACATGGCGACTTTTATCTTTTGCATATTCTTTCCTCGTGTTAATGAATGTTTTTTCGTGAACCTTTCATCGTATAAATATAGTCAATTATCTGAAATGAGTCAATCCACAATCGTTTTTTGATGTATTTTAGTTGATAGTGGTGGGGAAATGGTATCTTCTCTATGTAGTATGATTTTCATGTGCCTTCTTGCCCCGTATGTCCCTTTGATGGACTCTTAGCGTGTTTATTTATAGTTGTTCGCTAATGATTCTAAGGTATTTGCCATGCTTTTTGATCTTTGTTCAATAAAAATAAACAATATATTTTTCGTTTTTTTTATCTTTTTTTACCTTTGTACGTCAGTGATTAGTGGTGTTTCCGAATTCGATGAAATCGTGTGTAATATCCTAATTCTTTATTTATGGACTAAAGTGGTGATGTGAGATTATGATTTTCAGTTCGTATGCTTTAAGCGTTGTTACTGAATGTGTTATAAATCGCAAAACCTTATGTTAAAGATGGAAATTTAGTTGATATGGGAAAAAATATAGTTCTTATTTTTGCGCCAATAATGGTTTTGTTGGCATTTTTGGGATGTAGTGTGGATAATAATCCAATTGCAGAGGAGAGAACAGAGGCGGAGGCTGAAGTGCCGACCGATCTTTCTGATAAGTTGATTCTAAACCGCCCGTATACCGACGGTAGTTATGGTTATGTGTTAGTCAACACTTCATCTTCTTTGGCTAGCCAGTTTACCCAAAAGAATACGATTTATGAAATCCAGGATAAGATAGACCTAAACGGTGCCAGTTTCACGTTGCCGGCAAATGCGGTTCTGCGATTCAATGGTGGTAGCATTACTAATGGTACAATTACCTTCGACAATACATATGTGGAGGGCTTGGTCAAGTTTACCGGTGTGACATTCAAAGGAACGCTTATCAATAAGGAGGTCGTTTTGTCATGGTTCGGTGCGGATGTGAGCAATAAGGACAATTCAACCATTATTAATCAGGTATTGGATGTTATTCCTGAAACGCTTGTCTTGGATGCGCTCTATCCGATTAATAAAAGTGTTGTGATCACCCATGGTGTGACGATCAGAGGTCTGGATTGGACAGAAAGCGTATATGCGAACATGTTCAATAATGCCGAGTATGGTATCCAGACTAGTTCGAATATTACTGCGGTGAAGTTCTCTGAGAATGGAAAGGGTAGCTTGAACCTGTATGGTGTAAGTATCTTGGGTAATAAGAATCTCTATGGAGGAGGTAATCCTAACGATGGTCTTGAGACTTGTGGTATTTTCATGAAGACCAATGCAGGTTCATTGTCTGCCGTTATGGACTGTTCCATCGCAGGTTTCACCTATGGTATTAAGGCGATAGGTGGATATATTGAGAAAATCAGGAGCACCTATTTTAGCCTTTGCCGTTTTGGTATGTATACGGTTTATACGTCTGATTTCATCTGCCAAGATTGCCACTTCAATTCCAATATGCATAACTACAATTGGATAGATCGTAAGGTGACTGATGCCGATCCGAATGCGCTCCGTAATGTGGGTGGTGGTGTCAAAATAAAGAGAGTGGGTATGGTTCAATTCATCAACTGTAGATTCGAGTTCAACTTTATCCATTTCATTATAGATGAGGCGTCTACTATCGTAAATGTTGAAAATAGTATTTTCGATGCCGCTGTGCATAGTTGTATTATGTTGTATAACGAGAACAATGCGAATAATATGATCGTTGCTTCGGAAATGTATACTCCAAGTATCAACTGCATAAATATTTCGGGCAACACTTTCTCTCGTGGTGCTCGTTTGGAGAGATACCAGAATACTCCTTTGCCGGGATCTGCCATCATTTATGTCAGGGAGGGAAATAACCGGGGTATGAATTTCAATTTCTCCAACAATGTGGTGGTAGATAGTATCGAGGTGAATCAAGCTGTCTCTTCTTATGAGAAGACTATCTTCCGTATATACAATACAAGTAATAGTAGCGCAGGCGTGATTAATTCTAACGCAAACGATTTTAGCCATTGCAAGGCGGAGACTGTAGCTGCTGCGGTTACAGGTAGTACGGGCCGATTCACAATTAAGGATAATGGTAGTAATTTCGGAAACATTAGCCATCAGTTCCAGAATAACAGCGTGATTGACATAAAGAAAATGGAGGTGAATCCTGATGGGAAAATCGTCATTTGGAACACGCTGACGAATGGTAACACGGTGAGCAAGGACCTGATTATAGATCCTAATCAGTAATTAGTGTATATATTATAGAGAGAAGGGTTACGATATTTCCATCGTAACCCTTTCCTTTTTTAGTTCCTTTTGCTCCCTACATGAACATTTATTCCTATCTGCCCGTAAAACCCGGCTTGTGCAACATTCCCAAAGTCGACGTATTTCTTGTTGAATAAGTTGTTGATGGTTGTGAATAGCTTGCCCCATTTCGTTTGGTAACTTATCTCCAAGTCTGATATGCAATAGGGCTTGTAAGGCTGCAGATTGCCTGTGCTAGTGTGGTTTTCGTATAGGATATAATTCCCAATTCTTTCGATGAATCTAGTGTCTAATCGGATGATTAGTGCTTGGATGGGCTGTATGGTCACGTCCGTTGTTACCTTATTCCGTAGGTATTCTAGTGCGTACATTGATTTGTAGATGTAGACGTTATCCTTCCTTTTTTGCCAGATGTGTTGGTACCCCAGTCCGAATCGGACAGGTATCCGGGAGTTGAAGTCTGCCAGTTTTAGTTCTGCATGGTAACCGAATCCTGTGTTCCTCAGGCCAAAGTTGGCGGAGTGGTATGTGTCGTTAGAGGTGTACATCACCCAATCTATCATTTCTTTGCCAATGGTATGGTATATGAATCCTTCGTTGTAAAATCCCCTTCGATTGTGCTTGACGGTTAGTTGTCCTGTCGTCTTTTTCTCATTCTTCAGCCCGGTGTTGCCTGTGTTGACGGGACTCTTGTAAAAAAGGTCTGTGAAAGAGGGCATTCTGATGGCATTGTTCAGTGAAAGGATGATTAGTGTTCTTCCCCGCATGTAGGTGGTCTTGAAAAACGGCAGGAAGGCATGCCTGTGGTCGATGTCCTTAGCTTGTGTGTAGTGTAGCCCTGCGTCGAATCCCCATCTCTTTATCTTGTGTTGATGTTCTACGTGCATTTCAAAAGTTTCCCGTCCTTGGCTTTTCTTGTAATATTGATCGGATCCGAATATCTTGATTGAATCGATTTCGGGAAGACCTAAATTGGTGGAAAGGATCCTCTCGTGTCGGTAGTTGAGTTTGAGTGTGCTGACACCTTTCCCCCAATGTTTTTTCAGCTCGGGCGAGAAGAATAGTGAGTTTGTCCGATGGTAGTTTTCCCCGAAATGTTCGTCTCTGACTAGTTGAAAATGATCGTAGTCTCTGCACCAACTAAACTGGACGGATAAGTTCACGGGGGTGGCGGTTTCTATTTTGGCGGAAGAGAGTAGCCTGTTGGTCCTTTCCCATTGGTTGTCGTATGAGGGGGAGTAGAATGTGTTCGCACCGAAGCTTTTTCTGCTATAACCTATCTGCCATTCAGTATGGATGGGCGAGTCGTTGGTTTGTCCCGTGTAGTAGAAATTCCCTGTCCTGAAATCACTGTTGATTGTCGCTCCGTCGGAACGGTAGAATGCGCCGTTGATGAGATGGGCATGCTTTGTTGTGTGTATGTTGATGATGTTGTCTACCCCGAAGGTGCCATTGAAACCTGCGTGTACAGTCGTTTCGTAACTGCTGTTGGTGTCAGGTTTCGCTACGATGTTGATGGCGTCGTTTTCTCCTTTACCTTCTGATATTTCTATTTGCTTGACTGCTCCGATTGATACAGGGAAATTGGCAGATAGATGCCCTGTTTGTGGAGAGGAGATGTTAATGCCGTTCAAGTTGATCCTGCTTTGCTCGGGTGTGGCTCCTTTTATGGAGATGTCGGTTTGTATGCCGAATGCGCCACGTTGTCGGACGTCTACTTCTGGTACTTGTTTGAGCACGTCGTTGACGGATGGTTGGGGGGCTGTTTGAATCTCCCTCTTCTCGATAGCGTAGGTGAATACGTCGGGCCCGTTTATGCTGATGCCCTCTTTGACCGCAGTCACTTCTATGTCATCTAGGGTCTCGTAGTATACAGGGTCTTCTTCTTCCCGGGAGTTGCTGGATTTAGCGTCTGCGTTTGCGATGATGGCGACGCTGAGGACTCCGATGTTGATTACTTTGTGCAAGGAGCAGAATACCGCATACGGGCTATGACTGAACCTTTTCCATTTAATGATTTGTGAAAATTCCATAATGGTAAATAATTAAAAAATTAGTAATTGAAAAATATTATTATTGGTTGATGATATACCTCTTTGTCGGATGATAACCAATCAAAAGGAGGTGAAAGCAGGGATATGTCCCTTTCATTTCACCTCCTTTGATATGATTGACCTTTTATTTACTCTTTTGTAGACATCCCTTTATTGTATAGGTTTTTGTCTTTTAGAGCTTCCACCCCTTTTAGGAAGATTGGATTTTCGTCATTCATGATTTGATAATACTCGCTTGTGTTCCATAAATCTCTGGCAATCATTGCTTTGAGTTGCTTCTTTATGAGCTCCTTGGACTGGTTGAATTGCTCTTCGTTGAATTCGACCTTTTCTTTTTCTCCTGCTTCAGTCACTTCTTTCAACTCTTGATCGGAGATTTCGAATGTCTGGTTATATTGGATGAACCCCGTCTCTTTTTTCTTGGCGTTATTTACATTGTACTTCTTTTCCAATGTGCTTCTGTTTTTGTCCAAATAGTTCAGGACGAAGTTGTTCAAGACATTTTTAGCGGCCAAATCACGATGGTATTTCGAGTATTTGGTTGTGTCCAATGGAACGAACAAATCTGGCATGATGCCACCTCCTCCATATACGGGACGTCTTTTCTCTAACGTGAAATATTTCAGGGAATCGGGGAAGGATATGCTATCCTCATGCATCAATTCACCTCTGTTGTATCTCTCGATAAAGTCTTTGTCGTAGTCCTTCAGATTGTTCTTGTATGGGCGTTGTACACACCTTCCCGAAGGAATGAAATATTGGGCGACGGTTAATCGGATTTGTGAACCGTCAGGGAGTGGAACAGGTTTCTGCACCAATCCTTTACCGAATGTCCTGCGTCCTACAATCAAGCCTCTATCCCAATCTTGAATTGATCCGGAAAGGATTTCGCTGGCGGAGGCTGAGCTTTCGTTGACTAAAACGACAAGTTCCCCTTTTTCGAAACTAGGCTTTCCTGTGGTGTTGAATGTCTCTCTTGGCTGAGAAACGCCTTCGCTGTAGACCACTAACTTGTTAGGTGCGAGGACGGTGCTTGCCAATTGGACTGCTGTCTTCAGGTATCCTCCTCCATTGTCTTGCAGGTCGAGAATGAGGGATTTCATGCCTTTCGACTTGAGTTTGTCCATCGCTTCGGTATACTCCTGCAAAGTGGTCTCGCTGAATTTGTTCACCTTTATATATCCGATCTTATCGTCCACCATATATGCGGCGTCGATGCTGTAGATAGGGATTACATCTCGGATTATCTTGAACTCGATCAGTTCCTTCACTCCCCGTCTGAGCACTTTCACGTTGACGGATGTGCCTTTGGGTCCACGGAGCCTTTTCATGATGTCCGTGTTCTGCATGTTCACACCTGCGATGGTGGAGTCGTTCACGTAGACGATCCTATCGCCTGCGAAGATGCCCACTTTTTCGGAAGGACCACCTGATATCGTTTGGATAACCAATAGGGTGTCTTCCATCATTTGGAAGACCACTCCGATACCCTCGAACTTTCCATCGAGTGGTTCGTTCATTTTCTGTACCTCACTCTTAGGTATATATTTCGAGTGAGGGTCCAATTTCTCCAACATTCCGTTGATGGCGTTGTCAATTAGCTTTTCAGCATTGACGGTATCCACGTAAAACCTATCGATGGCGACCACGGTCGTTTGCAGCTTTTGTAAGTCGCTATAGCTGACCGATGCGTGAGCGCATAGGAATACTCCTATCGCCAACAATGTGGCAAACAATATTCTGGCTATCCTCATTTCTGTGCGTTGTTATTGTCTGTTTATAAATTCGTCAGTCTTCACCTCATGTTTTAGATGAGATGGATATTGTGCTTTGCACATTCTTGGCGCATATCTTCTGGCCAAATGCTTGCCTGGATTTCTCCGACGTGCGCTTTCCTGAGGAAGAACATGCAGAGCCTTGATTGCCCGATACCTCCTCCGATGGAGAGTGGCAACGAACCTTCCAATAATCTCTTGTGGAAATAGAGCTCCTTCCTTTGCTCCTGTCCGGTCATTTCCAACTGCTTGAGCAATGCCTCTTTGTTGACGCGGATACCCATGGAGGACAACTCCATTGATTGCTCCAGAACGCTATTCCATACGAGAATATCTCCGTTCAAGCCTGGAAGCCCATCCTCTCCCGGCGTGGTCCAGTCGTCGTAGTCCGGTGCTCTTCCGTCATGGCGTTCTCCGTCGCCTAATGGTCCGCCGACACCCATCACGAACACAGCCCCGTATTTTTTCACGATCTCGTTTTCACGCTCTTTCGGGGTTAGGGTAGGGTACATCTGACGAAGTTTCTCCGCATGGATGAAGAAAATCTTCTCAGGCAACATGGGTTTGATGCTTGGGTACATCTCGTACACCACGTACTCCGTGCGTACCATTACGGAATAGATACGGTTCACGATGCTTTTCAGGAAGTCGATGTTCCTTTCCTCCGCTGTCATGGTCCTCTCCCAATCCCATTGGTCCACGTAGAGTGAATGTAGGTTGCCGAGCTCCTCGTCCGAACGAATCGCGTTCATGTCGGTGTATAGTCCGTAGCCTGGCTCGATGTGGTATTCGCCCAACATCATTCTTTTCCACTTCGCTAGAGAGTGGACCACTTCCGCCTTTTGATCGCCTAAATCCTTGATGGGGAATGAAACCGCCCGTTCCACGCCGTTGAGGTCATCGTTGATGCCTTGGCCTTTTAACACGAAAAGAGGGGCGGTAACCCTCCTCAACCTTAATTCTGCGGATAGACTTCCTTGGAAGAAGTCCTTTATTTTCTTGATGCCGAGCTCTGTCTCCCTGGCATCTATCAACGGTTTGTAAACCTTTGGAATTCTAAGATAACTCATGATGTGCTTTTTTATTTTAATGCAAATATAGTAAAGTTTACAAAAATCGACAAATGAAGAAATAGTTTCGTACAAAAAAATATTAAAAATATAATATGGGTGTAAAAATGATAGCTATTTGTTTTGTGCCGTGACAAAAAGTTATTTTTCGATTAAAGAGGTGGACGAATGATTGTTTTTTCGCAAAAAAGATGTAATTTTGCATTGCGAAAATCGAGGGCCCCGTAGTTCAGCTGTATAGAACGTCAGATTCCGGTTCTGAAGATCGTGGGTTAGAATCCCGCCGGGGTCACAATGCTGGAATCCATTCTTTTGGATTCCAGTTTTTCTTTTCTCCTCCTATGTTGTGCCTTCGCTTGGGGTGAATCCGACCGAAATGTTTGCGCTATACGCTTGTTTTTTTCTCCTCTTTTTTATATATTTGTTAATGCCGAACTTGCTTTTATGCCGTTTGGTATGTGTTTGTATGGATTGAATCATTTAGAAAACCGGGAAGATATGAGGAGTATTATTGTATTATTTTTGGGAGGATGCATGGTGTTCACGGCTTGTTCGGACGGAAAGAATAAGGCGGCGGAGGCATCCAAGGCGGCTATCGAGTCCCTCAATTCGTCGGAAGAGCAGAAAACTGCGGATACTAATCTGACGGAAGTTTCAGAACCACAAAACGCTGAGGATCTTCAAAGCCCTCCTGACGAGGATGTTTGGGCCGCCAAAGATGTGGTGGAAGATCCAGCTCCACAGGAGGAACTGTATAGCGAGAATGTTGTGGAAGAGAGTCAACAACCGACTGTGCGGGATAATGCTCCTTCTGAGAATGTTGTCTCTTCGGAGGTCTCTGACGCGGATTTGTCCAGTTTCTCCGAGAAGTTTGGTTTCACGGTGACATCGAGTGATGACCGTGAATTGTTCGCAGAGGTGGTTACTTGGTTGGGTACTCCTTACCTCTCGGCGGGAAATGATAAGAACGGGGCGGACTGCTCCGGTTTCATATGTAGTGTTTACCAAACGGTGTATGACAAAAAATTGCCTCGTCGGACATGTGAAATCTATGATAAATGCAAAACTATCCCGCTCTCTGATGTGAAGGCGGGCGACCTTGTCTTCTTCCGCCCTGACGGGAAAATGGATGAGAAGCCTAATTATGCGGGTATTTATCTGAAGGATAATAAGTTCGTGATCGTTAGTTCTTCGAAGGGTGTGACTATCGCTGATATGGGGACCAACTACTACAAGAAAACGTTCGTATCCGCCGCACAGGTGCAGTATTGATTGTCCATGTGGCGATGGACCTAAATAGGGAGGCTGGATGCCCAACGGTATCCAGCCTCCCTAGTCTTATCTCTCAAGCAAAGAATTATAATTCTTAACTCTTAACTCATAATTGACTTCGTCGAACTGCCGTTTCTTAATTCTCTAGCAGTTTTATGCACTGTACCAGGGAATCCTTCCAGTAGGGAACGCTTACGCCTGCCTCCTTGATCTTCCGCTTGTTCAGCACGCTGTAGGCGGGTCTTTCCGCTGCGGTAGGGTATTCGAAGCTCTCGATGGCGTTCACCTTTGTCTTAAGTCCTGCGACTTCGAAAATCGCCTTCGTGAAATCAAACCAGCTGATTACGCCTTCGTTGGAGAAGTGGTAGGTGTTGAAGCCCTTGAACCCTTTCTCCAGGAGTACCATGATGGCATAGGCCAAGTCGGTCGCATAGGTAGGCGTTCCCACCTGATCGTACACGACGTTGAGCGACTCCCTCTCTTTCCCTAGCCGGAGCATTGTCTTGACGAAGTTGTTGCCGTATTCGCTGTACAACCATGCGGTGCGGATGACGATGGCGTCGCATCCTGTCTTTTCCACCTCGATTTCCCCTTGGCGCTTGGTCTTGCCGTAGACACCGATGGGTTGGGTAGGGTCCGTCTCCTTCAAAGGAAGGCACGACTTCCCGTCGAATACGTAGTCCGTGGAGATGTGGACGAGTTTTGCGCCTACGCTTTTCGCTGCGAGGGCGAGGTTCTTCGGACCGTCCACGTTGATCTTTGCGGCTAATTCCTCGCAGCTTTCCGCTTTGTCCACTGCGGTGAATGCGGCGCAATTGATGATGGCTCCGATATTTTCTTTTTTCACCAGATCCTCCAATAGCTGAAGGTTTGTGATATCGACCTCCGGCATGTCTGTGTACAGGAAGTGGTGGTGTGTGTAATTGCCTGCGATTTTGCGCACGGAGTTGCCTAGTTGTCCGTTGGCGCCTGTAACCAAAATGTTCATTGCGATCTACAATCTATTTCCTTAATCGAATACTTCCGCATCTTTGAGGAAAGGATGTTTTTTGTCCTTTTCGGAAAGAAGCATTTGTTCTGCCGGTATGTCCCATTTGATGCCGATGGTCGGGTCGTTGAACATGATGCCGGCGTCCGCTTGTGGGGCATATACGTTGTCCACCTTGTAGGTGAATATGGCCTCCTGGCTCTTCACGAGAAATCCATGGGCGAATCCTCTAGGGATGAAGAGTTGCTTCTTGTTCTCTTCGCTGAGTAGGACAGCGACGTGTTTTCCGAACGTCGGTGAGCTTTTCCTGATGTCCACAGCCACGTCGATGACTTCGCCTTTGATGACCCGTACCAATTTTGCTTGGGAGAATTCTCCTTTCTGGTAGTGGAGACCTCTGAGTACACCATAGGAGGACTTTGATTCGTTGTCCTGGATGAAGTTGATTTTTCCGATATGCTCCTCGAATTCGTTTTGTTTGAAGGCTTCCATAAAGTATCCTCGGCTATCGGAGAACACTTTTGGCTCTATGACCCATACGCCTTTGATATTTTGTTCTGTAAAAATCATTTTTGTTCCAATAAAGAAAGTATATATTGTCCGTAAAGCGTTTTGCTTAATCGTTCACCAGCTTCTCGGAGTTGTTCGTCCGAAATCCATCCGTTTCTCCATGCGATCTCCTCGATGCAGGCGATGTAGAATCCCTGTCTCTTTTGAATGGTTGCCACGAAGTTGCCTGCTTCCAAGAGGGAATCGCAATTGCCAGTGTCCAACCAAGTGAATCCTCTCCCGAACTTTAGCATTCTTAGGGTTCCCTCTTCGAGGTACATTTTATTCAGGTCCGTGATCTCATATTCCCCACGGGCTGATGGTTTCAGCCTTTTCGCTTTTTCGGTTACAGTTTCGTCGAAGAAGTAAAGTCCAGGCACCGCATAATTGGATTTCGGGTTCTTAGGCTTTTCCTCAAGGGATATCACCTTGCCTGTCTCGTCGAATTCCGCAACACCATAGGCGGATGGGTCTTTAACATAGTATCCGAAGATGGTGGCTCCTTTTTTCTGCTGCGCCGCTGTGTGGAGCATCTCGGAAAAGTTTTGCCCATAGAAGAGGTTGTCTCCTAAAATCAGACATCCAGCCTCTCCGTTGAGGAACTCCGCACCCAAAACGAATGCCTGAGCCAATCCGTTAGGTTCGTTCTGTACGACGTAACTGAATTCCATCCCGAAATCCTTGCCCGTTCCCAGCAGTTGCTTGAACATGGGTAAATCTCTCGGGGTTGAAATAATCAATACCTCACGTATGTTGGCTAACATTAAAGTCGAAAGCGGATAGTAAATCATCGGTTTGTCGTAAACCGGCATAATCTGCTTCGATATGGCCTTGGAAAGCGGGAATAGACGAGTGGCGCTTCCTCCCGCGAGTATGATGCCTTTCATTCCGTCTCCCGTCTTATTTTTTGTTTAAAAGAACAGTGTTGATGGCGTTTCTGATCTCGTCTTTAGGAAGTGCTCCTCTGCTTGCTTGTGGTTGTCCCTCTTTCGGAATGAATACAAGCAACGGAATGCTGGATGCGCCAAAATATCTTGCCAGTTCTTTTTCTTCGTCGATGTTGATCTTGTAGATGTATACCTGATCTTGGAACTCTTTTGAGAGATCATCGAGGAATGGCGAAATCATTCTGCAAGGGCCACACCAAGAGGCGTAGAAGTCAAGAACACAAGGCTTGTCTCCCAAATAATTCCAACCTTCAGCGTCAACATTAATCACCAGTTTCTTGAATTCCTCACGATTTAAATGCTTCACCAAGGATTTCTGCTCCGTTTTTTGCTTTGCTTTCCCCTGATTGTTATTGTTTCCTCCGCCAGCGTACAAGCATGAAGATAATCCCAAAAGGAGGCACAAAATCGATGTCTTTAATAAATTTTTTGTTCCCATTTCAAAATATATTTTTTCTTGTTTTTATCGTATGGACTAACTCTTTATTCTGCAAAGTTAATGTTTTTTTTCTATTCGCAACGGTTGCGGTGCATGCTAATGTTAAAAAATGGAAAGAACGCCCTCCGAAATGTGAGAAAAACATTGGCGGATGTTTTACAACCTCTTTATATTGCATATATTTGTACCATGATTTTAATGATTCGAATATGTCTTGTTTCCTTCAGTCATTTCAATTGTTAGTGTGTATTAAAAATAGTAAATAGTAAATCGTAAAATAGTAAATATGAGTGATTCTTTGTTCTCATCCCTCCCGTATAAGGTTGCGGATATTAATCTGGCTGATTTTGGTCGTAAGGAAATAGAATTGGCTGAGATTGAAATGCCTGGTTTGATGGCTCTTCGTGAAAAATATGGTAAGCAAAAACCTTTGAAAGGTGCTCGTGTATCGGGCTCTTTGCATATGACCATACAGACTGCTGTCCTCATTGAGACTTTGGTTGAGTTGGGTGCGCAGGTGCGTTGGGCAAGCTGTAATATTTTCTCTACCCAAGATCATGCGGCCGCGGCTATCGCTGCTGCCGGTGTACCTGTATTCGCATGGAAGGGCGAGACTCTCGCGGATTATTGGTGGTGTACGTTGCAGGCACTGAACTTCGGTGATGGGCTTGGTCCAAACATGATTGTGGATGATGGCGGTGACGCTACTTTGATGATCCATTTGGGAGCCAACGGGGAGGATGATCCTTCTGTGTTGGATCGTAAGGCGGAGAGCGAGGACGAAATAGAGTTGCTTAACATTTTGAAGGAAGTCCGTAAGGCGGATGGCAAGTTCTTCAATAGGATGATTCCTTCGATAAAGGGTGTCTCTGAGGAGACGACGACGGGCGTGCATCGTTTGTATCAAATGGAGAAGGAGGGAAGACTTCGTATCCCGGCGTTCAACGTGAATGATTCCGTCACGAAGTCTAAATTCGACAACTTGTATGGTTGCCGCGAGTCTTTGGCGGATGGTATCAAACGCGCCACCGATATTATGGTGGCCGGCAAGGTGGTTGTCGTTTGCGGATATGGCGATGTGGGAAAAGGGTGCGCACATTCCATGCGTTACTATGGCGCTCGCGTGCTGATTACCGAGATAGACCCTATCTGCGCATTGCAGGCCGCAATGGAAGGCTATGAGGTGGTTACCGTCGAGGATGCTCTTCCTATCGGGGATATTTATGTGACCACGACGGGTAACGTGGACATCATCACGGTGGAGCATATGGAGAAGATGAAAAACTCGGCTATCGTATGTAACATAGGACACTTCGACAGCGAAATCCAGGTGGATAAGCTGAAGAAATATCCTGGCATCAAACGTAGGAACATCAAACCTCAGGTGGATCAGTTCTTCTTCCCTGACGGACATTCGATCATATTGTTGGCGGAGGGAAGGCTCGTCAACTTGGGCTGCGCCACAGGCCACCCTTCTTTTGTGATGAGTAATTCGTTCACCAACCAGACTTTGGCGCAGATCGAGTTGTTCACTAAGAAGTATGAGGTGGGCGTTTATTGCTTGCCGAAAGAGTTGGATGAGGAGGTCGCTCGACTCCACCTTTCTAAAATCGGTGCGAAACTGACACGATTGACACCTGCGCAAGCCGCATATATTGGTGTCTCTGTCGACGGACCGTATAAATCGGACATGTACAGATATTGATATTTGGGAGGAGGTGGTGAAAACTCACCTTCTCACTCACGTTTTAGGGTGCACTTCCTCGCTGTTTTGAGTCGAGAATGTGATTTTAGGACCATAAATCGGGTGTTTTTTCGCTATTTGTGAAAAAAACGTCATCATTTTTATTTGTTATTAACGATTTTTAAATAACTTTGTCGCATTCAGAGGTATTTTCTGTTGAATAAAAAAGTAATTGTGTTATAGTCCATGAAAAAGATAGTTTTTGCGCTTGCGACGTTGCTTTTGTTGACGTCAAATGCTTTTGCGGAGAAGGATGTTAAAGTCCGTTTCGGTTTGGAAGGCGGTTTTAATATGACCAAGTGGAATGGTGATCTGATGCCAAATTATGGAGTTTCTCCCGAGTTGATCGCTGCGACGGCTAGGATAGACGATGCAAGTGTTAGGCCTGGGTTCCATGCGGGTGCGTTGATGGATATCATCATCGAGAAACATTGGTCTATTCAGCCAGAGGTGCTTTTCCAGCTTGAGGGCTCCGAAATCACAACTCCAGTAATTCCTGTGGAGGTGGAACAACAACAAGAAGGGTTAGAGGTAGAACCTCAACCAGCAGATCTTACAATTACGGAGAAGTATACGGCAGGGTATATCAGAGTTCCTGTTGTGTTGTATTATAACATCATGAATGTGGGCCCTGGTCAGCTGTCCCCAGGTTTGGGTGTATTCTTCGCTGGTGGTGTCTGTGGTTCGGGTAGCGAATCGGGACGCAATACCTTTGGCGTCGATGGTATCCTTGATGAGTTCGATTGGGGACCAACTGTGAAGATCGGATATGAGTTCCAGAATGTGGCGAGCGGTTTGTACCTGAATGCAGGTTTCTCTCAAGGTGTAACTACTTCCATGTCGACTGGTTTTAATTTCACTGTCGGATATAAGTTCCAATACTGGAAGGGAATCAAACGTGCATACAACACGGGTATCTTGGAGTACAATCCTTAATCGTAATGCGCTTTAAGAAGATTTATGTTGAAATAACCAACCGATGTAATTTCAATTGCAGTTTTTGTTGCCCATCGGTAAGGGAAAAGAAATTTGTATCGCCGGAAGAGTTTTCGGCGATACTTTTTTCTATTAGGCCCTATACGGATTATCTCTATTTGCATGTTTTAGGGGAGCCTCTGCTTCATCCTCAGCTGGAGTCGTTGCTTTCTGAATCTCATAGGCAAGGCTTTCATGTTAATTTAACTACGAATGGCTCGTTGATCTCCCGTCGTCGGGATTTGCTAATCCATTCACCTATTCGCCAGTTTAACATATCTTTGCATGATGCGGAGGAGAATATTCCCCATTCCCAGTGGATGTCGTATCTGCAAGACATCTGCACTTTTGCGAATGATAAATCTTCCGATAGCTATTTCTCTCTTCGCTTGTGGAATCGGGTGAATGAGTCGGTTTCCTCCTTCAATCGTATGTGCGTTTCTTACATGTCGGATTTTTGGAAGGTGGATATGTCGGACGCTTTTTCTGCTCGGAACAAGAAATTGTCCGACCACATATTTTTTCAGAATGCCGCGCGCTTTTCATGGCCGGGCGAGAAAAAACTGCAGATTCGTAAGCGGACCTGCTATGGGATGAGGGATCACGTGGCTATTTTGTCTGACGGAACAGTGGTGCCTTGTTGCCTCGATGCGAATGGTGTCATGGCGTTGGGTAATGTTTTCTCGCAATCTTTCTCAGATATAATCTCTTCACAAAGGGCGCTAAATATATTGGAGGGCTTTCGTAGGGGCGAAGCGGTTGAGCCGTTGTGCGCCGATTGCGGTTTTTTTGTGGGCGAGTAGCCATGGCGCTTCATAAAAACAGCATTGACTTTTGTAATTGTTCCATATATTTATATCTTTGTTAGTGATTTATGCTTAATGATATGAGACGCTTTCTATGCATTATATTTGGCCTCTTGGCTGGATGGACTGTTTCCGCATCTTCTATTGCAGAAATTGAGATTGCCACGAAGGGACAAACATCTCTGGGTGTCGGTGTGGGTGTTCCTCCCTTCACTTCTGGTGCGGCTGCGGATATTCCGTGCTTTTCTTTGTCTGCTTCCGCTGGTATCGCAAGCGGTTTTATCACGAGTGAATTGTTCGGAAAAAATGGTGCGGTTGACTTGGGGGTCCAATTTTCTGTGTGTCATTACAAGGATGAGTTCGGGCTTTACAACACAAGGCAGCAGGTGAAGGTTTTCCAGGGTGGCGTGACGCTCCGCAGTGCTTTCCATTTCCAGTTTATGAAGTATTTCGACGCATATGCGGGTGTGTGTGGCGGCTTGAATATTTGTGCGGAGAGTTTTATGGAGATTACGAAGTATTCGGAACAGTCTCGCTTTGAACATTGGAATGAGGTGGAGCCCAATACCTTCTCCCCGGTCGTGGGTGTCTATGTAGGCTCTAGATGGTTCTTTACCGATCATTTCGCATTGGGCTTGGAGGCTTCATATGATTTTTTACGCACGGAAGATAATGCTTGTCTGGACGCTTACGGACAATCTCATTATGGAGGTTCCGCTTTGCCGATTATCTCAGTCTTTGCATCGTTCAAGTTGGGGGATAAGTGATTCTTTTCTCCCTGCTTGCTTATTGCCTGTTGTTTCGTTTGTGCGTGAACTGTGATTCTCTCGTGTTCCGTTTTTATTTTCAATTCATGATTCGTGTGGGGCGATAATCCCCTTGCTTTGATTGATGTATATTAAGTAATACAATGTGTGGTGGAGATTTGTATGAAATGAATTTTGTGAGTTGAGAAATATGTTTATCTTTGAGGAGTCGCATGAGATGATAATTACGTGGTGTTTTGTGTTACAATTTACACCGAAAGGGGGAAAGGGTAGGCGACTTCGTTAATAGGATTTATTTTATAGAACATATAGTGTATTTATTAACTTAAAAATTTTAAGCAATGAAAAAGAAGGGTTTATTATTATTGACCGTAATGGGGTTGTGGGGGGCTGCGTTTGCTGACCCGTCAGTAGTGACAATTGAATTCAAGGATCTCACTAAAAAGTCTTTTGTGTTGGCGGACTCTCCGGTTTTCCAATACAGGAATGATAGTCTTATTGTGAACGGAAGTGCATCTACCGCTTATCAGTTCGAGAAAGTTGCCAAATATTACTTCTCTGATGGAGGGGAACCTTCTGGTATACCTGCTGTTGCGGAGAACGAGGTGCGTGTGACCTATTTGGATAATCAACATATTCAGGTAGAAGGGCTTGCCGCGAATTCCCAGGTGGGTTTGTTCTCTATATTAGGACAAAACATCGAGCGGAAGGTGTCGAAAGATGGAGAAGCCGTTCTCTTTACTCTGCCTGGCGCGAAAGGCGTCTATGTCTTGAATGTCGATGGACAGTCTGTTAAACTTATAAAGGAATAATTTATGAAAAAATATATACTTACTAGCCTGATAGTATTGATGTATATTGTCAGTGCTTCGGCATCACAAAAGTTGTGTTTGAAGGAGAGTGTGAATGGTGTGACCAAAACGTACATTCTGGATATTACCAAGCATGATACCATCTTCCATAATGATTCTCTCCGTCAGGTGCACATTAAAACGGGTAATCGGTCATCGTATCTGAAACAGGGGTTCTCTTTGGACGCTGTGAGTCAAATATCTTTCCTTGACAGTGAGAAAGCTAGTGGATCGATTTCCGCTTTGTCCGAATGTAAGCTGAAAGGGGAAACGCTCTTTGTGAATGATACGTTAGCTACTTATCAGTATATCGAGAAGGAAAAGACTTTGAAGCTCACGCTGTTCTACAACGGCGGTGATTGTTGCGCGGATTGGTTTGTGGATATGTTGCGTTCGGGCGATACCATCTCTCTCTTCCCTGGACAATACCGCACGGAGGATCCTGAAAATCCGGGTGTATATTTGATGTGTGATTGTATGTGCGCTTATGACTTGACGATTCTTTTGTCGGATGTGGAGCCTGGCAAGTATCACTTCATCGCGGGCTTTGATAAAAAAGAGTTTGACATCGATTTGACCCAAGGTGCGTCTGGCGTTGTCCTTGATGGTCCAAGGGGTGTTTTCATGCAGAACAGTCCTTGTAAAAGTAATAATGATCTGGAAGAAGAGGCTCAGGCTTCAACGGAATCCAACGCTTACAGTCCACGCCATGGTTATGTGAAAGAATGGAAGGATGGCGACACGTTGTTGACTTACCGATATGAGCCATTGGAAAACCTGATTCTCTTCGTTTCCCATGATGTGGAACTCAATTGCTGCGCCTCCATTAGTTCTGAGACGATTGTGAGGAATGATACCATCTTCGTGAACTCGGTTGATTTGTCTAATGCTCCTTGCAATTGCAACTGCGTGTATGATGTCACTTCAAGAGTGGAGAACTTGAAAATTCCTCGTGGACATGGTGGTAGCTTGCTGCACTTTGTCGTGGATGGTGTTCCTTTGGATATCGAGGCGAAATATTTTGGCGAGGGCGAGGCAGTCAGTGGTGCTATCCTCTATGGTAGCCCAAGGGGTTATACACCAAAGCCTTCCACCTGTGGCGTCTCTTTCGAGGAGGAAGAGGGCGATCCTAAATTTGAGAAGTTGACTAGGAAACTGGAAAGCAGTGTGGACACGCTGGTATCCTATCGCTTTGATCCGCAGACTGGTAGTGGAACCGTTTACATGCATGATATGCCTCTTAGATGCTGCATCGAAGCTAGTTCCATCACAAAAGTGAAGGATAGTGTCGTATCCATCACTCCTGTAGAGATTGGCAACCCTTGCAGATGTATTTGCCAATACAATATCACCACGATAGTGGAGAACTTGGGACGCAAGGTTTATCATTTTTCTATTCCTCGTGCATCGGAAACCATTGAGTTCGACGTTGATCTGACTCGGGACACTATCGTTGAGGGCGCTATCCTTAACGTGATCAGGGGTGTATTCAACCTTAGCAGCGAATGTAAGAAACAACGTGACCAGTTGTCTGAGGAGGAGATGCCGGTGACTTCTTCGGAAAAAGTTTATCCTAATAGGCCTGAAACGTTGGATACGTTAGTGTATTACCAATATTTCGATGGTCAAGTGTTCATCGAATCTTATGGTCTGGAGCTCAACTGCTGCACAGACAAAGGCTCGGAGGTGGTGGCTCAGGGCGACACCATCATCGTCAATGCGACGGAAAGCGGAGAAAGATGTAGATGCTTATGTATCTTCGATATTAGCACGAATGTGCTAGGTGTATCTAAGAAAAAATATCACTTCATCGTGGATGGCGTGGAGTTCGATGTCGATTTCTCTAAGGATTTGTCGGGCTTTGTGACGAGATAGGTTAATATGTTTCCATAATTCTGATGATGCCACGGGGGACGCAGTGACCCTCGTGGCATTATTTACTATTTAACTATTTACTATTTACTGTTTGGACGTTTGCGATTTACTATTTAGACGTTTGCGATTTGCTAATTGGGCTGTTTGGGATTTACTATTTAGCTATTTACGATTTACTGTTTCAGAGGCGGAAATGGTTGATCGTCTTTTGCCTCATCCCTATGAAAATGTTGGGGAATGTTCCTGGAAAAGGAAAGGGGATCGCCTTGCTTGGCAACCCCCTTCGATTCATTTCTTTTTAGCATCTATATGAGACGCTGACTCCTCAGCTGCCAAATAAGCAGCAATGTGTTTTGCTTTTTTCTCAACCTTTTTAGGCTTTTTCTCATTACCTTTCATAATACTACCAATTTAAAGTTAAACATTTTGTTTTATTTAAACGGAGTTGCTCGGTTATGAAAAACATAGCTGGGTAGCTCTTCGAAATGATTTTCGATCATAGTTGACGACCTTTGTCGTCATCTATATTAATACAAAAACCGTGCCAAACATTGAAATGAACTTTCTGTCCGCTTTCGTGCCATTCTGTCCGAGTGGTGTGACATGATTGGCTATTTTTTTGTAGGGTAGGGTGAAAATTGTTTGTCAGACGGTCACCGTAGAGACGCAATGCATTGCGTCTCATCTGATGAAAATTAAATTGTTTTTGTGATGCTATATTGTCGATTCTTTGTAAATTGCCTTGATTATTGGTGAGAGATTTGTTTCTTCCTTTCCCTTTAAAAATGAATAGTTTAATTAATACAATATGGAAAATAAAGAAGTAGGATTCGTCCGCGTTGCCAGTGCTATCCCAGTGGTGGAGATTGCCAATCCCAAGGTGAATGCCGACAGAATCATTTCGCTGATAGAAAAGGCGGCGCAAGAGAATGTCAAAATTGTATGTTTCCCGGAACTTTGTCTTACGGGCTATACCTGTTCCGATCTTTTTTATCAACGTACTTTAATCGATGAGACGCAAAGGCAACTCCTTAGAATAAATGAGGCCGCTGGTCGGCATGGACTCTATGCCATTGTGGGGGCTCCCTACTATCGTGATGGTAAACTATATAATGCGGCTTTCGTGGCTGGTACGGGCGACCAGTTCTTCCATACGGAGGTAGATAAACAATATTTGCCAAGCAACAATGAGTTCTACGAGAAACGTTGGTTCACTCCTGGATTCGGTGAGAAGAGGCAGATTTTTGAGACCGATGGACTAAAATTCGGCATTGAGATCTGCGAAGACTTATGGATGCCGGCATCTCCAAGTGACGAGCTCTGTCTGGCGGGTGCGGAGATCATCTTCAACCTCTCTGCCAGTGATGAACTGATTGGCAAGGAGGCTTACCGCCGTCAATTGGTGAAGCAGAAGTCTGCCACGAATGTGTGTGCCTACATCTATACGGGTTCTGGCTTCGGAGAGAGTAGTACCGACCTCGTCTTTTCCGGCACTGCCATCCTCGCTGAAAACGGTAGTCTGTTGGCCACGTCGGAACGATTCTCTTTCAAAGAACAGCTCACCATTGCCGATATTGACGTGCAGCGATTGCAGGCGGATCGTCTGCGCAACTCCGCTTTCATCATCGGAAATCAGAACCCTAACAAGAAAAACGAAATAGAAATCACTCATCTTGGGCCAATCTATCTATATGCCAATCCATCGGATGTGACTCGCACATTCGCACCTCATCCATTCGTTCCGCCAGAGGACGAGATGAAGACACGTTGCAACGAGATCTTCTCCATCCAAGTGGGTGGCTTGGCAACGCGCTTGTATCACACAGGCATCCAGAAGGCGGTTGTGGGCATTAGTGGAGGTCTCGACTCTACACTCGCACTGCTTGTGATGGTGAAGACATTCGATAAGCTAGGCCTTCCTCGTAAAAACATTGTCGGCATCACAATGCCTGGTTTTGGCACCACTGGTCGCACCTATCACAACTCACTCAATATGATGAAGAGTCTGGGTATCTCGATCAAGGAGGTGGACATCAAACCAGCTTGCTTGCAGCACCTGAAGGATATTGATCATGACCTTTCCGTTTTGGATGTCACCTATGAGAACACACAGGCACGTGAGAGAACACAGATCTTGATGGATTATGCCAATAAGATTGGTGGATTGGTGGTTGGAACGGGCGACTTGTCAGAGCTGGTGTTGGGTTGGGCAACCTACAACGGCGACCACATGAGTATGTATGCTGTCAACACATCGATTCCGAAGACATTGGTGAGATACTTGGTGAAATATGCGGCTCTTTATGAGATGGATGAGGCCGCAAAGGAGACGTTGCTGGATGTCTGTGACACACCCGTCAGTCCGGAACTTCTTCCTGCCGACGACAAAGGAGAGATCGCACAAAAGACAGAGGATTTGGTGGGACCTTACGAGCTTCACGATTTCTTCATCTACTACACCCTTCGTTTCGGTTTGTCGCCTACAAAGATTTTCTTTATGGCATGCAAGGCGTTTGAAGGTAAATATGATAATGCGACGATATTGAAGTGGATGCGCACGTTCTATTGGCGTTTCTTCGCGCAACAGTTTAAGAGAAGCTGTATGCCGGATGGTCCGAAGGTTGGTAGTGTCAACCTCTCACCACGTGGCGATTGGAGAATGCCAAGCGATGCATCCAGCAAAATATGGATTGAAGAGGTGGAACGTTTAACAAAAAATATATGATCGTGAGAAAAGAATTGCTCATTCTGGCAACGGCTGTGTTAAGCGCTTGCGGCGGGGCGAACACCAATCAGGAGCAACGTTCGGAGACACTGAGTAAGGATCTTCCTGAAGACACGGTATTGGTAGTGAAGGAACTGCCTTCATTTACCTCTCCCGACCGCCAATTTATGGATGTGCGTGGCAACGTTTCCAAATTGTCTGTTCAGGTAAGTAATTGTGACTCTACTTGGAGTGGCAAGCTCGAACATGTGGAATGGATGGATAAGACATACACATTCGATCAAAAAGGTGTTGTTGTTTTTGATCCAAAGGAAAAAATCAGGCTTTCCCGCAACGACAATGGACAAATCACAAAGAAGGAAGTCTATGTGGCGGACTTTGGCATTTATGTTTCCGAAGAGTATCTCTATAATGAACAGGGGATGTTGGACACGATGATTATCAATGGGTTAGAATGCCATGGGAAAAAGTATTTCACGTATGACAATGATTTAGAATGTGTTTCCTCTGTTGAGCCCTCAATGGGAGAAGGCGAATATCTTTATACAGATGCCATGGAATATTTCAACATCGTGGAGTGGGATAGTTTGGGTAACTGGACAAAACGTCGTGTAACCACCGTTACCAAGTATTCTCAGGACAGAAAGAAGATTGAGAAAGAGGAAAGTAAGTATCGTATAGAGACGAGAGAAATTTTTTATTATTAAATGTGATCCACACACGCTCGGAATTTGTGCTCAAAGTTAACGTTGAATTGATTCGTCCGCAAATTTTCCGCCCTTGATTCCGTGCGTTAGGATCATGCTTTGAAGCAAATTTGTCCCATTCAAAAAAATGATGTACATTTGCGCCATTAATTTTATAATCATTATAGTATGAAAAAAGTGTTGTTTTTATTGATGGCTGTGCTTCCTTTCATGGGAGTCAGTGCATCGAATGTGAGCAAGATTGAGTATGCCAATGCTGGTGATTTCTCCCTCGGTATTATGATTGGTGTTCCTCCTCATAGCCATGCGAATATGCCTTCTATTTCTGTGGATGGTATGTGGGGCTTGGCGGACGGATTCATCCACACGAAGACGTTCGGTGACAATGGTGCCATCGATTTGGGCGCATATATCGGATACTGTAACTGGACGGATAAATTTTATGAGAGAGGTTATGAATTTAAGCATTCTTATTGGGAGTTGCCGATGGCTATCCGTTGTGGATTCCATTTCCAGTTCGTTCAGCATTTGGACGTATATGCGGGTTTCCAAAGCGGTGTGGCAATTGTTCATTGGAGTGATACGCATGGTCCTGAGAAGGTCAGTGATGGCGATTGCAATGGTATCTTTGGTAACTATTTGGGCGCAAAATGGCACTTCACTGAGGGCTTCGGCGTGAAGGCTGAATTCTCGAGCGATTGGATCGGTAAGGGTGAGGAGCATAATAACATGCCTCCTTTCGCTGTTGGTGTGACGTTCAATTTCTAATCGGAGATATTTGTAAGTAATATATTGTTAACGGAATCCCTCGCTTGAGGGTGAGATGTGAAAATTCGATTGTTATTATGAAAAGGATTTTTTTATTGGTTATTTCCTTTTTGCTTGTCGGAAATATGATGGCAGGTAATGGAAAAGTGAGTGAAATTGGCGTCGTAAAACAGGGCGGTTGCAATTTGGGGTTTATGATCGGTGTGCCGCCAATTAATTACTACGAGAGTGGCGAACCTACGGATCCTACGATTCCTACGTTCTCGGTAGATGTTAATTGGGGCTTGGCTTCCGGATTCATCAAAACCAAGACTTTCGGTAACAATGGTGCTGTCGATTTGGGCGCATATTGGGGTATTGACCATTATAAAGGCGTCTGGGATCGCGGAAGGGGAATGTTGCAGAACTCTATCTTGATCAGAGCTGCTTTCCATTTCGAGTTCGTGAAGAATTTGGATGTCTTCATGGGTATCGCCAATGGTGTGAATATCTTCGGTTCCACGAATGACCATCCGGGATGGGACTTCGATGATTGCAAGTATGCCGGTGGTATTTACGGTGGTGTGAAATATTACTTCACGGATCATTTCGGTCTGAAGATCGAGTTCGGTTCTGACTGGAACGAGAAGAATCTTACGAATTTCGCAGGTGGTTTCACATTTAAGTTCTAAAAACTTAGATCGGACTATAGAGCTGGGAAGTGAATCCCTAGGCTTTAAATGATAGAAATAATGAAGGAGGGGCGAATCATCGTCCCTCCTTTTGTTTACGCATGATGCGTTTGCTTGCTTATTCCACTAGGATCTTTATGCTCCTCTTTTCACCCTCTTGGCATATCTCCGCAATGATGATTTGTCCTTTGTATATACGTAGATCGATGGTTCCCCCCGAGTTGTTCGTTGACGCCGCAATGAGTTCGCCTTTTAAGTTGTAGAGAGTTGCCTTCTCGCTCTTGCGGAGGTGCAGTTGCCCGTCGCTCAGGTGGATGTAAGTCTCTTGTGGAGCGTCGTTCAAACCATTCCCTTTTCTCTCCTTGTAGACAAACCGTCCGATTTTGTTCGCTCCGAATGCCGCATCGTATTGTGCGGACGGATTGCCGAATTGTATGCAGTGGTAATTTTTGTCGCTCTTGTGGTCACCATATTCTGAGATTCGGATGAATAGCTCGTACGTGCCTTCCGTCATCTCTTGCGGAATCTCCAAGTGTGCGCTTAGGGTTGTTGTCTCCCTTGAAAGCCACTCCATGGGGTCGACAGGGTTTTTCGGAAGCACTTCGTGGCTCTCCGTCTCTCCCTTGAAGATGAACGAGACGATCGCTTTGCGGGTGAGGTTGCCGAACCCTACGTTCTCTATGCCCAGCGTCACGTCGATGCCATTCTCTCCTGCCGGGGCGGTGTCGATCGTAGCGCTCCGAAGGATGAAGCGGTAGCCCAGGTGGTTCTCCACGTAGGTGTAACCATCCTTTCCGTTGTATTCGGGGTCGTCGCCATCGAAGGTGATCTCCTTCCATCCGAGGATGGTGGGTTGGTGCCATTCGTAGTTGAGGTAGGAGGTGTGGGTGCGGAAACCCTCTTGGGAGAGGTAGGCTGGGGTGTTGATTGGTTCGTCACCGTTGTAGTTGGCGACGAGCTCTCCGCCGTAGGGCGTGTGCTTCGAGTAGGTCTCGAGCCATTGCACCATCATCTCGCGGGTCATCTGATGTCCGCTTTCTCCCATGCCGATAGTGCCCAAGTCGCTGTAGGAGCCCAGATAGCCGTCGTTGTACATGCCGACGCGCAGGAGGGTGTCCCCTTTCGCCGCAAGGGCATTCTGGAACGCTTCCGAGTGGATGTCGAAGCCCGAGTAGTTGCCTCCCTTGTTGACACCCAGCCAAACCGCCACGATGTCGGGACGGCGCACGCCGATCTTGATCTCTGGAGGGGTGCGTCGGAGCAGAGTCTGCAGCGCCTCCGCAATGTTCTCGTTGCTGCCCACGTTGCTGGAGTGCATCTCGCCCCAACTGCCGTACATGCCCAGCTCCACGAAGGTGATGACGTCCGTGTTGCGGGCGTAGACTTCTCCCAACTGCTTCAGGTGACCGAGGATGACGGACTGCTCCGGGTCGCATTTGGTCGAGCCGTTGAACCAAGGGTCGTAGGCGAAGCGCACGATGGCTGTTTTCCCACGTTGGCGCACGGCGTCCAGCGTCGCCTCGAATGCATCCAAGGCATCTTGGGTGAGTGGTCGGGAGACCCCGAAGGTGGTGTCGCCCGTCTCCTCGTTGACGCTCAGCACCGCTTTGTCGGAGAATTCCGAGATGTCCATCCTGAGGTGGGAGATGTTGCCCCATGTGCTTGCTGGATGATTTCCTTCCGTCTTCAGATGTAGGCCTTGGGTTCGGTAGAATCCGATGCCGGGGTTCTCTAAGCTCTCTAAAGCGTCTGTGTAGTCCAATTCCTGCGGAACGGGTGCCGCATGGAGCGTTAAGCCTAAGAAAAGAAGGCCTGCGAAGGTGATGGTTCTTATCATGATCGTCGTATGTTAGTCCTGCGGAGGATATCAACCCTCGACGCATGGTCGTTATCAATTCCCTAATGTACGGAAAATTTGCATTCCACGTTTGATTTTAGTGATTTAAATGCTATGTTTGTGATGATAAGTACTTCAACAAACCCTTATGGCAAAAAAACTTCTTCTCTTTATCGGTCTGCTTTCCCTCTTCGTGTGGAATGTTGAGGCTCGGAAGCGAAGTCCGTTCCGGTTGGAGAATGATTCCATCCTGCATATCTGCTCAAATGTTCAGGAGCGGTATTATGAAGACATGTGCATCTCTCTAGAAATTGGCATGCCATTTTATTACACATCAGTTATAATTGATGAAGGGGTGGATTCCGCATGGGTTTATATTCCCTATGGATATGGTTCTACACCTCTTCCCGTAAGGTTGTTGAGCATTCCCTCCTCTTTGAAGTTCTTTATTTGGGATGGTCCTTCTATAAAGAAAGTACAGTTGAATCCTAAGAATCCATACCTGCGTTGGAAGAATGGCGCTTTGTATAGCCGAGACATGAAGAATCTTTATTTTGGGCATTTGGAAGAAAATGGTGATTCCGTCTTTCAAGTACCTGAGACGGTGGAGAATATATGGGGAATCCCTGATGGTCATTTCTCGAAAGTCATCATTCCTGAGCGTTGTAAGAAGACTCCTGGTTATATCGATTGTGACACATTGATTATTCATTCAACTCATTCCCTGGATTGTTTGGATGACCATGTGATGTCGAAGCTTTCCTATCTGTACTGTCTCTCCGATTCTGTTGTGGCGCATATTTTGATGGAGGATTTATGGAAAAGTATCAGATGGAAGTTTGGACGTGATATTGATATAGGAAAGATCCATTGTCCCAATTATGATATACGCAAGCGGGATACAAGTTGGATGCGGGAGAGTTATCGCCTGACTTGTGTCATGGAGGATGGTGACACATTGGTGGGAGTTGATACGATTTCTTCGGGAAGGAGTATTCAGTCGGTGATGATAGAGGGTATAGCGGACGAAAATGTGCGGTTTTGTAGGTATAATGATACCTATCACTTTTATGTCACCACGTATGACACGTTGTATCGTCTGCCATTGGAGGTCTTTGTGAAACCAAAGGAGCGGAAGCCTGAACCGAAATGTAGTGATTTCGGCGAGGTGCGTGATTCCGTCTTCATCATTCGTGAGGGGGTGGATTCTTTGCCCTATTTGAGCAACAGGCCATCTTCCTTCCGGAAGGTGATTATCCCGAAGTCAATGCGTTATATGGAAGGAGGTATCACCTGTGATAGTGTATTTATCTATTCCGACTCGTTACATGGAGCGTATTATATCGATGCGGATTATTATTATGTGGAGAATGAGCAGCTCTATTTGTCGATTAAGCGATGGCTTATGAAGGATCGATCGGCTGTGGTCTATTCCCCCAATTATGGTATCCGCAAACGAGACCTGTCGTTGCAGAAGAATACGAATCCTCCGATTTGGAAGGATGAACTAGGTAATGTTATTGATTTATCGAACCTCCGTCCCACAAACTATTGCGGCAAATATTTGCAGCTGACGATTGAAGGTATCAACCCTCGGAATTTGAGTGTTTCTTATGAATGGAAGGGTTATAAACGTAAGATGGTGTATAGTTGGAAAAAAGACAAAGATGGTTCAAAAAAGTTATTCTGGAGGTTGCCTGCTGCTGCGTATGGCGATTTGGAGTTGGAGTATGCGGTCTGGACGTATGACACTTTGCTGACCCTTCCGCAAAAGACGCAAATCAGGTATGTGAAACAAGATGGCTCTCCTTGGGGGGACGATTTTGACTCGATGGGATCGTGCCTCTATTATGTGCCGAGGGGAGAAACCTGTGAATCCTTGATGAAGTCGGGGAAGAAAATTAAGTGTTGGAAATCTGGGGATACGATACCTCGGCGGTATTTGAAACGGTTGGCCTTGGGCGCTTTGTATAAGAATGGAGAGTGTGGATCTATGGGTGGCAAAATCAACTACCTTTTGGATTGGAAAGACAATCGGAATTATCTCTATAATAGTGGACCATATACTTTGCACTTAGAAGATTTGATTCCTAAAAACCCTTTTGTGCAGATTCCTCCCAACCACCCTAGGGAGGTGTGGATGTTGGATATACGTCAACTCGCTGATAATTGTTTTTGTCTTTGTAGGACTTGGCTCCCCATGCACTTTTACGTAGGCAGGTGATGTGGGATTATAAAAATAGTAGAAATAATCAATCATATGGCAAAAAAACTTCTTCTCGTTATCGGTCTGCTTTCCCTCTTCGTGTGGAATGTTGAGGCTCGGAAGCGAAGCCCGTTCCGTTTGGAGAATGATACCATCCTGCATATCTGCTCCAACCTCTCGGAGATGGATTGTATGGCTTACGGTGCGAGTGATAGAATTGATCAAAGTGATTCTCCTTCTGATTATTTTACTACTTATCCCTATTGGCGCATTAAGAACATAGTGATAGACGAAGGGGTTGACTCTGTTTACTTTGGCTTGTATCTTATTTCGGCAAAGAGGCTGAGTATCCCTTCTTCGTTGAAATACTTGTATTTTTCTCAGGAAGTGCCTCCCGGATTGGAAGAGGTACGGTTGAATGCCAAGAATCCCTATTATCGATGGGAGAATGGCACATTGTATAATTGCGATAAGACCCAGCTCTATTTTATGCTGCCAAGTGCGGTGGATTCCGTGTTGCAATTCCCTGAAACGGTGGAACATGTATGGAATCTTCCTGAACGCTATTACCCGAAAGACACGCTTTACTTGAAAGACCTTCCATCGAGACATTGGGAAGGATATTTGGAGCGTTATCCGAAAGACATTCATTACTCGAAAATTGTCTTCCCAAGGCATTGTAAGAAATATCCGGAGTATCTTCCTTCTTGCGATTCATTGATCATTCTGTCGGAACATTGTCCGGAATGGTTGGAAGAGGTCGCGGAAAATGTTTCCTACCTGTACTGCCATTCCGATTCTGTCTTATTACATATCTTGCAGGAGAATGCAGGGCGTAGTACCCATACCCATAGTACTGAATGGAATTTTAGAGATAAAGGAAAGTTCCATAGCCCCAATTATGATATACGCAAGCGGGATACGAGTTGGATGCGGGAGAGTTATCGCCTGATTTGCGTCACGGAGAATGGTGACACGCTAGTGGGTGTCGATTCGATTCCATCAAATTGGCGACGCTTGGGAATTGAGGGAATAGCGGACGAGAATGTGCGATTCGACAATCAGGATGGTCGCTATTGCTTCTATGTCGCAACGTATGACACATTATATCGCCTGCCGTTGGAAGTTTATAAAAAACCGACGGAGTCAGAACTTGAACTTATTGAATATAAATCTAAACCGAAATGGAGTTTTTATGGCGAGGTGAGGGACTCCGTGTTCACTATCCGTGAGGGGGTGGATTCTTTGTTCCGTATGTGGTGGAACGATCTACCTCCCCTTCAAAAGGCAATCATCCCGAAGTCAATGCATTATATAGAAGATCATATCACCTGTGATAGTGTGTTTATCTATTCCGACTCGTTGTGTGGCGGATTGGGTTATAATACGTGGTATTTTATCGATGCGGATTATTATTATGTGGAGAATGAGCAACTCTATTTGTCGCTTAGACGTTGGCTTAAGAGGGAAAGACGATCGGCCGTGGCCTATTCACCTAATGCGGATATCCGCAAACGTGATATGACATTGCAACAGAACATGAATAAACCAGTTTGGAAGGATGGAAAGGGCAATGAACTAATGGATATGACTTGTTGCTCCGCAAAGCTCATGGCTGGGTTACATTTTGAAATAGAGGGAATTAATCCTCAGAATTTATGGGCGTTTTCACAGAGAAAGAATATAGAAAATGGTGGCATAATCTACGAAATGGAGTATTCGGTTTGGACCTATGACACATTGTTGCCTCTCCAGCAAAAGGACACGCTCAAATTGGTGAAGCGGGACGGAACACCTTGGACGGGAGGGTACAATCGGAAGGAGTGTGTGCTATATTATGTTCCTAAGGGGGAGTCTAGGCTTTCGTCGTTAGAATCAAGGGATTCTATTCGGGTATGGAGGTCGGGTGATACGATTCCTCGTCGGTATGCAAACCGTTTGGCGTTTGGATTCATACTCACAAACGGGGAGTATGATCCTTCGCTTGTTATAAAGTGTGGAGTGATATACTTGGACAAACGGAATTATTTCGGGAATGGAGAGTTAATTAAAGTTGACGATGGAATCTGGGAATCTCCGAGGCAGTACAAGGAATTATGGTTGGAACATGTTCTGGAATATAGCCCTAATTGTATTCCCAAGGTGTATCCTCCTATGCATTTCTACGTAGGCAGATAGTGTTTCCCGTAGTTGATGTATTATGTTGATTGGTCAATACCCTTAAATATTCTATATTTGTGATAAAGTATAATTCGTCATCGTATCGTTATGAGGAAAACACTTTTTTATCTTTTCGTTGTAATTTCATTTCTTTCCTTTGGGTCTGCCGAGGCCAAACAGAAGCATCCTTTTAGGGTGGAGAATGATACCATCCTGCATATCTGTTCGAACCTTTCGGAGATGGATTGCTGGTCTTTCAGTGCGTATGTAAATAATATTGATGACTGTATTTATTTTATTTTTCCTTATTGGCACCTTAAGAACATAGTGATAGACGAAGGGGTTGATTCTGTATATCTTGACATGGATCTGATTTCAGCAAAGAGGTTGAGTATCCCTTCATCGCTGAAAACCTTGTACTTCCCAGTTGTGCCTCCTGGATTGAAAGAGGTGCGATTGAGTCTCAAGAACCCCTATATGCGATGGGAGAATAACGCATTGTACAACCAAGATAAGACTTGTCTCTATTTTATTCTACCCAATGAGGGGGATTCGGTGTTGCAAATCCCCGAAACGGTGAAACAGGTGTGGAACCTTCCTACCATATATTATTCGAAAGACATTGATAACCTGAGAGACCTTCCCTCTAAATGTTGGGAGGATTTTCGGGAACGTTATCTGAAATACCTTCGATATTCGAAGATTGTTTTCCCAAAGCAATGTGAAAGATATCCGGAACATATTCCTTCTTGCGACTCATTAATCATCCAGTCGGAGCATTGCCCGAAATTGTCAGAATATGATGTGGAAAGATCCTCTTACCTGTATTGTCTTTCCGATTCTTTCGTGACGCATCTTTTTATGAATGATTCGTGGAATCGTATCAGGGGATATAAAGATATTATTGATAGAGGAAAGATTTATTGTCCCAATTATGATGTACGTAAGCGAGATACGAGTTGGATGCGGGAGAGTTATCGCCTAACTTGCATCCTGGATAATGGTGATACATTAGTGGGGGTCGATACCATTCCTTCGGGAAGGTACATTGAGTCGGCGAAAATAGAGGGAATAGCGGATGAGAACGTGGAACGCAGGAAGGAGGATGATGTCTATCGGTTCTATATCCCTACGTATGACACGGTGTATCGCCTGCCGTTGGAGGTCTATGTAAAACAAAAAAAAACAAAGTCAGATCCAGAGTCGAAATGGAGTGATTACGGTGAGGTGAAAGACTCCGTGCTTACTATTCGTGAGGATGTGGATTCTTTGCCGAATCTGCATGGTTCCTTCCGTAAAGTGATCATCCCGAAGCGTACGTGTTATTTGGAATGCTCCATCAAATGTGATAGTGCGTTTATCTATTCTGATTCGTTGGAGACTTTGTCTCGTTATGGGTCGAATGAAATTGATGCGAATTATTATTACGTGGAGAATGAGGAGCCCTATTTGTCGCTTAGATGTAGCCTTATTGAGAGTAAATCGACCGAGGTCTATTGCCCTCATGCGGATATCAGCAAACGAAATATGGAGTGGCAACAGAACTTGAAACCTATATGGATGGACAGAAATGGCAAAGTAACGGATTTGACCTATCACCCCTTGACCTACAGAACATACCTGAAGGTGGTAGTTGATGGAATGAGGTTCAATTATAATTTATATGTGTTTGATTGCCAAAGGGACCGTTATTTGCGTGGAGGTGTTTCTCAGCATGAATTTATAAATGATGGCAAAACCGCTGATCTGGAGTATGCAGTTTGGACCTATGACACCTTGTTACCTATCCAGCACAAAGACACGGTCAGATTGGTGAAGCGGGATGGATCACCTTGGGGGGTAGGTTACGAAAGGAAAGAGTGTGTGCTCTATTATGTTCCAAAGGGCGAAACAAGAGAGTCAATATTAGAATCAGGGAAGCAGCCACTTCTGATATGGAGGTCGGGCGATACGATTCCTCGACGATATCTAAAACGTTTGGCGTTCGGATTCATACTTGAAAACGAGGATTGCAATCTTTCGGGCTCAATGTACTATAAAGTTATATATTTGAACAAACGGAACTATCTCGACGTTTGTTATAAAGAAAAATTTCTGGTTGTAAATAAAAAGGATGGACCCTATTCTGGAATCATGAAAATCCCGAATTGGTACAAGGAATTTTGGTTCTCTGACTTGCAGGAATTTTATCCAGATCGAGGGCATCTTCCTATGCATTTTTACATAGGCAAGTAGGAATGTGATTTCCCGTTTTCGTGGAGAATCATTTTAATTTTAATTGGGCAATAAATTCAAATATTTTATATTTGTAAAGAGTACAATTCGTCATCGTATCGTTATGAGGAAAACACTTTTTTATCTTTTCGTTGTAATTTCATTTCTTTCCTTCGGGTCTGTTGAGGCTAAGCAGAAGAGTCTCTTTAGGGTGGAGAATGATACCATCCTGCATATCTGCTCCAACCTCTCGGAGATGGACAGTTGGACCTTCTATGAGCGTGATGAAAGTGATTGTCCTTATGATTATTTTATTTCCCCCTTATGGCACTTTAAGAATATTGTGATAGACGAAGGGGTTGATTCTGTTCATCTTGGCTTGTGTCTTATTTCGGCAAGGGAGCTGAGTATCCCTTCTTCGTTGAAATACTTATATCTCCCGGAAGTGCCTCCTGGCTTGGAAGAGGTGCGGCTGAATGCAAAGAATCCCTATTATCGATGGGAGGATGGCACATTGTACAATCGTGATAAGACCCAGCTCTATTTTATGCTGCCAAGTGCGGTGGATTCAGTGTTGCAAATCCCTGAAACGGTGGAACAGGTATGGACCATCCCTGATCGCTGTTACCAGAAAGGTCTCTCCTTTAGTAGAATTTGGGAAGGATATCCGGAGCGTTCTCCGGAAGACATTCATTACTCGAAAATTGTCTTCCCCAAGCATTGTAAGCGATATCCGGAATATCATCCTTCTTGCGATTCATTAATTCTCCTATCGGATTCTGCCGTGGCACATAGTACAATGGAGGCTTTATGGGGACGGGAATGTACATATGATGAAAAGTTCAGTTGCCCTAATTCTAGGTTCCATTGCCCTAGTGGTTATGTTGATTGCCCCAATTATGATGTACGCAAGCGGGATACAAGTTGGATGAGGGAGAGCTATCGCCTGACTTGCGTCACGGATGATGGTGACACGTTGGTGGGTGTCGATACGATTCCTTCGGGAAGGAGTATTCAGTCGGTGAAGATAGCGGGTATAGCGGACGAGAATGTGCGATTCTGCGAGAAGAATGGTCGCTATCGCTTCTATGTCGCCACGTATGACACGTTGTATCAATTGCCATTGGAGGTCTATGAAAAAACAAATTTGCCAGAGCCAAAGCTAGAACCGACATGGAGTGAATTCGGTGAGGTGAAAGACTCTGTGCTTACTATTCGTGAGGATGTGGATTCTTTGCCAGATTTGCGTGGTTCCTTCCGTAAAGTGATTATTCCGAAGCGTACACATTATTTGGAAGGCTCCATAAAATGTGATAGTGCGTATCTCTATTGCGATTCGTTAAAGAGCAGGTATTATCATATTGGTGTGTGTAATCTAATCGATGCGCGTTATTATTACGTGGAGAATGAAGAACTCTATTTGTCGATTAAGCGTTGGCTTATGGAGAAAAAACAATCTGCTGTGGCTTATTGCCCTCATGCGGATGTGCGTAAACGCAATATGACGTTGCAACAGAACACGAATAAACCTGTTTGGAAGGACATGAAGGGCAATGTGATAAAGAATTTCACGTATAATCGTCCAATAAGGTATGGTGCTTTGTTGCGGTTGGAAATAGAGGGAATGGACCCCAAGGATTTATGTGTATTAGATCGAAGGAAACGTTTTTTGAGAAAATATGATGGATCTTTTGTGATAGAATTAGAATATGATGGCAGAAATGCCGAGTTGGAGTATGCGGTTTGGACCTATGACACATTATTACCTCTCCAGCAAAAGGACACGCTCATACCTGTGAAGCGCGACGGAACACCTTGGGGAAAAGGATACGACATAAAAGAGTGTGTGCTCTATTATGTCCCTAAGGGTATGACCAGGCATACCTTGTTAGAATCGAAGGATTCTATTATGATGTGGAGGTCGGGCGATACGATTCCTCGTCGGTATGCAAACCGTTTGGCATTTGGATTCATACTTAAGAATGGGGAGTATAATTCTTCGGGTACAATGGTGTTTGATGTCTTATGGCTGGACAAACGGAAGTATTTTAGGAAAGAATATTTAATTAGTAGTGACAACCGTGAAAGTGGAATCTGGGGAATTCCGAAGCAGTGTAAGGAGTTTTGGGTGAGAGGTATTAAGGAATATTGGCCGGATTGTATTGCAAGGGGGTATTCTTCTATGCATTTTTACGTAGGCAAGTGAAACTGAAATGCGGCATGTTTTTGCATCCCGGGCACTTGGACTGCGCGGATTTATTCGCTAATTCGGTTTTTTGTCTTTCTTTTTTGTAATTTCGTGGTTGTAACGATAATTGGATGATATGAAGAAAGTGATCGCATTCCTGCGCACGTTGCGGGAGAATAACAATACGGAGTGGTTCCATGCCCATCGGAAGGAGTACGAGGAGGCGAAGGATTCCTTTAGCCAGTTCGCCCGTCGGCTGATAGAGGAGACGGGACGGTTCGACGAGAGCGTGGCGGGTCTGGAACTGAAGGACTGCACCTACCGCATTAACCGGGACATCCGCTTCTCGGCGGATAAATCGCCTTACAAAACGCATTTCGGGGTCTTCATCGCCCCCGGTGGCAAGAAGTCGGGTAGGGCAGGTTATTATTTCCACCTCTCCGTGGGTGGTGACTCCTACCCGGACGCGAATATGGTGGCGATCGGACATTACTACTACGACAAGAGGGTGGTGGAGATCGTGCGGGAAGACTTGATGGACGAGCCTGAGAAGTTCGCCTCTTTTGTGCGGACAGGCGAGAAGGATGGCTTCGGACTCGATTACGAGGGTTCGTTGAAGAAACTGCCGAAGGAGTTCTCCGAGTGTAAATACCCTGATTATGCTAGGCTGAAGGTCTATTGCTTGTCTAAATTCATGTCCGAGGAGGAGGTGTCGGACCAAGAGGAGCTCCTCCAACATGTGCTGACGCTCTTCCGCCGCAACAAACCCTTCGTGGAATACCTGAATCAGGTGATCGATTATGTGAGTGAGGAGGATTAAGACCTTGCGATGCGCTAAAAAATATGCCAGGACCGGTTATGGAAAACGATCCTGGCATTGAAAAATGGAAACGAATACAAACGCAAAACAATCAGTTAATCATCCAGTTACTCAATTATTTACTCATTTACTCAGTCAATCACTTTTTAGACGTATATTTCTGTAGCCTCACGAAATCCCCTCCGTCGGTGACGAAGAGACGGAAGGCCACAGCGTGTAGCTTATTATCGATGCAGAGGTAAGTCACTTCTCGCCAGGAGCTTCTTTGCCTGTTCTTCACCTCCACCAATTCATAGATGCAACCGTTGTGTTTCAACTCCTTCTTCTCGAAGTCCACACTCATACACTTTATGTCGAACGCATACGAACTTAGGTATGCCACTGACAGAATTATTGTTAAAACTACTTTTCTCATAACCCACAAATTTTAGTTAATAGTATATATAAATTCACAACCAATGTAAGTCCGACCGCTTGTCTTCCCTTTTGTTTGATATGACAAATTTAGGGTGCTAAACATAAATAATCTATCGTTATTTACGATTTTATTCTATGTTATCCATTGATAAAAACGATTGATTGAAGGTCGGAGATTCTATAATGCATATCATCATTCAGAGAAAAGGGGATAAAAAAATGACGTACATCGTTGTTGAATAACGACATACGTCATTTATAGGGGTGTGGTATCCTTACTTGATGATCTCCATGCCCTTCTTCAAGGCGGCCTCGTTCATTGGAATGAGGTGGTGGTGACGTTCAGGGAGTGTCTTCTTCAGACCCTTGAGAACGTTTTCGAGTTCAACGATAGGTCTGATTTTCAAGAATCCGCCGAGGAGGATCATGTTGAAGGACTTAGCCGCATTCATTTCGATGCAGGCGTCCATCGCGTTGATCTTGTGGATATTGATATCCGTTCTCGTCGGTTCCGTCGTGATACCGTATGGATCATAGATCAATGTTCCGCCCGGTTTAACGGTCTTCTCGAACTTATCCAATGACTGTTGGTTCAGGATGATGGCCGTATCGTAGGAGTTTAGGATAGGAGAGCTAATCTTCTCATCGCTCAGGATGACGGTCACGTTAGCGGTACCACCGCGTTGTTCCGGACCGTAGGCAGGCATCCAAGTCACCTCTTTGCCCTGCATCAAACCAGAGTAGGCAAGAATCTTACCCATGGAGAGAACGCCTTGTCCTCCGAATCCAGCTATGATAATTTCCTCTTTCATTTCTTCTGATTTTATTGGTTAGCGTCTTTGTCAATTAAGTCACCGAGCGGGTATTGAGGGAACATGTTCTCCTCCATCCACTTGTTAGCCTTCTCAGGGGTGAGTTTCCAGCCCGAAGAGCAAGTGGAAACCACCTCCACGACGTTAGCGCCGCCCTTGCCGTCCATGCAGTTCTCGAAAGCCTTTCTGATGGCCTTCTTGGTCTTGCGGACAGCCGCAGCGGTTTGCACGCTTTGGCGGGTCACGTAGCGGGTACCTTCCAAGTCTTTCAGTTGGTTGGTGATCTTCAGCGGATAACCATTCAATTTCACGTCACGTCCGTAAGGGCAGGTGGCGGTCTTCATGCCTTCGATGGTTGTAGGGGCCATCTGACCACCCGTCATACCATAGATACCGTTGTTGATGAAGATGATAGCGATGCTCTCGCCACGGTTGCAGGCGTGGATGGTCTCAGCCGTACCGATGGCGGCAAGGTCACCGTCACCCTGGTAGGTGAAGACCAGTTTGTTCGGGCGAAGGCGCTTGATGGCCGTTGCCAAGGCAGGCGCGCGGCCGTGCGCAGCCTCTTCCCAGTCGATGTCGATGTAGTTGTAGGCGAAAACCGCGCATCCCACAGGGGTGACACCGATCGTGTCCTCTACTAAGCCCATCTCCTCGATAACCTCGGCGATCAGCTTGTGAACGACACCGTGGCTACAACCCGGACAGTAGTGCATTGGGTTGTCGTTCATGATATCCGGTTTCTTGTAAACCAGATTCTCGGGTTTTATGATATCTTCTAAAGCCATTTTCTTTTTCGATTAAGTGAATTACATCAATTTAGTCTTCACTGCGTTCACGATCTCGTCTGGGGTGAAGACGATACCGCCCAAGCGTCCATAATGCTCAACAGGAACCTTACCGTTGACAGCCAAGCGAACATCCTCGACCATTTGGCCGGCGTTCAACTCTACGGACAACATGGCTTTCACCTTGTTGGCGTATTGTGCGATGACCTTGGTAGGGAAAGGCCACAGGGTGATCGGGCGAAGGAGTCCCAGCTTGATTCCCTCGGCGCGCGCCATCTCGCATGCCTTTTGGCAGATGCGGGCGGAGCATCCGAAAGCCACCAACAAGTACTCCGCGTCGTCGCAGAGGATCTCCTCGTAGCGTACCTCGTTCTCCTCGATCGTCTTGTATTTAGCTTGGAAGCGGAGGTTGTTCTGCTCCATCACCTCTGGTTTCAACTCCAGGGAAGTGATGATGTTGTTCTTGCGGGACATCTTCCTTCCGGTAGCCGCCCAAGGACATTGTTTCTCAACCTCTTCGTCGGTTCTTCTTGGCTTGTAGTCAGGCAAAACCACCTTCTCCATCATCTGGCCGATGACACCGTCCGCCAAGATGATCGCAGGGTTTCTGTATTTGAAGGCCAAATCGAAGGCCAATCCCACGAAGTCCGCCATCTCCTGTACGGAAGCAGGGGCCAAAGCGATCAGACGATAGTCTCCATGTCCACCGCCCTTGGTGGTCTGGAAGTAGTCCGACTGGCTAGGCTGGATCGTACCCAAACCCGGTCCGCCACGCATCACGTTGACGATCAAGGCAGGCAACTCGGCGCCCGCCAAGTAAGAGATACCCTCCTGCATCAGGGAAACACCCGGGCTGGAAGAGGATGTCATGACTTTTTTACCTGTGGCGGCTCCACCATACACCATGTTGATGGAAGAGACTTCACTTTCTGCTTGTAGCACTACCATACCTGTCTCTTTCCAAGGCTCCACCTCCATGAGGGTCTCCATAACCTCGGATTGAGGAGTGATGGGGTAACCGAAGTAACCATCGCATCCGCAGCGGATCGCGGCGTGTGCGATCGCCTCGTTACCTTTCATTAATCTTACTTCTTCACTCATCTCTATATTAATCTATTTTTGTTTTGTACACTGAAATACATCCATCCGGACATACGATTCCACAACTTGCGCAGCCTACGCATGCGTCCTCATTAGCCATGATGGCGTAATTGTAACCTTTCGCGTTAACTTGTTTGGACATCGCCAACACGTTGGCAGGGCAAGCGACCACGCACAATTGGCATCCCTTGCATCTGTCTTTGTTAACCACAACAGCTCCTTTGATTTTAGCCATTTTTCTTACTGTTTATTATGTCGTTTTTTAATAGTCGCGAAATTACTCTTTTTTTCTCAAAAAAGGAAATTAAATTTTCTATGGCGTTTTCTTCCCTCTTTTTTACCCTTCTATTAACGAAATTATTCGTTTTTTATATTTTATTTAACGCAATAGAGGCGTATAACTTCGTTATAAGTCGTGTATATGTGCTATCTTTGCATGATTATATTGGCATGAAAAAGCTGACGTACATATTGCTGTCCATTTTTGGGGTGATTTCTTTGTTGCTCCTCTTGGCGTATGCGGCCCTGCAGAACGATAGGATCCAGCGTCGGGTGGTCTCCTCCCTGACGGAGAGTCTGTCGAAACAGGTGGGCAGTGAGATTGGTATGGACCATATCGATTGGTCTTTCCCGAACAGCTTTGTTTTGCAGAACGTCTACGTGCAGGATTTGCAGGGGGATACGATGCTCGCCTGGGATAGAGCCAAGGTGACGATCGAGTTGATGAAGCTTTTCTCCTCCACCATTTCGTTCCGTACGATACAGTTTTCAGGCATGAGGGCGAACCTCTCCATGGATTCGTTGCAAGTGCCTAATTTCCAGTTTTTTGTGGATGCTTTCAAACCAAAAGAGGAGGACGATTCGCTTTCTTGGCAATGGTCCATGAACATCGAATCGATCGCTTTTTCCCAGTGCGACGTCTCTTACCGGAATCCATACAAGAAGGATGTGGTAGGGAAATTGAATCCTAATAATCTGAGTGTGAGTGATATAAATGGACGTATTTATGTCAGTTCCTTCTCCGGTGATTCTGTTCATCTCTATGTGGACGAAATCTCCATGCAGGAGCAGTCGGGTTTGGTTGTGGATACGATTTCCGCGGTCCTTGATATCAATACGGACCGTATCTATGTGAAGGATTTTGTGCTGGCGACGCCCCGGAGTCATCTGCGTTTAGACCAGGTCTTGGTGAACCATGACCACTTTAAGGCGTTCGATGATCCTATGAATCGGCTTCGTGGCGTAATCAACATCGCTCCTTCTGTCTTGCATCCTGCCGATTTCTCTTCTCTGCACCCGCCGTTGGATATCCTCTTCGACGACGTTAAAATCAGTGGTTCGATTATGGGTTCGCCGAACGATATCCAGGTGAAGGGCATGAGTATAGCCTATGGCTCGGATACTAAGTTCATCGGCAGTGCATGGTTGCGGAATGTCTATCCGGACCCCAAGAATTTTTACATTGATGCGAATATCAACCGTCTCTCCTCTTCCTTGATGGAGTTGTCCGACATCCTTTATGTCGCCATCGATAGGGAGGTCATGCTCACTCGTTCGTTGGATTCGTTGGGAGCGGTCTCTTATCAAGGTGTGTTGAAGGGATCTTTGCAGGATTTGTTGGCGAAGGGCGTGATTTCTTCCGTGGCGGGTGATATGAATGTTTCCGCAACGTTCCAATCGCCTGATTTCCAGTTGAACAGTTACAAGGCGGTGGGTGAGATTAGCGCAAAGGATTACCATTTGGCGGATATCTTCGGGGCTTCGTCTGAGATCGGGGATGTGACGATGAACCTGAGCATTGGCCTGCATAAGTTGTCGGACCGTAACTTCGTGCTGGATGCGGAGGGTAAGGTGGACTCCATCACTTATAAGAATTATTGTTACGAGAATATTCGCCTGAATGGACGTTTCGACGGGGATGGTTTCGACGGTGAACTCATCATGAGCGACAAGAATGCGGAGGTGAATTTCTCTGGTAAGGCGGATTTCAAGAAACATGACATGCCTATCTACCATTTCTCCTCCCATGTGGACAAGTTGAATTTGAGCGCGACCCATCTTATCAAGAAGTATGATAATGCCAGCGTGTCGTTTGATGTGGAGACCAATGTGGTGGGTAACTCCATCGATAACATCGAGGGGTCATTCTCTCTGGACAATGTTGTCTTTGTTAACGGAAATAAAGAGTTGAACATCAATAACCTGAGTGTCGCCGCCACGGTGAGGGACGGTAAGCGTAGGTTAACCATCTATTCCGACTACATCAATGGTAGCGTGGTCGGTCAATACCAGTTCTCCACGATAGGCAAGTGCTTCCATAACTTGGCGAATCGCTATTTGCCTTCCCTCGTGAAGGAGGAGCGTCTCACTCCTGAGAAGAAGCGTGTCAATGATTTCACGTTTGATTTTGTCGTCGACAACACGGAGCCTATCAATGATGCCTATGAACTGCCTCTTTCCATCTTGGAGGAGACGAGGGTGAGCGGTTTCCTGAATGATTCCACGAACAAATTCCGCGTGAGGGTGGAGTCGGACCAGTTGCAGTATGGTAATAAGATATTGACCGATATGCTGCTTTTGGCGGAAAACCCGGGGGATAAGCTGAAGGCGATGATGCGTACCACCTGCCAGTCTGCCAGCGGACGTCGCAACCCGTATTTCTTCTCGATCAATACCTTGACGGCTAATGATTCCTTGGACTTCAAATATTCCTTCAGCAATACGGGTGATGTGACCTACAGTGGTTCCTTGCTGGTCGGCGCACATTTCAAGGACTTCACGAAGGGAGAGGGCTTGATCGCTGATTTCAACATTAATCCGTCGTCCATCATCCTCAATGATGTGGAATGGCTGATCCATAAAAGTAAGGTGAAATTGGACAAGAAACGTTTGGAGGTGGATAGTTTCTATTTCAATCATGGCACCCAGTTCTTGAGCGTCAATGGTGTAAATTCTTCTTCTTATGGGGATAGCATCAACGTCCATTTTAGTGATATGAAGTTGGATTATATCAGTGATATCATTGATAATAAGGATATTACTTTCGATGGTGTCTCTGATGGTGATGTCTTCTTGTTCAACGCCATGGAAGCTCCTCATTTCAATGGGGACCTTTACGTGTATGATGCTACCATCAACGGGTACACGATTGGTGACCTCTCCGTGAAGTCCTCTTGGTTGGAAAGACAGAAGTGCATCGGCTTCAAGTCTAAGCTATTGTCCTTGTATGATGATCAGTTGTACCGTTCCGACCTGTTCGGTGGTGTCTATTTGGGCAACGATTCCCTCTATATTGAGGGTAACCTGAAGAATGTGGATTTGAAATTCCTCCGCCATTATCTGCGCAATGTGATGCCGAACAATACGGGTACCGTCAGCGGTATCGTGAAGGCGTATGGTAAGTTCGGCCATATCGGTTTGGCTGGTACCCCGTATGTGCGTGACATGGCCTTCGATATTGATTACCTGAACACCTCCTATGTGTTGTCTGATACTGTCTATATGACACCGAACACGATTCGTCTGAACCAGACGGCCGTCTACGATGTGGAGGGGAATTATGCGGTGCTCTCTGGTCTGCTGTTGCACGATGGATTCCGTAATTTCAAGTATGCGTTCGACCTGAAGTGCGACAAGTTCCTCGCCTTGAACACGCAGGAGGAGGACAACGAGACCTTCTTCGGCAAGGCCTATGTGAAGGGTGGGGCGAATATCTCCGGTAATTCGGACAGAGTGAATATCAATCTGGATCTCGTAACCCAAAAGAACACGTTGCTGACGATTCCTGTGGAGGGTACCTCTTCCACCAAGGAGTGTAATTTTATCTCTTTCGTGGAGACGGAAGAGAATAAACCCATGACGGAGAGGAGACGCGCTCAGCGTGAACGCTTGCGGAAGGCACGGGAGAAGGGGAACTCCTCGCCTACGGTGATTGCGGTGGACGCTAGGGTGGTGGCTACCCCGGATGCTCAGGTCCAGTTGATCATGGATGCGCAACAAGGCGACTTGATTCGTGCGTTCGGGTCGGGTAATTTGCACCTGACGTACAATTCAAGCGAGAATGATTTCAAGATGTATGGTAGTTACGAAATAGAGAAGGGTGATTACCTCTTCACGATCCAAAGCGTGATTTCAAGGAAATTCGATATCACCAGCGGTAGTACGGTGAGCTGGACGGGTAACCCGTACAATGCGTTCATCGACATCCGCGCGCAGTATGGCTTGAACGCTTCCCTGACGGACATCATCGATGACCCGCACTTGCGTTCCACCCCTACGCCTGTCCACTGCCTGTTGGACTTGACCGGAACGATTTCTCGCCCTATCATTAAGTTTGACATTGACCTGCCTAACTCGGACGAGGATGTGCGCAGTAAATTGAAGAGTGTGATCAACACGGAGGAGGCGGTCAACCGTAATGTGGCTTCCCTTCTCGCATTGGGACATTTCTACACGATGGACAAATCCACGCTCTCCAGCGTCACCACGACGGAGCTCTCTTCTGTGGGCTTCTCCACGCTCTCTTCTCAGCTTTCCAACTGGATCTCGAAGATGAGCCGCGACATCAATATCGGTTTGAACTACAAACCGACCACCACGGCAACCGACGGTACGAGCGCTTCCAGTGAGTTCGACGTGGCGCTCTCTACCCAATTGTTCAACGATAGGCTTTTGTTGAACGGTAATTTCGGGTATAGGGACGAGGCGGATGAGGCCGCCAATATCTCGAACAGTATCGTGGACTTCGACATCGAATATAAGCTGACTAAGTCTGGCCGTTTCAGGACGAAGGCGTTCAACCGCTCGAACAACAGCTACTTCAAACAGGCCGCCAACACGCAGGGCGTAGGCCTCGTATACCATGAGGATTTCGACACGTTCTCTGGCTTGATGAAGTCTTATTGGAGCAGTGTCAAGGGTGTCTTCAAGAAGGATGACGAGGAGGATAAGAAGGAGGACAAGAAGACGGATGGAAAGAAGAACGATCGGAAGGACGAAGAGCAGTCTGCACCTGTTAAAGGGGAAGGCTTGTTGGATGAAAACGATTGATCTAAAAAGACTAGTTGAACTGAATCAAATTAATAAATAACTGTTTATGATAAGTATCATTACCGCAATTTTCAACCAGTTGCCCATGAATCGTATGTTCTATGATTCTATTGTCAAGAACACCGATTCCGAGTTCGAACTCATTATCGTCGACAACGGCTCAACGGATGGAAGCATCGAGTTTTTTAAGTCGTTGGGGAATAACGTGCGCGTGATTGAAAATGACGGGAATTACTCATATCCTTATTGTCAAAACGAGGGTATCAAGGTGGCGAGGGGGGATGTGTTCGCCTTCTTGAACAACGATATACTCCTTTCTCCCCATTGGGACAGCCGTTTGCTGCAGATATTGGGCAAAGACGGTTACCATATCCTATCGCTCGCCAGCAACGATCGCATGGCGACGAAAGAGGAAACCACAAAGCTTTCCCGCCATTGGAAGCATGTCAAATATCCGTTGCAGTTCCTCCTCGGGCAAAGAAGTATCTCCTTGAAACTGATGACGAAACTGTGCTATGGGCGTAATTGGACTAAGTTTTGCGAAGATGTATGGAACCGACATGGTTTGAATTTGAGGATAGGTTTTTCGGGGTCGGCTATCATCATGGACAAACAGGGACTCGAAATAGTCGGTGGGGAATGGGACCCTCGGATCTATGCGGCCGATTTCGATATGTTCTTCCAGACAATGAAACTAAGCAAAGAAGGAAAGGACATCAAACCGTTGTCTATCGTAGGTGGCATCTTCCATCATCATTTCCGTCGCCTGACTTTCCATGAGAAGTTTCCTCCTTTTAAGGATAATGATACGCTTATCAACATAAACCAGAAATGGCCCGAGGAGGAGTTGAATGAATACTCGGCTTTGATTAAGCGGTGATGTTTATTTGTAAAACAGGGAGACATTTCTTATATTAGAACGGTAAATAAGTATCCGGTCAAGAATATGAAGAGAATAATTCCGTTTTTCGTGTCGCTGTCGCTTGCGACGGCAGGGGCTTTTGCCCAATTGGGTATCCCGACGATTAAATCATCCTCTGTCAATGGTAAGGACATTGAACTCAGGGATTTAAAGGTTAGTGTGGATGTGGTCGGGAATGTAGCCACTACCACATTCGACATGACATTCTACAACCCTACAACACGCACGTTGGAGGGTGAGTTCAATTTCCCTTTGGCGGAGGGGCAGACGGTCTCCCGTTATGCGCTCGACATCAATGGTATACTTCGGGAGGGGGTTGTCGTCGAAAAGGAGAAGGGTAGAGTGACCTTCGAAAAAAAAGTGCGTGAGGGAGTTGACCCTGGTCTGTTGGAGATGACGGCGGGCAATAATTTCCGGACCCGCATATATCCTTTCTCTTCAAAAGGAACCCGCCGCGTGGTGGTGGCTTGTGAACAAGAACTGACCTCCTCTAACGGTAAAAGGTTCTATAGTTTGCCCATGCAAACGGATTCGAAGATTGCGAACTTCACCCTTGAAACCAATGTCCGGAATGAACCAAACGAGCCAGTTGTTTCCCAAGGTTCCATCAGTGGCGTCAAATTTAACTCTAAGGATCAAGGATTTGTGTCACAGTTGGTCCGCAAGAACATCACCTTGAAGAAGGGTCTCTTCCTGGAATTCCCGCAGTCGGATTTCCCGAAGATTTACACGGAGAATGCAGGTTTCGACACCTATTTCTACATCTATTCACCGGTAAAGCCTAAAAATGTTCTGGAGAAGGAGAAGCCGAGCGGGGTGACGGTGGTTTACGACGTCTCTTCTTCCTCGCAGGATAGGAATCTGGACAGGGATTTCGATTTCTTGGAGAGTTATGCCCAAGCCCAAGGCATATCGGATGTGCGCTTGGTGACTTTCAGCTACAGGCAACATCTCGATACGATGTGCAAGGTGAAGGATGTCCGGAAGATCATTCGCACCGATACCCCTACGTTCGACGGGGCGACTCAGTTGGGTTGTGTTGACCTCTCGAAATTTGGGACGGACGAAATCCTCTTCTTCTCGGATGGAATGGGCAATATAGGGAAGGACACCCTTTCGCCGGCGAAGGGATCGGTGATAACCGTTAATTCGAACCCTATGGCTGACCATAATTTCTTGAGGCTTGTCGCCTTGAAGAATGGTGGCACCTACGTCAACCTCTGTTCCTTGAACAATGCGGAGGCTGTGAATTTATTGACCCACCAGGAGTTCCAGTTCATTAAGGCGAAGTATGACGCAGACCGGATCTCGGAGGTCTATCCTTCCGTGCCGACCCGTGTCATCGAGTCATTCTCCATCTCAGGAATCATGAAATCGAAGGAGGCGGATATCACCCTCTACTACGGTTTTGGCAATCGTGTGACGGACAGTGTGACTTGTCATGTCTCGGCCATTGATCCAGTCCGCGCCAACAATGTGAAACGAATATGGGCACAGAAAAAATTGGCGGAGCTGGATTTCGATTCGGAAAAGAATAAGCGGGAGATTATAGAATTGTCGAAACAATATGGCATCGTCACCCGTAACACCTCGCTTATTGTCTTAGAGACTGTAAATGATTATGTGCGTTATGAGATAACACCTCCTGAAGAATTGATGGATCAATATCTTAGGATGATGGCTAGTAAACCGAAACCCGCCTCAAACGATACTTCCTATAGAACTGGCATTCTTGCCGTAAGAAAAGACTTCTTACAATGGTGGAATACTAAATATGACCCGAAGGCGAAACCACCTAAGGAATCCGACCTCGAACCGGTGGAAGAAATGGCCGTCATGGCAGATGAAATGCAAGTCGATGAAGATTCGGAGGAATATGAGATTTCTTCGGATTATGGCAGGCCGAGGAGAGAAGACCGGACGGGTTCTACTTCGCAAGTGCACGCCGAGGATCTTCGTGTGGCGCCTCAGGCAAGTGTGGATGATGCCTTGGCGGGTCGTGTTAGTGGAGTTATGGTTAGCTCTGCTGAATTATCGCGGAGAACTCCGCAACAGAGGAGTGGAGACGGCTCTTCTGCCTCATCCGCAGATGGTGGTGGAAATGCTTCTGTTCAGGTCCAGTATTGGAATCCTGATGTTCCGTATCTTTCCGAGCTGAAGTCTGTCAGGTCGGAGCAGATGTATGACGCATATCTGAAAATGAAACCTAAATATGCCCAATCTCCATCGTTCTATTTGGATGTGGCGGAGTATTTCCATCGGGAGAAGCAGACTGACGCGGCGATTCGTGTCTTGTCCAACTTGGCGGAGCTGAAGCTGGAGGATGCGGAGGTGGCCCGTTCCTGCGCCAATAAACTGGTGGAGTTCAAATCGTATGAGTTGGCGGCTTCCGTCTATGAACGTGTGGCCAAGATGAGAGGCGAGGAGCCTCAGTCCTACCGTGATCTGGCGTTGGTCTACATTGAATTGGGACAATTGCAGAAAGCGGCTGACTTGCTCTATAAGGTGGGCTTCTCCAAGTGGGATAGCCGTTTCAGGAACATTCAGCAAATAGCCATCAACGAATTGAACGCCCTTATCGAGTTGAATCCAGACAAAATCGACACGTCAGCCTACGACAAGCGCTTGTTGGGTAATTGTCCTGTAGATATCAGGATTATCCTCACATGGAACACCAATGATTGTGACATAGATCTTTGGGTGACCGATCCGAATGGTGAAAAGTGTTTTTATAAACATCCTTATACTGTTATCGGGGGTAGGCTCTCTGATGATATCACGCAGGGATATGGACCAGAAGAGTTCTGCTTGACCAAGGCCGCCAAGGGAGAGTATCTGATTCAGGCGAATTATTACGGAACGAGCAACCAAAAACGATTGCAGCCGGTGGTGGTTCAGGCTACTATTTATACGAACTTCGGACGTCCGAACCAGGAGAAGCAGGTCCTGACGCTCCAGTTGGGCAATGCTAAGGATGTCTATACGGTAGGAACGATAAAATTCTGACGAGTCATCCTTCCTCTTTGAATAAAAAGAATCCATAAAAAAAAACGTTTGTCAGAATTCTGGCAAACGTTTTTTTGATTAGCATATTATTTTAGAATTTGAGACTTGAGAATAGACCTGACATCAACACATCCCTTATTTTTTGCCAAAGGAAGGAATTTGGTTCATCTTCAGCGGTTTTATATTTTCGGGAGTAATCACAACGTCATCGTCTGCCGCAGATGTGACATTGTCTTGGTAAAATGAGACCATGTTGCCATTCTCGTCTATTCCAACGTAACGGAATTGAAGGTCTACCCCTTTCAAATAACTGTTGTACGTACGCTCCGACACTACGATTTCGTCTCTTTTTTCTCCTGGATCCAATCTTTTGTCGGGGTTGTAGAAAAATATATCGTTACGCTCTTTTGGCTCATCTGATAACCATGGGAAGCAAGCGTATATCTTATAGGAGGTCTTGTTGATGAATTTAAAATGCAAGTCGGTTCTACCATCTTCATCTGTACATAATCTGGGTTCTAATGCGCTTTTGTGGATTCTCATATAAGATTCATCTACAATGAGTTTTTTTGTGTTGCGATTTATTTCCACGTTCCAACGATAATATATGGAATCATTATCGCCTGTGAAAGTTAGGGTGTGTTTCCCCGAATTGGCGAATTTTATCTTGCCGTCGAATTTTTTTGTGTTGAATTCCAGGGCGGGTGAATTATATTGGTTTTTAATCCATATGCTTCCTTTATAGCCGGCATTGTGCCTGCCCGTGTCACGCTCTGTAACCCATGAACACTCTTTTAATGTTGTACCTGTTTTGTTTATGATTTTTACGTTTTGAGCCATTAAACTTGGGCTGAACAATAATAGCGTGAATATTAATTTGAATCTCATGATATGTATGTTTTTTGTTAGACAATCCTACGTTTTCTAAGTGATTTTAGTAATCGGTCTCTGGTTTTTTCAGACGAAGAAGTTCATCCCCACGTGCCCATAGGAGATCTTCCCTTTGTACTCCTGCTTGAGTTGCGCGTATTGCTCGATGCCGGTGCAGTGGCAGGCGACGATCTCCTCGATCTCCAGCTGGTTCATCAGCTTTGCGATGTGGCTGATTTTGTTGGGCGATTCGTGCAGGGTGTGGAACCCTCCGATCACGAGGCGGATGGGCTCGCTGAAGTGTTCCTTCGCGCTTCGTATCGTGTTGACGATGCCACGGTGCGCGCAACCGCTCACGATGGTGATTTTCCCTTCGTGCCGTATGCAGATGTATTGTTCGTCCTCGAATTGGTCTTCCGCGCGATCTTCCCCCTTCTGAATCTCCATGTTGGTGAAGTGCGTTTCGTGCGGGTCGAAGAGTTTCACCTCCGGCATGACGAAGATGCCGGGCAGTATTTCCGTGATCTCTGTGACCCTCCTGATGCGTGAGGCGTCTAATGCGTTTTGGCAAGGCAGTCCGATACATCGGTTGCCTGTGCCGTAGCGTACCACGTCGAAGCCCTCTTTCGCATAGACCGGTGCATGGTCGTTGTGGACCAGGAAGTGGGCCAGTCCGCCCGTGTGGTCATAATGTCCGTGGCTGATGACGAGCGCTTGGATGGAGGATATGTCCACGCCTGCGATCTCCGCGTTGTAGGCGTAGAGGTCGGTTTGCCCCGTGTCGAACAAGATGTTTTGCCCCTCGTCAGTCTCGATGAGGAGGGAAAAACCCAGTTCGGCCTTCATCTTCGCTTGGAAGACCGTGTTCTCTGTCAATATCTTCAGTTTCATGCCTTTTCGTTTTCTATGCGAATTTAATGTTTTTCCGCGAAATATAGGAATGAAGGACGTCTGGCGTCGGGGTTATAGCTGCAGTATGTGGATCGCAAGTTCTTTGACGCAATGTCCGAGCAGCAGGCCTATGCCCAGGGATGCCACATTGGCCACAAGGGCGAAGCCCCATGCCTTCAGGATGTAGTGCTTGGCTTTCTTCTCCAGTGCGAAGGAGTAGATGATGCTCTCGACAATCCATACGATAGGTTCCACGACGATTAATAGGATAGCGAGGCTCATGGTCTGTCCATGGTGGGTGTTGGAGAAGATGCTGGAGTATAGAAGGATATTCATCAGTATGTTGGTGATGGCATTGGTCGCGGCTATGATGATCATGTCTCTTTTTGAACGGTAAAGGAACAACCATCCGACACCCATCTCGACGATGACGGTTATGATCATCGATAGAAGGATAGTGATCCATTGCAGAGAGTTCGGGTATTTGGGAGCCATGTCCATTTCCGATTTTCTGACATTCACTATGTTAGGACTGATGTAATACCAGTCTGTGCTCGGTTTGTAAATGATAACATTCACACAGGTGTTTTCCCCTTTGTATTTGATGCGGCTTTCCCCTTTTGCCCGAATTAGCAGGGAAGTGTCGCACGCCTTGAATTTCTCTATGATTTCTGACCTTAAATTCTTCCCCTGTTTCTGAAAATCCTCTTCTTGACGCTCTCCGTCCTCATATGCTATGGTGATTTCGCTAAGATTCTCTGCCTCAGCCTCCCTCTCTGTTTTGTGCCAGCTATATTGTCCCCAGTACCAGCTACAGTCTGGAATGGTGGAGGAATCCTTTCCCACGGCTTTGCTTAGGTCAATGACCAGAATGTCCCCGTCCATGTAGCAGCAACTCGGGCTAGAGATTTTGCCAGTGCTGTCTAGAGTTGAGAATGTCGTATCTTTTGTCTTGTAATCAGTCGGTTGGCTGAATGAGAAGTCTGAGACCACCTGATTCAAATCGTAGTAACCGATTATATATTCCTCATTGTCATCGGGAACTATGATTACTTCCGGACTTATCGTAAACACATGGGGAGCTGGCATGTTTGCGGCGCATGTCAAACTCAGCAGAAGTAGGGAAGAAAGGAGTATTTGTTTCATGTGCTTCATCATAGTTCTTTGGATTAAGCTTGGAATATGTTGTGATGAAAAAGAGGGTATACCATTGCGATACACCCTCTTGCTCTATCGTCGGAACATCCTTCTATTTCAGGACGTCCAATGCCTTTTTGATACGTTTGAACGCCTCGGTGAGGTTCTCCTCCGAAGTGGCGTAGGACATACGGATGCAGTTCGGAGCACCGAAGGCGCCACCGCCCACGCAAGCCACGTGGCCGTCCACCAAGAGGTACATGGCGAGGTCAGCCGCAGTTTTGATTACGTCACCCTTAGGCGTCTTCTTGCCGAAGTAAGAGTCGCACTCAGGGAAGATGTAGAAGGCGCCGTCCGGTTTGTTCACCTTGAAGCCGGAGATTTCGCCCGCCATCTTAACGACGAGGTCACGTCTGCGCTCGAAAGCCTGACGCATGGTCTCCACGCTGCTTTGGTCGCCCGTGTAAGCAGCCTCGGCCGCTTTCTGTGCGATGGAGCAAGGTCCTGATGTATATTGTCCTTGGAGTTTGTTGCAAGCGCTGGCGATCCATTTCGGAGCGGCCATCCAGCCCAATCTCCAACCCGTCATCGCATAGCCTTTGGACACACCGTTTATGATGATCACGTGGTCCTTCACCTCAGGGAATTGGGCGATGCTCTCGTGCTTGCCCACGTAGTTGATGTGCTCGTAGATCTCGTCGGCGAGGACGAACATATTAGGGTGTTTGCCGATTACCTCAGCCAATCCCTTCAACTCCTCTTTGGAATAAACGCTTCCGGTAGGGTTGGAAGGAGAGCAGAGGATCAACAATTTCGTCTTAGGCGTGATAGCCTCTTCCAATTGTGCTGGAGTGATCTTGAAGTTTTGCTCCAAACCTGCCTTCACGATCACGTTGGTACCCTCGGCCAACTTCACCATTTCAACGTAGCTAACCCAGTAAGGGGCAGGGACGATCACTTCGTCACCAGGTCCGACAAGGCTCATGATAGCGTTGCAGACCGCCTGTTTAGCACCGTTTGAGCATACGATTTGGCTTGGGTCGAAATCCAACCCGTTCTCTTTCTTCAACTTCTCCGCGATAGCTTTTCTGAGAGGCATGTAGCCTGGCACTGGGGAGTAGAATGAGAAATTGTCGTCGATTGCCTTTTGCGCAGCCGCCTTGATGTGCTTTGGGGTGTTGAAGTCAGGTTCTCCCACACTTAAGTTGATTACATCTATGCCCTGTGCGCGTAGCTCTTGGCTTTTTTGCGACATGGCAAGCGTCTCTGATGGCGATAAGGCCGCTAAACGGGCTGATACTTGATCCATTTTTTTCGTCTATTTTATAATTGTTTTCTTATGTATACTGTTTAATTTCAGTTTGTTAGACGTGCAAACCTTGCACACCTAAATTAGGTGCGAAATTACGTCATTTTTTTGAACGAAACAAGCGGTTTTCACTAAATATATAAAAGAGGCGCAGAAAAAATTTCCGCGCCTTCTGAAGTCTTTTTTTATTATTCCTGAAGTGAGAGTATAAATGTTTATTTTTTCAGGAATTTGAGTAAGCCCGACTTGTTATCTGTAATGATTTCTATAAGGTACAAACCTCTTGGCCATGATGTGATTTCCAGAGAGAACTGTCGCTCTTTCGGGCGAAGGCATAGCCGTTGGTTGCCTGTCATGTCGTAGAATATGACCTGTTCCATTGGCTCTGAGGCTTGAATGTGGATCTGTTGGCTGGCCGGGTTAGGGTAGAGGGAGAGCCTTATGAGGTCGGCGAGGGTGTTGCTCACACCGGTGGTGTCCTTCTCTCCGTTCTTCTTGCCAGGCGTAGGGTTGAGTTCCAACGGGTCGATTCCGTAGATGACCCAGTTCGACGAACTGTCTGTCTCTCTTGCGTAAGATTCGTTGGTCTGCAGGGCCACAAGCTCCACACAGTCGATATAGTCGGTGTCGTTGCGCAAGAGACAGATGGTGAAGAGGCTGTCCTTGTCGATGGCGAAGTTGAGGCTGGAGGGACCTATGAGGCTGTCGCCGTTCGCCCAAAGGACTTTGTGCTCTTTCGGCCGAATGATGGTTTGCTCGTAGCCTACCGGAATCTTTGATTGGTGGAGCGTCGTCGTATCTGAGCCGACGATGGAAATGGTATAGTTCGCCAGATCATAGCTTTCCTCTCCGTAATTATAGATTTCGATCCAATCCGAGTACTTCCCGTTAGGGCCAGGGTTCTTGGAGAGCGCATTGCTGGAGGAGCATATCTCGTTGATGACGAGCGTAGGCTTGCTCTCTGGCTTAGGTTCGCCGGCCGGTTTGAAGGTGGCCGTGATCTTTCCGCCGGAGCGTAGTTTGGTCACCAAGTATCCTGGCAGTTTGTTCCTTGGATCCAGTGTGTCGGAAGCGACTTCGCCGATCGTGTCGCAGGTGATGACCCATTTGTCCAGTTCGTAGCCTTGTGGCGGTATGGCGTTGAGCTCCAGTTCGTAATCGGAGAAGTACTTGCCGTTGTAGCTGGTGATGGGTTCTCCGTTGAAGTAGAGTTTCGCCTCCTTCATTTCGGATGCCAGTTGTAGGCTGACGGTGTCACCGCCCCCGACATATTTTTGCAGATGGCCGTATATGTATTTGTGGCGGTTTAGTGCGAATGAGCGCATGGCGGAGGTCTCCTTTTCGCCTGTTGTTCCGTTAAAGGATATCTGGTATTCCTTGTCCACAAGGGCCGAAATGCTGTCGAATACCGATTCGATTCGTTGTGGGGCGAATGTGGTGGAAAGGTGGATGAGGAATTTGGTCGTGAATTTTTTCCTGAAGAACCTGTTTGGGTACAGGCTTCTGAAAATGAGTGTCATCCATTTTGCTCTGTTGGCCCATTGCTTGGATTTTATTCCAGCGCACCAGTTTATCATGTTTTTAGAGGCTCCGCCCAAATATTCGTAGCCGGGAAGACCGAGTCCGAAATCTGTGTCGAGGAGGATCCATCGGAACTTGCCGTTCTTTTTTTCCTTCCAGATTTTTGTGTTGTTGCCTGGCCAATCGGTGTTGACGATGAATTGTTGGAACACTTGGTAGTCCACATATTCGTCCATGTCCATTCGTCCACAGGCCCTTTCGTACAGGGTGACGGAATCATTGGGGTTGGTGCTCTCCAACGTGTTTGTCAGGTCGTTGTAAGCGTTTTTGTCTCCTGTGCTTGCACGGATACCTAACTGGTCGGATAGGGTGATGAGGTCGATATCCTCTTCGTCGATTCCGTAATTTGCCTCGATGTAGTCTGAGTTGGTTCGCTCGTTCAGGTCCATGAATCCTTGGTAGACTCCGTTGATGTAGTAGGCTACGGGCTGGAAGGCCTGGTAGTCGATGTTCATGCCGATGGCTAGCGTCTGCATCAATCCGTCCCTGAAACGCACACTGGAATAGGCGGTGCCTCCGTTCCGTAGGTATAGGTTGCTGTGGATGATATTAGGTTTGGAAGAGAAAAAATGGTAGTCGATGGAGTCTTTCCCTGTTTTGTTGCTTGCTTTGAGGGAGAGTGTTTTCAGCTTTTCTTTTCTGGAGCATCCTCCTTCTACCTTCGCTTCCAGTTCCTGGCAGACGACCGTTTGCCCATCCACGATATATTCGAAGTTGACGGGACGCTTCCATTCTTGGTTGTAGTTGGCCTTGCCTGATGTGCAGTCTTTCTCTCCTCGTTTCCCGTTTTTCCCGGTGACGTAGATGCCCAGAGAATCATCGTAGAAGAATGAGGAATCCACGGTGATGGATACGACTGGTATGGAGAATCCTAGACTGTCATGCGCTTCGTCGTTTACGAGGTAGGTGGCTGTGGTTGTTTTGCTGGGTATCAGACTGTCTATGAATGCTTTTGCTCGTATGCTTGAGTTCTTGTCGATGTAGATGGGCTCTGTGTAGGGGGTGCCATTCTCCAAGGTTGGTTCCGAACCGTTGGTGGTGTAGTATATGTTACCGTCTCCTTCGATGGAGAGTAGGAATGGCTCGTCCATGACGCCTCCCTTGTGGCTGAAGGTGGGAGCGGAGCATCTGCAAGAGTTGATGTCTTTGTATGCTTTCGTGTTCGGTAGTCCGGGTGTGGGTGACATGTAGCCAATTCCTGCGTCGGTTCGCCCGAATGATAGGTTTACCTCCATCTTCTCGTAGTGGATGGAGTCTACGATTGTTCCTCCCTCGTAGAGTACGATGGCTCCTCCGTCAGCGTCCAGTTTGTAGTCCGCGTGGGAGTCTTTCTTCGTGTCGTCCAACCAAAGGATGGTGTTGGGACCGATTTGCCAGTCTTTGTCCACCCTCCATCTCCATCGTTCGATGAGGTTGCCTTTGACCGCCTGTTTGCCGTAGTGGATGATTAGGTATCCGTTCATGTTGACGGAGTCTTCGTCGGTGGTGAACTCGATGTAATTGGAAAAGTTGAAATTGTCCCTATTCATGAAGGACGAATAGTTGCACGTTGAAAGCTCGCTGATGGAAACTTTCGCAAAGGACAGTGACGCATAAAGAGCGGTGAAAACTGCCGAAATAACAATTCTTTTATACATGTCTGTTAATTAGTTTGTCAGGAAACATCCGCGAATATATCGCTTTGGAATGAATTTACCAATGTAATCATCCGTGAATTGTTTCAAAATGTTTGGCAAAGAATGTTTGGCAAAGTTAGCATGAATAGTTCGAAAAAGGAAAGGACTTGTCCCATTATTTTTGCACATTGTAGGCTGTGGGCGAACTTCGGAAACCCGTGGAAAATAAGGCGGGTTTATATGCCCAATCTGTTGCTTCCCAATTATTTATTATTTGACTATTTACGAATTGCCATTTCCCGTGGTGAAGAAGTGCTAAAAAGTGTGAAATGGTTTCATCTCTCTGTTTTTATGGCTATTTTTGTGGGTGAATAGGGTTGTTTTTAATCGTTTAATGCGTTGGAAAACGTTCAGTTACAGATATTAGGGGCAGGTTCGGCGGTGCCGACGAAGAAGTTTTCCCATCCTTCCCAGGTGCTTTCCTTGAGGGAGAAGGTCTTTATGATCGATTGTGGGGAGGGTACTCAGCATCAGGTGCGCCGCTTTGGGGTGCGTGTCTCCCGCCTGAACCATATCTTCATCTCCCATCTCCATGGCGACCATTGCTTCGGGTTGGTGGGGCTTATCTCCACGTTGGACACCCAAGGTCGTACCGCTGACGTCTATGTCCATTCCCATCCCGAGTTGGAGCAACTGGTGCGTCCGTTGATCGCATACTTCTGCAAGGGTTTGTCTTTCAATGTTCATTTTGTGCCCTTTTCACCGACAGAATCGGAGGTGATATACGATGACAAGTCATTGTCTGTCAAGACATTTCCATTGAAACATTCGGTCCGTTCTTCCGGGTTTCTCTTCAAGGAGCATGAGAAGGAGAGGCATATTGACGGTGAAATGGTGAAATATTTCCATATACCCATCGCCCAGATTCCACTGATCAAGCGGGGGGCGGATTTCCTGACGGAGGAGGGCGAACTGATTCCCAACCGCCAATTGACGAGCGATCCGACTCCATCGAAGAGCTACGCCTACTGCTCCGACACGGCTTATACGGAGAAGTTCCTATCGCATATCGAAGGGGTGGATTGCCTTTTCCACGAGGCCACTTTCCTGCATCAGGACTTGCCAGCGGCGAAGAAAACGATGCATTCCACCGCACTTCAGGCGGCTACCATCGCAAAGATGGCGAATGTGAAAAGACTGGTCATTGGGCATTATTCCGCAAGATATGACGACCCGCTTCCTTTGTTGGAGGAGGCGAAAAGCATATTCGAGGCGACAGATTTCGCCGCAGATGGTAAAACGTTTATTTTTTGATTGCCATGAATACTTTCCTAACTATCCTTAGAAATTCAGGTGTCGCACTTCTCTTGTGTATGCTTGCTTGGATGGAGGCCTTCTCGGAGAAAACGGAGGTGGGGGGAGTCGTGCGCGATTCGCTTAGCAAGGAGACGCTTCCGTATGCGGCTGTCTATTTCGAGAATACGGACGTGGGAACCGCTTGCGACAAGAATGGTACTTTTTCCCTATCCACCGAGAAATCAGGCTATTTGGTTTTCTCTATGATGGGGTATAAGGATAAGAGATTTTATGTTAATGCGGATGGAAAGCGAAAGACGTTGAAGGTGGATCTGAATGAGGATGATATTTTTCTCGATGAGATGGTCGTGTCGAAACGCAAGAGGCAACGTTACTCCAAGAAAAACAATCCGGCGCTTGAACTGGTCCGTAAAGTCATAGAGAACAAGGATCGGATGTCTATTACTAACCATGCCTATTATCAGTGTGATAAGTATCAGAAGATTACGTATGCTTGGAATGGTTTCGAGGCTGGCAAGTTCGGACTGTTGAATAAACGCTTCGGCTTTTTGTATGATCATATCGATACCACGCAGAAGGGACGTTCCATCCTTCCTCTCGGACTTCGTGAGGTGGCGTCGACAATCTATTGTCAGTCTTCCCCTGAGCGTCAGCGCACGGTTATTCATGCGAAAAAGTTCGATGGAATCGATGAATTACTTCCCCAGGATGGGGTACAGAATATGTTCGATGAGTACCTTAAGGGTGTGGATATCTTTGAAAACGATATAGTCTTGCTTTCTACCCATTTCGTGAGCCCATTGTCTAATGTCGCCCCTGCCTTCTATAAGTTTTTCGCCTTGGATACGTTGGAAATCAATGGGGTACGTTGCGTGAACATCGCCTTCACGCCCCACACGACCGAGGCGTATGGATTTACCGGTAGTCTGTATGTGTCGTTGGACTCCTCTTGTACGGTGAAAAGGGCGCATTTTAATTTGCCGAAGAATATCAATATGAACTTTGTCGAAAGCATGAGCTTCGATCAGGATTTCGATTATGCCCAGGATGGGACATGTTTGCTCACAAAGGATTTTGTTAGTGCCGCGTTCTTTGTGCCTGCGGCTCCCCGGGTCTATGGAGAGCGACTGAACGCCTATCGGAATTATTCGTTCGAGAAGCCTGATTTGCCGGTCTTCGATTTCCCTGATCCAGTGGTGGATGAATCGTCCGCACACAAGATGACGGCCGCGGCGTGGGACACGTTGCGGTATGCTCCACTTTCCGAGCAGGAGGCACGCACGAGTCTTTTGATGCGTGAACTACGTCATGTGCCGATCTATCGGTTTACGGAGGGCTTCGTGAAGATTTGCACCAATAATTTCATACCGACGAAGAAGGAGGGTAGCCAATTTGACATCGGACCTGTATTTTCCATGATTTCAGCGAATGATTTGGAGGGTTTCCGTCTCCGTTTCGGGGGAGAGACGACCACTGCGTTCGACAAGCATTTCTTCCTCTCCGCTTATGCCGCGTATGGCTTTAAGGATAAGCGTCCGAAGGGTATGGGGTCCATCGAATATTCGTTCAACGACAAGGAAAAATATCACGTGGAGTTCCCCGTCCATTCTTTGACCGTTTATTGCAAATACGACGTGGAAAAAGTGGGTGACGAGAACTACAGTACGGTGGGCGGTAATGCGATCAGTTCCTTGTTCAGCCGCTCGGACGACCGTGACGCCATCTATGCCAGGGTGGCTGGAATTTCGTACCTCCGTGAATATCATTCGGGCTTTTCCATGCGGGCGCAGTTCAACTACAAGACTTCGTATTCCACCTTCCTGACCAACTTTCAAAAATACGATGGAATGGGCGTTTTGTCCGACTGCGACAACTATTCCATGGGTGCGCTGAAACTTTCCCTCCGTTTTGCTCCGAAGGAGAAGTTCTATCAGTCTAGGCTGCATCGTTTCACGTTGAACAAGGAAGTGCCGATTTTAACGCTTTCGCATTCCGTCGCTCTGGATGGATACATTGGTTCCGACTATACCTGCAATAAGACGGAGCTGGGGTTTGAGAAACGTATGTGGTTCTCCTATTTCGGTTATGTGGACCTGCTCCTGAAGGGGGTGAAGGTCTGGAATAAGGTGCCTTATACGTTGCTGGATATTCCGATAGCTTCTTCTTCGTATTTTATTGATAATGAAGAGTTCAACCTGATGGACCCAGTTGAGTTCATCAACGACCAATCTCTCTCTTGGTACCTGACGTATTATATGAATGGTCTTGTGCTGAATAGAATCCCGGTGATACGTAAGTTGCAGTTGCGTGAGGTCTTTTCGTTTAGGGGATTATGGGGCGGTTTGGATAAGCGGAATGACCCGGTCCGTTCGGATAATCCTGCGGGTTTGTTCGCTTTCCCGGCAGGTACGTATAGGATGGATGATCGTCCATATATGGAGGTGGGTGTTGGCGTGGAGAATATTTTCAAGGTCTTTCGTGTTGACTATGTGTGGAGGTTGACGTACAAGGAGCATGAGGATGTGGATAGGAGCGGTGTGCGCTTCGGAGTACATATTAATTTTTGATTTTTTGCCGATTCCATCGTTGTTTTTAGATATGGGCGGGCAGATGTGCGTGCCATCTTGTGATTCCTTGATATTTTTTATGAGAAAATGATTCCTAATCATATCGCCCATTCCGATTAATTTGTTACTTTTACACTGACAACGTATAATCTATTGTTATGGAAATGCTAAGGCTGATTAAGAACGATTTGTGGTTGAAACCATACCAAGACGCTATAGTCGGTAGGTATAAGTATTATATGAAACGGCTCTCGGAATTGTGTGGGCCGTCCCAATCTTTGTCTGATTTCGCTTCCGGCTACCTCTATTTCGGTTTGCACCATGAGGCGAAGAAATGGCTCTTCCGCGAGTGGGCGCCTAATGCGACCGCTATCTATCTTATCGGAGATTTTAATGGTTGGAAAGAGACGGAGGCATATCGCCTACAGCCCTTGAAGAATGGGGTGTGGCAATTGGAGTTGTCGGAGGAGTCCATGAAGCATGGCGATTTGTATAAGATGAAGGTTTACTGGGAGGGTGGCTCTGGCGAACGTATTCCCGCATGGGCCAATCGTGTTGTCCAGGATGATGAGACGAAGGTGTTCAGCGCTCAGGTTTGGTCTCCTGATAAACCCTATAAGTTTAAGATAAAAAGATTCAAACCGTCCGTTTCACCGCTGCTGATCTACGAGTCGCATGTGGGTATGGCGGGCGAGGCGGAGAGGGTCTCCACCTACCGTGAATTCAAGGATAATGTACTGCCCCGCATCGTGGCGGACGGTTATAACTGCGTGCAGATCATGGCCATACAGGAACACCCTTACTACGGGTCGTTCGGCTATCATGTCTCCAGCTTCTTCGCTCCTTCTTCCCGCTTCGGTACGCCTGACGAACTGAAGGAATTGATCGATACCGCACATGAGATGGGTCTCTCCGTCATCATGGACCTGGTCCATTCCCATGCGGTGAGGAACGAGAACGAGGGCCTTGGGTGCTTGGATGGTACCCGCTACCAGTATTTCCACGAGGGAGCGCGTGGCGAGCATCGGCAGTGGGACTCTTACTGCTTTAATTACGCGAAGAACGAGGTGGTCCACTTCTTGTTGTCGAACTGTAAGTACTGGTTGGAGGAGTTCCATTTCGACGGATTCCGCTTCGACGGGGTGACCTCCATGATGTACTTGGATCATGGAATGGGTACCTCCTTCTCCGATTATTCGGATTATTACAGCCCTAATCAGGATGGTGATGCCATCTGCTACCTCACGTTGGCGAACCATCTGATCCATGAGGTGAACCCTCGGGCCATCACCATAGCGGAGGATGTGAGTGGTATGCCTGGCTTGGCGGCTAAGATCAGTGATGGTGGTATGGGCTTCAACTATCGCCTCGCCATGGGCATCCCTGATTTCTGGATCAAGATCATCAAGGAGTGCAGGGACGAGGATTGGAAGCCGGGTCATATCCTCTGGACCTTGACGAATAGGCGAGGGGACGAGAAGGTGATTAGCTACGCCGAAAGCCACGACCAGGCGCTGGTGGGTGATAAGACGTTGATTTTCAGATTGGCGGACGCTGATATGTATTGGCATATGTCCCGTCTGTTCGATTCGTCGTACATGGTGGACCGCGCCATCGCTCTGCATAAGATGATACGGTTGATTACGTTGGCGACCATCAATGGTGGTTATCTGAACTTCATGGGCAATGAGTTCGGTCATCCGGAATGGATCGATTTCCCTCGCGAGGGGAACGGTTGGTCGTATAAATATGCGCGTAGGCAGTGGCATTTGGTGGATGATACCGACTTGAAATACAAGTATTTGGGTGATTTCGACAAGAAGATGATCAAGTTGGTGCGCGACTCCCGAAAGTTTGAGGAGTCTAAGCTGATTGAATTGTGGGATAAGTCCGACGACCAGGTGTTGGCTTTCCGACGCAAGGACTTGGTCTTTGTTTTCAATTTCCATCCGTACAAGTCTTTCTCTGACTATGGTATCCTGACGGAGGCGGGAGAGTACGAGATGGTGTTGAATACGGATGACAAAGAATTCGGTGGATTCGGGCTTGTTGATGATTCCCAAAACCATCTAACGCTGCAGGGAGATGCTCCCCGCCCGGATGGCAAGGAGTGGTTGTTGCTCTATTTGCCTTCCCGCTCGGCTTGTGTGTTGAGGCTGAGGGGGGCGGATGATAATGAATAGTTTTTATCGATTAGGATATGAGGAAATTTTTAGGATTTTTATTGATAGGACTGGGCCTGATATTCTCCAGCTTCAGCTCTTTTGGTGCGAAAAAGTACCATGAAATCAAGATTTTTGACGAGATAGGCAGCACGAGCTGGATATATTTGAAGAATGGTGTGGCTGAGGCGCGGTCGCTTCATGTGGATGGCATCTTCCTCCATTTGAATACTTACGGTGGATTGGTGGATTATGCGGACTCCATGCGCACGTTGATACTGAATTGTGAAATCCCAGTCTACGTTTTCATCGATAATAATGCGGCTTCCGCTGGTGCCTTGATTTCTATTGCGTGTGATAGTATCTATATGAGGTCTGGCGGCAATATAGGTGCGGCGACGGTGGTGAACGAGAACGGGGAGAAGATGCCGGACAAGTACCAGTCGTATATGCGTTCCACGATACGTTCCACGGCGGAGAGCCATGGGAAGATAAAGAAAGTCGTGAATGGTGATACGGTTGAGGCTTGGTTCCGTGACCCTCGCATCGCAGAGGCGATGGTGGACGAGCGGGTGGTGGTGCCTGGCATTGTGGATTCTACCCGTATCCTGACTTTCACGGCCAACGAGGCTTGCCAGAATGGTTATTGTGAGGGTATTTATAACTCTATCCCGCAAATCATCGGTGAGGCTTTCCAAGTGGAGGATTATGAACTGACCTCCTATAAGGCGACTGCCTTCGATAAACTGCTAGGTTTCCTGATGAACCCGGTATTCCAGGGTATATTGATTATGATTATCATCGGAGGTATCTATTTCGAGATGCAGACTCCGGGGATCGGTTTCGCCTTGTTGGCATCCATCGTGGCGGGTTTGCTCTACTTCGCTCCGCTCTATATGGATGGACTGGTGGATGTGTGGGAGGCGCTCCTTTTCCTGTCGGGTATTGTCTTGCTATTGCTGGAAATATTCGTGATCCCAGGCTTTGGCGTGGCTGGAATAATGGGTATCGTGTTTATCGTCGGCGGACTCACGCTGAGTCTTTTGCCTAATGATGCGTTTGATTTCGGAGGGGTCTCTTCGGGCTCGTTTATTACGGCTCTGGCCACGGTGCTTCTCTCTATGCTTGGCTCTTTCGCCTTGATTGTTTATCTCACGTCTAAAATTGGAACGGATGGGATGTTCAGACATCTGGCGTTGACTAAGTCGCAGGATAAGGAGGATGGTTATGTGAGCAATGATGTCTCGCTGAATGCGTTGGCGGGCAAGATAGGCGTGTGCCATACGGATTTGCGTCCTGCAGGTAAGGTGAACGTGGACGGGGAGATCTTCGATGCGGTGGCGGAGAACGGTTTCATCGAGAAAAACGAGGAGGTTGTGATCCGTAAGTATGAAATGGGACAACTGTATGTCTACAAGAAATAGAAGGGTATTATGTCGATCAATAAGTTTGTGCTGGATAATGGGCTGAAGGTGGTGCACCTGATGGACACTACTTCGCCGATGGTGGTTATCAATACGTTGTATGATGTCGGGTCAAAGGATGAACATCCTGACCATACGGGTTTCGCCCATCTCTTCGAGCATCTGATGTTCGGCGGTTCCGTGCATATCCCTTCGTATGACGACCCTGTGCAGCGGGCTTGCGGTGAGGATAATGCCTGGACTTGCAGCGACTTCACGAACTATTACCTGATGCTTCCTTCGTGTAATGCGGAGGTGGGCTTCTGGTTGGAGTCTGACCGCATGCTGAGCCTCGATTTCAGCCAAAAGAGCTTGGATGTCCAGCGGAATGTGGTCTGCGAGGAGTTCAAGCAACGTAACCTCAACCAGCCTTATGGGGATTTGTCTCACTTGGTGCGGGGCATGGCCTTCAAGCAACATCCGTACGCTTGGCCGACGATCGGTAAGGAACTCTCCCACATCGAGAATGCCACGCTGGACGAGGTGCGTTCGTTCTTCTTCTCGCATTATGCCCCGAATAACGCTATACTATCCGTTGTCGGCAATATCTCTTTCGAGGAGACGAAGCGCTTGGTGGAGAAGTGGTACGGCGATATTCCCCGCAGGGATGTGCTGGTGCGCGCGATTCCGCCGGAGCCGAAACAGACCGAGCCTAGACGCTTGGAGGTGGAGCGGAACGTGCCGGCGAATATGCTCTATAAGGTCTTCCATGTCTGTGGCAGGAGGGAAGCGGACTACTACACGACCGACGTGATTTCCGACGTGTTGTCCAATGGTAACTCCTCCCGTCTTTACCGTAAGTATGTGAAGGAAAAACCTCTTTTCACCGAGCTGAGCGCATATATTTCAGGCGATATCGAGACGGGTCTTTTCTATATGGCGGGTCTGTTGGCCGAAAACACCACGTTCGAGCAGGCGGAGCAGGCTTTCGACGAGGAGCTGCGCCTGCTGCGTGACGAGTTGGTTCCTGAACAGGAATTGGAGAAACTGAAGAACAAGTACGAGTCTTCCTATCTGATGGACAATATGACTTTGCTGAAGCATGCGAACAACCTTGCCTATTATGAGTTGTTGGGCGATGCGAACCTGCTCTATGAGGATGTGGCGAATTACAGGAAGGTCACTTCCGAGGATGTGCGTCGCTATGCGCGGGAAGTGTTCGTACCGGAGAATTGTTCGACGCTGATATATAGGGCGAAGGATTAAGGAAAAACAAGTAAAAATATGCCCACCGAATCATTCCAAAAGAATTATTCGGTGGGCTTGCCTTTTGTTCTAAATGACCACACTTTTGTTTGTGTTCAACGATGGGATGGTATCCTATTGCCCCGAGATGGGTTCGTCATCCTCCACTTCGTAATCCACTTTCTTCACATTGTCTGTGGCATATTTCGTTACTTTATTGTCTGTGGTTTTTACTAGTATATACGCAGCGGATTTTGTTATATCCACCTCAATGCATGGGCGAATACTTAAACCCCATGTGCGACTTCCTGTACTTTGCCCATGTGCACCTGCATAGACGGCTGATATGTTTCCGTCTTCGTAAAAACTATTTGTATAAAGCATATTCATTTGGTTGACTCCTTCTGGTTCATATTCACTTAGTAGTTGTGTGGACGAACTATAAAAACCTCGGGACCCAACTGCATACATGTCGTAGTCAAAAGTATAAATGGCACCTGCTGCTGGCAAGAATATGGTGTTGCCATTTTTGATGCTTGTGCCTATATGTCCATTGAATCCACTCCCATCGAAATTTATTGTCCATTTCCATGTGCAACCGTCAACTAACTCTATTAAATCTTCTTTTGTAGGCATGTGCCAACCATTCCCCCAATTGACTATAGCGGCATCATCTTCTGGATCCAATTTGTACTTGTAGTCGCCTACTTCATCATAGAGGATTGAACCATCAAAACTCTCATATGGTATACGCCTGAAATAATATTTTTTGAAAGGGAATTTTGTGTATTCGTCAGTTCCTTCCAAATCACTTGGCACATCGCACCATTTATATGTCCTATAGCTGTATTCTCCGATTTTTGGCTTTGTCTCACCCCATGCGAAATAGTCACCATATTCGGAAGGCTTAGTGGCTCCTATATTGTATGTCGCCCACATGATTTTACTTGGCAATCCGAGATCCACATAGGTGAAGCCTCCTTTCTTGCCACTGACGGTCACGCCTTGTGCGGCGGATTCTGTGATGTCAGTGAATATGTCTTCGTCGTATTCCACCTCCACCACATTCTCGACGTTATATTTGTCTATCTTCCCGTCATTAGTATGCACTCGCATATAGACTGCGGCATCCATAGGTAAGGCTAGCGATGCCATTGACAATATTGTTAGTATAATTTTTTTCATGGATCTTCTTTGAACGGTTATTTTCTGATGACTCTAATGGATTGATTGCCCACGGAAAGTACGTAGACCCCTTTCTGTTGCGGTAGGCTGATTGTGGCGCCTCCTGCGTTATCGGCAGTGGTGTCCACCCAAGTAATACCATTCATACCCACTATTTTGATCGGGGCGGCTGCGGGGGCGTTCTCTATGCGAATAGTCTGATTGTCTAGACTGATGATGCGTAACCCATTCAAGGTGGCGTTCCCCACATTCGATGTGGATGTCTCGTCGTTTTCGGTGAAATGGTAGTTCTTTACATTGCTGAGGACAAAACTAGTTTCCGTGTTGCCATTCACCACTAGGTGATTGTTCTCATCGAAGGTGATCTCTGGATTTTCAGCAAGAAGAAAACTGATTTTATCTCCGCTTTTCTGTTCTATCGTCATGTATCTCACACTTGCGTTTGCGCACAATGCTCCGAGCGAAAGAAACAGTAAGATTAGTGTTCCTTTGATTGTTCCCATGTCTTTGATTGTTTTTTTATTGTTTCAAATATAGTAAAATGAGTGTGATTAAACAAGAAAAATCATTGTTTTTTCTCCGCCTTGAAGTAGGCTTGGTCGATGACCAGCGGCAACAGGTTTTCGTCCGCATGGTTCTTTAGCAGCAACTCTTTATCTTCCTCTAGCATTTCGGCGAACCGTTTGCTGTCGCCTCCTAATTTCTTGATGCTTTCCGCATAACAACGGACGGTTTCGTCGATTTTTCCTAGGCAGAACTCTATGTGTCCGAGGTTCATCCAATCGTGTTGGTCACGTTTCTCCTCCGCCGTCTTCGTCGCGTATTTCTCCGCCTGCTCCAGTTTGCCGATGGCGAAAGCGCACCAAGCGATGGGTCTCCAGACCTTCTCGTTATCGTTGGAGAGGTATTCCACCTTGAAGAAGGCGTTGAGCGCCTCCTCGTATTTCTCCATTTCGAGCAGGCAGTGCCCGATGTTCAGTTGTGTGTTCAGGTCTTCCGGGTCGAGCCGCTCCGCCTCCCTGAAGTAGCGCAACGCTTGTTCCGTGTGGCGCAAGTTACGGTGGCAGAAGGCGATTCTCTTGATGGTCCATACGTTGCCAGTCTTGATGGTGTCGGCTTTCTCGTAGTAGGGTAGCGCCTCCTCGTAGTTCCCCTCTTTCTGGAGGCAGTAACCGCACTTCTGCAGCAGTTCGGCGTTGTTGGGTTGGTTGGCGAGCAGCAGGACGAAGATGTTTTTCGCCTCCTCGTAGAATTCCTTTTTGAAGTAGAGCTCGCCCATGGTGCGCAGTATGTTCTCCTTGCTGGACAACTCCTGGAGGTAAAAGGACTTGTGCAGGAGCAGTTTAAGCTTGAATATGTCGATGAAGTCCTCCTTGTGCCGCCCTAATTTTAGGAATCGGTAAAGGTTGTGCAGGTATTGTTTCCCGATGATTTCGGGAGAGGTGCCCCCGTTAGGCAATGCTTGGCTTTCCCTGAGGTCCTGCAGTTGCTCCGCCTCCTCTTTGAAGGACTGGCTCATCGCCTTCTTTTGGTCGTCGGGCAAGTGGTTGAGCCCGATCACCATGGAATATTTGTCCGAGTCGCAGAAGATAGGACTGCTCAATGCGCTGTGGAAGAGCGACTCCGCCATGCCGCCGACGAAGAAGTCAGGTATGTTCGAGTTGGTGTCGAAGGGTCTGAGCCAATTGGCGGTTTCGTCGAAGAAACTGAATGATTTCATCTCCTTGAATGTGCCTAGGAATACGTCGGAACCTTCCATTTGCATTTCGGAGAGCTCCTGTATCTTGTCGGTGATGCCCTTCTTGTCCATCATCTCTTGCCAGTCCGGGTTGGTGTCCGCCGAAGGCTTCCCGGAGTTCATCAGCTCGTCCAGTTTCAGTTTCTGCTTGATGAGTGGGGTGATCTTCTCCATCTCAGGCAAGATGACCTCTTTTATCTTTTTGGTGATTTTCTCCGTCTCTTTGCTACGGATGATCTGCAGGAAGATCTCCTGAATGTTTTCGCTCACGCCTTGTCCTTTCGCCCAGATGAGTGTGCGTTCATGGAGGTTGGAGTAGAGCGGGAGCCTGCTGTTGTATAGGTAAGCGCAGATCACGAAGCCGATGATGGCTCTCTGTCTGACCTGCTCGGATGGGTTCAGTTCGTAGGCGTCTATGAGGATCAGGAACTTCCGTTCGTCGAAGATGCGGAGTAGGCTGATGGTCACTGCGGAGACGAGAAGGCATTGTTCTCCCCAATAGATCTCCTCATCGGTGCATAGGTCGCTGACCTCGATGGCTTCCCCTTCCGTCATCTTATCGTTCAGCCAAATAAGGTCGAACAGATGGTTGGCGTAAGCTTCCCTTTGGCGGAGAGCTTCTCGATTGCTTCCTAATGATTGGGCCAGTAGTTTCATGTTTTCGGCGGAGAGACGCTTTCTTACCTCGTCTGTGTCGGGTAGGTTAGGCCTTCCCAACTCTTTTTTCTTGTAATAGAGGTTGTTGCTTGCGTTCTGGGTGAATATGCCCTCCCGTAGGCGGTCCGCCAACTCCAGGATGTCCGTGCGCAGTTGGTCGTATATCTTCTTTTGCTCCTTATCCTTCGTGCCGGACAAGGCATATTGCAGCATGTACTGGTAGGTTGTCTCCAGGCGGCGGCATTCGTCCGTCATTTCGCCCGACTGCCTGATTTCCAGCATCGTGTGCAGGATGTCGAATGCAGGCTTGATCCTCTTCTCCGTCACGTGGGCGCATAATTCTCTGTAGAGTGTCTCTATTTCCTTGTTGGTCATGCGTTCGTTTTTTTCTTGTTGAAGTAGAACATGAGGGCCATGGCGAGTATGCCCACTGAGATCAGCATGAGGGTTTGAGAGCCGTGGACCATGAGTGCGAAAGAGCAGGCTTGGTCTTCGAATACACCGTAGGTGACGAGGGTTCCGATTACCAGGACGTGCCATGCGCCCAGACCTCCCTGTACAGGTGCGATGATGCCGAGGCTACCCATGACGAACGCGGAGAGTCCGCAGAGCATGCTCAGGTTCTCTGTGTAGTCGAAGGCGAAGAAACAGAGGTAGAACATGAAGTAGTAGCAGACGAAGATGAGGATGGAGTAAAGGATGAAGAGCCCCTTGTGCTCCAGCTTCAACACGGATTTCAGTCCGTTGGCCACATTCGAGAGCATCTCCTTGATCTTCGCATATATCTTCGTGTTCTTGATCGCCTTCCTGAATAGGAAAGGTAAGGCGATGAGTGAAACGATGATTATCCAAGTGATAGGGTTGGATAAGAGTCCGATAGCCCCTTCGATGAGGTGGTATTGCTCCGCCAATTGCATGATTTCGGAGTATTGCAGGGCGATGGTGAGGAGGATGACGAAGCCCTCCACGATGATGTCCACGCTTCTGTCCACGATGAGCGTGCCGAGCAGTTTGGTGAAGGATACGCCTTCGTATTTTTTTATCAAGCCACACCGGGCGATCTCTCCGGCTCTCGGCACAGCGTAGTTGATGCAATATCCGGCCATGACGGCTCCGTATACGTTCCAGAGATTCACCTCCTTCCCGAGCGGGTCGATCAGCATTTTCCATCTTACGGCGCGCAGGAAGTGGCTCAGGAGGGCGATGAAGAGAGGAATGATGATCCAGATGATTCTCACGCCGCGGAGGTTGTCCATCAGTGTGTCGATGTCCCAATCTTTATAGACATACCAAAAAATAAGGATTCCCAAGCCTAGGGAGAATATAACTTTAAGTGCGGTTTTTATGTTATCTTTCTTCATCGCTGCAATCGTTTACGCAAAATTACTAATATTTATTTTTCTATTGTGATTCCTAATGAAAAATTGTATTTTCGCGCTACCAAATTTTAACGAAAAATAAGATGGATTATGACAGTTACGCCCAAGAAGTCTCTCGGGCAACACTTTTTGAAGGATCAAAACATTGCTCGGGCAATTGCTGATAGTTTAGGTGTGAGCTCACCTACACAGGTTTTGGAAGTGGGACCTGGTATGGGTGTGCTAACCCAATATTTGCTTCAAAATGAGCAGATTGATCTCAAAGTGGTGGAACTGGATAAGGAATCTGTCGACTACCTGAACGTTAACTTCCCTGAATTGAATGGCCGCATCTTGGCGGAGGATTTCCTGAAGTTGGATCTGAACAAGGTCTATCCGACCGGCGATTTCTATGTGATTGGTAATTATCCGTACAATATATCCAGCCAGATCTTCTTCAAGGTATTGGAGTACCGCGACCGTATCCCTGTCTGCTCGGGCATGATACAGAAGGAGGTGGCTGAACGTATGGCTTCCAAACAGGGCTGCAAGGCCTATGGAATCCTGAGCGTGTTGCTTCAGGCGTTTTATGACATCGAGTATCTCTTCACCGTGCATGAACATGTGTTCGACCCTCCCCCGAAGGTCAAGTCCGCGGTTATCCGCATGAGGAGAAACGGTGTGCGTAACTTGGGATGCGACGAGCCTCTGTTCGTCCGTGTCGTCAAAACGGCCTTCAACCAGCGCAGAAAGATGTTGCGTAATTCTCTTCAACCGCTCTTGGGCAAGGATAACCCGGTATTCTCCGATGTCGTCTTCACGAAACGACCGGAGCAGTTGTCCGTGCGGGAGTTCGTCGACCTGACGAACCTTGTCGAAAAATCATTGCCGGAGGATCCGGTGGACCTAAAAAAACAAAAGGGAGATGGAGGAGAGTAAAGGTATACAGCAAGTCAGACTGTTCTATTTCGATAACGGACGGTTGAAGATCGCTAGGGACATCGCAATCTTGAAGGAGGTCCCTCTGAATAATTTTGTGTGGATTGATTTGAACCATGTCGCCCCGGATACGGAGTCTCAATTGGAGCAGTTCCTGAAGATCTATATCCAGGAAGAGGAGGAGATGGAGGAAATCGAGATGTCTTCCCGTTTCATCGAGACGGACGATACCTTGGTGGCCAACGCTAGTTTCTTGTTGGATACGTACGAGAAGGAGACGGTCTCCTTCATCCTGAAGAATGGCCTCTTGATCTCTGTCCGTGAGAACGATTATCTGAAATCCTTCAACGATACGGTGAAGAAGCTTTTCGCTAACCCGAAGAGCTACCCGACGGGCTTCCATATTTTCGTCGCTCTGCTGGAGACCCGTGTCGAGTATGACGCCGACATGATCGAGGACGCCACTTCGGCGATCACCCAGTTAAGCCAGACCTTGACGGTGGCCGAGGACGTCAATGAGGATGTCCTCTTGGAAATCAAGAACATGCAGGAGCGTGTCATGCACTTGCGTGAGAACGTCGTGGACAAGCACCGCGTCGTCTCCAGCATCCTGCGTAGCGACTTGGTGCCGGAGGATCTGAAACCTCGACTGAACATGGTGATCAAGGATATCAACTCTCTGGTAGAGCACATCAAATTCGGCTTCGATCGTCTGGATTACCTCCAGGATACGTTCCTCGGTTTGGTTAACATCGAACAGAATAAGATCATCAAGATATTCACCTTGGTATCCGTGATATTCACGCCGCCGACGTTGATCGCGAGCATCTATGGTATGAACTTCGAGTTCATGCCTGAACTGCATTGGTTCTACGGCTATCCTGCCGCTCTGGTTTCCATGGTGCTGGTAAGCATTGGCGTCGTCGTTTGGTTTAAGAAAAAGAATTGGTTGTAAATATTTAATTACCAGATATATGGCTGAAACGAACTTTGTCGATTACGTGAAGATTTATTGCCGGTCGGGCAAGGGTGGGGCAGGCTCCGCTCATCTGCGCCGTGAGAAGTATATCCCTAAGGGTGGACCTGACGGTGGTGACGGCGGTCGTGGTGGACATATCATCCTGCGTGGTAACAAGGATTATTGGACGTTGATCCACCTGAAGTTCGAAAAGCACATCATGGCGGGCAATGGCGAGAATGGTAGCCAAAGCCGTAGCTTCGGTGCGGATGGCAAGGATAGGATCATCGAGGTGCCTTGCGGTACGGTGGTCTACGACGCTGACAGCGGTGAGTTCCTCTGCGATGTTACCGCGGACGGACAGGAGGTGATCCTGCTGAGGGGCGGCCGTGGCGGCTTGGGCAACTGGCACTTCAAATCGGCCACGAACCAGACGCCTCGTTTCGCGCAACCGGGCGAACCTGCCATCGAGAAGAATGTGATCCTTGAGCTGAAGGTGCTGGCGGATGTCGGTCTCGTGGGTTTCCCGAACGCTGGCAAGTCCACACTGCTTTCCGCCGTGACGGCCGCCAAGCCTAAGATCGCCAATTATCCCTTCACGACGCTGGAGCCTAACCTGGGCATCGTGGCCTACCGCGACCAGAAGTCTTTCGCCATGGCGGATATCCCCGGTATCATCGAAGGGGCTTCGGAGGGCCGTGGCATCGGGTTGCGTTTCCTCCGCCACATCGAGCGGAACGCTATCCTGCTCTTCCTGATTCCTTGCGATACGGAGGATATCATGAAGGAGTACGAGATCCTGCTGAACGAGTTGGAGCAATATAATCCTGAACTGCTGAAGAAGCAGCGTGTGCTGGGCATCTCCAAGTGCGATATGATCGATGAGGATATGATGAACGATATGCGCAAGTTGTTGCCTACGGATGTGCCGTGCGTCTTCTTCTCCTCCATTACGGGCATGGGCCTGATGGAACTGAAGGATCTGCTTTGGGAGGAGCTGAGCAAGGATGTGGATCGCCACATGACCATGACGCACCGTCCGATGGAGGTGGATGATTATGAGGAGGATGAGGACGAGGAGCTGGGCGACGATATTGAAATCGAGTGGGATGACGAAAAATAGGTGACGTATGTTGGAGTTTCTTGCGGAAAATAATTGTTTGGGCCTATTGGTGGGCCTTCTTACTTTCTTGATTATCGGACTTTTCCACCCTTTGGTGATCAAAGGGGAGTACTACTTCGGGGTGAAGTGCTGGTGGGTGTTTCTCCTTGCCGGACTTGTTTGTGTGGTCTTGTCCGTGCTTGCGGAGAACCAGACGGTCTCATCGCTCTTGGGGGTGGTCGCCTTTTCCTGTTTCTGGAGCATCAAGGAGGTTTTTGACCAGCGGAAGAGGGTAGAGAAGGGGTGGTTCCCGAAGAGACAACGGTAGGGGCGTAAGGTGCCTCTGCCCTGTTTTGTTAGTTCCTTGTTCCATATATAGCTTGCAGGTCTTCCCCTTTAAGCGGGAAGAACGTTTCTTGTGCGTGAAATGCTATGGCACGAATGCCTTTTTTTTGTGTTTTTTTCGAGTATAATCGATGGAAAGTATGTGTTTTTATCGAATATAATCGATAAAATTTATACTATGTTTCTAGAACCATCTGCATGCATATTCTGCCTTCATATTTTGCAGACATCACAAAAACTTATATCTTTGAAAACAAATTAAAAAACTGATTTTTACGAACCAGACAGTAAGAATTTTTAAATAGTAACATACAGCATTAGCTATTATTCTTGTCCAAATCAAAAGCCTGCAAACTGATGATTTAGAATTATCGGATATACGCTAATCCACGGAGAGTTATGCACTCTCGTATCCTACCAACAGAGTTAGTGCTCACACCTTTAGGTGTGGGCTAATCTAGGTAGGATGCGGAGTTCTTGCAGGCTCTCCGTGGACAAGATGGAAAGGCTCACACCTTTCTTTTGCCCGATAGCGAGATTGATAGTGATGCGCTAACTATCAATCATCGAATGGCAAATAAGAACTTAAATCAGGCGAAAAGTGCTAAAAAGGATGAGTTCTACACTCAACTTGTTGATATTGAGAATGAATTGAAGTACTACAAAGAGCATTTTAAGGGTAAAACGGTGCTATGCAATTGTGATGACCCTCGTGTAAGCAATTTCTTTCACTATTTCAGCTATAATTTCGAACAGTTGGGCTTGAAGAAATTGATCACCACCTGCTACAAAAGCCAAGAACGTGATCTTTTTAGTCAGAACGATTCGGAACGTGCCATTTGGCTTGAATACAATGGTGACCACAATGGCAACCATATTCCTGATCCAGAGGAGATAGGCATCAATTATTTGAAGGGTGACGGAGACTTCCGCTCGCCAGAATGTGTGGAGTTGCTTAAGCAAGCGGATATTGTTGTTACTAATCCTCCATTTTCTCTTTTTCGGGAATATTTAACGCAGTTGATAAAATACAAAAGAAAGTTTGTGATTATTGGGAATGTAAATGCTATTAATTATCGTGAAGTATTTCCTCTTATTATAAGAAATGAATTATGGCTTGGATTTGGAACAGGAAGCAAAACATTTGAAGTCCCTTCTGATTTTGATAAAGGGAATACATATATTGGAGATGATGGGAAAAAATATGCAAAATTTGGGAATATTTGTTGGTTTACAAACCTTGACATAAAGAAACGACATGAAGAACTTATTTTGTATAAAACATACACTCCCACCGATTATCCCCGTTATGACAATTACAATGCAATTGAGGTAAATAAAGTGGAAAATATTCCATGTGATTATTATGGCATTATGGGAGTCCCAGTGACATTTTTGGACAAATACAATCCAAATCAATTTGAAATTATATGGAGGAGCCATGATATAGAATGGGCAGAAAATTCATGTGATTTCTTCTTTCCACCTTCTAAAGAGAAATTATTAAAGTATAAAAAGGCAGATAAAACGTGGCGTGTGCAAATTCCATATATTACGGACGAATTTGATAATGCTAGGATGACGTATCAAAGAATTTTTATTCGTCGCCGCCAGCAAAGTGAAATGCCTGCATCATCTCCGCAGTCATATCCAGAGAGTGGGCAGCAACCGAACATGGCGGCAGAAGGTACGGAAGAGTATGGAAAGAAGTGATATTATTCCGAAAAATCACATAATCGGAATAATATAACGGTGATTTTGGTGAAAATCGGAATAATATAATACCTTTGTAGTGGTTTTATATCATAAATCGGAATAATATGGAAGGTTATATGAAAATCACAGAAGCGGCTGAAAGGTGGGGGCTATCCTCCCGCCGCATAAGGGTATTATGCTCCGATGGCAGAATCCCGGGCGTAATCCGCAAGGGAAATCTCTATTACATTCCTGTTAATGCCACACAACCTGTGGACGCACGTTCTTATAGCAAACGGGCAGACAAGAAAGTGTACACGCCACTACTGATGGAGGTGGATGCGCTGCAAAAAAAATTGGCAGACATGCGACCTCTCTCCCCTGCGGAAGTGGAAGCACTCAAAGAGGTCTTCGTGGTGGAACATACCTACAACAGTAATGCTATTGAGGGAAACACCCTTACCTTGCAAGAGACAGCCATGGTACTACAGGGAATGACAATCGACCGAAAACCTTTAAAAGACCATCTTGAGGCTGTGGGTTACAAGGAGGCTTTCGAGGCGATGGAAGAATTGGCGAAGCAAAAACATCCTCTGTCAGAGTACGATATACAATGCATCCATTCGCTTGTGCTTGCTCACCGCCGCGAAGATGCAGGGCAATACAGAAGAGTGCCTGTTCGTATAGCCGGTGCCTTGACCGAACCTGTGCAACCCTACTTGATTCAATCCAAAATGGAAGAATTAATCACTGACATGGGTGAAAAGTATGGTAAGTTGCATATCGCAGAGCAAGTGTCGCTTTCCCATCTACGGTTCGAAAGCATACACCCCTTCATTGACGGCAACGGACGCACTGGTCGTCTGCTTATGAACCTGCAACTCATCCGAGCAGGCTATCCACCTGTGAATATAAAGTTCGCCGACCGTCGCCGCTACTACGAGGCATTCGATAGTTTCGCACGAAGTGGGTCGCCCGACGATATGATAACACTCGTGGCGGAATATCTCAGGGAAAGGCTTAACGCAGTGCTGGAGATACAGAATAGCATTTAATAGAGTTGAACTAAAATATTATTTCAATTACGATATAAAACCCAAGCTATATGGAAATAAAATTGCATAAAATAACAGTCCGTGACCTAACAGCGGGTTATGCAGACAATGCGGAGCAGGGAGTAAAGGCGTATGGTGGCAAGTTAGATGTGCGTCCGCCTTACCAACGGGAGTTCGTCTATGGCGATAAACAACGTGCCGCCGTTATCGACACCCTCACGCAGGGCTTCCCCCTCAATGTGATGTACTGGGCGACACGCGACGATGGCACGTTCGAGATCATCGACGGGCAACAACGCACCATCTCCATCTGCCAGTATGTGAATGGCGACTTCGCCTATCTCTTCAAGTACTTCCACAACCTGCAGGAAGACGAAAAGGAGAAGATTCTCAATTACGAATTGCAAGTGTATATCTGTAGTGGCACCGACAGCGAGAAACTGAAATGGTTCGAGACCATCAACATAGCGGGCGAGAAGTTGACCGAGCAGGAGCTGCGCAATGCGGTCTATGCCGGCAGTTGGGTGAGTGATGCAAAGCGTTATTTCAGCAAAAACAATTGTGCCGCTTACGGGTTGGCGAGCAAGTACGTGAACGGTTCGCCCATCCGCCAAGACTACCTCGAAACAGCCATCCGCTGGATCTCCAAAGGGAACATCGAGGTCTATATGGGTAACCACCAGCACGACCCTAACGCAGTCGCACTCTGGAATCACTTCAGCAGTGTCATCAACTGGGTGAAGGCCCTCTTTCCCAAATACCGCAAAGAGATGAAGGGCGTGGATTGGGGAACGCTGTACGAAAAATTCAAGGAGCAGTCGCTGGATGCTACTGCGTTGGAAGAGAAGGTGACGAAACTGATGATGGACAGTGATGTGCAGAAAAAGTCGGGCATCTACGCCTACGTATTAGACGGCGACGAGCACCACCTGGGCATCCGTGCCTTCGACGACAACACGAAACGAGAGGTCTACGAGCGTCAGCAAGGCATCTGCAAAATCTGTGGCAAGCATTTCGACATAGAGCAAATGGAGGCCGACCACATCACCCCATGGAAAGAGGGCGGTCGCACCATCGCCGAGAATTGCCAGATGTTGTGCAGGGAGTGTAATCGACGGAAGAGTGCCAAGTGATAAAATAGCCGTCACACATTCTTGGTGAATGGTGGTGGCTATTTATGTTTTTAGGAATCTCGGTTGATAAAAAAATTATGTCATTATGCCTAATCATATCCATGGTATTATTGAAATAAAAAAATCCATGGATGTATTGGATTGGGATGCGTGTGACGATGTGGATGTACATAACAATATGGATGTACGTGACATCGTAGGGGCGAAAAATTTTTCGCCCCTACCACACCCACCATCGCCCCAACCACACCCACCATCGCCCCTACCACACCCGCCATCGCCCCTACCACACCCGCCATCGCCCCTACCACAAATATCACCGTCTGCACAATCATGTGGTCAAAACATAATCGTAAAATATAATTTTTAGAAATAGATTGTATTTGATGAAATAGACAATTTCGCTAATTTTGCACCCTCATTCGGACGAATGGGTTTCGGCGATGGGTATAGGTACTGCCGATTGCCGAAAAATAAAGAGAAGACCTAATTTATTATAGCTCGTTATGGTAAGAAAACTACTTGCGATTCTATCTTTCCAATGTTTATTGTGCACTGCGTTCGCAGCTAATTATTTGACTTTTACGGCCGAAGAGGATGGCTCCAGGTTCGGAATCAGTAATAATTATAATGATCCAGATATACAATACTCCTTAGATGAAGGTGCGACTTGGACTCAACTTTTAGATGAAGAGATGATCACATTGGAGCATAAAGGAGACAAGGCGTTACTGAAAGGGGAAAACCCTAATGGAATCGCCCAAAATGATGTTTACTATACAAAGTTTAAAATGACAGGATCTATAGCTGCCAGTGGAAGTGTAATGAGCTTGATTGACGGAATAGGTGAAAGTGTTGTCATACCTAGTCAGTGTTGCTTTTATCGTCTGTTCATTAATTGCTCTAGTTTGACACAAGCGCCAGAACTGCCTGCAACTACATTGACGTTTAAATGTTATTTTGATATGTTTTGGGGCTGTTCGAATCTAACGAAAGCGCCAGCACTTCCTGCAACCACATTAGCGCAATCATGCTACTTGGAAATGTTTAGGAATTGCACAAGTTTGACACAAGCACCCGAATTGCCTGCAACTGTTCTAACATTCACATGCTATGGTGATATGTTTAATAATTGCACGAGCCTGACAAAGGCACCTGCTTTGCCTGCCACTACGCTAGATTATGGATGTTATGGTGAAATGTTTAGTCATTGTACCAGTTTGACACAAGCGCCAGAATTACCAGCAACCACACTGGCCGAGTCTTGTTATGCTGGTATGTTTGAGCATTGCACTAGTTTGACGCAAGCGCCGGAATTGCCTTCCTCAAATATGACTTCTGCTTGCTACAATTCGATGTTTGAGGGTTGCACCAGCCTAACCAAGGCTCCCGTATTGTATGGGACCAAAATATATGATTATTTTGCTCATCATATGTTTAAGGATTGTACGAACCTATCTGAAATATCTGTATCTTTTAGCAAGTGGAGTGAAATCGGAGCCTTACATTTAGAGTATGAGGGGACGGAAGATTGGGTCGTCAATGTTGCCCCAACCGGCACCTTCATTTGTCCCAAAGAACTTCCTGTCGAATATGGCCCAAGCAGAATACCAGAGGGTTGGAATGTTGAATATATCTGTAATGATGATGCTGTAGAAGATATAGCCAACGAGAACACCCGTGTATGGACGGATGGTCTTAACCTCTATATGTGCTATGCGGGAGAGGTGGAGGTCTATGACCTGAATGGCAAACAAATATACAAGGGACATGGCGATGTGGACTCTCCAATGTGCCTCTCCATGCCTGCCCATGGGGTCTATGTTGTGAAGATGGGAGGGAAAAGTTCAAAGGTGGAGCTGTAAGTAAAAAATTTTATGCAATATGTAATCCCGTCTTCGTACGGAACATTGTTGCCATATCATTGTCCGAATTTATCATCGAAATAATATCCAAGACTTTGTTTGTTGGCGATGCAATGCGCGTAGGACCCCAGTTTTTTGCGAAGTCGGGTGATGTTCACATCGACAGTACGTCCCGTAACCACCACACCCGTCCAAACTTTTTCCATGAGTTGCTGGCGGGAGCAGATGGATCCTCTGCAAGATAGAAGTTCGTAAAGCAAATTGAACTCCGTGAGCGTGAGATTAATAGGTTCCCCATCAATATAAACCTCCTTCTTGTCGCAATCCATGTGTAATCCGCGGAAGAAGATGTGACGTCTTCCTATTCGTGCTTCTAGTATGTTAATGATATAATCACCTATTTTTTCGCAACTGGCGATAATGTCGGTACAGAGTGTTGTGACGATGTAAGAGTCTCTCTTTGTATTCACATTGGTGATGTTGTCGTTTTTTATTTTATCTCGCAACGCATTGATGTCGTTTTCAATCTCTAACGAAGGTTCAATGGTTACGTTTTCTCGTCTTCCGTTCATGACAACCATCATCTGAGTGATGGCTTCGTTTACAAGGTGCATCATTTCGTGCATATATTCGTACTGTTGTAGAGAGAAATCTTCGTCAAGTTCATTTCGTTGATGAATGGTTTGTGAAATCTTCCGACACGAGTCACCGATAGATTCCAATTCTCCTATCATACGTAGCATGGAACGTATTTTCCCCTTTGTATCGTCAGACAATCGTTCATTGCTCACCTTCTCCAAATAGGAGGCGATTTCTATTTCCATGCGATCGGCTATTTCTTCGTATTTGCAGATTCGCTCGTGTTGACGTTCGATCTCTTTTTTTTCCTTTTCATCGAGCAAACTCCTCACCATGCCAAACATACGTTGCATACGTTCGGCAAAGTGTATCACCTCTTTTTGCGCTTGAAGTACAGAGATTTCAGGTGTTGTCATGAGTCCTCCGTTGATGAAATGCAGCGTGACAGGTTGTCGTTCCTTCTCGCTTGTCTCAGGCAAAAGACGACAGACAATTCGTTCTATCTGAGAAACGAAAGGCAATAGGATGGATGTGTTGATTAGGTTGAAGCAGGTATGGAACATGGCCAGTACAACGGGAAGTCGCGCTACCTGTCCAGATGCTTCAGGATCATAGTTGACCATCCAGCAGACCATATTGACGAATGGGTAGAACACACATAAAACCCAGAAAACACCGAACACATTGAACAGCAAGTGAGCCAATGCCGCTCGTCGTGCAGGAATGCCCGCACCCATGGCTGCCAGGTTGGCTGTCGCCGTAGTGCCAATATTCTCGCCCATTACCAGTGCTATGCCAAGGTAGATGGGGAGGACCCCCGTGGAGCAGAGCAAGATGGTGATGGCCATCACAGCAGCCGATGATTGCACAACACATGTTATCAGGGTGCCGACAAAGAGAAAAATGAGGATGGTGAAGTGACTGCTTGTGTCGAATGACGAAAAGAAAGCCACTACACTTGCGTTGTGCTCCAGATCCATGCTTTTTCCTGTGGAGTTGAGCATCACCAACGACCAGAATAGAAAAGCTATTCCAAATAAAAAATCACCAGCCACACGATGTTTCTTTTTGTAGATGAGCAACATACCCAACATAAAAGCGGGGAAGACAACATTCGACAGATCCACATTGTACCCTAACGACATGATCCAAGCGGTAAGCGTAGTACCAATATTAGCTCCCATGATGATGCTGATGGCCTGTGTCAGCGTCAGAAGACCCGCAGAGACAAACGAAACAGTCATAACAGTGGTTGCCGAAGAGGATTGCACGGCACACGTCACAAACATACCAGTGAGCATACCTGAAATACGGTTGGATGTCATTCTTGCTAATATATGGCGCAACCCTGGTCCAGCCATCTTTTGCAACGCTTCGCTCATTATCTTCATTCCATAGATAAGCAAAGCAAGAGATCCCAAAAGCTTTATAACGATTCCTATAGTCATGATTCCATTTATTGCATGATGATACAAAATTAAGATGAAGTGACCATAATCGGGAAAAAGTAGGTGTTACAAATTGGTTACAATTAGCAAAAAAAAACATATCGAAATCATATAGGATGCGGGCATCACGTTTCCGAAATCATGTCCGCGAACGCATAGAGATGCGGCGCGCCACGTCTCTACAATGCCTGCTCATGGGGTCTATGTCGTGAAGTAACGACTGGAAATAATAATCCCCCTCCATATTCGAAAAAATATGCCTACATGTACCACGTTATGGTACAACGGTCTCCTACTTTTGCTGTGAACTTAATTGCAAAATGGTATGGAGATAAAAGTGAAGATTAATTTCGCAGAGGAAAGGAAGACGTTCATTCTTTTCTGGAATCCGGAGATTTCGAGTTTTAAGATGTCTGACTATCAGGGTCTTTTGGACTCTCGGTGGGAAGAGTTGAATTGGTCTGTCTGGGATTATCGTCAGGCGCAAGAGGACGATCGCTTCTTTATGGTGCGTTGCGGTGAAGGGAATACGGGCATCTGCATGAGTGGCACCTTCAGTTCCAAACCTTACTACGGTGAGGATTGGTCGGGAAAGGGACGTGATGTGCACTACATGGATCTGGAGCGGGATGTGGTCATCCACCCCGACTATTGCCCGATTCTTACGACTGCCGAATTGCAGGCTGCCATCCCGGACTTCGATTGGACGGGTGGACATTCGGGCAGGCTCCTTGATGAGGAGTACGCAAAAAAGTTGGAACTGCTTTGGCAAGAGTTCTTGAAGAAGAACGAGGAGATGTTCCTTGTGCGTGCCGCTCGTTATGACTCTGACGATGAGGATTCCGACTCGGATGAGGAGGATGAAGAGGAGGATGATTGATCGTTCAATCATCCTATCTCCTTCGTTTATTTAGCTTGTGTGGGTGGGAAAAGGTCCTCGTATTCGATTTCAAAAAATGGATACTCGAATACCCTTTCCCCCTCTTTGCTGTCTATGCGGTCTACGATGACTAAATATAATTCCCTTATTCGCTCCATTTCCATCTTGAATTGCGATAGTGATTCTCCTTCTAATAGGGGCCCGAATCCGGAGCAACATGGAAAGTTGGGATTGTATTCCAAAAGCCTTAATTGGAAATACTTGATGTCGACCTTTTCTCCGTTGAGAGTCGCATTGACACGGATGGGCCGATTAAAGTCGAGTGGCGCTCCTGATCGAACGACTTTTTTTGTGAAGTCTCTGATATAGATGTGTGACTCAACATATATGCGTGATAATTCATGTTTGTCGATTTTCCTCCATTCATGTATGATGGATACGGACTGTGGCTTCCCCTCCTTGTCGACACCTGTGAATGTGACAATGCTGGGATTCCTCGGGAAACTATATGCTTGGTAGACATTGTTTTGCACATCCTGTACCCTTATTTTGACGGTGTCCGCACCTGCGACAGGGGCGAGGAATAGACTTTGTATCTCAAAAACATCATTGCCCATGTATGAGCCTGTGCGTTTTTTCCCTATCGAATCTATTCTGCCATTTTCCACTTGTATGTATCGCTTGTTCGAGCTCTTGGATTTCTGCAATGACATGAACCCGATTCTAGACGGGTTGATCACCGCTATGTTATGAGCGTCCGGAATGGAGACTTCGAATTTCGCTATGGAGTCCGCCTTTGTTTGGGCCTGTGTCAGGGCGTTCGCCGTAAGGCTCAACAACCCGATGAGGAATACTTTGATGATTGACACTCTATCCATAATCGTTGGGTATGAAAGTTTTTATTTATTATTCAGACCATCTCCCGTCTGCTTCCCACCAAGGCGTGCGGCGGATTTGCGGATGAAGCGTGGAATGTTCGACCAGATGGAGTGGTAGTTATATCCTCCGTTCTTCATCTCCTCGATCGCCTCGTCGGGTGTCCATCCTTGGCGTAGGATGCGGTACATGGCGCACATGGTGCCTGTGCGGTCCGCCCCGTGCTGGCAATGCACCAAGATGGGGGCGTTGCTTGTGTCGTCCACGATCGCAAGGAACTCCTTGACGTACTCGTCCTTCATGTGACCCGTGAATATATCGATGCGCTTCGCTTGCAGTGGCAGGTCGCCTATCTCGTCCAAGTCGGAATGCCTGTCACGTAGGTTGACGACCGTCTTTATCCCCATCGCCGCGAGGTTCGCCATTCCCTCGCTCGTAGGCTGGGCGCTGCGGTAGAGTCCGTCCGAGACCTTGTGCAGGTTCGGTACGCCAGCCAGGGTGATGGGTTCCGCCCACTTGGCGGGACGAACCGTCGTCACGGTCTTGTCCGTGCCCTCCTTGTCAATGGCGTGCACGGAAATAATCCCTATGCCGAGGATGGCAACGCAGATGATTGCCAACCAGATGTTTCGTCTTTTGTGGGTGTGTTTCTCCATCTTTTTATGTTTATAATTCTACCTTTTGACTCTTGTTGCCGATCTTAACGATATAGACACCTTTATGACTCATGGTCAGTTTCGTTTCTTCTTTGTTGGCTTTCTCTTTCGCTATAAGTGAGCCTGTGAGGTTATACACCTCCACGTCCGTTTGGGCTCCGGTGACGAAGATAGTAAGATCTGAAGTGCGAATCGACCATGGAGCGTCGGCGCCGATTCCGTCAACTCCCACATCTGTATATACCACGTCCCAACCTTCTGGAATTCTGCTGATTCCATATTCTTCTGGCAATGCGCTTGGACAGTAGAATGTGCCGGTTGGAGCGACATCTAACACCCATGAAATCGTTGCTGTATAATCCCATCCTGAAAAGTTCACCGTGATAGAGGATAGGTTGGGACATAAACGGAACATGTCTGTATAGCAAGCGTCGAATATATCTGAGGCAGGTAAGTCTGGCGCTTTTGTCAAGCTACTGCAACACATGAACATATATTTGTAGCAATATTGTGCCATTTGGGTGGCGGGCAGTTCCGGCGCTTGGGTCAGACTGGTGCAACCCTCAAACATCGAATTGTAGCAACCATACTCCATCTTCCTGGCAGGCAATCGGGGCGCTTGTGTTAGACCTGTACAGTGAGAAAACATTCCCCAATAGCATTGAAAGGCTAATTCTGTGGCAGGTAGCGCTGGTGCTTGCTTCAAGCTGTCACATTCGGCAAACATTAGTACGTAGCAATCAGACGCCAATGTTGTGGCGGGCAGTTCTGGTGCCTCTTTTAAATTGGCACAACTTGCGAACATGCTCTCGTAACAGGAGGGTGCCAGCTCCATGGCAGGTAATTTGGGCGCTTTTGTCAAAGTAGAGCAAGCTGCAAACATGTAACTGTAACAATCGGAAGCTAAATGTGTGGCCGGCAGTTCGGGCGCAGATTCTAGTTCATAACAGCCAAAGAACATTGATTCGTAGCAACCTGGGGCTAATTGCTCGGCCGGCAGTTCTGGCGCTTGTCGCAGATTGCGGCAAAAATTGAACAAGCCGTAGTAGCAATGGTCAGTCAGTGTTGTGGCGGGCAGTTCCGGCGCTTTCGTCAAGTCTGAGCAATCATCGAATAGTTCGCAAAAGCAATGCGAGTTGGGAATCACTAGACTCTCTCCTTCACCGTCAATCAGACTCATTATACTTCCGCTGGCGGCAATGGGTTTTTCTAAGACAAACGATGTATACATATCCAAATCCTGATTAAAACCACCAGGGTTATTACCTTTCAATAATACTTTATCCCCTATTTGGGGCAAATAGATTATAACCCCATCGCTAAGTTTATCCCATGTCTCTCCATCGTCTCGTGAGTATTGTATGTCGGGGTCGTTTCCTCCATGGTTTTCTATTTTGAACGAACACATGTAGTCTTCTGCGGTGAAAGTCATGTAGTTGGCTGCGAAAATGGTGCTAGTAGCGCATTGCAGTAGAATAATAAGGCTTATTAATTTCTTGTACATTTTGGTTGTGAATTGTAGTTATAATAGATTTCACAAATGTAGCAATTCTATTTTGAACAGATGTATATTCTTATATTTATATTTTATCTTCTTGTTGCTTTATGCATTATCGAAAACGTTCCCGGAAAGAAGAAATATCAGCCCTGAAATAAAAAAATCACTCGAAAATTTTGCAGTTTCAAAAAATTAAACTATATTTATATAAAGCGTTAGTTAAACGTGATAGATGAGAAGCAGATATTAGATATATAAAGACGGTTGTATTTAAGATGTATGTATGAGAAAGGGTGTTGATGAGTAACGGAAGAGGATGACAAATTTGTAAGGTATGTGTAATTCCTAAAGATTGTGAAAGGAGATTGGCTTATGAAAACGAATAGATTTATACTTCCTATATTGATGTTGGGTGTTGTTGCATCTTTCTTTTCCTGTAAGGAAGACAACGATAATGCTCTCGAGGAGGGCATGGGTAAGAGAAATAGCGATGTTCCTCAAGAAGTGTTCTATCATTGCAAGATCACGAACGCGGAGGAGTTGTTCTCTTTCGCTGAGCGAGTGAACAAGGGAGAGCGTAGTCTGAATGCGAGGTTGATGAACGACATCGACATTTCGGACAGGGATTGGACGCCGATTGCCTGCGTGGTGGATGAAGCATCCCTGAAGGCTGGAGAGAAAGCCGCTTCGGCATATAATGGCGTGTTCAACGGCAGTGGACATCAGATCATCGGACTGAAGCTGGTGGGCGAGGACAAGGATGCCTCCGCATTTGTCGGAGTCTTGGGTTCTTCGGGTGTTGTGGAAAATGTGATTTTCTCCCACTTGAATGTGGATGCGGGTAATGGTACAGCCGCAATCTGCGCATATTCTCAAGGCTTCCTGTTCGGTTGTACTGTCCTTTCGGGCGAGGTGACCGGATCCAGTGATGTGGCTGGCGTATGCGCCTACAATTATGGATTGATTAAGAAGTGCTATAATCAAGCGATTATACGTGGAGAAGGAGCTGCTGCAGGCATATGCGCCTATAACAAGATGGGTGTTATTACCGAGTGTGAGAACTCTGGTGAGGTGGTTGGTGTCTCCAATGCTCCTGCCGGTGGTGTGGCTTGTGTGAACGACCAACTCGTCATCAACTGCATGAACCATGGCAAGGTGAGAAGCGGGTTCCCTGATGAGGGACTTGGTGGCATCTGTGCCCAAAATCGTTCGCTCGTCTATAACTGCCTTAATGATGGAGAGGTGGATGGAGGCGTTAGCGCTGTGGGCGGTATCTGCGGTAAGCTGATCGGTGATAGTAAGGCTGAATTGCTCAACTGCATCTCCACCGGTCCGGTTAAGCCTGTCAAGAAGGAGTACGTGGGCGCTATCTGTGGATGGTCCACAGGAAACTGTAAGGTGACCGACTGCTATTATGGTCCGGAGAAATCCCAATTGACGGATGGAATGGGCGGACAACCTGCCAACTATGCCACTATGTGTTCCACTATCCGCAACTACTTGAACAGACAAGTGGATGAGGTGGGCGAGTTGAAGGTGCATACCTTGTTCGGTAACTGCTCCGTTTCGATGATGCCTTGGAAGACGGTGGATAAGGCAATTAGGTTCTGATGATTCTGGGGAAGCCTGCATGATAGCTGACAGTAGGAAAAATGGCGAGGTGACCACCTTCTTCACGGATCGTGAAGGGGGTGTGAGCCAAGGGTGTTTCGCTTCGTTCAATCTAGGCTACTTTTCTGGTGATGAACGTTCCTGCGTGGACGAAAACCGTTCTCTTCTTTGCGGTGTGTTAGGCATCCCGCCGGAGAGCCTCATCGTGCCGAACGAGGTGCATGGCAACCGGGTGATGGTGATAGACCAAGACACCCTGCTGGTACCGATGGCTGAGCGTGACGAGTTTTTCAAGTGCGACGCTTTGGTCACGACGTGCAGGAATGTTTGTCTGGGCGTGACGGTGGCGGATTGCGTGCCGGTGCTCTTCTACGATGAGGAGCACCATGTGATCGCGGCGGCCCATGCGGGTTGGAAGGGCATCGTCTCCGATGTCCTGGGTGAAACGGTGAAGCGCATGTGCGAAGTCTCCTTCGTGGTTCCCTCAGGTCTGACCGCTGAGATCTGGCCCTCCATATCAGCCCCTCGTTTCGAGGTGGGCGAGGAGGTGGTGGATCGTTTCCAATCGCTCTTTCCCGAAAAAGAAATGTCTGGCATACTGGTACGCGAAGGGTATCCTAAGCCCCATATCAATCTCCGTGGGGCGGTGCGTGCCAGATTGCTGGCATTGGGCTTGCGGGACGCACGTATATGGACGCATCCGGACTGCACCTTCTCTGATCCGCGTTATTTCTCCGCCAGACGTGACGGATTCGCTTGCGGACGGATGGTGGCGGGAATCTTAGTGAATTAAGAATTAAGAATTTTGAATTGTTTTCCTGATTGAAGGAAATCTTCCTATCCATGCGAGTTGGACGCTCGCTTTTTTTATTTATTTAACTACCGAATTTCTTGAAAATTTATTAAGTTTGTTTCCTGAAATATTTTATGTGATATGGCATTTATCGATTTAGTAAAGAAAAGAAGAAGCATCCGTAAATACGAGGATAGGAAAGTGGAGGAGGAGAAGTTGCAGTCGATCGTGAAGGCTGCGCTGATGGCTCCCTCTTCTAAGCGTTGTCAACCGTGGTACTTCGTCGTTGTGGACGACAAGGAGACGCTGGCGAAGTTGTCTGTTTGTAGGGAGATGGGCTCCAAGTTCTTGGAGGGCGCCCCTGCCGCCATCATCGTCTTGGCCGACACTACGCTGAGCAATGTGTGGACTGAGGACGCTTCCATCGCCGCCGCCTATATGCAGCTGCAGGCCGAGGACTTGGGCTTGGGCTCTTGCTGGGTGCAGGTGCGCAACAGAAAGAAAACGGAGGCTGGCGACTTGACGTCGGATGCCTATATCCGAGGCTTGATTAATGCGCCTGAGAACCTCAGCGTGGAGTGCATCATCGGCGTGGGCTACAAGGGAGAGGAGAAGAATCCTTTCGACGAGGCGAAACTGAAATTGGATCGCATTCATAAGAACCGTTTTTAGTGTGTATTCTCTGATGGCGGATGATGTCCTCCCTAAGGCGGACGGTTCGCCTGAGAAAATTATAGGATGTAAATCAAAGAGTAGGATGGCGGATGTGACGAATGGTTCGGATTGTAAGGCGGTTCTGCCTTCTGTCTGTGTGCTCGGATGTGGTAATTTGGGCACCCATCTTGTTCAGGCTTTGTATCATGCGGGGTATCCGATCGCCCAATTGTTCAGTAGGACGGTGGAGTCGGCGACCGCACTTTCTAGTTTAGTGGGGAATGCTCCCTTCACGACGGATCTCTCCCGATTGACGCTTTCGGCGGATCTCTATATCTGCGCCTTGAAGGACTCGGTCTTGGTGGAGGTGCTCCGCAAGACTCCTTTGAAGGGGAAACCTATCGTGCATACGGCGGGTAGCATGCCCCTCGGACTTCTTTCGGAGTTCACCGACGAGGGCGGGGTATTGTACCCTATGCAATCCTTCTCCAAGGCGAAGCCGGTCGATTTCTCGAAGATACCCGTTTTCGTGGAGGCGACTACGCCAAGGATGATGGACCTTTTGCAGGATGTGGCGAGACATATCTCGAACACTGTCATGCCCTTGGACACGGAGGGACGCAAACAGTTGCACTTGGCGGCTGTCTTCGCTTCTAACTTCAGCAACCACATGTACTCGATCGCCAGCGAACAATTGGCGAAGCTGGGACTCCCTTTCGAGGTGTTGCTCCCTTTGATCGACGAGACGGCGAGCAAGATTCACTCTTTGCCGCCTGTGGAGGCGCAGACGGGTCCGGCGGTGCGCTACGACCTGAATGTGATCGAGGCGCAGAAGGATCGTATCGACGACCCGCTGCAGAGGGAGATATACGCACTGGTGAGCCAGTCGATTCATGAGATGTCGCTGAAGCATTCTAAAGACTCATTGTAGGAATATGGATTTTAAGGCTAATTTATCGAAAATAAAGGCGTTGGCATTCGATGTGGACGGAGTGCTCTCTTCGGATTGCGTGCCGTTGCACGTGAGCGGCGAGCCGATGCGCATGGTGAATATCAAGGATGGTTACGCATTGCAGTTGGCCGTGAAGAAGGGCTATCATCTGGCGATCATCACAGGCGGTAACACGCTGGCGGTGAGGAAACGGTTCGAGGGCTTGGGCATTCAGGATGTCTACATGGGCTCCGCCGTTAAGATGAAGGATTTCGACGATTTTGTCCGTAAATATGGCTTGTCTCCTGAGGAGGTGCTCTACATGGGCGATGATATCCCTGACTTCCCGGTGATGCGGAAGTGCGGATTCCCTTGCTGCCCTGCGGACGCGGCTCCGGAGATCAAGGAGATCGCTTGTTATATTTCCCCTAAGAGGGGAGGCGAGGGGTGTGCCCGCGACGTGATAGAGCAGGTGATGAAGGCGAAAAGAGACTGGATGTCCGATAATGTGGCGTTCGGTTGGTGAAAGTGCAAATTATGGATTGTATGAAAGATTATATGAAGTTGGTGCGGCTGCCCTATCTAGTGGCGATAGCGCTGGTGCAGTTGGCGATGTATTACTTGGTGATTACCCCTGTGTCGAACGTGGCGGGCATTCCCGCGGAGCAGGTGTTCTCTCCTCAGATGCTCGCCTTGCTGGTGTTGGCTACCGTCTTCACCTTTGCGGGAGGTTACGCCATCAATGACTATTTCGACGTGAAGATTGACGAGATCAACCATCCGATCAATCATGTGGTGGGCAAGACCATCCCTAAGCATTCCGCAATGACCGTCTTCATCGTTTGCTCCGTTGTGGGCGCCTTGTTGGGGGCTGTTATCGGGTTTTATGCGTGGGTGGAGCTGAATGCGCCATTCTCCGTGGCCTTCACCTATGTGCTGTTGTTCTTGATCATTGCGGGAATCATGTGGTTCTACTCCTCCTCGTATAAACGTATTTTTATATTGGGCAACCTGTTCGCTTCCGTGCTGAATGCGTTGGTGCCGATGTTGGTGGTGGTCTGCTTCAATTTCTTCCTGTCGATGAGATATGGTGCCCATCCAGAGATTGTGGTATTTAGCCGTTATCTTTTAACCATTGTGGCTCTTTTCGCCTTCTGTGTATTCATGTGGACATTCGTCTCCGAGGTGGCTACCGATTTCGAGGAGGAGAAGGGCGCGCGTGAACTGGAGTGCCATACGTTTCCGATTGTTTTGGGCCATTCAGTTGCGAGGGCCATCATTTTCGTGTTGATACTGCTCGTCAATCTGGTGTGCGCCCATGTTGTTTTCCGTATGTTGCCGTATGAGCCGATGCCTTCCATCCGCTATTATCTGTGCGCTATTCTGGTGCCTTCCATCGGTCTTGCGTTCTTGTTGACGAAGGCCAATGTGCAACTGGATTACAGAAATGTATCGCTTGTGGCGAAGGTTATCCTATTGCTTAGTGTCGCATATAGTATCATGTTCTACATCTATTATGCGGACTAGTCTGTTTGAGTGACTAATAAATTGTATAACTAAATTCTATAATTATGCCAGGTGTATTTTTAATTGTTGCTTTGGTGGTAGTATTTATACTGTTATGTATATTCTTCCACTATGTGCCGGTATTGCTATGGGTCAATGCCAAGGTTTCCGGCGTTTCTATTTCTTTGGTCCAGTTGTTCCTGATGAGGCTGAGGAATGTTCCTCCTCGTGTGATCGTGGAGTGTATGATCGAGGCTCACAAGGCTGGTTTGAAGACTATTACGAGGGATGATTTGGAGGCGCACTACCTCGCCGGCGGTAATATCGTCCGTGTGGTACATGCGTTGGTTTCTGCGTCCAAGGCGAATATCGCCATCGATTTCAAGCAGGCTACGGCCATCGATTTGGCGGGTCGTGATGTGTTCGAGGCGGTACAGATGTCCGTTAACCCTAAGGTGATCGACACGCCTCCTGTGACGGCTGTCGCGAAGGATGGTATCCAGTTGATCGCTAAAGCTCGTGTGACGGTCCGCGCGAACATCGAGCGTTTGGTCGGTGGTGCGGGCGAAGAGACGGTTCTTGCCCGTGTCGGTGAGGGTATTGTCTCTTCCATCGGTTCCAGCGAGACGCATAAGTTGGTGTTGGAGAACCCAGACTCCATCTCTAAGGTGGTGTTGAGCAAGGGATTGGATGCCGGTACGGCCTTCGAGATCCTCTCCATCGATATCGCTGATATCGACGTCGGTAAGAACATCGGTGCTCAGTTGCAGATGGATCAGGCTCAGGCGGACAAGAACATCGCTCAAGCAAAGGCGGAGGAGCGTCGTGCGATGGCTATCGCCCAAGAGCAGGAGATGAAGGCGAAGGCGCAAGAGGCCCGCGCACTCGTTATCGAGGCGGAAGCGGAGGTGCCAAAGGCTATGGCCGAGGCTTTCAGAAGCGGAAACTTGGGTATCATGGATTATTATCGCATGAAGAATATCGAGGCGGATACCAACATGAGGTCTTCTATCGGTGGACCTTCTGCCAACAATAATCAGAAATAAAAAAGTGTTTCGCCTTTCGAAACATGGGGAATCCTCGCCTTCGGGCGGGGATTTTTTTTGAATGGATAGGCGGGTTCTGAATGTAGAATTACTTATAATTTCATTAACTTTGCGGTAAATACGATCCCTCCTACGTCATTGGCACCTTGGAGGGTGTGTGGTTTTATTTAATGCTAAAGAAATGAGTCAAGGACATCCGAAAGGTTTGTATTTGCTGTTCGCCACGGAGATGTGGGAACGCTTCAGTTATTATGGCATGCGTGCGTTGTTGGTGTTGTATCTGACGAAGTCGTTGATCGATGGCGGTCTGGGCTTCACGGATGATAACGCCTCCTTGCTTTATGGTTTCTTCACGGGTTTCGTCTATTTCACGCCTCTGATCGGAGGATGGTTGGCCGACAACTATCTGGGACAACGCAAGGCGATAGTGATTGGTGCTATCCTGATGATGCTGGGGCAGTTCAGCCTCGCCACCGAAACGTCCCTGCCGTTTCTCTATACGGGTCTTGTCCTGCTGATTATCGGTAATGGTTTTTTCAAGCCTAATATCTCCGTGATTGTGGGACATCTCTACGAACCGGGGGATCCCCGCAAGGATTCCGCCTTCACGATTTTCTATATGGGTATCAATGTGGGTGCGTTCTTCGCTCCGTTGTTGACGGGTTATATGGCGCTCACCTACGGCTATCGTTACGGATTCTTGGTGGCGGGTATTGGTATGCTGATTGGTCTGCTGGTCTTCACGATATTGGGCAAACGTTACTTGGGTGAGGTGGGGAATGCTCCCTCTTGCAAGGCGAAGGATGATTCGTTGGAGAATGTGCCTCTCACGAAGGAGGAGAAGGACCGCACGTTGGCGATCGTCGTCTTCGTGCTCTTCAGTATCTTCTTCTTCGCTGGTTTCGAGCAGGCAGGTAGTTCCATGACGCTCTATACCGAGAAGTACATCGATAGGGAGATTGGCTCGTTCGTGGTTCCGACGGAGTGGTTCCAATCCGTGAATCCGTTGCTGATCGTCATTCTGGCTCCCCTTTTGACGTTGCTGTGGAGATGGTTAGGCCAAAGGGGAAAGGAGCCGAGCATCCCTGTGAAGATGTCAATGGGTATGGTGTTGCTGGGCTTGGGTTTCCTGGTGTTGTATGGTGCGGTCTGCGCGCGTGGCGGGGACAGCGCTGACGAGTCTGTCAAGGCGAGCATCCTCTTCATCCTCTTCACTTATCTCTTCCATACGTTGGGAGAGTTGTGCCTCTCGCCGATCGGTCTCTCCATGGTCTCTAAACTGGCGCCTGTGAAGCTGGCTTCCCTGATGATGGGCGTATGGCTGTTGAGCAGTTTCTTCGCCAATATATTGGGTGGTTGGGTCTCTTCCCATATCTCTGCAGTCGGTGCGGGTACGATATTCTCCTCCATCTGCGTTTTCTCTGTCGCACTTGGCGTTATTTTGTTCTCCTTAAACCATTGGTTGGTACGTAAATCGCATGGAGTATTGTAAATCTTCTGCCATTTTGTCATAAAGAACGGTGTGGCACGGATTTTGGTCTTACGTATGTGTTGAATATAATTTAAAAAACATATACGTATGCAAAAAGGAAATATTGGGGTAACGACGGATAACATCTTCCCCGTCATCAAAAAATTTCTTTACAGTGACCACGAGATTTTTCTCCGTGAGTTGGTTTCCAACGCAGTTGATGCGACGCAGAAGCTGAAGACCTTCGCCTCAGTGGGCGAGTTCAAGGGTGAGTTGGGCGATGTGACGGTCAACGTCAACATTGATAAGGATAAGGGTACGCTCACCATCTCCGACCGTGGTATCGGTATGACGGAGGAGGAAATCGAGAAGTATATCAACCAAATCGCTTTCTCAGGCGCAGAGGAGTTCCTCGAGAAGTACAAGAATGACGCCAATGCGATCATCGGCCACTTCGGACTCGGTTTCTACTCCTCGTTCATGGTCTCCAAACGTGTGGACATCATCACAAAATCGTTTAAGGAGGGCGCAAAGGCTGTGAAATGGTCTTGCGACGGTAGCCCTGAGTATACGATGGAGGATGTCGAGAAGGCGGACCGTGGTACGGATATCGTCCTGCATATCGATGACGAGAACAAGGAATTCCTTGAGGATCATAAGATTACGGAATTGCTGAACAAGTATTGCAAGTTCCTCCCTGTCCCTGTCGCATTCGGCAAGAAGAAGGAGTGGAAGGATGGCAAGCAGGTCGAGACGGGCGAGTTGAACGTGATCAACAACACGACGCCAGCCTGGACTCGCAAGCCCGCCGACTTGAAGGACGAGGATTACCAGAAGTTCTACCATGAGCTCTATCCGATGGCGGACGATCCGTTGTTCTATATCCACCTGAACGTGGACTTCCCTTTCAACCTGACGGGTATCCTCTATTTCCCTAAGATCAAGAATAATATCGAAGTTCAGAAGAATAAGATCCAACTCTACTGCAACCAGGTCTTCGTCACCGATTCGGTGGAGGGCATCGTGCCTGACTTCCTGACGTTGTTGCATGGTGTCATCGATTCTCCGGACATCCCGTTGAACGTCTCCCGAAGCTATCTGCAGAGCGATAGCAACGTGAAGAAGATTTCCAGCCATATCACCAAGAAGGTGGCGGACAGACTGCAGGACATCTTCAAACAACAACGTCCTGATTATGAGGCTAAATGGGATGATCTGAAGATCTTCATCGTCTATGGTATGTTGACGGACGAAAAGTTCGCCGAGCGTGCGGAGAGCTTCGCTTTGCTGAAGAATGTGGACGGCAAATACTTCACGTTCGAGGAGTACAAGACGTTGATTGAGCCTAACCAGAAGGATAAGGACGGCAACTTGGTTTATCTCTACGCTACCGACAAGGAGGCGCAGCACACTTATATCGAGGCGGCTAAGAGCAAGGGCTATGATGTCCTGATGATGGACGGTATGCTCGATTCTCACTTCATCAGCCGCTTGGAGCAGAAGTCCGAGGGCAAGGTGCGTTACGCGCGTGTGGACGCTGACGTGATCGATAAGTTGATCATGAAGGAGGATGCCAAGAAGGTGGATTTGCCGAACGAGGCGCAGAATGCGTTGATCGACATGTTCAATTCACAACTTCCGAACGATAACAAGAAGAGCTTCGTGATCACCTTTGAGAACCTCTCCGCCGACAATTTGCCGGTTTACATCATGCAGAACGAGTTCATGCGTCGTATGAAGGAGATGTCCGCTACGCAAAGTGGTATGAACTTCTACGGTGACATGCCGGACTCCTACAACTTGGTGGTGAATGCCGCTCATCCGTTGATTGGACGTTTGTTGAAGGACGAGGAGGCTGCGTGTGGCGAGAAGGTGAATCCTTTGGTCGCTAAATTGGATGAACTCTCTAAGAAGCGTGCCGATTTGATGGGTGACAAGAAAGAGTCCGATTTGCCTGACCCTGTAAAGGAGGAGGTGAAGAAGCTGGATGATGAGACCAAGAAGGTGCGTGACGAGAAGAAGGACGTCTACGTGAAGTATGCGTCGGAAAGCAAGTCATTGCGCCAGTTGGTTGATTTGGCCCTCCTTTCCAACAACCTGTTGAAGGGCGAGGCGCTCAGCGCGTTCATCAAGCGTAGTGTGGAGATGATGTGATTGAGACGGTAACCATACAGAAAAAAGCCGTGCGGTTCTCCGCGCGGCTTTTATGTTATGTGTGGTTGAGAAATTTTATGCTCGTACTCTGAATATCTGGATCAGTCCGAATGTCTTGGTGCTGGATATGATGTAGAGTTCGTTCTCTCCGTTATGGTCTCCGTCGTAGGAGAAAAGCGTCACGTCATAGAGTTCCTTCATCTCTAGGTTCTCCCCTTTGTATTGGATGGTGATAGGGTTGAAGCCTGTTCCAGGGATGCGTTCCCTTTGGGAGTGCACGGTGATGTGGTAAGCCCCGTATCGGATGGTCGTGTCCTTTGCGACGGGAAGGGTGGTGGAACTGATGCCGGAGAAGTCGTCTTTAGGGTTGACGTGCCTGATTTTGTTCACATCGAACAGGTAATAGTCCAAAGGGCGGTTGTCGTTTCCTGCATATTCACCTTCCACAAGTTCCCCGTTCAGGATTTGGAAATGGGTCTCCTTGCATAGTATAGTCTCTTCCCCGTTGGCGTATCCTCCGTTGAAGGATATGTTGACCACATCGTCTACGAGAGAGATGCTTCGTCCTGTCCACATAGGTTCTTTGCCGTTGCGTCCCTCATAGAAATTGGAATATACCTCGTCCACGATGAGGGATGTGTTGTTGATGATGCCATTCCCCCGTATTGGTTTGAGTGGGAATTCTGTCCTTGTGAGCTCTCCGTTTCGTTCAATGCTGTAGCTGGCGATGCGTCCGGTGGAGTCGAACTCCCTGATGTCTTTGTATTGTCCGCTTCTGATAGACTTCACGATACCGTTAGGATAGTATTGGATCTCGTCCCCTATGAGCGTGTCGTTGTGGAATGCTCCGCGGTACACGACGTTCATGAGGTTATCATATTCGACGAACTCTCCTTCCTTTTTGCCCAACACGTAGTTGCCTTCGATTTTGAGGATGTGGTTGGGAAAATACTCATAGTAGATGCCATGCTTCTTGCCCATGGCGTAGTTACATCTTGATTTCAGTCCAGACCCTGGGTGGTACTCTAGATATAGGCTGTCCAAAGCTCCGTTTTTGTAGAATCCCTCTTCGGTGATGTTCCCGTCTTTGTCGTAGTGACAGAAATAGCCGTTCAGAACATTGTCTTTGTAGGTGTCGATTTTAAAGCTTTCTGGTTTTTGGGCGAAAAACGTGCCTTGTTTCTGCCCTTCATTGTCCGTTTTCCCTCTTTGTAGATACCCAGGGTTGATTTCGTGGTACATAGTTATTGTAATCCCCTTGTCGCATCCGTATAGGATAACCGATATGGTGAGAATGGATAATATGGACAATATAAATTTGCTCAGTTTTAGTTCCATGCTAACTTTTTTTGCGGGTTTAGCGCAAATGTAATAATCTTTTCTTGAATATGAATCTAAAAATATTCAATTGTGGATTTATTTTAATAATTTATAATCCAATATTAATTTTATATGAAAAATATGATGTATTTAAATCAATATTTAAATTGTGTTAATCTATTGCATATTCAACATACCTTAAGAAAAAAACTGAAAACCAAACATAATCGCTTGGTTTTCAGTTCTTAGTGACCCCGGCGGGATTCTAACCCACAACCTTTTGATCCGTAGTCAAATGCTCTATACAGTTGAGCTACGGGGCCATTCCCCTGCATGAGCTCCATTGTTTCTCAAATGCGGTGCAAAGGTAATGCTTATTTCCGAAAGTGCAAGCGTTTTAGAGGAAATTTTTTCGCATTTTTTCGAAGAAGCTCCAAATGATGATGCCGGAGGTGACGGAGACGTTCAGGGAGTGCTTGGTGCCGAACTGGGGAATCTCGATGCTTTCGTCCGACATGTCCACCACTTCCTGTTGCACGCCCTTCACTTCGTTGCCGAGGATTACCACGTATTTCCCGTCCGGCTCCAACGTGAGGTCCGGCAGTTTGACGCTGTTCTCCACCTGTTCGATGGAGAAGATGTGGTATCCCTTTCCCTTATATTCTTTCACTGCTTCTTGCGTCTGTTCGTAGTATTGCCAATCCACGGAAAATTCTGCGCCCAGTGCCGTTTTGTGAATTTCGGGTTGGGGTGGAGTGGAGGTAATGCCGCAGAGACAGATTTTCTCCACGAGGAAGGCGTCTGATGTTCTGAACACCGACCCCACGTTGTGGAGGCTCCTCACGTTGTCTAGCACGACCACAAGGGGGATTTTTGTTGCTTTCTTGAATTCCTCTGTGGTAATTCTGTTCAGTTCCGTTATTTCAAGTTTTCTCATGTCTGTTTTTATTCGAATGAGTTCATGATCATGGTGGTCAGCAACACGAGTGGTGCGTTCCAGTTGATGGCTATTTCGTTGGTCGAATAGCTGCAGTCGTCGTCCAAGTAGCATCTGGCTGGTGCTATGGATGGGTAATTGCTCCTGCCGCAGTCTGATGTTTGGTTCGGGTTGGCTCCTCCGCAGAGGTATCCGGGCAGAGGCTCCGCTATGCCGTCGCTGAAGGATCGTCTGTCATGGATGTGCTTGGGGGATCTGGAGCCGAAGCCGGAGATGAAGCAATAGTCGGTCGGATTCATGCCAAGGAGGTAATCGAACTGTCCGAACATCGCATCCCTGTATTTGGGGTCTTGCGATATGGAGTGGGCGAGTCCGAGGATTACCCCGTTGATGGCTATCTCTCCGTTGCATCCCCAGTTGAACGATTTGAGGGAAAGACGTCCTGGTGAGTATTTGTATCCGTTGTATAGCAACTCCGCCAATGTGAAGAATTTTCTGTGTATGAGTTGTGTGTCCACGAAGTTTGGCAGTTCGTCCAAGTGCCAGATGAGTGACATGAGGGCGAGCGAGTTGCAGGCATTCCAACGCGGCGTCTCGAACTGGCGGAAGAAGTCCATCTTATCGTAGTATTTTTTCTCTCCTGTGGTGATGAGTAGTTCGGAGGCGGCCCAGAAGAATTCGTCCGAGAAATTATTGTCACCGTAGATGCCGGTTTTGATGTCTGACGGATTGAAGTAGTATACTTCCGGATTCTTTTCCGCCCAATTCCACGCTTTGCGGGCTGCGTCGAGCGCCGCTTTGGCGTAAGGCTCGTCGAATGTTTTGAATGTGCGTGCTACGGTGGACATTACGGCAGCGAAGCATAGTGTGGCGGATGTGGATTTCGCCACGACAAAACGGTCTTGCTTGTCGTCGACGGGACGGACAGACACGTCACAGAACTTCTTTGTCGTTAGTTTGTGGTATACGCCTCCGTCGTTGGGGTCTTGCATGGTGAACAACCAATCTGTTTCCCATTTGATCTCGTCCAGCAGGTCTGGAAGCGAATTGTTGCTTTCTGGAATGTCCAGCCTTTGTTTCTGGAAAAAGAAGGGAAACATGTCGTATGCCAGAAAAAGTTGGTGGAGTGTGATTCCTGCGTTGACTACGTATTTGTTGTAATCTCCTGCGTCGTACCATCCTTTGGGGGAGGAGATGGTCGATTCTGTTTTCCTTGTCTCACTGTATGCGGAACTGTGGATGAATACCTCTTCGTCTGGATGTCCCATCTCCCTTGCGAAACTAGTCCCATTGAAGGTGGCATATTGGGGCTCGATGGCGATGGATGATCGCCAAAGGTAAAATGCCTTGAGCGTCCAGGTGGAGAATTCTTTGAAGATGGTGCTGCTGCCGATCATGAAAGGGTGGGAGCGTTCCCCGTTCACCTCCACGTAGTATTTGCCTGGTCTCTGAAAGGCGGAGAAGTCCGCAAATTGTGTCACTTCCCTCGATTGGTTCCATCGTTTTCCTTCTGGTAGGCTTCCCTTGAATACGGTCTCCTCTGTTTTGGCGTCCTTGAGTTCGAATCGGTAAGCGTTCAATCCTCCTATTTGGGCATACTTGGGAGCATTGATTAGGTATCCGATCTGGTTTACCCGAACGAATTTCTGTGATTGGAGTTCTCCTACTGAGGACGAAACCAATAATAGAAGCGCTATTCCTTTAATTAAATTCTTCATGCGCGTTAGGATTTATACATTTATACTTTGGCTTTTGGTCTGGTATAGCCTGTTAATGGAAAAAATAGGTGTGGGATAAATAGAAAACGCCGTTTCGACTTTTGTATTTGTCTCCTCGGAAGTCTGATTTCCTTATGTCTATGAATCCCCAATCGTAGCCCATCGAGCTTCGCATGTTCTCGAAATATAGTATGCCGACCGCTATGCGTAGTCCGAGGTCGAACCTGCGGGTGTCGTATAGCCTGTCTGTGCCGGTTTTGTCGCCGAACATGGAATACTTTTTTGTCTGTACGATAAATTGGCCGGCGTCGTTTGTCTCCCGCTTATATCTGAACCTGCCGCCCAAGGCGATGGCGTAATACGGGCCGACCATGGGGGTGAACTCGAATCCTCTGAAGAAGAAACGGTGGCTGACGGTGGTGGGTATAACTAAGTAATATAGGTTGGTCTTTTCCTTATAATTTACATGGAGGTAATCCGAATGTTCGTCGAAGAAACGTTGGTAACCTTTCCGTTGCAGTTCAATGCCGGTCTCGACGAAAAGATTCTCCTTGATCATGTCCATGTCATGGTCCGCTACGATTCCAAGCCGTACGTTGCAAACCGCATGTTGGTAGAGGTCGTAACGCTCGAAGTGTACGTTGGCGGGACCGAATCCTCCGAATGCTCCCCAATGATTTTTGCCTATGAATTCGGCGAACTTGCTTTCCTTGAGCTTGTAATAGGCTTTTTCGAAGATGAGCAGGTAGTGCGGGGAGGCGTCGTTTGTTTTTCCCCCGTCGTTCGCCGTAGTCAACGAGTCCTGCGATCCTGTGGTTTCGGATGGAACGGAGGTCTCTGTGGGTGTTTCGGATATGTTGGCTTCAGGCGCGACCTGTATGCTATCCTCCTTTATGGATATGGAGTCTCCAGGAGTTTCTTGCGCGTGTATGTTGTTGATGGATATTCCTATTAATAGACTTAGAATTATGGTCCTCGTGCTCATTTCTTTTTTTTCTTTTTTATTGCAATGCAAAGATAATATTAAATGATGAACCTCCCCATATGTTGAGGCTCCCTTTTTGTGTACGGTCCTATATTCATGTGTTGGCCCGTTTTCCCGCAGGATATCTTCCTGTGAAACGCTGAAATATGTCGAATTTTTAGGGTGAAAGTGTTTTTTTTAGGCAATGAATGAGCTGCGGTTGAAAAAGCCGTGTAATACAGTTGTTTGATAATTAGAGTTATATCTGTTATTTTAACTTTTTTTTCATGTCGTAAAAAAAAAAGTATGCATATTGGATTGTTGTAAAAAAAAATATTTAACTTTGCGGTGTTTTAGAAATAGAACAAAGCTATTAGGAAGGTATTTCGAGTAAACGTTGTTTAATTTTTAATAATAAAAAAAAATGAAAAAGGTAGTTTTATTTTTCGCTGTTGCAGCTGCTTTCGCTTTCGCATCTTGCACAGAAACTGCTAAGCAAACTACAAACGAAGTTGCTGACGTAGTAGATAGCACTGTTGCTGCAGTTGATTCTGCTGTTGCTGTAGTTGATTCAGTTGCTACTGCTGTAGCTGATTCTGCTGTTGCTGTAGTTGATTCAGCCGCTACTGCTGTTGCTGAGGCTGTTGCTGAGTAATTTTTAGCAGTAAAAGAAAAGGCATGAGGAGGGCGACTAGTTCGTCTTCCTCATTTTGTTTTGATAATGAGCGAATTGCGTTATATTTAATGTTTCTTGACATTCTTTTTGTTGCACGTATTCTGTAATTTTTTAATTTTGTGCGACAAGGTTGTTTTTAATTTAGTGTGATTGTGATGAGAAATTCCATCTTAGTATTAGGTATTATTGTTGTTCTTTCGTCTTGCGGGTATGTTACAGAGAAAAAGAAGAATCCCGCCACAAAAACTTATTCGGAGATGACTCCGGAGGAGAAACTGGCTGATGAGCGTAACTTTGTGGAAAACATGGCTGCGGTGAATTATTTGGATATCTCCACGGTCGTTGGAGATACGATGTATATTGGGTGCGCTTCCCGTAGGGGGGAGGAACATTTTCAGGATAATTTGGCGCGGACGTTTCTTCACGATGTGCGGAAGGCGGGTTATGCGCATATACGTTGTTGCCGTGTGATCAGCACTTCCCATGACTATGTATGGACGGATACGCTAGTTCAGGGCAGAACCATAGGTTTGGCAGTGGCGGATAAATAGTAGATCCCCCTTTTTTGGATACGAAAAAAGCGGTGTGGGATTGCCCCATGCCGCTTTTTTCATTGCCTTGTGTGGCTTTTTATTTTTCGAATGCTTTCTTCACCTTTGCCTCCAGGTCGCTATCCATTTCATAGTCTTTCAGGAAGACGACGGAATAGCGAGTCGATTTCTTCGGCGACATGACAGTGACGCGGAATTCGCCCGAGTCGTATTCGTAGAGTTTTATGTAATACTTTTCTAGCGTCCGTTTGTTCATGCATTCGTAGTTGAGATATTTGTAATCCTTTTTTACAATCCATTTCTGGGGCTTGTCGAATATTTCGAAGACGGTGACCTTTTTGTTCAGTTTGTCGTCTGTGACGATGTAGTTGTTGGTCATATCAAGGACGACAACTGTAGAACTCTGTTCCCATGCGCCCCACACGTATAATCCTTTGGATTGTTGCGTGACGACACCATCGGTTTGTCTGAAGGATTTGAACGCAATAGATTGTGCGTTCGCCGTGCATATTGAAGTTGCGGCGAATAAGAGATATAATATATATTTAATTACTCTTTCCATAACCATTGTTCTTAAATCCATTTATACTATGGGTTTGTGACCCAATTCTTTTGATGTACTCGTCCTTTTTCGGGATCGAACTTCAAAGACTCTTTCTTTGGTATCTTTATGAAATATTCCTTTCCTTCCTTGTTCGGCAATTTGTTGCTTCGAAGCCATGGGTTCGAGTCCTTGAGCAGTTGGTAATTGATACCCCTCTCTTTCGCGAAATCTGTCAAGTTCTCGATGGTGGAATCTACTCTGACGACATCCGTTTCCACTGGGTAATATAAATCCTCCTTCGTCAGATAGAACCCCATCCTCTGTGGGTTCTCCATGAGATACTTCGCCATGATAATACGGAAAATGTATCTGTTTGTTTCTTCGCTGAACAACATGTCGAAGTAATTGTTCGTCTGTTGTGTGTCAATCTGTCGCATCACACGTGCGTGCCCTGTGTTGTAGGCCGCGGCAGCCAAAGTCCAGCTGCCTGCCGCGTCGTGTGTGTGCTTCAGCATTGAGCAAGCCACCTTTGTGGCCTTTTCCACATTATAGCGTTCATCCACATCATCGTTGACGACCAATCCTGCGTCCTTGCCTGTCCCCGGAAGTATCTGCCATATTCCGACTGCCTTTGCTGGTGATTGCGCCCTTTGGTCCAAATTGCTCTCGATGAGAGCTAAATATTTGAAGTCGTCCGGAACGCCGTTCGCTTTCAGGATCGGTTCGATGATGGGGAAGAATTTGTTCGCTCTTTTTATCAGCAGGAACACTTGAGAATGCCAATAGGAGAAACTCAACAACTCCCTGTCAAACCTTTCCCGAAGGTAATAGTTCGATAAATCTATCCGTTCTCCGCAGAAACTAATCTCGTCCGGAATCGTCGGTGCTTGGTAATGAACCTCGTGGTTCGTGCTTACCCCCGTGACGGCGTTGTCTGCCGCACATTCGCAAAGCGGTATGATCGTCGCTACGGCTAATCCTCCGATTTTATATAATCTCTTAATCCTGAATCTTCCCATACTATTATTCAACCTCTATTCATCCAATCTATTTACACACTCTTTCTCTTTTTTTCTCTCTCTTCCTTTTCCGCTATGTCTTATGCATGGAAAACAAACATCGGGGTATCTGTGTGGAATATCATCTTCCGCGCCATGCTAGGGTTAAACAGCCTTGAAATCAAACTCCTTTTGTGCGTTGTGAGCGCAATGGCGTCGATGTTGTTTTGGTGAATGAACTCGTCGTAGGCGGATAGAATGTCCGTTCCTGGCACTAGATGATATTCGAAATGGTTCTCCGGATAGTTCTGCTGGAAGTAGGCCTTGATGCCGCTCAACTTGATTTCTGCCCACCTGTCGTCTTTGTTTTCGAAATGTATGAAATGTATGCTCACGTTGTTGGTGTTGAGCAAGTTCATCATTTTGTCGAACGCTATCAAATCCTTGTCGTCGAAACTTGTGGAGAAGGCCACGTTCTTTATCTCCTTGAATCCGTTGAGGGCGATGTTTTCCGGGATGGTGAACACCGGCACATGTGAGCGTTCGATGATTTCCGCTGTCACGCTTCCGATGAAATCCATGTCCTTCTTGTCGCGCCCTCTCGTTCCCATGATGATGATTTTGGGCTGGTGTCTCTCTGCGTATCCGAGTATTTGGTCCTCCGGGACTCCTTCCCTGAGAACGTGGCGATATTTCGTTCGAGGCCATTCCCCAGCGGAAATGGATTGCTCTATCTTAGATTCCAATTCGATTAGGTTCTCTTTCGCATTTTCCAGTAATTCAAGGGCGGACTCTTCCGTCCTTCCTTCGTGATTAATTACGTCTCCAATCGGCATGGTCGAAAATGATGGGGGAAGGTATGCATGGAACAATACCACCTCCGCATCTAATTTCGCGGCTAGGGGGAAGGCGAATTCACACGCTTTCATCGAATAGTCGGAGAAGTCAATGGGTAACAACACCATCGGTTTCTTGTTGATCTCTTCCAATGCTCCGTTTAGCCCGTCTTTGCTGTTCATCTCCTCAATGATGCCCAACGCCTTCGGCAAATCACTCTCTTTTATGCGTACTCTCGTGCCGACGGGCAAAAATTGATTGACGCTCTGTAAACAAGCATCAATCCCGTGTACTTCCAACACGGATTTCAACCTTTGGGCCTTTTCGTAGGTGTGTATCGCTAATGTCACCAAGTTGTCTTCCATATTCCCTCTCCTTTATCCAGTTCATCAACATTTCATCAAAATCAGTTCATCAACATATTCAGTTCAAAGATAAAAATTATCTTCTTACATTCAAATTTTTGTAATACATATTTCTTGCTATGGTGTAACTTTTTTCTTTTTATTTTTGATTTTTGTTATCTGTTTAATGTATTTATGATGTTGAATGCATGTCGCCATTCTGCGAATCCTAACTGTTTGACTGCCAATTGCGAGACAAAACATTTGTGATCAACCATACGAATCTGAGGTTTTTTTGTTATATTTGCGTTATGAAAAAAACTTTAGAGTGATGATAGTCTTCCCTAATGCAAAGATTAACGTCGGCTTGAATATTACCGGCGTGAGGAAAAATGGATACCATGATATCGAGAGCGTTTTCTATCCAATTCCCTTGAGGGATGTCCTTGAGGTTGTCGTGGCTGATGACGGCGTGACGGAGATGCGTGTCGGCGGACTTCCTTTGGATGGGGATGTGAACGATAATTCTGTCTTGAAGGCATATCGTTTGCTGAAGGAACAGTATGATCTTCCTGCTGTGAAGATATATCTAGAAAAGGTCATCCCTTCCGGTGCGGGTTTGGGCGGTGGATCCTCCGACGCTTCTTTCGCCATTAAACTTTTCAATGATTTGTTCCATCTCTGCATGGATATCCCTCAAATGGAGTCTGTCGCAGCGAAGGTGGGTGCGGATTGCCCCTTCTTTATCCAGAATAAACCGGCTTACGTGACGGGTATCGGTGATGAGTTGCAGCCTATCGAATTTTCCTTGGAAGGGGTTTCCTTCCTTTTGGTGAAGCCTGATGATTTTGTCTCCACGAAGGAGGCTTACTCGAAGGTCTCCCCTAAGAAAACGGTTTTGCCTCTTTCGGAAATGGTTCAGAAACCGATTTCCGAGTGGAAATATAATATCGTGAATGATTTCGAATCGAGCGTGTTTGATGCTCATCCGACGGTGAAGATGATCAAGGATTGGATGTATGAGCAGGATGCGTTGTACGCTTCCATGTCTGGCTCTGGCTCTTCCGTCTTTGGCTTTTTCAAGCGTGAGGTGGATGCTGCTTCTGCTTTCCCTGATATGTTCACTTTCCAGTGCACATTGTGATTGTGTCGCTCATGGGGTAGGGAAGGTAGTCCCCTTGAGGAAATTTCTATATAGACGATAAAAAAGAGGATGCGCGGACTGTACAGTCTTAGCGCATCCTCTCGTTTTTGTGTGGTGCCAGTTTATTTTTTGTAAATGGCTTCTATCTCTCCCATGATCTTCTTCGCCAAATTGTCGGCTTTCTCCATGGTGGAAGCTTCCGAATAGATGCGGATGATTGGCTCCGTGTTGGATTTGCGCAGGTGTACCCAGCAATCCGCGAAGTCTATCTTCACTCCGTCGATGTCGTTCACCTCCTCGTTTTTGTATTTGTCCTTCATCTGCGCCAGGATGTTGTCCACGTTGATGTCTGGTGTCAGTTGGATTTTGTTCTTCGAGATGAAGTAAGGAGGGTATTGTTTCCTCAACTCCGTAGGTTTCATGCCTTTCTTCGCCATGAGGGAGAGGAATAGGGAGATGCCCACGAGCGCGTCTCTTCCGTAGTGGCTCTCAGGGTAGATGACGCCGCCGTTGCCCTCGCCGCCTATGATGGCGTTGGTCTCCTTCATTTTGGCTACCACGTTCACCTCGCCGACGGCCGCCGCGTTGTACTGGCCTCCGTGTTGACGGGTCACGTCGCGTAAAGCGCGGGTGGAGCTAAGGTTGGAGACCGTGTTGCCTGGCGTGTTGCTCAGGATGTAGTCCGCTACGGAAACCAACGTGTATTCTTCACCGAACATCTCTCCGTCTTCGCAGATCATGGCCAACCTGTCCACGTCCGGGTCAACGACGAATCCCACATCCGCCTTCTCCACCTTCATCTTTTCGGAGATTTCGGTGAGGTGAGCTGGAAGCGGCTCCGGGTTGTGGGCGAATTTGCCTGTCGGGTCGCAGTTGAGCTTGATGATGTTCTTCACACCCAATTTCTCCAGCAATTGAGGAATCACGATGCCGCCGACAGAGTTGACGCAGTCGATGGCTACCTTGAAGTTGGCTTTTTTGATAGCTTCCACGTCTACGAGCTTCAGTTTGAGCACGTCGTCGATGTGGATGTTGTTATAGTCGTTTTTATAAGTCACTTTCCCTAGGTTGTCCACTTCGGCGAACTCATAGTCGTTGTTCTCCGCCATGGATAATACGGCTTTTCCCTCTTTGTCGTTGAGGAATTCGCCCCTTTCGTTGAGGAGCTTCAATGCGTTCCATTGCTTAGGGTTGTGGCTGGCGGTGAGGATGATGCCTCCGCATGCCTTCTCCTTCTGTACTGCGATTTCGGTCGTCGGTGTGGAGGCCAGTCCGATGTTGGTCACGTTCAAACCGAGTCCGATAAGGGTACCCGTGACGAGGTGGTCTACCATCTCACCCGATATGCGGGCGTCTCTTCCCACTACGATAAGGTTGTTTTTGCACTGTGTGTTCCTTTTGATCCACGTGCCGTAGGCGGCTGTGAATTTTACAACGTCTAGAGGAGTCAATCCGTCACCGACGGCTCCTCCGATTGTTCCGCGTATGCCGGAAATAGATTTAATAAGTGTCATTATTGATTGTATTTATATTTTTTTAAAACCAAACGATGCAAATATACTTAATTTTTTATTCTTTAGTCGTATCTTTGTACGAAGATTATTAACAATGGAAAGGCATATTTACAAGCTCTCGTTGGTGTTTGGGATGGCGGTGGCTCTTCTGCTGTCGTCGTGTTCATCGACTAAGTATGTGCCGAAGGATAATTACCTGTTGGACAAGGTCTCTTTTGATGGGTCCGGTAGTACTGCTAATAACAACGATTTGACGAAACATCTGCGGCAAAAGCCTAACTTTAAGGCTTTTGGAGTTTTTCGTATCTATTTGGGCGTCTACAATCTTTCTGGACGGGATTCCACGAAACGCATTAACCGTAAGTTGAGAAATATCGGTGAAGCTCCTGTCATTTATGATCCTTTCTTGACATATCGTTCTGAGAAGGAATTGCAGGCTTATATGAAGTCGAAGGGGTATATGAACGCGGAGGTTTCCTCTTCTGTGAAACTTAAAAAGAAAAAGGCTGAGGTCACTTATAAAATTGTGCCGAACGCTCCTTATCGTATCCGTAAGGTGGAGAGTGACATACCGAGTGACCGTGTCATGGATTCTATCCTCCATATGAGGGGTGGTCTGCAAAACACGAAGTTGAAACAGGGGATGTTGTTCGATGTGGATGAATTGGACGAGGAGAGGGAACGCTTGAGCCGGTTCCTTCGCCGACGGGGGTATTATCGTTTCAATAAGGATTTCCTGACTTACACGGCGGATAGTAGCGTGGGGGGAAGGCAGGTGGATGTCACTTTGCACCTGAAGCCTTATAGCAGAGTGCTCCCGAATGGAGAGAGGGAGGAAACGAACCATGAACGGTATAGGGTGCGGCATATATATGTCACGGAGCATGTGAGGTCGGAGAATCCGAATGAGGAGACCGTCTGGGATACGCTTGACTATTCTGAAAATATGACTGTCCTTGTTAAGGGGAAACCATTCCTTCGTCCTTCTGTGGTGGAGGATGAACTGCGCATCGAGACGGATTCCCTTTATAATGAGTTTTTTGTGGAGCGCTCTTACTCGCGGTTGAACGGGTTGGGTATTCTACGCTCGTCTAATATCCGTTTCACCGATCTGCAGAACGAACGGCATGAGGTGGATTGTGAGATAGATCTGTATCCTGCTAAGCCTCAGTCCTTCTCTATGGATGTGGAGGGAACCAACTCGGATGGTGATTTGGGTTTCGCCTTGAACTTGGGTTATGCGCATAAGAACATTTTCCACGGCTCGGAGGTCCTGAGTGTGAGGGGAAGGTATGCGCAGGAGGCTTATTCGGGACTGTCGGATATCCTCCATAAATATGTGCTGGATTTGGGTGGAAGTGTGGGTGTCACATTCCCTCGTTTTATGTTCCCTTTCCTGAATAGGGACTTCAAACGCAGAATTTCCGCCAATACGGAATACAATGTACGCTATAATTATCAGGTACGCCCTAACACTTACGAGCGTAAGTCCATTGCCACCAGCATGAAATACCTGTGGACCTTGCGCCGTTTTTACAAGTATACGCTGGATTTGATTGATCTGAATTATGTGGATATCGAGACCTCCAAGTCTTTCGACTCTACTTATAGCGCCAATCGCTATTCTGTCTTGAGGGAGAGCTATTCGGACCACTTTGTGATGAACTCGGGTTTTGCCATCTCTTATGATAACCAGACGCAGGTCTCTCGTTCGAACAAAACTTATTACCGTATTGCATTCGAATCGGCGGGCGCTCTGCTGAATGGTATCTGCCATTTGGTCTCTTCCAAGGATTCTTCTGGACAATATACGATTGGAAAGATCCCTTTTTCCCAGTATGTGAAGGCTGAGGCGGACTATTCCTATAATATCAAGTTGGATGGTCGAAGCCGTTTGGTCTATCATATCGGCGTGGGAGTCGCTTGTCCCTACGGTAATGCGTCGGTCGTTCCTTTCGAGCGTCGTTTCTTCGGCGGTGGCGCCAATGGTGTGAGGGGTTGGTCAGTGCGCACGTTGGGCCCTGGCCGCTATTATTCCGACAGCTACAATGACTTCGTGAAACAGTCGGGTGACGTGAAGCTGCTCCTGAACTTGGAGTACCGAACGAAACTGATTTGGAAAGCAGAGGCCGCCGCATTTGTGGATGCGGGTAACATCTGGACGTTGAAGAATTCTCCTTCCCAGCCTAGGGGTCAGTTTAACTTTGAGAAACTGTACGAACAGATCGCATTGGCCTATGGCTTGGGTATCCGCCTCGATTTCTCTTATTTCCTGATTCGTTTCGACGTGGGCGTGAAGGCCTTTAACCCGGCGAGGGAGGGTAGGGAACGTTGGCGTTTCCATGGACTTAATTGGTCGGACGATTGTGCGCTCCACTTCGCCGTGGGATATCCTTTCTGATGGATTTTTCTTGCTTGTTTGACGTCAATCTTTTATCATTCAGTTTGTTATGAAAAATAATGAATTTTTTCAGCTTCACGTTAGGAGCAAACACAAAAAAAGTATTACCTTTGCACTCAATTTAAGGATGGTCGGGTAGCTCAGCTGGATAGAGCAACAGCCTTCTAAGCTGTGGGTCGAGGGTTCGAATCCCTCCTCGATCACCATAAAAGGAACGGGGACTAAACGTTTGGTTTGGTCCCCGTTTTGTTTCCCGCAGGGCGATGCCCTGGTTTGTATTATGTTTACCCCTTCATCGCGGACAACGAACCGCATGGTCGTTCAAAATTCCACAGGGCGTTGCCCTGGGCTAGATAATATTTGGCCCTTTCAGGGCGGACAATAAACCGACATCCGGATTTTTAACTCTATACTCTTAATTGACTTCGTCGAACTAACGTTTCTAAACTCTTAATTCTTAATTAACTCCACAAGTTCCAAAAGTGGCAAACAGGCCCGTGTCCTTGTCCGATTTCGTATCGTGCGCCCACTTGGAGTGCATTGGCGAGATACCATTTGGCCTTTTCGACCGCTTCGTTGACGTCGCATCCCTTTGCCATCATGGAGGCGATGGCCGAGGATAGGGTGCAGCCCGTGCCGTGCGTGTTCTTCGTGTAGAGCCGTTTGCCGGTGAGCCGCATGACTTGTTTCTGCTCGTTGTCGTAGAGGATGTCGGTTAGCTCGTCCTCTGTCAGGTGACCAGCCTTCAGCATGACGGACACGTTGTGTTTCTCTGCCAATTCCTGGGCGACTTGGGGAAGTTCCTCCTGCCGGGAAATCTTTCTCCCAATGAGTATCTCCGCCTCCGGAATATTGGGTGTGATGATCCTCGCCAAGGGAATCAACTCCTCTTTGAGCGTTTCGATGGCGCTATCTTCCATCAGCTTGTGTCCTGAGGTGGAGACCATGACCGGGTCAAGCACCACGTTGCGGATGTCGCTGTATTTCCTTAGTTTTTCGGCGATGCAACGGATTACCGCCGAAGAATGGAGCATGCCGATCTTGATACTGTCCGCACCGATGTCGGACAATACCGCCTCTATTTGCCCTCCGACGATTTCGATGGGCAGTCCCTGCACTTGTTCCACGCATAACGTGTTTTGCACGGTGATGGCCGTGATGGCGGAGGCCGCGTAGCATCCGCAGGCGGAGATGGTCTTAATGTCGGCTTGGACGCCCGCTCCACCTCCTGAATCGCTTCCTGCAATGGTTAGTACTCTCTTATATTCCATTGATTTATTCTTTCTTTAGTTTATATGGTGGTGCGAAAATAGGGAATTTTTTCGGATGGAGGAGTGGAAGGGGGCTACAATTTCTTCGACTTTCTACGATGGTTTCATTTATTATTTAACTATTTACCATTTACTATTTTAATCATTTACTATTTACGATTTAATTGTTCTAGATGCGGAAGGCTAATTTTTTTTCTGTTTCGTCTAAATGTAATTTCCGTGTCGCTTTTCTTCCTCGGATTTGAAAATGTCAAAAAATGGTCCGCGAATGACAATTTCACGAATTTATGAATGTTAAATTATGTTGCGTAACATATTTGCAGTGGAGGGTTACAAAATGATTAAAAAAAGAGTGTTGAAATAGCATTTGGGAGAAAAAAAAACTTATATTTGCATACGACTTGCGGGAATTTGGTTCTGTGAGGATTGAAAATTGTACAAAAAATTGTAATAATACCATAAAACAAAAAAGCTAAAACATGGCAAAAGTAATTGGTGAAATTGTACAGGTCATCGGACCTGTCGTGGACGTAAGTTTCCCGGATTCTGAGGCGTCCCTTCCTCAGATTCATGATGCGTTGGAAGTTGAGCGTCCGGGCCAGAGCAATCTGGTTATCGAGTGCCAGCAGCACATTGGAGAAAATTCAATCAGAACCATTGCGATGGACTCAACCGACGGTTTACGCCGCGGAATGAAAGTGGTTTCTATGGGACAGGCGATCGCCGTTCCGAAGGGAGAACAAATCAAAGGACGTATGTTGAATGTCGTGGGCGAGCCTATCGATGGCATGCAGTCGTTCGACCGTGCCGATGTCTCTCCTATTCACAGACAAGCTCCTAAGTTTGAAGAGTTGGCGACTTCCAAGGAGATCCTCTTCACGGGTATCAAGGTCATCGACTTGCTGGTTCCTTACCTGAAAGGTGGTAAGATCGGTTTGTTCGGTGGTGCCGGTGTGGGTAAGACGGTGCTTATTATGGAGTTGATCAACAACATCGCGAAAGGGTACAATGGTTACTCAGTGTTCGCGGGTGTGGGAGAGCGTACTCGTGAGGGTAACGACTTGCTCCGTGAGATGATCGAGTCTAACATCGTCCGTTACGGAGATGCTTTCAAGGAGTCAATGGAGAAAGGTGATTGGGATTTGAGCAAGATCGACTACAACGAGTTGGCCAAGTCTCAAGCGACCTTGGTGTATGGTCAGATGAATGAGCCGCCGGGAGCACGTTCTTCCGTGGCATTGTCCGGTTTGACCGTTGCGGAGTCCTTCCGTGATTCAGGTCAGGGAGGTAAGGATATCCTCTTCTTCGTGGATAATATCTTCCGTTTCACACAGGCTGGTTCCGAGGTGTCCGCCTTGTTGGGACGTATGCCATCAGCCGTGGGTTATCAACCTACACTTGCGACCGAGATGGGTCAGATGCAGGAGCGTATCACCTCCACCAAGCACGGTTCCATCACCGCTGTCGAGGCGGTCTATGTGCCTGCCGATGACTTGACGGACCCTGCGCCTGCGACGACATTCTCCCACTTGGATGCCACCACGGTGTTGAGCCGTAAGATCGCTGAGTTGGGTATCTATCCGGCTGTGGATCCATTGGATTCCACTTCCCGTATCTTGGATCCTAACGTAATCGGTAAGGCTCACTACGAGTGTGCTCAGAACGTGAAGCAGATTCTCCAGAAATACAAGGAGTTGCAGGATATCATCGCCATCCTCGGTATGGAGGAGTTGTCCGAGGCGGATAAGTTGGTTGTCGCCAGAGCGCGCCGTATCCAACGTTTCTTGTCTCAGCCATTCCATGTGGCATCACAGTTCACGGGTCTTCCGGGTGTGATGGTTCCTATCGAAGAGACAATCAGAGGCTTTAATATGATTATTAATGGCGAGGTGGATGACCTTCCTGAACAGGCGTTCTTGAATGTCGGAAACATCGACGATGCGATAGAGAAGGGTAAGAAACTCATGTCGCAGGCGGCTAATTAATCAGTGTCATGAAATTAGAAATCATATCACCGGACAAATTGGTCTTCTCTGGAGAAGTGGAATCCGTGAGCCTTCCGGGAGCTGCCGGAAGATTCACAGTTCTGCCTCGTCACGCGGCCCTTATTTCCTCCTTGAAGGCGGGAGACATCACCTATATGGTCGATGGCACTCCTACTTCGCTGAAGGTGGACGGCGGGTTCGCTGAGGTGAAGAACGATGAGATTTCCGTATGTGTTGAGAATGTAATCGAGTAGGGCGGGATGAGACGTGCTGTTATCATGGCGGAAGTGGCTATGGTGGTGCTTTTATCACTGACGTCTTTTATCGCCAACCTTTTGATAGACACTCGTTATCCCGAATATTCGGGCGCGAAGCCGGCGATTGCCCTTTCCTCCGCTTTCTTCTGCCTCTTTGGCGTGATCACCTTCCTGGCGTTGGAGGGAGTGAGGAACGATGCGGTGAAGTATACGCGAGCTTACATGGTTTTACAGGGCTTGAAGATTATATTATCCGTCTTGGTCGTGGCAATATACGGCTTTTTCAACCGAGAGTTGCTCTTACCGTTTCTGGTTATATTCGGTGTCTTTTTTATGATATACTTAGTATTTGAGGCGATTGCCCTCACGAAACTTAAATAAAGGATTTTTTTCAAAATGAGTCAGTCCATAAACAAAACGATGGGTCAAACGGGAAAGGTGCTCTTCATCGCATTGCTATGCATCCTGGGTGTCTTGGGCATCGTGGCTTTCGCTTCCCATGATTCAGAGACGAAAAAGGAATTAGACCTGAAGGAGATGGTTTTCGGACATATCGGCGATGCCTACAACTGGCATATCACGACGATCGGCGAGACGCATATCTCCATTCCTCTTCCTTGCATCGTCTATGGAGAGAACGGTTTGAACGTCTTTTGTGCTTCCCGGTTGGGCCATGAGGGTCACTACACGGAGTACAACGGATATAAAATCGCGGAGGAAGGCGACAATGCCGGAAAGATCATCGAGGTGTCTACGGGACAACGTCCGGTGGATTTGTCCATCACGAAGAACGTGGTCTCTTTGCTGATTAGCTGTGCGCTCCTCCTGATCATCTTCCTCTCCATCGCGAAGAAGTATAACAAGTGCAAGGAAACGGGCTATTGCAAGCCTACGGGCCTTCAGGCGATCCTGGAACCGCTCATCGTCTCTTTGCATGACGACATCATCAAACCGAGTGTTGGAAAGAATTACAAGAAGTTCTCCGCTTATTTGCTTACGGTCTTCTTCTTCATCTTCATCAACAATGTGCTGGGTATCATCCCGATCTTCCCTGGAGGCGCGAACCTGACGGGTAATATCGCGGTTACCTTGGTGCTTGCGGTGTTGACCTTCTTGCTGACGAACATCTTCGGAACGAAGGCTTACTGGAAGGATATCTTCTGGCCTCATGTGCCGATAGGTCTGAAATTGCCGGTGCCTATCATGCAGTTCATCGAGATCCTGGGTATCTTCACGAAGCCTATCGCTCTCTGTATACGTCTCTTCGCGAACATGTTCGCGGGCCACGTGATGGTGTTGGTGTTGATCGGTTTGATTTTCGTGTTCTCTCAGATGAGCATTGTGGCGGGATTGGGTGTTTCTGTGATCTCCGTCTTGCTGGTGGTGTTCATGTCTCTGTTGGAGTGCTTGGTTTGTTTCATCCAGGCATATGTGTTTATGACCTTGTCCGCCCTGTTCATCGGAATGGCGCAGATCGAGGAGGAAGAGGAATAATGAATAGTATTTTTTCGAATAAATAATAATTATTAAATAACAATTAAATTTTTTAAGACTATGTTGAGTATTTTATTACAAGCAGCAGCAGAGGCAGCAGCAGGTGCGGCAACTGCAAAATTGGGAGCAGCAATCGGAGCAGGTATCGCGGCAATCGGTGCAGGTATCGGTATTGGTAAAATTGGTGGATCTGCGATGGAGGCTATCGGTCGTCAACCAGAGGCTTCTGGCGATATCCGAAGCAACATGATTGTGGCAGCGGCTTTGGTCGAGGGTGTGGCATTCTTGGCTATCATCGTTGCAATCTTGGCTTTGCTCATGTAATTAACCATAAAATTTTTAAGTTATGTCATTACTGACACCAGATCCAGGTCTATTATTCTGGATGCTCCTTTGTTTCCTCGCCGTCGCTTTCATCCTTGGAAAGTGGGGTTGGCCCGCTATCGTTGGGATGATCGAGGAGAGAGGCAACTACATCGAGGAGTCGCTCAAGAAGGCCGATGAGGCTAACGCCGCTTTGGCTAACATCAAGGAGGAGGCCGCTAAGCTTCTTTCTGATGCGAAGAACGAGCGTCTCGAGATGCTGAAGGAGGCTTCCCGGCTGAAGGACCAAATGATTTCGGACGCTAAGACGCAAGCTGTCGCCGAGGCGAACAAGATCATGGATAGCGCAAAAGAGAGCATCCAACTAGAAAAGGATAATGCCATTAAAGATATACGCTCGCAGGTGGCCGAACTCTCCGTGGATATCGCAGAAAAGATTATTCGTGGCGAGTTGAAGGACGCGAAGGCGCAGACTGACATGATCAACAAATATTTGGATGAGGTAAATATTGCTAAATCGTAAGTTCGATGAATACAGGTAAAATTTCAGCAAGATACGCAAAGGCTCTATACAAGTTTGCGGAAGAGGGTAAACATGAAACGGATGTTTACGAGGCGATGAAACTTGTCTCTTCGAGTTTCTCGACCGTCCCACAGCTTCGTGAGGCGTTGATTAACCCGACTATTTCTCAGCAAAAGAAGGTGGACTTACTTATCACCGCTGCAGGTACCGACGTGTGCGCGGAATTCAAACGTTTCGTGGACATGGTCATCGAGAACAGACGAGAGGAGTATTTTCAAAGCATCAGTTTGGTTTATCAGGACCTTTACCGAAAGGAGAAGAATATCGTGATTAGCGAACTGGTGACGGCGAGCCCTGTCAGCGACGCTGAAATTGCACGTATGCGCAAGGCTGTGGAGTCGGTCTCCACGGGTTCCGTCGAATTTGAAACTTCTGTAAATCCGGATCTGATTGGTGGTTTCATCCTCAATGTTGAGACGTACCAGTTGGATGCCAGCATCAAAGGCCAGTTGCGTAGCATCAGGGATTCCCTGCTCAACGACAACGCCAAGGATGCTTGAGGTTTTTTCGGTTTTTAATTTATTAAAGAAATTATTTTTATGGCTATAAAAGCAAGTGAAGTATCCGACGTGCTGAAAATGCAACTTCAAGAGGTTGACACGAAGGTCAAGTTCGAAGAGGTTGGTACCGTCTTGCAGGTAAGCGATGGTGTGGTTCGTATCTATGGACTGCAGAACGCTGAGGCAGGCGAGCTCCTTGAGTTCGAGAACGGTATGAACGCGGTGGTCATGAACTTGGAGGAAGACAATGTGGGTGCCGTGCTTCTGGGACCTACTGATCAAGTCAGCGAGGGCGACACGGTGAAGAGAACCCGTCGTATCGCTTCCATCATGACGGGCGAAGGCATGGTCGGTCGAGTTGTGAACTCAATCGGTAACCCTATCGACGGACTCGGTCCGATCAAGGGTGATTTGTTGGAGATGCCGTTGGAACGTAAGGCTCCGGGCGTTATCTATCGTGAGCCTGTGAAGCAACCTTTGCAGACTGGTTTGAAGGCGATCGACGCGATGATTCCTATCGGTCGTGGTCAACGTGAGTTGATTATCGGTGACCGTCAGACGGGTAAGACCGCCATCGCCATCGATACAATCATCAACCAAAAGGAGGCTTACCTCTCAGGCAACCCAGTTTATTGTATCTACGTCGCTGTGGGTCAAAAGGGTTCCACGGTCGCTAATATCGTGAATACCTTGAAGGAGTACGGTGCGATGGATTATACCATCATCGTCTCCGCTACGGCTTCCGACCCTGCCGCCATGCAGTACTACGCTCCATTCGCGGGCGCTGCTATCGGCGAGTATTTCCGTGACCAAGGTAAACACGCATTGGTGGTTTACGATGACTTGTCTAAGCAGGCTGTCGCTTACCGTGAGGTGTCCTTGATCTTGAAACGTCCTTCCGGTCGTGAGGCTTACCCGGGTGATGTCTTCTATTTGCACTCCCGTCTTTTGGAGCGTGCCGCTAAGATCATCAGCAATGATAACGTGGCCGCACAGATGAATGACCTTCCTGCTTCCCTGAAGGGTAAGGTGAAGGGTGGTGGTTCCTTGACCGCTCTCCCTATCATCGAGACGCAGGCTGGTGACGTTTCCGCTTATATCCCTACGAACGTGATCTCCATCACGGATGGTCAGATCTTCTTGGAGACGAACATGTTCAACGCAGGTATCCGTCCTGCCATCAACGTGGGTATCTCCGTGTCTCGTGTGGGTGGTAGCGCCCAGGTGAAGGCCATGAAGTCCATCGCCGGTACGTTGAAGACCGACCAGGCTCAGTACCGTGAGTTGGAGTCCTTCACGAAGTTCGGTGGTGATATGGATGCCGTCACGAAGATGACGATCGACAAGGGTGTGCGTAACACTGAATTGCTGAAGCAACCTCAGTATACTCCGTTCCCTGTCGAGCACCAGATCGCCGTTATCTATTGCGGTACGCAAGGTATCTTGAACGTATTGCCGGTAGAGTCTGTGCATGAGTTCGAGCGTCTCTTCATCGAGCGTCTGGAACATCTCCACAGGGCGGATGTCTTGGATCTCTTGAAACAAGGTAAGATTGATGACAACATCAAGGCTATCCTCAAAGAGGAGTCTCAGGTGGTTATAAAACAAATTTTAGGCACAACACCAGATGGCATCGTTAAAAGAAGTTAAAGCACGTATCGGTTCGGTAAACTCCACGAAGAAGATTACCGGAGCGATGAAGATGGTCTCTTCAGCGAAATTGAAGAAGGCTCAGATGGCTATTGAGAACATCTCGCCTTATCAAAGTCGCCTGAATGGAATCTTGAACAATTTCTTGGCTACGGAGAGTGACTTCCAGTCCGATTTCTCCGCTGTCAGGGAGGTCAAGAATGTGGCTATTGTAGTGTTTTCTTCTAATTCGAGTCTCTGTGGTGCCTATAATTCAAATGTTATCAAGGAACTGAATAACGTCATCAAGGCTGAGCGCGCGAATGCGGTGCAGAGCATCACGGTTTACCCTGTCGGGAAAAAAGTGAAGGACGCTGTGTCTAAGATCGCGGGCATCGAGTCGGTCCCTGTCAGTGTCGAATTGGCGGACCACCCCTCTTTCGAGGGCATCAGCTCCGTGACGAATGAAGTGATGGCTAAGTTTTTGGATAAATCCTACGATAAGGTTATCGTGATTTACCACCATTTGAAGAATACCGCGGTTCAAAAATTGACGACTGAAACGTTCTTGCCGATCAACTTGGAGGCGGATGAGAGTGCTTCGGCTAATTTGGGCGGCGATTACATCGTCGAGCCGAACAAGGCTGAAATCCTCGAGTCTTTGCTCCCTAAGGCGTTGAGAACGAAGATGTACGCTTGCTTGTTGGACTCTAACGCTTCCGAGCATGGCGCGCGCGTCGTCGCTATGCAGGTCGCTACGGATAACGCCAACGAGCTGATCAACGAACTGACTGTATTGTACAATAAGACGCGTCAGCAGGCGATCACGAGCGAGTTGCTCGATATCGTCGGTGGTGCGGCTGCCTTGCAGAATTAGAGGAATTCTTACAACTAGAGGAAAAAAGGAAGGGCATTTGTCCTTCCTTTTTTTTTGCGGTGGAGGGCCCTAGGGCGATACGAATTGTAGAGACGGCACGGCCACATCGTATATTCGGTGCAGGCGGGGTTATTATGTGGTAAAAACATTTAATGTGAATTGGTCGAAATGTTATATTTCTAAGTATTTATGAATATATTTGTGAATAATCACTTTTAATTTATTGCCAGTCCTGTGACTGACAGTGGCGAAGCCGTACCAACTACTGCTTAATCGCTGTCAAATATGAAGATAATCAGGAGGATAGTTGGTCTTATGCGCAGGAGAACGTGAGGCAAGGAATTAAGAGTTAAGAATTAAGAATTAAGAATTAAGAGTTAAGCTTTCCTTAAGGACAGTGCTTATAAGCCTGAAAGGCTTAAACAAATATAGCCCATGGGCAACGCCCTGGGTCGAGGTTGGGGAGTGCGTATCCCCATATGATGCGTACACCCTGAGCCCCAATGGGGCGAACACATCACAGGCAGGGGTGTCAACCCCTGTTGGGGCGTAAACCCCTGTGTGGAACGTGATGGACGGTATTGGAACCCCGAGGGGGTGAAACGAAATGATGTTACCCCAAATATCATCACAGATTAAAACCATTTTATCATTATAAATTAAATGAATCGAAAAGTTTTTCTCTACATCGTATTATTGTTCTGCTTCCAGCAAGTGATGGCAGAACCCATTCGATACAGTTATGACGCGAAGAGGGACTCCTTGACCTTCACGGGAGAGGGGACTCTGGAACAGAAGCATGTGAAACAAGCGTTGGCGAAATATCCTCGCACAAAGATTGTCTATGTGGGAGGAAATGTCTCCTCCGTTGGATATGAGGCGTTCAATGGTTGTAATAATGTGGAGACCATTATATTTTCACCATCCGTTTTGGGAAGTGGATATGCTGCTATTCGTAATTGTAAGAAGTTGTCTAAAGTGGTGCTTCCTGAAAATTATAAGAATATTGCTTGCTTCCTTTCGAATTGTCCTAATTTGGAGTCCTTTGTTGTTCCTGATTCCGTTAAAGGGATAAAGGAATTATCTGGCGATTGTCCATTTAGAAAATTACATATAGGTCAGAATCTTGTACATACTGTTGGTGATTACGGAATTCGTTCGAAACGCCTTGCTTCCATTACGGTCTCGCCAGGCAATAAGCTTTTTTTCTCGCAGGATGAAGTGCTTTATAAGTATTATCGGGTAATGACTTACTCAAGATCATGTGACAGTATAAAAGAGATAACTATTGTCAAATATCCTCCAGCAAAAGAGGGAAATAGGTTTGTTATTCCTCCGTATGTGATGTATGTTGAAGAAAATGCATTTGATGGTTGCCAATTCGATACGCTTGTTTTCCCTGAATCGATAAAAAAAGTGTTTGACTATGCTGTCACTTGGTGTCCCAATCTCCGATGTATCGAGATGCATTGGCAAGATCCGAATGAAGTGTTCAGGTATCCACAGCCATTTGACGAGATTAACACATCTAAGATTACGTTAAAAGTACCTAAAGGTACAAAGGATCTCTACATCGATTTGTTTAACACTCGAAGGGGGTATCAATTTAGGGTGGAGGAGGATACTTCGGTTCATGCGCAAGAGAAGGATGAGACGAAAGGAATAAAAGCCTACAAAGATCCGATTCTTAATCCACAGAATTGGGCTATACCCTATAGTAAGGAAGATATTGAGTATGATAAGACTATCCATCTGATTTTTGATTATAATAGTGTGGAACATGAGATTGAGGCGGCTAAAAATGGAACTGAGATCGCGAAACGTGTATATGCTGTTTTGTACAATACAGATGATACGCTCATATCCAAGGAGAGAAAAATGGATCTCCTGCACAGGATGATGTTACTGGAATGCTATGCAGTAAAGGCGTATAGAGATATGTTGGACTTTGATAAGGATTTTGATATGTTAGCAAAGCACCCCGAATATTGTATTCCTCTTATGTGTGGCTACTATGCAAATATGGAACAATTTGCTTTTATAGACATAGATTCTTTTGAAAACAAGTTGGAAGAGATTGTGCCTCCTTCGTATGTGCCTTATTACCGGGAATATTTGAAGATTGTTCGAATGAAAAGATCCGGACAAGATATTTATAGGAAGGAAAGCACTTTTTATAAGCTTATGATACAGCTTGCCAAAGAAAAGGGACTAAATAATTTAAATTGTGGTTATGTGAATTTAGAAAACGGATATTTTTGGTAGTGGTAATTTAAGGAGGAGGATGGTTAGTCTTATACATAGGAGAATGTGACGTGTGGAATTAAGAGTTAAGAATTAAGAGTTAAGAGTTAAGCTTTCCTCAAGGACAGTGCTTATAAGCCTGAAAGGCTTAAACAAATATAGTCCATGGGCACTGCTCTGGGTCGAGGTTGGGGAGTGCGTATCATAAATAACGATCTATATGAAAGATAAACACACATTGTTAATCGTTTTAGGATGGCTACTGACGCTTTCCCTTTGTGCTAGTTGTAATACGAACAACGAAAACGCATCCATTGAGGAGGAGCGTAACTCAATTGCCATTTTCTTGTTTTCTATGGATTCTGTTCCTGTTCATTATGTGGTTCTAAACACATTGGACAAAGGGGAATATCGTTATATGACTTGGTATGAAATCGGTATGGATGGTGAACGGAAGCAACCATACAGGTATCGATTTTGTATAAATAAAGATACGTTGTTTGCCAGTATTAAATATCAGGATGATACCATTCGTAAGATTTTGATGGTCCGTGACTCGTTAACACATCACTTTACGCCTCTTGTCTTGGACGAGAAGGGTGATTCAATCCCATATGATTCACTTGAGCATTATTATGAACATTCTGATCGTGTACCACCTCCTCCAGGTAATGACTTTGTCACAAAATTCAGGGGAAAACAAGTTATCACGTTGAATGGACAACCGTATGAAGCATATCGGTTCGATAAAAAAGATGTTGATGCCTTGTCCTATTCTCATGTGGAAAAAATATATTTTGATTTCCTGTTCAATATTCTTGCCGTAGAATGGATGGATGATGAGAACGCAAACATACCATATAATGGTTTAATTAATAGAAGTTGTATAATCGATTATGATGGGACATCTTCAATGATACTATTGGATTCGGTCCCGGAGGTGGTGAAAAGCGTTGTTGATTCTTTATCCATGAAGAAATAATAGGTATTTGTATGTTGACGTATAATGAACGGTTATCCTTCCTTATCTTAAACCGACGGAATGTAAAGTTCATGACAGAGAATGGTTTATTGACCTATTTGGTCGTTTTACTCAATACACACATGTGACGCCCTAGCGTTGATGTTTAAATATACTGGAATATGATGAGATTGGTGAAAATGTTAATGCGGAAGTATGTGAAACCTGTGTTATTGGTTCCGATGATTCTGATCCTTCCTTGGCAGATGTCTCTTGCGCAAGGACAAGGGGGTATGGATTCGACGTCGAATGAAGGATCTAAAAACATGGACCTTTATGTGGTTAACGACTATCAATATAAGGGACGATGTGATATACAGGATATCACGTTCCCGGATTCATTGCTGGTTATTGGCGTGTCAGCTTTTCAGGGATGCCGGAATCTTATGGATGTGGTGATTCCCAATGGTTGCGAGGAGGTTATGGACAGTGCGTTTTATGGCTGTAGGTCTTTGCGCACGATCGAAATACCTGCGTCTGTGTCACATGTGGGGAGAAACGCCTTTCCAATGAATGCTGTATTGATCGTTAAGAAGAAGTCATTGGCGGAGAGCTATGCGAGGGAGTTTGGCCTGACCTATGCGTATAAGCGTGGTCAACAGAAGTATGTTGGAAGGAAAAAGGTCGAGGATATGACTTTGGATGTGTCGAAAGACGATGATAATGAGGAAATGAGCGAAATCCCTGTCGGGCAATATGAATGGCGAGATGACATAAAGAAAGTTATATTTTCAGACTCGTTGTTGAGTATTGGCAGTTATGCCTTCCTGGGTTGCCGTAACCTTGCGGATGTGTCGATTCCTGATGGTTGTGAAACAATCTACGATTTCGCTTTCGGGGCTTGTACCTCCTTGCGGACAATAAAGATTCCACCATCGGTGAAGTTTATAGGCACCTATGCTTTCCCTTTGGATGTCTCCTTGTTGGTGGAGAAGGGCTCATATGCGGAATTGTATGCGAGGAATAACGGCATGGATTTCAATGTCGGACGTGGACAAATCAAGAAGGTTATTGGTCCGATTTTAAAGACGCAATGGAATCAGCCACTCGATTATTTTTATCAGCAAGACAAGTATGGCGAAGACCAAAATGGTGATGGGGTATGTCATGCCATCGCGTTAGGACAGATATTTAATCATCTCGGATTGAATGTTTATGGTGCCCGCAGTTACGCCACATCCGACCATGTGTACTATGGGGATTTTGACCAAAACAGAGTCGATATGAGTGCCTTGCCCGCATATATGGAGCGTACCCCGACCTTGAACAAGGAATTTTACCAGTACATAGAGAACCTGGCGATAGCTTCGGAACATGGATGGAGCAATGAGGAGGAGGTGCATGGGGTTGGTTATACGATAGGGCAGCATGTCCCTGTCCATTTCAAGATCCACTATTTGAGGAATGAAGGCAAAGTGAATCTGGAGAAAATCATTCGGAAAAGCCTGAAAAAGAATATCCCAGTATATGCGGGAATGCAAGGCAAAACGACACCGGGTCACGCAGTCGTGATAGATGGTATAAGAAAGAAAAATGGATACACGGAGGTGCATCTTAATTTCGGATGGGGAGGCTATGCCAACAGATGGACTCCCTTGCAATCTTCCGTCCGTGTCAGAGGGGGCGATGGAAATAAATATTATCGTGTTTCCTACATCTATGAAATAACACCCCTTGATAAGAAAGAATTGAAGGAGTGGAAGCCTTTCCGCCTGACGCAAAATCAGTTGGACGCTATGAAAAACGAAACTAGGGTGACGGCGGAACTGCGTAATGACACTTTGTATATCCCGGAAGGAACGTGCGCTATTCCTCCATATCATAAAAAATTCGCGAAGGATACCACAATTAGGCACATTTCTCTCCCTTCCACATTGCAGTCTGTTTATAAAAGTTTCATGGATCTATCGAAGGTGGAGGAATTGCACATACCGCGGCATGTAAGGTACCTGCATTCGGAATTTTTCAAAAACATGAAAAATTTGAAGAAGTTGTATTATGATTCCGAAGAGGAGGCGGTATGCTATGGTCCCTTATTCAGAAGTTGTAATAAATTGACGACGATAGAGTTTGGCCCTAATGTCAAGTGCGTTCCTAAGTATATGCTCGATGAGAATGTCTTGGTGAGGCAGATCATATGGTCGGAAAGCATTGAACGTATTGGTTATGCCGCTTTTCATCATGCGCGCGTGAAGGAGATAGAATTGCCTTCTAGTGTGAAAAAGATAGATGATTTCGCCTTCCAAAGCCTTTATTTGAAGACCATTACAATCCCTAATTCAGTGCAAAGCATAGGGAAACATAGTTTCTTGGAGAAAACGACGATCAAGTGTAGAAAGGATTCGTATGCGTATAAATGGGCGAAGAGACATAAAATGACAATAGAAGTCATCCCTTGATAAAATCTGCAAGGGAGATTTTGCCAAGGGAAAGTGTGCGTCAACCTGCTCGCTCCTAAAAAATTATTCCTATCTCTGTTTGGGTCTTTTTGATGATCGACATCATCTCGTCTGGCAAAACTCTCCGAATTTTAGAGCTATCGCAATATAGGATATAGGGTATGGAATGGATGTTATAAGCGGCGGCCAAGTTGGGGTTTTGGTCTAAATCCAATTTGTAGAACTGAAATGTTCCTGCGCAACCATCCGCCAATGCTTCAATAATGGGGGCGAGTTGCTTGCACGGGCCGCACCATGTCGTATAAATGTCCACAAATGCGGGTCCTTCGCCTATGTATGTATCTTTGTCAGTGTTAAAATCCGCCACTAACTTGATGAACTGATCTTCTGATATGCTGTCTACCTTTCCATTCCCCCAAGGTGTATTCTCCTCTGCTTCTGTTACATCTTCGGTTTGAGCCTCTGGGGTTTCCTTCCCTGATTTTAAGTAATAAACCACCCCTCTAACAATTAGAAGGCAGATGATGATTACAATCCATTTATATCTTTTTTCCATATCTTGTGAATTATGTTTCGTTAGAGAATATGTGACAAATCCAAATCCTTATCCTATTATTTCGGAGCTCTCTTATATAGATATGCCGCGATGATGGAGAACACCACATTCGGCATCCAAGTCGCCAGCATTGGGGAGAGCGAACCGTTGACCGTGAAGGTGGACGAAATGGAGTAGAATAGGATGTACAAGATGCTCAACAGCAGACCTAGCGCTAAGTTGAGACCCATGCCACCTTTCACCTTCTTCGATGAGAGCGAGAGCCCTATGATGGTCAGGATGAAGGCGGCGAACGGGAATGCATAACGCTTCTCGTACTCCAGCTCGAAGTTCTTGATGTTGCCGATGCCTCGTGTCCTTTGCCGTTCTATGTAGACCTTCAACTCTTTGTTGTTCATCTGTTCTTGCATACCTGGGAAGATGAAGAAATCGTCGGGTATGATGTTGAGGGTCACGTTCATGGTGTCTCCTTTCGTGATGGATTCGTACAATCCGTCGAAGTCACGTTTGGTGTAATTGACGTAATGCCAGGAGTGTTCTCCATCCCAGAAAATGTTTTGGGCCGTGATGCGGGAGACGATGGATTTATCTTTATAGACATCCATGGAGACGCGGTGCCCCTTGTTCAATTCCCTGTCAAAATAGTCGATGTAGAGGATTTCGTTAGGTGAGACCTCCATTTGTACTTTCAGGACGTTGTCCTTCTTCTTTTTCTTTATATATTCCTCTTGGAAATCTATACGTTCCACATTTGCGGGAGGAATGATATAACCGCTTAGAATGAAGGTCATCAAAGCGATGATTCCAGCGGATATCATGTATGGCCTTGTGATGCGGTAGAAACTGATGCCGGATGCGTATGTGGCGATGATTTCCGAGTTGTTCGCCAATTTGGAGGTGAAGAAAATCACAGCGATGAAGGTGAACAACGGGCTGAATAGGTTAGCGTAATAAGGGATGAAGTTGAGGTAATAGTTGAATATGATGGCTTTTAGTGGGGCTTCGTGCTCCATGAAGTCATCGATTTTCTCGGAGATGTCAAACACGACCGCGATGCTGATGATCAGTATGATGGCGAGGAAGAATGCGCCTAGAAATTTTTTGATGATATACCAGTCGTATCGTTTTAGGCGTATGTCATCCCATGAGAACCCTTCTGCTCTGAATTTTTGTTTTATTTCGTTCTCTTGTGTTTCTTGATGCTTCATAATCTTACGCTAAGTTGTTTTACCATGGATGCTTTCCAAGAGGAGAAGTCATCCTCTAAAATATGTTTCCTTGCCTCTTTTACCAGCCAGAGGTAGAAGGCGAGGTTGTGGATGGAGGCTATTTGCAGGGCCAATAGTTCCTCCGCGATGAAGAGGTGTCGGAGGTAGGCTCTGCTGTAGGCGGTGTCCACGTAGGAGGCGCCGTCCGCTTCGATAGGGGAGAAGTCGTTCGCCCATTTCAGGTTCCTCATGTTCATGATTCCCTGTTTGGTGAAAAGCATGCCGTTACGTCCGTTGCGGGTAGGCATGACGCAGTCGAACATATCCACGCCTCTCTCGATGCCCTCCAGTATGTTGACGGGTGTTCCCACTCCCATTAGGTAACGTGGTTTGTCCGTCGGTAGTATCTCGTTCACCACTTCGATCATTTCGTACATCACTTCGGCAGGTTCCCCCACCGCCAGTCCGCCGATGGCATTCCCCTCGCGCCCTTGTTCGGCGATGAATTCGGCCGAGCGTTGACGGAGGTCCTTGTAGGTGCATCCCTGTACGATAGGGAAGAAGGTTTGGCTATAGCCATATTTCGGCTCCGTCTCGTCGAAATGCTTGAGTCCGCGCACCAACCATCGTTGGGTGCGTTCCCAAGACTTTTTCGCGTAGTTGTAGTCGGCCGTTCCCGGAGTACATTCGTCGAGCGCCATGATGATGTCCGCCCCGATGATGCGTTGCGTGTCCACCACGTTTTCCGGTGTGAAGATATGCTTGGAACCGTCGATGTGGGAGCGGAAGGTGCACCCCTCTTCCGTGAGTTTCCTGTTGTCGGATAGGGAGAAGACTTGGAATCCGCCGCTGTCCGTCAGGATGGGTTTGTCCCACCCGTTGAACTTGTGCAGTCCGCCTGCCTGCTCGAGTATTTTCAGGCCCGGACGGAGGTATAGGTGATAGGTGTTGCCCAAGATGATCTGGGCTTTTATGTCTTCCTTGATTTCCCTGGTATGGACACCTTTGACAGAGCCTAGGGTGCCGACCGGCATGAATATGGGGGTCTCGATCTCTCCATGGTCAGTTGTGATGAGACCAGCTCTGGCGTGGCATTTGGCGTCCGTATGTTGTAATTCAAACTTCATGTCTAGTGTCCTTTTAGTCGAATTTGATCGATTTGATGGGTGATATTTTTGCGATAATATTGGTCGGGATGTGGAGGATGGCCGCGGAGACGAGAATCGTGCAGATGTTCACGATGATGATGTGTGTCAGTTCCAGGCGGGCTGGGACGAAACTCACATAGTAGTCGTCCGCATTGAGGGGAAGTATTTGGTGCTCCTGGAGCAGATAGCAGACCGTGATGCCGATCACGTTGCCGATCAGAACGCCTTTCCCTATCAGGAAGAATGTGTGATAGAAGAAAATCTTCCAGATGCTTTTGTTGGTCGCCCCCATGGCTTTCATCATGCCGATCATGTTGGTGCGCTCGAGGATGAGGATCAGCAGGCCTGAGATGATGGTGAAGCCGGCGACGAGGGTCATGAGTACCAGTATGATGACCACGTTCGTGTTCAGCAAGTCTAGCCAGCTGAAGATTTGCGGGTTGATCTGCCTGATGGTCTTCATCAGGTAATAGTTGCCGTTGTTGTCGTATTGGTTGCCGACGACGTCGAACACTTGTTCCTGTGCGATGTCCAGTCGGTTGAAGTCGTTGATAAGGACTTCAACGCCACTGCATTGGTCGTCTTCCCATCCGTTCAGTTTCCGCACATGCTTGATGTCGCCTATGATGAAGAGTTTGTCATAGTCCAGGAATCCTGTCTCATAGATACCGCTCACGGTCAGTTGCCTAGCCCGTACTTTCCCGCCGATGATGAAATAGGTGAGGTATTTGTCGCCCACCTTCAACTCGAGGAGGTTGGCGATCTTCTTTGAAATGATTGTCTGGTTGGTCGTGGCGGTGTCGTTGACCATGAAAAGTTCTCCTTCCTTCAGGTTGTTGCGGAAGAAGTTCCATTCGTAGTTCTTGTCGATGCCCTTGAGCACGCATCCATGGATGATGTCGCCCGCCTTCAGGATGCAAGGCTGTGTGGCAAAGTATTGCGCATGCTTGACGTCAGGGAGAGCGTTTAGGGAGTCTATGATGTCCTGCCCGATTTGAATGGGCTGGGTTTCATAGGTCTGGTTGCTGACGGAGGAGGAGATTTGTATATGGCTGCCGAAACCGATTAGCTTTTCTCTCACTTCGGCCTTGAATCCGTTTAGGATGCCGACGGAGATTAGCATGATCATGATGCTCACCGCTATTCCGTTCATCACAATACGCACAATAGGACGAGGAACATTTTTCTCGCCTCTTTTTTCGAAATGGATGCGTTTCGCGATGAACAGTTCTAAATTCATGCCATGTTAGATAGTTCGACCTGGATAAACTTCCAATGCTTTCTTTAATACGTTCAATGCCTTTGCCAATTCCTCCTTCTCCAACACGTATGCTACGCGGACTTCGTTCTTCCCTTTGTCTTTTTCTGTGTAGAAGCCTGTCGCAGGAGCCATCATGACGGTTTGCCCCTCATATTCGAACTCGTTCAGCAACCAGGCGCAGAACTTGTCGCAGTCGTCAATCGGTAGTCTGGCCACGGTGTAGAAGGCGCCCATCGGTATCGGCGTATATACGCCTGGTATTCTATTGAGCCCGTCGATGAGGTATTTGCGTCGCTCCACGTATTCGTTGTACATCTCCAGCATGTATTCCTCCGGTGTGTCCATGGAAGCCTCCGCTACGATCTGTCCGATCAACGGCGGACTCAGTCTGGCTTGGCAGAACTTCATCACGGCCTTCCTTACCGCTTCGTTCTTGGTCACGAGGGCGCCGACACGGATGCCACATTCACTGTAACGTTTTGATACAGAATCGAATAGTATAATGTTATCCTCGATACCTTTCAGATGGAAAGCTGAGATGTAAGGCGCACCCGTGTAGCAGAACTCACGGTATACCTCGTCGGAGAATAGATACAAATCGTACTTCTTGACGAGGTCGCGGATCTTGTTCATCTCCTTCTGGTTGTAGAGGTAACCCGTTGGGTTGTTCGGGTTGCAGATGAGGATACCTTTGGTCTTCGGGGTGATCATCTCTTCGAAACGCTCGATGTGGGGTAGGGCGAAACCTTCCTCAATGGTGGATACGATTGGTTTGACAATCGCTCCGGCGCCTATCGCGAAGGCCGTGTAGTTGGCGTAGGCTGGCTCTGGCACGATGATCTCGTCGCCTGGATCCAGACAGGACATGAAGGCGAAGTTCACCGCTTCCGAACCACCACTTGTGATGATGATGTCCTTCTCGTCAACATCTATGTTGAATTTCTTATAGTATTCAGCCAATTTGAGACGAAGACTCTTGAATCCGTTGCTTGGACTATATTCAAGGATCTTCCGGTCAATCTTCTTCAGCGTGTCAAGCGCAATCTGTGGCGTTTTCAAATCGGGTTGTCCGATGTTGAGATGGTACACTTTTACGCCTCTCTCTTTCGCTTTGTCTGCCAGAGGAACTAATTTCCTGATTGGTGACTCTGGCATAATCTGACCTCGGTTCGATGTCTGTGGCATATCGTCTTAAATATTACTAGTTTATTCATTCGTCATCGAAGAAATTCAATCCTTCTTCTTCAGAAGTGCAAAGATAGTAAATCTAATTGCTTTTTGTGATATGGGCGTTTAATTTTTTCTTGTGGAAGAGAGATATTCTAATTAAGGGTTATGAATTATGAATTGAGAGTTGGCTAAGGATTTTTACACTTGGGGTGATGAATAGGGGGCTATTCTTCGATGAGTCCGCCGGTTATGAGAATGCTCTTGGCTCCCTTGATTCCGCATTTCTGATAGGTGGCATAGGCATTGATGGCTCTCTCCAATATCTTTTGGTTGGACTCTTTCTTGATATACCCTGTGATGGCGTCATGGATCGTATAGGCTTCGGGCGCCATGAAATGTTTTGTCCAAACTATCGGGTTGACATTGGCCGGCTCCAAATAGGGTGAGAAGTATGTCCTGCTTTTGCATGCGAGGATAATCACGTCACGTTTCTTCCCGTCCGTGTTGGTAAATCTGTCGTTTAGGATGTGCTCCATCAAACCGTCGTGCCCGATATAGCTTATTAATTGCGAGTTGCCGCAGCATCCGATCGTCAGATTGTCGTTGACGTGGACGGTGTCTTTCCATCTTCCGCATGAGCTGGAAAGAAAGTCGGAGATGCATTGCGCGATGTACTTCCCGTTGTAGGCATCCGCCACCAAGTAATACTTTTGACTGGTGTGCTTGAAAACGAGCCTCTCCATAATCGTGTCGTTGATGGTGTTGGTTTTCAGTAGTTTCCATTCCGCACTTTTCTTGAAGAAGGTTTTTATTCCATAGCCGCAGCCCCAATAGAGGTTGGTGGAAGGCTTTTGTCCGTTCCCTATGCTTGCGGGAACTTTCACAATCCCTTGGTTCTCGTTGTCGCAAAGGGCTACGAAGATATGGATGGACTTGTAGGTCGAATCGAATTGGATGTGTTGCTCCCTCCTTTCCGTAACGGGTGTGCCTGCGAAGGGGTATTGACAGGTGCAGACGAGGAGGAATATGCTGCAGAATAGTAGTCGGATGATTTTGTCCATATAGCTTGCCATGAAAGAGTGAAACAACATCCCCAAATATATGAATAAACTCTAAACTTTAAATCCTTAATCCTTGATTTTAACTCTTAATTGACTTCGTCGAACTATCGTTTCTTAACTCTTAATTCTTAACTCTTAACTTAAAAAAGAAAAGGGCCATCCGATTCGGACGACCCTTCCCGTATGAGATATAATGTGGTGGATTACATCATTCCGCCCATTCCGCCACCCATAGGAGGCATAGCAGGAGCAGCGGCCTTGTCATCCTTCTTCTCCGCGATCACACATTCGGTGGTCAACATCATGCCGGCGATGGAAGCCGCATTCTCCAGAGCCACACGCGTAACCTTGGCAGGGTCGATGACACCAGCCTTGAAGAAGTTCTCGAACTTGTCGGTACGAGCGTTGTAACCGAAGTCGTCCTTGCCTTCCTTCACCTTCTGTACGTATACGGCGCCCTCTTTGCCTGCGTTGGCGATGATTTGGCGGAGAGGCTCCTCGATGGCACGCTTGATGATTTCGATACCGGTGGTCTCGTCTTGGGTCTCACCCTTCATGCCCTCCAAAGATGCGATGGCACGGATGTAGGCCACACCACCACCAGGAACGATACCTTCCTCGATGGCTGCACGAGTAGAGCACAATGCGTCGTCCACGCGGTCTTTCTTCTCCTTCATCTCCACTTCTGATGGCGCACCCACGTAGAGCACAGCTACACCGCCAGCCAATTTAGCCAAACGCTCTTGGAGCTTCTCCTTGTCGTAGCTGCTCTTGGTCGTCTCGATCTGTGCCTTGATTTGGTTCACGCGCTCTGCGATGTTCTCCTTAGCGCCCGCACCGTTCACGATGGTCGTGTTATCCTTGTTGATGGTAACCTTCTCAGCCTTACCCAACAAATCGATGGTCGCGCTCTCCAACTTGATGCCTTTCTCCTCTGAGATGACGATACCGCCCGTTAGGATAGCGATATCCTCCAGCATCTCCTTACGACGGTCGCCGAATCCTGGAGCCTTTACGGCAGCGATCTTCAAGGCGCCTCTCAATCTGTTGACTACCAACGTGGTCAATGCCTCACCGTCGATGTCCTCTGCGATGATTAACAATGGACGGCCAGACTGTGCGGTGGCCTCCAAAATAGGGAGGATATCCTTCAAAGAAGAGATCTTCTTGTCGTGGATGAGGATGTATGGGTTCTCGAACTCAACCTCCATCTTCTCCGTGTTGGTGACGAAGTAAGGTGAGAGATAACCACGGTCGAACTGCATACCCTCGACAACGTCTACGGTCGTGTCCATACCTTTAGCCTCCTCAACGGTGATGACACCCTCTTTCTTCACCTTCGCCATGGCGTCGGCGATTAATTTACCGATCTCATTATCGTTGTTGGCTGAAATGGTAGCCACTTGCTCGATTTTGCTGAAGTCGTCATCCACTTCCTTGGCTTGCTTCTTGATGCTCTCGACCACTTTGGCAACCGCCTTGTCGATACCTCTCTTCAAATCCATTGGGTTAGCGCCGGCTGCTACGTTCTTCAAACCTACGTTGATGATCGATTGAGCCAAAACGGTAGCGGTTGTTGTACCGTCACCTGCGTCGTCACCTGTCTTAGAGGCAACCTCCTTGACGATCTGCGCACCCATGTTCTCGTATGGATCGGCCAATTCAACTTCCTTAGCGACAGACACACCATCCTTCGTGATGTGAGGCGCACCGAATTTCTTTTCGATGATCACGTTACGTCCCTTAGGGCCAAGGGTCACTTTTACTGCGTTTGCCAATTCGTCCACACCTTTCTTCAAAAGGTCGCGGGCATCTGTATCGAATTTTATTTCTTTAGCCATTTTTGTAAGTCTTAATAGTTGATAATGATAGTTTGAATGAAAATATTAGATGATTGCGAGGATGTCGCTTTGGCGCATGATGAGGTATTTCTCACCGTCCAACTCCAATTCAGTGCCAGCGTACTTGCCGTACAATACGGTGTCGCCCACCTTCACGACCATCTCTTCGTCTTTCGTGCCATTTCCGATGGCAAGGATTTCGCCTCTCAAAGGTTTCTCTTTCGCGGAGTCTGGAATGATGATTCCACTTGCCGTTTTCTCTTCTGCTGCAGCTGGTTTTACCAAAACTCTGTCTGCCAATGGTTTAATGTTCATGATAATTATATTTTTTAGTTTGTTTATATTAATGCTCTGACGCATTCGATGCGTCTCACTTATTCCTTATCATAATCTGTGCCAAAGTGTCGTCCGCCTTGCTTTGCTGACAAAATCGGTAGTGAGTGGCAGATGTTTCCCTTCCTTGTGTGTCAATTTGGCAGAGTGGGGTGGACTTGTGCGAAAAAAAGGAGGCAACCCGGATGGATTGTCTCCTCGTCTCTGTTATAGGACATGTCGCCTCTGCCTATTCCAATTTCTTCCAATACACTTTTTCGCTGAAGGGTCCGAACGAGCCTTTCACGCAGAGCGTCTTGGCGTCGCTGAACCAAATGTTGACGGTGAAGGATTTGCCTCGGGTGGGGTCATATATTTCTCCGTCCGTCCATTTCCCATCCTTGTAGGAGACTTTCTTCACCAGGACGATCTCGCCGGCGGGTGTTTGTCGTTTCGTTTTGTCGGGGTTCTTCATGTCCGTGCGGAGGTTGCCCTTCTCGTCTTTAGCCTTCTCTATCCAAATGATCTGGGCTTTGTAGGTGTTAGCGCCTGTTTTGCTGAACCTCACTTTTGATTTGTCACCGTCTTGTTCCACCCAATATGTGCCAATGATTTTGTCGCCTGCGAAATTCTGGGCGATGGATGGTGCGACCATCGTGAAGAGACATGCTAATGTAATGATAGTCTGTTTCATCATATTGCTAAAGTTTGATTTTAGTTGCTTACGAATCGCAAATTTAGGCTTTCCGATGGATTTCGAACGCTTCGAGAGGTGCTCTATGCTTAAAAAATATTAATGGATTGAATGTTTTGACGTTTGGGAGGTTCCCATTACTTTGAAATAAGGCGGCGACCTAATTGTAAATTCACAAATTAGCCTTATTTTTGCAAAGCAATATTTAAAAACATTTTTAGACTTAACAATAGAGATGACAAGAGAAGAATTGTTTGAGAATATCATGCGCAAAAGATCGTTCCTTTGCGTTGGTTTGGATACGGACGTGAATAAGATTCCGGAGTTCCTGTTCGACAGGGAAGGTGATTTGGACCCTATTTTTGAGTTCAACAAGTCCATCATCGACGCCACAGCCGAGTATTGCGTGGCCTACAAACCTAATTTGGCATTCTACGAGAGCCTCGGGTTGCAGGGATGGGATGTCTTGGAACGTACGGTCGACTACATCCGTGAGAAGTACCCAGACCAATTCTTGATCGCCGATGCCAAGCGTGGGGATATCGGTAACACCTCCACGATGTACGCGAGGACTTTCTTCGGGGCTTTGGATTTCGATTCCGTGACGGTGGCTCCTTATATGGGAGAGGACTCCGTCTCACCTTTCCTTACTTACGAAAACAAGTGGGTGACGTTGTTGGCCCTCACCTCCAACAAGGGTGCGTTCGATTTCCAGTTCATGGAGGACAAAGAGACCGGCGACCGCCTTTTCGAGAAAGTTTTGAAGACCTCCCTGAAGTGGGGCAACGAAGATAACATGATGTATGTGGTCGGCGCCACGAAGGCGGAGATGTTGGCGGATATCCGTAAGATCATTCCGAACCACTTCCTTTTGGTGCCAGGTATCGGTGCGCAGGGAGGAAGTCTCGCCGATGTTGTTAAGCATGGTATGAACAAGCAGTGCGGACTGTTGGTGAACTCTTCTCGCGCGATACTCTACGCCTCCAATGGTGAGGACTATGCCCAAGCTGCGGCAGCCGAGGCGAAGAAGGTGCAACAACAGATGAGCGAGTTCCTGAAGTCTTTGGAATAATCCCTTAGGAATGTACAACAAGAGGAAGATCATCAATGATCCTGTGCATGGTTTCATCTCGATTCCCAGCGAGCTGCACTATGATTTGATCCAACATCCCTATTTTCAGCGTTTAGGGCGAATCAAACAATTGGGTATGAGCTACTTGGTCTATCCGGGGGCTCAGCATACCCGTTTCCAACACTCCTTGGGAGCCATGTTCCTGATGGAGGAGGCGATCGCCCAGTTGCGGTCGAGGGGGCAGGAGATTACGGACGAGGAAGCGGATGCGGCTTTGGCGGCCATCTTGCTGCATGACATCGGACATGCTCCCTTCTCCCATGTTTTGGAGAATACGCTGACGCAGGAGATTTCCCACGAGGATATTTCCCTGCTGATGATGGAGCATATCAACAAGGAGATGGGCGGGGCGCTGGATCTGGCATTGCAAATATTCAAGAACCAATATCCGAAGAAATTTCTCCACCAGCTTGTCTCCAGCCAATTGGACATGGACCGGTTGGACTATCTGATACGCGACAGTTTCTTTACGGGTGTTGTGGAGGGTGCCGTGGGCGCCGCGCGTATCATCAAGATGCTCAATGTGCACGACGACCAATTGGTTGTCGAGGCGAAGGGAATCTACTCCGTCGAGAAGTTCCTAATCGCCAGAAGAATGATGTATTGGCAAGTTTATTACCATAAAACGTCTGTCGCCGCTGAACAAGTGTTAATCAAGACGTTAGCTCGCGCAAAGGAGCTTACTATGAAGGGGAAGAAGCTGTTCGCAGCCCCTCAGTTCGCCTATTTCCTGGAAAATAAAATCACGGGGAAGGATTTCCTCCATTCCGATGAGGCATTGTCCAATTACGCGAAATTCGACGACTCGGATGTCATTAGTGCGGTGAAGACCTGGTCGTCTTGTGACGACAAGGTGCTTTCGACCATGTGCCGTAATCTGATGAACAGGAAACTCTTCAAAATAGAGGTGCGCGAGAAAAAGCCCCAGGCGGGTGAGGTGCGGGATCTTGCTAAGCGTATTGCCGCAAAACTGGGGCTTACGGAGGCGGAGGCGCGTTATTTCGTGACGATACATCCCGTCTCTTCCTACACATACCGGCCCAAGAACGATAGCATTAAGATCCTTTATGCGGATGGGGAGTTGAAGGACATCACGGACGCTTCCGATTTGTTGAACCTATCCCTCATCAGTAAACACGAAAAAAAATATTACTTCGGTTATGTGAAAGAATCGGATTTGTATTAGCGGGTGTCACACCTTGGTACGATATTTCTGCAAATTTTATACGAACAAATTTTCATACTGACCGATTTTCCTTATTTTTGCAAAAAAAATTATAGTAACATGGAGTTTTCAGCGCAACAGATCGCCGATTACCTAAAAGGTAAGGTGGTTGGAAATCCAGAAATCAAGGTTTCTAATTTTTCCAAGATAGAGGAGGGTGTTCCAGGAACATTGACTTTCTTGTCAAACCCCAAGTACACCGAATATATATACACCACGCAAGCGAGTATTGTGTTGGTGAACGATACATTTGAGCCGAAGAAAGAATTGAAGCCGACCCTGATCAAGGTGAAGAATTCATACGACGCTTTGGCTTCTTTGTTGTCGCTGGTGGATAGTTACAAGCAGAAGAAGAGCGGAATTTCTTCGAAGGCTTGTGTGTCGGAGAAGGCTAAGATAGGTGAGAATGCCTATGTTGGTGCCTATACGTGTATCGAGGATGGGGCGGTCATAGGTAAGAATGCTCAGATTTATCCTCAGGTTTATATTGGTGACAACGTGCGTATCGGTGATAATGTGACGCTCTATCCGGGCGTGAAGATCTATAATGATTGTGTCATCGGCAACAATTGCATGGTGCATGCGGGTACGGTCATCGGTTCTGACGGTTTCGGTTTCGCGCCTACGGCAGACGGAAAGTACGATAAGATTCCGCAGATCGGCATTGTTGTCATCGAAGACGATGTGGAGATCGGAGCGAACACGACCATTGACCGTTCGACGATGGGTGCGACAATTATCAGACGAGGTGTCAAGATAGATAACTTGGTTCAGATCGCCCATAACGTGGAGATCGGCGAGGATACGGTGATGGCTGCTCAGTCAGGTTTCGCGGGCTCTGCGAAGATTGGTAAGCATTGTATGTTTGGTGGTCAGTCTGGTGTCGTAGGACATTTGACGGTTGCGGACGGCACGATGCTCGCCGCGAAGTGTGGCGTCTCCAATAACATCAAGGAACCGAACCACATGTATCATGGTTTCCCTCACGTGGAGGCGAAGACCTTCCAGCGCGCGTTTGTGTGCTTCCGTAATTTCCCGGCCATCAGGAACCAGATACTGGAGTTGGAGAAAGAGGTGGCTGAATTGAAGAAAAAGATAGAACATAACTAAAGAATATGGCCAAACAGAAAACATTGAAGGAAGCATTTTCGCTTCAAGGAAAAGGTTTGCACACGGGATTGCCCGTTACAATCACATTTAATCCGGCCCCGGCGAACCATGGATACAAGATCCAGAGAGTAGATCTGGAGAATCAACCGATTATCGAGGCTGTTGCGCAAAACGTTGTTGAAACGTCGCGTGGCACTGTTGTCGCCGATGGTGAAGTGAGAGTTAGCACGATAGAACATGCGATGTCTGCTTTATATGCGTATGAGATAGACAACTGTTTGATTCAGGTGGATCAGCCTGAATTTCCTATTTTGGATGGTAGTGCTATCTCTTATGTGAAGGAGATAGAGCGTGTAGGAATTGAGGAACAACCTTATGACAAGGAGTATTTCGTTGTGACGAAGAAGGTTGAGTACAAGGATCCGAACACGGGTTCTTCCATCGTTCTGCTTCCGGATGAGGAGTTCAGCATAAATGTGTTAGTCTCTTATCCTTCCTGTATTTTGTCCAATCAATACGCTACATTGAATTCGCTGTCCGAATATTCGAAGGAGATCGCCGCTTCTCGCACATTCGTTTTTGTGCGCGAGATTGAGGAACTTTTGAGGAACAACCTGATTAAGGGCGGGGATTTGGACAATGCGATAGTTATATACGACAAGGAGATGAGACAGGCGGATATAGACCATCTGACCTCATTGTTGGGCATGGACCCGATTTCAGTCTCCAGTCTGGGCTATTTGCAGAAACGTCCGTTGGCGTTCGACAATGAGCCAGCGCGACACAAACTTTTGGATGTGATGGGTGATTTGGCCTTGATCGGTAAGCCAATCAAGGGACGTGTGATCGCACAGTGTCCTGGACATAAATTGAATACGGATTTCGCGAAGAGGGTTTATAAGAACCTGAAGCGTCAGGAGGTGATCATCCCTCATTATGATCCGACGGTTCCTCCGCTGATGGATATAAACAAGATCAAGCAACTTTTGCCTCATCGTTGGCCTATGCTCTTGATAGATAGGATCATCGAGGTGAAGGAACGTGGTGTTGTGGGTGTGAAGAATGTATCTGGCAATGAGAACTTCTTCTGCGGACACTTCCCTGAGGAGCCAGTTATGCCGGGTGTGCTTTTGGTTGAGGCTATGGCGCAGACGGGTGGTATTTTGGTGTTAAGCAAATTAGACGACCCTGATCGGTACTCCACATACTTCCTTTCTATAGATAAGGTGAAGTTCAGAAACAAGGTGGTGCCGGGAGATACAGTTATTTTCAAATTGGATTTGTTGACAGACATAAGAAGAGGATGCGCCTACATGAAGGGGTATGCTATCGTCGCCGAGAAAATCGTGGCGGAAGCAGAGTTCCTTGCACAGGTAGTGAAGAATAAGTAAAAGATAGTTTTTTATGATACAAGAAATGTCATTTGTCCATCCCGAGGCTAAAATCGGAAAGGATGTTGAGATAGGCCCGTTCGTATACATTGATAGGAATGTTGAGATTGGTGATGGATGCCAGATTATGGCGCATGCGACAGTTTTGAGCGGTGCGCGAATCGGCAAGAATGTGAAGATTTTCCCAAATGCGGTCATTTCCGCTATCCCTCAGGATTTAAAGTTTAAGGGGGAGGAGACCACGGCTGTCATTGGCGATAATACGACTATCCGAGAGTGTGCGACGGTGAATCGCGGAACTGCTTCTAAGGGAACGACTATCGTCGGTTCTAATTGCCTCATTATGGCGTATGCACATATTGCGCATGATTGCAGGTTAGCGAATAATATCATCATAGGAAACGCATCCCAGATCGCAGGCGAAGTATTGATCGACGATTGGGCGATTCTTTCTGGTAGTGTGTTGGTGCACCAATTCTCCCATATTGGTGCGCATGTGATCATACAGGGAGGTTCCCGTGTCGGGAAGGATGTGCCTCCATACGTTACTGCAGGTAGAGACCCGTTGAGTTATGCGGGTTTGAACCTTGTCGGGTTGCGCCGCCGTGGATTTACGAACGACCAAATCCGCGAGATTCAGGAGATTTACCGTATCTTGTACCAGTCTGGTTTGAACATGACGCAGGCGACGGAGAAGATATATTCGGAGATTCCTGATTCTAACGAGAAAGAAACGGTGGTTTCTTTCTTGAAATCGGCAGAACGTGGTATTATCCGTGGCTATTTCGATTAAGAAAAACACAAAATAAATTAATGTTTTATGTCAGAAGTTATTAGAATTAAAAAAGGTCTTGACATCAACTTGAAGGGGAGGGCAAAGGAAGTGTTCTCGAAAGCACAGTTGCCTGATATCTTCGCAGTCAGACCTGACGATTTTCATGGCATCAAACCGAAAACCGTGGTCAAAGAGGGGGATCCAGTGAAGGTCGGAAGCGTTTTGTTCTATGACAAAGCAAATCCTGACTTGAAGGTTGTCTCTCCGGTCAGTGGAGAGGTGATAGCCGTGAACAGAGGTGAGAGACGTAAGGTGCTCGATATCCGTGTCAAATCGGATGGCAACTTCGACTCTGTGCCGTTTGTGAAGGGCAAACCATCTTCCATGAGCCAGGAAGAGGTGAGGGAGGCTATCCTTAACGCAGGTTTCTTCGCTTTCATCAAGCAACGTCCGTTTGATGTGATCGCCAATCCGAATGACAAGCCAAAGGCTATTTTCATCTCGGGGTTTGATACTGCACCTTTGGCGCCGAACTATGATTTCATCATGGTAGGCCGCGAGGAGGAGTTTCAAGCGGGTGTCGATGCGTTGACGAAGCTTTCGGGTGTGAAGGTGCATGTTGATGTTAATGTGGATACCGCCTCCAAGTTGTTCAGAATGACGAAGGGCGTTGAGCTGCATGAGTTCCAGGGACCTCATCCTGCGGGAAATGTAGGAGTGCAAATCCATCATGTTGACCCAATCAACAAGGGAGATATTGTTTGGACAATCAATGCCCAGGATGTGGCTATGATCGGAAAGGCTTTCGTGACAGGAGCTATTAGTTTCTCACGGTCCATCGTTTTGGCGGGGTCTTCCGTGAAGAACCCTTCTTATTGTAAGATGATTTATGGCGCTTCTATCTCCAATATCGTTGCGAACAATATCGAGGGCGACAATGTGCGTTACATCAGCGGTAATCCGTTGACGGGCACGCAGATCCCTGCCGACGGTTTCTTGGGCGCTTTCGATTCACAGGTGACGGTTATCCCTGAGGGAGACAAGAACGACGAGTTCTTGGGTTGGATCATGCCTCGTCTGAAGAAGTTCAGCGTGAGCCGTTCATATTTTTCTTGGTTGCTTGGTAGCAGCAGGGAGTATGAGATCGATACGAACGTGAACGGTGGCGAGCGTGCCTTCATCATGTCGGGTGAGTATGACAAAGTCTTCCCGATGGATATCTATCCTGAGTTCCTCGTGAAGGCCATCATCGCACGTGACATCGATAAGATGGAGCAATTGGGCATCTATGAGGTCGCACCGGAGGATTTCGCTCTGTGCGAGTTCGTATGTACTTCTAAGATTGAGACGCAACGTATCGTGCGTGAGGGATTGGATTACCTGCGCAAGGAGTTGGCTTAGTGAATGTGTAATAAATTAAAATGATATAAAATTGAAAGCGTTAAGAAATTTTCTCGACAAAGTGAAACCGTCTTTTGAGGAAGGCGGAAAATTTCACGCATTTCGCTCTGTGTTCGACGGATTCGAGACCTTCTTGTTCGTCCCTAACACAACAGCGAAGAGAGGAAGCCACATTCATGACTGCATCGACTCCAAGCGTGCGATGTCCATGGTCGTGATTGCGTTGATACCAGCTCTTTTGTTTGGTATGTACAACGTTGGTTTCCAACACTATTTAGTGCATGGTGAGGAGGCCTCTTTCTGGGCGACGTTCTTGTTCGGCTTTTTGGCTGTGTTGCCTAAGATCGTCGTTGCGTACGCCGTCGGTTTGGGTATCGAGTTCGTCGTTGCCCAATGGAGAGGAGAGGAAATCCAAGAGGGTTTCCTGGTTTCCGGTATGTTGATCCCTTTGATTGTTCCAGTAGAGTGCCCTTTGTGGATCCTTGCGGTTGCAACAGCTTTCGCGGTGATTTTTGCGAAGGAGGTGTTCGGCGGTACGGGATATAATATCTTCAATGTGGCGCTGATCACGCGTGCCTTCTTGTTCTTCGCTTACCCTGTCAAGATGTCTGGTGACGCTGTATGGGTGGCAAAGGATGCGTTGTGTGGCTTGGGCAGCGAGAATGCGTTGTTGGATGGTGTGACGGGTGCGACTCCTCTCGGTCAGGTCTCCACGGGAGCTACCGAGATCACGAATGCGCTCGGTTCCGCTATGTCTCCGATGGATATGGTCATGGGTTTCTACCCGGGTTCTATCGGTGAGACCAGCGTGATTGCCATCGGCATCGGTGCCATCATCCTTTTGTGGACGGGCATCGCGAGCTGGAAGACGATGTTGTCTGTCTTCGCGGGTGGTATTTTGACGGCCATGATGTTTAACTCAATTGGCGCGAACGATGTGATGAACTTGCCTTGGTACGAGCACATCCTCTTGGGCGGTTTCTGCTTCGGCGCAGTCTTCATGGCTACTGACCCTGTCACTTCCCCGAGGACGGAGTGCGGTAAGTACATCTATGGATTCCTGATCGGTTTCGTCGCCATCGTTATCCGTTGCTTGAACCCAGGTTATCCGGAGGGTATGATGTTGGCTATTCTGCTGATGAACCTCTTCGCTCCGTTGATCGACCACTGCTTCGTTCAGGCTAATATCAAGAGAAGGTTAAAACGTGCTGATAGATAATCATTAATATCGAATAAGTCATGAATACAAATAGTAATAGTTATACTATCATCTATGCTTCGGTAATGGTGATTATCGTTGCATTCCTATTGGCCTTTGTCTCTTCTTCCTTGAAGGAAAGACAGGACACTAACGTGAAATTGGATAAGATGAAACAAATTCTTTCATCTTTGAATATTTCCGAGGATGAGTTGAAACAAGACGCTGAGGCCGCTTATAACAAGTATGTTGTGGCGGATCAAATCATTGACCTTAATGGCAATGTGGTTGCGGAGAATGGTGGATTTGAGGTTTCTTCCAAAAGCCTGAAGGATGCTGATTTGAACCAGGTTCCTTTGTATGTCTGCAAGGTGAATGGTGAGACCAAATATGTCGCACCGTTGTATGGCGCAGGTCTTTGGGGTCCGATTTGGGGCTACATCAGTTTTAACAGCGACAAGAAGACCGTATATGGTACCTACTTCTCCCACGAGGGCGAGACTCCGGGTCTGGGTGCTGAAATCACGACGGAGGCTTTCCAATCCAGTTTCGAGGGCAAGCAATTGCAAGAGGGTGGTGACGTGAAGATCTCTGTGGTGAAGAACGGTAAGGTGGCCAATTCCTCATGTGAGGTGGATGGTATCTCTGGTGGTACGATCACCTCTAAGGGGGTTGACGCGATGTTGCATGATTGCTTGAAAAGGTACGCTAATTTTTTCAATAAATAAGGAGGATACGGTATGGATTTATTTTCAAAGAAAAATAAGGAAACGTTCTTTACCCCTCTTTGGGTAAACAACCCAGTTGCCACGCAGGTGTTGGGTATTTGTTCCGCATTGGCCGTGACTTCCAAGTTGGAGCCAGCTTTGGTGATGGGTATTTCCGTGACCATCATTGTGGCTTTGGCGAATGTGGTGATTTCATTGTTGCGTAATACGATTCCGAATCGTATCCGTATCATCGTTCAGTTGGTGGTTGTGGCTACGTTGGTGACCATCGTGAGCCAGGTGTTGAAGGCATTCGCATACGATGTGAGCGTGCAGCTCTCCGTTTATGTGGGCTTGATCATCACGAACTGTATCTTGATGGGCCGTTTGGAGGCTTTCGCTATGCAGAACAAACCATGGGAGTCATTCCTTGATGGTGTCGGAAGCGGATTGGGTTATGCCTTGATCCTCGTAATCGTGGGATTCTTCAGAGAGCTTCTCGGTTCTGGTACATTGTTGAACTTCCGCGTGATTCCTGAATGTCTGTACGTGAAGGAAGGCGGTTTCTATATGAACAATGGCTTGATGGTGTTGCCTCCGATGGCGCTCATCATCTTGGCTTGCGTCATCTGGTTCCAGCGTGCGAAGAACCCTGATTTGCAGGAAAAGAACAATTAATTCCCTAAAAGAGTATTGAAATGGAATATTTAAGTTTATTTGTAAAGTCCATTTTTGTGGACAATATGATTTTCGCCTACTTCTTGGGAATGTGTTCCTATTTGGCGGTGTCGAAGAATGTGAAGACCGCATTGGGATTGGGTGTGGCCGTTACGTTCGTGTTGTTGGTGACTGTTCCTGTCAACTACTGTTTGGAGAACTATGTATTGGCTCCTAATGCGATTGTCGAGGGCGTTGATTTGAGCTTCTTGAGCTTCATCCTCTTCATCGCGGTCATCGCCGGTATCGTTCAGATCGTGGAGATGGCGGTGGAGAAATTCAGTCCGTCGTTGTACGCTTCATTGGGTATATTCTTGCCGTTGATCGCTGTGAACTGCGCCATCATGGGTGCCAGCCTCTTCATGCAACAGAGACATTTCGAGGGTATCGGTGAGGCGACGGTTTATGCGTTCGGTTCCGGTATCGGTTGGTTGATAGCGATCGTGGCTTTGGCCGCTATCCGTGAGAAGTTGTCTTACTCGAATGTCCCTGCGCCTCTTCGCGGTTTGGGCATCACCTTCATCACGGTGGGTCTGATGGCCATGGCATTTATGTGTTTCTCTGGTTTAACCATTTAATAGTAAGGAATATTTACGATGGATGTAACTTTAATTTTAACAAGTATTGGAGTATTCCTTGTCATTATTTTGGCTTTGGTTATACTCTTGCTCGTCGCCAAGAGATTCTTGGTCTCTTCCGGCGCGGCTAAGATTACTATCAACGGTGATAATGAGGTGGAGGTCGAGACGGGTTCTTCCTTGCTCAACACGTTGGCTGTGAATGGTGTGCACTTGCCTTCCGCTTGCGGCGGTAAGGGCTCCTGCGGTCAATGTAAATGCCAAGTCTTGGAGGGTGGAGGAGAGATCCTCGATTCCGAGAAGGGACATTTCTCCCGCAAAGAACAAATGAACCACTGGCGTTTGGGTTGCCAAACGAAGGTGAAGGGTGATATGACCATCAAGGTTCCTGAGTCTGTCATGGGCGTCAAGGAGTGGGAGTGCACCGTTATTGGCAACAGGAATGTCGCCAGCTTCATCAAGGAGTTCAAGGTGGCTCTTCCTAAGGGCGAACACATGGACTTCATCCCTGGTTCGTACGCACAGATCCGTATCCCTGAGTATGATATCAACTACAACGATTTCGACCGTGATCTGATCGGCGACCTTTATGTGCCTACATGGGAGAAGTTCGGTATCTTCGGTCTTCACCAAAAGAATACGGAGCCTACTATCCGTGCTTACTCCATGGCGAACTACCCGGATGAGGGTGATATCATCACATTGACTGTCCGTATCGCTACGCCTCCGTTCAAACCGAAACCGGAAGTGGGCTTCATGGATGTGCCTTGCGGTATCGCTTCAACCTATATCTTCAGCTTGAAGCCTGGAGATAAGGTGATGATGTCTGGTCCTTATGGTGATTTCCACCCGATCTTCGACTCTAAGCGTGAGATGATCTGGGTCGGTGGTGGTGCCGGTATGGCTCCTCTCCGCGCGCAAATTATGCACATGCTGAAGACGCTCCACACTACGGATCGTGAGATGCATTACTTCTACGGCGCCCGTGCCATCGACGAGGTCTTCTTCATGGAGGACTTCCTGGAGATGGAGAAGGAGTTCCCTAACTTCCATTTCCACTTGGCGCTTGACCGTCCTGATCCTAAGGCTGATAGCCTTGGCGTGAAGTACACTGCCGGATTCATCGCTCCTGTGATGGGTGACACTTACCTCAAGCAGCACGATGCGCCAGAGGACATCGAATACTACTTGTGCGGTCCGCCGATGATGGCGAAGACGGTGCTCGATTTGCTTCATAGTCTCGGCGTCGAGGATGATATGATCCACTTCGATAACTTCGGTGCTTAATTCCTTCGGGAATCTAAATAGTTAGGGGCATGTCTCAGCGGACATGCCCTTTTTTTTATCTCGTGGAGAATGCCGTATATGGTGGTCGACGAAGGGAACGGCTTGAAATTTGTTACGGAAATGCTTGCTCGTTTGCGTGAATTTTCATAAATTCGATAATATGTGTGACAATGCAGCATGAAGTGCGCATGAAAAATGAATTGAAGAATTGTATATGTTTAACTTAATTTTGATGCCTATGAGAAGGTTATGGTTTACATTTTTGTGTTTGATGGGTGTGTTGATGTTCTCTGCTTGCGGAGACGATGACGATTCGAATGGTAATGGATCCCAAGGTGATTCGAATGGCTCTTATGAGAATTTGTTGCAAAATCCCCAAGTGGTAGCTGAGGAGAATGAGATCCAAAGTGGCAAATTTTTTACTGTCGAAAGTGGAAGTGTGACCTACAACGATGGTACGGTGCTTTCATTTGTGGAATATGGGAAAAAGTATCGCTTGGATTTGCCGGCGGAATCCTCATCCCTGATTTGGGACGGTTCCTGTTTGTATACGTTGTACCATGATAGTAAAACTTATATGGTGACCAATGGCACTGGTGTACTTACACTTGCGACTAACGCAGTGAGAACGTATGTGTTCAATGAAGTTCTTTGGGAATTATCATACAAAGAAGCGTTGAAATATGTGGCAGAGGACATTGTTCTCAAGACGGAGACAATTGCGGGAAAGAATGTGAAACTTTACGGAGATAAGGATGAAGAAGGCAACCAACAATTCACGGGTGGCTGGAGTAGAATCTTGGTTTATCAAGGTAATGGTGATGTTAGCAGCACTGATGCTATTGTCGCTGTCTCCATCAAAGATTCGTATTCAGGTTCGTTCACTGTTCCGAGCGACTATACTACTGCACTATCTTTTGGTGTCTGACTTTAGAGGTTTGATGATATAAAGAGAAAGGAGGGTTAATTGCCCTCCTTTTCTGTTGTGTGGTCCGTGGTACTGCCAACGGATCGTTATGTCCTGATGTGGGATTTAATCAGCGAACTGATCAAACATTTTTGTGCTGAGGTACTTCTCCGCTCTGTCCGGGAAGACCACCACGATGTTTCCTTTGTCTATCTTTTCAGCGGTTTTAAGGGCCGCCAACATGGCCGCACCGCTACTCATGCCTGCGAAGATACCCTCTTCCGCGATGATTCGGCGTGCCATGGAAATGGCCTCCTCACTTTCCACCATGATTTGCACGTCGATGCGGGAAGGATTGTAGATGGCGGGCACGATGGCCTCTTCCATGTTTTTTAATCCTTGGATATAATGTCCCTTGATAGGATGTGCGCAAACCACTTTGATGTCGGGTTTGTGTTGCTTCAGGAACTTGGATATGCCCATGATGGTGCCTGATGTGCCTAACGCGCAGACCAGATAGTCTATCTTGCCCTCCATTTGGTTCCATATCTCGGTGGCGGTTCCTTCGTAATGCGCTTGGTAATTGGCCGCATTGGAGAACTGGTCGGGCATGAAGTATTTGTCCGGGTTCTCGTTGACTAATTTATGGGCCAGGCGAATCGCTCCGTCCGTTCCCTCTTCCGCAGGCGTTAGGATCACTTTGCCACCATAGGAGCGGATGATTTTGCGTCGTTCGATGGAGACGGCTGAACTCATCACGATTTCCACTTTATAGCCTTTCACGATACCTGCGATGGCCAGACCTATACCTGTATTACCGGAGGTGGGCTCGATGATTACTTTCCCTGGTGTCAACTTGCCTTCTTTCTCCGCTTGCTCGACCATTTGGATGGCGATGCGGTCTTTGATACTTCCTGTCGGGTTGAACCCTTCCACCTTGGCGAAAATATTCACGTTAGGGTTCGGACACAATCGATTGATCTTAACCAACGGTGTGTTACCGATGGCTTCTAATATATTGTTACACGTCATAAAATTGCTTAATAATTGGTTGTCTATAATTCACTTTCTTTTAGTCGTTCCGCATTCTCGGCCACGATCAGTTTGTCGATGATCTCCTGGATGTCTCCCCCTACAATGGCTTGTAGGTTATAGAGCGTGAGGTTGATGCGGTGGTCGGTCACACGTCCTTGCGGGTAGTTGTAGGTGCGGATCTTCGCCGAACGGTCGCCTGTGGAGACCATGGTCTTCCTCCTTGCTGCGATGTCGTCGATATATTTTTGATGTTCCCTGTCGTAAATCATCGTACGTAAGCGGGAGAGGGCTCTTTCCTTGTTCTTCGGCTGGTCACGAGTCTCGGTGCACTCGATGAGGATCTCCTCGGAAACGCCTGTGATCGGGTTCTTCCAGATGTAACGGAGACGTACGCCTGACTCCACCTTGTTGACGTTCTGTCCGCCGGCACCACCTGAACGGAAGGTGTCCCACTTGATTTCTCCCTCGTTGATCTGCACGTCGAATTCGTCCGCCTCTGGCAGTACGGCCACGGTTGCGGCGGAAGTGTGCACACGTCCTTGGGTCTCTGTGGCAGGTACGCGTTGCACACGGTGTACGCCAGACTCGTATTTCAGCGTTCCGTAGACGTTCTCGCCCGTGACGTTGAAGATGATCTCCTTGTAGCCACCAACGGTTCCTTCGTTGAAACTGGAGATGCTCACTTGCCAACCCTTCATTTCGCAGTATTTTGCGTACATTTTGAAGAGGTCTCCGGCGAACAGCGCAGCCTCGTCGCCTCCGGTTCCTCCACGGATTTCCACGACAGCGTTCTTGCAGTCCTCAGGATCCGATGGAATAAGAAGCAGCTTGATGTTCTCCTCCATGCCCGGAATCTTCGGCTCCAATTCGTCCAGCTCCATCTTGGCCATATCCCTCATCTCATTGTCTGTCTCCGTCTCAAGGATCTCCTTCGCCTGCTGGATGTTGGATAATGCGCTCTGGTATTCTTTCTTGGCGTTCATAATCAACTCCAAATCGTGGTACTCCTTGTTGAGTTTCACGTATCTTTTCATGTCCGCGATGACGGCGGGGTCGGTTATGAGTGTGGATATTTCCTGGAATTTATGTTCCAATCCCTCCAATTTTTCCAACAAAGAATTTTCAGCCATAAATGTTTTTTATCGTTATGATTCATAAAATCAAGGAGATACAACTTGATATCATCGTCCTGCTCGGCTCGATACATGCCCCTTTATTATGGCGCGAATTTAATGCTTATTCTTTAATTTGTCAAGTGGTGTTTGAATGGAGGATGGAGGATTCTTGGCATATTTTAGGCTATTGTTGTGTCGAAATTTCTGGTTTTTCTTATTTTTGTGTGAGTTTTAAAGTTTATGTTTCCTTAAATGGGTGTATTACCCTTTGTTTTTATGAGAAAGAAAAATTTATTTTATGCTTCGTTGTTGGCTTGTGGACTTCTTTCCGCATGCGATTCCGGCAATGTCGGTACTACTAATCAATGTGATGTTATGAAAGATTCAACGGCAGGGGTGACTTGCAAGGTGGCGGTCGATTCAATTGTGCGGGTGGGCGAGGGCCCGATATGGGACTATAAGTTTAATCGTTTGCTATGGATTGACACGCAAGGAAGCCTGATGATCTATACGCCAAGTGACGGAAAGAACCGTGAGATCAAATTGCCGAAGATGATTGGTACGGTGGTGCCTTATCTTGAGGATACCGTGGTGGTCGGCCTAGAGGATGGTATCTACGAACTGGCATTATCCTCTGGCGTGTTGAAGTTTCTCTGCGACCCTGAAGGCAGGGAAGCGGGCAATCGTTACAATGACGGAAAATGCGATGAAAACGGCCATCTGTGGATCGGTTCGATGGATAAGGACTGCACTCCGCTGAAGGCTTCGTTTTTCCGTGTGGACTCGAACGGGTCGGGTAGGAAAGTGCTGGGCGACGTCACCATCTCGAATGGTGTGGCATGGTCGTTGGATGGCAAGACGATGTATTACCAGGATACTCCTACACGCAAGGTGTCGGCTTTCGATTTCGACGTGGAGGCAGGTGAGATCTCCAACCGAAGGGAGGCCATCTCTCTCTCGGAAGATCTTGGTACGCCTGATGGCAATACGATCGATGCGGAGGGTATGCTATGGGTGGCCAATTGGGGCGCCGCATGTGTGACCCGCTGGAATCCGCAGACGGGCGAGCTCCTGCAACGGATCGATGTGCCTGCGTTGAATGTCACGGCGATGGCCTTTGGTGGCGAAAATCTGGACGAACTATACATCACGACGGCATCGTTGTATATGCCTGATAGTTGCGCCGCTCAATACCCTGAGGCGGGAAAGATGTTCGTGGTTAAACCAGGTGTGAAGGGTATAAAGAGTAATTATTGGAAGCAGGAACGATAAAGACATCGGTTCGGCGGATAGTGTATGCGCCCGACCTTCTTCGGCCGGGCGCATCTTTTAGAGTGATAAACGGATGCGCCTTGGTAGCTTTGCGCATCTCCTTTCATGTTGAAGAGTAATTATTGTTTATTAGATGGTTATTAGGATTATACTTGCAAAATATGTCTGGTTGTTGTTTGTCATTTTTTAGAGGGCTGGTGAGCTTTGTGCTCCTGCCTTGATTATTTTTTTCGTCTGAATAGTTCCTGCCGTATAGATTGTCACGTAATAGATGCCTGCCGGAAGTGCGCTGAGGTCTTTCCGATAATGATTGCTGTTGACCTGCTCCTCAAGCATGGTGATACCGTTGAGGGAGACGATTCTAACGCTTTCGATTCTCTCGTCGCTACGTATTCCCACTATGTCTGATACGATGCTAGGATATAGTATGATCGTATTGGATTGAGTTAATGCCTCTCCTGTCATTTCTTTTACGTCTTTTCTTTGGTCACCTATGAATTCCCTAAGCTGTTCTTTGATGACCTCCGGACGGTTCATTGCATACTCCTTGATGGATTTGGCCGCGCTTGTGGCTGTTTGTCCTTTGGTGGCACAGAACTCCTCGTCGATCATGGTGGTGATGCTGTCGAATACGGTAGCGATTCTCTCCTGAGAGAATGTTGTTTCGAGTTGTTCCATGAAGCGGTTGTAGAACTTTATCTTAAATTCCGAATTCTTGCACAGATTGGTGAATATCTTCGTCATCCAGTCTTTCTTGGTAGCCCAGTTGTAGGAAGCGTCTTCTCCTTGACACCACTTGATCATATTGGTTTTGTAGCTTTTGAAGTTGAATAATCCCAGTCCATAGTCCATGTCGAATAGAATCCAACGGAATTTAGAACCTTCTTTCCTTTCCCTCCATATCTTGGTGTTATTGCCTGGCCAATCCATATTCACCATGAATTGTTGGATGATTTGATAGTCTATGTATTCGTCCATATCCATTCTTTCGCATGCTCCCGCGAAATAGTTCTCGTCTTTGGGATTGCTGCTGGAGAGGTAGCCCACCAACTCATTGTATGCTTCCAGGTCTCCTTTGCTGGAGTAGATGCCTTTTTGGTCGGAGATGACCACCAAATCGATGTTGTCCTCGTCGATGCCGTAGTTGGAGGTGACGTAGTCCGCATTGGTGCGCTCGTTCAGGTTCATCAGTCCCATGTATTTGCCGTTGAGGTAGTAGGCGACAGGCTGATAGGCTTGGTAATCTATGTTCATGCCGATGGCGAAGGTCTGCATGATACCATCCCTGAATCGGATTCCCTTGTGGTCGCTTCCTCCGTTGCGCAAATGAATGGTCTTGTGGTTGATGTCCGGCTTGGAGGCGAAGAAGGCATAGTCGTAGTATTCCTTGCCTGTCTGCTTGGATGTCTTCAGTGAGAGGGATTTGATGGTCTCCGTGATGGAGCATCCGCCGACGATGGAGGATTCCACCTCGCGAGACACCTCTTGCTTCCCGTCCACGATATACTCGAAGTTGAGCGGACGTTGCCAATCCTGGTTGTAGTTGCCGTATCCGCTACAGTCCTTGTCTCCTTGTATACCGTTCTTTCCTGTGGTGTATATGCCTATCATGTCATCGTAGAAATAATCATTGTCGACTGTGAGGGAGACGATAGGAATGTTGAATCCACCGCACTTTTCATGCTTTTCGTCACTGAAGATGTATGAATGGGTGGTGATGGAACTTCTGATTTTGTTTGCGTGGTATGCGCAAGCTCTGACGCAGGTGGTTTTCTCGATTTGGATCGGTTCGGTGTAGAGCGTGCCGGAGGATAGGGTAGGCTCTTTACCGTCTATGGTGTAATAGATTTCCGCATCTTGGGTCCAGCAGGATAGGGAGAGTGTGAATCCGTTTTCTTTGATTCCTCCTTGTTCGCTGAATTCCACAGGTTCGCAGCGGTCTTCCTCCGTCAATGAAGGGTAGGCTTTGTCGTTTTCTTTGTAGGGTGACGGGTCCATGTAACCGATTTCACCGGACTCGTCACGTCCGAATGAGACGTGGGCGTCCATTTTGCCATAGGCGATGGAGTCGATGATGACGCCCTCTTTGCTGATGAGGATGTATCCTCCGTCCGCATCCAGTTTGTAAGGTGAGTGTGCGTTTTTGCTATTCTTGTCTGCCTTGCCCGTGTATTGTCCGTCGAACCAGAGCAGGTTGCGGCTTTCGGGTTCCACGTAGTAGTCTTGCTGGATTTCCCATTCCCATTTGAGGGAGTATTTCCCTTTCTTTTTCAGTTTGTAGTGGGTGATGGTGTAGGATTTCAGGTTCTCCCGGCATGTTCCGCTGTTCGCGAACTCCATATAGCCTGAGAAGTTATAGTAGTCGCTATCCATGTAGGTGGATAGGTTGCATGGCATGATTTCGCTGATGCTGATTGCAGGAACGTAGTCGCTCTCTTTCTCGAACACGGCGGTGAAGGAATGGTCTTCCGTGACGCCATTCATGCGAATCGTGTTACCCTCCGTCACGTCCGCCTCGTCACCCTCCCAGTGGGAGAAATGGTAGCCGCAGTTAGGTGTCGCCGTGAATGTTACCGTGTCGGACGGAACGAATTGGTTGCCTTGTTTGTTGGACGAAATGGAACCTCCGTTCTCATCGCTCACGCTCACGTTGATGGTGTAGGTGATGAGCTCGAAGATGGCGGTCAGGCGAAGCTCGCGCGGAAGTCCCTCGATCGTTATGGTCGCCTGGTCGGAGTAGTCCCTGTCACCGCTTCTCCATTTGACGAACCGGTATCCCTCGTTCGCCGTGGCTACGAAGGTGGCGGTGTCGTTCCGCTTCAGCTCCTCTTTGTCGCAAGTGACGCTACCTCCCGAAGTGGGAGATATGGTGAGGTTTAGACGTACGTTCTCCTCTTTCCCTGGCTCCTCTTTGCCGGGTTCTTCTTTCCCTGGTTCTCTTCCTGGTCCTCCACCTTCTGGTCCACCGTCAGGTTGCTGTGCGAAGATCGTTGTGCATTGAATGCAAAACACAACCATAAGAAACATTCTGATGATGCTCATTCCCCTATTCATGATATAAATATTACTATAAGTTTATGGCTTAAATATATGCCCACACTATCCATGTTTGGTGGATAATGTTCTTCTCCCTATTATAAAAATATACGATATGCAATCAGTTGATTCACATCATATTAGTCCGTCATTTATAAAATGTCATATGAAACAAACACACACACATCCTATAGATTATAGACGGAGCAAATGTAAAAAATCCCACCATCAACTGAAACTATTTTTCAATGATTATGTGGCTTATTTCAGTGAAGGAGTAATTCTTTGAGGCGAATGATACTTGTCCACTTTGTGAGCCTATCGATTGCTTCCTAATTTCCTTCACCTCCGCATAGTGTGTTAGTTGTTAAGATATAATTCGAAATATTTGCATTTCGATACCACCTCCTTATAGTACTTTGTATTCTCCATATCTGACAGAAGTTCATAATAATCAATATCAGATGTTACGTCATCCACATGGTAATATGGTCCATAATCCAAGTGGAAGTATTCCCCCAGATAATGTTGGATGCCTTGATGTGTGGTTTTCGCCAATGCGAAAGTGAGTCGGGCTTTCAGTTCCTTGTCTTTTGCTAAAGAGAATCCTTTTAAGTAATATGAATAAGCGTCATATACGGAAGATGCAAAAATACTTCTATCTCGATAATATCCTTCATCACTTAAATTGAAATAGAAGTTGCCCAACAAGAATGCGGCTTTCGCAGCTTTGTTTTTGTTGGGAGATTGTTGTACCGTCTTGTTTAATTCCTTTATGTATTCCAAATAAGTTAAAAGAGGAGTTTTCTCTGCAGGTAATGTACCTAATATCTCTTTGATATAATCGTAATGGAAGTCGTTTTGCTCCTCCTTGTCATAGTAATTGAATCCTCGTATATTGCTGCAAAAGGCGCATTTCCATTCGACTTCTGATTTGTTCTTCAACTCTTTCAGTAGATGGTAGGCACTGTCGATAGAGGCGATATCAACTAGATTATCGCTTCCCCTTCTTTCGTTCAGGAACAAGATCGCTTTTTTGAACTTCAATTCATTCAACTGTAAGTTCTGAACCCAGATGACCCATTTCTCGAAATCGTTTTTGTCCTTTTTATTGACAAAATCTATGAGGCGATTGCATAAGTCCAGATCGTATACCTCATCATCTCCATAGTAGTACATAACATGTCCAATGATAGAGTCTCCTGACATGTAGAAGCGTTTTCCCCATAATTTCGAGATCCAATCAAATTCGAGGAATTCGGGTGTTTGGTTGGTGGTGAATCCATTTTTTGACAAAATCGTGTCCGCCACTTCTCTTGTCATCACATCGGGCTCTTCTATATCGACCAACAGTTGCAGTGTTTTTTTGATGGATTTGACTTTGGGATTGTCTTCCTCCACTTTAGATAGTGCATCTCTTGCTGCTTCATAAGAATGGGAATATGCAAGGAGAGTGGCAACGGCTAAATTCCAAAATGTTTTCTTTTGTGAACTCTGTGACATCTTTTTCGCCCAATTTATCACATCGATTTCATACTCGGAAGGACCTTCCTTTTTGCCAAAAATGGGGTAATCATAATTGCCATAATCATGTATGGATCTTTCTATATCGTTAATGTAACGTGCCATCAACACTCTTGCTTCTATTGCGTTGGGATCGATTTTTGCAATCTCCTTTGCTTCGCTGATGGGATCGTTGAAATATCGGTATCCTTGCAAAAAATGGTAGCTCATTTTCCCTTCTTTATCTATTCGATCCTTTGCCTGAAAGAGGAATTCGAGCTCGTCCATAATCTTCAAAGAGTTGACGACTGATTTTTTCATGTCTTGCGATGATTTGAAAACTTTCAAAAAATCGTTCAGGTAGGATAACCTATCTTTGTCGGACACCTTTTCCCCTGAGCTGAACAACATGCCTCTCAGGGCGCCCGCTTTTTGATTCAAGGCGTAGTAATATATTTCTGGCTGATATCTCAACTTCTTCACGTACTTGTCGAAGTATTTCACCGCATCCGAATAACGCCTCGTGTAATGGGCCAAACGGACGATCTGATAACCATATCGCAGCTTTAATTCTTTGTCTGATAGATTTTTGTATTTCTTCTTTAAATGGGACATAATATCCTCGTAGGGTAGTACGTCCGCCGTAAAATCTTTTCTATCCCGCCAGTTTCCTTCCCAGAAAATTTGTGTAAAGTCATAATATCCTTCCAATACTTCTTCCGATAGTGAGATGCACATGTATGGTTCAAGGTATTTGGCATACGAGAGGTATTCCAGGGCTTCGTGGTTCTTCTCGCAAAAACCCTTATCCGCAAAAGTTAAATACTTATTAGCGCACATGTGGTTCCTCAACAAAGTGTCTATTTCATTTTTTGAGGCTTCCATTACAAGATAATTGGCTTCTTCGACTTTAATTTTCAAATAGGAGGCCCACTCTTTCACGTTGCCGCTATATGGTTTTCTATATATATTATGTGCTTCGTCATAGTATAAGTAATAGTATCCCCCATCTGTTCTGAGAAATGGTAGGTAGTCACATGAATCCGCTAATTCCTGATTAAATAGATTGATGAAATACTCGTCGATGACTGGATCACCAGTACAGGCGGATGCTTTCTGAACTGGAGAAAGAACAGCCCATATCAAAATGAATAATATACCTAGTTTCTTCATAATCTTACCTTAAATCTTCTGATGTATAACGATTTAAATATCCATTGCTTAAATGATAATATACTATCGTGTAAGAATGTCCTATTTTGCTGTCTAAGTATAGTTTCGCTTCCCGCAACAGGGAGGGGGATATCTCCTCCAATTCGATGGTGAAGCCTTTGCTTACATAGAATCCGTTCAGGAAACATGCCTCTAAAGCTTTGTATTTATTTCCCTCCAAATGGGTGAACTGGGCACTCTCCAAATCATCTCTGGAGACACCATTGATCAGTCTCACCTTGCCCAAGTGATTGGTTACGATTCCCCATGAGAAGAGGGGCAGTGCGTAGTCCAAAGGGAGCGGGTACTTGTTGAGGCTTTTAGTATAGTTCTTCAGTAGGTCAATGTCGAGGATAGAGTTCGAATTTTGACCATCCGTCGGATCGGAGGTGGCGTAGCACATCAAATATCCTTTCTCTGCGGGAGGAATGCCTATTTCATCGGCATCTTTTATCTGATGGAGACGGATGGTGCAGGAGATTTTTGCCCCTGATATCTTCTTCAACGCTCTCAGGAAAGCGAAGTATTTCTCCTTGGTGCCGCGGGTCCAATCGCAGTCTATCTGAATCTCTTCGTCGCATTTGCCGAGTACCTTGTTGTATGCAGCCATGCCCTGGATCTGTTTGGCCACGCTCTCCGCCAAATCCTCCATCTTATGGGTGGCCGCGAATACCTCGTTGGTGATGAAGACGACGGGAACTATCTTCACGGAGTCCTCCATCAGTGGATTTTCTTTGACGGGGGATAGCACCGCTATTGGTTGTGTCCTCCCATTTCCCCTCACTACATCGAAGAAGCGGAGATATACTTTCTTGCAACCTAAAGCCTTGACCTTGCCCCGCAATGCGTCATCCACTTGGTATTGGTTCTTCCAGTAGTAGAAGCTGATGTCATGCTCCACTTTGGTGCATGAAAACAAACTCAGTACCAATAGGTTAATGGATAATATTTTTATAATCTTATTGTGCATCCGAACTTTCTTGTTTGTCCTTTTCGGGGTGTGCCACAAATTTAATGATTTATTTCTCTCTCAAATGAAAAAAGCGGGGAAACATAGCAATTGTTTCCTCGCCTTTATTTTTAGTGGTTAAGACTTGATCTCCCTTTTTCGGTCCGGACACGAATGTCCTTCCCCCTTCGGGGATTTAGTATTCGAACCTTCCGAATTCGCTCTCGATGACCAGTTGCGTTTTGTCGGACTTCTCCACGAAGCCTACGATTTGTGCGTCGATGCCGAAGGATTGGGAGATGCGGATGATATCCTCCGCCTTCTCTTTCGGCAAATAGATTTCGAAGCGATGACCCATGTTGAACACCTTGTACATCTCTTGCCAGTCTGTGCCGGACTGCTCCTGGATGGTTTTGAACAATGGAGGAACAGGGAACATATTGTTCTTCGTGATCTTCACGTTCTCCACGAAATGGAGCACCTTGGTCTGTGCACCGCCGGAGCAGTGGATCATGCCGTGGATGGAAGAACGGTGGGTGTCGAGGATTTTCTTGATGACCGGCGCATAGGTGCGGGTAGGGGAAAGAACCATCTTTCCTGCGTTGACAGGGCAGTTCTCAACCGCATCCGTCAGTTTCAGTTTACCTGAGTAGACCAGTTCGTCCGGAACCGCCGCATCGAAGCTTTCCGGGTATTTCTTAGCCAGGTATTTGGCGAATACATCGTGGCGGGCGGAGGTCAGTCCGTTGCTGCCCATACCCCCGTTGTACTCCTTCTCGTAGGTGGCTTGTCCGTAGGAGGCGAGTCCCACGATGACGTCACCCGCCTGGATATTGGCGTTGTCGATCACGTCGGCGCGTTTCATGCGGCAAGTGACGGTGCTGTCCACGATGATGGTGCGGACCAAGTCGCCCACGTCAGCGGTCTCACCGCCTGTCGCGTAGACGCCCACGCCCATCTCGCGGAGTTCCGCTAAGAGCTCGTCCGTTCCGTTGATGATGGCCGAGATGACCTCACCGGGCACCAGCAACTTGTTGCGTCCGATGGTGGAGGAGACCAGGATGTTGTCCGTCGCACCCACGCAAAGCAGGTCGTCGATGTTCATGATCAGTGCGTCTTGGGCGATTCCCTTCCATACGGAGAGGTCTCCCGTCTCTTTCCAATAGAGGTAGGCGAGGGATGATTTCGTGCCTGCCCCGTCCGCATGCATGATGTTGCAGTACTCCGGGTCACCCCCTAAGATATCAGGGATAATTTTGCAGAACGCTTTAGGGAAAATACCTTTGTCGATGTTTTTGATCGCGTTGTGTACATCCTCCTTGCTGGCCGACACTCCACGCAGATTGTAACGTTGATCGCTCATAATATATTGTGTATTACGTTTTTATAGTACTATATGCCTTCTGACGGGGAAAGCTCTCCTCCTTTCAGAAAGGAACGGTGCAAAATTAGGCAAAAAAATTAAGACGGAGTTCCCTTCTCGGTCCCATTTATCCATGAATCTTTCAGAATGTTTCTGTTTGTTATTGTATATTGTTGAAAATGAATATTTTACAATGTATAAGGTGTATGTTTACTCCGCATGGGAGAAAATGAGGAGTGCCACGTCCCTACGCAATCTATGCTGTGGGCGTTTCTTTTTTGGACGGATGAATTTTATTTTACCCAATGAGTTTATGGAAATTTTTTGCGTGTTATTTGGAATTTGGTATTACTTTTGCATAGTCTAACAAGTATAATGTGTAAGAAATGATCTGGAACGAGACGGTAGAATGTATGGACCGGCAGCGCCTAAGGGATTTGCAGAGTGTCCGATTAAAGAGAGTGGTCGAAAGGGTGTATCACAATTGTGAGCCTTATCGCAAGCGAATGCAGGAGGCTGGTGTGTCTCCAAGTGATATCAACGGTATCGAGGACATCCACAAGTTGCCTTTTACATCCAAGCAGGATTTGCGCGACTACTATCCTTACGGTTTGTTATCCTCCCCGTTGTCTGAAATCGTACGAATCCACGCCTCTTCCGGTACGACAGGAAAGCCGATCGTGGTCGGTCTGACGCGTAATGACCTCTCCGTATGGTCGGAGGTCGGTGCCCGTTGCCTGACAGCCTTCGGGTTGGGAAAGAACGATACGGTGCAGGTGGCCTATGGCTACGGATTGTTCACCGGTGGTTTGGGTGCCCATGCGGCGGTGGAGAACATCGGCGGTACGGTGATTCCTATCTCCAGCGGTAACACGCAGAAGCAGATCATGATGATGCGCGACCTCGGTGCGAAAGCCCTTGCCTGCACACCTTCTTATGCGATGTACTTGGCGGAGGCATTGGAGGCGTCCGGTTATCCTAGGGAGGACTTCCAACTGCGTGTCGGAGTCTTCGGCGCGGAGCCTTGGACGGAGGAGATGCGCCACACCATCGAGGCGAAATTGAACATTAAAGCATACGATATATATGGCTTGACGGAGATCATGGGTCCGGGCGTGGGCTACGAGTGCGAATGCCAGCATGGTACGCACTTGAACGAAGACCACTTCTTCCCAGAGATCGTGGATCCTGATACGGGCGAACCGTTGCCGGAAGGCTCTCACGGTGAGTTGGTGTTCACCACCCTGACGAAGGAGGGTATGCCTCTGATCCGTTTCCGTACGCATGACCTTACCGCCCTGCACTACGAGAAGTGCGCCTGCGGACGTACGTTGGTGCGCATGGACAAAATCATGGGACGATGCGATGATATGTTAATCATAAGGGGTGTGAACGTCTTCCCTTCACAGATCGAGTCTGTCCTTTGCGAGGCGGAGGAGTTCGAGCCGCATTTCTTCATCACGGTAGACCGTGTCAACAATACGGATACCTTCGAGGTGAAGGTGGAGGTGAAGCCTGAGTATTACAAGGATGATATGAAGGGTATGTTGGAGTTGAAGAAGTCCATCACCCATAAGATCCAGAACGTGATAGGCATCATGCCAGACGTCAAACTGGTGGAGCCTCGTTCCATCGAGAGAAGCGAGGGCAAGGTGAAACGTGTGCTCGACAAACGTGTGTTTAAAAACTAATGGTATTATTAATTCTATTTTGAATATGGCTAACGATAATATGATAGTGAAGCAATTGTCCGTGTTCTTGGAGAACAAGACGGGACGATTGAATCATGTGGCTGAGATATTAGGTAAGGAAGGTATTAACATGACGGCTTTCAGCGTGGCTGACAACTCCGACTTCGGCATCCTCCGTGTGATTGTGCACGAGCCGGAACGTGCCGCCAAAATCCTTCGTGATCACCTTTTTGCGGTCTCCCTTACAGATGTTATTTGCTTGAAGATCAGCAATAAGGCTGGTTCCCTTTCCTCTGTACTCTCCATCTTGGAGAAGGAGGATATCTACATCGAGTATATGTACGCCTTTTCCGAGGGCGACGACGCGAATGTGGTGATCCGTCCGGACAAGTTCGAGGAGTGCTTGGATGCTCTGAAGCGGAATAACATCGTGATGTGGAATCGCGAGCAGATTGTCTAATAGGATGGTGGAGGGTGTCCATTCACCCTCTCCAACCTGTTTTTGTATCCTCTAAGGGATGATGGTTTTTACGGTGGAATCGAGTGTATTAAAGGACAAGGACTTCCGCATGTATTTGTGGGTCTTGTTGTTATGCGTGCTAACTGTTTTCGGCTCGTATGATCCTACAGTGTGGCTTTTGGAGGTCGCTCCCGCCTTGCTGGGTATCCTCGCTATTCTTATTTTGATAGCCAGAGGGGTGCATTTCCCACCGTTTCTGAATGCCATCTTTATCATTCATGCGTTCATCCTTACGGTGGGTGGCTATTTCTCGTATGCCCGGGTGCCGTTGTTTAATCCTGACGATTTCTTGGGGCAAACATTGGGGTGGACCCGCAACAATTATGACAAATTGGGCCATTTCATGCAGGGTTTTACCCCTTATTTGGCTTGTAGGCAACTGCTTGCCGTGAGGGGTGTTAGGCAGACAGGATTCTTCCCTATCTTCCTTGCGGTGAGTGTCTCCCTTGCTGTGAGTGCGCTTTATGAGTTGATCGAGTATTCCACTTGTGTCTTCTCCGTGGATGGCGCTGATGATTTTGTAGGGTCGCAAGGGGATCCGTTCGATACGCAGACAGACATGTTGGGCGCTTTCATCGGGGCTTTGGCCGCTGTCTTTATTTTCCTGAAATTCCGTTGGAGGACAAACTTAAATTCATGTGATGAGACTGATCGCTAATATATTTTTATCTTTTTCATTGCTCTTTGGGGGGATGATGAACATTCTTGCCTCCGAATCAGACTCGTTGCCAGTGCTGCGTTCTGACTCTTTGGCGATTCCTGATTCTCTGTCCAGTGCCGTGCGGAAGGATTCCGTATCCTCTTCTGAGATGGCTACTAAAGCTAAGGCGGTAAAGGATTCCTCCTATTTGGCGTTGAAGAATAGACAGGTCTATTGCTGGCATTCTGATGGCGCTTTGGGGTTCCGTCGGGAGGCGGACTTGGATACGACGATGGATCGTTTCTATATTAATGATCCAGCGCTTCGGAAAACGATTAACTTGCAGACATTAGGTAATTTGGGGTCTCCGTCCCAATCTGCGATTTTCGCGGATCGTTCTCTGAAAACAAACTTTATCTTCTTCCGCCCATACCAGGCCTACTATAAGTCTATGGCGGAAGTGGCGCATTTCAACACGAAAGATCCTTTTTCCATTCTTGAATACTATGGTGGAGGTTCCCACAATAGGGACAATCGTTACATTGATGGAATTTTCACCGTGAATGCGAGCTCAAAACTCAATTTCGGATTGTATGGAAACTGGGCAAAGGCTTATGGTTCCTACCTCTCATTGTCCACGAAATACCACAATGCGGGTTTTTTCTTCTCCTATGTGGGAGGTAGCTTTGAGTATATGGCGGCAGTATCGTTCAACGGTTTCGAATCGTACGAAAATGGCGGTTTCATCGACGATAGATATATAACGGACCCGAAAAACACGGGTAATATGGATCCGGTGAACGTGCCCGTCTTTTTCACGGATAATTCGTGGAATAAGTTGCATAATTGGAATGCCTATCTGAATCTCAAGAAGCATTTCGGTTTTGATAGGGAAGTCTCTGTCACAAACGATTCCTTCACTTATGAATTCGTTCCTGTCACCTCTATTGTTTATACGTTTGACATGGAGAGTGATTGGCGACGTTATGTCGTGAATAACCTGAATATGGGAGGCGTCAGGGTGGATAGCTTTTTTCATTCATATGGCTTGAATGACAAGTTCTTGTACGACTCCCTGCGTACGATTGATTCGACCCGTTTTTGGCAGTTGAAACAGAACTTAGGCATCACATTGAACGAGGAGTTTAACCGATTGATGAGGTTCGGTTTGGCTGGCTATCTGGCATTTGATGTAAAAAAATACACGTATTTGGATAAGGGAAAGTCTTTGGCTTCCGGCCCGACAACCCATGAGAATGATTCGTTGGGTTTCCTGATGAATCCGCAATATAGTGTGGCATATAAGAAGAAATTTGGTGTTGGAGCAAATCTATCCAAACATGCCGGAGAGGCTTTCACGTATGATTTCTTCGGTGAATACTATTTTTTAGACGAAAAGGAGAAGGCGGGTAGCCTTAGTTTGGGTGGTAAGCTCTCCAGTAAGGCAAATTGGGGCAAACAGCGAGTGGAGATTGATGCGGATGCCAGATATGACCGTGAATGCCCTGACTTCTTCGAGGAATATTACTTCTCGAACCATATCTCCTGGAACAGGGATTTCGATTATAAGAATACTTTGACGGCTGCCGGTTCGCTCAGTTTCCCTTCGTTCTCTTTTTATGACAAATTGGGACTCTCCGCAACTGTCGTGCTGAAAAATCTTTCGAATTATATCTACTGGGATAAGAAGGCGTTGCCTCAACAGTTCGATGGGACGATTCAGTTGCTGTCATTCTCCCTGAAAGAGCGCGCATGCGTTTGGCATCTTCACTGGGATAACGATTTGGTGTTCCAAAAATGTAACGAGGAGAGCGTCTTGCCGTTGCCTTCGCTCAACTGGTACACAACCGCTTATCTGCGATTCGACAACCTATTCCATGTCTTGAATCTTCAGGTGGGTGTGGATGCCCGTTGGAATTCGGCTTATTACGCAACGAACTATATGCCGGCGACGGGTCAGTTCTTTTTGCAGGATCCTGACAGTGAATCTTATCAAAAGTATGGCGACTACATGTATATGAACGCATATGTTAATTTCCAACTGAAGGCTGTGCGTTTCTATTTGCAAATGAACCATCTGAACAAGTTATGGACCAACAAGCATAATTCCATGTTTATGCGTGGTTATGCGATGGATCCGTCTTATTTGAAGTTCGGTTTGTCCGCTGTACTGCGACATTGATTCTTTTTTATTGGGGAGGATATTTATGAATGCTGAGCAGCAACGAATATTATCATTGCGAGAGGAGTTGAATCGTCACAATCACGATTACTATGTCTTGTCTAACCCTACTATCTCTGATTTTGAGTTCGATCAGAAGATGAGGGAGTTGCAGGATTTGGAGGCGTTGCATCCTGAATTGGATGATCCGAATTCTCCCTCCCGTCGTGTGGGAAGTGACCTTTCCATCGAGTTTAAGCAGGTGAAACACCAATATCCGATGCTCTCCTTGGGCAACACCTATTCTCAGTCTGAGGTGGCGGATTTCTTCGACCGTGTCAGCCGCGGCTTGGGTGGCGCGCCCTTCGAGATTGTTTGCGAGCTGAAGTACGATGGCACGTCCATCTCCTTGGTCTATGAAGAGGGTAGGCTCGTGCGCGCGGTGACCCGTGGCGACGGTGAAAAGGGTGATGACGTGACCGAAAATGTCCGTACGATTCGTACGATTCCTTTGATTCTTTCGGGTGACGGATACCCGTCCAATTTCGAGATACGCGGTGAAATCCTCATGCCTTGGGCTTCGTTCGAGGAGCTGAACCGTAAGCGCGCGGAGCAGGAGGAGCCTCTCTTCGCTAATCCGAGGAATGCTGCTTCTGGTTCCCTGAAGCAACAGAACTCCAAAATCGTGGCGGAACGAAAGCTGGATTCTTATCTCTACTATTTGTTGGGCGAGGAATTACCGGCCGATACTCACTATGATAACTTACAAGCCGCCAAATCATGGGGCTTCAAAGTGTCGGACGCCATGCGTAAGTGCCGTACCTTGCAGGAGGTCTTCGATTTCATCAATTATTGGGACGTCGAGAGAAAGAACCTTCCTGTTGCTACGGATGGTATTGTGTTGAAAGTCAACTCTATAGCACAGCAAAAGGAACTAGGGTATACTTCCAAGACCCCAAGGTGGGCAATCGCTTATAAGTTTCAGGCTGAACGTGCGTGCACCAGGCTCAATTCCATCTCTTTCCAGGTGGGCAGGACGGGTGCGATCACTCCTGTGGCGAATCTGGACCCTGTCCAGTTGTCGGGTACGGTGGTGAAGCGCGCATCTTTGCATAATGCCGATTTCATTGAGAGTTTGGACCTTCATATCGGTGATATGGTCTACGTCGAAAAAGGTGGTGAAATCATCCCTAAGATTGTGGGCGTTGATATGGATGCGAGGTCAAACAGCGGTGAAAAGGCCCTTTTTGTGGATGTCTGCCCTGAATGTGGTGCGAAGCTGGTACGCATGGAGGGGGAAGCCGCCCATTACTGTCCTAACGACGAGGCATGTCCGCCTCAAATCAAGGGGAAGATGGAGCATTTCGTCAGCCGTAAGGCAATGAACATCAACATCGGTGAGGAGAGCATAGATTATTTCTATAGAAAGGGTCTGTTGAAGGATTCGTCGGACTTCTATTCGTTGAAGGAGACCGATCTCTCCGGTTTGGAACGATGGGGCGCACAGAGTGCTAAGAATCTGGTGGATAGCATCGCCGATTCCAAAAATGTGCCTTTCGACCGTGTTTTATTCGCCTTGGGTATCCGTTATGTGGGGGCTACGACAGCCAAAAAATTGGCGAGCGAACTGCGTTGCATAGAGGAGATCGAGACGGCCAACTTCGATAGGTTGGTGCAGGTCGATGAAATCGGTGACCGTATCGCTTTGAGCATCATGGATTATTTCCGTAATCCTAAGAATGTGGCTTTCGTCAACCGTTTGAAGGAGGCTGGTCTCCAATTCGCGATGAAGGACGAGGAGAACCGTCTGAGCGACTCTTTGGGAGGTAAAAGTTTCGTCATCAGTGGAACGTTCGAGCGCCATTCGAGGGACGAACTCAAGGAACTTATCGAACGCCATGGAGGTAAAAACGTTTCCTCCATATCCTCGAAAACCGATTTTCTTTTGGCCGGGGCGAATATGGGTCCTGCTAAGCTGGAGAAGGCTCAGAAGTTAAATATTCAGATGATTTCCGAGTCTGACTTCGAAAAAATGATTGCGGAAGTTTGAAAATGACTATATTTGCAAGTCCGTTGTTGCGGATGTACTAATTTTAGGACTCATGTTTTTTGAACTTAAAAGAAAATACATCGATAGTTGCGCTAAATCTTTTGTCAAAAAGTCCAAGGCGCAGCGGGAGAAACGGTTCATCAATTGGAACGATGTGAAAAGCGTTGTCATTCTGATGAATGCCGACCATATCAATCACACCAAGTTGGCCAATCTGTATAAGATGGTCTCCGATAAAAAGGCGAAGATTTGGTGCATGATACCTAAGTATGACCCGCGTACGGGCGATTCGGAGAAGGTCTTCTTCTTCGATGCTAAATCTATTTCCTTCTTGGAGAAACCCAATAATATTATTACGGGAAAGTTCGTCTCCAATTCGTTCGACGTCTTGATCGATTTGACGAGGAAGGAGTATTTACCCCTGAAATATTTGGCTTCCATCTCTGTCGCCCATTGCAAGTGTGGTTTGGATAAGCCGTTTTTCGATTTCTATGATTTGAAAATGTCCATGCAAGGCAATCCTTCTGAGGAACAATTGCTGGAACAAATATTATTTTACCTTAAGACGATAGGGACAAAGGCATAATTTTTGTTATCTTCGCGCCTGAAAGATAGTTTTAAGATAGTCTATGGTACAGACGAAATTTACAGGGTTGGGAATCGCTTTGATAACCCCATTCAAGGATGATGAGAGTGTCGATTACGATGCGCTGGGTAGGTTGTTGGACTATCAGTTGCAGAACGGAATCGACTATTTGGTTGTGTTGGGTACTACGGCTGAAACGCCGACTTTGTCCGAGGACGAGAAAAATTCTATCATTCGGTTCGTTAAGAATAAGGTGAAGGGCTCCGTGCCTATCGTTTTGGGACTGGGCGGTAACTGCACTAGAGCGGTTGTTGAAAAGCTCAAAAACGACGATTTCACCGGAATTGACGCTATCCTTTCCGTTGTGCCTTATTACAATAAACCATCCCAAGAGGGTATTTATCAGCACTATAAGGCGATCGCCGAAGCATCTCCCGTCCCTGTCATCATGTATAATATACCGGGTAGGACGGGCGTTAATATGCAAGTCGATACCACCATCCGTCTGGCCCGTGAGTTCGATAAGATCATAGCCATCAAGGAGGCGAGCGGCAATATGGACCAAATCAACGATATCATCAAACGGAAACCGAAGGATTTCATGGTCATTTCGGGCGATGACGGTATCACTTATCCGTTGATCACTATGGGTGCACAGGGTGTTATATCTGTTATCGGAAACGCTTTCCCTAAGGAGTTCGGCCGTATGGTACGACTTTCATTACAAGGTGATTACGAATCAGCCAGACAGATACACCAAAAATTCACGGACCTTTTTGACCTCTTGTTCGTGGATGGAAACCCGGCGGGAGCGAAGTGTATGCTTTCCTTGATGGGGTATATCCAGAATAAACTCCGTTTGCCACTTGTGCCGACGCGTATGGTGACCTACGATAAGATTCGCGAGGTGTTGAATGGCCTGAATATCAAATGTTAGCGTTTCCATCGGATTTTTTCCATGCGTTACTTGATATGTTTTTCATATAAGGGAACTAATTATCATGGGTGGCAAATACAGCCTAATGAGGTGACCGTCCAGTCGGTCCTCACATCTTCTCTTTCATTGGTTTTGCGTGAGGAAATCGAGCTGGTGGGGGCGGGTAGGACCGATGCGGGTGTCCACGCCAAACGGATGTTTGCCCACTTCGATTTTGACGGTGAAATCGCTGATTTTGAATCACTCTCGAATAAATTGAATAGTCTTTTGCCTTCCGATATCTCTGTCTTTGGTATAGAAAGGGTGGCGGATGATTTCCACGCTCGTTTCGACGCTAAGTCGAGGACGTATAGGTATTACATATCCAGGAGGAAAAATCCGTTTTTGGGCGATTTATCCGCAAAAATGACCTTCCCCCTTGATGTGGAGAGGATGAATGAGGCGGCTAAAACGCTCTTCGATTATACAGATTTCACCAGCTTCAGCAAGGTCCATACGGACGTGAAGACGAATAATTGTAGGATCATGCATGCTGAGTGGGCTTATGAGGAGGATTGCCTCGTTTTCACGATTCGGGCTGACCGCTTCCTCCGAAATATGGTGCGGGCTATTGTCGGTACCATGCTGGAGGTGGGAAAAGGTAAACTGAGCGTGGAAGGTTTCAGGAAGATCATCGAACAGAAAAATAGATGTTTGGCTGGTACTTCCGCTCCGGCGGAGGGCCTCTTCTTATGTGACGTGGAATATTAAATGCTTCGGTTATGAATCAGATTCCCATGGTTGACTTGAAAAGTCAGTACTTGAACGTGAAGGACGAAATGGACGCCGCGATCCAAGGCGTGCTGGATTCGTCCGCTTTCGTGAAAGGGGAGGCTGTCTCTTCGTTCCAACATCACTTCGAGTCGTATTTGGGTGTGAAGCATGTCATCCCGGTGGGGAATGGCACGGATGCCTTGCAGATTGCCCTGATGGCGCTAGGACTAAAGCCTGGCGACGAGGTCATCACGCCTGTTTTCACTTTTATCGCTACGGCGGAGGTGGTCGCCTTGCTTGGACTTACGCCTCGCTTCGTGGATGTCGATCCTTATACTTTCTGCATGACGGCGGAGGACGTGGAAAAGGCCATTACACCGAGAACGAAGGCGATTGTGCCGGTCCATCTGTTCGGACAGAATGTGGAGATGGAGTCCATTCTGAAAATCGCGGAAAAACATCATATTTTTGTCGTTGAGGATGCTTGCCAATCCATTGGCTCTGAATACAAATTCTCCGATGGAATGGTGAAAAAAACAGGTTGTATGGGTCATTTCGGATGTACCTCCTTCTTCCCTTCCAAGAATTTGGGATGCTATGGAGATGGAGGGGCTTTGTTCACCGATGATGATGCTTTGGCGGAGACCGCCCGTTGTATCGCGAACCATGGTATGACTGTGCGTTATCATCATGACAGAATAGGCGTGAACTCTCGGCTGGACAGCCTGCAAGCCGCTATATTGGACGTGAAATTGAGGCATTTGGATGACTATATCGCGAACCGTCGCGCCGCCGCGGCTTTTTATGATGAGGCGTTGGCGGACATCCCCGCGCTTCTCACACCTCGCAAAAATGCCCATTCCACCCATTCTTATCACCAGTATACGATCCAGGTGCCGGCGGAAAAAAGAGATGCCCTTCAACTTTTTTTGAAAGAGAATGGCATCGCCTCTATGATATATTATCCGATTCCATTACATTTGCAGAAAGCTTATGGTATTTATGGCTATAAAGAGGGTGCCTTCCCTGTGGCTGAACGTTTGTCCCGGGTGGTATTGTCTTTGCCGATGCATTCGGAGCTTTGCGATGATGTTTTAGCCTATATATCGCAAAAGATTCACGCTTTTTTGCGTGAGTGGTGACGCTATCAAGGGGTTATCGTTTGGATTTTTATTGTAAATAATATAACATAAATATGGCAGTGAAGAGAAGTATTGTGATTACAGGTGGTGCCGGTTTCATCGGTTCCCACGTTGTTCGTTTATTCGTGAACAAGTATCCTGAATATAATATCATCAATTTGGACAAGCTTACCTATGCGGGTAACCTAGCCAATCTGAAGGATGTGGAGAACAAACCGAATTACAAATTCGTGAAGATGGATATCTGCGATTTTGATGCGTTCTATAAACTGATGCAGGACGAAAAGATCGATGGAATCATCCATTTGGCGGCTGAAAGCCACGTCGATCGTTCCATAAAGGACCCTTTTACTTTCGCGAAAACCAATGTGATGGGTACGCTTTCTCTCTTGCAGGCTGCTAAATTGTATTGGGAATCTTTACCTGAGAAGTATGAGGGGAAACGTTTTTACCACATTTCGACCGATGAGGTCTATGGAGCACTCTCTATGACTCACCCGGAAGGTATTGAACCTCCGTTCTCCACCACCGCATCCAGCTCGGAGCACCACTTGGCTTATGGGGAGGATTTCTTTTATGAAACCACCAAATATACGCCACACTCACCATATTCCGCGTCGAAGGCTGGTTCCGACCACTTCGTGCGCGCTTTCCACGACACCTATGGAATGCCTACTATTGTGACGAATTGCTCCAACAATTATGGGCCATATCAGTTCCCTGAAAAGTTGATTCCGTTGTTTATCAATAATATACGTCATAGAAAGCCATTGCCTGTCTATGGCAAGGGTGAGAATGTGCGCGATTGGCTGTATGTTGAGGACCATGCCCGTGCCATTGATGTCATTTTCCACAAGGGAAAGGTGGCCGAAACATACAATATTGGCGGTTTCAACGAGTGGAAGAACATTGATATCATCAAGGTGGTGATCAATACAGTTGATCGTTTGTTGGGACGCAAGGAAGGGGAAGACATGAATTTAATCACCTATGTGACAGATCGTTTGGGACACGATGCCCGTTATGCTATCGATTCCACCAAATTACAGAAGGAATTGGGCTGGGAACCTAGCCTTCAATTCGAGGAGGGAATCGAAAAGACGGTGAAGTGGTACCTCGAAAACCAGGAGTGGATGGATAATATCACAAGCGGTGAATACGAAAAGTATTACGAGGACATGTACAAGGGTAGATGAAAGACCTTCGATTTGTTTGAATAGACTTCGCAAAATGGGGGGAAAAAGCATAGTATATGTTTTGTAATGTTATCGATTTGTAGTAAATTTGCATAATTCTTCTTAGGGTAGGGTGTATTGTCACCCTATCCATTGAAGTGTTTTATATGGGTATGTGTTCTTTCGTTTCATTTTAGTTCTATTTATTAGGGTGAAATTTGGAATTGTATCCGGAAAAATATTTGGAATTGTCTGTAAGTGAGTGATTTGTGTTGATATACATGTTACTCACGATAACGAAGTTATTGCCTAAATTTATCCGATAGCATGTCTTTTATTCATGAAACCGCTGTTGTGGACGAGGGTTCCGTGATTGGTGAGAATGTGAAAATATGGCATTTTTCCCATGTCATGTCAGGTGCTTGCATTGGCGACAACTGCAATATTGGGCAAAATGTGGTGGTCTCACCTGATGTGAAAATCGGTAATAATGTGAAAATCCAGAATAACGTTTCCGTCTATACGGGCGTTATTTGCGAGGACGATGTCTTTTTGGGGCCTTCCATGGTTTTCACCAACGTCATCAATCCTAGAAGTTTTGTGAACCGGAAGTCTGAGTTTAAGCAGACCTTGGTGAGAAAAGGGGCTTCGATTGGTGCGAACGCAACAGTCGTTTGTGGCGTTGAAATCGGCGCTTATGCGATGGTTGGTGCCGGCACGGTGGTGACGAAGGATGTGAAGCCCTTCGCTCTGATGGTCGGGAATCCGGGCAGACAAATTGGCTGGGTGAGCGAGTATGGCCATCGTTTGAATTTTGACGAAACGGGAAGGGCTGTTTGCCCGGAAACGAATTCCTCCTACGAGTTGAGGAACGGATTGGTTAGTAAAATCGATTGATTTCATGGTTAGATTTGCTGTTGTTGGTTATGGTCACATCGGGAAACGCCATGCGGAGATGATCCGCAGAAATTCTGAGGCGGAGTTGGTGGCGGTATGCGACGTTTTGCCGAAGGAGAAGGTGGATTTCACGGATGACCTTCCGTATTTCACCTCTATCGAGGATTTGCTGGCTTCTGGACTGCAGATTGACGTGGTGAACATCTGTACGCCGAATTTCTTCCACGCTCCTTATGCGTTGATGGTCTTGGAATCTAGGCGTCATGTGGTTATCGAAAAGCCTATCGCTTTGAGCAAGGCGGATGCGGAGAAGTTGGTCTCTAAGTCATTGGAGGTCTCCAAAAAGGTTTTCTGCGTGATGCAGAACCGCTATTCCCCGCCTTCCGTGTGGTTGAAGCAGATGATGGCGGAGAAGCGTCTGGGCAAGATTTTCATGGTCCAGTTGAATTGCTTCTGGAATCGGGACGAACGTTATTACAAGAAGGGAAATTGGCACGGGGATGGACGTCTGGACGGCGGAACTCTCTTCACTCAATTTTCCCATTTCATCGATATCATGTATTGGCTGTTCGGCGATATCACCAACATCGTCGGTCATTTCAATGATTTCTCCCATAAGGATTTGACCGATTTCGAGGATAGCGGGGTTGTCACGTTCGATTTCATGAACGGTGGCATGGGCTGCTTGAATTATTCCACCGCGGTGTGGGACACCAACTTGGAGAGCAGCATCACTATCATTGGTGAAAAGGGTACGGTCAAGGTGGCCGGACAATACATGAACGAGGTGGTCTATTGTCATGTGCAGGATTACGAGATGCCTGAGTTGGCGCCTAGCAATCCGCCGAACGACTATGGTGCGTATAAGGGTTCTGCCCAAAATCACCATTTGGTCATAAAAAATGTGATTGATACTTTACAAAATGATAATTCCATCACAACTAATGTGTTGGAGGGTTTAAAAGTTGTTGACATCATCGAACGGATCTATGCGGTTCGCGATGGAGTCTGGTCAAAGCGTGTTTAGTTATGAGAGATTTTAAGGATTTGAGGATTGCTGTCGCAGGTACAGGATATGTGGGATTGAGTATCGCCACATTATTGGCCCAGCATCACTCTGTTGTTGCTGTGGATGTGATACCGGAAAAGGTTGATTTGATCAATAATCGCAAGTCGCCGATTCAGGATGATTATATCGAAAAGTATTTGGCGGAAAAACCTCTGGATTTGAAAGCCACTTTGGATGGGGCTTCCGCTTATAGGGATGCTGATTTTGTCGTAATCGCCGCACCTACGAATTATGACCCTGTGAAGAATTATTTTGACACGAGTCATGTGGAGGAGGTGATAGACCTTGTCCTGAAAGTGAATCCGGATGCGGTGATGGTGATTAAATCGACCATCCCGGTTGGTTATACGCGTAATCTGTATGTCCGCTATGCGAAGAAGTTCGCTGAAACGGCTAGCCTTGCGGGGAAGAAGTTCAATTTGTTGTTTTCTCCTGAGTTCTTGCGTGAAAGCAAGGCGCTCTACGATAACTTGTACCCGTCCCGAATCATTGTGGGATATCCGAAAATCATTGACATCCCGGCTTTCAAGGAGGAGAATGATGCGATCCGTATGGTGGCTAATGACCATGCGGAGGAGTATGCGAGAACTTTCGCCGCTCTTTTGCAGGAGGGTGCCTTGAAGGAAAACATCGATACGCTCTTTATGGGTATGAAGGAGGCGGAGGCGGTGAAGCTTTTCGCCAATACGTATTTGGCGCTCCGTGTCAGCTATTTCAACGAGTTGGATACTTATGCGGAGGTGAAGGGCTTGGATGCGCAAGCGATCATTCAGGGCGTCGGCTTGGATCCTCGCATTGGTATGCATTACAACAATCCTTCTTTTGGCTACGGTGGATATTGTTTGCCGAAGGACACGAAACAACTTTTGGCGAACTACACCAATGTGCCGCAAAATATGATGACTGCTATCGTGGAGAGTAACCGTACCCGTAAGGATTTCATCGCGGACCAGGTGTTGCGTAAGGCTGGCTATTATGACTACAGCAATCAAAATGGTTATAGCCAAAGCCATGAAAAACCTGTCACCATCGGTGTCTATCGCTTGACGATGAAGTCCAATTCCGATAACTTCCGCCAAAGCTCTATCCAGGGCGTAATGAAGCGTGTGAAGGCGAAGGGGGCGAATGTCATCATTTATGAGCCGACGCTGGAGGATGGTTCGACTTTCTTCGGAAGCTTGGTGGTGAACGATCTTTCTAAATTCAAGACGCAGTCTCAAGCCATCATCGCCAATCGTTATGACAGTTGTTTGGATGATGTCGAGCAGAAAGTATATACGAGGGATTTGTTTAGGAGAGATTGATTTAGATGGGTAAGTACGATTATTTGATAGTTGGTTCTGGTCTTTTTGGCGCGACATTTGCGTATCGTGCTTTTAAGAAGGGAAAAAGGTGTTTGTTGATCGAGAAACGTCCTAATCTGGGTGGTAATCTGTATTGCGAGAACATCGAGGGAATTAATGTCCACAAGTATGGAGCTCATATTTTCCATACGAATAATAAAACAGTTTGGGATTTCGTAAACTCAATCGTTGAGTTTAATCGTTATACGAATTCTCCGGTGGCGAATTATAAGGGGTGTTTGTATAATCTTCCTTTCAATATGAACACCTTCTATCAGATGTGGGGCGTGAAGACTCCTGAGGAGGCTTCGAAAAAAATCGAAGAGCAAAAACGGGAGGCGCTTCGTAGTCTAAATGGACGTGAGCCTCAGAATCTGGAGGAACAGGCATTGTCTTTGGTCGGTAAGGATATTTTTGAAAAGTTAATAAAGGAATATACTGAAAAACAATGGGGTAGGAAGTGTACGGAACTTCCTGCTTTCATCATAAAAAGGTTGCCTGTCCGTCTTGTCTTTGATAATAATTATTTCAACGATTCATATCAGGGAATTCCGATTGGCGGATATAACAGACTGATTGATGGCTTGTTGGAAGGCGTCGAATGTAGAACTGGAGAGGATTTTTTCCAGTCTGTTTGCCCTTCGACCGGAAAGATGTGGAAAGATAGCTGGAGGGAAATCGCGGATCGTTTGGTTTTTACTGGCCCGATCGACCAGTACTTCAATTATTCATTGGGAAAATTAGATTGGCGTACAGTTAGTTTTGAAACCAGGATAGTCGAAACGGCTAACTATCAAGGGAATGCGGTGGTGAACTATACAAGCCATGATGTTCCTTATACGCGTGTGATCGAACACAAGCACTTTGAAATGTTCGGACAACAAGTGTATGATTGCCCGAAGAGTGTGATCAGTGAGGAATATTCCACTGAATATAAAGAGGGAATGGAGCCTTATTATCCTGTGAACGACGAGAAAAATAACGGTTTGGCGGAGTCTTATCGGAAAATGGCGACGCAGGAGACTAACGTTATATTTGGGGGACGTTTGGCAGAGTATAGGTATTATGATATGGCACCAGTGATTGAACACGTGTTGCAGATCATCTAATGTGTTCTTTGGTTGGTGTTATGAGTTTCAAGTGTGTTTTATTGAGAAAAGTTTGAATATGAATTTAGATGAAGAGATAAGATGCGGATATAAGGTGTCAGCCCAAATGAAGCATATTTGGAATGTGCAGATGAATTTGCTGAAAAAGTTATTGGAAGTCTGTGAAAAGCATAATTTGAGGATTTGGGCTTCTAGTGGGACTTTGTTAGGTGCGGTTAGACATGGAGGTTATATTCCGTGGGATGATGATATCGATATGGTGATGATGAGGGATGATTATAATAAATTGCTCTCTATCGCATCTGCTGAGTTTAAAGCTCCATATTTCTTCCAGTGTGCTTATACTGAGACGGTTCCATATCATAGAGGCCATGCTCAACTTCGCATGGATGGGACTACGGCAATCCTTCCGACGGATTATAAGTTGGATTTCCATCATGGAATATTTATTGATATTTTCGTGTTCGATGCTGTCCCGGAAGACGATAAAGAGGTAACCCGTTTGATTGATAATATCCACTATTGGAAAGGAAAAGTAATGCAATTTGTATCATCTTCCCGCTTTTCTTTCAATCCTATTCATGATTTGAAGTTGTTGAGGAGATTGATATATTGTCATACTCATGATTTTATTGAGTGTTACAGAAAATATGAGGATGCTCTCTCAACTTATAGTATAGCGGATAATACATATGTTGTAAAATTAGGCTTACGATATGACCATGAGTATGTCGTTAAGAAGAAATTAAATAAAAATTTGTATGCTAAGACGATATATATGCCTTTTGAAGATACTCAAATGCCTGTCCCTGAGGAGTATGATGAGGTGTTGACTGTTCTTTATGGCGACTATATGAACCCAAATAGAGAACCAACATATCATGGTGGATATCTGGCTATTGATACGGAAAAAACGTATGAACCATATCTGCAGGAACTTAGACGAACTATGTAAAAAGAGACAGGTGTGGGTTTAAAACAAAGTGTCGTAAGTGGAGCTATATGGACAGGGCTTGAAAAAGTCTTGACCCAGGTAGTCCATTTTGTCATTGGTGTTATATTGGCTCGCATCTTATCCCCTGGTGATTATGGTGTGGTTGGAATGTTGACTATTTTTATTGCGATAGCCAATGTTTTTACTGATAGTGGATTGTCTAGTGCATTGATTCAAAAAAAGGATCGGACCGACACTGATTATTCCACTATTTTTTATTTCAATCTACTGGTGGCTGTCTTCTTTTATTGCTTGTTGTTTGTGACATCTCCGCTCATTGCGGATTTTTATAACATGCCGATTTTAAAGGATGTGACGAGGATTGTCGCCCTCTCGTTGATAATAACAGGTTTTACAGCCGTACAAAGTACCCGATTACGTATCAATCTGCAATTTAGGAAATTGTCCGTAATCACAATCTCAGGAATGTTAGTGACGGGAGCGACAGGTCTGGTTCTTGCCTTTAATGGTTTTGGCGTATGGGCTTTGGTTATTCAGACGATTGCCGGGAATCTGTTTTGCTCTGTATGCATTTGGTATGTCGCTAAATGGCGGCCAAGTCTTGTGTTCTCGAAGGAATCGTTTAAAAGTTTGTGGGGAGTTGGCTCCAAGCTTTTGGGCTCAAGTTTGATTAACACTTTGTACAGTAATATGTATACACTTGTGATAGGAAAGTCTTTTTCCAAGGAACAGGTGGGATATTATAATAGGGGTAATCAATATGCGTTACTGCCAATGCAGTCTGTGCAGGACATGGCTGTAAAAGTGAATTTCCCTGTTCTGTCAAAACTTCAGGATGACGACGAACGCTTAATTTCCGCATACAAAAAACTGATGACGGTTCCGTTGTATCTACTTTATCCTATTTTAGTCGGATTGGCTGTCATCGCTCCCTATCTAATCCCTGTGATGATCGGGGAGAAGTGGATTCCTTGTGTGCCTGTGTTGCAGGTTCTTTGTATCGGATATATGCTAAGCCCGTTGACAAGTTTGAATCTTAATCTATTGTATGTGAAAGGGCGTACGGATTTGGTTCTGAAACTGGAGTTCTTTAAGAAACCGATCGGTTTCCTCATCCTATTCCTGAGTATTCCTTTGGGTTTGATCGGAATGGTGGTGGGAAAGGCCTTCTACGAGTTTGTCGCCTTTTCGTTTAACTGCTATTATACAAAGAAATTTTACGATTATGGTGAGTGGAAACAATTGAAGGCTTTGCTGCCGATTGTGGTTAATTGCGTCATCATGGCAGTGCTGGTCTATATTTCCATGTATTTCGTGGAATCTTATTTGGTAAAGATTTGTGTGGGTATCCCTGTGGGGATTATTTCATATCTGATGTTGTCCATTGTTTTCGGAGATGAAAATTATAAGGAACTGAAAAGTATTATTTGGGGGAAATTACATAAGTCGGATTCTGAGAATTGATTTTTAGAATTTGTAATAAGTAATAAGGGTGTAGGTGATGCCGAATGATAGAATCTTATCGATTGACTTGGTTAAAATCATAGCAATGTATATGGTTTTAATGTTGCATCTTGGCGTCCATAGAAATTTGTGTGCGGACTTCGATTATTCACCCAAGCCTTTCATGTATTCGATATCGGGCATCGCGATTCCTCTGTTTTTTATGGTCAGTGGGTATTTGCTGTCCGGACGTGCAATTACGTACAGGTACGTTCTGAAGAAGATCTGGGGAATTATCAGGTTGTGCTTTCTCGTGTGTGTGCTGTGGAACCTAATTAATTATATTAGGTTTGACTCATTCCATTGGGATTTCCCTTTGTGTTTTATACAAAAGGGTGGTTTCGGACATTTTTGGTATTTCGGGGCAATGATAATATTGTATTTGTTTGTGCCTGGAATATTAACTGTCCTGAAAAAAAATGCGGTGGTTTGGCTGTCGTTCTGGGGTGTGGTCTGTTTCTTCATGTTTGTCATGGATTATCTGTATGGCATAGAAAAAGACTACATCATACAAACGTTTAGGGTTTGGTATTGGGTTTTCTATTTTAGCTTGGGCGTTTATATCCGGCTGAATCCCAATCTGGTGCAACGTGTGAAATGTTGGCATCTGATCTTAGCCATGGTGCTTTACGTCACTTCTGTCCAGTTGTTGAATACCAAGGGAATCGAATTCCATTTCGGTGATATCACATGCATCGCCTATGCGACAAGCGTGTTTTGTATGTGCCTTAAAATACAGCAATTCAGATCTGAGTCGGTCATTAAAGTGCTCTCTCGGTGTTTCCTTCCGATTTATGCGCTCCATGAGATACTATTGGGTATGTTAGTGTATCATGAACCGTTTATCTCGATTGATGGATTGTTGCCTAGCTGGGTGGATTTTGGCGTGGAATATATCCTTGCATGTCTAAGTATATCCTTGATTGCTGTCGGAATAATGAAAATCCCTTATGCTGATAGGGTGTTTAGAATTTAGGTTTTTCATTCCTATTTATGCGGGATGTATGGTGGCTTTTAGTAGGCTGAAATGATTTAGTTTTAGATGGTGTCGGAGAAAAAGTACATATTGTTTTATATCGCATTTGTATTATATTGCATAGCTGCTTTTTTTGATGCTTTGCATAAATCCGCTTTCTCTTTTTTGCCGATTGCGTTGATGTGCAATTATTTACGATTGCTGTCCGCAATGATTGCGTATGTTTCGTATTTTAAGCAGAATAAAAGTGCGATAAGTTTATTGATCGCAGTCGTTTTTGTTATACTGTTACCTTGGTATTTCAAGACGGCTTATTCTTCGCAAATATATGCCTCATTGGCGCTTATGTTGGCTGCCAAAGACGTCAAATTCGATGTGATTGTTGATTTGCTTATAAAATATTTATCGACGGCGTTGATTGTGGCAGTCGTATTCTCCGTCTTGGGTATTGTCCCCAATGAGTTCCAGTATAGGGAAGTCCCTTTGATTGGCGCATGGAAAAGTTATTATTTAGGTTTCCATTATTATTCAACGCCTGCATATTACGGTATGACGCTAGTTTTCATGTTGTTATACAAGAAAAGATTAAATTGCTCATACCTTTATTTGACCTTCTTAATCGGTTTGTCTTTGCTGGTATATGTCGTTAGCTTTGCCAGATTGCAGATATTTTTGAATTTTGTTGTTTTTATTGCGTATGTCGTTTCGTACAAGTGGCATTGGATCACTTTTGAAGGGAAAATATGGAAATATTTCTCCATGACGGCGTTTGCGCTCATGACGATGGTTGTTGTGTTTTTGTCGTTTTCATTGTTGTTGCTGAGTGATTCAAGTTTTTTTGAATTCGTAAATGAGTGGACTAGTACTCGAATGTTTCTGAATATTCAGGCTTTTCTCACTTATGATATTAATCTTTTCGGCAACTTGATTGAGATTAAAACGCGGGATTTGATGCCTGGAGAGAATTATTTTTACATAGATAGCGGTTTCGTTAGTTTCTTGTTGTCCTATGGTGTCGTGTTCTATGTTTTTCTGTTGGTGATGTATGGACGGGCTTTCTACAAGATATGGAAGTGTAATTGTAAGTATTTGTATATATTGTTTAGTGTCTATTCTATTGCGAATATTTCTAACAATTTCATGTTGGGCGCGATCACATGTCCGGTTACATTTTTATTGTTCGCGGATATGGGGATTCAAGATAGTCTGTATGAAGGGAATATGAGAAAATTGAGGAAACTGAAGCAGTTGTTAATTCTTAAGTATAAAGGTGAAACGTTTTTGGCATGAATGATAAAGTAGGTATAGTTGTTGTCACATACAATCGTTTAGCATTGTTGAAGGAGGTTATTTCATCACTTCGTAACCAAACATATCAGAATAGGGATATTATTGTAATCAATAATGGCTCGACCGACGACACGAAACAATGGTTGGACGAGCAAAACGATCTTATTGTGTTGACTCAAGACAATTGTGGTGGCGCAGGTGGATTCTTTACCGGTATGAAATATGCCGCAGAGAATGGTTATGATTATTGTTGGGTGATGGATGATGACGTGATTTGCAATCCGGATGCGTTGGAGCAACTTCAGAATGCGTATCATTTGAAGGATAACATTGGTTTTGTGTGTAGTCAAGTGCGGGGTATAAACGGTGCTCCGATGAATACGCCTCAAGTGGACCAACGCAAGTCGGAAAATGGTTACGCTTATTTCTATGATATGATTGACAGGAATATGATACGGGTTCTATCCTCAACTTTTGTGTCAGTATTCCTTTCCACCGCCATTATCCGTGAAGTGGGGTTGCCGTATAAGGAGTATTTCATATGGGGGGATGATGCGGAATATACAATGCGTATCAGTAAAAAGTATGTCTCTTATATGGTTTGCGATAGCATTGTTTTGCATAAAAGGGCGATTCAATCGGACTTGTCTTTCTATACGGAAACAAACGACGTGAGATTGCGGAATTATTACTATAGATTTAGAAATGAGGGATATAATCTGTTCAAGTATGGTAATATGTCGCAGCTATCAAAATTTGTCTATTTTGTAAAACAATACTCTAAGGTGTTGTCTTTGTTTTTAAAAGGAGACACAAAGAGAGCCAGTATTCTATGCAAGGCTACTTCCTCTCTGATCTCATTTAAACCGATTCTTGAGCACCCAAGCAAATAATCATGGCTAAGAGCGAAAGGTTGTCTTATATCGATATCGCAAAAGGTATTCTCATAATGCTTGTTGTGTTTCATCATATACCGCATATTGTCAAGAACGCAGGTATGTATGACCCATTTTGCCTATTGTTGGATTCCAAGAGATATATTTATACAACTTTCTTTATGCCAGCATTCTTCTTGGTTACAGGTTTTTGCTCAAACTTTGATGTCCCATTCTTTAAGTTTCTAAAAAAGAATGTGAAGACAATATTGATCCCGGCTTTTTGCCTGGGAGCAATAGCTGAATGGATTAGATTGATAGGCCTTGGAGAAACTCAATTAATAGCATATTGTAAATTGGGATTCTCTACTTTCATTAAGTTTGGCGGTCCATATTGGTTCTTGTCATCACTTTTTTTGTCGAAAATAATATATTGGATAGAAAATAGATTTGTAAAATCAACAAAAATCAAATTCACGATTTCGCTTTTGTTGTTGATTATTGGTATCTGCATTAGTAATAGGTATTCTTTTGTCGAATATTGGTATATTCTTCATGCATTAGTTTTTCCGTTATTCTTATTAGTAGGACAGATTGAAAAGAACAAACAATTTCATAGTAATAAGTATGTGTTTGGTTGTTCTCTATTGATTTATGGTATATTAATATTTTTGTTGAAAGAACATCCTAGTATCACTGCTGTTATTGCCGTCTCAGATGCTTATATTCCTTGCTTCATAATTCTTTCCGTATGCGGTAGTTTTATTCTTCTTTATATTTGTAAGAAAATTTCCTCATGCGGTTTTTTGGAGAGATTGGGGAAAGATTCTTTGGTTATATATACATTACATATTGCGATTGCAAGAATAATGGTTAATATTTTGTCTGGATGTTTCTGTGTTAGTATGATGAAGTCATTCTTGACGTTTCTGTTTATATATTCTGCAACGCTATTGATTTTGATGTCGGTTGCTAAGTGTATGAACACAAAGTATTTGCAATTTTTAATAGGAAAATTTTAGATAGCCTTGATACCCGTTTTATACATAAATCACGAGACAAACTCGATGGGGGGATGCTCATATTCTCTGGAGAATATGTTGCAGTCTGTTCGGGATGTTGTTAAACCATATATCCTATTTCGGGATTATGGTGTTGCCTACGATTATTTTGTCCAGAAAGGGTATGAATGCATTGTTGTCCCTTTTAAGTTAAACATATTGCCGAAGGACTTCAACTATTTGAAGTACCCTTTCCGTTATCTATACGATAAATGGTATAACTATAAAGCTAGTAGAAAAATTGAGCGTTTGGTCTCTTTGTATTCGATTCAGATCATACACTCAAATACGAGCGTTATGACAATAGGCATAGAGACTGCGTTGAGATGCAATGTCAAACATGTCTGGCATTTCAGGGAGTTCCAGGATTTGGATTTCGGCATGAAACCTTTTTGCGGAATGAAAAAATTCCGTTCTCTCATGGAGAAGTCGGACCTGAATCTGTCGATCTCTGAATCGGTTCAGATTCATTGGGGATTGGATAAATATCCTAATGCTAGGGTGATTAGAAATGCTGTGATGGGGATTGACGATGCGTGCTACGTTGAGAATAAAGAGAAATATATATTGTTCTGCTCCGCATTGTTGATAAAGACCAAAGGCGTTGAGTTGGCGCTTCGTATTTTCGCAGGTTCCCAGATCTACAAAAAAGGATATCGGCTTGTTTTCGTGGGGAAGATCGTGGATGAGGTGTTGATGTCGAGATTGTATGATTTCATTCGAGATAATGGTCTGAAGGACTATGTTGATTTTGTCGGATACAAGCGTGATTTGTCCAGCTATGTGAAAAATGCGACCGCCTTTTTGATGTGCTCGGACAACGAGGCGTTAGGTCGGGTTACTGTAGAGGCGATGTTTTGGGGATGTCCGGTAATCGCAAAAAATTCAGGCGGTTCAAAGGAGTTTATCAAACATGGGTATAATGGCTTCCTTTTCAACAATGTTGATGATGGAGTTTCGATGTTGAGTTCTTTGGTCGAAATGGATTGTAGGCAGATCATATTGAATGCGAACAAGACAGCAAAGGATTCGTTTTCTATAGAGGGATTCGGTTCAATGATGGTTAAGTTATATCGGGATTTGTTATGAAGAAAATCTTCCCTATAGTATTCGTCCTGTCTGTCATTGTCGGAATCTTTTTTGTCTTGAAGATTCAAGCAAAGGAGAGAATCGTGATAGATCCACAGGTGGACTTGCAAAAGCAATTGAGCAAGAATGGAATGGTTTATGAGATAAAGTCTGACATAGATTTGGAAGGGCAGATGATTGAATTGCCGCTCAATTGTGTGTTGGATTTCAATGGTGGTTCCTTATTCAATGGTAGTATCAAGGGTAAGATTGGTAACGAGTATTTATGTCCGGAGTGGTTTGGCGCAAAGGGGGATGGAATAACAGATGACACGGAACCAATTCGTCAGTGTATCTCTCTGACGAATAAGATAATCTTCAGCAAAAAAAGATATTGCATAAAGAGTCGGACTGTTCACGATGTATTCCTTGTAGACCATGATCTCGAAGTGGACGGAAATGGTGCGACACTCGTATTGCCAGAGGAATTATACAAAGATTATAATTCCAGTATATGGCTTTTCCATAATGAAGAAAGCAAAAAGGTTAAGCATAATTATTATCACGATTTTAATATAGAAGTTAAAGTCAATAAAACTCCAGAATTTAAGGGTAACTTTTATATGTTTAATCTATACGCTGAAGACATAAATATCTCTAATGTGAATATCTCTAATAAAGGCAAGTATAATAATTTGAACGCATTCACGGTTTGCTATGCCAAGGATATAAAAATCCAGGATTGTAATGTGGAAAATGAGAGCCTTTCTACTATTGGAGGAGGTGTGTGGGTGATGATGAAGGACAAACCAGACGTGGGTAAAACGAATATACAGCTAAGGAATTGTCGTTTCTTCCATGATGCGAAGGATGAAACAATCTGTTTCTCTTCCAGTCAGGTTAATAAAACGGATTGTGATATTAGATTTGAGGTGTCGGATTGTGAGTTCGTTTCTCCTAACAAGGTGAAGGGCTCTGGCTTTTTAATTTTATATGACAATAGGAAAGATTCAGGATGTCACTATCAAGTGGAGGGAACTGTAAGTAATTGCAGATTCCTGTCGAAGAGGAATGACAGCCTTCCTGATGTGTATAGGCGTGTTTTATCCATTCAAAGGGCAGGAAACACTCCTGCCTCTTGGAAAGTTGGATTTAAGAATTGCGAGTTTGTTGATATGTCCAGTTATAAACATATTAATGGAGATGATGGCAGGTGGGATTGTAATTATATGTTTGGCCTGCCTTCTTATAAGGTCGGGAAAGATAATGCTTACAGTATTAAGATCTCTGATTCTAAGATAAAGACGAATAATTCTGTGTTTAATGCTTATACGGGAGGCACTGTGGCCGATGTTGTGTTGGATAATTGTGATGTGGAATGTAAAGCTCTTCGTTTGTCAAATGCCAATAGTGACGTGTGTGTGGCGAATGTCATGGTGGAAAAATGCAGGATAAAGACGGATTTCCCGTATTCGTTTGGAGGAAATGAGGTGTGGCATGATTGTGAAATCACCTCTCCTTCGTATGATTTCTTCCTTGTCCCGTTTTCGAAAAATCTGAATTTGAAGAAACAATTCACCAAATGCGGTATTAATGGAACTCAGTTGCATGTCGATGTGAAAAATGGGAAAAACGAAATGCATGTCAGAAAATATTGTTCTTGGAAGCATCCTATTTTTAACCAAAAGACAGAAGTGATAGATGGTATTTTGGCAACGGAAGCCTCTCCTCGTGATGCTAAAGTTTCCAATGATTTGGTAATTAAGGGGGCGTTGAATGGCATCAAGAAATGAGTTGATCGATTGTGTGAAGGGTGTGGCCATTTTACTTGTAGTAATTGGACATATGTGTGATACGGGGAATTTCCTATTCTCCTTTCATATGCCGTTGTTCTTTATCTTTTCCGGCTATTTTTTTAAGCTTAAGGAGTTAAAGCGAGTTGTTACCGACGGGTTTAAAAGGCTGATATATCCATATGTTTTCACCTCATTGATGATATTACTTTTTTGGTTAACGTTTGATATTTTCAGGGGTGGAAATGAGTTTTCCCGGTATTTGATTCTTGTTTTGTGGGGAAGTGGATCGAATAGTCATACATCAATCTATTTCTCTGATATTCAATCGATAGGGGCCATTTGGTTTTTATGGGCACTGTTTTGGTGCAAGATCGCATATAATGAGATCTCCCGATATATATCGAATCGTTTGCCCCAATTTATACTTGTCTTGGTAATTTCCATTGGGGCTGTTCTTTTAGACAGATATTATGTTAATCTGCCATTTGCGATATTGCCGGGATTATCCGCTCTGATTTTTTATTGGGTGGGGGTGCAATTTAGAAAATATAATGAGTCTATTCGCCTTGGGAAATTGGAGCTATTGCTAGTCTGTATCTGGATTGCGGTGGCGATTTTTTCCAGTATGTCCATGGCTCGTTGTTATTATAAATGTTGGCCGATTGATGTCTTGGGTGCGGTTGGCGGAACAATGCTGCTTTATCGAATCGTGAAGCTTATCTGTGATTGGAAAAGGATTCCTTTCTTAGTATGGTTGGGGAATAATAGTTTGGCGATTCTTTGTTTCCATTGCCTAGAGTTTAAAATACAATTGCTCTCAAGAATTAATTGCCCGAGTTATTTGATGTTAGTGGCGGAGTTGGCTTTTTGCATAGGAATGACTATGTTAAGTGGCATGTTCCCTTTGACGAGAACCATTTTAGGAATTCGCAAATAAATATTTCATGTTATGGTCGTATCTATTGTTATAGTATGCATGAATAATCTCAAGAATCTGTATTTGTGCTTAGATAGTATTAAAAAGAATACAAATGTAGATTATGAGGTCTTTGTTGTTGCATATTTGTTCAGTAAGGAGAATCTCCAAAAAGCGAAATCTGATTATGACTGGGTGAATTTTATAGAGAGTGATGAGATCAGGGGCTTTTCTGAAAATAACAATTTGGCATTACGACAGGCGAAAGGGGAGTATTGTTTTGTCGTGAATGATGACACGGAGATGCGTATGCCAGTCATTGACCAATTGGTCGAGACGATTAAGCGACTGCCTGAGGATGTCGCAATTGTCAGCCCGAAATTGATTAATCCGGATGGATCCTCTCAGGTTTGCGGCAGGGCGTATTTGGATTGGTGGATAAACATGAGGAGCGATTGGGGTTTTAAAGACAAACAAAACATAGCGAAATATTGTAACAAACAGGGTGTGTTCCAATCGTATAATATTGTTGGGGCTGCCTTCCTGATAAAAACTGAGTTGTTTAGAAAAATAGGTTGGTTTGATGAGACCTATTTCTTTTGCCCTGAGGATATTGCGGTGTCGGATACATTGAATAGGTTGGGGTACAAGTGCTATGTGAATGCCGATGTGGAGATCATACATTATGAGGGCATGTCGGGTAAGTCTTTGTCTATGGTGCAAACGGCCACTCGTCCCGCGCATGCCAAAGGCGGTGTGATTTTCTATTCTCATGGGAATAGATTCCTGTTCTATTTTTTGTCAGTATATTACTTCGTACATTTCTCCTTACGGTTTATTTATCATAGGATAAAGGGACTTTTAAAGGAAAGGCCTAACGTGGATTATATCCTTTCCATTGGAGACATGAATGTTTGTCGCACTATTTTGACAAAGAAAACGCCTAAGGAGATTTTCATAGAATGTTATAATAAGTTGAAAAAATAAGCACATTCTGCTGTGTTTGTAATGTAATTTATATTTTTGTCTTATAATTAATGACAAGTTATGAATAACTGCGATATTATAGGAGACGAACAACTTCTCAAGCAATACTATAGCCGTTATGGTGGCTATTGGCGTTTCCCTGACATGTTAGATTATTGTTATTTGGTGAATCCTTATTTCAATCAGTCTGCGATTATAAAGGAAATGCAAGATTTTTTCCCTATCTTGGTAAGTGAATATCCGTCCGGCATGAGAGTGAATGCAGAACTGGCAAGTGAATGTTGGCAGGTAAAACCCGAGCATATTGTTGTGGGCAATGGGGCGGCTGAACTGATTAAGGTCATGATGGAATCTCAGGAAGGGAAGGTTGGAGTGGTTCGTCCTACGTTTGAGGAATATCCTAATCGTATGTCGGAGGATAAAGTGATTACTTTTGTGCCTCAAAACGCCACTTTCCGTTATGATGCAGACGATCTTATCGGATTTTTTGGCAAGAACCATATCGATACGCTTCTTTTGATTAATCCTGATAATCCATCTGGAAATTTTATTCAGATGGAGGGTGTACATAAATTGGCATCATGGTGCGAAACAAAAGGAATACGTTTTATCCTTGATGAGAGTTTTGTGGACTTTAGCGTAGGGTATGAACAGAATTCGTTTATCCACGAGGAGTTTTTGAAGAAATATCCACACCTATGTGTAATAAAGTCGATTAGTAAGAGCTACGGAGTCCCTGGACTTCGACTCGGTATCCTCTGTAGCGCAGATGAAAATCTTGTGGAGCGAATTAAAAAAAGTGTAAGTATATGGAATATCAATTCTTTCGCAGAGTTTTTCATGCAGATATATCCGAAGTATCGAGAGGATTACAAACGTGCCTGTGACCAATTTATCCAGGAACGGGAGTGCTTTGAAATAGAACTGAAAAAGATACCATTTATCAAGGTTATGCCGTCGCAGGCAAACTTTTTTTTCCTCGAAGTATTGCCTCCATATAAGCCAAAGGAATTGTGCGCAATCTTGTTGAAGAAATATAATATTCTTGCATCTGCATGTCTTGCGAAGAAGGGTATTGAGAAAAATCGTTATATGCGCATCGCTGTCCGTAATCATGAGGATAACACTAAATTTATAAAAGCACTTAATGAATTAGAGAGATGATAAAGGTTTGTATTTGTGGTGGAGGTTCATTAGGTCATGTGTGTGCAGGTGTACTTGCTTCTCAAAATGACGTAGAGGTAAATCTTTATACTCAGAAACCAGAGCAATGGTCTCGACAAATAAAAGTTACAGATTTTAATGGCAAGCTTTATTGTGGTACTCTCAATGTTATCAGCAAGAATCCAGAAGAAGCTTTGCGAGACTGTGATATTGTTTTCCTTTGTCTCCCTGGTTTCGCTATAGAGAGTACGCTCTCAGCAATAAAACCATTTGTGGGTAGGGCTGTCGTTGGATCTATTGTCAGTAGCACCGGTTTTTTCTTTTTTGCTCATAATATACTTGGGAAGGATGCAAAACTGTTTGGATTTCAGCGTGTTCCATATATCGCACGTACGGACGAATATGGACATTCCGCAAATTTGTTGGGTTATAAATCACAAATAGCTGTTGCTGTTGAAAATGTTGATGATGTCGAGAGTTTTCGTCTTTTGGTGGAAAAACTATGGATGACGCCGACAAAACTTCTGTCTTCTTTTTTTGAAGCGTCACTTACTAATAGTAATCCAATATTGCATACAGGACGGTTATACTCTATGTGGAAAGATTGGAACGGTGAGGTATATGACCATTTAATTCTTTTTTACAAAGAGTGGACTGTTGAGGCAAGTCAGATCCTGATAGATATGGATGAAGAATTTATGCGGGTTTTAGATGTCCTTCCTGTAAAAAAAGGAGCGATACCATCTTTGTTGGAATATTATGAAAGCCATGATGCAGAAAGCCTATGTAAAAAAATAAGTGGTATTCCTGCATTTCAGGGAATTACATCTCCAATGAAAAAAGTCGAAAACGGATGGGTCCCTGATTTCCAATCAAGATATTTCACAGAAGATTTCCCTTTTGGACTTTATTTTATAAAGCAAACTGCCATGGAAAATGGAGTTTCTACTCCAACAATTGATAAGGTTTTCGCATGGGGAATTAGTAAATGTAAATAGTATTTAGCGATATGTCACATATAAAAACAGCGAAAGGATTTCTTGAGTATAAAAGCGAACTTCTCTACTTCGGTGACAAAGTAATAGACAAAGAGAAGATGCTTGATAATCTGCAGGTGCTTTCAGCATATTTAGATAAAATAGATATTAATTGGGGGCCTGCGTTTGGTACGCTCATTGGTATAGTTCGAAATGATGATTTTCAACCTTGGAAACCCGTATTTGATATCTATATCCTTAAGGAAGACGAGGAACGATTCAAAGATATTCTTTGGCTTTTAAAGGAGGTCGATTTTGAATTAGTACGCTACGAACGCAGAGGCTTATATTATCTGAAAAGAAATTCTGAATATATTAAAGTTTTTGTGCTTCATAAGATTAGTAGCGACGTACGTCATACCGGTGGGTCTGATTTTATTCATGAAAAATATCTGCAGAACACAGTCAAATGGGACTTTAAAGGAATAGACTTGAATGTGCCGCAGGAAGTGGACGAATATTTAACTTTCCAATATGGAGACTGGGAAATTCCTAAGCAGACGGTTAAATATTCAAATAATATTTTCTCATATATCTCTTACTGTTTGCAAATTAAGTGTCAGGATTTGATGCCAGATAGCCTTTATTATTTATGGCTGTTGATGCACAGACGTAAGGATTTTAAGAAGTTTAAGCTCCGTTGTGAGAAAGCAGGAATAAAAATGCCGACCAATCTCCAACTTTCAAGCATGAGACCTCGTAAATATAAAAAGGTTTTAACTGTTGGAGTCTACGATCTGTTGCATAAGGGGCATGTGGAACTTTACAGAAGAGCCAAAGGTTTAGGCGATTATTTGATTGTGGCAGCACAAGATAGTGATTTCATATTGAAGTATAAACCGACGGCAAAAGTCCTGAATTCTACGGAAGATCGCAAATATATGATTAAGGCTATACGTTATGTTGATGAAGTTGTGACTTATACTGATGTCGACAAAATAGTCAAGGAATTAGATTTTGATGTTTTTGTAACAGGTCCGGACCAATGTCATGAAGGATTTCAACGCGCTATCCAATGGTGTGAAGAGCATGGTAAGGAGCATCTTGTTCTAGGAAGAACAGAAGGGGTTTCTTCTTCTGAGCTGAAAGCTAGGATAGCTGCTAAGACAGGAGAGAATAAGAAAATTTCAAAATAGAATATAGGGACTAGTTGTATTTCGTTTTTATGTTTGGTTCTATAAATTCTTATGCGTTAAATTATTGAATTTATGAAAGAAATTTCAATAGATGAATCAAAACGTATTCAGGTGGATATATTAAAGTTGATTCATGAATATTGTTGCAATAACGGTTTAAAGTACACCTTGGCCTATGGGTCTATGCTGGGGGCTGTACGTCATAAGGGTTTTATTCCGTGGGATGACGATATAGATATCGCAATGTTGAGGTCTGATTATGAGAAACTCATGTCGGGATTTGAGCACGATTATATAAAGATATATGATTACAGGAAGGATGAGGAGTATTGCTATGGGTTTGCGAAGGTAATCGATACTCGTACTGTGTTGGAGGAAAATACGACAATGGCAAATTTTGGCATTGGAATAGATGTGTTCCCCATCGATGATTTGTATGATGATGAGCAGTCTTGCAAGGACTTCATAAAGTCTATTATCCCGTTGAAAAGGAAGTATAGATACAAATTGTTGAAACCTTCCCCAAAGAATGTTTGGTGGAAGCGAATCGCAATCCGTCTAGCGGGGTTAACTGTCCTTCCGTATTCTCTGAAGGATCTTGTGGTTAAAATCAACGATGCGGTGAAGAGCAATGGCAAGGAAAATTCCAAATATGTTGGTGTCTTGACAGGAACTGCCGTGACAGAGAAGTGTATTATGCCAAGGAAGTGGTTCGAGGAGTATTGCTCTTTGGATTTTGAATCGAATAAGTTCATGTGCATCAAGGATTTTGACGAATTTCTTACGTTCGAATATGGCGATTATATGCAGTTGCCTCCTGAGGGAAAGAGAATGTCGCCGCACACGTTGAATAGGATATATTGGAAATAATTAGACGGAAAGATGAGGGTTTTATTGGTTAACAAGTTCTATTACCGTCGTGGGGGAGACTGCATCTATATGATGGAGTTGGAGCGGTTGTTGAAGTCCAAGGGGCATGATGTCGCAGTCTTTGCGATGCAGTATCCTGAGAATTTACCATCGGTATGGAGTCAGTACTGGCCATCGAATATGACTACGATAAAGGCTTTTTACCGTCCGTTTGGGGATTCGGAGGTGAGGCGGAAATTTACTGCGTTGTTGGACGACTTTAAGCCTGAAGTGGTTCATCTCAATAATATTCACACACAATTGTCTCCTGTCATCGCGGAGATTGCACACGATAGGGGCATCCGTGTCGTATGGACATTGCATGACTCTAAGTTGGTTTGCCCATGTTATACATGCATGCGTGACGGGAAGTGGTGCACGGAGTGCTTCGCGGACAAAAAAGCGGTGATTAGACACCGTTGCATGCCAGGAAGTGTGCCGGGAGCTATTGTCGGTTACTTGGAGGCGAAAAAGTGGAACAAGGAAAGACTACAGAAGTCGTGTGATTTATTCCTTCCTCCTAGTCAATTTATGGCGGATACCTGCATCCAGGGAGGCTATGATGCGGCGAAATTCAAGGTGCTATGCAATTTTATCGATGTGAAGAAGGTCGAGAATCCGTCGTTGGAAAAGTCTGATTACTATGTGTATTTGGGAAGACTGACAAAGGTGAAAGGGATTGAGACGCTTTGTGGCGTGGCAGCTAAATTGCCTTATAAACTTGTTGTGATTGGTGGAGGTGAGTTGGAATCGGATTTAAGGAAGAAGTACGAGGGGCAATCTGTCGAGTTCTTGGGACAAAAAAATTGGGACGAAATCCGACCTGTCTTAGAATCCGCGCGTTTCATGGTGATACCATCGGAGTGGAGTGAGAACAATCCGTTGACTGTTATTGAGTCGTTGGCATTGGGCACGCCCGTGCTGGGGGCTGATATAGGAGGTATACCAGAGCTTATAGACGAAGGGAAAACTGGTATGGTGTTCGATAGTGGTAATTCTTCGGATTTGAGGCGTAAGATAGAAGAGATGTGGAGCCACCCTTTTGATTATAAGGCCATCGCAAATACTGCGCAGGAACGCTATTCCTCGGATCGGTATGTGGATGATGTGGTTCACATATACAAGAATGTGAATGTGTGAAATCTTTAAGACCGTAATTCTTTGCGGTCTTTTTTTATTTGTTTAACTTTGCGGGCAGATTGGATGCAATGTTATTATGGTAGGTAAAAAACTAAACGGAACTGTAATTGTAACCTATCGATGCAACGCCCGTTGCTCGATGTGTAATCGATATAAAGCTCCTTCCAAGGCGGAGGAGGAAATTTCAATAGAGACTATAAAGAAACTCCCTAGGATGTATTTCACGAACATTACGGGAGGAGAACCTTTTATCCGTACAGATCTGAAAGATATCGTGAGGGAATTATACAAACTTAGTGACCGTATAGTGATCTCTACGAACGGATTTTTCACGGATCGCATTCTTGATCTTTGCAAGGAATTTCCGCAGATTGGAATTCGTATCTCTATTGAAGGATTGGAGCAGACGAACAATGAAATCAGAGGCTTGAACGATGGTTATCAGCGTGGTTATACCACCTTGAAGAAACTTCGGGAAATGGGCATGCAGGATGTGGGTTTCGGCATGACGGTTCAGGACAAGAATGCGCCGGACCTTGTTCCTCTGTACAACATCTCCAACGAGATGGGTATGGAGTTCGCTACAGCTTCCTTGCATAATTCTTTCTATTTCGTAGAATCGAAGAATATCATCCATGATCGTCCGATGGTGGCGAAAAACTTCGAGGATTTGGTGAATGAGCTTTTGAAGAGCAACTCCCCAAAGAAGTGGTTCCGCGCATATTTTAACCACGGACTGATTAACTATATTTATGCCCAAAAACGTCTTTTGCCTTGTGATATGTCCTTCGACACTTTCTTTATCGATCCGTATGGGGATGTGATGCCTTGCAATGGCACGAAAGATAAGGAGGTGATGGGCAATCTTAATCGTCAGACATGGGATGAACTATGGAACTCCCCTGAGGCGGAGGTGGTGCGTAAGAAAGTCCGTTGTTGCAATCGTAATTGCTGGATGATCGGCTCTGTTTCCCCTGCCATGCACAAGTATATTTGTACTCCATTGTTATGGGTGGCGAAGCATAAGGTGAAGTCATTGTTGGGAATGAAGTATTCGATGTTTGAGAATCCGATCTGTTGCGATTATCGGGACGGGAAGGTCTCAAAGGCGGATTTGGATAAGTTGTCGACTTGCGATTTGAATGCTGAGATAAACGATGGACTTTCCGACGATAGCAAAGAGGCTTTGAAGGGGAAACGTGGGGAGGATATTGTAAATGCGGATGTGGAGTCTCAAGGATATGAGGGGACGAAGGATGGCTCGGATCGTTCCGTTGAAATCTGATGGACATTCGGTGAAATCTGTAAAAGATCTATTGCGACGGAGGAATACTCTGGACATTATATTCGAGATGATCGATGTGCGCATGCTCCTACGTTAGAGACGAGGATGTTTGATTCGTTGTCTTGTGGAATATACGCGGGCATGGTGTGAATAATGAGGTTATTGTGTTTCCTCAGAGAATCCTTTGAAACGATCATTCTGCTTTAAGAGGATTTTGATCCATTGATGGTGTGATTTTTGTATTTTTACGATAAGAAATAATATGGGATCTGTATCGAATGACATATGTGCAGAGAATGGCGCCATGAACGAATCTTCAGGGGGGAATGTGTGTGGGAAAAAGAAGATTGAATGGTTGTCTGTCCTTCAAGGCTTTAGTATGTTATTGGTGGTTATTGGTCATGTGTCATTGACGAATATACCACGTGATCCTAACACTCCTTTAGCATCTGAATTGGAAAGGATAATATACTCGTTTCACATGCCCTTATTTATATTTATCTCAGGGTGGCTTTTTTATTTTACGTGCATTCGAAAAGAGAAAACCTATGCTGAAGTTGTCAGGGCGAAAATAAAAAGATTAGGGCTTCCGTTCTTAGTGTTTACGATGTTGGCTCTTGTCCTGAAACTCATGTTCCCTTCTTTGATGAATAGGCCTGTCACGACGCAGGAATTGATAGACACGTTTCTTTTTTTTAGGTCAAATCCTTTGGGGGAGATGTGGTTCATTGTTGTGTTGCTTGTCCTTATGATGATGTATCCGCTTTACTGTTACGTGGTTAAATCTAAATGGTTGGCTTTTGTGGCATGGGCTTTCTGTATATTGGTCTGTGTATATCCCACTTCATTGACATATTTCCAGTTGAATCGGGTGTGTCATATGGCACCTTTTTTTGTGGCAGGTATCTTGTGTTGCCGATATGGGTGGCATAAGAGTTTGGAGAATCTTTGGGCATTGGGCATTAGTTTCATTATGTTCTTGTTGTGGAATATTATGCGAGTGATGTTCGATCCTATGGGGCTTTTTTCTGTTACTGCGGGTATTGTCTTCTCGTTTTCGCTTTGCTTGAATTTGGCAAAGCGTTGGCCTTCGTTGTTTTGTTCATTCCGGGATTATACATTCCAGATATTTCTGATGGGGATTTTCTTCCAGATGGTTGTCCGATGGGTATATGTGAGAATGGGATGTGATTGGATGTTCGTCCCGTTTTGGTTGTTGAGTGTTGTGATAGGTGTGTTTGTTCCTGTGGCGATAGCGAAACTGGTTGAGAAGAAAGCTCCCCAATTCATCCGTTTATGTATGGGGCTATGATGTTATTCGGTTTGTATATGTCGTTAAAGGGTAGCTGGATTAAAAAAAGAAGTGTTTATGGCAAATAATATAGTGAAGAAGGTTGTAGTGACAGGGACGCGCGGTATTCCGAATATAATGGGTGGTGTGGAAACCCATTGTGAGGAGCTTTTCCCCCTGGTTGCGGAGAAAGGATATGATGTCACGGTGATTCGCCGTTCCGAATATGTGAGGGATGAACTGACTGAGTGGAAAGGAGTGAAACTAGTGAATGTTTCGTCCCCTAAGAAAAAGAAATTTGAGGCGATTATCCATACTTTTAGAGCGATAAACAAAGCAAAGAAACTAGGAGCGGATATTCTGCATATCCATGCGATTGGACCTGCCATTCTAACCCCATATGCTAAATTGAGGGGGATGAAAGTTGTGTTCACGCATCATGGGCCGGACTATGATCGTGACAAGTGGGGAAAGATGGCAAAACTGATACTGAAATTAGGAGAACAGTTGGGGTGTCGTTTCGCGGATGAGGTTATTGTCATATCGGATGTCATCAGGAATCTTATAGCGGAGAAATGTAGGCGGACGGAGCGTGTCCATTTGATTTATAATGGAGTGCCGGACCCTGATTTTGTTGATTGCCCCGAATATTTCTCAGAGTTAGGAATAGAATCAGAGAGATACGTGTTGGGCATGTGCCGTTTTGTGCCGGAAAAGAATCTTCATCATTTGGTGGAGGCATTTGCCTCTTTCAAAAACAGACATCCGGAAAGTAATGTCCGTTTGGTATTGGCCGGGGATGCGGATTTCGAGGATGATTACTCTAGGGAGCTCAAAAGATTGGCGAAGGAAAATAATGTTGTCCTGACGGGGTTTGTTCGGGGAGAAAAGCTCCATTCGTTGTTGGCTCATGCGAGCTGTTTCGTCTTGCCTTCCTCTCATGAAGGCCTTCCCATTGCGCTTTTAGAGGCGATGAGTTATCATTTACCTGTCATTGTGAGTGATATCCCTGCTAATTTGGAAGTCGGGTTGCCTCAAGATGCATATTTCAGGGTGGGGGATGTGACTCAACTTTCGGGGAAGTTGGAATCTTTGCTGACTGGGAATGCGCAAATGCGGGTGCAGTATGACATGGAAAAGTATAAGTGGAGCCGCATCGCTGATCAAGTTGTTTCCGTTTATAATCAGATGTGTATATAATAATTTATGATTTAAATACTATGAAGACCGCTCTTATTACAGGTGTGACGGGTCAAGATGGCTCTTATCTTTCGGAATTCCTTTTGAGTAAAGGATATGATGTGCATGGAATCATCAGGCGTTCGTCTGTCGATTACCGTGAGCGTATCGCCCATTTGGAGGGGCAACCTAATTTTCATCTTCATTATGCGGACATGGGCGACTCCATGTCGTTGGTCAAGGTGGTGGGGCAGGTGCGTCCTACGGAGATCTATAATTTGGCGGCGCAGAGCCATGTTCAGGTTTCGTTTGACTCGCCCGAGTTCACTGCAGATGTTGACGCAACCGGTGTGCTCCGTATTTTGGAGGCGGTGAGGGCTTGTGGATTGGAAAAGACATGCCGCATTTACCAGGCATCCACGTCGGAGCTTTATGGGAAAGTCGAGGAGGTCCCTCAGAATGAAAACACACCCTTCCATCCGTATTCTCCCTATGCGGTAGCCAAGTTGTATGGCTTTTGGATCGTGAAGGAGTACCGTGAGGCATACAATATGTTCTGTTGTTCAGGTATTTTGTTCAACCACGAGAGCGAGAGGCGAGGCGAGACGTTTGTCACCCGCAAAATTACGCTTGCGGCGGCTCGTATTTCACAAGGCAAGCAGGATTGTCTCTATTTGGGTAACTTGGATAGCCTGAGAGACTGGGGATATGCGAAGGATTATGTGGAGTGCATGTGGTTGATTCTGCAGCATGAGACTCCTGAGGATTTCGTGATCGCAACAGGCGTGCAACATACAGTTCGTGAGTTTGCCACCTTGGCGTTCCATTATGCAGGTATCGAGTTGCGTTGGAAAGGCTCTGGCGTGAACGAAAAGGGTATTGATGTGAAGACGGGGAAGGTGGTCGTCGCTGTTTCGGAAGACTTCTACCGTCCGACGGATGTTGTTAATCTATGGGGGGATCCTACGAAAGCGAAGGCTAAATTGGGTTGGAATCCGTCGAAAACAACTTTTGAACAATTAGTGAAACTGATGGTTGAACATGATGTCGCCAAGGTCGCATCCGAGGGTGCTGCGGAAAAGGTTAGAATGAATTTGGCGGAATATTTGGAGAAAGGAATCGTGAAATGATGGAGAAGAATTCGAAGATATATGTGGCAGGCCATCGAGGTATGGTCGGAAGCGCCATTGTGCGGGAGTTGCAAAGGCAAGGGTACTCAAATATCATAACCCGCACGCACAAGGAGTTGGACTTAACGAGGCAGGAGGCCGTTGAGAAATTTTTTGCGGAAGAAAAGCCCGAGTATGTGTTTCTTGCGGCCGCTAAGGTGGGTGGTATTGTCGCTAATCAGTCCGCATTGGCCGATTTCATGTATGACAATATGATTTTGGAGATGAACGTGATTCATTCCGCCTGGAAGAATGGTTGCAAAAAGCTCGAGTTCCTGGGCAGTAGTTGCATCTATCCTCGTATGGCACCACAACCCATGCCGGAGTCTTGTCTGCTCACAAGCGAGTTGGAGAAGACGAACGAGGCGTATGCACTCGCTAAAATATCAGGCTTGAAGTATTGCGAGTTCCTCAACAGACAGTACGGAACGGATTATATCAGCGTGATGCCGACTAACTTATATGGCCCTAATGACAATTACCATCCGGAGCATTCCCACGTGTTGCCTGCGTTGATCCGTAGGTTTCATGAGGCGAAGGTGGCAGGATTGAAGGAGGTCACCTGTTGGGGAGATGGAAGTCCGCTGAGGGAGTTCCTTTTTGTCGATGATTTGGCAAATTTGTGCGTGTTCCTCATGAACAATTACAGTGGCAACGAAACGGTGAACGCCGGTACAGGGAAGGAGTTGACCATTAAGGCGTTGACTGAACTTGTCGCGAAGGTGGTCGGTTACGAGGGTGAGATCAAGTGGGACACCACCCGTCCGAACGGCACACCGAGGAAGCTGTTGGACGTGAGCAAGGCAGAGAAGTTGGGCTGGAGATACAAAACCGAGTTAGAGGACGGTATCAGAATCTCCTACGATGATTTCTTGAACAATCCGATGAGGGCGGAAAGATAGGTGACATGTTTTTACAAAACTCATGGGGGATAGGTCTATGACTCAAAGCCCTTTACTTGCGCTTTGCATTGCTGAAAAAGCTGTTGTTTTTATGTTCGCATTTGAATCGTCGATATGAGACCCAGATATTCAATTGAGAAGTATTGGTTCGAATCCTCCTCACAATATAAAGGGAAGCCGGTGGATATCTTCTACATCTATCCCACTATCAATTCGGAACCGCTCTCGAACCGAGGAAGCGTGCCTGCCTATACGGATATCAGCAGGGCGGAGGTGAGGAATGCGGCAAGGAAGAACCAAGTGTACAATAAGACTGTCTATGCTGCGGACGACTTTAATTTCTTCGCTCCTTATTATCGCCAGATGACGACGAAGGTGTTCGCCATGAGCAACACGGAGCGGAAGTTCAGGGCGAAACTCTCTGCGGCGGACGTGAGGCGCGCTTTCCAGTATTATATGCGCACTTTCAACAATGGTCGGCCTTTCATCCTATTGGGCCATAGTCAGGGCTCCCAGATGTTGTTGGAGTTGCTGAAGCACGGGATGACGGACAAACAGTATGACCAGATGGTCGCAGCCTACCTGATGGGCTATGAAATCACGGGGAAGGATTTGGACAAATTCCCTCATCGGATCAAACCTGCCACGGGCGAGTTGGATAGAGGGGTGGTGATTTCTTATAATTCTGTCACTTCGATGGAAGGGAAGTCTCCTCTGTTCGCCAACACTGTCGTCTGCATCAATCCGTTGAATTGGCGTACTGACGGGGCCTTGGCTTCGGCGGACCTTCATAAGGGCATTGTCCGTTTCGATAAGAAGGCGAAGGCTTACAAAACCACTCTAGGATACACCAGTGTGCGGATTCAGGATCATTTGCTCGTTTGTGAAGAGGTGGATCCGAAGGTGTGCTACAATGAAAGTCTCAAGGAGCCTTTCCCTTGGGGAAATCTGCACTTTGCGGATACATGGTTGTATGCGGGAAACATAAAGGAGAATATGCGCAGGAGAGCAGGCTTGTTAATATAGATTCGTTTTTTCTATTATTAGTTATGAAAAAAGCGCCCATGAGTAATCATGGGCGCTTTTCTTGTTGTTGTCTTATTGCTTTACAACTTCACGAACTTAGTCTGGTAAGTTGTGCCGTTGACGGAAATCGTCACGATGTATACGTTGGTCTCCAAGTTGCCCACATAGATGCTGGAGCCATTCCCCACGCTCTTAGAGAGTAGGATACGTCCCGTCATGTCCGCAATGAGCACATCCGCCTTTTCTCCGTTTATGGCGATCCAAAGATAATCCGATGTAGGATTAGGGAAGATATGGAGGGCAGGAGTGTCCGCCTCATTGTTCTCAACTAGGTTGTGTCCTCCTGTTTCTGTGGACATCAACAAAGGATAGTAAGCATTCTTCTTTGCGAAAGTAGGGCGGGAAGTGATAGCCCATGAACCATTACCGGTATAGGAGAAACGGCTGTATGATTCTCCGTTTGTGTGAGGCTTGTAACGGATGGAGTCGATGACTACCATCGTTCCGTTTACTTTCCTGCTCAGCGAAATCGTTTGCTCTTTGTCTTTGGCAAGTTCAAAGTTCGTATGGAGAGGCCCTTGGTCGGAAGAGTCCGCATCTGCCCAAAATACAAGATATCCTTTGGCGGGGATAGTGGTCTTCGCTGGGTTGTTGGTTGGTATTTGGAACCTATCCAATGTCTTTCTCTTGTCGGAGAGGTACAGGCCACCCAAGTCGACAGGCACATCGCCATCGTTGTAGATTTCGATCCAGTCCTCGTCTTGGCGGAACTCGTCCACATATTGTTTGTTGGCGGCGCATACCTCGTTGATGTAGAGCTTGCCGTAAGCGGTTGAGGTGCCGTCCTTCTCGAATACCGCGCGGAGGACGCAAGCTTCGCTCACATTGCCGGTGTATTCTTCGTTGTTGGACGAGTTGTTGGATGTCACGCCCGTCTTTTCGTCTAGCAAGGAGAGGTCGAACGCTACGGAAGCGGAGTTCTTCGCACTATGTAATTCCACAGCGATAACGTTTTTGCCTTGGACGAGATCACTGCGGCGGATATTGAAACTTACCGTAGCGTAAGAATCCATCTCGTAAATGGCTCTGGTTGTATCGCTCACGTTGCTAGGCAAGTTGTAGCGATAAATCTCTCTGCCGTTCAGATAGATGATCGCACCGTCACCGATGTGGGCCAAGCATTGGATTTCGTTGTCCATGGAGTTGAGATTGTCGATGTTGAACTCTTTCCTCAGAAAGATGGTCTTTGCAGCTTGTGATGTGCCGAATCCGCCGATGCCTCCCCAATCGCCACCGCCGATGCCACCGATACCACCGATGCCATCTCCAGGGGCAGGCTGGATACCCATGTTGCCACCGTTCCAGTTTCCACCGTTCCAGTTGCCGTTGTTGCCACCTGTGTTGTCGCCATTGTTGCCACCGTTCCAATTTCCACCATTCCAGTTGCCGTTGTTGCCACCGGTATTGTCACCATTGTTTCCACCGTTCCAGTTGCCGTTATTGCCACCTGTGTTGCCACCGGTATTGTCACCATTGTTTCCACCGTTCCAGTTGCCGTTATTACCTCCTGTATTGCCACCAGTCCAATCACCCATACCACCGGTCCAGTCGCCCATGCCACCAGGCCAAGTGCCACCTCCGGATGATCCGGTGACGTTGGTTTTCACGTAGTAGGATATGTTACCTCCGAGAGGGGCTTCGCCGGATTCCCAGCTGGAGTCGTCGAAAGAACTCTCTTTCCAGTTGTAAGGCGTGCTTACGGAGTCACTCAAGTAGAGGTACTTCCAAGAATCGTTGGTGTTGATGATGTAGTTTTCCCTACATACTTCCCATTTCTTGAATTTGTAGCCTACAGGAGCGTTAGCCTTTACTGTGATTTGTGTGCCAGAGAAATATTTGCTTCTGAAATCTCTCTTGTTGATAGGCTCCAGTCCGTTCAGCAAGTAGGATGTGCCAGGGATGTCGGAGTAGATTCTCAGAGGCACCGGAGAACCATAGTTCAATGCGCTGGATACATGGTCGAACACCACATTTTGTCTTGCCACAAGAAAGTTGCGTACCTTCATGGCTTCATCTCTCCATGTCAAGGAAGTTTCCTTGATGTTCTTCTGTGCGAGGAAATTCCTGAAGTAGTCAGCCTCCTTATTTAGGATGGTCATCATACTGTCCAGAATATAGGCGGTGTTCTCTGCTCCGAATGTTGTACCTGCGTGGGCGACGAACTTCGTCATGAGACGTCTGCTCATTTCCGGATTCTTAATCAACTGGGTCAAGTAAGTGAGTTTGTTTGCGTTGGAAGTGAATCCGTTGCCTGTCATATTCTCCTCATACAAAGAAGTGGAGTATTCCGTGTCGTAGAGGATCCAGCGCCACTTGCCGTTCTCGTTGCGTTTCCAAGCCTTGTTGTTGTTGTCGGCCCAGTCCTTGTTGAAGATGTATATTTCCGTCATCATGTAGTTCAGGAACTCGTCCACGTCGATGATTTCGTCGATTCTGTTGAAGGCGTCGGCGGAGCTGGCGTTGCTTGCGATGTTTTTAACTTGTTGGAAATCATCACATGGTGAATTACCCGTTTTAGAGGTGACATCAATGCAGAAATCTTCCTCTTTCAGTCCGTAGTTGGAGTATACGAAGTCTTTGTTGGTACGTTCGCGCATACCCAACATCGCGTAGTATTCGCCGTTCATGAAGACCACGGTTGGCTCGTAGGCTTGGTGGTCCAAATCCATGCCGGAAGCCGCCACTGTTTGGATGTAGCCATCCCTGAACAACATTCTTCCGAAGTCGTTACCTGAGTTACGGAGCACGAGGCCTTTCCATTTCAGGGCAGGTTTCTCTCTGAATATCGCGCAGTCGAATTTGTTGTTTCCAACCGCCTTGCTAGCTTTGACGGACATTGACTTGATGGCTTTTGTGCGTGAACAAGCACCGAATGCGCTGATTTTCACCTCTTGGTTGGCCATGGTATTCTTGTTCTCGTCATACAATTCGAAGTTGCAAGGGCGGTCCCAGTCGTTCATGTAGTTGGCAGTCCTATCCATGGCTCCACAGTTGGAAGGAACTGTTGATCCGTTTCGTCCCACGACCAGTGCACCCAATTCGTCTCCGTATACGTAGTCACGGTCCGTCACCAATGATACGACCTTGATGGAGGTCGGTATGTTGTTGATGCCGATGAAGTAGGTCGCTGTTGTGATGTCGCTGGCGACTTCCCCGTTTACGACTGCGATGGCACGCAGCGGTGTGGTTGTGTTGATTTGGATAGGGGAGTTGTATTGCATGGAATAGGTGGTAGGTTCCGTGCCGTCTGTCGTATAGTAAATCCTTGCGTTACTGTCATCTGCGATGATTCTAACCGATTGCGCACTGGAATAGAAACCACCCTCCAAACTGAATTCTGGTGCGGAGGTCTGGTCCATGGTCGCTACCGAGTTGTTGTTCGTGGTTCCCATGGTGGGTGTGACGAAGTGCGCCATGTTGGATCCCCCGTCCTGTGTTCTTCCGTAAGAGGCGTTCCTGTATGTTTTCGGATAGGTTACTTTGTCCAACAAACGTCCGTTTGGGTCGGAAAGGATCAGTGTTCCACCATCGCTGTCCATCTTGAAGTTGGCGTGGTTGGTTTTGTTCTCTTCATCGAAATAGAAGATGGTGAAGCCCTTTGGCGGAATCTTGATGTTGTTGGCCCGATTCTGCCATTTGTATATGTCTGATTCTGAGTCGGAAAAAAAGTAGTTGCTCACGTCAACCGTATCGTTCCCGGAATTATATAGTTCCGCCCATCCCACGAAGTTGTAGTCCTCGTTGTAATGGAAGGATGAATTGCGCACCATGATTTCGTTGATATGAATAGATGCGAAAGCGGGACCCGCCATCCATGCAGTTAATAGTAGGTAATTCTTTATTTTCATGATATTAACCTTTTTAAATAATGTTTGTATGGTTTACCAATACAAATGTATATTTTTCCTGTGGTGATTCCCAAAAACAATCAATCAAATATGCCTTTTCCTTTTCCAATAGCGTTTTTTTTTCAAAAACATGGGTTATGCTTTCAAAATGGGTGCGGATGTTATCAACAAGAAGGGGGAAAGCCATGCTTTCCCCCTCTATGCTCATACACAAGATGACTGCTTACAGCCCTTTCACAAGTGATGCTATAGCCAATAATGCGAACGCTGCGCTAACTAGCCAAAAACCGTTGGCTGAAACGAAAGGAATCGCAACAAAATAACCTAAAATGCCCAATACGCCGAGAATTACGGCTATAACCCAAATGATTTGTTTAGGAGCTGAAAGTGTCATAATACATAAATTTTTAGTTAATAATAAAGTTCCATTTTGCGAAGCCGTTTTTTATTTGTTTCCGACTTCCATATACAATATTACTAATTTTGTTTAAGAATTGCAAATAAATGTTAGAAATTTTTTCGGGAAGAGTGTGAATTTTCATTTACCGCACTAGGGTGGCCTTGTTTGTTTACTATTTGACTATTTACGATTTACTGGTGGGCCATTAGTGATTTACTATTTAACTATTTACGATTTGCTGTTTAACGATTCGCTATTTGCTATTGTTGAACGCAACGAAACATAGCAGCAGATTGTCTCAATTCTTAATTCTTAATTCTTAATTCATAATTCATAATTAAAAAAGAGACACCCGTCTATACGGATATCTCTTTTATTGCAAAAAGGTCTGCTATTTACTCAGCTGCCTTCTCTTCAGTTGCAGGAGCCTCTGCTGCAGGAGCCTCTGCCTCGGCGATTGCCTCAGCTGCCTCAGCTGCTGCTTCCTTGGCTGCTGCCTCAAGAGCTGCCGCTGCCTCAGCTCTCTTCTTGGCGAGAGCCTCAGACTTAGTCTTGTTGATAGCTTGCTCCTCCTCCAGACGTTTCTTTGCGGAAGCGATCTTCTTGGAGTTTTGCTCAGTTACAACAGCATTGTTCTTCTTTTCTTTCTCGTTCAACCATGATTGGAACTTCTTGTCAGCTTCAGCCTCGTTGAACGCACCTTTCTTCACACCACCCAACAAGTGCTTCTTCAGGTATACACCCTTGTCGCTCAAAAGGTTTCTTGTGGTGTCAGTTGGTTGAGCACCGGTCATCACCCAGTACAATGCTCTGTCGAAGTTTAAGTCAACTGTAGCAGGATTTGTGTTCGGATTGTATGATCCGATTCTCTCAATGTACTTACCATCACGTGGTGCCCTGCTATCTGCTACGACGATGTGGTAATACGCGTACCCCTTACGGCCGTGTCTTTGCAATCTAATTTTGGTTGCCATTCTTTTTAATTAATAATTTGTTAAACTTCTTTCGCTTAAAAAGCGGCGCAAAGGTAGTATTAATTTTCCGAATATTAAAAACATTTTCTTATTTTTGCGCTGAAAAAAGGAAAATAGGTGTAAAAGACTATGCTCGCATTATTTAAAAAGGAATTCTGCAATTTTTTCTCCTCTCCGATGGGGTACATCGTCATTGGCGTGTTTCTTGCCCTGACGGGTCTTTTCCTGTGGGTTTTCCCTGGGGAGGAAAATATTTTGGATAATGGTTACGCCAACATGGACGGACTTTTTCAGTTCGCGCCATGGCTCTATCTTTTCCTTGTGCCTGCGGTTACCATGCGCCTTTTCGCGGAGGAGCGCAGGACGGGTACCATCGAGTTGCTGAAGACGCGCCCTATCTCTAGTTTGAGCATCGTCCTTTCCAAGTATTTGGCGGGTGTGGCGTTGGTTCTGTTCTCCTTGGTGCCGACGTTGCTCTTCTTTTTGTCGGTTTGGCTCTTGGGCGATCCGATGGGTAATATGGATATGGGCGGCACATGGGGGTCGTACATCGGACTCTTCTTCCTGGCCACCTTCTATACGGCGGTGGGTTTGTTCGCCTCGTCGCTCACGGATAACCAGATCATCTCTTTCATCGTTTCCGCTGTGCTTTGCTTCTTCGCATACATTGGCTTTGACATTGTCTCTCACATGGCTTCCGATGGTCAGACGGAGAGTTTCATCGCCTCGTTGGGCATCAGCGCCCATTATGAATCGATGAGCCGCGGCGTGATCGATAGCCGTGACGTCATCTATTATATTATCGCTATTGTCATCTTCCTGTTCTTCACGAAGGAAATCATCGATAGAAAGGGATAATTCCGTAGCCTATGCTTTATCATTGTGACAGAAACGCCGACGGGGAAATCCTCTCCATTTGGAAGATGGATGAGCCTGCCGAGGATTTGCTTTCCCTGTTCTCCGAGAAAAAGGGGCTTTACCAATCTGAAGTGGAGCGTCATAAGTCGGTGAAAAGGAGGCAGGAGTATCTCTCCGTGCGTGTCTTGTTGCTGGATGCTTTGGGGCATGAGTGTGATGTTTTCCACGATGAAATGGGGAAACCTTCCCTGCCGGAGGAGCATCTGCGCATAAGCATTTCGCATACAAAGGGTTATGCGGCTATCCTTCTCAGTCCTCTGCGGGAAGTGGGCTTGGATATAGAGCAGTTCTCCGATAAGGTTTTCCATGTCAGGGATAAGTTCCTGCGTGCGGAGGAGAAACAAATCATCGATTCCACCGATAGAATACAATTGTTGCTTTGCTGGTCCGCCAAGGAGGCGGTCTATAAGCTTTATGAAGGTCTGCGTCCCGAGTATTGGGAACAGATTACCATCAAAGCTTTGGATATGGATCAATGTGTGATTTTGGCGGAGGTGGAGGATCGCCCGCCTGTCACCTTGCGTTTCTGCGTCTTCCCTGATTTCGTGATGGTGCATAATTGATGACGGACTATGAGGTGCCACTATTTCAATCCCGAGAATGATTTGGCGTTGGCCCATGGCGGTGGACATTACAATCCGCCCGCATCGGCCGTGAAACTCGCCACGGACTTGTCCCTGTTGCCTGTCTGGTTCGCCCAGAACGGTGATTTGGTCTTGTCTCGCAATGTGGTGCCTTCCGATTGGCAGGCGGATGTCTTCGCCCAGTTGGGGATTGCGGTGGAATGGACTCCTTTCGAGGAACGGTGCCGCCACCAATCGGAGGATGATGTGCTGGTGCCTTGGGGGTGGAATGGGGCGTTGCTCAACGAATGGAACAAGCATGCGAAGTGGAAAATGTCGGTGGATGTGGCCACTTTGAGGAAACTGTCCCATCGCAGGTTCTCCATCGAGGTGCTTAAATGTTTGGGAGACAATGGCTTGTTGCCTCGTTCGTTTATTATGCCCCAAGAGTTGGGCTCCTTGCAGGAAATCCGCCAATTCATCGATGTATCTCCGCATTGTGTGCTGAAGGCCCCGTGGTCGTGCAGCGGGAAAGGTCTGCGGTGGGTCAACGAGGAGCGGGGCGGCTCGTTGGAATCGTGGTGCTCCAATGTGTTGGCGAGGCAAGGAAGTGTCATAGGGGAACAGGTGTACGGGAAAGTGGCGGATTTCGCCATGGAGTTCCGCAGTGACGGCAAGAGGGTCTCGTTTGCGGGATATTCCTATTTTTCCGCCGATGGAATGGGCACTTATCGTGGCAACTATCTGATGCCTAATGATTTGATAGAGGAAAAACTTGCCGAATCCATCGGTAAAATAGCCTTTCGTGAGGTGGCGCATTGCCTTGAGTCGTTTTTCGCCCGTTTCGTGGCACCTTATTATGAGGGCTATTTCGGGGTCGACATGATGGTGGTGGAAGATGAAACGGGTAGGTGGATCCATCCTTGTGTGGAGGTGAATCTACGGATGAACATGGGGGTATGCGCGAGGATTATAACCGATAGATATTTATCTCCTTCATCTGTCGGTGAATTCGTGATATGGGCGAACAGATCGTCCGATGAATTGGCGAAAATCTATTCCGACTATTCGAGGGATTATCCCCTTGTTATTCAAGATGGTAGGATACGATCCGGTTTCTTGCCGCTCACATTTGTCGGTGAAAACGCCCGTTATGCGGCGACGATCCATGTGAAGGATGCATTATAGAGACGCAATGCATTGCGTCTCTACGGTGGGACGAATGGGCAATATATGTGTGCGATGCGTTTTATTGTTAGAGACGCAAGATTTTGCGTCTCTACGGTGATAATCTTCCGAAATCCAATAAAATACCGATAGGTGATTAACGGGTAGGATAGGGTAGTACGCCTTTCCTCTTATTCGGACATGATGTTCAGCTCCGTCAGTCCGCTGAGCAGGAAGTCCGTGAAAGCCTTTTTGTTTTCCGGCTGTGAAAATTGCGCCAATTCACCGCGCATGAACGGCACCTCGCAACCCTTCAGCGCACATTGGAAGAGGGCGGCGGCGAACTTAGGATTCTTCACGTTGAAGACATTTCTGGCGTTTCCTTCGATGAAAATCTTCTCCAGCATCCTACGCTCCTGAAGGTCTAGTTTGTGACGGACTTTCTCCACCAGATGTATGTTGCTGAAGAAACTGGCGCGTAGGTTTCCGTTTCTGCGGACGGCCTCCTGGAAGAGGCTCATTCTTACGTAGATATAGTTGATTAAGTTCTCCGATGGATTCTGGCTTTTTTGCATCTCCTCCTGCAATTTATGCGCCAATTGGAACAATTCGTTCTCTATGACGGCGGAGTAGACTTCTTCTTTTGATTTGAAATAGGTGTACAGTGTCCTTCTCCCCTTTTGGGCGGCCACTGCGATGTCGTTCATCGTCGTGTTTTCCACCCCCTTGGCGGCGAAAAGTTTTCTTGCTACGTCAATTAATAAATTTCTTGTTTTAATTGTTCCCATGTCATTTCTTTGGCATATATCCATACAAAAATACACCATTTTCCTAAATCTTGCATAACAATCCTTAAAATTTTAAATTCGCGCCATGTTACTTTTTCCGAAACATATCGCATTTTGCGCACTTCTTGTGGTAGGGTGTCTGCTATTCCCTTCTTGCCGCGATGCAAGACGGGAAACGACTCCTTCTGATGTTCAGTCTCATTCGTTGCCGCTTCGGTACGCCACCCATTTCGGGGTGGAGGAGACGTCGTATGGATACCTTGCCACCGTGTATGCGGGTGGGGAGGATCAGCAGGTGACGTTCAGGTATGCGTTGGTGCGTGGGGATTCCGCCCAAGTGCCTGATGACGCTTGCAGAATCAATATACCGGTTGAGCGCTTGGGTACCAATTCTGGCACGTTGTTCGGGTTCCTGGACCTTTTGGGGGTTATGGACAAGATGGTGGCCACCTGCGACGCGAAGTTTATTTTCTCCGATGAAATCAGGGGGAAGGTCAATCGGGGGGATATCGTCTCTTTGGGCTCCTCGTTCGATATTAACGGGGAACGCTTGTTGTTCGCTCATCCCGATGTCCTGTTCCTGTCCGATTTGCGTGACGATCCCCATGCCAATGTTTGTCCAGTTGTCCACAACTTCGAGTGGAAGGAGTCTTCCGCACTGGCCCGGACGGAGTGGATCAAGTTCATCTCCCTCTTTTTTGACAGGTATGTTATGGCGGATTCCATCTTCCAGACCATCGAGCAAAGGTATATGGACCTAAAGGAGATGGTGGATACGATTCAGACCCGACCGACGCTCTTCTCCGCTGGGTCTTACGGAGACACGTGGTATATGACGGGTGGAAAAGGCTTCATGTCTAAACTCTATCAGGATGCGGGCGGGAATTACCTTTTGGCCGATACGATGGTGCCCACTGTCACCTGTGGAACGGAGTGGTTGTTGGCGCATTATTCCGAAGCCGATTTTTGGATGAACTGCGGGACGGTTAGGTTGGAGGATCTGGACTCCCGTCTTTCCCAGATGAAATCGTATAAAAACGGTAATCTTTTCCATTTCCAGAAAAGGGAGAAGACGACGGACGGTCTGCACATTACCGATTTCTATGAAAGTGCAGTGGCGAGGCCGGATGTCGTGTTGGCGGATCTGATATCGGTGCTTCATCCAGAGGTGATGCCAGAACATGAGACCGTTTATTTAGGACGTTGTGTTAAATCAGGTGAGGGGAGGTGATTTGTCATGAATCGTAAAAGATTGGTTTTCACCGCACTTTTCTCCCTTTCCATCGTACTTTTTGTGGTGGATGTGTTGTTCGGAAGTGTGGATATCCCCTTCGGTGAGTTTGTGGGACTGCTCAAGGGGAGTTGTGACCCAATCCATCGGACGATTATGGTCGATATCCGGATCCCCAAGGCCATCACTGCCGTGTTGGTAGGCATATCCCTCTCTGTCTCGGGACTATGGATGCAGACACTTTTCCGGAACCCATTGGTGGGTCCTTATGTGTTGGGTATCAGTTCCGGCGCGTCGTTGGGAGTCGCCGTATACCTGTTGTTTTTCTCCGCCTTGGGCATATCGACCGTTTATCTCTCCGGGTGGGGTGTTGCGTTTTCCTCCATGATTGGGGCGGCGCTTCTGTTCTTGTTGGTCATTTCGGTTTCGTTCCGGCTGAGGGAGAAGGTCTCCCTGTTGATTGCCGGCATCATGTTAGGATGTTTGGCCACGTCGGCCATATCGCTGTTGCAGAACATCAGTGATCCGGACTCCGTCAAGATGTTTGTTAACTGGACGTTAGGCTCGTTGTCTGGTGTCACGTGGGAGAAGTTGCGGGTCATGGCCCTCTTTGTGGGCATAGGTGTCGCCTTTGTGCCTTTCTTGCTCAAACCGTTGGATGCGATGCTTTTAGGGGATGATTACGCCAGTAGTATCGGGGTGGACGTGCGGAGGATGCGGTGGATGATCATTCTGTCCGCCACGTTGTTGACAGGTGCGACCACAGCCTTCACGGGTCCGATCGGTTTTATCGGCATTGCGGTGCCGCACATCGTCAGGGGGCTTCTGCGAACCTCCGTCCATCGTTTGCTGACGCCTTGCTGTATGCTTTGTGGGGCGGTGTTGGTGCTATTGTGTGATATCTTCTCCCAACTGCCTGGGGATGGATATGTCCTGCCAATCAATGCGCTCTCGTCATTGGTCGGCGCACCTGTTGTTTTGTGGATTATTCTGTCCAATAAGCGTTGAAAAGCGGTTTTATTTAGTCAATTTTTTATACATTATTTATATATAGTTCACGAAATAGGGGAAAGTGGCTACAAATTAGGCGTCGTTGGAGTGTTGATAGATGACCTTTACTGAAGGAAAGAGTCTGTTCACTGAAAATTTCATAAAGAAGGTGAAAAATTGTGAAAAGTTAGAAAATAAATATACATCTTTGTGGGTGAAAAAGAAGGGTTAAAGGGATATACTGTTATGTAGAGATAATGGTATTTGAAGGTATGAGATTTAGAAGTGAGATCTAGAAGTGTGTGCTTATAAGGGAGTGTATGTAAAGGTTTGATATTGTTGGATGAATTGATTTATATCATTGATTCTTAGTAAAATACGTACGCTGGCTCCTCTTCTGGTATCAAGAAAAACGTATATGCGCAATTAAAAATTTAAGATTATGTCCTTAAATCTGATTACTGGAATATTCCAGACCAAAGCGATAAAGAGAGTGATGATCGTAGGATTGTTGCTCAACTTTCTGGATGTGTTTTCGCAGGACACCAACATCGACACTCCGAATTTGAGTTTCGAGGAGGGTAATTTGGCGAACTGGGAACAATACACGGGAGGTTTTTATCTTGACAATTCGGATAGTACATATAAGTTCCAGCCTTGGCAGAGGGTGACGAATACTCCGAGAATCTCGATCATGAACGGTTTTTCCGATGCGAACGACCCTGTCATCCGTTGTTGGGATTTTCTAACGAATCCGGATGGTAAGACGACTGTCCGTGTCGGTAGTACGGGTATGCCGGAGAACAACAGTGCCCGTGGAGCGAATCAGCCTGCTGCAGCCGAGCGGTTGGTCTATAAATTCAGGGTGACGGAGAACACTACTTTGTTCACCTATTGCTTTGCGGCGGTGTTGCATTGCCCGGACTTGACGACAGCCCGAACCATGGCGACGGCGGAACATACTGGTGAACAGTTGCCTACGTTCGCCATTGCGGTCACCTTGTTCGACCCTGCCACGGGATTGGACACGAGGCTCCCGTGTGGTGAGTTCACCGTCAATGCGGATGGTAATAACGCCGCCGAGCTTGAGTTGGTGGCCGATCAACCAGTGACGACCTGTAGAGGTTCTGCGGATGCGAGCAATATTTCCCAATATGCGTTCCGTCGTTGGACCTATGGTAATTTCGACCTCACCAAGCACATCGGTCAGGATGTGACGATCGAAATCATCGTGCATGACTGTTTAAGGGAGAGCAATGGCGTGATTGGTCCTGGTGGACACCGCGCGTATGGATACTTCTGGGGTGAGACCAAGAAACTGGAGTTGAAAGTGAAGAACTGTATTGATGAGCCGGCGAGGATTATGGCGCCTGTGGGATTCGGTACGTATGAGTGGTCCCGCTCGGACGGTATTAGGGTCGAAACGGACCCGAATGATCCTTCTGTGGCTATCATCCCGAATGATTTGAAGAAGGTCGGCATCGATTATAGCTGTAAGCTGACGAGTGCGCAGACGGGTTGTGCGACAGTGGAGTTGAAGACCCAATTGCAGGAGTTGGATGCGGTGTTGGACTTCGACTACGAGAACGATTGCGATGGATTGGTGCATTTCAAGGATATCAAGGACCAGATTGTCGGTGATAAGGTGACTGGTTATCTGTGGGATTTCGGTAATGGGAAGACGCAGAATGTGAAGGAACCTGACGCTCAGTACATGGATCCGGGAAAATATATGGTGTCCATGACGGTGAAGACGGACTTGGGTTGTGAGAAGACATTCGAGAAGGAGATAGACGTGCGCTATTTCCCTAAATTGCATATTAGTTCGGAAGGTGAGGTTTGTGCGGGCGAGGAGGTGCAACTCACCGCTATCGGAGCCTCCGCCAAGAGCCGCTTTAAGTGGGATACTGGAAATCCAGCGGATACGACTTCCACCATTAAGGTTGTGATCAATGCGATGCAGAAATTCAACGTGGTCGTGGAGGATGAATATCTTTGTGATTATAAGGCGGATTACACAATCAGGGTGAAGGAGAGTCCTCTCTTCCTGATACAAGGTGACGATGAGGTTTGTCTGGATGACACGGCGCACCTGACGGCTTTCGAGTACTTGACGGGCGGACCAATCTCCTACATCTGGAATACGGGTGACACTTCCGCTCTACTGAAGGCTCGTCCGCTGAAGGATAGTACGGTGTACCGGGTGACGGGAACATACGGGAATGGCTGTTCCACCACGATGGAGAAGCTCGTGCGCGTGAATCCATTGCCTGTCTTGACGGTCTCCGGCGACGCACAGATCTGTAAGGATGATCCGGCGAACCTGGCTGCGAGTCTGGTCTCCTCCAATGGTGATGTGACCTATGTGTGGGAGGACCTGTTTAATGGACAGACCCGTACCGAGTACCCTGATTCGACAACGACATACTCTGTCTCGTGTGTGGACCAGAAGAATTGTAAGTCCCGTCCCGCTACTTTCACGGTGAAGGTGAAGCCTTTGCCGGATATATCGATCACGGGTGATTCCGCTATCTGTGAGGGGAAAAGCACGAAACTGACGGTTAACGGTGTGGGTTCCAATGTGGAGTGGTATGATGGTACGACAGGACAGACCACCATCACCCGCAAGCCATCGCAAGATACTACCTATTGGGTGGAGGGATACTCCAACGGATGTAAGGGTAGGGCGGACTTCACCGTTAAGCTTCTGGATGTGCCTACGGTTTGGATCGAAGGTAACTCGACCATTTGCCAAGGTGATTCGACGAATCTGGTGGCTCGTGGTGCGGACACATATGTGTGGAACACAACGGATGAGGTGGATTCCATCTGGGTTTCCCCATATTCCGAGTCTGAATATTCTGTGATAGGAACGGTAACCAATGGCGGTTGTGTCGGAACTGCGACGTTCAAGGTGGGCGTCAATGAGCCGCCGACCCTTGTCTTGTCCGGTAATTCGGACGCTTGTGATGGTGATGTGGCTAAGGTGTCCGTATCGGGTGCGAATGAGTATTTCTGGAGTAACAATGCATATGGACCTAATGTTTCGGTGAATATATCGGGCGGTGATGATACCCTTACGGTTCGTGGTGTGGACAATAACCTCTGCGAGTCGACTGCGACTTGGATAATAAAGATGAAGGAGCTCCCACAACTCTCTTACACGGGTGAAACCGCTGTTTGTGCGGGTGATATCCTCACGATTACCGCTACTGGCGCCAACACGTACGAGTGGCAGGATGGTTCCGGTACTTCGGTCTTCAGCAAAGTGCTGGAGAATGATATGGAACTGAAGGTGAAGGGCTCCATCAATGGATGTTCCTCTAGCCTGATGATTCCAGTCAGCGTGTTGCCTGTTCCGTCGCTTTGGGTTTCCGGCTCTGGTGTGACGGGTGTATGTGCGGGTGACCCTGCCGTACTGATTGGACATGGGGCTGCCCGTTACCAATGGAGCAATGGTGAGGCGACCGATACAATCGTGATTTACCCGGCCAATTCAACGGATTACTCCTTGTATGGTTATTCCGAGAAGGGGTGCGAGGTCTTGATCCCTGTTCCGGTAAAGGTGAATCCTAACCCTATGGTCTATACGAAGGGAGACACGAAGGCATGTTTGGAGTCTGTGGTCTCTATCGAGGCGATGGATTCGAACGGTGAAACGGCAAGTTTCTCGTGGGACAATGGTAACATGGGCTCTGTCATCACACCGAAAATCATGGGTGACCAAACCTTTACGGTGACTGCCCAGAACAAATATGGTTGTAAGAGTCAGGCTACGCATACGGTATATCTGACGGAACAACCTGTCCTCTCTTTCTTGGGCGAAACGTCCGTCTGCTATGGCGAAACGACCACGTTGCAAGGCCAGGGTGCCGTGAACTATACGTGGAACGATGGCGAGAAAGAGTACACTGGATCTTCCATCAATGTTTCTCCGAAAGAGAATACGCTCATCCGTATGACGGGTAGTAACGTGGGTAATTGCCCTGCCACTATCGATATCCAATTGACCGTGCTTTCTTTGCCGTCCATTTTGATCACGGGTGATAGCGCGGTTTGTTTCGGCGACGAGTTCACGCTCTATGCTTCTGGTGCGTCGACATACAAATGGAGCACGGGGGATGAGACCTCCAGCATCAAGTATAACACGGGCTCATCTTCCGAGTACACGGTGTGGGGTACGAACGAGTCGGGTTGCGTTTCCCAGGCTACTCATGTGGTGGAAGTGCGCCCTAACCCTGTTATTCAAATTGAGAAAGGTGCACAGACAGGATGCCAGGGCAGACCTGACACGATACGTTTCTCCGCCAAGGGTGGTGTGATGTACAAGTGGTCCAGCGAGCCATATAGTGCGAGCGTGGCGAAGAACGGAATCACTTCCGACTTAGTGGCTACCATTGAGGAACCCGTTGTGTTGAATGTGGAGGGAACGGACGAGTTCGGTTGTAAAGGATATGCGGAGTATAGTGTAGAGCTCCTTCCTAGACAGGATATCCGTTTCGAGGTATATCCGACTTTCATCGAGTCGGGTAGTTCGAATGTGCGCTTCTCTGGTATCTCACCGAAGGAAAGCAAGTGGTATTGGGAACCGGATGATGGTGATAAGGTTTACGAAGGCGTGAATACTTCTCACTTCTTCGATCCGAACGCTGCGGATTCTTTTGTGGTGAAGGTTCGGGCTATTGACAAATATGGTTGCGAATATGTGGGAAGACAGGCCATCTTCACGTGGCTCGATTTCTGGGCGCCGGAGGGCTTCACGCCTAATGGGGACGATATGAACGACGCTTTCAAGTTCTATGGTGGTGAGTACATGGATAAATTCGAGTACATCATCTTCAATAGAGTTGGTGAGATCGTGTTCGAAGGGAAGAGCATCGAGGACGAGTGGGATGGAACCATCAATGGTGAGCCTTGCCCATGGGGCGTGTACGGTTGGTATTGCAAGTATAAAAGCAACTATATGGGAATCGATAAGGAGGGAGACCGTAGAGGATTCGTCTCACTCATCAGATAGAAAAACTCATATGCAATTGAATTGAAATGAAGAAGTTATTGTTAATATTGGCGCTGGGTCTAAGCGGGATGGTTTCCGCTCAGGACTTCTCCTTGGTGAATCATAACCTAACCCCCTTCAGCCTGAACCCGTCATTGGTGGGTAATGCGAAGGACATACGGTTCGGACTGAGCTATCGGCAGCAGTGGATGGTCTTGGGCAACCATTACCACACCATCCGCTTCTCCTTCGATGAGAGTTTCCATCAGAAG
>JAILLP010000033.1 GCA_024693065.1 Paludibacteraceae bacterium
TATTAGGAATCCTTCTCCGAGAGGATCTGTTTTCCTCATGGAGGCACGGAGGACACGGAGTTTTGTTGTGGTATTAGGGAATACTTCTCCGTGTACTTCTATTCTCCGAGAGGATCTGTTTTCCTCATGGAGGCACGGAGATTTCTGCGGGATAGGGTGTATTCTTCCTTTTTTGTGGATTGTTGTTGGAAATCGTGTTTGGTTGTACGTTGTCTGTCAAGCTGGAGGTGAAATGTTTTTCTACTTCGCTCCATTGTTTCCTGCTTTAAATATTGTTTTATAAATTAAAAATGTGTATATTTGCCGTAAATATTAATGTTAAATTACCTAATTGTTTAATTGCTGAAATTTTATAAACTATGGAAGATAAAATTAAATCGGCCTCGGATTGGCAAGGGTGTGACATGTACCCTGGTATTGATAAGTATGAAAAAGTTGAATTGAAGCCTGGTCATGAACTTTGTTCCCTTGTTTTGATTGACGGAAAAGGTAGGGCTCGTCCCTGTGAGTTCATGTTCCCGACGAGAGCATTGAAAATGATTGGTGATGACGCTGCGGAATTGAATCGTATGCTGCAATTGGCGCCTACTCGTTCGGATGATACGATGGAATGTAGGTATAAGGCTGTTTTGGCTTCGTTCAGATTGCGTGAGAATGTCGTGTTTGAGAAAAGTGTTTCGTCTGAGAATCCTGCGTATGGTAAGGGTGGTTTGCCCCGTTATTATCTTCCCTTGAATCGGTTTCAAGAACTTATAGAAAGTGGTGGGCTGAAACGTGCGAAGTTTGAGAATGAGAGTATCTCTAAGGTCCTGAATCATTACGAGGTTAAACCGAGAGATTATGTCAGAATCATTTCTCGTGTTAAACAGTTACAGTATCGTCGTAACTTGTTTTGTGCGCAGAAAGCCAAACTGGATACTTTGGATATTATTCAGAATTCTCCACGGAGCGAAGATGTGGATAGAGCACTAAAAAATTTGAAGAAGTTGGATGAGAATATCCTAAGTTTCAAGGAAAGGATTAAAGACTCCGTTCGTCGGCATGGTAGTGTTCCTTCTCCTCTATATGATGAGTTGAATCGTAGACTCGACTCGGAGATAAAAAATAGGGAAAGTGAAGACAATGTGTTAGTTTTGGGGAATGTGCATACGGAAATTTCTTCTACAAATGCCTTTGGATTATTGGAGCATGCTAACCTCAATGTTTTGTCATTCTCTGAGTTGGATAAACAGGAGAGTGTACCACATAATCTTTTCCGTAAGATTGACGACTTTTCCAAGCGGAATCCGCATAATGAAATCGATGTGAAGGATCAGGATTTGGTGGAAGTGATGAACATCAACCGCATCAACAAAGAGTGTCAATTTGTGATGGCAACGGAAGATTTGAAGCCTCGTAGTTTTCAATCGTTGGATCTTATCGCTTTGTCTACTTCGGGTGGGAAGCATATGTTGTACCATTTGGACGATGTCTTCACGGAACAATCTGTCCGAAAAATCCGTTCGTCTTTGAATGGAAAACTGACGGATCCGTTGCAGATGAAGGACGGGCGGATGGCTAAACTCATGATGTTGGGGAACAAGGCGAATTTGTTCCTTGCCCAGCCTAAAGAGAACCTTGCCGCTGTATTGGATCAGATGAATTTAGGTGATTCGGAGCGGAAACGTCTCCTGGATGGCGAGATTATTGCTTATAAGCATACTCATGTGAAGGTGGATAAAGACCTGAACTGTGTTGTGTCGGGTGCGGTGGGGAGGCTTTCCCCTTCGTCTCCATCTCAGAAACAACTTCAGCTTTTATCTGCTCATAGGTCGCAGGAACGGATGAAGAAGAGGGGTTTCTCTTTGTGATTTCTCCGGAAGAATGTGGGATAATATGAATTGCGATTTTTATTATTGTTATTTAAATTGTAAAATTAACACAAAAGTATTGTCATTTCGGAAATAATGGTTATTTTTGTGTAAAATATATTTATGAATTAAAAAAAGGAGGCATTATGTTAGACTTAAAGACCGGCAAATTCGTGATCGACGCCGAAAAAGGGTGGGAAGTGCACCCGTTCATGACCAGAGAGGAATTCCAAAAGTCGGGGTTATTTAACTCGGAGTATCAAATAATCGACAAGGATTTCAAACTAAGCGACCCATTTTTCAGTTTTAGACCCATTCTAATGAATGGCTGCAACATGTACATGACCATTTTTGTGGGTGGCAGCCATGATTGTGTCAAAAGGATAGTTCTGACATCCAAGGAGGCGTACGAACTCCACGAAGGAGCTTACGGCGAAAACTGGAGGGAAGCGGCGCACGACATCAAACGTATGCACGACGAGTTCCTGATGCGCGAAGTGGGCTTAGACAAGGGGAATATAGACTCCGAAAAGAGCGAAAATTGGTTTACCGTAGAATGGGGAGATTTCCATTCCAGTATGAGTTTAAGGTATGAACCCGTTATCGATATTACAATAAGTTATGATAATTTAACGGAAGAAGATAAAAAAAGATTAGACGAAATACCTGACGATATTTGTTGGAGTTAAAAAGACGAATGACTATGAAAGAAAAAATAAAATCCGCCTCGGAATGGCAAGGCGGAGACCTGTATGCTGGCATAGACTCGTATGAGAAGATAAATTTAAAGGCCGGAACAGAGCTCTATGCACTTATCGCCTATAACAAGGCGGGGAAGATGAACACATGCGAATATTTCTTCCCTAAGAATGAACTGGGAATGGCAGAAGAAGATGCGACAAAGCTGAGTAGAATGCTGCAAATCGCCCCTTGGGAAAATCCCGAGACAAAAGAGTGTTCGTATAAAAAAGAGTTGATCGTCTTCAAACTGAAGAGTGAGACCGAGGTGGAGACGGGAAAAACGGCAGAAAACACCGCATATGGGGAAGGTGGCATGACGCAGTATTACATTCCAAGCGAAGGGAAAACGTTCAACGACATACTAACCATGTCCAAATTTGGGGATGGAGGAAACAGCAAGACCCTATCTAACAACAAGATGAAAAAAGAAGACTATGGCTATGTCATGGAACGGTTGTCTCAATTACAACTCCGTCGCAATCTATTCTGTGCACAAAAGGCAAAATTAGACACATTAGACATCATACAAAATTCCGCAAAGAAAGATGATGTGGATTTAGCCCAAAAGAATCTCACAAAATTAGACAAAGACATTTTCGAATTCAGTCGTAAAATCAAGGAATCTATCGAGGTGATCGGCAAAGTCCCCTCCCCACTCTACGATAGCCTCAACAAGCAATCAGCAGAGGAGATTAAATTGCGGGAGGGCAAGGAGAACGTGTTGGTGCTGGGGAATGCGAAGGTGGAGCAATCCTTCAAAGAGACGTCAGAAGTGGTGTTAGGTAATGCAAGCCTCAACGTGGTGACCCTCGAAGAGGACAAGGCGCAAGCAGTGGCACAAAACCTCTTCAAGAAAATCGACGAGTATGACCCGGAAAAGAATTGGAACGATATAGACGTGAAGAATCAGGGGTTGGTGGACGTCATGAACATCAACCGCATCAACAAAGAATGTCAGAAGGTGATGGCGGAGGAGGCGCTGAGGCCTCGTGACTTCCAATCACTGGAGCGCATCGCCCTACCAACTTTCGACGGGAAGGCCAAGGAATATCGCCTATCCGAACTCTTCGACGAGAAGTCCGTGCAGAAGATACGCTCGGCGCAGAACGGTCAGTTGACAGAACCGCTCCAGATGAAGAACGGACAGACGGCAAAACTGATGATGCTCGGCAACAAGGCGCACCTCTTCCTCGGTCAACCGAAAGAGAACCTCGCCCCAACATTGGACAAAATGAGCCTAGGCGACACGGAGCGCAAACGGCTCCTCAAAGGAGAGACCATCGCACACAACCAGACGCACGTGAAACTGGACAAGGACCTCAACTGCGTCGTGGCAGGCACGGCGGGAAGGCTTTCCCCTCCGAAGGAAAACCAATCGCAGAAAATGGATTCGCCGGAAGTAAAGCGATCGAAGAAGAAAAAAGGAGGCATATCGCTGTAATGATTCTATCATATTTAGGGAAGGAGGCATATCGCTTTTGATATGCCTCCTTCTTCTTGCATCACACTTTCAACAGGAATCAGGCATCGCCACCCCACACGACAGAAAGGAGAGTAACTGCAAAGAACGTCCCTCCCATACGACAAACGCCTCCAATCCTCTCGGACTGAAGACGCTCTCTTATGCAAAGAAAAAAGTAATTCTACATTTTGATGACCTTGAAGATCATACCATTCACGTTCACGATATACACACCGCTTCGCCATGCGGTCGCATCAATCCGCTCTGTTTTGGAAAGGATACCCTCCTTCACCTTCAGGCCAACCTCGTCGGTCACTTCATAAGGAAGCCCTTCTTCCATATTGGTGAAAACTTCGAAAGAGGTCTTCACAAGGGTTGGTGTCACATCCACATAGAGCGGACCATCAACTGCTTCGTTCTCAAATACATCATCCTCATCAGCGAATGCGGCGGCAACCTCGTAGGAACGCACCGTGCTCTTGTCGATGTACAGAGCAGAGTCTGACATTGTGGATTTACATATACCGTCCGTCACTTCCAGCCTTATTTTGTAAGTGCCAGCATTGTAGAAGTAGCATGATGGGGATTGCGACTTGCTGGTCAGACCCTCTATACCTACACTTCCACCAAATGTACTGTAGTAATTAAGATTGAGTGGCTCTATCAGGTGCCACTTGTATGAGATGTCAGAACTGTTTTTAACGTCACTCGTCGCCTCCGCAATGAATGACACCTTGCTTCCCTGATTGAGTCGCACGCTGTTTTCTGCCTTCCCCATTGGGTACTCGCTGGCTCCATCCACAATGTATTTGAACGAAGATGAGAAATGATCAACCACAAAATGCACCACCTTCTTGGATGTCGCCCCTGTTGCAATAACATGTCTCGTGATGGTAACATCGAATGATTCTCTAGGGTAAAATATTGCTAAACCATCTTCAATTAGAGACTCGTCATTTTCTATGACGGATCCTTTTCCTATCAATTGGTCGTTTGACACAGAACTTTTCACGGCATAAAGCGATATGAAATTTTGTGTGTTTAACGAATAAGAGTATCTGTAGACGTCCGACCTCGGATTTTTATAGGCAATTCTGGCGAATTTATCTCCGTCGCAGATTGTGTCAAGCAGTACTAACTCGTCGTCGGTGATAAGTGGTGCGATATCAGTTTTCACTGTAAAGACTTTACTGGTGTCCGCACCGCAGTCATTCAATCCAATAACTCGATAGTAAACGATGAGCGCAGTGTCGGAGATTCTCATCTCATACAAATTCGTGGAGTTGCGCTCCATTGTCTCCACCGTATTCCATTCGTTAAGGTCATGGCTTTTCTGCCACAGCACTCTATCCGCATTGAAGACGCTGTCCTGCAGGTACATAGGAAGACTCGCAGTTTTCAAGACGCTTGTTTGCGAGTGGTCTAACCCGAAATCATCCAACTCCGAATCGCTGTAGTTTGTAGTGATACCAGTCATGGTCACCAAAGATTTAATGGTGATGGTCAGTTCATTGCTTATGGACATGTATTGCTTGTTTTTGGTATAAGCCAATCTCCTATAGGTCGTCGGAATATCTATCACAGAAGGCGTATAATATTTGCCGGTAGCATTATCGATGTTGATGAAGTCCCCAGTACGTTCATTTTTATATTGCCAACGGTAGGAGATTAATCCAACGTATTCTAATCCGTCTTCCAATTCCGTCGCCACAATCGGAGAGATCTTGGACCCGCCACAAAGTACAGTGTCTCCATCAATGCTAATCACACCACCCCTCAATGGATTGACAACAAAAGGTTCGACACAATATGATTGTTTGGCGTATATCTCAAGGATGCTGTCCTTGTATACGTCGTATTTGTAAGGCAAAAGTATGCTATTCGAACTTGCGACAGGCAATTCGCCATCTCCGGAGAAATAATAGTTTTCGTCAAAACTTCTTGAGCCTTGAATGTTCAGCACGACACTGCTGTCACTAACATTACTTTCGATCGACATCGATAATTCTTTGCTGTAGTCAAAATCATATACCGATTGTCCTTCAAGTTTAAGTGTGTTGCTTGAATCCTTAATGCAACCGTTGTCCGCCACTCTGAATATTGACATTGTTAATTTAGCAGTAGTCCGCAGATTAGACCCGAATTCACCTATTTGCTCATTGCCGTTCACATACCATGTGTATTTGACTTGCTCCGGATATAAACCTCCTAACACTGATCCGTTGATCCTGATTGTGCTTCCTATACAAGGCTTGTAGTTCTCCGTTGTAATGATGTTCGTGTTCTCAATAATGGCTGGTTTATTATGGGCTGTGACGTAGATAACGTCACTTTGGCAAGTCAGGCCCGTCGAATCCGTCACAAAGTGGGTGAAAGGATAACTCATGCTGTCACCTTCAAATCCCTCCATTTGGATACTCTTGCCGATGACGGAGATTGTATCGTCGCCAAGCGTCCAATATTCCGAAGATGCGATGGAATCCATCTCGGCCACCACTTTGACGGAGAAGATGCCAAGCGGACATTTGAAATCATCGAAAGACAAATCCTCCGGACTTACATTAGCCTTGGAGCGGATGTTGACGAGCACAATGTCCGAGGTATCCGCATCACACATGTCTGTCACAATTCTTCTAAAATAGGAAGCCGTTTTGATGAACCTCGATGAAAGTTGGAGGTCTTCCATCGTGCCATCTACAATGTCCGAAAAGTCCTCCTCATTGTCTGTGAGGCTAATTTGCCACTGGAAGTTCTTTTCTCCGTTGCCGCCGGAAAGTGTTCCACCCTTGATCTCCAAGTCGGTGTTCGGACAAATCGCTATAGGTGCGATTGGTGCAGACTGATCCAATTTAGGAAGACTATCTACATAGAAATAATAGAAATCGCTGAAACATCCTGTCTCCATATCCTCGCTTTGTACACCATAATAGTCTGCCGGCATACTAGAGAACCTTCTTATTATATTTTCATCTCCTTCTCGGTGCCAATACTTTTCTTCTGTGATAGAAGTGCTATCCACACTGAAAAGGACTGAAATGGCATACCAATGGTAAGTCTTCTCATACTCGTCCTTATAGATGGTGAGTCTCACCTCCTCCGCATTGCAGCTGTCGCTGTTCTGGTATATGCTTGGAATGCCGTTCGTGCGATATAGGGTAACCTGCACCGGTTCACTTGTCACCTCCTCGCACTCGTCCGCATACTTGCATCTGACGTTGATGGTGTTATTGACAGTTCTATCAAGACTGTCGGTCAGCCATCCCACATACAAGCTATCGATTGCATAGGCTGTTTCCCATTCTCCTCCGTTAATATTGTACTGCCATGTCACATTATATGCTCCATAGACTTTACCACCGCTTGCAGGAAGATCCTTTTTCACGTATGGCAAGGTGTCGTAAGCACAGAACTTATCCTTTGTTCCATTCAAGGATATTGTACCAGGAGCAAGTCTCTTGTAATGTGTCAGTGCAAGCACATTACTGTAGCGAACCCTGCCCTTGTCGTTCGTCGCCACACGACGGATCAGCAACGGCGTGCTATCGGTGATGGTGATGGAGGAAATATCGTTGATGATATCTGCGGAGAGTCCCGTTCCCGTCTCTCCTTCTATTTTGCTCCATCCAGTTCTGCTGTCACTACTACGTTTATACTGCCAGGTATATGTCCATTTCATCTGTCCATATACAGGAGAAACGTATGTTCCGCTGGCAGGTGACTCGTTGATGATGTCGGAGTAGATGCCGTTGTGGCAAATGATCGAATCCGAGATATAGATGGTTCCACCGTTCGACTCCGTACCATACTCGAACGGAATGGCCACCGCTTCGCCGATACACTCCTCGCGTTTCGCCTTCGCATAGATGTACGCTCCTTCTCCCGCTTTCTGCTCCGCAATCTCACTTGTCAGCGTAAAGGAGCACCTACTACTACCGTCAGCAAGCACTTCTGTGCATTCCGGATCCAAATACCAGATAAGATCCACATACTGATCATTACAGAGGAAGAAAATCGAATCCCCAATCTCATATCCACTTCTGATGGCATCTTCTTTTACCCTATAAGAAGTCACCTCAGGTGTGAACGCATATGTCGTTACCGTATCGGGGTCCAGTTTTTTGTTGAACAAAGAGAGAACAAGCTCGTTGCTCGCAAGCGATGAACATCCGTCGTCCAACACCCTTCTCACCCTGTACGTGCCATCCAATTCTCCATACTCTGTTTTTACCTTGTAAGGATCACTACCCGCAAACTGATTCTGAGAGTAATCATACTCCATATCCTTGACCCAATCCCCATTGTCCTTCTGGTATTCGTAATAGGTCTTGAATCCTCCAGGATAACTCTTATCATACAACCATGGTCCTATGTAATCTTTATATTTAGTCCAATAGTCGGGCAACGGATTTTCGAGATACCCAAGTATTTGATTCGGCATCTCCCCAAGACAATAATTCTTCTTGCCACCCTCTACCGTGATATCTCCGGCCAATCCTCCAGGGTTGGTTAAGCCATCGGCGTATAAAGCATCGCTGACACTCTCAAGTGTAGGCACGACATATATGGTGACGGTGTCACTGTACAGAAAGTTCTCTATGCCACCTGCCACTACGCTCGTCCTTCTATATATTCGGACGGGCTGTCGCTCTCCCGATCTATTAATCAGACTCAGCGCCGCATTGGTTGTGTCGAGACGCACCTCAGGGGTTGTCACGTTTACCGATGTTCCTCCATCAACTTTTCTATTAATCATCGTGGGTTTGGTGGCATTCTTATTTAAAAAGAACCATGTGAAGGTGGCGTTAGGCGCATAATCGTCACTTGCGATCTGAATATCTTTCGTGCCGCTGCATATCCAGTAGTTGCCCTTCTCAGGATTGTGATCCTCTATGTAGATATGACCACCCGTCTGGTTGTACACATAGATGTCGATAGGCATCTTGTTCGCACTTGGACAGCCTCCCCTCACCGATTGCACGTAGTAGGTTTTCAGGAAGCTTTCGTCACCGCTCGGAACATCCAACGGTTCCGTTAAAACCGATATGTTCACCTCGCTTCTAGCCAATTCCTTATTCTCCGTCTCCCACCAGATGTATTGGATATCGTGCGTTCCGCTTTGACTGAAATCCGTGATACCGGTCAATTCCGCACGTGAACCTGTTGACACTATTCTGTCACATTGAACATCCTCAGGATGGATATTGAAGCTGTCCCTTACGACCACTTTCTTCACATTGCTGTACAATGTGTTCTTACATACGTCATCGGTCACCTTGCGACGGAAGTAGGTTGTGGTTTTCAGGTTATATTTCCCGCCCTCGTTGGTTGGTGCGAAGAACGGATCGTTATCCTCTCCCTTCACAATCGCACTGAAAACTGTGTCGTTGCTCCACTCCCAAATGTAGGTATATTTCCCGCTTCCTCCTTTTGCCACATAGCCCTTTATCGTGTCTATGGCCGAGTTGTAGCATATCGTCTTCGTACCGTAGTCTATGCCGTTGTCCTTCAACGGTGCATATACATTCATCGTCACTTCGTTCGATGTGGCATATCCACCAGAATATCCGCCTCCGCAGGAAACTATCGCACGGAAACTAACGGTTTGAACCAAATTGGTGATTTTTACTGTTTGTCCGTACTCATCAAAGTTCTTCTCTATTTGTCCAATGTTGGCGGAAAAGAGCTCCATATTATCTCCCTCTTTCACTGCATACCAACTTTCACCGTTCTCCAGCTTATATTGCCATGAGGTTTTATAGGTTGCGCTATCTCCTCCTGAAATTTGATCCAAGTGTAAATATCTTGCTCTGGTCTCATTAGGACAGAACGCAGAATCCAATGGGTTCTTTGTCAATGAAGGTGTCACCAGTCTCTTATAGATGTTGAAGGTGTAGTCGACCGTATCCGATATACATATTTCATCGGATATTTTAGCTTTCTCTCTTCTCACTACCTTTACGGTGTTTTCTCCAAAATGAGGGGTGTAGTAGACATACTGATATGAGAAATTGCTTGTATTTGACTCGTTTACTCCTATAAAATCATACGAATCGGTATGATAATAATAGCGACTGAAAGGAATGATTTCAGGCAATGACTGCTCGTCGAGGAACACCGAGTTGCCTACGTAGCTTACCTGTGGCTTCTCCACCTCCTTGAAGTTGACCGAAAGATAGTTGTCGCTTTGGCTGTTTGTGCCGCAGTCATCCGTGGCTACAACACGGAAGAATGTCTTCTTGTTCCCCAAGTAATCCACTTCCACTGTTATGCTCTTGGCGGCTGTGGAATTGTTGCCGTTCCATTCCGCAGGGACAGGTTCCCAATTATTGCCATCGTTGGAGTATTCCCACTTCAGGGCCACGTTGTTCGGATCCAGCTTACAGGACATCATGACTTTCTCTTTACTTCCCTTACAGAACTCGTAGAAATTATAATAATATTCGTTGTCGTTCATGTCGACGAACGAGATTCCGCCGACCTTCATGCCGGAGCCTCCCTTCACGATGATAGGATTACTGCTTATCTTTCTGGTCCTACCACCCTCGTCCTTGCCGCTGAACACTACCGTGTAGGAATATTTCTTGCCGGCTTCGGCTGTGAACTTATAGGTGACGCCATCCCCCACAGGGCTGTTCCCGTAGTACCACTGCCATTTGGCGTCCTTCATATTGAGGATGCTTTCATCCCCGAAGGTTATCCTTTCCGTGTTCTTTACCGAAAGTTCGACCGTCTCCCCTCCGCATATTTCTGCGGTGTCGCTTTGACCGGTGCTTGTTTCGATAATCGGTGTGCCGGAGAATCCCGTGTTCAGGATGAACGAATAGATGGCTTCGCTCTTACAACTGGTTGATATGGTTCCTTTGCGGTATACTTCCAAATCCACCCTGCTGGATTCCTCGAATAGGAACGAATCTATTGAAACGGACATTGCGGTTCCATTGTATGTGACATCATCCAAGAAGATGAAGTCCCCGCTGCTGGCTGACAAAAAAGGGCTGACCACGTCTCCTTTGTCAACCCCTTTCAGGTTGACGGATACGTTTGTCTTACCATCCTTGAAGTCTTCAGGTGTGATGATGTTGTTGGTGACGATGATGTCGAAGGATAGATCCTTTTCCACCTTCACTTGGCCAACTCGGCTCTCCGCCCTGTATATGTTGGTGTTCGTACACTTGTTGTCCGTCACCACGACATAGAATGTGGTGTCGTTTGTCAACTTGACGTTAAATAACACTGAACCCTCTTTGGAGACGTGTTTGTCTTCTTGGGTTACGTTTCCCGGATAGAGGGCCAAATCGTATGTCGTTCCGCTTCCGCCTCCTTTGGCGATACCCAGCACTTCGAGATTCTCCCCATAGCAGAATCTATCCCCGTCGTAGCCCATGGCTGGTGTTGTGAGCGCACCGTAGGTCTTCATGATGATGCTATCCGTCACGGTATAGCACAAATCGGTGCCCTCATAGTAGAAACAGTTTCTTTTGACCTTATAGCTTTTGCCCGCCTCAGGGAAGGTAAAATCCATGGATTCTCCTGTTTCACCTGTTTTGATGTCCCCGTTGACGCTCCACGAATAGGATGTGTACTCTTCGTCTTTCACTTTGCATGACAACGGTATTGGCGTGCCGGCGCAGACAGTATCCTGGTTAGGGTCTCCGTTCGGTCCTATGTTGAGGGACTTCTTCCTCTCCTTGATCTCAGATTCCTTGATTGTCTTATGGAGCGTGGTTTGACATCCCGTCTCAGTGTTCAAGACGATGATATCGTAATTGTAATCTTTCTTCTCCGTCAACTTAATCTTAGCCGTTGATACTCCTTCGACACCCGCGAACGCCTCACTTCCGCGGTGGATTTCACAGAGATGTCCGTCTTTAGCCGCCCTGACTGTTATTTCGTTGCCGACCACCCTACATGAGCTGACGGTTGGCGTGACATCTATCTTCTCGTATGTCTCGACCTCTATTGATTGGCTGGATACGATGGTGTCGCCACAGAACTCCACAGCGGACTGGACCATATAGTTTTGTGTGGCTGGCATTTCATAATCTGTGGCCTTCTCATTGAATGTCTTCAATGTTCTATATTTTTCTCCGTCATAGTGGAAGTACCAGTATTTGGTTAGACATAGGGAAGCGCCGAATTTACTGGTCATCAATGTCTGTTCATCCAGAAGATGGTCGTTGTTCAGGCGCATTGACAACTCGATGGTGTCTCCGTAACATTTCGGATCCGCCGTTAATAATCCGTCGACAGTCACTGAAGGCTTCGGTTTCGAGTAGGTGGTGACCGTCAGGGCGTCGCTCACGTCCTTGCCCAGTTCCGTTCCGTCCGGCATGTAGGACGTGACCACACGTCTTAGATATACCTTCTCGTCCTCGTTGATTTTCCTTTGCCAATTTCCGTCATAGTTCTTACTCTCGAAGTATATGCTTTCGCCGCCAGCGTTTACGTTGGACATCTTGTACCAACTGCTTCCGTCATTGCTGTATTGCCATTCGTACATGGCGGTGGCTTGACCCGTGATCGCCTCCGGTATGGCGTTGTTTTCGTTCAATTTTGGCACGGTTGAACCAGGACATACATATATCGTGCTGACAAGGAATCTATTACCAGCCACTTCATCCAGCTTCATGAACTCGACCTTGACAGGTTCGCTTATGCAGTTTGTTCCAACCGTACGTTTCTTGTAGAAGTAAAGGGCTGGAGGCATGTCATCCGTGAGGTTGGTTTTGTATACCCCTCCCGTCATGGGTTTCAAATCCGATCCGTCATTCTTTTCGCTATAGAAATATTTATGTGTGCTGTTCTCCTTGTCGGAGATGATCAGCTTGCATTCCCTACCACGGTATCCCTTTACAACAATATAATTCTCCTCAGAAGAAGTGTTCTTTGTTAGGCTGATGTTATTACTTGTCGTCGTGATATTATCGACCGTGAACGTAGGTAATGGGTTAACATGCATAACTGCCTCTTTGACGATTGGTTCACTGCTGCATCCGTCCTGCATGCTCACCACAAAACGGACATCGTTTTGTATGTTTGGATAATTTCTTGTCGTGTTCACCTCGTTGTCGGAGGTGAACTCCTCCACATCGTCGCCATTGATGATTTTACAGTTGAAAGAGAACTTCTCCATCTTGTAATCGGACGGGTTCTCCCCCTCTTTGTATTTCGCTGTGAATTGCACATCCTCCAAGTTGTCACCCATGCACACTTCGGGTTGGCTTACCTCTACTGTCAAGTCATCTGTCTTAACCTTTTTGCTTATCTTAATCGTGTAATATACATCGTCAGGGGCATATATCTCCGCATCCTCGAAGGCCTCCAATATGGCACACTGCCTGAATTTGTATGTCACGCCTTCCTCAAGTGACGAGAGAGGTATTCTCAAATCAGGATCGTTATCTGGATTATATGTAAAAAGTTCATTGGTTCTTCTTATCTTATCCTCTTTACCCTTCGTTTCCAAGAGCCTTTCAGATGTTTTGTCTGTAGAGTATTTCCAAAGGTATTTTACGCCGTATGCGGATGCATATTTTGAGAATTCTCCGAAATCACATTTGTTCCCTGAATATATTTTATAATCATTTTCGTAATTGCTAGCAGTATTGCCGACTACTAATTGTGTGGTCGCAGGACATTCTACTCTGTCCGGTTTTTCATAGATTCCATCCAATGATGGAGAAGGAAGCACTAAGAACTCAATCTTATTGCTCTCGCATTTTGTAGAACCAACAAAATTAGAGTTGTCATACTCTACAGATCTGTAAACCTCGAACTTTTGTCCTGGCTTAAATTCTCGCCCATTGTTGCTTGCTTTGAATGTTCCAGTACTAATATTATCCACATAAATGTCATTTGACAAAGAAACGTTTGAGGTCTTGGGAGTAAACATTTCACCTCCTGATCCTGTCGGATTTGTTATGCTTACATAATCTTTTACTGTACATTCCACGCCACCGTAAGATGGAGATACTTTATTTACGGTTGATGATAATCCAATATTACTCTCTGTCTGGCTTTCGTATATTGCATATAAATTAGCCTTTAATTGAGGATTATATTCACTGTTAACGGCTAAATCTCCGACACCACATTTGAATATTCGAATTTGTAAAACATTTTCACCTGAAGTGTGAGCGTATCCAAGAAAAGTCTTGTCTTCATGTATCCAACCCTTCTCATCTGTATAATTCCACTTGCAATAATAAACATTTCTAAGAAATATGTCTATATATCCGTATTTGTTGTAATAATACAAATTATCAGCATTCCGTTTTATTTCTTCCCATAATTTATTTGTATTTAGGCTAAAAACTTTCCCTGGTATAAGATAGTTATAACCATAATTTTTATTGGTCTTTAGAACATGTTCATCCTCTGGTTGCGTTGTGCAACCATAATAAACAGCATTGCTCCATGTTGACGTTTTATTTATTGTTGTCCATTCAAGATTATATATAACGAATAAATCTTTTGGATAGTCCATTCCTTTATTGTAATCATGCCACAATCTATGAGTTGCAACAAATGCTGTACTGCTAATGTCAATGAACTTCTCTATGAAGTATGATTCTGTCATATATACAGTTCTTTTCCCTTGGTAAAGGCATTTCATTTCTTCTTTTTTGTCAGGAAAATCAAACTCCGTGTGTTCTAGTTTGCCTTTGTGATGATGGTCTTCGATTCGTTCAACACCGGGAACTTCATGCCAATCTGAGTGTGCATATTCTATGCCTGTGTCGCCAAAGCGCTGTCCCAAAACGGCTATGTTATTTAGGAATCCGATCAATATTAAGGTGATTCTCTTTACTATACTAAAATTTGCTTTTTTCATGTGCTTAAATTTTTGAAATTTCACATGGAGGGGTCACTTTTTATTATTATTTGTCAATTGTGATTATCTCTTTTTTCCATGTGCTCCAAGCCCCTTCGTTGTCCATACAACGATAGTAGATGGTGTGCTTACCTGGCTCTTGAAATATGTGGTTGAAAACATTTATGGATGTGGCGGTGATGTAAACTCCTCCGTATGCGGCTTTGCCTCCTTGCCAATATCCTTCTCTTTGTTCGTAACGATTTTCGTTTTTCCTGTATTCTATGATATTTCCGTCAATACATACTTCGTATTTGCTTACGCTACCATCTTTGTCGTAACTGTTTCCTAAATCGATTTTCCTTTCCATGCCTTCTCCTGATATTGCTATTACTGGAATGGGTGCTATATTCCCAATTATATTGACCTTCACTTTTACTGGATATTCATTCCAAAAGTGGTCTCCATATACTAATATGAAATAACGATATCCCAATAGCCTTGCAGATGTGTCTGAATCGAACAATTGAACTTCGTCATGGGTTATTCCACCGATCAATGTGTAGTCGTTTTCTTTGTACTCAACCGAACTTCCAATGTTAAATTTTTGAGCGTCTCCAGTCCCAGGGTTTTGGGGATCTAGATACTCACTCCATGGCCTGATATATTCACTTTTCCCATACATCTCACGGTATACTCTGAATCCGCTTCTATCAGTTTCAACAGATTTGCTAAATACTTTCTCAGTACGAATTGTGACTTCTTGCATTTTGGGGTAATGGGCATCTACCGTATCGATGTGATCCGGATAGTTTATGTAGAATGTGATCTCGGAACTTTTTTCTTTGAACCAGTCATCTCGAGTGTCGCAAGATACGCAGACAATTGCACATGCGATAATTCCTAAAACATATATTGTTTTTTTCATGTCCTTCAATTTTTATCTGTGGAAGTTAAACCTAACTGCTAAAGAGAAGTTGGGCTTCAAGTAGTTCTCTGCTTTGCTGAACAGTGCGTATTGCTGCGCTTTCAGTACGAATGACACCTTCGTCCATGGGATAAACTCCACACCTGTGCCTACTTGCGCACCGAAGCATAGACCTTTCTCTTGCACATCGACTAGGTCGCAAAGCCATTTGTCATATCCGACGGCTGGACCTAACCCCCAGTGCCAATAAAACCATCTGGTGGAGTTTATCAGGTTGTGTTCAAAGCCTGGTGACACGAGTAAAGTGTTTATGAATTCAGTGTAACCGAAAAAGGCTCTCTCATGATCCAATTCCACCAGGAACGACATCCTGGTGTTGAAACAGTAGGCGTAGGTTAGTCCGAAGTCGATTATGTTCTTCGTTCCGTGACCGGCTCTGAGGCCAACTGATTGGCATCCTTTTACGTGCGAGAGTGTCACTGCCGCATATTGGTTGAGGCGTTCTTCCGCCATGCCCGTTGCCCCGAGCATTAGTGCGACTGACAGACAGATCAACTTGTGTGCCATCTTTCTTTTAAATGTATTTTTCATTTTCTACTGTTAATTATCACTTAAACACTTCCGAATGTCCTTCATGGCTCTCTTTCTCCATGTCTTTCCGTTCGTGTGCTACGTCAATAAACCACAACTTACGCCCGAATGGGCAATATCTATGTGTTTTTATTTAAATTCTCTGCAAAAATAATATTTTAATTAATATGAAACAATAGTGAAGTGTTTTTTACACAAAAATAATTGTATCTATTTGTAAATAAAATAAATAGAAATTTACAAATGAGAATATTTCTACAAAATAGTACCGTTTTGTTCCTTTTGCGTAAGATTCATGTGATATGTGTCTGATGAAGGTGTCATGTTGGGCTTGAAGTCTGGCATGCTCGTGATCGATGCCCCCCCCCCAAAAAAAAAGAACGGGAAGCCCATTCTTTCCTGCCACAGTGTTTTTAGTTTTGAAGGAATAGCTGGTATGTGATTTTGTCCGCCTCCGGAATGTGTGCGGGGTGTTTTACAATATCGTCCGGTTTTGAAGATACATATTTGTTTCTATTGAGGAATCGCCATGTTTCACGCCTTGAAAATGTCAATATTTTTGACCCGTGCTAACTTTCTAAGGGATTCTTTTGCGAAAAGAATGTTAATTTTATATAAAATTACGAACGGATAAAATATCCGTTCAATATGGAAAAAACAACTCGAAGGGTTTGGATTATGAAGAAATAAATGCTAAGTTTGGTATGTGACGGTTGAAAAATCTCACGTTTATTATTAATGTGTATGTCGAACTAAAAATTCTACGGCCATGAAAAAAGGAATCGCAATTTTCGCAGTGTTGGGTGTTTGCGCCGCCGCTGCAGTAATCTATCAAAACCACTTGAACAATACTTGTGAGTTGAGTGCTGCTAACGTTGAGCCAGAGCCTGACATGGTGCTTCAGGAGCCTGTCGAAGAGAATCTTGGGTCAGAACAATTGTTCTCTGACATGAGGAGTAAGTTCACATCCACGGAGGAACAACAAAACTTTTACGAGTGATATGCGTTTGTTCTTACGTGGGTAAGTTAATAACAAGTTAGTGTTTCGCCTATAAGGTATGGCGCAAACGAAACAGGAGGCTCCCTATAGGCCTCCTGTTCTGTTTTTATGTGGGTCCGTGATGCGCCTGCTTATGTGCATGCGCAAAAAAAAAGAGGCTACCCGAAGGTAACCTCTTCCGTTATGCGAGTGGAACGGCTTAAGCGTTCTTTACTTTCTCTACCACTGCCTTGAACGCCTCAGGTTGGTTCATGGCTAAGTCAGCCAACACCTTACGGTTCATTTCAATACCTGATTTGTGAATAGCGCCCATCAATTGAGAGTAGGACATACCTTCCAAGCGAGCTGCGGCGTTGATACGTTGGATCCACAATGCGCGGAAGTTACGTTTCTTATTTCTACGATCGCGGAAAGCATACAAAAGACCCTTCTCCCAAGTGTTCTTTGCAACTGTCCAAACGTTCTTTCTTGCACCATAGTAACCTCTGGTGAGTTTCAAAATTTTCTTTCTCTTTGCTCTTGAAGCAACGTGATTTACTGATCTTGGCATTTTCTTAAAAATTTGTGACCGTTAGCGCCTCAATTGAATGAGAACTTCATGCTAAACAATCGATTAATACTAAGTTTCTTAACGTAAGCAAAGCAAGCTTCTTACACTCTTCATGTCAGCTGTTGAAACAAGCCCCATGTGGGTCAATCCCAACTTCTGCTTCTTCGTCTTCTTCGTCAAAATGTGACGTTTGAATGCATGCTTTCTTTTAATCTTTCCTGATCCGGTAAGGGCAAACCTCTTTTTGGCACCGGAATTAGTCTTTACTTTTGGCATTGTTTTGTAAATTAAATTAAACTGTGTATTAAGAAAATTTCTTACTTCTTTTTCTTAGGTGAGAGTTGGATGATCATCCTCTTTCCTTCCAATTGAGGGAGTTGGTCCACCTTCGCGTACTCCTCAAGGTCGTTGGCGAATCTCAGCAATAGAACCTCGCCTTGCTCCTTGAATAGGATGGAACGGCCTTTGAAGAAGACGTACGCCTTTAATTTGGCACCGTCTTGGAGGAATCCGATGGCGTGCTTCAACTTAAACTCGTAGTCGTGGTCGTCGGTCTGCGGCCCGAAACGGATCTCCTTCACCACCACCTTGGTGGCCTTGGCCTTCATTTCCTTCTCCTTCTTCTTCTGTTGATATAGGAATTTCTGATAGTCGGCTATCCTGCAAACGGGAGGAACCGCATTCGGAGAAATTTCAATCAAATCCAACTCTAAATCGTCGGCGATACGAAGAGCCTCCTCAATTGGATAGACTCCTTGTTCCACATTGTCTCCCACGAGACGAACTTCGCTCTCTCGGATTCGATCATTGATGCGATGTTGCTCTCTGCCTGTTCCGCCATTGTTGGTGTTGGCGTTTGTCTTCGCATCCGTTCTCTTGATGAATGGTTTTGTTGTTGCGATAATTGTTTCCTCCTATTAATTAGTTAAACTTATGACTATCAGAAAATTGGCTCATTCAAAAGGTTTTGATGCCTTTCTCATTCAGCCATTCCTTCAAAATCGACTGCAAATTTAGTTAATTTTATGATATTATGTATTTTTCCTCAATTATTTTTTCCTGTTGACTTCCACATTTTTTTTCATCGCTGTCCGCTATAAACGATTGGCCCAAAAATCCTTTCCTTGAAGTCTCATCCCTCGTTTGTGCACCTGCCGTTGGCGTGTGTCGCTTATGGCTCGGGGTTTAAACGTGGCAGTTCCCCTTTCGTGTATTCCACTGATTTGCATTCGAGGAGGACGTATGGCGCAAAGTCTATGAATCCTTCTGCCTGATCAATCACGAGCGTGAGTTTGTCACATCCGCGGAATGCCCAACCCCTAATCTTGGTCACGTTTTGGGATAGCTCCAATCTTGTCAGGCTCTTGCACCCGTCGAATGTGTAGGGCTCAATCAATGTTACTCCTGAAGGAATATTTATCTCCTTCAAATTGACACATCCCATAAATGCCCCGAACTCGATGGATGTGACACTCGTTGGTATCTTTATGCTTTTTAAACTGATACATCCTGCAAATGCTTCGCTTGAGATGGATGTGACGCTCGTCGGTATCTTCACGTCTGTTAGGCTTTCACAACCGGTAAATGCTCCATATCCTATCTCGGTCACGCTTGTGGGAATCTCAATGCTTTTTAGCTTTTTACACCCCTTAAATGCGTAATCTTCGATGCTGGTTATGCTCTCTGGCAGCTTTATGCCTGCCAATTCTTCGCATTCGTAGAAGCAGTGGTCTTTGATGGACGTGACGCTGGAGGGTAGGGTGATGATCCCTTTTGTTTTGCTGGGAACGTGAATAATATTTGTCTTCTGATAATCGTATAATATTCCCCCTTCATTCGCGAAGTATGGATTGTCGGCGGCGACATTGATGCTAGACAACTCCTTGCACATAAGGAATGACAGGGTCCCGATTTTTGCTACACTTGCGGGTATGTTGATGCTAGTCAGTTCTTTGCAATTGGTAAAAGCGTATTCTCCAATTGTGGTTACACGGGAAGGTATGGTTATCTTTTTCAGCCCAATGCATGATGAAAATGCGCTCATGCCAATGTCGGTTAGTGTCGATGGCAGCTCTATGTTGGTCAATCCTTCACATCCGGTGAATGATTCGGGGCCGATGGCTGTGACCGTATATACTTTGTCGTCTATTCTTACCCTGTCGGGGATTGAAATGGATTGGAACCTCTTGTATGATTCGTCTTTGTGCACATAAGCCGTACTGTCTGATAGAATCCTGAATTTCAACGGTGTGGACGATTGATTCACCACCTCTGATGTTTTTCTTTCCTCTTCTCCTCGCATATCGTTGGTGGCCTCCATCGGTAGCCATAGTGCGGATATGATCATCAAAAGGAACACTCTCTTTTTCATATTTGTCGGTTGAATTGGTTCTGAAATGTTTATGCTTGACAGCCTTGTTTAGGTGATTGCTAATCAATCGTTTGCCTTGTGGATTTGTGAGTCTCTATCAAAAAAAATCGAAGGCTATTCACCTCCGATTTTTTATAGATATTGAATCTGCTTGCTTGGGGGCTTTTATTCGCCCTTCTGCCAGCTGTTCATCATCGCTTCCACTTCCTCGTTGATCTTGGCAGCGAAATCCTCCAACTTGAGCGAACCCATGTCTCCTTCGCCTTGCTTCCTGACGGATACCTCTCCGTTCTCAGCCTCTTTCTCTCCGACGATGAGCATGTAAGGGATTCTCTTCACCTCGTTGTCGCGGATCTTACGTCCGATCTTCTCGTTCCTGTCGTCCAAGATGGCGCGGATGTTGTTCTCGTCGAGGTAAGCCATCACCTTCTTCGCATAGTCGTTGTACTTCTCGCTGATTGGCAACACGACCACTTGGTCTGGCGTCAACCAGAGCGGGAATTTACCGCCGGTGTGCTCGATCAACACTGCCACGAAACGCTCCATGGAGCCGAAAGGTGCACGGTGGATCATGACAGGACGGTGTCTTTGGTTGTCCTCACCCACATATTCCAAGCCGAAACGCTCCGGCAGATTGTAGTCTACTTGGATGGTACCCAGCTGCCATCTTCTTCCGATGGCGTCCTTCACCATGAAGTCCAGCTTAGGTCCGTAGAATGCGGCTTCACCGTATTCCACCTTGGCTGGCATGTTTTTCTCCTTGCAGGCCTCGACGATGGCGGCTTCCGCCTTTGCCCAGTTCTCGTCCGTTCCGACGTACTTGGTCTTGTTGTTAGGGTCGCGCAAAGAGATCTGCGCCTCGAAATTGTCGAAGTTCAAAGCCTTGAAGATGATGGAGATGATGTCCATCACGCGGATGAACTCGTCCTTCACTTGGTCAGGACGGCAGTAGATGTGCGCGTCGTCTTGTGTGAACGAACGGACACGGGTCAATCCGTGCAACTCGCCGCTCTGCTCGTAGCGGTAAACCGTTCCGAACTCCGCCAGACGCAAAGGAAGGTCACGGTAGGAGCGTGGTTGCCACTTGTAAATCATACAGTGGTGAGGGCAGTTCATTGGCTTAAGCAAGTATACTTCACCCTCCTCAGGCGTGGTGATAGGGCGGAAGCTGTCCTCTCCGTAGTGGTCCCAGTGACCGGAAGTGACGTAGAGTTCCTTGTTTCCAATGTGAGGAGTCATCACCTGTTGGTAACCGAACTTCTTCTGGATCCTCTTGAGGAAATCCTCCAGGCGGAGACGAAGGGCGGTACCCTTAGGCAACCACATCGGGAGACCCTTTCCGACCATGTCGGTGAACATGAAAAGCTCCAGCTCTTTGCCGATCTTTCTGTGGTCACGTTTCTTCGCCTCTTCCAACAATGCCAAGTACTCGTCCAGCATCTTCTTCTTAGGGAAGGTGATGGCGTAGAGACGGGTCAACTGCTTGCGTTTCTCGTCGCCTCTCCAGTAGGCGCCCGCCAATGAGGTGATCTTGATGGCCTTGATTGGGGTTACGTCAGGCAAGTGTGGACCGCGACAGAGGTCTGTGAAGGACCCCTGCTCGTAGAGTGTGATCTTGCCGTCTTCGAGCTCGCTGATGAGCTCGGTCTTATATGTTTCTCCTCTGTCGCCGAACATCTTCAATGCGTCCGCCTTGGAAATGTCCACTCTCGTGAGGGTTTGTTTCTGTGCGACGATCTCCGCCATTTTTTTCTCGATAGCGGCGAAATCCGCCTCTTTTAGGATGGTCTCTCCGAAATCGATATCGTAGTAGAACCCGTTTTCGATGGCCGGACCGATACCGAACTTTGCGTTAGGGTAGAGCATCTGGATCGCCTGCGCCATCAAGTGCGCCGAGGTGTGCCAGAAGGTGTGCTTGCCCTCTTCATCCTCAAACTTGTGCAATTTCACTGAGCAATCCTCGTCGATCGGACGGTTCAGGTCGCGCACTTCACCATTTACACTAATTGAAAGCACCTCTTGTGCCAAGCGGGAGCTGATGCTCTCCGCAATCTGCATGCCAGTGGTTCCCTTCTCATACTCACGCACGGAACCGTCTGGAAATGTAACTTTTATCATATCTTTAATTTTAGTTGATGGCCTACAAACGCCACCAGTTATTGAAAATAGTTTGCAAATATAATAAAACTATCGCGCAATTGACAAGGCGTGGATGGTAATCCTACCATGAATTTTTAGTTGAAACAGGGAAAGCCCTCCAAGTCAGGTTCGATTCCTGAGAAGGAGGGCTTTGCTAGCTGCTAATTCTCCATGTCACAATTGTTCTATTGCCAAATTAGCGGGATGTTACTTTTTGACATCGCGGACGAGGCGGATGGAACATTGATCCCTAGGATTTGTAGAGCCGAATTGTACTTCGGTTGAAACAGTGTACTCGGGTTCGTAATTGCGAACTATAAATCCTTTATTCGGTGATGTGGACCAATATGCACAGCCATACCAAGCTGATCGCTCTATTTGATAACCCGTATAATAAGGATGGTAAGGGTACATTCCGTCGCTTGGCAAGAAAACAGCACCTAATTCCTCCATGCGATTCCATTGTTCACATGTATAAACGGCGCGTTTATAGAAATCCAAATCAATGTCAAACGTGTCAGCAAATGACAATTCGTTGTTGAAATCCCAGTCGTCCGGCAAAAGGACTATGCCTTTCTTTTCGCAGACTGTGGCGTAAGAGGAAAGCTCTCTTCCGTTCTTCTTCCTTTTGGTTATGAGGTATTCCCACTCTTCTATTGTAAGGGTACGCCAGAGATTCGGGGTGTTACCACCATTTGAAATCGGATTATATACTCCCCAATCGTATTTTGTGCCTGCGTTGCTTCCGCTAGGGGCGTAGCCAGGATAGGTCTCATCCCTTACGAAATTTTTCATGGGGTCACATGAATAACCAGACGTGCCGAATCTGAATTGGTTAATCCATTCTTGGTCATAGCTTGAATACTGGTTGTCAGCGAAACGCCAAATCTTTGTGTCTTGATTGTATTGGAGATTTCCCTGGGAGAAGTTCACTTGCTTGGTTTCCGAAACGGAGAATCTTCCGTTAAGTAGGCCTTCACTCATGTTCACGTTCGAGAGGTCAACCAGGCTGTCAGGAAGGTAATTGTTTGGTGCGTCTTCATCTTCACCGTCAAAATCCTCATTCTCTATCGCCTCTCCGTTCATTATTTCCGTTGTCTTCCCTTCTGACACAACTAGGCGATAATGCGTTGGGGTTTCTCCCGAGATAGCATGTATAAAGTCATTGTCACATTCAATAAGAAATTCCCCCAATTCTCCATAGTTGCAGTTGGGGTATGCATGGTCTGCAGTTAGTTGCAATGCGACGGGTTCATAGTCCGCATATCCCCAAGTCCAATAGGATGTGCATGGCATGAATACCGCTCCCAAGGATTCCATTTTTTCCCAAGCTTTTTTGTCATAGACATTCGCTGCGCAATTTTCTGCTTTTGGAGTAAAGGATGAATCTGTAGTGAATGACCAATCATCTGGCAAGAAGATATATCCGTCTATTCCATTTACTTTGCCTTTCGAAAAAAGGCTGTCGGCTCTATTCCTCATGGTCATGAGGTATCGCCAATCCTCAGCAGATGGAGTTTCCCAGAGATCCCTTTTGTTCCCTCCATTGTGAATTGCATGCTTGCCAGCCACTTGAGCGAGTTCCATGTAATTATAAAAAGGAGCACCAAGAGGTTGTTCGTAGTAATAGTATGGACACTCTGGGTCGTCTACACTGCCAGCGCCGTGCTCAAATTTGTCGGCCCAACCTTTAGCAGGGTACATCCAATATTCATGAAAACTTTTGTCGATGATGTCGTATTGGTTTTTTGCGAATCTCCATACATCCTTGTATGCGAGGTATTGCAACATGCCCTTGGAGAAACGTACTTGGTAATTCTCCCCCATGGAGAATTTGCCCGGCAACACTCCGTGGATGGCGGCTGATTTGAAGGTTGTGTCTGCATGTGTTGTGTCTGTGGAAACGGTGTCTGTAGGAATAGTATCCGTGGGAATGGTGTCGCTAGGAACCGTGTCAACCGGCGGAACGGACATTTGTGCGGAGATGGAGTCCAAGGCTGCCTCAAGCTTGCTTTGCCATATTGCGTCCCGCTCATCCATCGCGCTTTGCATCTTGCTCTCCCACGCCGCATCCCGCTCGTCCATCGCACTTTGGATTTTGGCTGCGATGATATCCTCCAGGAATTGCTCGTTCACCTTGTCCGCCATGAATGCTCTATGTGCATACAAAGAGTAAGGAACGCTCAGCAATTGAGAGGTGACGGAGATGCTCTTCCCGTTCAGCTCGGCTGAGGAGCGGATGTAGAACGGCCCGTTGCTCCAATCGATGGCGGTGAAGTCGTACGAAGTCAATCCTCCTCCGACCTCGAGTGTGATGACTCCATTGACGGTGGTGGCGGTGGTGTGGTTCTCCAAGTATACTGCTGGACCCTCAATGGAACCTTGCAGGATGGTGATCTGAACCGCCAAGTCCTGGTTGTTGACTACGTTACCTGCGGCATCGCGTATGACTGCCTGGTAAGTGAGTTTTTGTGGAACTTGCGCCGACAACGACACAAACCACAACATTGTCATTGCGACAATCGTAATAATTTTTTTCATGTGTGATGATAAAGTTAATAATTGTTGTTTTTCAAAGTATGTCTGAGGCCAAGCCTTTATCTATGTGTTTGACCCGTTATTTTTTGACGATGCTGAATGACTTGACGATAGTTTCGCCTTGTGCCAGTGTAAGGTGATAGAGTCCTGATGCATAGCGGGAGAAGTCGATTCGTGTCTCGCTGTCCCTTACCTGTGCGGACAACAGTTGTTGCCCCTCCGCATTGGTTAGGGTCATCGTTAGGTTCTTTAACTCGCCCGTCGTGAGTACGAGCACATCCTTCGTGGGGTTCGGATAGACCGTGAGGAGGGAGACGTCGGTAAGGTCCAACCCTGTGGTGGTCGCCACGCTGTACGGAATGAGGTTGCCCGTCGAAAGTGCTCCGTCTTCCGATTCCAAGGCCGCCATATTCCCCACTACATGATAGAGTGTCATACCATCCTCCGAACGCTCGTTCGCCGAGCTGTAGATGTTAGACTGGGAATGACATAGCACCGGCACTCCCGCCAGCGTCGTCAGCAATAATAGTTGCTTCAGCATAATGTTGGTTAATATATTTTACACAAAATTCACGAATGTCTTCGATAAAAATACAATAAGGAGAAAGCCAGCGTGAAAATGCAGGAAAAACATACACAATAAACAACAATAACACTCTCTTCGATTTCCTTTCAGGACGCATTCTCTGATACACACCAAGCATGTCTTCTGATTTTTGAGCAAAGATAATGGAAAACATATTTGGAGTCAATATGTAATCGTACAAAAAATATTAGAACGATTTCTTCTTTGATATAATACGGGTAGATTCATTGTGTTTTTGTGCCTCGTGCCATGAAATGGGCGCTGGTTCGGATTGTTCCATAAAAAAAGAGACCTCATTGAGATCTCTTTCGTAGCGGATAGCAGAATCGAACTGCTCTTTGATGCGTGAGAGGCATCCGTCCTAGCCGATAGACGAATCCGCCATTTGTTTGAAACGCTCTTGTTTCGTTTTGCGATGCAAAGGTACGCTTATTTTGGGAACTTCCAAAAAAAATAGGTGTTTTTTTATGGAATGTGCCTGATTTTTTTTGACAGGCAATCCTGGTTTGTGCGTTATTCACTGAAAATCACCTTGGTAACAACCTTTCCGACCATTCCGAGTGTCTCTTTGCTTATGTTCTCCGGCGTGTCATGTGCCGTATGCCAGGTGGCAGGGAAGCCTCTTTCCTGTGAATAGTCGATGATATCGATGGTAGGGATGCCGGTGATCATGTTCACGAAGACATGGTCGTCGATGAGTTGCCCGCTGATTTCGTTCTTGAATTGTTGGTAACCCAATGAGTGGGCGGTGTTCCATACTTTGCTGGCCACGCTCTGCGCCAGTTGTTGGGAGGTGATGTCTATGCCGAACGAAGGGGATGAAGCTCCGACCATGTCCAGCAGGATGCCGTACTGTGGCTTTGTCTTGTAATGGGGTTGCTTAGCCCAATATTGCGAGCCGAGGCACCAACTTTCCGCAGCCCCTCTGGCGTCGCCATAGTCTTCCACGTCCAACAACACGATGTCGATGCCCACGTTAGGCTCGTTGCTCTTGAGGATCCTGGCAATCTCCAGGAGAATCGCCACACCGCTGGCTCCGTCGTTGGCTCCCATCACCGCCTTCTGGATGTCCTGTGGGGCTCCCTGGTCGCAGAATGGTCTGGAATCCCAGTGGGAGAAGAGGATGATTCTCTCGCTTTTCTCAGGGTAGAAGGTGCCGATGATGTTGGTGGCTTTCAGCTCCGTCCCATCGAAGGCGGTTGTGATGAATGCCTGCTTGGTGACCTCCGCGCCAAAGGCCGCCATCTGTTGGCTGAGGTAGGCCGCACATTGCTCGTGTGCGTCTGTGTTGGGTACGCGTGGACCGAATTCGCACTGCCTCACAACATATTGGTAGGCTGAATCTTCCGAGAAGTTCGGAACGGCTATGTCTGTAGCGGACTTCTCCTTTCCCTTCTGTTCCGTTTCCGGGGCAATCTTTGTTGTGTTGGCTTCTGCGGTGCAGGAGGAAAAGATCACGGTAGTGGCCAGTAGGCTGGCGAATACGAGACTCTTTTGCATATGATGCGTTTTAACTATGTTTCTTATGAGATAGGCTTTCTCTTCTTCAGTTCGAAGTCGCGGCCCAAGTATTTCTCCTTAACGATAGGGTTCGCCGCCAGCTCTTCGGATGTTCCTTGGAAGAGGATCCTTCCGTCGAACAGAAGGTAGGCGCGGTCTGTGATGGAGAGCGTCTCGTCCACGTTGTGGTCGGTGATGAGGATGCCGATGTTTTTGCTTTTCAGCTTCCATACGATATCCTGGATGTCTTGTACCGCAATCGGGTCGACACCTGCGAAAGGCTCGTCCAACATAATGAACTTAGGCTCGATGGCGAGGCAACGGGCGATCTCCGTACGACGACGTTCACCTCCCGAAAGACGGTCACCGAGGTTCTTGCGGACATGTCCCAGATTGAACTCTGAGATGAGGCTTTCCAGTTTTTCCTTTTGGTATTCCTTGGTGAAGTTTGTCATCTCCAATACGGAAAGGATGTTGTCCTCCACCGTCATCTTCCTGAATACGGAAGGCTCCTGGGCGAGGTATCCGATGCCTGCCTGCGCGCGTTTGTAGACGGGGTACTTCGTGATGTCCACGTCATTGAGGTATATTCTTCCCGCATTGGGTACGATCAGACCCGTCGTCATGTAGAATGTGGTGGTCTTGCCGGCGCCGTTCGGACCGAGCAACCCGACGATCTCTCCCTGTTTCACGTTGATGGAGACGTTGTTGGCCACGATTCTCTGCCCGTATTGCTTCACCAAACCCTCCGTGCGGAGCACCATCGAATCCCCTTGAAAGCGGCTGTCTTTGTTTTGAAAACTAACTTCTTCGAATTCGTTCGGTGTATTGGGCTTGGATGGGGCCTCATTCGTTTTTACGTTCTCCTGAATGCGTTTCACATCCTTTTCGGAACTGTTTTTCTCTTCAATGATTTTTATTTCTTTTTTGGACATATGCCTTTTTCTTTGTCTTCCGCAAAAGTAACGTAACTTGTCGATTTATACAACTTATCGAGTGGATTCTTAAAAAATGGCGTATTAATTTGTATCTTTGCCAACGATATAAAAGGCATGATAAAGATGAAGAAATTGTTCTTGGAGACGTATGGCTGTCAGATGAATGTGGCTGACAGTGAGGTGGTTGCGGCTATTATGGATACGGCCGGTTATGAGGTGACACAGGTGGAGGACGAAGCGGACGCTGTTTTCGTGAATACCTGTTCCATCCGAGATAATGCGGAGCAGAAGATCCATGGCAGATTGCAGGTCTTCCGCCAGCGTAAGCAGAAACGTCCCGATATGATCGTGGGCGTGCTCGGTTGCATGGCGGAGCGTATGAAGGATGAACTGCTGGCCACGGGTGTTGTCGATTTGGTGGTCGGACCGGATGCGTACTTGGATCTGCCGAACCTGGTGGGCGCTGTGGAGCAGGGCGAGAAGTCCATCAATGTGGATCTCTCCACCACGGAGACTTACAAGGATGTCATTCCCCAGCGATTATGCGGCGCCGCGATATCCGGTTTCGTCTCCATCATGCGCGGATGTAACAATTTCTGCTCTTATTGTATCGTGCCTTACACGAGGGGTAGGGAGCGTAGCCGTGAGGTGCGTAGCATCCTGAACGAGATCGAGGATCTGAAAAAACGTGGCTACAAGGAGGTGGTCCTGATCGGACAGAACGTGAACTCCTACGCCTACAAAGGGGAGGACGGAACCGTCGTCTCCTTTGCTGACCTGCTGAAGATCGTGGCGGAGGCCTATCCGACGATGCGCGTGCGTTTCACCACTTCCCACCCGAAAGATATGAACGATGATGTGTTGATGGTGATGGCGGCCTACCCGAACATCTGCCGTCACATCCACTTGCCTGTGCAATCGGGCAGTAACAAGATATTGAAATCCATGAACCGTAAGTATACGAGGGAGTGGTACTTGGACCGTATCGCCGCCATCCGTCGTATCGTGCCTGACTGTGGCATCACGACGGACGTGTTCTGCGGGTTCCATGACGAGACGGAGGAGGACCAGCAACTGACGTTGAGCCTGATGGAGGAAGTTGTCTTCGACTCCGCCTTCATGTTCAAATACTCGGAAAGACCGGGCACTTTCGCCGCCAAGAACTTGCCGGATAACATCTCGGAGGAGGTGAAGATCGCCCGTTTGAATGAGATCATCGCCTTGCAGACCCGCATGTCCGCCTTGAGCAACGAGCGTGATGTCAATAAGACGTTCGAGGTGCTGGTGGAAGGCTTCTCGAAGCGTTCACGCGAGCAATTGTTCGGCCGCACTTCGCAAAATAAGGTGGTCGTTTTCCCTAAAGGCAATCATAGAATTGGCGATTTCGTGAAGGTGAAGGTGCTTAGCGCCACATCCGCCACGTTAATCGGTGAGGAGGTGTTCGAGTGATGGGGACCTTTTGGAACAGGTTGCGGAAGAGCCCGATCTTTGTGATGCTCGTCAATTTTCTGTTGGCGATGGGGGTGATGTCCGTTTGCCGGTTCGCGTTTTACATGGTCAATAGCTCCTCTTTCCCGGAGGTGAATTCTTCCCGCCTCTTAGGCTTGATGGTGGCGGGCCTGCGGTTCGACCTCTCCGCTTGCATCTACCTGAATGCGCTCTATCTGGTGATGATGGCCATTCCTTTCCCGTTTAGGGAGAACAATACTTACCAGAAGGTCGCCAAGTGGGTCTTCTGTGTGCCTAATATCTTGGGGGCGTTCATGAACTCGGCCGACATGGTCTATTATCAGTTCACGAACCGCCGCACCAATCTCTCCATCTTCTCCGAGTTCTCGAACGATGGGAATATCGGAAAGGTCATCCTTACGGGTTTGGTTAATTATTGGTACGCCACGTTATTCTTCCTGCTGATGGTTTTCATATTGGTGATGTGCTATTATCGCCCTGACCAACAGCGCAAAAAACAATCGAACGGATGGCTCTATTATGCCTTGAACGTGCCGTTGTTTGCCGTGGTGGCTTACATGGCGGTCATCGGCATCCGGGGCGGATTCGGCAAGTATACCCGTCCGTTGGCGGTCTCGAACTCCATGCAGTATGTGAAGAAACCGGAGGAGACAGCTATTGTCCTAAACACACCTTTCTGTGTCATCCGCACGGCGAAAAGCCCGTCGTTCGTTGTTCCTTCCTATTTTGCTTCGATGGAGGATGCGGAGCGTTTCTATACGCCGGTGGTTGATCCTCACCCGCGGGAGGCTTTCCGCCCGATGAATGTGGTGGTGATCATCATGGAGAGTTTTGGCAAGGAGTACATGGGCTTGTTCAACCGTGACTTGGACGATGGCACCTACAAGGGATACACGCCTTTCCTGGACTCTCTGTTCCAACAAGGCTATACGTTCAACTATTCCTACGCCAATGGCCGGAAGTCGATTGATGCCATGCCTTCTATTTTGGCGAGCATCCCGATGTTTGTGGCGCCTTATATCACTACGCCTTATGCGGTGAACACCGTGTCGGGTTTGCCGGGTCTGCTGAAGGAGAAGGGCTACTATTCCGCCTTCTTCCATGGTGCGCCGAACGGCTCCATGGGATTCCAATCGTTCGCCAAGTCCATCGGTTTTGACGATTATTTCGGGAAGACGGAGTTCGGGGATGACAGCTGTTTCGATGGTATATGGGCGATTTGGGACGAACCCTTCTTCCAGTTCTTCGCCGAGACGATGGATACCTTTCCGCAGCCTTTCATGACGGCTATATTCTCCGCGTCTTCGCATGATCCGTTCCGTGTGCCAGAGCAGTATGCGGACAAGTTTCCGAAGGGGAAAGAGCCTATTCATCAGTGTATTGGCTATTCTGACATGGCGCTTCGCCACTTCTTCGGGAGGGCTTCGAAGATGGATTGGTACAAGAACACGCTTTTCGTCTTTACGGCCGACCATACCAACCAGACCACGCACGAGGAGTATATGACGCAGTTGGGGAGGTATGAGGTGCCGATTCTTTTCTACTGCCCGAGCGATAGCTTGTTGAAGGGTAGGAGCCAGACGTTGGCGCAGCAGATCGACATCATGCCTACGGTCTTGTCGTATCTGAATTATGACAAGCCGTACGTCGCCTTTGGACAGAATTGTCTCTCACCAGACTCGACGAAGAGTGTGGTGATGTACAACGCTCCATTTTATCAGTATTTGCACAACTCCATGATGCTCTCGTTCGATGGGGATAGTGTACGGTCGGTCTATGATTTCCAATCTGACCGCCTGCTTTCCAATGACTTACTGAACCGTGCGGTGAAGGTGGATACAATGGAAAATCGGTTGAAGGCGATTATCCAGCAGTATATGCATAGAATGGTGAATGATGAAATGACGATTCAGTCTTCGTCGGATAAGGAAGAAAAGTGAGCGAAAGTGATTTGTTTTTTATAAAAATTAACTAAATTCGCACCCGTCATTTGTTAACGATTTTAGTGTACAGATCAATATGAAGAAGATTTTCGCGGTGGTAATCACCGCATTATGTGCGTTCGGAGCAAGTGCTCAGATTAGTCCTTACAAGCAGTTCTCTCCGTTTGACGGGAACCATTTCATCATCGATGGAGGTGTGACGTATAGTACCATCAGCGAGAAATCGGCGCAATACAAGCCGTTGTTCCGCGCAGGTGCGGGTGCTGATATCCCGTTGTTTTATGCATGGACATCCTTCTGTCCTTCGTTGACGTTCGAGAGCAAGGGTTTCACCTATACCGCTTATGATGGATATGTATGGGACTATGACGTGACAGCCATGTCCATAGAGGCTCCGTTGGAGTTCGCTTTCAACATCACTTTCTCGCGTAAAGCGGGTATGCAGATATTGGGCGGTCCGTATTTCGGTTATGGTATTGCGGGTAAATATTCCCAGTCTTCAGACTTGTACGAACAGGAAAATGGCTTTAGTACGCTGGAATATAACACCTATGGTGGAGACAATCCACGTTTGAACCGTTTCGATTTCGGTTTGTGTGGTGGAATTCGTTTCATCTATGACTTCATGGTGTTGAAATTGAATGCGGAAATCGGTTGTACGAACATGAATGCGAATGTGAAACAACCCGCCTATAAGGGTCGTTCCTTCTCCGCTTGCTTCGGTTTAAGGCTTCCTTAAGGCTTTGGAAAGATACGGGGTCGGGATCTCCCTATGGGGGTCCCGATTTTTTTTGCATGCATTTCCAACGATGTGCCTTACGACGGTTTCACTTGCCGCATTGGTATAATACAACATTTACTATTTTACGTTTTACTATTATTGCTGATGGATAATATCGCGTCAAACTCCGTGAGCATTTCCTTCGTGAGGAATAGTGGTCCTCTGTCTCGTCTGTGTGAAAAAACAAGTGATGTTTGTGTGTTGAATTTGTTTGTTTCGTTGTTTTTCTTGATTATTACCGTATCTTTGTGAAACATATTGTTGAATTATTTCTCATAAAAACAACTGCTTATGGAAAAACGTTTATTCATTTTAGGGCTATTTTGCTTCTTGTGTGGCGAGGGTATGTTTGCACAGGGGGAACAAGATGTTGACCTTGTCGCCGCAGCTGGTGATTCTGTGACGGCAGGCGCATCAGAAGGTGCGGTTAAGACGCGAATTTTGAGGAATCTTGGAGCTGTTCCGAGTCTCAGTGATTTGGATTTCTCGAAAAGCGAAAGGAATGGTCGCTTTACAACTGCGGACGAGTATTGTGATGATTTACCCGATGATTATTCGGTTTATCGAAACATCATTGAATATAGTGTTATGGTTGGAGATACCGTGTGGTTCGGTGTTAGTGATCCAGGTTCTGGATATGCTTATTGTTCCACGACGACTCTTCCCGTGTGCGTGATGGCAATGAGCCGCTATTCTAGTGAGTATCTGTTGGTGCAGGAGGCGTGGGAGGCGGAAATCCAACAATATAGTGTGGACTGTGAATGGGGTCCTTCTCCTCTACCGCCTTGTCGTAAATATTTTATTATGCCGGATGCAGATGTTGTGTTCGTTCAAAATTGGGCGGTGCCGATGTCTGTTTCGAAGACTGCGCAGGTTAGTGGCCCTCGCGTTTATGCGGGTCCATCCACGTTGATGGTCGAGTGTGACGATGTGAGTTATTCTGTCTTTACGGAGAATGGATCGTTAGTCTATGCGGGCAGTGACTATGCCGTGTCGCTGAATCCGGGAGTTTACTTTGTGAAGTTAGGCGACGGGTCGTCCGTCAAGGTGTTGGTTCCGTAAAATGTTCAGAGAATATGTTTTTGAGGAAGGGGAGTCGTCGCGATTCCCCTTTTTTATTGCTTGAGCCTCTTGGTAGTGCTGATTTTACGATTTACTATTCCAAAAACGCAGAACGAATAATTCCCCTCTGCCTCATCTACATGAAAGACTCGTGATGTGTATATTGTATTTTTTATAAATTTTCATTCAAAAAAATCTGAATTTTCTTTTGTTTAATTTATTTTTTGTTAACTTTGTGAGTGGAGTTTGTGCGCAATGTTATATAGAACAATTTTTGTATAGACAATATATAGGACAATGATTAAAGCGTATGGGGAAAAAGGTTATTCATATTTACGTGCCCCCTCATGGTAGGGGTTGGCGACTTGTATCCGAAGGCTTGTCTATCGGACGAGGATGCTGTTTCTGTGCCGGTAGGTTCGTCTGAAGGTACGTTTAAGATGCATAATGGGAGATGACCGTGTCGTGTCGTTTCCTTCCCCGGTGTATCCATCATGAATTTGGACAATGGGAGATTTCCCGTAAAGATATAGGTTCTGTTGTGTTTAGAAGGTTTTAATTGGTTTTAGGTTTTTGTTCGTTTAAAAGTTCGTTTATTTAAAGGTTTGTTTGTTTAAAGTTGATGATTCTTCTGACAGTGGAGAGAGGGGGGGGAGTGATTCTCTCCCTCTTTGCTTTTTTATTGTTTGAGAGCCCTCAGTTGTTTTAGTAGCTCCTCTGTGGTTTGTTCTTTCCCGTCCACTTCAATGGGTAGCCGGAGTGCGCAGCCTGCTTTCCATTCGGAACATCCGTAGGCGGTTCGTCCCTTGACGATGGTCCCTTTCCCGCAGAGTGGGCAGGTCATGCCGACGATTGTGGCGGGTAGGGGAGCGGCTTGTTGTGGCTGTGGTTGAGGTTGTGCCTGTTTCGCTTCCGTGGCGGGTTGAGGCTCACCCGTATTCTCCTTCTTTGGCGCTTTGGCGCGTGGCTTTGGCGTTTTTTTCTTCTCCTCTTCCGCTTTTTTCTCTTCGATGGTGATGGTGCGTTGGGTGTCGTATTTCACGCTTTGCACGATCTCCGTCACCATGGTCTTCAGCTCCGTCATGAAGGTGGCGCTGTCGTAGGTGCTCTTCTCGATCATGCGTAGGCGCTTCTCCCACTGACCGGTCAGTTCGGCGGATTTCAGCAACTCCTGTTGGATGGTGTTGATGAGGTCGATGCCTGTTTGCGTCGCATATATGTTCTTCTTCTCCTTGCGCATGTAGTTGCGCTTGAAGAGGGTCTCGATGATGTTGGCGCGGGTGGAAGGCCGACCGATACCGTTCTCCTTCAGCAGGTCGCGCAGTTCGCCGTCCTCCATCTGCTTGCCTGCCGTCTCCATGGCGCGGAGCAGGGTGGCTTCCGTGTAAGGTTTCGGGGCGGTGGTCCATTTCTCCGCCAGATCTGGGGTATGCGGACCATGCTCCCCTTTCGTGAAGGCGGGCAGTGTTTTCTCCTCGTCGTTGGCTTCTTCGCTCTTTTCCTTGTCGTAGACCATGCGCCAGCCTGGCGAGAGGATCTGTTTGCCGTTCGCCTTAAACTCGATCTTCTCCACCTCTCCCATGACGGCTGTGGTGGAGATTTGGCAGTCGGGGTAGAAGTTGGCGATGAAACGTTTCGCCACGAGGTCGTACACCTTCCATTCGTCGGCCGTGAGGTTCGTCGGGTTGACGCCTGTCGGGATGATGGCGTGGTGGTCGGTCACCTTGCTATTGTCGAACACCCGTTTGGTCTTCGGTATCTTATTCGCCAGGACGCTTTGCGTGAGCGCCTCATACTTTGTCATGCCCCGCATGATGTTCGGGATCTTAGGGTATATGTCGTCGCTCAGGTAGGTGTTGTCCACACGAGGGTAGGTGGTGACCTTTTTCTCGTAGAGCGATTGGATCAGCTTGAGCGTCTCCTCGGCCGAGAAGGCGTATTTCTTGTTGCACTCCACTTGGAGCGAGGTGAGGTCGAACAGCCGTGGAGCGAATTCCACACCCTTCTTGGTGGTCACGTCGGTGACAGTGAACTCGCTGTTTTGTACCTCCTGCAGGAATTTCCTTCCCTCCTCTTCGGTGGTGAATTTACCCTTTGTGGCGGCGAAGGTGGTGTCACGGTAGACGGTCTTCAGCTCCCAATACTGCTCCGGCTTGAAGTTGGCGATCTCCAGGTGTCTTTTCACGACCAAGGCGAGGGTAGGCGTTTGCACCCTTCCGATGGAGAGCACCTGCTTGTTGCCACCGTACTTCATGGTGTAGAGGCGTGTGGCGTTCATGCCTAGGAGCCAATCGCCTATGGCGCGCATGGCCCCGGCTTCGTATAGTTTGTCGTAGTCCGATTGCGGGTGGAGGTTGTTGAAGCCCTCCTTGAGCGCTTCTTCTGTAAGGGAGGAGGTCCAGAGCCGTTTGACGGGGCATTTGCATCCCGCCATCTGCATCACCCAACGTTGGATGAGCTCGCCCTCTTGCCCGGCATCCCCGCAGTTGATGATCTCCTCCGCGTTCTTGATGAGGCTTTCGATGATGTGGAATTGCTTGATGGAGCCCTCGTCGTTGATGAGTTTGATGCCGAACTTCTGGGGAATCATCGGCAGGCTGTAGATGTCCCACCGTTTCCATGCCGGGTTGTATTCGTGGGGTTCCTTCAGGGTGCAGAGATGTCCGAATACCCAGGTGACCTGGTATCCGTTCCCTTCGATGTAGCCGTCCCGGCGGGTGGTAGCCCCCAAAACGGCCGCTATATCCCTTGCTACGCTAGGTTTCTCCGCAATGCAAACCTTCATTTCTTCACCTTTTCGTAGAACATGGTAGTTTGGTTCGTTTTACTTCTTGACGCTCCGCTGTAGATCAGGTCCAGGAGTTTCAGCTTGTTGTTAGCCAACTCGAGTTTGTATTTTTTTGGGAAAGTGATGCTTGCGAGCCTTTCGTCGTTCGCGATGTATCTGTATTCGATGGCGGATGTGTCCGTCATCTCCTTGCCACCCATTTGGATGGGCGAGAAGCAGATACTGTCTCCCACTATGCTGTAATTCCCAATGGTGGAGATAATCTCGGCATCCTCAACGATGTAATCCTCCCGATACGTTGAATCCTCGTTGATGAAGAGGGTCGTGCTCTTGGCGGATTCGATGCCGCTATTGATGAGCTCTGCCGGTATGCCGGTCGTGTCCGCTATGGTGAGGTCATAACATTTCCACTCTCCGAAGAGGGAAGAATCGGTGCAGGATCCCAGCATCATGGTCGCCGCGATCCCCATCGAAATAAGCACCCGAGAAAATCTTTTCATTTTTGTTCCTCCTTGTTTAATTATACCACAAAGGTAACGAATGGAGTTTAAATGGACAAGATTAGATGTGCTATATCATGCTTGTTGATCCTCCACTTTTTCCTCGGTTTCGTCCTGGAAGAGTACGTTCTTCAGTTTTTGGTACAGGAATGACAGCGTCAGCAGAAGGAGTCCGAGCAGGACGAACGTGATGATTTTGCCCAATGAAGGCATGGACCACAAATCCACGGCGATCAATTTGCCAAGCACTAATCCAAAGGTGCATAGGCTGATGATACGCATGATCTTCATGTGCAGTTTCATGCCAAGGCACATCTGGATGAAGCCAATCACGCCCATGGTGATCGAGAAGACGATGGAGAAGTTACCGCAACCCATTTGCGTGGCGATGAGGTATACCATTGTGACAATCTGAGTCATGGCCAGAATGTTGAGGTAGATGGTGAATGACTTATCCGATGGTTTGCGTTTGTAGAAATCCTTGGCGACCAGATATAGGCAAAGGGCTCCCACAATGCCGTTTATCAGCAAAAAGACGAATGGCAAGGAATCTGTTGGTAATTCCGCGAAACTTATGCTCAGCGGGAACGACAGGACTGGCAAGCCCATCATGGCCACGTAGCAACCCGCATGCTTCTCGTAGGAGAACCTGTGCCTGAAACAGAAGCATATCAGCAGGATCATGGCCGATGTGAATAGCCCGATCGAAGCTGCGCTCAAAGCGCTTGATTCGATTGAAACCGACAGCTCGACGCAGGTGGATATGTATGCCGTCAGAACCGCTGAGATGTAGAGGAACGGATTGAATAATTTGTAATTCAACAGCTGCGATTGGGTGGATATATCCTTGTACTTCTCCATCAACAGGGCCATTGCGAGGTAGGCGATCGATGTGAATATGTTGGACACGAAGTATTGGTTCGCAAAGAGCCTAGTCGGTATCGAGTGGTAGTCTGTATCCATGATGCATAGGACGAAGCAGATGATTGTTACCAGCAACAATCCCAATGCGCCGAACTCGTAGGAACGTGCCTTTGAATGTGTGAAAAGCCAGTATGACAGCACCATTTCCGCCGCCCATGTTAGGAACACGACCTTCCCGTCGAATTGTATCGGCACGAACAACGTGATGAATATGATGATTAACGCAAGCGTGAATTCCTTCAGGAATTTGTGTCCGGCCTTGCGCATCCAAATGTGTATTCCCAGGTTGACCAATGCGGTGAAGATGCAGAGTAGTGCGCTAGGATGGATGGCCCAGTCGTATAGCTGGTCTGCGTCCATTTGGGAAAGCAAAAATTGGCCTAGCGAGAAGTAGGTGATATTGTTGGATAGGATGGTTGACGTCAGTGCCGTGTTCATCTTCCCTGATTCTTGTCCTCTCAGTATCTGGAAAATAGGGAGCTGGAATACAAGATAGAAGATGGAGAAGAAGAGAACCATCGTCGTCTCGTGTCCGGATACATTTGCGATGAGGAGAATCGAGATGATTGTCGTCGCACCAAAGGATATGATAGGTAACTCGCTCCACTTCTTGTACATGGAAAGGGCGAACATGCCAATGTTCAACACTAAAATGTAGGTGAGCAGACCTGCCACATTCCCGTCACTACCTCTGACGATGAAAGGTGCCAAAAAGCCTCCTATCAGGGCGATGATGGCCAACTCACGCCGGTCGTATAGAATCGAAAGCGTGACCATGAGTAGCATGGTGACCAAGAGGATCGTGAATGCGACTGGCTGGGTGTAAAGTCCGTAATAATGGTAGGCGATCACGTCCGTCAGGAAGAAGACCGCGAAGCATCCACCCACGAGCAGGGAGCTGAACGTGCGGTATTTTTCCCGTAGTTTGTGCCCTATGGCGAACAAACCCGCACCGATGCCGAACCCTAAGACTGTCCGCATGGTCTCGTTGATCCAGTTCTTGTCTATCGCATATTTCACGAAGAATCCGATGCCTATGACGAATATCAGTATGCCAATCTTTCCGAAGAGGTTCTCTCCGATGAATTGCTCGTAGTTCGTTTTCTTCTCCTTGCCCTCCTTCTTCTGGGTTGCGGCTGATATAGGCTTGCCCAAATCGAACGGTTTGTTCTTTGTAATGCTTGATTGAGGGGAGACTGACGCTTTCGCGATGGGTTGCTCCGTCTTGATGTTCCCTTCGACGGTCTGTTGGGTCTGGCCAGGGACAGTATCCTTCGGCGTTCCCGTCTGTACGGAGATAGGCTCAGCCTTTGGCTCGGGACTTGTCTGCTTGATTCCCTCCGGAGCTTTCACTTCTTCATTCTGAGGAATGGTTCTTTCTACAGTGTTGATTTTTTCAACCGTTTCGGCTTTTGGCGTTGGCTCAACTGTTTCCGTCCTCTTGATTGGCTCAACTCTTTCTGTGACAGGAGTCATTTGTGTAGTCTGTCTCTCTTTGACGTTGACCTCTGTCCGGTTGATTCCTGCAGGTGGGGTTCCCGCTTTTAGCTGAGCCACCATTTCTCCCAGTTTTTTGATCATCCTGCGGTTTTCTTCTTCCACTTCCATGAGCCGTTGGAATCGAATGGTGAACCCGGCTAGCTTGGATTGTATGACCACTGTCGCTATTATGATCGCAATAATAATTAGGAATGTTTCCATAATGTAATTTATTTGTTATGGCTTCCCCAGGAAAGCGGTGTGGAATCGTTGCTCGTCACTACCCGCATATTTAGGCTTGCCTAGTTATTTTTCTATTTTCTGTGTGTTAAATAATAACAAATATAGCAATTTATTTCATCAATAACGATTCCTCTCCGAATATTTTAGGGGAAGGTGTATCTCCCTGAAAGTGGAGAATCCGCGAAAAATGGAGAGAAAGTTAGCTCTTTTTAGATTCATCCGAGAGGATTAGTTCTTAATAACTTGAAAGAATTACTTGCCACTTTTTGTTACTTTCTTCTTTAAAAAAATGTTGTATGTCAAGTTATTATGTGTTATTATGTCTATAAAATAGTGTTAAAGTTAATATAAAATGTGTATGTAGGTGATTATAATAAAAAAACACGCTTGCAAATAGTTGTTAATCAATTCGCAAGAGAATAAAATACACTATATCTAATGATAATTTTAAAATAAACCTTTGAAAAGAAATAATAACTCTATATATTTGTATTGTTAATCTTTGCTAAAAAATATTTCAAACAATTGCTTATTTGTTTGTTTGGAATTGTTTATTTATTATAATTTAAAACTTTAATTTTATGTTATCAAAAAAGAGTCAGCTTTACTTGCGTAGAATGCCTTTTTTCCTCGGAATTATGGCTATGACGCAGTTCGCATCTTGCGAGAAGGATGATGCGATGGATGGATTGAACGGTGATCAATCCCAAGAGAAAAAAGAACAACCATTGAATTACAGGGCGTTGTTTTCCACTCACCATACGATTGGGGTGGAAGAGGCGAAGGAGATTGCTCTCGATGCATCTTCACTGTTTGATGGAGGAACCAGTGGTCTTAAAGTTGGTAAGGTCCGTGAGATTGGAGAAATCCGCGTGCTGCAATCAGAGGAGACTACCCTTCGTTCCGGTTCAGGGAAGGAAGTGGTGATTCCTGACACATTGGCTTATCTGTTTAATTTTGCGGACAGCACGGGTTATGCGATTATCTGTGCGGACGATCGTGTAGGATGTCCTGTGCTGGCGTTTGTGAGCGATGGAACATTAGGTGAAATGGTGGATAATCCTGGACAAGCGATCGTCTTGGCGAACATGGAAGACTATTTGATCAACTCGATTCGTGAATTTGAGGAGACGAAGGATTCTTTGCGCCAGGTGGCTGAGACCAGATTTGGAGGTGACACTGTTGCATTGAGAAGTGCGGCGGCTGCTCCAGTTTATTCATTCACTACTACGGAAAGTGTCTCTCCTCTTATCAGTACGAGGTGGAATCAGAGCCCAAGCCCTTATAACGATTATATGCCTGTATGCTCTTCCACGGGACAAAAGATGTATGCGGGTTGTACAATCACTGCGGCTGCACAAGTGATGGCGTATTATCAGTACCCTGCCGCTATCGACGGTTGGGCATTCAATTGGCCTGGCATGAAGTCTAACCCGGACGGTGCCTCCGTAACGAACTCCTACGACAGAAGCTCCATCGGCGCTTTGATGTATTTTATCGGACAGCATGTGGGTGCGGATTACTCTTGCTCTGGAACTGGTGCGTCGCCTGACAAGGTGTTGACTTGGCTGAGAAATTCGTACGGTTATCAGACAGCAACATTTGATTACTCTTGGGGTAATGTGAAGGCATACTTGGATGCGAGGTTCCCTCTTATGATGAAGGGCTTTAACAAAAGAATCAGAAAGAAATTTTTGGGAATCACGTATAGCACGACTTATGATGAGGGTCATACTTGGGTGATTGATGGTTATGTGACCACAACGGTGAACAACTATTCTGCCACTGTAGTCAATGGTACTATAACTGGTTACACTTACCTCTCCTCTGACTACTACAACAGCTACCTGCATATCAACTGGGGTTGGGGTGGTGATTCTGACCAATACTATGCGGCTGGATGTTTCGCCCCTGTTAACCAGAACTACAATTTCTACTACAACCAAAAGGTCTACGTGGCAGTGCATTAATTGTAGCGATACTCTAATGTCCTAAATAAATATCACATTGCGTAATCGGCTTATCTTCCGATAATTTGCGCAATGTGATATTTTATTTTTATATTGAATAATCCTATATCGCCTGTTTTAAGATCATCAATATGTCGTGAAGTGTTCTTCTGTTTGGGGGTCGCACCCGGATCTATGCCTTTGTTCCCTCCTTCTCTTCCTCTTTCTCGTCCTGGAAGAGCACGCTCTTCAACTTCTGGTACAGGAATGACAGTATCAGCAGGAGAAGTCCGAGCAGGACGAACGTGACGATCTTACCTAACGAAGGCATGGACCATAGATCCACGGCGATCAGTTTGCCAAGCACTAGCCCGAAGGTACATAGACTGATGATTCGCATGATTTTCATGTGCAGTTTCATGCCTAGGCACATCTGGATGAAGCCAATCACGCCCATGGTGATCGAGAAGACGATGGAGAAGTTGCCGCAGCCCATTTGTGTGGCGATGAGGTATGCCATCGTGACGATCTGTACCGTGGCCAGCAGGTTGAGATAGATGGTGAATGACTTATCCGATGGTTTGGTCCTGTAAAAACACCTGGCGACCCAATAGAGGCAAAGGGCTCCCGCCACACCGTTTGTCACCGATAAGATGAATGGAAGATTCTCCGTAGGTATCTTCACAAAACTTACGCTCAGCGGGAACGCCATGACAGCCAAACTCATCATGGCCAGATAGCATCCCGCGTGCTTCTCGTAGGTGAACCTCTTCCTGAAACAGATACACAACAGCAACATCATGCCTGATGTGAGCAGTCCGATCGACGCCGCACTCAATGCGCGTGATTCGATTGAAACCGATAGCTCGATGAAGGTGGTTATGTAGGCCGTCAGGGCTGATGCGATGTAGAACAACGGATTGAATATGTCGTAAATCAACACTTTGGATTGGGAGGCTCTCTCCTTGTACTTCTCCATCAGCAGTGCCGTAGCGAGGTAGGCGAGCGATGTGAATATGTTGGATATGAAGTATTGGTTCGTGAATAGTTTATTCGGCCCCATGTGGTAGTCCGAATCCATGGCGCATATGACAAAGCATACGATCGTCACCAAGAAAAGGGTAAGTGCGCCGAACTCGTAGGTGCGGATTTTCGAACGGATGTGAAGCCAATATAGTAGCACCATTTCCACCGCCCATATTAGGAAGACGAGCTTCCCGTCGAATTGTATCGGCACGAACAGTGTGATGAATGTGATGGACAACGCCAGTGTGAATTCCTTCAGGAAGTCATGGTTGACCTTCCTCATCCATAGGTGGATCCCTATGTTGACCAGAGCGGTGAAGAGGCAGAGTAATGCGCTAGGCTGGATCACCCAATCGTATATGTAGCTCGCGTCCATCTGATAAAGCAGGATCTGGCCTAACGTGAAGTAGACGATGTTGTTGGATAGGATGGCGGAGATCAACACCGTACTCATCTTCTCTGTGCTTTGGAGTTTCAGTATCTGGAAAATCGGCAGCAGGAATATGATGTAGAAGAGGGTGAAGAAGAGAAGCATTGTCGACTCATGCTCGGATACGTTCGCGACGAGTAGAATCGATATGGTCGTCGTCGCCACAAAGGAAAGGATCGGCAACTCGCTCCATTTTTTGTACATGGAGAGTGCGAACATGCCGATGTTCAATACTAAAATGTAGGTTAGCAGGCTCGCCACTTTTTCACCGCCTCCGCTGACGATGAATGGTGCCAGAAATCCTCCTATCAGGGCTATGATGGCCAATTCACGCCGGTCGTATAGGATCGAAAGCGTGACCATAAGCAAAGTGGAGACCACGAGGATGGTGAATGCGATCGGTTGGCTATAGAGTCCGTAGTAGTGGTAAGCGATTGCGTCCGTTATGAAGAAGACAGCGAAGCAACCACCCACGAGCAGGGAACTGAACGTGCGGTATTTCTCCCGTAGTTTGTGTCCGATGGCGAACAATCCCGCACCGATGCCGAATCCTAAGACCGTTCGCATGGTTTCGTTGATCCAGTTCTTGTCTATCGCGTATTTCACGAAGAAGCCGATGCCTATGACGAATATCAGTATACCAATCTTTCCGAAGAGGTTCTCTCCGATGAATTGCTCGTAGTTCGTCTTCTTCTCCTTGCCATTCTTTTGCTGGGTAGCGGCTGATGATATAGGTTCGCCCAAATCGAACGGTTTGTTCTTTGTGATGCTTGATTGAGGGGAGACTGTCGCTTTGGCGATGGGTTGCTCCGTCTTGCTGTTCTCTCCGATAGGTTGTTGAGGCGTGGGTGCGGGTTCCTTCGGCGCTTCCGTCTGTATGGTGATAGGCTCGGCCTTTGGCTCCGGGCTCGTCTGCTTGATCTCCTCCGTTGGCTTCACCTCTACGTTTTGCGGGATGTTTTTTTCTACAGCGTTGATCTTTTCGACCGTTTCGGTTTTCGGTGTTGATTCAACTGTTTCCGTCTTTCTGACGGGCTCGACCCTTTCTGTGACAGGGGACGTCTGGGTCATCGGTTTCTCCTTGACGGTGCTCTCTGTGCGGTTGGTTCCTACAGGTGCGGTTCCCGCTTTTAGCTGAGCCACCATTTCGCTCAGTTTTTTGATCATCCTGCGGTTTTCTTCTTCCGTTTCCATAAGTCGTTGGAATCGAATGGTGAAACCAGCCAGTTTGGATTGGATGACTACTGCCGCTATTATTATCGCGACTATAATTAAGAATGTCTCCATAATGTTGGTTTTTGTGTTTAATGACTATGTTTGTGACTTGCGGTTGCCTATCTGCTTTGCCCGCAAAAATTCTCTGCTTGATTTTGATGGTAGGGGGATAGTCCCTTGCCTGTTTTTTCAAAGGTAATTAATTGTGTCTGTGAATGATGTTTTTTTTTTTTGTGAAAAAAACTTATTTCTTCTTTCCCGTTAACAGAGATTAACGGAGGATTTCCTCCTTGCGGGGATTGACACTATTGTAAATAGTAAATGGTTAAATGGTAAATGTTATATGTTTCATGCTGTAAATGAAACCGCTGTGGTTTTAAGACGAAACTTCTTCCTGCGGGATTGCTGAGACTATGAATTTTTGTATTTTTGCGACACATTGGGTGAATGGCCTGATGTCTGGATTTTTAAAGTGTATTGTGTGAAATGAAGACCGCTCTTTTCATAGACAGGGATGGCACGTTGATCGTGGAGCCGCCTGTCACGTATCAAGTGGACAACTTGGAACAGATGACGTTCCTGCCGGGTGTCCTCCGTAATCTGTATTTCATCCGTAAGAACTGCTCGTTCGAACTGGTCATGGTGACGAACCAGGACGGTTTGGGTACCGAGGCCTATCCACAGAAAAACTTCGACTTGGTGCAGTCCAAGATGCTGGAGACGCTGAAGGGGGAGGAAATCGAATTTGATAAGATATTCATCGATAAATCATTTCCGGAGGATAACCTCCCGACCCGCAAACCGGGCACCGCTATGCTGACCGCCTACATGGACGGCTCGTACGACATGGCCCACTCTTATGTGATCGGTGACCGTCTGACGGACGTGATGTTGGCTAAGAACCTAGGCTGTCGGGCCCTTCTGATCGCTCCTTCCGTGGAGGCTGCGACGAAGGAGTTGGCGGAGGCGCATCTGACGGAGGCTTGCGCCAAGGTGGTGACGGGCTGGAACCAAATCGCCGAGTTCCTTTTCGCCGGGGAACGTGTGGCGACCGTACAGCGCACGACCAAGGAGACCGATATCTTCGTGCAAATCAATTTGGATGGTACGGGCAAATGTGACATATCCTCCGGCTTGGGCTTCTTCGACCACATGTTGGAGCAGATCGGCAAACATTCGGGTTGCGACCTGACCGTGAAGGTGAAGGGCGACCTGAACGTGGACGAGCACCACACGATCGAGGATACCGCCATCGCTTTGGGTGAGGCGATCCTGAAGGCGCTGGGCGACAAGCGTGGTATCGAACGCTATGGCTACTGCCTGCCGATGGACGACTGTCTCTGCTCCGTGGCGTTGGACTTCGGTGGCCGGCCATGGTTGGTGTGGGACGCTGAGTTCAAGCGTGAGTACGTGGGTGATATGCCTACGGAGATGTTCCTCCACTTCTTCAAGTCGTTGAGCGATTCGGCTCGTATGAACCTGAATATCAAGGCGGAGGGAGAGAATGAGCACCATAAGATCGAAGGAATCTTCAAGGCGCTGGCCCGATCGATCAAGATGGCCATCAAGCGGGACATCTACAAGTATGAGTTGCCTTCCACGAAGGGAACCCTGTGAGAATTATGAATTAGGAATTAGGATTGGTGCGTTAGGTTCGAAGGCTTTATATGAATATGAGAAGTTTTATATTGACCATTATTGGCTCTTTTTTGATGTGTCTCGGTGCTGTGGCGTCGGACACATGGGTCGTGAATAGTAACGGCGACACGATTTGGTATGATTTCCATGAAACATATGCAAATGTAACGTATAAAGGTAAATACAGTAACTCCTATAAAAACGAGTATTCGAAATCTATTGTCATCCCGGAAAAAGTGACTTACAAGGACGTGACGTATAACGTGGTGATGATTGGAAGTGATGCGTTCAGTGATTGTGACAAGCTGACCGACATTGTCATCCCTAACAGTGTGAGGCTGATTCAATCAGACGCTTTTTATAAATGTTTCGCTTTGAAGAACATCTCAATTCCTGATAGCCTTTCGTATATAGAGTCCCGTGCATTTGCGGGATGTACAAGTTTGACCGACGTGGCTCTCCCCGATGGTGTGAAGATGATCGGATCCTCTGCTTTCCACTCTTGCACCGCCCTGAAAAGCATTACTATACCCAAGAATGTGACAAAGATTGAAAAAGATGTCTTTAAACAGTGTACATCATTGGTTAACGTGACGATTTCTGATAGTGTGAAACGGATTGACCGTGATGCCTTCTCGGAATGTAGCAATTTGAGGAACATCACGATTCCCAAGGGGGTGACGGAAATTAAGTCCGACGCTTTTTTCAAGTGCATTAGACTAGAGAACATTTATGTGGAAAAAGAGAATCCTAATTATAGCTCGGAGGATGGTGTCTTGTTCGATAAGTCAAAAACGAAACTGATTCTATGCCCTTGTGGGAAAAAAGGTTTTTATAGGATTCCGGAGGGGGTGCAGGAAGTCGAAAGAGGAGCTTTTGTTAATCTCGGGTTGATGGGTATAACCATACCTCAAAGTATGAAAAAGATAGATGGTAAATCTTTTAACGCATGCAGCAAGCTTCGAGAATTGTACAACTATTCCGACTCGCTGATAGAATCAGACCAATTTGATGTGTATTCATCCGTCCCTGCCGTTAGTAAGCTTAAGACAATTGGGGATTATGTTTTCTATGAGCGGAATGATAGTACCATAGAACTGTTGACGTACAATGGTAATGCGACCACCATCGTGTTGCCTTCTGATTACAAAGGCAAAAAATACACGATAGCGGCAATGGCGTTTTATGCCAGCGAACTGGTCGACGTGACAATTCCAGGAGGTGTGCGAGAGGTAGATGAGGGCGCTTTTTCGGAATCCAGAGCGTTGAAAAATGTTGTGATGAAAAATGGTGTGGAGAAAATCAATCTGTTCGCTTTTTCGGCGTGTTCCGCCTTGAAGAATGTGACAATCCCTAGTACTTTGAACGATATCAGGACGGGTGTATTCGATGAGTGTACCAGTCTCACGAACGTGAATGTGATGAAGGGAAATCCTGATTATAGTTCGGAAAACGGAGTGCTATTCAATGGGGATAAGACGGAGCTGATTCTTTATCCAAGTGCTAAAAAAGGGGCGTACAAAATCCCTAATAGCGTGACTCGATTTGAGTCCAACGCCTTTGAAAATTGTGTCGGGCTGACGAGCGTGACACTTTCTAACAATATGAAAAAAATTAATATCGCCGCATTCAAGAATTGCACAGGCTTAAAAAGCGTGGTGATTCCTAAGAATGTGACGGGGATTGGATATAAAGCATTTCTCAACTGTAAGAGCTTGACCAATGTGACAATCCCTGACGGCGTGGATTTTATCGACATGGCTGCGTTCGCCGGTTGTTGCAGTTTGAAAAGCATCACTATCCCTAGTGAGGTGACGGAACTAGACATCTCTGTGTTTGCGGGTTGCAGTGGCTTGAAAAGCATAACGTGCAAGTGTGTTACCCCGCCTGAAATCACGTGGTGTACCTTTGAAAACGTTGATCTGGACATCCCTGTTTACGTTCCGGAAAAAAGTGTGGAGAAATACAAGGGCGCAAAATATTGGAACGCTTTCAAAAACATCAAGGGAAAGTCTTTCCCGTCCTCTAATAAGAGGAAAAAGGAAGAAGAGGCACAAGAATATGTAATTATGCCGTGTGACTAGGAGTCGAGTGAGGCTCCGTGTCTGCTCCAAGGATTCCATGATTGAGAGGTCGGCGACATTCGTGAGTTACGTTTCCGTCGGAAAAATATTATGTGAAGAGAGAATGATTGTCTCGAAAAATATGTAATTTTGCGGGATATGAATATGTCTGGCGCATCTATAGAAGAATATGTGCTTTCGCACATCGACAAGGAGCCGGAGGTGCTCTCTTGGTTGACGAGGGAAACCCATCTGCGCACCTTGAAGCCACGTATGCTCTCCGGACATCTGCAGGGTAGGATGCTGAAGATGTTCTGCTCGATGATGTCGGCGAAGCGGATTTTGGAGATCGGCACCTTCACGGGCTATTCCGCCCTTTGCATGGCGGAGGCGCTACCGGAAGACGGGGAGTTGCATACGCTGGAGATCAATGACGAGATGGAGGAGTTCTTGGACGAGGTGTTTGAGAAGTCCGGGATGGCGGAGAAGATCCATCTGCACATCGGCGACGCATCCCAGATCATCCCTCAGTTGGACGGCCTTTTCGATGTGGTCTTCATGGATGGTAACAAGCGACACTACTCGGAATATTTCGATGTGGTCTTCCCTAAGTTGAGGCTGGGTGGCTTGTTGATCGCAGACAATACTTTGTGGGATGGTCATGTGCTGGAGGATTCTAAAGACGCGCAGACTGTCGGCATTCAGAAGTTTAATGATAAGGTGTTTTCCGACGACCGTGTTGAGCGGGTAATCGTTCCCGTACGCGACGGAATGACGCTGATAAGAAAAATAAAACAATGAGAAGATTTTTGTGGTGGGTTATCTCCCTTGTCGTGTTGTGTACGCTCTCCACCTCTTGCAAGGATAAGGAGGAGAGTGAATCTGTATCCAATCAGGTGGCTAAAATCCGTAAGAACAAAGAGGCAGGTGAGGCTTATATGAGGGATAAACGCTTGCAGAGTGACGTCATGGAGGACCCGAGCGGACTGCTCTATTCCATCGTCTCAAAGGGCGAGGGGGTGAGACCGTATGTGGATGATACGGTCAACATCACATATACGGGGAAGACAATCCAGGATTCCGTGTATGTGTCGAAAACGGAGACTATAGCGATGTCGGACTTGGAGGATGGTCTCCAGATAGGTCTCCGCCATATGCAAGAGGGGGCCAATTACAAACTATTTATCCCTTACTATTTAATGTATGGATCAGTGAGCACCCAGTTCTCATATGGAGGGAAGAATGTTACTGTCATGTCATATTCCGCCGTTGTGTACGATATGACACTGAACAAGGTTATCAAAGTTGAATAATAAGTTATAATTCATAATTCAGAGATTATGTTGACGTTGAAGGTTATTACGGAGAATCCTGAGGAGGTGGTCCGTAAGTTGGCAAAAAAACATTTCGAGGCGAAAGACCTCATTGCGAAGATACTTGAGTTGGACAAGGTAAGACGTTCCTCTCAGGCACAGTTGGATACCACATTGGCTGAAATCAATTCGCTCTCCAAGAGCGTGGGCTCCTTGATGAAGGAGGGTAAGAAGGCTGAGGCTGAGGACGTTAAGGCTAAGGTGGCTTCCTTGAAGGAGACCACTAAGTCCTTGCAGGATAGCATGGACAAATCCCAGGAGGAAATCAACTCTATTCTTTATACCATTCCGAATATGCCTTACGACGATGTTCCCGAGGGTAAGACCGCGGAGGACAACGTGGTGGAGAAGATGGGCAACACCATCCCTGAGTTGGGGGATAACGCTTTGCCTCATTGGGAGTTGGCGAAGAAGTATGATTTGATTGATTTTGAGTTGGGTGTGAAGATCTCCGGCGCTGGTTTCCCTGTCTACAAGGGCTATGGTGCGAGGTTGCAACGTGCGCTCATCAACTTCTTCTTGGACGAGGCGCGCAATGCGGGCTACTTGGAGATCATGCCTCCGACTGTCGTCAACCAAGCTTCCGGCTACGGAACGGGCCAATTGCCTGACAAGGAGGGCCAGATGTACCATTGCGAGGTGGATGACCTCTACCTGATCCCTACCGCCGAGGTGCCTGTCACGAATATCTACCGTGATGTGATCTTGGATGAGAAGGATCTCCCTATCAAGAACTGCGCCTACACGCAGTGCTTCCGCCGTGAGGCTGGTTCCTACGGAAAGGATGTGCGTGGATTGAACCGTCTGCACGAGTTCTCCAAGATCGAGATCGTGCGCATCGATACGCCTGAGCACTCGAAGGAGTCGCACAAGGAGATGCTGGCCCATGTGGAGGGCTTGCTCAAGAAGTTGGAACTCCCTTACCGTATCCTGCACTTGTGCGGTGGCGACATGAGTTTCACTGCTGCCACCTGCTACGACTTTGAGGTCTTCTCCGCCGCTCAAAAACGCTGGTTGGAAGTCTCTTCCGTATCTAACTTTGACACCTACCAGGCGAACCGCCTGAAGTGCCGCTACAAGGGTGCGGATAAGAAGACGCAGCTTTGCCACACGTTGAACGGTAGCGCTTTGGCTCTGCCTCGTATTGTGGCGGCTCTCTTGGAGAACAACCAAACCCCTGAGGGCATCAAGATTCCTAAGGCTTTGGTCCCTTACATGGGTTGCGATATGATAAAATAAGCCTTGAGGCTCGTAAAAGAATGCGGGGCGCTTCGAGTTGTCGGAGCGCCCCTTTTTTAATTAAGAATTTTGAATTCATTTTGTAGAGACGCAAGATATTGCGTCTCTACCTTCCCCACACATGGCGTCTCTACTTTCTTGCATTGCGTACCTAAAATCGTTAACCTTATGACAGGAATATACACTTGTGTATTTATTCCCCAGAAACCCAAAATATAACTGCCCATTTTAGTTTTCAACCAAAGTTCATGTTTTAGTCAAGAACGGAACGATATGTCCGACAAACCGCCGAAAAGAGCCGAGAAACATAGCAAAATATGGGGTTCTAGCCATGTTTTTGTGCTATTGAAGATAACCTTCGTATGGAAAAAAGAAGTATTTTTATGCGTGAAAAGTATAAATCAAACATCGCTTATGGTAACGAGATATGCAAAAAGAATCGTGGCATTATTTCTCCTGTGTGGGAGTATGGCCGGCAACGCTGCCGTTCGGATGAACGAAGTGATGCCTTGTAATTTGTCTACTGTAATGAACACCGACAATTACAATTTTTCAGGCTTCATCGAATTTACAAATGATCAGCAACAAAGTGTTAATTTAAGAGGTTACACCCTGATCCATTACAGGAAGACTTCAAAGAAGTATTCCGAAAAGTGGACTTGGCAAATCCAGAACGATTTCATGGTGGATGCCAGCAGCTATGCGCTGATGTGGTTTGACGAGAGTGAACAACAACCTAAGCATGCGCCTTACAAACTCGATGCCGATGGTGGTTACCTCTTGTTGAAGAATGGCAACACATTGGTTGACTCTATCGCCTATGGCGCCCAAACCGCTCACATATCGTTCGGACGTTATGGAAACGAGACGGGTTATATGGAGCCTACTCCAGGCATGGCAAATACCACCGCTTATGCCCAACTGACCCGATGCCAAGCTCCTGAGTTCAGCGAGAAGGGTGGATTGAAACACGGGAATGTGAATCTGCAATTGAGTTGTGCGACAGCTGGTGCAACGATACGTTACACCACCGATGGTAGCGAGCCTACGAAACAGAGCAACGTCTATAACTCTTCCATCAACATCAACAGCAATACTAGTATACGCGCGAGGGCCTTTGCCGATGGTATGTTGCCAAGTGCGATCGCGACCCACTCGTACATCTATGCCGATAATGACCACAACGGTTGCGGAGGCGTTACCATCCCTGTGGTTTCCCTTACTGTAGAGGACCGTTACTTTAACGACAATACCATTGGTATGTATGTGACGGGTTCGAACGGTACGCAAGGTGATAAAACTTGTACCATGATGCGGGCCAACTACAACAATGACTGGACCCGTCCTGTCACTTTCGAATACTTCGTCGATGGACAACAAGTGCTTTCGCAGGAGTTGGAAGCAGCCATCGAAGGTGGATGTACGAGAACATATACTGTGAAATCGCTTTCGCTGAAAGCCTCGAAAAAGACGGGTGTGGATCTCGTCAACTACCGTTTCTTCGGCACAAAACCTGACCTCTACACCCAGACCATTTATTTGAGGAACGGAGGCCAAGGAGCTGATGGCGGCATGGGCATGTGGGGCGGCGGCTTCGATTTTGGTGGCGGCTTCGGCGGTGACTTTGGTGGCGGTTTTGGACAAGGTGGTATGCCGGGTGGCATGCAAGGTGGCGGTATGCAGGGCGGACAACAAGGTGGACAGCAAACTGGGCAAAAAACCGACAAGGTGAAGTTCAGAGATGCTTTGATGCAGGCCTACTGTACCAATATGAACATCGACTACCAAGCTTACCAGCCTGTGGCCTATTACCTCAACGGTCAATACCAGGGTCTCATGGCCTTGATGGAACGAACCAATGCGAGCTACGTAAAGGCGAACCATGGTGTCGATGACGAGGATCTGGATTTGATCACTCTTTCCGACCAAAAAGGTATCGGTGTCTCCAAAGGAACCATCGACGCCTACAATGAATTGGTATCGTATCTGGAGAGTACGGACAACTCAACGCATGAATTCTATGCCGGCGCCTGCAAGCGTATGGACATGGACGAATATCTGGAATACCAAGTCTTCCAACAGTTCATCTGCAATGCCGATTGGCCGGGCAACAACACGAAAATCTGGAGGGAGAGGAAAGATGGCTCCCGCTTCCGTTGGATTGTCTTCGACACGGATTATGGTTGCGGACACGATGGCGCATTGAACAGCGCGAGCGATATGATTACTTATTGTAGAGGTGAAGGTAAAACGAACTGGGGTAACCAACAAACATGGATGACTACCATATTCAAGCACTTGAGCAATAACCCGGAGTTCGCGAAAAAGTTCACGACCAAATACCTTTGCCACTTGTCGACCACCTTCACGGAGGACCGTATAAGATTCGTCTACGACAGCATCACCAGCCTTGTGAAGGCTGAATATTGTGCCGACATGGGCAAGGATTCGAAAGAGGCCGCAAATACGATGCTGACTTTCTTGTTGGAAAGACCGGCGAACATCTTGCAACACCTTCAAACTTATGCGGGAACTGGCGCCGCTGTTGATTTTGAGTTGAAGTCCAGTGTCGCAGGCGCACACTTCACGATAAACGGAGAAACTGTAACTGGATTCAAAGGCAAGTATTTGGCTGGATTCGCTACCGACTTCATGGCATACCCACCATCTGGTTACAAATTTGACCATTGGGAGATCCAGAGCGGTTTTGATGAGACTGGGAAGAAAGAGAACTGTTTGACAAACTTGCCTGGCGAACTGAGTGGCTCGCTGACAAGCTCCTGTACCATAACCGCAGTCTTCACGCCAAGCAAATACGATTATACGCTTGTTATCAACGAGTTGTGCGCAAGCAGCGATAGGAACTCGGGCAATGCCGACGAGTACGGCAAATATCCTGATTGGATTGAGGTATACAATTATGGAAATGAGCCTCTCGACTTGGCTGGACTCTACTTCTCGGACAAGGTACGTAACTTGAAGCTCAGCCAAATTGCCTACGGATACAAGTCGACCATCGTGGAGAGCAAACAGCGTGTTTTGTTATGGGCGAACAGCGACCCTGTTGATGGTCCTCTCTACCTCAACTTTAATATAAATGTTGACAAACCGAGCACCGTTTATATGAGTGACGATCTTGATGAAATTATATCGGAAGCCCAATACGAATCGCACAATACCAATGAATCGTACGGTTTTCAGACTGACAACTCAGGCAACTGGGTATTGTTCGGTGTTTGTGATAAGATCACAGCTACTCCGGGCAAGGCGAACGGTAGTATTACGTGCAGGGGCACTGGCTTGACTGACACTGAAATCTCCGAGTCATCACTGTCAATGTACCCTAATCCTGCATCCTGCGGGGTGACCATAACCTCGAAATCATTGATCGCCAATGTCTCTATCCTCGATGTTGATGGTAGGGCATTGATGGAGTATACTCCTAAAAAGAAGGAAATCAGTATCGATCTGAACGTAATCCCTCAAGGTGTCTACATCGTTCGCATTGAGTGCGAAGAGGGTGTGTTCAATGAAAAACTGATTAAGCAGTAGGTTTTTGTTTACAAATAGGTTAAGCAAGAGGATGTGTCGGCAACGGCGCATCCTCTTGCTTTTTATGCTGCCCGATAAATATTCCTTGCCTGTCGTGACGTTTTTATTGTGGCGCTAATTGAATGATTTTCATGGTGGGTTGTGTTGTGTAATATTTTGTCTGCTAGGTTTTTATGCCTATTCTTACTAGTCACGTCGCATAATCGAAGAACTCCTCGTTTCCCCCTCTTCTTTTTGTTTCGAAAAAATCTTATTTTTGTTTGTTGTAAAATAGAGTTGATTTATGACTACATTCTTCCCTTCCGAATGGACGATGCAGAGCGGTGTGATGATCACATGGCCGCATGAGGATACTGATTGGGCTTACATGCTGGACGAGGCGGTGGCCTGTTTCGTGGAGATTGCCCGTGAAATCTCGAAGCGGGAACGCCTGCTGATTGTCTGCCGGAACGAACAATCCGTTCGTAAGGATTTGGGTGAGGTGATGAACCCTAACATCCGTTTCCGTGAGTTGCCGACCAATGACACGTGGGCGCGCGATCATGGTCCGATTACTGTCTTCGTGGATGGTTCGCCCTATCTGTATGATTTCCAATTTAATGGGTGGGGACTGAAGTTCCCTGCTAATTATGATAACCAGATCACGAAGAGCCTCTACCTCTCCCGCACCTTCTCCCCGAAGGTGGGCTATATGAGCCTTCTCTACTATGTGCTGGAGGGTGGAAGCATCGAGTCGGATGGGGCGGGTACGCTCATGACGACCTCCCAATGCCTGCTCTCGCCTAACCGCAACGAACACCTGACGCAGCCTCAGGTGGAGGAGTTCCTGAAGAGCTCGTTCGGCGTGGAGCGTGTGCTGTGGATCAACCACGGCTATCTGGCGGGAGACGATACGGACAGCCATGTGGATACGTTGGCGCGCTTCTGCGACGTGGATACGATCGCCTATGTGCAATGTGACGATAAGACGGATGAGCATTACGCCTCCCTGAAACTGATGGAGCGTGAGCTGAAATCGTTCAAGACGCTGGAGGGAAATCCCTACCGCCTGATTCCTTTGCCGATGGCGGATGCCCGCTACGAAGGGGAGCAACGTTTGCCGGCCACCTACGCTAATTTCCTGATTGTGAACGGGGCGGTGCTAGTGCCGACCTACCGCTCGCCGAAGGATGAACTGGCTTTGTCCGCCTTGCGTGAGGCCTTCCCGGACCGTGAGGTGGTGGGCGTGGACTGCTCCGCGCTGATTCATCAGCATGGCTCCTTGCATTGCGTGACGATGCAGTTGCCTTATTATGTATTGGAAGATTAATTGATTGATTATAAAATAAATAGAATATGAAAGTTGGATTGGTTCAGCAGTGTTGTTCGTCGGATGTGAGGGCGAACGTGGAGAAACTGAAACGCAACGTCACGGAATGTGTGAAGATGGGCGCCGAATTGGTGGTTTTGCAGGAGTTGCACAACTCGCTCTATTTCTGCCAGACGGAGGATGTCTCATGCTTCGATTTGGCGGAGACGATCCCTGGTCCCTCCACGGAGGAGTTCTCGGCCTTGGCGAAGTCCCTGCATGTGGTCATCGTGCTTTCCCTCTTCGAGAAGCGCGCCGTGGGCCTTTACCATAACACGGCCGTGGTGATCGACAGTGACGGAAGCATCGCGGGGAAGTACCGCAAGATGCATATCCCTGATGATCCAGCCTATTACGAGAAGTTCTATTTCACACCGGGTGACCTGGGCTTCCATCCTATACGGACCAGCGTGGGCAACTTGGGTGTGATGGTCTGCTGGGACCAATGGTACCCCGAGGCTGCCCGTCTGATGGCGCTCGCCGGTGCGGACCTGCTGATTTACCCGACCGCCATAGGGTGGGAGAGCACGGATACGCCTGACGAGAAGGAACGTCAGCTGAATGCTTGGATGACCGTGCAGCGTGGCCATGCCGTGGCGAATGGCTTGCCTGTCGTGACGGTGAACCGCTACGGATTCGAACCGGACCCTTCTGGAGTGACGAATGGTATACAGTTCTGGGGCAATAGCTTTGTCGCTGGTCCTCAGGGCGAATTGTTGGCCCACTTGCCTGCCGACTCGGAGGAGAATAGGGTGGTGGAGGTCTCCATGACCCGCTCGGAGGATGTGCGCAGGATCTGGCCTTTCTTGCGTGACCGCCGCATTGAGTATTTCGACGAATTGGCCAAGCGCTTTCGTGATTGAGCCTATTTAAGTGTTTAAATGTTAGTTGTTTATTAGTAGAAAAAATTATGGATTTGAAACGGACAAAACTGATTACGATGGGACTCCTCCTTTGTGCAGGCATAGCCTCCGCGCAGACGACGAAGGAGTTTATGATGGATCATATCGAGTACACGGCGGGCAACTACACGTCGTACCCTACCACCTTCCCGAAGCAGACGGCTGCCCCGAAGGGCTATGAACCCTTCTACATCAGCCATTACGGCAGACATGGTTCCCGTTACCACCATACGGCGGCGGACTATCGTAATCTCTATGAGATGTTCGCCAAGGCGGATTCCGCCAATGCCCTCACGGCTACGGGAAAGAGCGTGAAGGCTCGTTTCGAGACGATGTATCAACGCTATTATGACCGGGCTGGCGACCTGACGACGAAGGGCGTGGCGCAGCATCAGGGCATCGCGGATAGGATGTTCCACTCCTTCCCGCAGGTCTTTAAGAAGAACTCGGTGGTCGAGGTAAAGATCTCCACGTCCGTGCGTTGCGTGATGAGCATGTCCGCCTTCTGCCAGGAGCTGAAGGCACTGCAGCCGTCGTTGGATATCCGTGCGGAGTCCAGCAAACGTCTGATGTATTACATCTCCAACGATCCGATGGAGGACAAGAACCGTCGCTTGGCGGACACGGCTTGGTCGAAGCCTTTCGGTGACCTCCACTACCGCCTGATCCACCCTTCCCGCATGGTGAACCAACTCTTCAAGGATATGGATTATGTGGCGAAGAACATCGACACGATAGCCTTCATGCGCAAGTTCTACGAGGTGAAGAACAGTTTGGTCTGCGATGACTCGGACATCAATTTCGACGATGTGTGGACGAAGGAGGAGATGTACAACAACTGGGTGGTGCAGAACGCTTGGTGGTACGGGGCTTACGGTCCGTGTCCGCTGACCCAGAACAAGAGCCGTTTCTTCGCGAAGGACTTGCTGAATATCATGGTCGACGAAGCGGATGTCGCCATCCAAAGCGGTGCGGTGCAGGCGAACCTGCGCTTCGGGCACGACATCGCCATCCTGCCACTGACCGCCCTGATGGAGCTGCAGGGTTGCCGTGACCAGGTGACCAATGTGGACTCGATCATGAACTATTGGACGGAGTTCCGCATCATCCCTATGGCGGCGAACGTCCAGATGATTTTCTATCGCTCTAAAAAGTCGCCCGATGTCTTGGTGAAAATCATGCTCAACGAGCGGGAAGTGGACCTTCCGTTGAAGAGCGATGTGGCCCCTTACTACAAGTGGGACGAGGTGCGGAATTACTACAAGAATTTGCTGAAATGAGGCTCGTTTTTTGAACTTCATCGATAAATTTTTTGCGGAAATCTTCTTATATTTGCACCCTATGCGGATGTGCCTTTGGAAGTGCTCCGCGGAATGAATGTTAATGTGAAAAAGAATATTTTTGATATGATAAAGAGAATGGTTTGGGGAGCTTCCCTGCTTCTAGCGGCGGGTTCGGTTGGTGCGTATGATTATTCATCCTACCAGGATGGGTTTCCGACGGAGGATTATCGTACTGCATTCAATATGGGACTGAAGTTCTTTGGCGGCCAGCGTTGCGGTGACAGCCACAACTGGATGCTGGTGGATAACCCGAAGGTTACCACAAAGTCCTGCCACATGATGGATGGAAAGGGTTCCGTCAATGGCGGTGGTAATGGCAACTACGACCTGACGGGCGGTTGGCATGATTGTGGCGACCACATCAAGGTGGGCACGACGATGGGCTCTTCTTGTATCTTCCTGCTCGTGGCGTACGATTTGTGGCCACAGGCTTTCCAAGACAATTATGACGAGGCGTATGGCGCACCGAATGGAATAGCGGACGTGTTGGACGAGGCTAAATATGCTACGGATTACTTCATGAAATGTTTCCCGGACGATAACACGTTCGTCTACTATGTGGGTTCTCCGGCTGACCATAATGTCTGGTGTACCTCCTCGAAACAATCCACCCTCCCTGTGGACCAAGGTGGTGACCCGCGCCCTGTGTGGACGACGAGCAACTCGGGTGGACCTCAAGCCGCCAACTGCGCTTCCGCACTTGCCCTGATGTCCATGAAATATCCTGATCAGTCTTACAAGGAGCAATGCAAGGCTGCGGCCATCAAGGCGTATGCCTTCGCAAAGAAAAATAAATCGCAGCATGCGGCTATCCCGAATTTCTATGCCAGCCCGAACACGGAGTGGACGGACGAACTTGCCCTTGCCGCTATGTTGCTTTATCGATTGACAGGCGAGGCTTCCTACAAGAAAGAGGCTTTGGGTTACCTGCAGGGCAAGTGGGAGTCTAACTACCCGCTGGCGTGGGATACGATGGCGGATTTCGCGTATTACTATATCGTGAAGGATGATGCGGATGCGGACAATGGTCAGGGCGGTTATTTCTGTGACCACATGAACAAGAATGTCACCAAGCATCTCGCGAACGGTACGTCCGATCGGAATGGGTTCCCTTATGTGCAAGGGCAAATGTGGGGTACGAACAAATTGGCTTGTGGCGCGGCCGCCGCAACTTCCTTGCTGGTGAAACTGGCGGAGGATAAGGTGTTCTCCCCTTCGGTGAATACCCAGACCGCGAAAAACTTCATCACCCGCGTGGTGGATTATGTCTTGGGTGTGAATGAGTTCAATCATACGTTCCTGCATGGTTTCATGGGCGATACGACATTCAGGATCCACCATCGTAATGCGATGGGAAGGAATGACAACCCAACAACAGCGGATAAGAATAGCTGCGAATTCATGTTCGCGAGCGGTGGTGTGATCGGTGGTCCTTCCGGTACGGGACAGTTCTCGAACATCATCGAGGGCGGCTCATCCTACACGGAGACGGAGGGCGGCTGCGACTACAACGCACCGTTCGTATTCGCCATGGCTCGTATGATGGCGGAGAAGGATCCTTCCTCATTCGGTACGGGTACGCCTGCTGTCTTGACGGACCACTCCTACATGGTTTACCCTACTGACTTCTCCGACTACGTGGTCATCGACCTGATCTCGTACGGTGGTGCGAATGTGTCGGCTGACCTGATCACGTTGGACGGCCGTGTCGTGAAGCATCTCGATGTGAAGAACGTGCGGGAAGTGATGGAGACGGGCGATGTGGCTTCCGGCATCTACCTCATGCGTGTCTGCAATGGGGAGCAATCGGTAGGCTACAAGTTGATTAAGAGATGATTGTGATTTTTTATTCACCTAATTCGTTGAATTAAAGATATGAAGGTATTGAAGTATGGAAGTTCCACGTTGACTTCCGCCGCAAAGATAAAGGAGGTGGCTAAACAAGTGGCCGCCGAGAAGGGTAACATTGTTGTCCTCTCCTCCATCAACGGTTCTCGCGAGGCGTTGCAGGAGGTGGCGGACTATCTCTACATGAAGAATGTCGATGGTGCCATGGAGCTGATGAACAACATGGAGCTCCAGTATGGGAAATTGGTCGATGACCTCTTCCCTGAAGCGAAGAAGAACGCTGAGATGAAGAAGGTCGTCGAGTCATACTCCTCGGTCATCCGTGAGACGGCGAAGGAACTCTTTACGAAATATGAGGAGAAAATCATCATCGCACAGGGCGAGCTGTTGATCTCCGAATTGTTCGTCTCCTATTTGAACACATTGGGCGTCAAGGCGGTCCACCTGAATTCGTTGGATTTCATGAAGACGGACAAAAATGACGAGCCGGACGCTAAGTTCATCAAAGAGGCGCTCTCCAATCTGATGGAGGAGAACAAGTCGGCGGACACGTTCGTCACGGAGGGCTTTATCTGCCGCAACGCATATGGCGAGGTGGAGAACTTCGGCGTGGGGGGCAGCGATTATTCCGCCACCCTGATCGGAGTCGCGGCCCAAGCGCAGGAGGTGATCCTCTGGAGCGACACGTATGGCATCTATGACAGTGACCCTGCTATCGTCCAGAATGCCCGTCCGGTGAAGTCCCTGACGTTCGACGAGACCGCGGAACTCTCCTATTTCTTGGACAGGGTGATCCATCCGATGTCCATTCTTCCTGCCAAGCTGGCCAATATGCCTATCCGTCTGAAGAATGTGATGTCGCCTGATAGCGAGGGGACGCTCGTCTCTTCCGAGATGCCGAATGGTCAGGTGAAGGCGATTGCCGCCAAGGATGGCATCACGATGATTAAGATTAAGTCTGTCCGCATGCTCTTGGCGCACGGATTCCTGCGCCGCGTCTTCGAGGTGTTCGAGGGACATAAGACGGCCATAGATATGATCACCACCTCCGAGATTGGTGTCTCGGTGACCATCGATAACGACAAGTATCTGGAGGAGATCGTGAATGATCTGAAGACCTTCGGTACCGTCACGGTGAGCAAGAACATGACGATCGTATGCGTCGTGGGCGATATGCGTTGCGGCGAAGGCGCCTCGAACAAGGTGCTGGATGCGCTCAAGGAGTTGCCTGTGCAGATGATCTCTTACGGAGGAAGTCTGCAGAACATATCGATCTTGGTCGATGGAAAAGACAAAAAGATGGCTTTGAATCAATTGAACAATAAATTATTTTAAATGGCAAACGTAGTTAAGGGGAACTTCCCCATCGATAAATTTAGGGACGTTGAGACTCCCTTCTATTATTACGATGTTGATGTGTTGAACAGGACGTTGGACTTGGTGAAGAAGGAGTCGGAGGCGAATCATGCCATTGTGCATTACGCTATAAAGGCCAATGCGAATCCTAAGGTATTGAAAATCATCGCCCAGAAGGGTTTGGGCGCCGATTGCGTGAGCGGTAATGAGGTGAAGGCCGCCATCGAGTCCGGTTTCCCGGCCTCCCGTATCGTCTTCGCCGGCGTGGGTAAGACGGACCCTGAGATAAACCTTGCGTTGGACAATGATATCTTCTGCTTTAACGCTGAGTCTATTCCTGAATTGGAGGTGATCAACGAATTGGCGGGCAAGAAGGGCAAGGTGGCGAACGTGGAGCTCCGCGTGAATCCTAACGTGGACGCGCACACGCACCATTACATCACGACGGGCTTGAATGAGAACAAGTTCGGTTTCAACATGGATGACTTGGCCGACGTGGTGAAGATGTTCGATTCATTGAAGAATTTGAAGCTGATAGGCTTGCATTTCCATATCGGTTCGCAGATCACGGACCTTAGCTCATACGAGCATCTATGCGTGAAAATCAACGAGTTGCAGGATGCGATGGAGGCTATGGGCGTTCGTCTGGCGAACATTAACATCGGTGGTGGTTTGGGCATCAACTATGAGCATCCGAACCACATGCCTATCGCCGATTTCGAGGCCTATTTCCGCCTCTTCTCCAAATACCTGAAGCTGCGTCCGGGACAGCAGTTGCATTGCGAGCCGGGCCGTTCCATCGTGGCGCAGTGCGGTAGCCTGATCACCAAGGTGACTTACGTGAAGAAGGGCAAGGAGAAGCAGTTCGCCATCGTGGACGCGGGCATGACCGACCTGATCCGTCCGGCGTTGTACCAGGCTTACCACCGTATCGAGAACATCTCTTCGGATGCGGAGGAGGAGAAGTATGACGTGGTGGGCCCTATCTGCGAGTCGTCGGATGTATTCGACAAGGATGTCCTGTTGAACGGAACGAAACGCGGTGATTACCTGGCTATCCGTTCGGCTGGAGCATACGGCGAGATCATGGCTTCGGGCTACAACCTGAGACGTTTGCCGAAAGGCTACCTCTCTACCGAATTCTAAGTCTTCGGACTTGCTATAAGTATGTGTTAATGGGGGATTGCCCCCGTAAATGTTAGCGAAAATGGAAGATTATTTGTTGCGTGTGGCTGAATACAAGGAGTATGTGTGGGTGTTGTTGGGCGTTTTCCTATTCGCACTGGTGTTACAACTCTATTTCTATTTCAGGTATTATAGCGGAATCTTCCGTTTCAAGAATAGGATAGACAAGAACGATGTGCGGCTCTCCACCAATAAACCAGCGGTGTCAGTCATTATTTGCGCGAGGAACGAATCGGAGAATCTGGCTCGTTTCTTGCCGGCGGTACTGAAACAGAAGTACCCGAAGTTTGAAGTGATCGTGGTCAACGATGGTTCCACGGACGAGAGCACGGACCTCCTGAAGAAGATGACGGAGCAGTATCCTAACCTCTACCAGACCTTCCTGCCGATGGGTGCGAAGTACATGAGCCGTAAGAAAATGTGCGTGACCGTGGGCATCAAGGCTGCTCATTACGACCATCTGCTCTTGATCGATGCGGACTGTGAGCCGGCGAGCGACCAGTGGATCGCCAACATCATGCGCCACTACGCCAGCGGCACCTCCGTCGTGCTGGGCTATACGGGCTACAAGGGTAATAATGGGTTCCTGGACAATATGATCGCCTACGACATGATGTTCGAGGCGATGCGTTTCATGGGGTTCGCCCTGCAAAAGAAGCCGTACCGGGGCGTGAGCGGAAACCTCTCCTACTCGAAGGAGCTCTTCTTCGCGAAGAAAGGCTTCACCTCCCATCTGATCCTCTCGTATGGCGACGACGACCTGCTGATCCGTGACATCGCCACCGATCAAAACACGGCGGTGTGTGTGGAGCCGGAGGCTGTCACCTGGTCGCATAGGGATTTGACGATGAATTCCTTCCTTTATCAGCGTGAGAAGCAGATGGAGACCTATGCGGAGTATCTCCCTTCCACGAAGTTCAGGATCAGTTCGGAAATCATCTCCCGCTATATCTTCTATTTATTGGCGCTTGTGTTGCTGGTGATGTTCGCCGTTTGGACCGATTTCATATCGATGGGCATCGTGGCGTTCCTGTTCCTCATCCGCCTCATCACCCAGCTGGTTGTCTTCACGAAAACCTCCAACGCGTTGACGGAGAGGAAGTTCACATTGTCTATCGTGCTGTACGATATCATCTTGCCGCTCATCACGCTCCATGTGCGTACCTTTGGCAAGATCGGTGAGAAGAAAAACGCCATGTGGAAGCAGTAGGCGTATGATAGTTTCGTTTTGAGTATTGTTTCTATGAATACGACAGAAGATAAATTGAAGGCTTTCCAACGCTTGTTGGATGTGATGGACGAGTTGAGGCTGAAGTGCCCTTGGGACAAGAAGCAGACGTTCGAGTCGTTGCGCGCGAACACGATCGAGGAGACCTACGAGCTCTGCGACGCGATCATGAAGAAGGACATGAAGGAGATCCGCAAGGAGTTGGGGGATGTGCTGTTGCATATCGTTTTCTATTCCAAGATAGCCTCCGAAACGAATGATTTCGACATCGCTGATGTGTGCAACTCATTGTGTGATAAGCTGATATTCCGCCATCCGCATGTCTTCGGCGAAGGTGCGGCGAAGACGGCCGGCGAGGTTGAGCAGACTTGGGAACAGATCAAACGGAAGGAGAAGGATGGTAACAAGAGTGTCCTTTCGGGCGTGCCGGATGCGCTTCCCGCACTGATCAAGTCTTACCGTATTCAGGACAAGGCCCGCAATGTGGGCTTCGACTGGGAAGAGAAGGAGCAGGTGTGGGACAAGGTGAAGGAGGAGTTCGACGAGCTCATGACGGAGGTGAAGCACCTCGACGCAGAGAAGATGGAGGAGGAGTTTGGCGACCTGATGTTCAGCATGGTGAATGCCGCTCGGTTGTATAAGATAAACCCGGAGAACGCATTGGAGAAGTGCAACCAGAAGTTCATCCGCCGCTTCAATTACGTGGAGTCGCAGACGTTGGCCAAGGGCAAGGACCTGAAGGAGATGCCTTTGGAGGAGATGGACAGGTATTGGAACGAGGCGAAGGAAATAGAGCGAACGAAGAAATAATGTAGGGCTGGTTAAACAGTCTTCGAAGTGGAGGTTTTGTGGTGTGTTAGATGGGTTCTGTATATGCACAATATGGATAATTGGTACACCCAATGAACCAGTGTCCGTTTTTATTCTTCCTTTTTACTAGGAACCCTCCGCATAAAGGACACTTTATGGGATTGTGCAAAACAGAAATGTTTCGTAATGTGTACTTGCACTTAGGAAAGTTTGAACATCCAATGAAAGAAGTTCCGTTGTGTTCCACTTCCAAGAGATCCCCTGTTTTACAATGTGGACATTTTGTTTGATTGTTGTTTTGTGCCGTTTTTAGGGATATAAAACAAACAGAGGGTGATTCAGTGAATTCCTTTAAAAATGTGGATGGGTTTTTATTGTCGGTTAGTATATAAGTCCTGTTTTTTGTACGAGTGATGGCCACATAAAATAGTCGACGTTCTTCGGCAAACTTGTAGTTTTCGGTGTTTGTTAAAACCAAATCCAGAACCCTATCGTCGGCTATCTGGCTCGGAAATCCAAGTTTGTCATTTTTGAAATTCAAAAGAATCACATTGTCGGCTTCCAACCCTTTTGATTTGTGCACCGATAGGAAATCGAGCTTTAATTCAGGTACAGGAATATATGATAATCTTTCCCTTTTGTCTTCATAGGAACATCTGAAAAGTCCTGTTTCTTTGGCTATTTCAATGTCATAATTTGTCCGTCCTAATAGTAGAATTGAAGCGTTTGTGCCATAGTCAGATATGATTTTGTTTATCATGGATTGTAGTGCTTTCTTAGGTGAGCTGTTATACCCCCAAAAGACAAGAGGATAACTGAGATTCTTATCAGAATGCAAATTCTTTTTCAATTGTAGAGGATTTTGAAGGATAAAACGGGAAGCCTCATTTATAAGTTGTTGAGAGTTCCGATATGTTTTTTCTATCCTTAAAACTTTTGTGTTGCCAAAGTACTTTTCGAAATCGGTAAACAGGGAAATGTCACTTCCTGCGAATCGATATATTGACTGCCAATCATCTCCGACACAGAAAAACTTCGCTTCGGTCTTGTCTGCTATTGCTTTCAAAAGGTTGAAGCGAGATTTGGAAATGTCCTGGTACTCGTCTACTATGACATGTTTGTACGGATGTATATAAAGACCGGCAGCGATTTTCCCCGCCGCATTGTTTATCATGTCGGAAAAGTCTATTGTGTGATTCTCTAATAGATGTTTTTGATATTCAGACAGAATTGTTTGTATAATGTCTAAAAAGATACTAGTTCGTTTCTGAAGAAATAGATTGTTCTCTCTCTTGAGGTATGCCCTCTTTATGCCCTTGATTTGTTCTGTTTTGTAATTGTTTGATTTGAAAAGAGTTATGAATGTGCAACAGAGTTTTATGAATTCGGAGAAATATTTGTTGCTTTTAGTGTCGTATACGGTGTTGAAAATGTCGGTAAAATTTGGTTGCTTAAGTGAGACATTGTTCTCTTGTAGAATTTCATACAACTTTTTCAGAAGAATTCCTTCCGAATTGTAATAAGAGTATGTCTCTATAAGTTTTGTGTTGTTCTCTTTATGGAAGTCCCTCTTCCATTTTATTCCGTCCAAGTATTTCTTTTCTTCTACTTTGGAAAGCCAGGGCACTTTGAATTCCTTAGTGACGCCAAAATGTTCCAGATATATGTCGTAGTCCGACAAGTAGAAGTCAGGTCTGTAGGATTTTCTCATTGGATCATCACTTTCATATGGATATAGTTTTTCGTATTCATAATTTACACCATGCAAAAAAAGGAAATTTGCGATTTTAGTCTCTTCCAAACTTTTTACGATTTCATTGTTGAGTGTCGTATATTGTTTGGCTTTCTCTTCTCCTGCTTCCCGGATATATTGCTCCCTTTCATATTTGGATTTCAAGGTCTCTAAATCTGACTTTTTTTCATCTTCATAACATTCGCCGAGAGATTTATACTTTTCCATGTCTTGTGGAATATCTATGAAGTATGCGAAATATTCTATGAGATTTTGTACAAGGTCGGGGTGTTGCAATAGTTTGTTTTCAAAGAAATCGTGAACAAACTGAAAGAGTATATTTTCGTCTGCGATTTCGGGTCTGCATCCATCATTTTGTTTGATTATGTCTAGTCCTAACTTGTGAAACGTCATGGCTTCGATAGGAATGCCTAACTTGTCGTGGATGCGCTCTGTCATTTCTTGGGCAGACTTCTTTGTGAACGAAATTAGTAGGATGTCTTGGGGATCCACACCCTTGGCTTCACATAGATACTTTACTTTTGCAGCGATAGTTAGGGTTTTCCCACTGCCTGCCCCTGCTAAAACAAGAACTCTGTTCTCGTCAGTAATAACGGCTGTGCGTTGTTGTTTGTATAAACACAGAAATGAAAAGTACACGGAAGGTTTTGTATAAACATTGATATACAACACGTTACAAAAAGCGGTGCAAGAAATGAAAAGTACAAACAATGTGTTAAGGTGACAAAAAGGTGACAAAAACAAGGCAGTTTTCCCGGAATATAGGACTGGGGGTAAATTGAGCGAGAAAAGGGGCTAATTTCGCCCCTTTTCTCGCTCAAATCGTTCAATAATAGCCCGGACAATGTACTCTGTTTTGTTGGGGACTGATTCGAGGATTGCGACCACCTCACCGGGGGCATTGAACCCATACGTCTTGCAGGTCGTTTTCTTACGCCCTGCTCCCTCTCTCTTTCCTCCTCTTTTTCTCTTTTCTTCTTGATTTTCCATGATTTATGACTATCTTTGCATCCGAACAAGTCCAAAAGTGGGCGGTGTTCCAGCACCGCCCAGAAGGTCATTTCTTTAACTGAATAGTTATTGTTACCTTCCCAATTTTAAAACTAATTTTTACCTCTTTTAGTTCCATAATAATTGGTCTTTTGGCTTGTTTTTCTAACCTTTCAGGCATTAGAAATCTCCTTTGTAACCCCTCTCTTTGATTACATTACAAATGTACAAAATTATTTGAAAACATATAAATAATTTCAAATAAAATCACCTGAAAATCAGAAAAATAAATACATTTTTTTGAAAATTCCGTACTTTTTACCCCTAAAATGTTGCATAAACAACAAACGGGAATTGAAAAGTACGTATTGGGGGGACAAAAAAGGCATTGGAGAGACGATTGGGGGGACAATTGGGGGGACAAACCTTTGTATTTTTTTATGCTGAAACCCCGCCAAATCGTGCGTGTTTCTGCGTGAAACCGCCAAAAATTGCACAAAAAAGGGGAGTTTGAAAATTAGTATACCTTTATATATTAAGTAGTTACGGGCAAAAATGGCGGTTTTTGCCTCCCCTTTCCTGATTTTTACCCTATTTTTTACCCCGATTTATACCAGTTTCGAGTATTATTGGTTAGATATTTTCTTCAGGATCCTCACCTGGTCTTTTAATACTTCTATCTGCTCTTTGAGTTCCTCGATCCTCTTATCCTTCTCTTCACACATCCTGCATGGACTTTCGTTCACTTTGACTGTCTTGTTCTTGATGATATCTCCTTCATTTTTCTGTCTCATCATAGACCCATTACCGGTTAGCAGCCATTCGATGGATAAATTAGGGTATTTCTCTACTATTAGAGCCAGTTTTTCTCTTCCTATTCCCTTGCTAATACTATTCACGTAGCCATTAGAGACATTAATGGAGGCCTCGAACGCTTTAACTGTTATATTTTCTTGCGAACAGAACTTTTTTAACCGCTCTTTTGTATTCATAATCAGTGTATTAATAAAAATTCTCTAAAAAATAGAGTTTTTTATTTGGAAAATAGAGAAATACTCTATTACTTTGCGTTGTTATCAATTATAACGAGTTATTAAACAACGTGCAAAATTATGAACAATTCTGAAAATAAACAAGACCAAGAGCCGATCGTCCTCAATTGGGGTATGACGGTCAAGCTTCAGCGAAAATTTGGCTGCTATCATGGTGTAGTGAAGAAAGCCCTTGAATACAAGGGTAATACTCCACTACACCAAGCAATCCGTAAGGAGGCTAAAAAGATGGTTGACGAGTTCATGAAGCAATACGATGATTAAGTATGGGTGCGATACACGAGATAATGGGGCGCCCAGCTGTAAGCGTAGCCTGGATGGTCGAAGAGGGCATCATCACTCTTGCGAACTGCAAGAAGATGGTGATTCGCAGAGACCTGGAACAGGCATCGAGGGGAAGCCGGAACCATCCCGCTCTTGTGTTCGTCGACAATATGCCACTCCGATTCAGAGGGCAAGTCATTGAGAAGTTAGGAGATATCTACGAAGCCATGGAGACAACAATCTTAGACATACATTTGTCTAAAGATTTCCCATCAATGTTTGAGAAAAATGCATCGAACTTTGCCGATTCGGAATCAATATAGTTTTGGTTGAGAGAGTTGATATAATCAGGTAAGTTCTTATATGAGTTTTTAAATCGATTAATTTCTTTGTGTGTTTTATTCTTTTGAGAAACATTGTGCGTCAGTGCGTTAGAGTATAATTCTTTCCATTTCGAGATGAATATGTTTCCCTCTGTCTTTGAGATATAGTGATTCTGGAGAGTTGATATATCCTCGAAGTAGAGTCTTATAGGTTCCATAAGGGACTGTGCCCAATCTTCTATCTTTTTGATGTGCCATCTCCAATATGTCAGTAGGAGAACTATAACCGTAATGGTTATTAAAACTATAATAGTCATAAAATTTGTAGCGTTGTGTGCGATGTTGCGTGATTTACTTTGTTCCCCGCAAATATAGTCCATTTGTGGGTATCTTCAAATATCATGACGATATCTCTGATCTCATCATTTGATAGCTCGCCTAATGTGCTTGATTGTTTTTTATACTCCTTATCCTCTGATTTATAAACTCATCATACATCTGACTGTTTGCTTTTAAGGGAAAATGTGTATATTTGCATAAATAAAACCTGTCAAATTGTTTGCAATCATGGCACAAAAGAAAGAATTAGTATTCAACTGTCAAGGAATACTTGACAGTTCAACAAGAAGACCGCTAGGCCTTTTCAACTGTCGCAAAATTTGCGACAGTTCAATCAGATGGTGGTGGACGGGTGAGACGTCTTGTGGAGTATTCAAGGATTGCTGGAGTTTGAAAATCAATTATAAAATTTGTTTGCAATTATGGCACAGAAGAATGAAATAGTATTGTACCAGCCCGATGAGGCGGTAAGGATAGAAGTACGTATGGATGGGGAAACGGTCTGGCTGAATCGTAACCAAATGGCAACCCTGTTCGGACGTGATGTGAAAACCATCGGTAAGCATATCGCCAATGCGCTTTCTGAAGAATTGGCGGAAATTTCAGTTGTCGCAAATTTTGCGACAACTGCTAGCAATGGCAAAACGTTCATATAAATTGTTTGCAATTATGGCACAAAAGAATGAGATAGTATTATACCAGCCCGATGAGGCGGTGAAAATAGAAGTACGATTAGAAAACGAAACCGTTTGGCTTACGCAGCAACAGATGGCTGAATTGTTTCAAACAACACGTAATAACGTGACTTTGCATATAAACAATGTTTTTAAGGAACAAGAATTGTTGCGTGAATCAGTATGTAAGGATTCCTTACATACTGCCACCGATGGAAAAAAATACAAGACAAAGTTGTATAACCTTGACGTTATCATATCTGTGGGTTACCGTGTGAAAAGTAGCAGAGGTACCCAATTCAGAATATGGGCGAATAAAGTGCTGAAGGACCATTTGCTGAGGGGGTATTCCATTAACCAACGATTTGAACAGTTGGAGCAGCGGGTATCCGAGACGGAGAACAAAATAGACTTCTTCGTCCGCACCTCCCTGCCGCCCGTGGAGGGCATCTTCTACGACGGACAGATATTCGACGCCTACAAGTTCGTCAATGACTTGATACGCAGTGCAAAGCGTCGTATCGTGTTGATAGACAATTATGTGGATGATACCGTCCTGCAAATGCTCGACAAGCGCCGGGAGCCTGTGGAAGCCACCATCTTCACCAAGAGCTTGAATGCCACGTTCCGCCTCGACGTGCAACGGCACAATGCGCAGTACCGCCCCGTCACCGTCCGGGAGTTTGCCCACTCGCACGACCGTTTCCTTGTGATCGATGATGAGGTCTACCACATCGGAGCCTCCATCAAGGACTTGGGGAAGAAGTGGTTCGCCTTCTGCAAGATGGAGCTACGGGCGGAGGAATTGCTGCGTAGGGTGGAAACTGTATGAAACAACAACCCTTCCATAGCCATGCCCGAAAAATAGAATTTGCATAAATGCTTTAATTTTATATCTTTGTCATTTGATTATTCGTTACGTGTGTTGATTTAATTGATTATTAAAACCATGAAAAGAGGATTAATTGTACTGTTCTCCTTCCTCGCTATCTTTACTTGCAGGGGGCAGGAGGCTCTCGGGCTGAATCCCGAGCTGAACATCACGACAAGCAACTTCCCTGTGCTGGATGGCTCTGAATCGACCAGTCCGCTACGGCTCATTTTGATGTGCAAGTTGTTGGGGTATGACTATGAGTGGCAATACAGCCCGTTTATCCAGCGTCAGGAGGATGCGCCAAGGTATGTTGAGCCTAACTATACATGTGACGAGGAGACGAGGCGTGACTTGCTGCTCAATCGCTTGCTGAACAACAACACGCACGGGGCGTTCGTCAATCTCATCGATGACAAGGTGGATATTATCATTACCGCCAGAAGCATCTCCCGCGACGAGAAAGTCTATGCGGAGGAGCAGGGGGTGACCTTGCTGGAACAGCCGATCGCGCGGGACGCCCTCACCTTTATGGTGAACGCGAAAAACCCTGTCAGCAACCTCTCCATCGATCAGATCCATGACATCTATATGGGGAAGGTCGCGAATTGGTCGGAGGTGGGCGGCCTGGATTGCGTGATGAAACCGTATGTGCGGAACAGGAACTCGGGTAGCCAGGAGAAGTTCGAGACGATGGTGATGGATGGACTGACGATCGCGGATTTCCCTGAAATGCAGATCGGTAGGACGATGATGTCTCCGTATTATCAGCTGGAGGATGACACGGCGGGCATTGCCTTCTCCCCTTTCTACTACTATAAGGTCATGGTGGATAGCAAGAAGGTCAGGGCGGTCGGCGTGGACGGTGTGGAGATGACCAAGGAGAATGTCATGAACGGTACCTATCCCTACACGTCCAAGGTCTATACGGCGGTGCGCTCCGACATCGACAAGTCTTCCGTCGCCTACAGACTGTTTGAGTTCCTCACAAGCGAGGCGGGCCAGGCTATCGTCGACGAAAGCGGTTATGTGCCTTTGAACGCATACACGGGTGTGCGCATGACGGAGAGCGAAGCATTCGAACTGAGTTACAGCAACCATACCCTCACCATCCTCTCCCCGAATCTTCCTAAACGATTGGAAATCTACGACTTGGAGGGAAGAAAAGTGTTCGAAAGTGCGGTCCTCTCCTGCGACGTGCAAATACCGGAAGGTTTGCGTGGAATGCATGTGGTTTACTTGCTGCAGGGCGATGGAAGCCTCTGTGCGAAGAAGATTGTTTTCTGACCGTAAAATATTATACCGATGCCCTGTCCATGCGTTTGGCCATGGATAGGGCATCGTTGCTATGGACGCATCATGTTCCCGTGTGATTACCTATCCCCAGGGCGTTGCCCCGGGCTATATAATGTGTTGGGCTTTCAGCCCGTTGGGGAGGCCCGACCAGGGAAGCGATTCGCATGATGGAATTCTTAACTCTTAATTCTAAATTTTAACTTTTAATTTTATAAAATGCCGCCACCCCGTGTGATTACTCTATCCCCAGGGCGTTGCCCCGGGCTATATAATGTGTTGGGCTTTCAGCCCGTTGGGGAGGCCTGACCAGGGAAGCGATTCGCATGATGGAATTCTTAACTCTTAATTCTTAATTTTTAATTTTATAAAATACCACCTCCCCCCAATTCTTAATTCTTAATTCATAATTCTTAATTATAATTTCGTACCTTTGTACTTTAATTGTTTATGATATGCAATGGCGGGTCAGGGGGTATGGTTCCCTCGTTTCGTCGCATGGCTAGTTGGAAATTTAGTTTTACAAAAATACAAGATGGCAAAAGAATTGACTCCACGCAGTGAGGATTACTCACAGTGGTATAACGACTTGGTGATCAAGGCTGATTTGGCGGAGAGCTCCGCAGTGAGAGGTTGTATGGTGATTAAACCGTACGGGTATGCTATTTGGGAGAAGATGCAGCATGAGTTGGACCGTATGTTCAAGGAGACGGGTCATGTGAACGCTTATTTCCCTCTTTTCATTCCTAAATCTTTTTTGAGCAAGGAGGCTGACCATGTGGAAGGCTTCGCGAAAGAGTGCGCGGTTGTCACCCACTATAGACTGAAGACCAATCCCGACGGGAGCGGTGTGGTGGTGGACCCTGAGGCCAAGTTGGAGGAGGAGTTGATTGTCCGTCCTACGTCCGAGACCATAATCTGGAACACATACAAGAACTGGATCCACTCCTACCGTGACCTTCCGATCCTCTGCAACCAGTGGGCGAATGTGGTTCGTTGGGAGATGCGTACGCGTCTCTTCCTCCGTACCGCCGAGTTCCTGTGGCAAGAGGGCCATACGGCTCACGAGACCTACGAGGAGGCTGAGGCAGAGGCTCAGAAGATGCTGAATGTCTATGGGGATTTCGTGGAGAACTTCATGGCCGTGCCGGTCATCAAGGGTGTGAAGTCCGAGACAGAGCGTTTCGCCGGTGCGGTGGACACCTATACCATCGAGGCTTTGATGCAGGATGGCAAGGCATTGCAGTCGGGTACTTCCCACTTCCTGGGTCAGAACTTCGCGAAGGCGTTCGACGTGCAGTACCAGACCCGCGAGGGCAAGCTCGACTATGTGTGGGCTACCTCTTGGGGCGTTTCCACCCGTTTGATGGGTGCGCTCATCATGACGCACTCCGACGACAACGGTTTGGTTTTGCCGCCTAACCTGGCGCCGATCCAAGTGGTGATCGTGCCTATCTTCAAGACGGAGGAGCAGTTGGCTGAGATCTCCGCTAAGGTGAACGAAATCACCGCTAAGCTGAAGGCTTTGGGCATCACGGTTAAGTATGATGATTCGGACGCTAAGAAGCCGGGCTGGAAGTTCGCCGAGTACGAGCTGAAGGGTGTGCCTGTACGTTTGGCTATGGGCGCGAGAGACCTTGAGAACGGTACGGTCGAGGTGGCTCGCCGTGATACCCTCACGAAGGAGACCGTCAGTCTGGAGGGCATCGACGCATACGTTAAGAACCTGTTGGAGGAGATCCAAAAGAATATCTTCAAGAAGGCTTTGGACTACCGTAACTCCATGATCAAAAAGGTGGATAGCTACGACGAGTTCAAGGTGGAGATCGAGAAGGGCGGTTTCATCTTGGCCCACTGGGACGGCACTCCTGAGACGGAGGCGCAGATCAAGGAGGAGACCAAGGCGACCATCCGTTGCGTTCCGTTCGACACCTACCTGGGCGACGACAAGGAGCCTGGCAAGTGCATGGTGACGGGCAAACCGTCCAAGTGCAGGGTGCTCTTCGCAAGATCATATTAATGAATTCATTCATAGGCGTTGGGACGTTTATCAGTCCTGACGCCTTTTTTGCTTTTTAGGAGAGAGTGTATGAGAAAATTCGCGTTGCTAATATTGGCCTTGATGCTTCATGCCTTGGGTGTGGAGGCTGGCGTCCGTTCACTCTACTCCCCCGATTCTGTGGCTGTGGAGGCGGAACCTTCTAAGTCACTTACTTGTCCTCCTTCGATGGGAGTGTATTATTATCCTCATCGGCCATATCTGATTGGAGGGAAAGGAGCTGAAAGGCAGACGCTTTTGTTTTACCCGAATGTGACGACCTTCGTCCGTGATGCGGAGTATTTCCTCCCTTACACGAAAGGGTACAGCGCATTGGGCTTCTTCATGAAGCCAACCTTGACGTACATTCATGATGAACGGCTAAGCCTATCTGTCGGTCTCCATCTGTTGGGAATCGCGGGCGATCATAAGAAACTGCGGGAGGTTTCCCCTATCGTGCGGATTGAATACAAACCCAACAAGATCATAATGATTGTGGGTGGTACTTTATTCGATAGATTCGATAGATTCATCGGTCATGGACTTTATCAACCGATGTATGACTATGACAGACTCTTCTACGCCAACAAGGAAGATGGACTGCAGCTATTTGCCCGTACCAAACATTGGCGGTCCGAGATGTGGTGCAACTGGGAGGATTTCATCGTCATAGACTCCCCTTGGCAGGAGAAATTCACTTTCGGATGGGTGAATGAATTGAAATTCGATAATAGAGAACATAACCGTACTTTTAGAATCCCTATTCATCTGATGATGAACCATAGGGGCGGACAAATTGATGCGGTGCAGGACACGTGCATCGAGACGCTTGCCAACGTGGCGGCTGGTCTGGAATATAATAAGAGGTTTAACCATGGTGGTATGGGCGCGAAACTGCCTTTCTTCGGGTTCTCCAACCGTTCCAATGAGCAGCACATTCATACCCATTTCAAGAAGGGGTGGGGTATTTACCCTCAACTATTTTTTGATAGAGTTTGGACGAAAAGTACAAGCAGCGTGGAGAATGGGTACGAAGTGATTAAGATTCAACATGAACATGTTGTGTACGGCAATATAGGATACTGGTACGGTGACGGGTTTGTCTCCGGCAGGGGTAGTTACCTCTTCCAATCGAGGAGCTACTTCGACGATGCCTTTGAGCGTCGTTACCGTCATATGCTCACGGCGGAAGCTGTTTATGGGTTGAATGGTGTGCTACGAACCAGGTTCCAAGCCTATTACGATTTGGATGAGCGTAGTGTGGATTATGCGGTGACCTTCGCTTTGATGTTCGATCGTGTGTTTAAGATTCATTCGTGGGGGGAAGAGAAATGAGAAGAGCGTTTCCCATCGTATTGCTTTTGTTCGTCGTTTTGTCATTGAGTGGCAAGAAGAAGGAACGCATCACGGAACGTGGCTCCTCTCTTTTCTACCGCAGCTGGCGTTACCCGGTCGTGGAGGAGGAGAAGAGGGATACGATGGAGAAGGATACGGTTCCTGTGTTGCCGGTGGACACTGTGCCTGCGGATACGCTCGTGCAGGATTCCGTCGTCGTGGACACGCTGCCGAACGTGCTGACGGAGACTCCGAAGGAGCCTGCGGATACGTTGCCGACACCGCCACGCGTCTCCCGCCCGGACATCAACACCTGCATCGTCTATTTTATCTTTGACCAAAATAATTTCATCACGGACTATTCCGCGGAGTTCGATACCATCATGGCCTTCATCGACTACCATAAGGGGAAGGATTTCGAGGTGATCGGACATACGGACGAGCGTGGTACGGTGGCCTATAACCAAGGACTCTCCGAGCGCCGCGCCAAAAGGGTCTATGAGGTCTTGGTGCGCCGTGGAGTCGACCCGAAACGGCTGACGATGATCGGCCGCAGCGAGCTGGAACTGGTCTACCCGCATGCGAAGAACGAATATGAACATTTGATGAACCGTAGGGTAGTGGTTAGAGTGAAGGAATGATGAAGAGGCTTTTCTACATATTGCTGCTATGTTTGGGCTTGGGACAGGTTGCCTTCGCCCAGCAAGACTTGTTGCTTACCCAGCAGCTCTTTTCCCGTGGCAACATCAACCCTGCGGGCGTGGGCAACACGGGCGATGTGGACATCTTCCTGATGGGGCGTCTGCAATGGTTGGGTGTGGACAACTCTCCGCATACCTTACTCCTGAACGCCACGAACTACTTCAAGCGCATCCAGTCGGGCGTAGGCTTGACGGTCTACCGTGACGTGATGGGTGTGGGGCATAGCATGACGGAGGTGAAGGCGGAATACTCTTATCAGATAGACCTGAATCCGCACTGGATCCTCTCCATGGGTATCTCCGCAGGCGCTTTCTGGGGCTCCTATGACCCTTCCGCCAACACGTTGGGCAAGGAGTACGAGCGTGCGTTGCTGGACCTGTCGAAAGAGCGTGTCACGGAGGCTTCCCCTGACTTCAATGTGGGTTTTGAGGTCACTTCGAAGGATTGGACGTTCGGAATCTCTTCCACCCATGTTCAGAACAACCAGTCGCTTTCCTTTTCGTCCGACCGCCATTTCTATGGCTATGCGGTGCGCTCCTTCGTCTTGGGGGATGATTGGGACCTGTGGGTGGATTTAGGCTATATGAACCGTAATAAAGTGCACGTGGCGGATTTGGGCACCTTGCTCTTCTACCGTCGTTTACTATGGGGCGGACTATCGTGGCGCCCTGACCTGGTGAACGGTTGCAACCCTTCCTACCTCTCGGTGGTGCTGGGCTTGGAGTACCGTATCGTCCGCTTCGGCTATGTCTATGAGTGCGGCATGGGAAGCAACTGCACCCTGCCGAGCAATACGCACGAGATCCTTTTGTCCTTTAGGATTGATAAGAAAAAGTAAAGGGGATTTACTATTTAGCTATTTAGCTATTTACGATTTACTATTTGCGGTTTGCGGTTCGGGACGGAGTTAGGGGTCTGAAATTTTTCTTATTTACTATTTAGCTATTTACTATTTACTGTTTGTGATATGCGGTTCGATATGGGTGCGGGTGGCTGACCCTTTCGTATTTACGATTTGGCTATTTACGATTTACTATTTTTCTGGTTTGGAGGATATCTTCACGCACATCCAACCAGAACACCCTAAAACTCTTACTTCTTAACTCTTAACTATTTTTACTCGTCCGACAACGTCACCAGCAACTCCCTATAGGCGGAGAATATCTTCGATTTGGAGACATAGCCCAGGTACCTGCCTTCCGCATCCAGCACGGGCAGATTCCACGCCTTGGTCTTCTCAAACTTGTACATCACCTTCTCCATTGGTTCGTCGGCGGAGACGAAGTCCGGCGGGGAGACCATCAGTTTGGATACCTTGAAGCGGTTGTATAGTTCCGGGCGAAACATGATGTTACGTATTTCGTTCAGGCTGATGAGCCCCACCATCCTGTGTTTGGAGTCGAGTACCGGGAAGATGTTACGGTTGGAGTTCGCCACGATCTTGATGACGTCGCCCAGGTACATTTCCGGGTGGAGCGTTTGGAAATCCGTTTCGATGACGTTCTCCGTCTTCAGCAAGGTGAGGATGTTCTTGTCCGTGTTGTGGGTCAATAGCTCGCCCTTCTTGGCGAGACGCATGGCGTACAAGCTATGAGGCTCGAAGGCCAGTATGGTGACGTAGGCGACGGTGGCCGTGATCATCAGGCAGATGAAGAGGTCGTATCCTCCCGTCAGTTCGGCGATGAGGAAAGCACCCGTCAGCGGTGCGTGCATGACACCCGCCATGACGCCCGACATGCCAGCCAGTGCGAAGTTCTTCTCAGGCAAGGCCCCCAGACTTGTGTAGTTAGTGATGAAGGCCATCGCATAGCCCGTGATACAACCCATGAATAGGCTAGGGGCGAAGATTCCGCCCGTTCCGCCGCTTCCGTTCGTTGCCGCCGAGGCGAATATCTTAAAGAAGATGATGAGGAAGAGGAAGAGCAGCACCATCCAGAAATTATCCCTGAAATCGTAGAAGACGCTATTCTCCGTGATGGCTTGCACGTTGCCGTCGAGCAGGTAGCCGATGGTGTCATAACCCTCTCCGTAGAGCGGTGGGATGAAGAAGATCAGGACGCTCAGCATGATACCTCCGGCGAACAGCTTTTTTATGGGTGTATCGAGGCTGGCGAAGAAGGACTCCAATTTGGTCATTCCCCTCGTGAAGTAGAGCGAAACGAATCCGCAGAGGATTCCGAGCGCCACGTAGTAAGGCACGTTGTGGAGGGAGAAAGGGACGGGTTCGAAGGTGAACATCGCCTCCGAGCTGGTGAGGAAGTAGGTGAAGATGGAGGCGGTCGCCGCGGAGATGAGCAGTGGCACGATGGATGCCATCGTCAAGTCGAGCATCAACACCTCCAGGGTGAAGCAGACACCCGCGATCGGGGCCTTAAAGATACCAGCCACAGCACCTGCCGCACCGCAACCGACGAGCAACATCAGCGTCTTCTGCTCCATACGGAAGAGCTGTCCGAGGTTCGAGCCGATGGCGGAACCCGTCAGCACGATCGGGGCCTCGGCTCCTACCGACCCTCCGAATCCGATGGTGAGCGAACTGGCGATGGTGGACGACCACATGTTGTGTCGCTTGATGCGCGCCTTCTTTTGCGAGATGGCGAACATGATCTTCGTGACTCCATGGCTGATGTCATCCTTCACGATGTAACGGACGTAGGCGCTGGCGAGGCATACGCCGATGATTGGTGTCGCCAAGTAGAGGTAGTTCAAACTGCCGTCCGTGAAGTTGCTCTTCACTAACTCATGCAGAAATGCGACGATGCTTTTTAGTATGTGTGCGGCGATGGCGCAGAACAATCCTGTCAGAAAACTAAGAAACAATGTGAAGTGTTTCTCGCTGATGTTCGCTTCCCTCCACCGTAATATTCTTATGAAATATTCTTCTATCATGTTTGTATTTTCTTCCCACAAAAACGAACGGCTAATTTAATAAAAAACGTGTTTCCAATACCTGATATTATGCTAAAACGACAAAAAAATTTTTTCGTTATGTGTTTTTGATATGAATTTATTAACTTTACAAGTTGTTTTTTCCGTTTGACGAATTGAGGAAAAATTCGTGGGAGAAAATGCCTTTTGATAGAAAAATAGAAAAATAACATATATAATGATTAACAGATGGAATTTTATACCTCTGACAGACGAACAAGAAAAACAAAAGGTGCAGCTTTCCGAAGCGCTGGGCATCAGTCCTGTCCTTTGCCAATTGCTAGTTCAAAGGGGTATTACAACTTTCGCCCAGGCGAAGAGTTTTTTCCGTCCGCAACTGGCCGATTTGCACGATCCTTTCCTCATGAACGACATGGAGAAGGCTGTGGATCGTCTGAATAGGGCTATAGGCAATAAGGAGAAAATCTTGGTCTATGGCGACTATGATGTGGATGGTATCACGGCGGTGGCGCTCGTGTACAAGTTTTTGAAACAGTTCTATTCGAACGTGGATTTTTACATCCCCGACCGCTACACGGAGGGGTATGGTGTCTCTTCCAAGGGCATAAACTATGCCGTGGAGAATAAGATTAAACTGATTATCGCGCTTGACTGCGGTATCAAGGAGGTAGAACAGGTGGACTTCGCCAATCAGTTGGGGGTCGACTTCATCATATGCGACCATCACACACCTGACGAATGCCTGCCGAACGCGGTGGCGGTCCTCGATTCCAAACGCGCGGATAACACCTATCCGGATGTGAATCTGTCGGGCTGCGGCGTGGGCTTTAAGTTCATGCAGGCTTTTGCTTCCAACAATGGCATTCCGTTCGATAAGCTGGAACCGATGCTGGATTTCCTTGCGGTGAGCATCGCATCCGACATTGTGCCGATCAACGGGGAGAACCGTATCCTCGCCTACTATGGACTGAAACAGTTGAACTCCAACCCTAGCTTGGGAATGAAGAGCATCATCGATGTCTGTGGCTTGGCGGATAAGGAGATCACCATCAGTGATATTGTCTTCAAAATCGGTCCTCGCCTGAACGCTTCTGGACGTATGCAGACCGCCCGTGAGTCTGTCGAATTACTGATTTCCAGAGATTTGAGTTTCGCGAAGGCAAAGAGTGACTGCATCGACCAATACAACAACAAGCGTAAGGACTTGGACAAGAGCATCACCGACGAGGCGAAGGCTAAGTTGGAGAGCGAGGAGGGTTGGGAGGCCCGCAATTCCATCGTCGTTTACAACACGGACTGGAACAAGGGTGTCATCGCTATCGTGGCTTCCCGCTTGACCGAGATGTATTACAAACCTACCATCGTGCTGACGCACTCGAACGGATTCGCGACGGGCTCGGGACGCTCCGTGCAGGGCTTCGATATCTACAAGGCGATCGAGTCGTGCCGTGACCTGCTGGAGAACTTCGGCGGTCACATGTATGCGGTGGGTCTCTCCATGCGTGAGGAGAATGTGCCGGAGTTCAAGCGTCGCTTCGAACAGTATGTCACGGAGAATATCTTGGAGGAGCAGAAACAGCCTCAGATCGATATCGACGCATTCATCGATTTCAAGGAGATCACCCCGAAATTCTTCCGCTTGCTGAAACAGTTCAATCCGTTTGGTCCGGAGAACTCCAAGCCGGTATTCGTCACCCGCAGGGTCTTCGATTACGGTACGAGCCGCGCGGTGGGCAAGGAACAGGAACACATGAAGCTGGAGTTGATCGACTCCCAGTCGGAGTGCATCATGAATGGTATCGCCTTCGGGTTCGGTCAGCCGAAATGCCCGGGTGAGGTCGATTTCAATAAATACATCAAAGAGTTAAACCCTGTCGACATCTGCTATACGATAGAGGAGAACACCTTCAATGGAACGACCTCCATCCAGTTGATGATCAAGGATATAAAAACGGTTGAATGATGGAACTACATAATGAGACAACGCTTACCCCGGAGATAATCTATTCGGTTAACACGAGGGCGCAGAGGAGTTTTATTATTACCATTATTGTGGTATTATTGTTTACGGTGTCTTTCATCCTCTCTGTTTGGGATGTTCCATCTCCGGATTGGATGTTGTCGGGCATCTATCTGCTGGCTATTGTTGTATTTGGCAGAAGACTCATTAAGTTATCGCCTGGGAGTGCAAAAAGCAGGTTGAGGAAACAGATGGGAGAAAAAATGATCTGCCACTATGTTTTCAAGGATGAGGAGGTGATTTTCTCGTCTCAGGATGATTATTCGAGTCAAGAGTGGAACGGTCGGTATGGTTTGTTTCAGAAACTGAAAGTGAAGAAACAGCAATACCTTTGCCTGTACTACGATTCGTATCAGATGCTTATTGTCGATAAGAATGGTTTCGCGTCTGAGGAAGAGTGGAATCAACTGCTCGATTTCCTGAAGACGAAGAACCTGTAATAGAAATAGAATAGTAAAAAAATCGGTCGGGATGTGCTCCTGACCGATTTTTTTGTGGATGGTCCGTTCTCATCCATTCTATATAGAGGAACCAACGGAACCTATGGATTCTCCTTAAACTTTTAACTTTTAACTCTTCCTTCTTAACTCTTAACTTCTACTGCATCTTCACGTTCAGTTTCCCCTTTAAGTCAAGGTCCACCTTGATGCCTTCCTCTGTGAGGAATATTTTGTTCACGTTGAGTTTCTCCAGAAAACCGTTCACGTGTACGTTCTTGAACACCTCCATGTTGAAGAGTTCCGAGCGGCTCATCTCCTTGACGAGCGATAGCTCCTCCTTCAGGGAGAAAATCAGGTTCTCCTCGATTTTCTTCTTGAGCCCTTTCTTGTAGAAGAGGTTGACGATTTTGGCCAATACGTTTTTGGTCGTGATCCGGTAATCCACATCCCGCACTTTGATGGAGCTTGTCGCGTTGTCGAAGTATGGTGTGGCGGTAAGATAGATCTTGCCGTTGATGAAGCCTGACACCTGTAGTCCGATGACCAGCTCTGTGGTTTGTCCGTAGACTTCTATGCTGTCCACCACGATCTCATGCCTTCCTTCACCGAATTTCTCTCCGATCATGATGGACTTCGCCACGGAATCCACCAGTTCGAATGGTATGTCGCCCAAGATGTTGATGTTGAAGCTCTCGTCCGTGCTCTTGTATTGTTTGTAGGGAGGAATCGTCGCCACTTTGGATATCCTTCTAGGCGTTTTGCCCATGTAGACCTCCATGAGGCATTGTACGCCTATGGTGGTGCGCAGGATGCCGTATTGTCCTTCGATAGGGGTGCTGTAGAGTTGTTTTGGGGTGGTCTTAATCCACGCCTTGTAGTCTGCGGTGCTGATGTCAATCGGTTCCTGCACCGAACTCCAGATGTTTTCCACGTAGCTCTTCAGCGGAATATACTCGCGGATGGATTTGTCGATGGCCTTTCCGATGACAGCTTGGTTGTCCCTGAGGAGCTTCTCCGCGATGGTGGTGATGGGGATGTTCAACCCGATGACTTTGATAGTCGGTGTCTTAATCCATTTGTACTCAACGATTTTCGTGGATGATATGATGCTCCAATCCTTCGAGAAGGCGATCTTTGTCTTGAACGTCATGCTGATGGAACCCTCAATCTCACGGTCGGTCGTCGTGATGCCTAGGTCGAACCGTTTCTTGATCCACAGCTTGATGGGCACACGGTAGGTGAGCTCGTTCCCGTCGTAGGCGATCATGAAGTCCTGCTCCTTCCACGCCTTGATCATCAGGCTATCGTCTTCGATATTGTTGTCTTCGTAGATGAGGCCTTGGAAGTTGTCGTTGATGATCTTCTCCATCAGGGCCATATTGATCTCTATGGGGATATGCAGGACGGAGGTCTTAGGCGTGTAAACGACAGGCACGTAGGTCTCCTCCGGACGTTCCTCCACGATGAGCGAATCTGTTTCCGTGTCGAAGTTGATCCCTAGATCCTTGGCGGCGGTGGTGTCGATGCGGATGGAGTCCGGCTCCTGCGAAACCTCCCTGTTCCGTCTCGCCTCCGCTATTTGGAAGACCAGGAGAAATGATAGTATGATGAGTATTTTTGTTTTCATAGGTTCGCTTTTTTGTCTATGTGCAAAGTTATTCCTTTTTAGTTTAACGTGTAACTTGTCCTCCTCATCTTTTCTTGATTACATTATAGAGCCTTGGTTATTCTTGCCAAATAATCGTAGTGCTCCCCCTCAGCCACCACTTCGACGCTGTAGCCGTTCTCCTCTGCTTTTTGCCGCAGTGTGTCGGCGTCGATGTAGAGCCACTCGAAGGGTTCCCCGACGGTCTCTTTGTATTGCATACGGAACGATAGCTCCCCGTAATAGGCGGAGTCTTCAGGATATTCGATGAAACCCTCTTCGTCTTCGAACACGTAGCTGATGTCCGACGAGTCGCAGAGCAGTTGCCCGCCGGGCGCCAGGATGTTGTCGAGGTGGCGGAAGAAGTCCGGTAGACGTTCCAATGTCCCGACGATGCCGATACCGTTCATCAGCATGAGGATGGTGTCGTATTTCCCTTTTAGGGTGTAGAAGTCCTGCTCCTTTACATCCTTGACGCCACGGGACTTCATCGTCTCGACGGAGAGCGGTGAGATGTCGATGGCGGTCACCTCCACGCCCCGCTGTTGGAGGACAAGCGTATGGCAGCCCGATCCGGCCCCCACATCGAGCGTCCGGCCTTGGGTCATGTCGAGCGCCTCCCGCTCAATCTCCGGCATCTCCTCATACTTGCGGAATAGTGTCTCCACGGGTATCTCGTCCTCATCGAACATCGGGGAGAATACCCTGAGCTTACCCGTTCTCTTGCCTTGGTGGTAGTCCGCTATGGCCCTACCCATCGGATCTTTTTTACTGTCCATCTCTTCGTTTTTTTGTTCTTTCGCGGAGGACGTATTCCTCCGTGCCAATGATGGCGTAATTTACCATTATGCGTGTAAAAATGCAATTTTTTCTCTGTTTTTATTTTAGGTAATGAAAAAGAATATTGCGTTTTTCCGTAACTTTACGGCAACAAACGAAAACTAATATAATGCTGGTCGTGCGGAACGATTGTTCCAAGGACGGATTTTGCGTGTGTAACTACATTTCTACCGTTTGCGAGTTGAATCGTTGGCGCACGATGACCATTGATTTTTTATAAAAAACAGTCCCATGGCAGACGATAATATTTTCAGATCCATTCTTCGCAAATATTGGGGGTATTCAGACTTCCGCCCGCTCCAGCTGGACATTGTACGTGCGGTCTACGAAGGCAGGGATGTCCTAGGCTTGATGCCTACGGGTGGTGGTAAGAGCATCACCTTCCAGGTGCCGGCCCTTGCCATGAAGGGGCTATGCTTGGTCGTCACGCCGCTGATCGCCCTGATGAAGGACCAGGTGGATAACCTGAAGGATAGGGGCATCCAGGCGGCGGCGATCTATTCGGGCATGACCAACGAGGAGATTTTTGTCACGTTGGATAACTGCATCTATGGGGACTATAAGTTCCTGTACGTCTCGCCGGAGAGGTTGGGCACGGAGTTCTTCCGCCAGAAGATGAAGCTGATGGATATCTGCATGATCGCGGTGGACGAGTCCCACTGTATCTCCCAATGGGGATATGACTTCCGCCCTTCCTACCTGCATATCGCTGATGCGCGCGAACTCTTGCCTGATGTGCCGGTGCTGGCTCTGACCGCCACCGCCACACCTGACGTGGTGGAGGATATCCAGCGTAAACTGCGGTTCCGCCATGGGGTTGTCTTCCAAAAAAGTTTCGAAAGGAAGAACATCGCCTATGTCGTGCGCAAGACGGATGATAAGTTGGGGCAGATGCTGAAGATTTTGGAGAAGGTTCCCGGCACCTCCATCGTCTATGTGCGTAGCCGTGAGAAGACCAAGGAGATAGCCGACTGGCTGAAACAGCATGGTGTGGTGGCGGATCATTTCCATGCGGGACTGAGCCAGGAGACGAAGAACCGTAAGCAGGAGGCCTGGCGTACGGGCGAGTGCCGCGTGATCGTGGCGACGAACGCCTTCGGTATGGGTATCGACAAGCCCGATGTGCGCACCGTCATCCATGTCGACCTGCCTGACACGCTGGAGGCCTACTTCCAGGAGGCGGGGCGCGCGGGACGTGACGAGAAACGTTCTTATGCCACGCTGCTCTACAATAAGATGGACATCACGAACCTGAAGAAACGTATTGCAGAGTCTTATCCTTCCCGTGATTTCATCAAGGACGTCTACACGAAGGTGGCTTGCTACTTCCAAATCGGTGAGGGGGAGGGCGAGGACTTCATGCATAGTTTCAGCCTGAGTGATTTTTGCAGTTCTTTCCATTTGCCTATCACACAGACTTTCAGTGCGTTGAAGATCCTACAGCAGGCGGAATATATGGAACTGACGGACGAGCTGAACTTGGGTTCTCGGGTGATGTTCTCCGTGCCTCGACGCAAGTTGTACGACTATGATTTCTCCGCCGAACCCGTGTTGGACGATATCTTGGAGATGTTGCTCCGCTCCTATTCGGGGTTGTTCGCCGACTATGTGCGGATTGATGAGGCCGATATGGCGAAGCGGCTGAAGCTCACCCGTGACGAGATGTACCATAAGCTCTCCAAACTGAGGTATTATGGTGTGATTGATTATATACCGGGCAAGAAGACCCCTTATATCAAGTTCCTGAAACGAAGGGTGGAGGAGTCCCGTCTCTACATCTCGAAGGAGGTGTACGAGGAGCGCCTGGCTCGTTTCTCCAGTCGGATCGAGCGGGTGATCGCCTATGCGACGGATGAATCACATTGCCGCAGCAGAATGCTTTTGCGCTATTTCGGGGAGGAGAACTCACATGATTGCGGGGCGTGCGACTATTGCTTGGGCAAGAATGAGTCGGGACTGACGAATTACCAGTTTGACTCGGTGCGGGATCTCCTCGTTGAGCAATTGGCTGATTCCCCAAAGCCGATCCGTTCCCTGCTGTCGATGACGGATGTCGATGAGAAGAAGTTTTTCACGGTGATCCGCCATCTGCGTGACCAAGGGATCGTTGAGGTGGATGAGGCGGACTGGATAAGAATGAGAAAATTATGAATTTTGAAATTTGAATTATGAATTGGGGGGGTAGGTCCTGTGAATCCGTTGCGAGGCGTGGTTTTGTAGAGACGCAATGCATTGCGTCTCTACGCAGTTACCCATTAGCCATAAAAAAAGCCAGTGAGAACACTGGCTTTCGATTCCTTTTTGAGCCTCTTGTCGGATTCGAACCAACGACCCCGAGATTACAAATCACGTGCTCTGGCCAACTGAGCTAAAGAGGCAGGTGGGCAAGCTTACTACATCGCACCGCTACAACCGACTCTCCTTGCTGCGGTCAGGCCCTGGGGAACTAGAAGGGAGCTGGTCGTGTAGGACTTACCCACCGCGAAAGTAGACATTTTTTTTATACTGGCAAACGCTTTCGGCTAATTATTTTTCTTGAAAAATTACGGTATGGACTGAAAAAAGAGTATTTTTGTGGAGAAATTGGGTGGAAGTTGGAAAAAGCATCACAAAATATGGCGGAGGTATCAATGCGCGGGGGGCTTGTCCTCGGCTTGATCTTGGCGGGTTGCATATACCTGACCCTTCTGTCCCCTGCCATTTCATTGTTTCTGATGATCATGATGTTCTTCTCCATCTATCGGTGTATGACGATGTATGTGGGGGATTATCGGGACAACGTGTTGGGGGGAGTTATTCCCTATGGGAAGTCGTTCCATTTGTGCGTGTTTATGTCGTTCTTCGCATCGACGATCGTGGCGGTCGCCATCTTTATCTACTGCAGGTGGCTCGATCCTGACGGTTTTTCCCAAGCGGTGCACGTTTCTTCCCAGTATTGGGCGAAGCACGCCGCGACGGAGGATCAGGTGGCCGTGGCGGAAGAGATGAAGAACACGTCCGCGGCGGATATGGCATTCTCTTCCATTTGGCTCTTCTCGATCTTGGGGTGCCTCATCTCGCTCATCGCTTCCGCCTCCATTGTTAGAAAAAATAAAAAAAATAATAGTTGAAAGATATGGACATTTCAGTTGTTGTCCCTTTGTACAATGAGGAGGAGTCTCTCCCTGAGCTTTTCGCATGGATCAAGCGTGTGATGGAGGCTCATCAATTTACTTATGAAGTGATTTTTGTGAATGACGGAAGTTCAGACTCGTCTTGGCAAATCATAGAGAATCTGGCGAAGGAGAACCCTACGGTGAAGGGCATTTCGTTCCGCCGCAACTATGGCAAGTCGGCCGCACTCTACTGCGGTTTCGACCGCGCGCAGGGTGATGTGGTCATCACGATGGATGCCGACCTGCAGGATAGTCCCGACGAGATTCCTGAACTCTACCGCATGGTGAAGGAGGATGGATATGACTTGGTGTCCGGTTGGAAGAAAAAAAGATACGACTCCAAGCTCGCCAAGAACCTGCCGTCTAAGTTGTTCAATGCAACCACACGTCTCATTTCGGGTATCAAGTTGCATGACTTCAACTGCGGACTGAAGGCCTACCGTAAGAATGTGGTGAAGAGCATCGAAGTCTATGGCGAGATGCACCGCTACGTGCCTTATTTGGCCAAGAACGCGGGCTTCAAGAAAATAGGCGAGAAGGTGGTTATCCATCAAGCCCGCAAATATGGGTCCACCAAGTTCGGTTTGAACCGTTTTGTGAATGGTTACTTGGATCTTCTCACCCTGTGGTTCCTATCCACTTTCGGGAAAAAACCGATGCACTTCTTCGGGGTGGTGGGCTCCCTGATGTTCCTGATCGGTTTTGTCTCCGTCTGCTTTGTTGGCGGTAACAAGCTCTCCCATATCTTGGAAGGCACGAGCGCTCCGTTGGTGGCGAACAACCCCTATTTCTATTTGGCGCTTACCACCATGATCATCGGTACGCAGCTCTTCCTGTGTGGATTCTTGGGCGAGATGATCGCGCGTTCCTCTTCGGAGCGCAATGATTATAAATTGGATAGTACTATAAACTTAGATTGATATCGATATGATGAATTTCTTGTTGGAAATAGCTAAGATCACGATTCCGGGTATCCTTGTGTTGCTGGCCGCCTATTATGTGTTGCGCGACCTGCTGCGGAATGCGGAGCGTACCCGTTTCTATGAGATGAAGAAGGAGTCGGCGAAGGCGTTGACCCCAGTGAAGCTGACCGCTTACGAGCGTCTCGCTTTGTTCTTGGAGCGCATGAAGCCCGAGTCTCTGCTGATACGGACTCAGTTGTCTAACATGACGGTGCATGAGCTGCATATCGCTCTGCTCAACACGATCCGCGAGGAGTTCGAGCACAATGTCACGCAACAGATCTATGTGGGCAATGACGTATGGTTGTTGACCCGTAATGCGAAGGATAGCCTGATCCAATTGATTAATTCGATCGCCTCGGATATGCCGGATGATTTGCCTGCCTTGGAGTTGTCCAAGATGGTCATTGAACGTTATAATTCGGTGGAGGAGACTCCTATCGACTTGGCGTTGAGCGCATTGAAGAGTGAAGTTAAATCGTTTAAGTGATTGATATGGATTTTCTGAAATTGTCAGAATCGCGTTATTCAGTGCGTGGCTATCAGTCCCGTCCTGTGCCGGACGAGCTGTTGGATAAGGTCCTAGCGTCCGCCCGTTTGGCGCCTTCCGCCGTCAATAAACAGCCGTGGAAGTTCGTCGTCGTGCGGAGCGAAGAGGCGAAGAATCGTTTGAGGGCATGCTACGATAGGGAGTGGTTCGCGACCGCGCCCGTTTACATCGTCGTGTGTGGTGACCATTCGGCTTCATGGAAGCGTCCCTCTGACGGGAAGGACCATTGTGACATCGATGTGGCGATCGCCACGGAGCATATCACTTTGTCTGCTGCCTCTTTGGGGTTGGGTACATGCTGGGTTTGCAATTTCGATGCGGTGGCGTGCAAGACGATGCTAGGCTTGCCGGAAGAGTGGGAGCCTTGCGTCATCATCCCTATCGGTTTCCCCGCGACGGAGGCGATTCCTTCGAAAAACAGAAAGGATTTGTCGGAAATAGTTTCCTATATATGAAGAAAATCGGGTTGAGATTATCGTTTGTCTTATGGATTGTGGCGGGTGCTGCGTTATTGTCGTTGCCGGCCTGCAAGAATGACCATTGCGATGAGTTGATGTATGCGCCGACGACGCTATTGTTCTATTCCGAAATGGACACTTCCGTCTCTGTTGATCCGGTGTTGTTGGTGTTGAAGGGGGTGGAATCCGACTCTGTTATGAACTGCAGCAAGCAGTCTTCCGTTCAGCTTCGACTCGACAATCGCACGGAGCGTTGTATGTATTCATGTGCGGTGGTGACCGACCATTCGGCATATGACTTTCTCTATGCGGGCTCGTCCGTGCGGTTGACGGGGGAGGGGGTGGACTTGGAGTTCCCTTCTTATACGCTTGATGAGGCGACGGGTGTTATCACGTTTGAGGGTTCCGACGAGGTCCGTTTGATGCGTTGGTCGGAGGACGACACTACCTTCGTGGTGTCACGTCCCGAGGTCGACACGCTGGTCTTTGACTACACGAACACGGTAGAGTTCGTCTCTGCCGAGTGCGGGTGTTTCGTCTCCCATGTTTTGAAGAACGTTAAATTCCTCCATAATGGTATCGGAACGGTATCTGTTGTGGATTCCACAGTAACTAATTTAAGCGATGCGAAGAACGTCAAGATATATTTGGAGAATTATTAGTGCTTGCGTATTGTTGTTTTTCTCCCTTTCCGCATACTCGGAGGAGGGCTCAGAAAAGTCCAGAAAGGCCTCCGCGAAGCCGCAGACGGTCTTGTACGGTTGCTATGTGGATGTAGATGTCATGGATCCTATTCTCCATGTCTTCGACAATTCACGGAATGGGTTAGACGCTAGTCTGGAGGTGGACCTCTTCCATCGCCTTTATCCTTCTTTTGTGCTCGGTTATCAAAGCCATGATGCCAGTGGCAAGTACGATTATCCTATACCTGCGGAGAATGCGTGTTATAAGGTGGATGGACTCTATTTCAAGGTGGGCCTCTCCATAAATGTGTGGAAAAAGGATTATTACAGGAAATTGAATCCTATTTCATATGTTGGATTGAACTTCGGTTGCTCTCCGAATTTTAGTGCGGAGGTTAGTGGTTACCCGATAGACAATGGTTTCTGGGGGGCGGACGGACAAACCGACAACACCTTCTCGTATCAAGGGAAGAACAAGGCCCGTTGGGGAGAGGTGTTCCTAGGCATGAAAGCTCCGATTGTAGGCCATTTCTGTCTCGGCGTGGAGGTGATGTTCAAGACATTGCTCCATACGGAGGTCAAGGAAGCGACCTCTTGTAGGATCCATCATTCCTACGCTCCTGGCTTTGGTAGCGAGAAGAATGGCAAATGGGGCTTCCGTTACAATCTCAGCTATTATTTTTCTTTCTATCGGGGTTCGGTGGCTGATGATGAGATGTATTGAATCAACGTAGAGTAGGGGAGAACTATTGTGATATTAACATGGCTGAAGGCATAGGCCTTAGGAAAAAGAATTTTAAGTTTGGCTCTAGGCTTGGCCAGCCATCGATATTAGCGATGTGAAAAGCAGTTCCCCCGTCAGAAGAGGGATCAAATGGCACCTCCTAAGGTGTGTATTACTTATATCAGATCTATTGGAGACTTCGGTCTCCTTTTTTTGTCTTTCAGGTATCGCTTCCTTCCATTTAACAAGTCAGTCGATGGATGCGGGGACTAGCCCTGGCATCCATCGACTGACTCAATTGTCCCTCATTTAAGGGCAACATTTTTCTGCCCCTAAAAAGGGATGTTGTAAAATTGCCTAACAGATTAGTCTACAATAACCAATTTCGAACGTGCACCTGTCTTTATGACATAAACGCCTTTTGGAACAGTTATTTCTGTGCGTACTGCGGTGGCTGGCTGACGAATAATGAACTGCCCCGCAATATTGAACACATATACATCCTCTGTCGCACTTTCCACAATAATAGCCTCTTTCGCACCATAAATCATTTTGTCGTCAAGGTCAGACTTGACGGACTGTATGCCAGTGGAAAGAGGAGAGAATAATGCCTTGTATTTCTTTGCCTCAGACACAATCACAGTGCGCACACTGTCTGTGTATCCATCCTCCCATTTGATGAATTTATAACCAGTTTTCGGGTGTGCTATAAGAAGAGCCTCATCATTCTCCAAATAAGTGCCGGCATAGATGACGCTTCCTCTCTCTTCATTGTCTGGATCAGCCTCAATCGTAATCATCGGAGCTCCCCATACAATCTTAGACTGAGAAGACGCCCATCCGTCATCCCATCCGGACGGTTTCTCTTCTGCTTGACAATAAATAGCACCAGACTGTGCCGGCGCACTTCTCATATTCCTAGGTCTCCCATAGTTTATGTTCATCATCAAATTATCACAACGGTAGAACACCCCACATCCCATAGAAGTGACAGAACTAGGGATTGTGGCAGACGTTAGACTATCACAAGCTTCAAACGCAAAGTCTCCAATTGATGTGACTGAATTAGGGATAACGATTGACTTTAAACCAGTACACTCAAGGAATGCGTATGACTTGATCCGTTCAATTGAATTAGGAAGAGTGATGGATGATAGGCTAGGACAATATGCGAAAGCCTCCTCTTCAATGGTCGTTACTCCAGTAGGAATGGTGACAGATGACAGCTTCCCGCAATCTCGGAATGTGCAACTGCTGATAGTCGTAAGAGAATCAGAGAGGGTGACGGATGTAAGGCTGTCATTATTAGACAAAATGTGTACACCAATGGAAGTGACAGAATTAGGCATCTCGAACGATGTTAACCCTGTAGTGCAAAATGCATATTCGTCAATCTCCGTGACAGACGACGGTATGTCAATTGAAGTGAGTTTTTTGCATCCATGAAATGCATTCTGAGGAATCTTTGTTATCGAATTAGGGATTGTGACAGACGTTAGACTGGTACAGTTGTCAAATACCCCTCTGTCCCCATATGCCATTTTGCCTTCAAGACTACCATACGCAACGCCGCCCCTTTCATCTCCAAGAGATGTGACTGAATTAGGGATTACCACACTCTTCAGATTGGTGCAATTATAGAATGAACCCATCGCGATATATGTGACAGAATCAGGAATGACTATGGATACCATTTCTTTACAATTCATAAACGCCAACATGTTAATCCTCGTGACTGAATCAGGTATGATGACATTCGCATCTTCTCCAACATAGCGCGCTATTTTCTTATTCCCCTCGTCGGAATAGATGAAGTCGCCGATTTGGCTTTTCCCTTTAAAGTCGGCTCCCCACGGACAATGGTCTAGCTCTCCATTATATATGACTACGTCCACTCCTTTGAATGCGTCACTTTTTATCTCTGTTACTGAATCAGGAACTACCCACACTTTTTTCTTAGATCCGGAATTGTAAAATGCGTACAACCCAATCGTATCAATTGATTGAGGTATTTCCAGTTCTGTTATATTCGTACATTTCTGAAAAGCGCCATCTCCAATCGTAGTTAGCGAATCAGACAACCTAACCTTCTCCAACTTCTCACAACCGGCGAATGCGGCAGCCTCTATTTTTTTCACACTGTCAGACATGGTGACGGATTGGATGGATAGGTTATTGTTAAATGCTCTTTTCCCGATTGTAACAACCGTCTCAGGGATCGTAACATCACTTTCCGTTCCAATGTACAATACCAACTTCGTCTTCGTCTCGTCCTCAAAGATGAAATCACCCTCTACAACTTCCGCATGGTAGCGTTTCACAGCTCCCCATGTACGCATATCTTCCGCTCCATCGCCTTCGTATATGAGCACATTCACTCCGCTGAAGGCATCGTCGCCAATCGTATCAACAGAACTAGGGATATAAAGAGTGTTCAATCCTTTGTCATTCAAAAAGACGCCTTTCCCCAACGAGTTGACACTATTCGGAACGATCACGGATGTTAAACTCGTGCAATTAAAGAACAAGCTGTCTTCAAGAACCTTCACGGAATCAGGTATCTGAACGGATGTCAGCCCTGCGCAGCCACTAAAGGCATTTTTACCCATGCTTACAATCGAAGCTGGCAACGCAATGGATGTTAGGCTGTCACAACCGCTAAAAGCATTCTCTCCAATATTAGTAATCGTGTTAGGGATGGAAATGGAAGCCAATCGTTTGCAATCCTTGAACGTGCACGATCCGATAGCGGTGATAGAAGACGGTATGACTACGGATGTCAACTCGTCATATCCCATGAATGAGCTATCCTTAATGGCTTCCACATGATCTGGGATGACCATTCCCGTACTCGTTCCAATGTAGCCTATCAATGTCTTTTTTGTTTCATCACTATAAACAAAATCTCCATCCACAACATCGCCTCTAATGATTCTCTTCGCACCCCATGGACCACCCTCTACAGGCCCATTGTAAATGAGTGTTCCTACATTTCCAGTTCTATATTTATCCGATTTTCCAAATGGATCATAATTGCCCAACCAAGTGACAGAATTAGGAATCTGTAAATAATTCAATTTTTCGCATCCGGCGAATGCCTCTTCTTGGATGTATGTAAGCGAGTTGGGCAAGTCGATGTGAGAAAGTTTGGCGCACCCTTCAAACGCATTTTTCTCAATTCCCTCAAGATTTTTGGGGAGATTCACCTCTTCCAAACTAATACATCCCTTAAACACGTCAGAATATATGGAAGTGAGAGACGCTGGTAACGTAATGGATTTAAGGCTCTCACAATCCTTAAATGCACTCCATTCAATTAAGGTGTCTCCTTCGGGGATGTTGATGGAGGTCAATGCATAGCATTCATTAAAAGCTAGAGTCTTAATCGAAGTGACCGTGTTAGGTATACGAACAGATGTTATATTCTTGCAACCTATAAAGCCCACTTCCCCTATTGAGGTAACCGTATATTTCTTTCCTTCATATTCCACCTCATTGGGAATGACTATGTCTCCATATATTTCAGTTTTGGATTTTGCTCTTATAGCTACTGTATATTCCACAGAATCAGTGATTTCATATTCGAAATCTCCCTTTTTGAATCGAACCGGTCTGTCCTCTGACATGACATGGGAGAAAGGGAAAATAAGACACCCTAGCAAAAGGAGGGCTTGGCATCTTTTTCTTGCGTTTGCATGTTTCATGATGTATTTTTTTATAGATAATTATTCAAATATAGACGATATGAGTAAAAAAAACAAAAAAACGCTTCCTTTTTTACAGATAATAATTAAACCGAATAAATCTTTATGCTTTAAATGATGCTGAACACCAGTGAAATGGCGTGAGGGAAAGGGATTTGACTTTTCGGACGTGGACGTTTGTGGAGAATATTCGGTCCGATTGTGGAGAAAAAGCAGGGATAAATCCTCCCTCGAAATCTAAAAAATTATAACTTTGCGACAAAATTGTGAGAGATGAGCGTTAGCGAAGAATATCCACAACATCCAGTCTACGATAAGAACACGATAGAGTTCGTTACCGTGGCCGCAGAGTACTGCTCCTTCGTCGAGCGATGTGGCGGCATGGGCGAACGGGTGTTTCTGGACAAAATGGCCAAGCTATTACCTCTGCTTTATCTGAAGATGTCTTTGGTGCCCGAGTTGGACACCAGTTCCATCTCTGATTTGATCACGTACGTGTCTGAGCGTCAATATGATGCGGTGCGTGCTCAAATACAGGCCATCGTGGGCGAACATGACGAATATCTAGAAGTTTTCCAAGAGGATATGAAGTACAGCGACACACCGATTGTGGCTAGCATTTCGGAAAATTTGGCCGATGTGTACCAGCAATTGCGTGACATGATAGGCAATTTCCAGTCTGCTGACTTGGCCATCATGAACGATTCGCTGATCACTTGTGTGGATGAGTTCCGCAATTATTGGGGGCAGTCCGCACTGAATGCGTTGAGGGCCATCCACAACGTTTTGTATAGTGATGAGGATTTTTCTGAAGGTGAAGAACTTGATGATGAACAGAACGAAGTAGATTTTTTCAATGACTGAGATGTTTAGACCAACGATTGAGAAGACGGAGCTGGCGCAGTTGCAACCTGCGCAGTTCGAGGGGACTATAATCGTAATCCAAAGTGAAAGGGAGGCTAAAAAGGCGGTCGCCGCTCTCATGAAAGAGAAGGTGCTGGGGTTCGATACGGAGACGAGGCCTTCATTCGCCAAGGGGAAAAGCAATGCGGTATGTTTGGTGCAGTTGTCGACAGAAAAGACGTGCTTCCTCTTCCGCCTAAAGGAAAACAATTGTTTACCTCTTCTGAAACCCATTTTCGAGGAGGAAAAAATACTGAAGATAGGCCTTTCCCTGAAGGATGATTTCCATGCCATCAGGAAACAGATGGAGTTCGAACCTGCCGGTTTCCTGGACCTCCAACCATATGTGAAGGATTTCGGGATTGAGGACAACAGTCTGTCGAAAATATATGCGATCATTTTCAATATGCGCATCTCCAAGGCGCAGCGCCTCACCAACTGGGAGGCTGATTTCCTTACAGACAAACAGAAACACTATGCCGCATTGGACGCTTGGGCGGCACTCCGTATCTATGAGGAACTGGAGAAACGAAAAGATGATATTTCAAATCTAAACAATAAATAGACATGGGCGGTTTTTTTGGTACAATCAAAAAAAGTAGTTGTTTGATGGACCTCTTCTATGGAACGGATTACAACTCGCATTTGGGGACGAAACGTGGTGGTATGGCCATTTATGACGAGGAAATCGGTTTTACTCGAAGCATACATAATCTTGAGAACTCCTACTTCCGCACGAAGTTCGAGCCTAACTTGCCTAAGTTCAAGGGTAACGCGGGTATAGGTGTCATCAGCGACACGGATGCGCAGCCGATCCTGATCAACTCCCACTTGGGACGTTTCGCGATCGCCACGATTGCTTGCATCAACAATATTGAGGAATTAGGTAAGGAACTGTTGGATAAGAAGATGCCTTTCTCGGAGATGAGTTCCGGTAAGATTAACCAGACGGAGTTGATCGCTTTGCTTATTTCCGATGCGGACTCCTTTAAGGAGGGTATCGAGAACGTCTATAAAAAAATAAAAGGCTCTTGCACCATCATGTTGCTGACGGAGAACGGTATCATCGTAGGCCGTGACAAATTGGGTCGTCTGCCGGTCATCATCGCCAAGGGTGAGGATGGCTATGCGATCTCCTGCGAGTCCTGCTCTTTCCATAACTTGGGCTATGAGCCTTGCTATAACGTCGGTCCGGGCGAGATCGTTCAGGTATTCGCCGACCGCTACGAGCAGTTGCGCGCTCCTGGTAAGAAGATGCAGATATGCTCCTTCTTGTGGGTATACTACGGTTACCCTGTCAGCACGTATGAGGATAAGAACGTCGATTTCGCCCGCCATGCGGCTGGTTGTCTGATGGGTAAGAAGGATAAGTGTGACGCTGACTATGTGGCGGCTGTGCCTGATTCGGGTATCGGTTTCGCCATCGGCTACTCCAACGGTAGCGGTATCCCTTACAAGAGGGCTTTGATCAAATATACGCCTACATGGCCTCGTAGCTTCACCCCTGCTACGCAGGAAATCCGTAAGCTGGTCGCCAAGATGAAACTGATTCCGAACAAGCAACTGTTGGAGGGCAGCCGTGTGATTTTCTGTGATGACTCTATCGTTCGCGGAACGCAATTGTCTGATAATGTGTCGGCTTTGTATGGATACGGAGCGAAGGAGGTTCACATGAGAATTTCTTGTCCTCCGTTGATTTATCCATGCGAATTTCTTAACTTCGCCTCCAAGAACAGCGAATTGGATTTGATCACAAGACGTATCATTAAGAAGTTCGAGGGTGCGCACGATAAGAATTTGCAGAAGTACCAGACGACGGATTCTCCGGAATACAAGAAGATGGTCGAGGATATCCGCTCCACTTTCAACCTCACATCCTTGAGGTTCTGCACGGTGGAGGATTTGGTCGAGGCGATCGGCTTGCCTAAGGAGCAGGTTTGTACCCACTGTTTCGACGGCTCCAGCTACTTCGATTAATTCGGGTCGCTGACCGTAGTCGCTTTAGAGATATATTATCTAATTTACGGTTGTATGAACATGGATAAAATCATTATTTACCAAGTGCTTCCGAGACTCTTCGGAAACCAGAACAAAAGTTTGGTGGAGAATGGCGACCTTTCTCAGAATGGTTGCGGTAAACTCAGTGATTTTACCGATGAGCGATTACGTAACATCCGTGATCTGGGCGCCACACACATCTGGTATACGGGTGTCATCGAACATGCCACCCAAACGGACTATAGCAAGTATGGCATACGCAAGGACCATCCCGCTGTCGTCAAGGGCAAGGCGGGTTCTCCCTATGCGATCAAAGATTATTATGATATAGACCCCGACTTGGCTACGAAGGTGGAGAACCGTAGGAAAGAGTTCGCTGACCTGGTGAAACGTACCCATAAGGCGGGCTTGAAGGTCATCATGGACTTCGTTCCGAATCACGTGGCCCGACAGTATTTCTCCGATGCGAAACCGAAGGGCGTCAGAGACTTGGGTGAGGATGACGTGAAGGAGGTGTTTTTCTCGAACCAAAATAATTTCTATTACCTTGTCGACCAGCCATTCGCAGGCCACATGGACCTCTATGCGGGTGAGAAGGAACCTTACACGGAAATGCCTTGCAAGGTGACGGGTAATGATTTCTTTTCCAATAATCCGGGTATCTACGAGTGGTATGAGACGGTCAAACTGAACTATGGCATTGACTATCGGAATGGACATTCCCGTGATTTTGTGCCTAGACCGGACACTTGGCAAAAGATGCTCGACATCCTCTTGTACTGGTGTGGTTTGGGGGTTGACGGATTTCGTTGCGATATGGCGGAGATGGTGCCTGTCGAGTTCTGGAGTTGGGTGATTCCTTCTGTTAAGGAGAAATATCCGGAATTGATCTTTATCGCGGAGACGTATGACCCGTCACAATACAGAAGCTTCATCTTCGACGGTAAGTTCGATTACTTGTACGATAAGGTGGGACTCTATGATACGCTTCGTGGCATCATGTGCAATGAAAACTCCTGCCATGCTGTGACGGATTGTTGGCAGCGGCTTTCTGGCATTGATCCTCATATGCTGAATTTCCTTGAGAACCATGACGAACAACGTGTCGCCTCCGATTTCTTCGCTTCCGATGCGTTGAAGGGTAGACCTGCCATGATCATAGCCTCTTGCATCAATACGGGGCCGATCATGCTCTATTTTGGTCAGGAACTGGGTGAGAAGGCGATGGACAAGGCTGGTTTCAGTGGCATCGACGGGCGCACCACGATATTCGATTATTGGGCGGTTCCAACCATCCAGCGTTGGCTGGCGGGAAAATCGACCAAGGAGGAGAGTGACCTGCGCTCTTTTTATGCTTCTCTGCTCAATGTCTGCAAGAAGGAGAAGGCGATCGCTGACGGTTCCTTCTTCGATTTGACTTATGCTAACTTTAATAATCCGGACTATAACACACATAAGCAGTATGCTTTCTTCCGTAAGTATGGTAAAGAGTGCATCCTGATTGTGGTCAACTTCGAAAACAATGATGTGAAGCTGAAAGTCAATATTCCACAACACGCGTTCGATGTTTTGCAAATGCCTGATGATGGGAAGGATCGGTCTTTTACTGATTTGTTATCAGGAAATCGATTTAAACAAAAAATGTCATTTAATGCCCCTTTCTCCGTTGATGTCAAACAAAACGACGGCGTGGTGTTGAAATTTGTTTTGTGATTATCATCGTGTGTGATTTCGCTTGTTTGGCGTTCTAATTGTAAAGTGTTACATTTGCGCGGATTTTGGCAATGCACATTGTCGCAAAATGTTGTTAATATGGTAAATAATTTTAAATTTTGGGTTGGGTTGGCTTTGTTGTCTGGTTCGATTCTTTCGTCATTCTCTTCTTGTACGGCTAGTACTACTGACTGCGAATGCAAGTCGAAGAATACGGTCACTCAATTCTATGATCAAGAGGGAGACTGTTCCGATTTGGAGGATTCCAGTGATATGGAATGCACCGCAATGTAGTTATGCCATATAAGACGAAGACTCTTTTTTTATGTAGATCGTTGGCGGGTGTCATATTCATTTTGTCCGCCATCTTGAAGTTCTTATCGGTCGATTCATTCGAATTATACATCTATGGGCTTGACTGGTTCAGTCTAGCCGTGTCTTCATTTTTAGCCCGCGCATTGCTCTTCGCCGAAATGTCTTTGGGCATATGCCTCCTCATTGGACTATATGGACGGTTGGCTTCGAGGCTCTCCTCCGCTTTACTGCTCCTATTCACCGTTTTCCTGATTTATTTAGCCACTACAGGTCAAGGGGACAACTGCCATTGTTTCGGTGACTTTGTTGAAATGGATCCGCTGGAGTCTATGGGGAAGAACGTTCTTTTGGGCGTTTTTATCTTCCTAGGCTGGAACCTGGAGGATTGGCGGGCGAGTTGGCGCCCTGCGTTGTTGACCGTCGTATTGGTGGGTTCCTTGGTCTTCGCCTTCGTGCTCAAGGCTCCGTACGGATTCGGGACGAAGAACGTCGGTTATTCCTCCGACGATTATGCGCAACTCGTTTCGCAGCATCCTGAGTTGAAGGGAAATGGCAAGAAGATCCTGGCGTTTGTCAGCACTGGTTGCAAACATTGTAAGATGGCTTCCCGTAAACTGAACATCGCCTTGCATCGTGCCGGTGTCTCTCTTGAACCTGTGCATTGGTTCGTCATCGGAGACTCTGTCCGTTTCCAGACGTTCCTCGAGGAGACGGAAGTGGTTCCTTTTCGCTATGATTTCCTTCCTCCAAGGGATTTCCTGAAAATAACTCAAGGCACCCTTCCTCTCATCCTACTGACGGAGGATGGGAAAGTGTCGAAGGTCATGAGCAATGCCACATTTAATGAAAATGATATTGTCAAATTTGTAAAAGAATAACCATGATAGAGATTATACCAGCCATTGACATCATCGACGCTAAGTGCGTCCGCCTCTCCCAAGGAGATTACGAGCAAAAGAAAGTCTATAACGAGAACCCTTTGGAGGTGGCGAAAATGTTCGAGGCCGCGGGTATCCAACGTTTGCACTTGGTGGACCTGGACGGCGCGAAGGCGCAGCACATCGTGAACTATAGGGTGCTGGAGTCCATCGCTACGCATACGAGCCTCACCATCGACTTCGGTGGCGGTCTGAAGAGCGACGAGGACTTGCGCATCGCCTTCGAGAGCGGTGCGAAGATGATCACAGGCGGTAGCATCGCAGTGAAGAAGCCGGACGTCTTCTCTTCGTGGATCGAGAAGTTCGGCTCGGAGCGTATTATCCTTGGGGCGGACGTCAAGAACGAGAAGATCGCCGTGGGTGGTTGGATCGAGACGACCGATGCGGACCTGTTGCCTTTTGTGGAGAAGTTCAAGGCGCAGGGTGTGGACAAGGTGATCTGCACCGACATCAGCAAGGACGGTATGTTGCAGGGACCATCCATCGAACTCTACAAGAAGATCTTGGAACAATTCCCGGACCTCTACCTGATCGCCAGCGGAGGCGTAAGTTCCATGGCGGACATTGAGGCGCTGCAGGAGGCGAATGTACCCGCCGTCATCACGGGGAAGGCCATCTATGAGGGCCGGATCACGATGGCTGATTTGACGAAATTCATCGGGTAAAACCATCAGAAGAAGTGACAGACCGCTTCACGCCTAATGCGTTCGCCAAGTGGGTTTGTTTGCCTCCCGCTATTTGTGGGACCGTGATTTTTATGTAATTTCGCGTATTTAAGGATAAGAAGAAGTTTTGTTGTGAAAGAATATATAAACAATAATATTTTCAAGTCGATTTCCGAGGTGGCGGACAAGAAGGGCGTGGAGTGCTACGTGATAGGCGGTTTTGTGCGCGACATCTTCCTGAAGCGTCCCTCGAACGATATTGATGTGGTGGTGGTCGGTAGCGGCATCGAGGTGGCGGAGGCTTTCCACAAGAAATGGAAGGGAAGCACGTTGGCTGTCTTCAAGAACTTCGGTACCGCCCAGGTGAAACGGGGCGATATGGAGGTGGAGTTCGTCGGCGCCAGGAAAGAGTCGTACCGGGAGGATTCCCGCAAACCCATCGTCGAGGACGGCACGCTGGAGGATGACCAGAACCGTCGCGACTTCACCATCAATGCATTGGCCATCTGTCTGAACGAGAAGCGTTTCGGAGAACTGGTGGACCCGTTCGGAGGCATGGAGGATATCCGCAACATGATTATCCGCACTCCGCTCGACCCGGACATCACCTTTAGTGACGACCCGCTTCGCATGATGCGTTGCATACGTTTCGCCACCCAATTGCGCTTCTTCATCGATGCGAACACCTTTGACGCTATCTGTCGCATGAAGGAGCGTATCTCCATCATCTCGAAGGAGCGTATCGTAGATGAACTGAATAAAATCATGGCTTCGTCACGGCCGTCCGTGGGTTTCGACCTGCTGGAGCGTTGTGGCTTGCTGGAACTCATATTGCCCGAGATCCATAGGCTTTGCGGCGTGGAGGAAAAGGAGGGTAGGGGACATAAGGATAACTTCCTGCATACGATGCAAGTGCTGGACGCCGTGGCGGAGCAATCCGACGACCTTTGGTTGCGCTGGGCGGCCCTCTTCCATGACGTGGCGAAACCCGTCACGAAGAAGTGGGACAATCGGATCGGTTGGACATTCCATAACCATAACTACGTGGGCGCCAAGATGATCCCTAAGATTTTCACCCGCATGAAACTCCCGCTGAACGAGCACATGAAGTTCGTCCAGAAGATGGTGGAGCTCCATATGCGTCCCATCTCCCTGGTGGAGGAGACCGTGACCGACTCCGCTGTCCGTCGTTTGCTTTTTGACGCGGGTGACGACATTGATGCGCTGATGATCCTTTGCGACGCCGACATCACCTCCAAGAACGCCGACAAGGTGCGTCGGTACCGTGATAACTTCCGCATCGTGCGCGAGAAACTGAAGGAGATCGAGGAGAAAGACCGTGTGCGCAATTTCCAGCCGCCTATCACGGGCGAGGAGATCATGCGCATCTTCGACCTCACCCCTTGCCGCGCCATCGGAGACATCAAGACGGCCATCAAGGACGCTATCCTGGATGGTATCATTCCGAACGAGTACGAACCCGCCTACCATTTCATGATCGAGAAGGCGAAGGAGCTCGGACTTACTCCCAAGGAGGCGTAATGACTTGAATTTTAACCACTCATATTCTTTTTATTATGGACATAGAACACATCATAGAACATGGGAAGGTTTTCCGTAAATCGTCCGATAACGATAACAATAAGAGCACCAAGGTGAAGACCAAGGCGAAGAAGACCTCCTACATCAAGGGGGCGCATGGCTCCGATTCCGCCAAGATGAAGGCGGAGTATCGCAGGAAAAGAGCGAATCGACATAAATAATCCTATTAAAATTTATAAGTATGAATGTTTTATTTATTGGTGGAACAGGCACCATCAGCATGGCGATCACGAAAAGGTTGGCGGCTGAGGGGCATCAATTGTTCCTGTTGAACCGTGGCAATCGTTCGGTTCAACTTCCTGACAATGTGAAGTCCATTCGTGTGAATGATGTGAATGACGAGGCTGAGGTGAAGGCCAAAATCGCCGGCATGAAGTTCGATGTGGTCTGTGACTTCATCATCTTCCACAAGGAGCAGGCAGAGCGTGACTTCCGTCTCTTCGCAGGGAAGACGAATCAGTTCATCTTCATCAGCAGCGCCTCTGCTTACCATAAGCCGTTGGCCTCCTACTTGATTACGGAGGGGACGACACTAGCGAACCCTTATTGGCTGTACTCCAGGGAGAAGATCGAATGTGAGGAGTTCTTCCTCGACCAATACTGTCAGACGGGTTTCCCGATTACGATCGTACGCCCGAGCCACACCTATGATGAGCGTTCCGTGCCGTTGGGCGTGCATGGCGACAAGGGTAGCTGGCAGGTCGTGAAACGCATGTTGGAGGGGAAACCGGTCATCATCCAAGGCGATGGCACCTCTCTGTGGACCATGACGCACAACAGCGATTTCGCCAAGGCCTTCGTGGGCTTGATGGGCAATCCGCATGCGATAGGGGAGGCCTTTCAAATCACTTCGGACGAGACCCTGACGTGGAACCAGATATACAAATCCATCGCGCAGGCGTTGGGCGTGGAGCTGAAACCCTACTATGTCTCCTCCGAGTTCTTGGCGGAAGTCGGGCATTATGACTTGTTGGGTAGCTTGGTCGGTGACAAATCCAACTCGGTCGTTTTCGATAACACGAAACTGAAAAGAGCGGTGCCCGATTATGTCACGAGCGTCCCATTCTCCAAGGGCGTGAAGCAAACTATTGATTACGTTCTCGCCCATCCGGAGTGCCAATGCCCCGATCCGGAGTTCGATTTATGGTGCGACAGCATAATTGATTCTTTGGAAAAGGCAAAAAAAGAGTTAAAAAAGTTATCTTTGTAAAGTGAAATTTTTTTTGAACAATATAAAGGGCTAGTATTTGTATGAGAAACCAGATGATAAGGAAAGTCTTGCTAGGGATGCTGCTGGGCGTCATAGGGGGAGCCTTATCTGTTTCTCAGGCAATTCCCTACAATGGATGTCCCGATTTCATGGACATCTCCGCCTCCTATGTGGACTTCTATACGGGTATGACCGACAACCCCTTTGAGGATTTAGGTATCAATCCGAAACGACATCATCTGAACGAAGAGCAGGGGTATGATCCCCATACCGGTAACAAACTGAAGCTCATCCCTGATGGAGAGTCGAAGTCCATCCGTTTGGGCAATGACAGTATCGGAGGCGAGTCGGAGGCGGTCGTGTACCACTACATCGTTGATCCGGACAATTCCCTATTGTTCGTCAATTTTGCCGTGGTGATGGAGGACCCCGGACATGAATTCGCTTTCCAGCCACGCTTCGTCATCCGTGTCACAGACAAGGATGGCAAGTTGGTGAATGATTGTTCCGTTTATGATGTCACCGCCGCCGCTGGACTAGAGGGATTCCAGGATTTCTCGTACTCCGAGGGCGACGAGTATCACATGGTCCGATGGCGGGATTGGTCGAAGATAGGCCTCGATCTAACTCCATTTGTCGGTCAGGAGGTGCAGGTCCAGTTCATCACGTACGACTGTTTCCTTTTCGGACATTACGGGTACGCCTATTTCACCGCCTCCTGTGCGCCTAACAAACTGAGCATAGACGTGTGTGAGGGGGCTAGCTTTTCCTTGGCTGCGCCGGAAGGATTCCCTTCTTATCGTTGGGACAATGGAGACACGACGCGAGTCTCGACCCGTACCTTTAATGGGGGAGACATGAACATATACTGCGAAATCACTTCGGCGACGGGCTGTCAATTTATTCAGAGCGCTTACGTCACCGACTCCTATGCTGGTGGAGACATTACCATTCGGGACACCATCTGCCAAGGGGAATCCTATAGTCTCTACAATTTTGATTTGCCTCCACAGATGAAAGTGGGCACGTTTGGATTTACTAACTTAATCGCTAATCCCGCCACATGCTCCGCTTCCGCTATGGTCAACCTCGAATTGACCGTTCTGCAAAAATATTTCCCTGTCAATGTTTATATCTGCGAGGGGGAGGACTATGTCGAAAATGGATTTCACATTATACAACCTCCTGCGGGTGTCTTGACGGACACGCTGAAATTCGAGCGGAGCAGGCAGCGTTGTGATAGTATCGTCTGTCTTCGTCTAGTGGTCAACGACACCAAAAACCTTTCCAACGAGTTGAAGGGTGAACTCCACCCTTGTACCAACCAGGTCGTCACCTATTCTTCGGAACTGGAAGATAATCTTTCCCAATACAAGTGGGACCTTCCTGCCAATGTGAAGGTAGTCAGCGGAGAACATTCCCCGCAAATCGCCCTCTATTTCACTTCTGACGAACCGGCGACGTTGACGCTGATCGGTGAGAACGGGTGCGGAACAAGTGCGTCGCCTTACACCGTCTATCCGTATGCTTCCTACCACGAAATCGTCTCCGATACGGTATGTCAGGGGGAAAGCTATAGCATGGGAAGCATCTCTTTGGGCAAGCAGGAAAAATCTGGCTTCTTCACATCCACCCATTCCTTCCGGACGCAGAAAGGGTGTGACAGTACCATCGTGCTGCAGCTGACGGTATTGCCTATTCCAGCGGTTACGTTTGAGGTCTCTCCTAACAAGGGCATTCATTGCGACTCGTCCATGCTTCGGCTCTCCGTCAAGAGCTCCGGCAGTACCCTCATTTATCATCAGTGCGATCCCTCACCAGTCTCCATCGGTGATGTATACTGCTCCGACGGCTCGTTCGTGAGCATAGATTCCTTCCAAGCGTCAGGCAAACAGGCGGAGGGTGTTGTGTACCATTACGACGACACGGAGGGGTACGCTTATGTGGTATATCTGTTTGAACCATCCCAAGAACTGCGATGGAGTACTGTCTACTATGATATACCAGCATTGGAGAACCAACAGTATCTTCCGAATTTGTTGGATGATATGGATGGGTACGGTCACACCGCTTTGATCAGGGGAACGGGTGATGCAGATGAATACCCGCTTGCCTGGTCTGCCGATTTGGAACATGGATGGTATATCCCTGCGATAGGGGAACTTCGGAAAATGTTCGGGTCCGTCAGCCTCTTGAACGCCTCGCTGAACCGCTTGGGCGGAGATACCATCTTTCATAACAATTACGACGCTTTCCAAAATGATCGGTTCTATTATTATTTCTCAAGTAGCGAATACGGCGACGATAAGGTTTGTTGCGTAAAATGGGACCTCTTCATATATGCGATATCTAAAAAAAGTTATTTGACTACCAGATACTCCCGCAAAGTGAAGCTCTCGAATTGGGCTCAGCCGAAATATAAGATGGGTGATGTGGTCACTAACGCGGATGGCTCGCAAGGAATTGTCCTTTATGTCAGCCCGGACGGAAAAACGGGTACGATGATCTCCATGGAGGATATCGACTCTATTCATATCCAGAACACTTTGGATACTCTTGCGGATATCTTAATGACGCAGGTGGATGACCGCTTGTACACTTCACATGGCTATGAGTGTACACGGAAATACCGCGAATTGGGGGACTCCTCGCAATATCCCGCCGCATGGGCGGTTGACTTCGAGAACGGGTGGTACATCCCAACCCGTGCGGAGATGAATTTCCTCTATTCCAATTTGACACTGTTGGACTCTGTACTTTATGAGAATAATGGAACCAATTTCTCCGCCGAAGCTTATTGGACTTGTGATGTTTCATCGCATCCTTATGGATATGTCATCTCTATACCGCAAGGCAATTTCGATTACGCTTGGCTGACGGAGGATTTGTACATCCGACCGATGCGTCAATTTACTGTCTGTGAGGATTATACGGAGTATGAGGATACCACGCTCTCATATCATTGGAACACGGGCGATAGGACCCCCAACATTGTAGATTATCCAACTCATACAACCAATTACGAGGTCACTATTCAGTCTAGCAATGGAAAGTGTAGCTCTAAGTATGACACGACCATTTACGTCCAAAGCGTTGAACCTATCTCATTGAACAAGACGATATGCCATGGACAGGTCTATAAGGATGACTATTTTGAGGCTTCCGAGTCGGGTGTCTATCAGGCTGAGGCCGATAATGGAGAGTGTACTCAGAAAATCATTTTGAATCTTACGGTTCTGGATGCGCAGGATACCACCCGTGTGAGTGATGCCACTTGCCAAGGATCCATTTATAAAAAGAATGGGTTCCTTCTCCAACCGTCGCTCCCGGGCATTGTCTACGACACCGTGACGTTGTCCGATGGAAATGGATGTGATAGCGTCATCTGCCTGCGTTTGGAGGTGTTGCCTGCCCAACGGGACACCCAATACGCCCATGTGTGCCAGAACGAGGGCTATTACAAGAACGGCTTCGAGGTGCCTGCCTTCCAGCCTTCCGGTTTGCAATACAAAGAGCGCTCGGAGATCAACGAGGAGGGTTGCACATTCATCCATGTGCTGGCGCTTACGGTCGATACCGTGTATCAGATCTCCATGGTGGACTCCATCTGTTTCATGGAACGTTATCAACGCAACGGATTCGATTTTCTGGTCGATGAGGAGGGGTACAGCCTCCATTACCAAACGCTCACGTCCTCCACGCATTGCGATAGTATCCTCTCCTTGAGCGTGAAGGCTTTCCCTAAAACGGACTTCACCTATTCCGATACGATATTGTATGGGGATATCTACCGTGACCGGAACTTTGACCTCCCAGCCCAGAAGGTGCCTGGCTTGCATACGTTTGATACCATGTACGTTAATTCGAAGGGTTGCGATAGCCTTGTCACGCTCCTGTTGTTCGTGCGCAACGAGGACGATGTGGATGTGCCGACCTCCTTCACACCGAAGGATGGTAACGGTATCAATGATATCTTCATGGAGGGGTATGAGATATTCATCCATGACCGCTACGGATTGCTGGTCTGCCATTCCACCAACGGTTGGGACGGCCGTTACCGAGGCGAACCGGCCGATGCGGGGGTATATATCTATACCATCCGATTCAGGAACGGGAAGGAGAAGCATGGTACTGTAGAGATTTTGAAAGAATAAGAAACATAGCATGGATAAGAAAAGAATTGTAACGATTATCATCATGGTTCTTTGTTTGGGTATCTTTTTCTATAACCTGATCAAGAACAAATCTAATATCGAGGCGTCGAGGGAGGATTTCCCTACCGCTTCCTATGAGCCTGGCTCTTTCAAGGACCAGGGGGAGATGTGGGACTACCTCCATTCGCATAGTTTCCGCCTGGCCGCCGCTGCCGACAGTGACTCCGCCGCTGTGATGACGGTGCGGAATTTTGAACTGTACTTGAACGGACAACAATTCTCTGAAAGGTTGGAAGTGTCCGATTTCCAACATGTTGCGGTGGGCCTCTCCGGCTTCAATATGCAGGGACAGCGTTTACGGATGGTGCTGCAGAAGGATAGCGTTAGGTGCGTGTTGGTGGACATGACCAATGCCTCTGACAGCCGGGTGTACAAGGTTGTGGAATGATTTTGCGGGAGAGTGTCCGTGCGGATTTTTCTCCTTTGGGGCGACGACTCATTCCTTGCGCGCTTTTTCGTGTCGCGTTGCTGTGATTTTTGTCCTATAATTTTATTACTTTTGTAGTGTGATATGACATGGTTCACGGACGGGAAGCCTTTCCGTGGATGGATTAAAAAATTTAATATATTATGAAGACTGATATTATCTTGTCAGGAGTTGGAGGACAAGGCATTTTGTCCATCGCCGCGGTGATTGGTGAAGCGGCTATTAAGAATGATCTTTATATGAAACAGGCTGAGGTCCATGGTATGAGCCAAAGGGGTGGGGATGTGCAATCCAACCTGAGGATCTCCGACAAACCGATCGCGTCAGACCTGATCGCGAAGGGAACAGCCGATTTGATAATCTCTCTGGAGCCTATGGAGTCCCTCCGCTACCTTCCTTTCCTGAAGGAGGATGGTTGCGTGGTCACCAGCAACGTTCCTTTGATCAACATCCCTGATTACCCGAATGTCGACGATGTGTTGGCTGAGGTGAAGAAGGTGAAGAACCACGTCATCCTGGATGTCGAGTCCATCGCCAAGGAGGTCGGTTCTCCTCGTGTCGCTAACATAGTCATGCTCGGTGCGGCCACTCCGTTCCTGGGGATCTCTTATGATAAGATCCAAGAGGGTATCCGTTCCATCTTCGGCAGGAAGGGCGACGAGATCGTGAATCTGAACCTGAAGGCGCTTGAGGCCGGCAAGAATATTACCGAGAAAAAATAATACGCTATGCTTCAGAGAATCCAAACCGTTTATCTTCTTGTGACGTTTATCCTCACGGTCCTCCTTTTCTTCCTGCCTATGGGCTACAATGTGATGGGGGAAGGGGCAGTGAGAACATTTGAACTGAATGCGGTGGGTGCTTACCAGATCATTTCCGATCCGGGCACGTCGACCACTACCACCCAATTCGCGAAGGGTGCGTGGGCGTTGTTCGCCTTGGTAAGCATTATCTTGGGAGTCACCGCGTACGACATACTGCTTTTCAAGAGACGCATCTTCCAGATCCGTGTGGCCATCTTCAACATGATGCTGCACTTGGGTATATATGCGCTCTTCGCATTCTATTATTTCTTCCTGATGCCTAATCAGGGGGTTATACAGGGATCGTTCCAACCGAACTGGACCATCGTCCTGCCAATCGTGAACGTCATCCTGACGTATTTGGCGATCCGCGCCATCGGTAGCGACGAGGCGTTGGTGCGCTCTTTGGACAGATTACGTTGACCATCATGGCTTTGCTCTCCGCCGACCGTCTTTCCCTCAGGGCTTTGGAACCGGAAGACCTGGATTTCCTTTACCGCTGGGAGAATGACTCGTCCATTTGGGGCGAGGGGAGCATGATACCTCCCTTTTCCCGCTATGACCTGAAGAATTATATCGCCAATGCGACGGATATCTTTACGTCGAGGGAGTTGCGCCTCATCGTGGAGGAAAAGGCCTCCCGCAGGCAGGTGGGTGTGGTCGATCTCTTTGATTTCGAGCCGATCGCGCAACGTGTCGAGCTGGGAATCCTGATCGATGAGGCGGTGCGTGGCAGAGGCTATGCGAAGGAGACGCTCGAAATGGTGGTGCGCTACGTCTTCGACTATTTGCGCTGCCACCAAATCATGGCGAAGGTCAATGCGAAGAACGAACCGAGCCTTAAATTGTTCCAAGAGATGAATTTCACGCAGGCAGGTAAATTGACGGATTGGGTCCGGGATGGAGACGATTGGTCGGATTGCGTTCTGTTTCAATTAGTTAATGGTAAATAAATTATTCAGACATGATAGATAAAAACATAGTGAAATCCGTGATCGAGGAGATGCATCTTCCGGATTTCAACAAAGCGACGATTCGTGAGATTGTAGCGATTGCTAACAAAGTAGAGGCTCTGACGGGCGAGAAATATGTCAGGATGGAGATGGGTGTTCCTGGTCTTGCGCCGGACGCTATCGGTACCGCGGCTGAGATCGAGGCGTTGAAGAGGGGCGTGGCCTCCAAGTATCCTATGTTGGACGGACATCCGGACCTGAAGAAGGAGGCTTCCCGTTTCATCAAGGCGTTCATCGACGTGGATGTGAAGCCGGAGGGCTGTGTGCCTACATCGGGCTCCATGCAGGGTACTTACGCTTCCTTCCTCGTGTCGGGACAGTGTGACCCTAAGTGCGACACGGTCCTCTTCATCGACCCGGGCTTCCCTGTGCAGAAGACGCAGTTGCTCGTTTTGGGTCTGAAGTACGAGTCGTTCGATATGTACGAATATAGAGGGGATAAGTTGATCGAGAAGGTGGAGAGCTACCTGAAGAAGGGCAATATCTGCAACATCATCTACTCCAACCCTAACAACCCGTCTTGGTTCTGCCTGACGGAGGAGGAACTAAAGGGAATCGGTGAGTTGGCCACTAAATACGACGTCATCGTCATGGAGGACTTGGCCTACTTCGCTATGGACTTCCGCAAGGACCTCAGCAAACCGTTCGTGCCACCTTTCCAGCCATCGGTTGCGAAGTACACGGACAACTACATTCTGCTGATCTCTGGTTCCAAGGCGTTTAGCTATGCGGGACAACGTATCGGTGTCTCTGCTATCTCCGACAAATTGTACCACCGCTTCTACCAAGGTCTTGCGGACCGCTATTCGATTGGCGAGTTTGGTACGATCTTCGTGAACAGAATCCTCTACGTGCTCTCTTCGGGTACGGCACACTCCGCGCAATATGCCTTGGCGGCTATGTTCAAAGCGGCTTGCGACGGAAAATACAACTTCCTGGAGGGCGTGCAGGAGTACGGAAGACGTGCGGCCAAGCTGAAAGCGATCTTCCAGAAACATGGGTTCCACATTGTCTATGACAAAGATATTGACCGTGAGATCGGTGACGGTTTCTACTTCACGGTAGGCTACGAGGGCATGACGGGTGGTCAACTGATGTACGAGCTCCTCTTCTACGGTGTGAGCGTCATCTCACTGCTCACTACGGGTAGCAAGCAAGAGGGCTTGAGGGCTTGTACCTCCTTCATCCAAGACAATCAGTACGACGTGTTGGACGAGCGTCTGGCGGAATTCGAGAAAGATCACAAGAAATAATTAAAATAGAAAGATCATGAATATCACAACGTTTATCGTAGGCCTCTTGTTCGTTGCGGTGGGTGCCTATTTATTGATTAGCAGAATCATCCTTAAAAAGGAATCTTCTAAATTGGATATACTTGAAAGGAAATTGGGCCTTCTCGGTAAGGTCATCTATATCATCTGCTACGTTCTTTTCCCTCTGCTCATGGGCGCTCTGCTTATATTCTCAAGCACTTTGGGCCTCAGTTTGAAGGATACGATTTTTTCATGATTCGTGCGTGAAGGTTAACGATTCCCTTCGTCCAAGGCATGGATGGTTATCCTGCCATAGCGTGTGATCGTTCTCTCTTCGAACAGATATGGTACGTGGCGGAGATGTTTGGTGAATGTCTGGTTCATCGCATCTCCGCCTGTGTTTTCCTTTGAAGAATTGGGCGATTGATGGTTGCCTCGTTCCTGCCTTTTTGCCTGATGTCTGTTTTTTTTGCTAATTTTGTCTAGAGAAGTATTTGTTTGCATTTATGTTGACGGTTAAGCAGATTGTAACGATTCAGAATTTGTTTGGGGTGGGTTCCAAATATGTTCCCATGGCGGATGCTATGCGGGATGGAGAACTCTTCGCCCGGCTATCGGCTTGTGGAGCGAAGGTGCGGGAGACGGGACGTGTGGTCCCTTTGGCTTCCTGCCATGTCGAGGAGGCGGAGCGCTTGGCGGATTCTATCCTTCAGGCCTCGGAGGCGCAGGGTGTTGGAATCCTTACCCGGCAGGGAGACGCCTACCCGGCTAGATTGGAGCAGACCGTTGATGAGAAAGGATTGCCTGCCCTTCCTTATTTGCTTTATTATAAGGGGGATATCTCTCTGCTGAAATGTCCGTGCGTCTCGCTCATCGGTACGCGCTATCCGACGAAGGAGGGTGTTGAGACTGGTGCCTATTTGGCGAGGGAGTTCGCGAAGGAGGGCTTCTGTGTCGTCTCGGGTTTGGCGAGCGGATGTGATGCTTCGGCGCATCGGGGTGCTTTGCAGGCGAAAGGGAAGACCATCGCGGTTCTTGCGCATGGCCTGGATCGGGTCTATCCTGCGGAACACTCCGCTATGGCGCGTGAAATCGTTGAGGCTGGTGGCCTGCTCCTTTCCGAGTATCCTGTCGGTACGCAGGTTTGTAAGTATAATTTCATCGCGCGTGACCGCTTGGTCTCCGCTCTCTCGCATGCGGTGATCGTCCTTCAGACGGGTGTGGACGGAGGCGCAATGTATGTGGCGAACAATGCCTTGTCGCTCGGTAAACCGTTGTATTCGGTCTATTACAAGGATGAGTCTGTCCGTCGGTCGCAGGTTTGCGAGGGAAACAGACGGTTGGTGGAACTGGGTGCGCAGTACCTGCGGGGCTCGGATGTGCCTTCCGTCGTGGAGTTGCTGCGCAAGGCCTCCGTGTGAGCGGTGTGACGGATGGTTGAAAACTCTCTTGTGAAATTCCTCTTTTTTATTTCGGCGGATGTCTCCAAATCCTTAATTTTGCGTCAGACAAATGGTTGGGCTTTAGAGGGAATGGCTCTTCCTTCCTCGTCGTTTGGGGATATGTCTCAAATAATTTACAATGGAAGAATTGAACGAACAACAGCGGAAGGCTGTGGAATATGACGGGAAGCACCTATTGGTGGTCGCCGGGGCTGGAACGGGTAAGACGCGTACCATCATCGCCCGTGCGAAGTATCTTCTTCAGCAGGGTGTGCCGGCGAATAGGATCCTGATCCTCAGCTTCACACGCAAGTCGGCGCGTGAGATCGTTGAGCGCATCAAGTCTGAAATCGGCGGAATCTCCGTCGACGGACTGCGTGGACAAACCTTCCACTCCTGGTGCATGGATGTGATTATGAACAACCCGAAGGTTTTCATGCACCACGAATACACGTTGCTCGACGAGGAAGACCGGGAGAGTTGTGTGAAACTGCTTTGCGGCAAGGGCCTAAGGGATAAGGAGAAGCATGTGGTGAAACCCTCCTCGATATTGGATGTCTACTCCTTCGCCATCAATGCCTGCTGCAGCCTGTCGGATGCGATGCGCATGAAGCTCTACGATAATGCTTCCCGGGAAGACCCCGCCACGCTGAAGAGCATTGAACTCAACAAACCCGTCTACGAGGAGATCATCAAACGCTACATGGCCTACAAGACGGTGCATAAATACATGGATTACGACGATATACTGAACGTCGTCTCCAAAGGACTCAAGAAGAATGCGGAGGCGAGACGGTTTGTCTCCTCCCGCTACGACCATATCTTGGTGGACGAGATGCAGGACACCAACCCGCTTCAATATGAGTTGCTTAGCTCCTTCTACGAGCGATGCCACCTCTTCTGCGTGGGCGACGATGCGCAGAGCATCTATGCCTTCCGTGGGGCGGACTTCAAGACCATGCACAATTTCACCTCGGTGGTGCCTCAGTCCGAAATGATGAAACTCACCCTCAACTACCGTTCCACGCAGGAGATCCTGGACCTCTCCAATTGGGTGCTGGCAAAGTCTCCTTTGCACTACGACAAGGAACTGACCGCCGTCCGTGGCAAGGGTAAGAAACCTGTGGTGGTGACGTGCGAGAACGAGTGGGACGAGGCGAACGACGTGACGGAGAAGATCCGCCGGAGCATTGTGGACAAAGGCGCGAAGTACGAGGACAACATGGTCCTTTCCCGCTCTTTGTATGGCCTTCGTACCGTGGAGTCGCAGTGTATCTCGAAAAAGATTCCTTACATCATCTTCGGTGGGGTGGGGCTGATGCAGTCCAAGCATGTGCGTGACGTGGTGTCACCGATGCGCATCGTGGCGAACTACAAGGATGAACTTGCCTGGATGCGTTACCTGCTGCTTTGGCGGGGTATTGGCGAGGTCAGCGCCTCCAGGATCATCAATAACGTCATTGAGGAGGAGACGCTGGACAAGTGTCTCGACAAGCTGGCGGGGAATGGTCTGCAGGAGGAGATCACCCAGACGCTCCGCAACATCAGTACCCTGCAGTTCTCTCCTTCCCAAGCTATCTCCAAAACGTTGGAGACGATGGAGGATCGGTTGAAGGAACTCTACAAAGACGAGTGGAAATGGCGCAAGCAAGACTTTGAAGTGCTGCAGGAAGTGGCGCTCGGCACCGCAGGCATTCAGGAGTTTGTCTCGGAATATGTCCTGGACCCTAAGCTGGAGACAACAGTCAAGCAAGGTGAGAACGGACCGGAGGACGCATGCATCCTCACAACCATACACTCCGCCAAGGGATTGGAGGCCAATATCTGCTATTTGCTGAAGGCCTCACCCGCCTCATTCCCAACCCCGCGCTCCATCGAGTCGGGACCCGATGCGGTGGAGGAAGAGCGTCGTTGCCTCTATGTCGCCCTCACGCGCGCCAAGGATGAATTGCATATCTACCGCAACGTTCATTCCATCCACGTGGACCCGCAGTCCGAAGACCCGACGGAAAGCCTTTACTTCTTTAACGAACTGCCAGACGAACTGGTGGAGAAGGAGGTGACCCGCACCGCCCGCCTGAACCCTGAGATGGACTACCAAGGACCCGTCGTAGGCTTTGACGTGACGGATGATTTCGACTTCGGTTAAATAGTAAATGTCTAAATCATAAACATCTAAATAGTAAATCGTAAATAGCTAAATAGTAAATCAAAGATGGCCAAATAGTAAATCGTAAATAGCTAAATAGTAAATAAATATCATAAGGGCGGAGATGTGACTTGCGCATCTCCGCCCTTGTTGTTTAATCGTTTAATAATAAAACCTGTAGTTTATCCTATTGCTCTTTGTTCCATTCTATCTTTTGGGAGAGGTACATGAAGAAGGCCAGAATGGCGAACAATCCGAGGCTGCCTGCCAACAATGCGTAGTTCTCCATCTGGATCAGCACGAAGATGTAGGAGTAAAGCAGTAGCAACGCACCACCGATGTAGAAGGCAGTCTTCCTGATCTTCAGCACGGCCGAAGTGTAGACGGTCAGCAGGGCGACGGTCATGCCCGTGGAGACGAGGTAGGCCGGTGTGAAGCCGATGTGCTCGGAGAAGGAGAGCAACAGCGAGTAGAAGAGCGTGAGCGCTAGTCCGACCAATGCGTATTGCACAGGGTGAATGTTCTTCTTGTGGATCATTTCGATGAAGAAGAATACCGCCAAGGTGAGGACGATGAAGAGTATCGCGTACTTCACGCAGCGCAGTGACTTCTGGTAATGACCCACAGGCACCAGGAGGTTCACACCGAAGGCCGATTTGTTGATCTCGTAGCTGTACGTATTCTCGCTTCTGTCGTAGAACTGAGGGTAGTTGCGGTTCAAGTAGGATACCTTCCACTCCCTTGAGAAACCTTTTCCTGCTTTCGTGGAGTCTGAAGAATCGCTAGGCAGGAAGTTGCCGCAGAAGCTAGGTGTCTGACAATCAGAGGATAGACGCACGGTCGTGCTCTTGCCCACAGGTGTGAACTGAAGTGATTGGCTTCCCCTTAGGGTGATGTTCATCGAGAAAGGAATTTCTTGCAGTTCCGCCCATTCCTGCGTGTCGATGACCGCGGATAGTTGGCTGGTTCCTGAGCAGATGCCGTTGCCGTCAGGTTCCAATGTGTAGACCTTCCCTCCGAGCGTGATCTTCGTTTCGTCGCAGATGCCTTTTAGGTCAGACAACCCGAAGTTGATCTTAACCTTTCCGTTGATGGCGCATTTGTTTAGTTTGTCCCACTCCTCCTCTGTGAAGGTGAAGGTACCATTCACCTCTATCGGACCTCTGAATGTCACGATTTTGTAGATGCCCCGGTGCTTGCTCTCCGTGTTCACTTCTCCGTTGAAGGATAGGGTGTTGGGGAGCAGGTCATAGGTGATTTCCCTCAGTATGTTTTTGCGCTTGTTGTCTATGATCTCCTGTCGTACTTCCTTGCATTGAATACTGAGTGTGGGACCTACCAAAATCTGTTCGCCTCCCCATTTCTCGTACACCTCGCTCATCGCATCTTTGGAGGTCCGCTCTCTCTCCTTGATCAGGTCTTGGATCATGAACTTCGGTATCAATAGCAGTAATATGATCACTACTATCGCCGCAATCTTGAATTTGAGGTTCTTAGTCTTTGCTTTTCCCTCGGTTGGAACTTCTTGGTTCCCAAAGTTGAATAATTTCTCGTTTTCCATATCCGTAATGTTTTTAAAGTACTTTGAATTTCAAAGTGTATAGTTAAAAAAATAAGTTAATTACCTAATGAAATTTTCAAAAAGTCTTCCAGAGCCTTCAAGTGCTCCGAGAAGGCGGCTCTCCCGTTTTCGGTCATCTGGAAGGTGGTGTTAGGCTTCCGTCCGATGAATTGCTTCTTGGACTGGATGTAACCCAACTCCTCCAGGCTCCTCGTGTGGCTGGCCAGGTTGCCGTCCGTGAGGTCGAGCAGCGATTTCAGGGTAGTGAAATCGATCTCCTCGTTCACCATCAGGGCGGACATGATGCCTAACCTGACCTTGCTTTCGAAAGCCTTGTTGATATGTTCCAAACTCATATTCATCTCTCACCCTTCCTTTCTTTCAAAAAGTAAAAGAGAATACCGTATATGATGTGGCACACGCCGAAGCCGAGGGCCCAGAAAATCAGGGAATGGTTGACCGCCATGAAGTCGATCAGGCCTAGTATCACCTGCGCGTACCCAAGGTATTTCGTGGAGGAAAACGTATAGCTTGAGAGGTTGATGAGCGCCAGTCCGTAGAAGATCAGCATCATGGAGGATGTCAGTCCGTAGTGTGCCTGATGGATCAGTCCTATGCAGAGGACGCCTCCGGTGATGAGCGGTATGGCGAAGTTCCATAACATCCTGCGGCTCGTTTGGTCGAACGTGAACCTGTAGTTGTTTTTCTTCGCCTTGTGCCTTGCGAAAAGGAAAACCGTCGCGACGCAGATGACCAGTAATATCAGCGCTAGCGTTGTTAGGATGGATACCTTCTGGTAGTGCATCCAGGATGTGTCGTTCAGAACATATTGGGCCGCACCGCATGCCAGCAGGGCGAGTACCCCGACCAATGCGCATGATAGTCCGCTCAAGGACAATACCTTTGACGACTTGGCCATCATGTCCCGAATCTCTGACAATGTGTTTATCACCTCTTTGTTTTCCATTCTTGTAAGTTTAAAAAGAACTTTGTACTGCAAAGTAAACGATAAAAAATGAATCCCGCAAATTTTTTAGCGAAAAAATGATGGAAAAAATTTCGGGGATTCCTATTCCTCCCTAAAACCATGCTAAATCCCCCTGAATCCAAGTTTGACGGCTGGGGCACTCCTTTCATGTTTTTTAACGCTTAATATTTATCTCTTAACTTTTATTCGCTTCTAACGCTAGTCCTGACGCAAAACTATATGTTTTTGAAATGAATTTATAACGCTGAAAGATCAAAAGGCCATATCTTTGCAGTGTAAGCATTGACGGGATATAGTGATTGTTTTTCCGAAGTGAAAGTGGTTCTTTGATGATTTGTTTTGTGGGGGCGGATAATAAGGGTGACATCTCTATACATACAAAAAGTAATGTTTGATTACTTGCGGGTATGACGGCTATGCTGCATATTGAAGAATGGTCATTAGACAAAAGCAACCTATATATACATACACTATTATGAAACATGACGGAGAGGCCGTCAGACAATTGTTTGACGGCTGATCTGTTCTGTTGGAAAGGAACCTTTAACACATTATGAGCAAAGAAGGGACGGTTTTCTAAGAGTATGGGCGCGGTCAACAGATATGTTTGGCTGCGCTTTTTTTGTCCTTTTAATGTTCGTGTAAGGAAATGAAACAGGCGGTCCCGGGAAGGAACCGCCTGTTTGCGAGTATGCGATTAATGCGATTTAATCCAGTGGTGGTCTCGGATTATTTGTATTCATCGAGAGTACCCCTGAAATAGTCGTTTCTGATGATCTTCTCAGATATCTCGCTCGTACGCCATACTTCGTAGTTAGGATCTCTCTTGATTTCCTTTGACATGTCGTATCCGAAGCCTCTCCATGGGTAGTTGTCGAGTTTGAATAATCCTAATAGGGTAGGATAGATGTCGCATTGGTAAGTGGAGTCTGTTATCTCCTTTGAACTCTCCAGATTGTTAGGGGATGAGATGATGAAAGGAATGAAGTCTCCTCTGTTCGCACGGAGAGATTGTCCGATCTCTGAAGCGTCGAACTCCTCTCTGTCGCTAGAGAATGTGCAGTGGTCTCCTAAGATTACGAATGTTGTTTTCGCGAATTTCGGATTATCCTTCACCTTCTCTATGAATTCGCCGAAGCATTTGTCCGTATAGTTCAAACTCTTGATGTAGTTTTCCTTGAATGAAGGGAGTCCTTCTGGAATGTTTAAGTCGGAATTACCCGCATATTTCCAGAACGGTGCGTGGGAAGCCATGGTGACAGCTTCTATGCAGAATGGCTCTTGTATGGTGTCGAATACGACGGCTAGATCCTCAAACAGATTCTTGTCCGGATAATCTTGTCCGTGTAGCGTAGGGAATCCCCAAGGACCGGAGATTTTCGCCTGGTTCCATGCTGATGGTTTGGTTGGAACTAACATCATATTGGTTGACCCTAATTTCATCATGGCATCCCCGATTGAGTAATAGTAGTTGTCCTCGTAGGCGAAACATGCGGCTTCAAAAATCAGAGGCATGAGTCCGGTGTTGACAAGCAATTGTGCGTCGCTGGACGCTCCACGTTGCGTTTGAGGGCACATCTTCTCTCCGTATATGGCGTTCCTTTTCGCCATGGCGTTGAAGTTCGGTGTGATCTCTTGCCCGTTTATGCTGTTGTTGAGGGTCCAACCCTCCATGCTCTCCACGAAAAGAATGAACAGGTTGTCTTTCAACGTGTCTTTCCCTGCTGGTTTTATCATGAAATGCTTGATCGATTCTTTCTCATCGTCCGTTAAATCCACGTGCTTAGGGATGTCATTCAGTGAATTGCAGAAATTCAGCTCGGATATCAAGTCCAGGAATATGGTGTAATCTGTCACGAACGTCTCCCGTCCATCTCCTGAAACGTTCATTTGATCGAATATGTTCACTGGCAAGCCCCACAATTCGTTGAATTTAAGAGGCTTCATGATTAGTAGAGGAATGGATATGATTAACATCACCAATCCTGCGATCCATCTCCTGCGGAATGGCTTGAAGAATTTCACGTAGACGAATATGAATGCTCCTGTGGAGATGAACAGTAGTAGGTCGGAAAACCTCATGTAGGCAAAAATACTGTCCCAGAATCCATCCATGTTCCCGATGAGACGGAAGTCATATCCTGTGATCATGATGCCATGGGCACGCATGCTGATGTAATCTGCTAACATCCATATGTCCAAAATGAGGTCTAAGGCGAATGCCGGCCAAAAATATTTTGAGAATGCTCCCAATGCCACGAATAGTAAAGCGACTCCAGCATAGATAGAATAACTCATCAAAAAGTTTGATACGGGCGAGTCATCCATTCCTGAGGAGAAAAACAGACTGCCATTCACGTTCAATGTGAACGTGACAAGTTTCAATAGTACTGAAATGAAAAATGCGGACACGAAAATGGTATATTTTTTGTCCCATTTCTCGGGAATCGCCCCTTTGATTTTAATGACCAAATCTTTAAAGTCCATTTGTTTGTTTGTTTTTAATTATTTGTACAATTATATATTTAACGTTTGAATGTTTTTCCGATTGTGCAAAGTAATAGTTTTTTTTCTCATTGTGCAAATGTGCAGGTTATATTCGGATGCGTATGTTTGCGATGTGCCGGGTTTTTTGCGAACCTTTTGTGGTGATGTGAATAAACAAAAAAAATAGTATCTTTGCGAAAAACTATAATGATGCGAGATATAGATATTATTTCTAGATTGGATTTCGAGAAGTGCGGTGGATTGGTGCCTGCCATTGTGCAGGATGCTGACACCCGTGTCGTGCTGATGTTGGGTTATATGAATAAGGAGGCGCTGGAAAAGACGATTGAGTCGGGGAAGGTGACTTTCTATAGCCGCACAAGGAAATGCTTGTGGACCAAGGGCGAAACCAGTGGAAATTTCCTTAACCTTGTCTCCTTGAAGGAGGATTGTGACAAGGATACCCTTTTGGTGAAAGTGCATCCTGTTGGTCCTGTGTGCCATACAGGTACTGATACTTGCTGGGGGGAAGTTAATAAGTAATTATAAAGAGAAGGTAATGGCTGTCATAGATTTCAATAATGTGTGCGTCAACCGCCAAGAACAGACCGTCCTGAAGAATGTTTGCGTGACGGTGAACGAGGGTGACCTAGTCTTCTTGTTAGGACGTGTCGGAAGTGGTAAGAGTACATTCCTGAAATCGCTTTATTACGAAGCGATCATATCGTCAGGCGAGGCGAAAGTATTGGACTTCGACCTGCGCAACATGAAGATGAAACAGATTCCGATGCTTCGCAGACAGCTTGGCATTGTGTTCCAAGACTTCCAATTGCTTTCTGACAGGAATGTTTACGCGAACCTCGAATTTGTGTTGAAGGCGACGGGGAAACGCTCGAAAGAGGAAATCGAAAGCCGCATCGCGGAGGTCCTTAATTATGTGGGTATGACCAACAAGGGATACCGTATGCCACACGAGTTGTCTGGCGGTGAACAACAACGTATTGTCATCGCGAGGGCTTTGTTGAATAAACCGAAAATCATCTTGGCGGATGAGCCTACGGGTAATCTCGACCCGATCACGGCGAACGACCTGATGCAGCTTTTCCGCCAGATCGCCAAGGAGAAGACGGCGGTCATCATGGCTACCCATAGAACCCAGATCGCGGAAAGCACGCCGGGGTCCAGGATCCTTCATTTCGAGAATGGTGTCGTGACGGAGGGCGTGACGGAGTCTAACCGAATATATGAGGAGTGATAGGATGAGTGTCAGGGATTTAATATTGAATAGTAAAAAGACGGCTTTCTCGTTTGAGATATTGCCGCCGTTGAAGGGGAATGGTATTGAGGCTATTTACGACACGATCGACCAGTTGTTGGAATTCGACCCTCAATATATTGATATCACTACCCACCGTAGCCAGCTGGTCTACCGCGCGCTGGAAAATGGCTTGTACCAGTGTGAACGAGTGCGTCAACGCCCGGGTACTGTGGCCATTGCGGCGGCCATTAAGTCTAAATATAACATTGAGGTGGTCCCTCATATCCTTTGCAGTGGTTTCTCCAAGGAGGAGACCGAGTATGTGCTGATCGACCTCGATTTCTTGGGTATCTATGATTTGTTGTTGCTGAGAGGGGATCGGGCCAAGTTGGAGAATGTCTCCATGCCGAATGAGGAGGGTTATGCCCATGCGTCCGAACTGCAGGAGCAGATCAACCGTTTTAACGAGGGCTATTTCTTGGACGGCACCAAACAGAAACGGGAACGCATGAAATTCTTCACCTACGGAGTGGCGGGCTATCCCGAAAAGCATGAGGAGGCGCCTAATGTCGATTCCGATATGTATTGGCTGAAGAAGAAAGTGGAGAATGGCGCGGAATATATCGTCACTCAGATGTTCTTCGACAATGCGAAGTTCTTCGAGTTCGAGGCGCTGTGCAGGCGGGAGGGAATCAACGTGCCTATCGTGCCGGGACTTAAACCTATCACCACCATGAAACAGCTCACCGTCTTGCCGAGGACCTTCCATGTGGACTTGCCTCGGGATTTGGCGGATGAATTGCGGAAGTGTAAAAACGATGAGGATGCCCGCAATGTCGGTATCGAATGGTGTACCATGCAGGCGAAAGAACTGCGTGCGCATGGGGCGCCTAGCATCCACTTCTATACGATGTCTAATCCAAGAAGTGTTAAGGAAATAGCGAAACGTGTCTTTTGATAGTTGAATCGAAATGGGTACTTTAATTTTGTTCATATTGATGATGGGGCTCTTCCTCTTCTTCGGTTTCTTAGGAATCGCGGGAAGATTGTTGGGGGGTGTTTTCAATATGCTCAAGGGTCTCGTTTCTAATGATGGCGGCGGACGGTCTTCCGATGATTATGTCTCGGAAGATAACCGTGGCGCACAGACTGAGACCGCCGTTCGGAGGATGAAACGGTTCAAGTCGTGGGCGGAGGATACTTCCTACGAGGAGTCTGTCGACGAAAAGGTGGAGATGGAGCAGCCTGTGCGTGAGGAGATGGTGAATAAATAAATTTATTAACATAAAAAAAGATGAGTAAGAAAGTATTATTGATGATCCTCGATGGTTGGGGATTCGGAAACAAGACAAAGTCTGATGTGATCGCTTCAACCCCAACTCCTTATTGGGATTCGTTATTGAAAAATTATCCATATTCCCAGTTGCAGGCTTGCGGCGAATTCGTGGGTTTGCCAGACGGACAGATGGGTAACTCGGAGGTGGGACACCTGAACATCGGTGCTGGCCGTGTCGTTTACCAGGATTTGGTGAAGATTAACATGGCTTGTAAGGAGGGTACCATCATGGACAACCCTGAAATCAAGAGCGCATTCTCTTATGCGAAGGATAATGGCAAGCAGATCCACTTCATGGGCTTGGTCTCCAACGGAGGTGTGCATTCCTCTTTGGACCATTTGTTCAAATTGATCGAGATCTCCAAGGCTTATGGCTTGGATAAGACTTTTGTGCACTGCTTCATGGACGGTCGTGACACTGACCCTAAGAGCGGCAAGGGTTTCATCGAACAATTGGAGGCTCAACTGGCGAAGAACACGGGTAAGATCGCTTCCATCATCGGTCGTTTCTATGCGATGGACCGTGACAAACGTTGGGAGCGCATCAAGGAGGCTTATGACTTGCTGATCGAAGGAAAGGGTAAACCTTGCACCGATATGGTGAAGGCGATGGAGGAGTCTTACGCTGATGGCGTGACCGACGAGTTCATCAAGCCTATCGCTAGGGTGGAGAACGGCAAGCCTGTCGGAACGATCCAAGAGGGTGATGTCGTTATCTTCTTTAACTATCGTAACGACCGTGCGAAGGAGTTGACCATCGTGTTGACTCAAAAAGATATGCCTGAGGCTGGCATGAAGACTATCAAGGGCTTGCAATACTACTGCATGACTCCATACGACGCTTCCTTCACGGGTGTGCATATCCTTTTCAATAAGGAGAATGTGATGAACACCCTCGGTGAGGTGGTTTCAAAGGCGGGCATGAAACAATTGCATATCGCCGAGACGGAGAAGTACGCACACGTGACCTTCTTCTTCAACGGTGGACGTGAGGCTCCGTACGATGCGGAGGATAGAATCTTGGTTCCTTCTCCAAAGGTGGCTACCTACGATCTGAAGCCGGAGATGAGCGCTTATGAGGTGAAGGATAAATTGGTCGAGGCAATCGGCACCAAGAAGTATGACTGGATCGTGGTGAACTATGCTAATGGAGACATGGTGGGCCACACTGGCATCTATTCCGCCATCGAGAAAGCGGTTGTCGCTATCGACAACTGTGTGAAGGATACTGTCGAGGCTTGCAAGGCAAACGGTTACGATGTCATCATCATCGCCGACCACGGTAACTGCGACAATGCGATCAATCCGGACGGCACGCCTAATACGGCACACTCACTTAACCCTGTACCGTTCGTTTATGTGAGCGACAATAAGTCTGCGAAGGTGACGGATGGAAAATTGGCGGATGTGGCACCTTCCATCTGTGCGTTGTTGGGCCTTCAACAACCTGCGGAGATGACAGGAAAGAATCTGATTACGCTTTGATGCTGAACGGGTCCGACAATCGTTCCCGAAGAATGTTTGGTTGAATCGGTGGCTTTTTAGGACTTGCCGGAAATATTTCATGATTGTGGAGGTATGGGTTCCCCTGCCTCCACTTTTGTGTTTATATGTCTGCCTCGGATTTTAATTTGGATGAGGAAGGATACGCTCAGTTTTTTCCTCCTCTCTGAAAAAGTAAATCGTAAACCGTTAAATAGTAAATGATTGGGGGAAGACCAATCTGGGGAAACTCCTCCGTGGCGTATATTTATAGGATAGGGAAAAATCGAGCCTGAAAGATTTTGTAGTTTGAAAAATTAAGGGTAAATTCGCGGTCGATTTATTATCCGAAATAGTCAAATGCCGTAGGCTTGCCCGAAGCTGAAGGCAACGTGAAAGATTAATTAACTAATTAAAAACAAATTAAAGTGGATACTTTAAGTTTTAAAACCATTTCTGCTAACAAGGCAACCGTAAAGAAAGAGTGGGTTGTCGTAGATGCGGCGGACCAATCATTGGGACGTTTGGGGTCAAAAGTAGCGAAACTTCTGAGAGGAAAGTACAAGCCGAACTTCACCCCACATGTAGACTGCGGAGACAATGTGATTGTCATCAACGCGGCTAAAGTAAAAATCACTGGTAACAAGGCTACTGACCGTATTTATTTGAGATTTACGGGTTATCCGGGTGGACAAAGGGAGTATACTCCTGGCGATCTCTTGAACAAGAGTCCGGAGAAGCTTATCAGAAAAGTCGTTAAGGGTATGTTGCCTAAGAATCGTCTTGGCAGTGCCATCCTCGGCAACCTTTACGTTTATGCTGGAAGCGAGCACAACCAAACTGCTCAACAACCTAAAAATATCGATTTAAACTCAATCAAGTAATAACATGGAAGTAGTTAATGCCGTAGGTAGAAGAAAAGCTGCTATTGCACGCGTTTACCTTTCTGAGGGTGATGGCAAAATCACCATCAACAATAAAGATGTTACAGTGTACTTCCCTTCCGGGATTTTGCAATATGTTGTAAAGCAACCTTTGAACGCTATCAATGTCGCTGGCAAGTTTGATGTGAAGGCGATTTTGGATGGTGGTGGTTTCAAGGGCCAGGCTGAGGCTTTGCGTTTGGCTATCGCCCGCGCATTGGTTAAGGTTGACGCTGAGAACAAGTCTGCTTTGAAGGGTGAGGGCTTCTTGACTCGTGATTCCCGTGAGGTTGAGCGTAAGAAACCAGGTCGTCCTAAAGCAAGAAAGAGATTCCAGTTCAGTAAACGTTAGTGCTTGGATGAGGCTTGCCACTTGTTTGGCATGGCTTCGTATGAGAGTACGTTTAGTATCTAAATCGGTCGGACTTCGGTTGTCGGACTACCGGTCGATTGTTTAATTCAAGAATGTAAACGATTAAAAAATTAAGAAAATGTCAAGAACTAATTTTGATGAGTTATTAGAGGCTGGATGTCACTTCGGTCACTTGAAAAGAAAGTGGAACCCAGCAATGGAACCTTATATCTTCATGACTCGTAATGGTATCCATATTATTGATCTTCACAAGACTGTCGTAAAAATAGAAGAAGCTGCTGCTGCTTTGAAACAAGTTGCAAAATCGGGCAAGAAGATTCTTTTTGTTGCAACTAAGAAACAGGCTAAACAAGTCGTTGCCGACAAGGCTGCCGAGGTTTCCATGCCTTTCGTTACTGAAAGATGGGCTGGCGGTATGTTGACGAACTTCCCTACTATCCGTAAGGCTGTTAGGAAGATGTCGTCTATCGATAAATTGTCTAACGATGGTACTTTCGATAACCTTTCTAAGCGTGAGAAACTCCAAATCTCCCGCCAAAGAGCTAAGTTGGAGAAGAACTTGGGTAGTATCGCTGATATGACTCGCCTTCCTTCCGCTTTGTTCGTGGTTGACGTGACGAAGGAGAACATCGCCGTAAGAGAGGCTAAGAGATTGGGTATTCCTGTTTACGGTATCGTGGACACGAACTCTAACCCTAACGATGTTGATTTCGTTATCCCTGCTAATGATGATGCTACAAAGTCTGTCGAGGTTATCTTGAACGCTTTGTGCGGCGCCATCAAGGAGGGCTTGGATGAGAGAAAAGTCGAGAAGGAAGAGAATGAGGCTGCTGAGGCTCCTGAGCAAAAGAAGGAAAGAAAGAGAACTACCGCCAAGAAAAGCAAAACTAATGTTGACGGTGAGGCTTTGAACGCTAAGGTTGCCAGCAAGTTTGAAGTGTCTGAGGATTAATTAATAATTTTTGAAAAATAGTATTATTATGGCTGTTTCATTGGCTGATATTAGCAAATTGCGTACCATGACGGGTGCCGGCATGATGGATTGCAAGAAGGCTCTTACTGAGGCTGACGGCAATTTCGACAAGGCTGTAGAACTCATCCGTAAAAGAGGTCAGGCAATCGCTGCAAAGAGAAGTGATCGTGAGGCTGCTCAGGGTTGTGTTTTGGCTGCTGCGAAGGGCGATTTCGCTGCTATCGTTGCGCTGAAGTGTGAAACTGACTTCGTGGCTAAGAACGCTGACTTCATCGCATTGACTCAACAAATATTGGATAAGGCCATGGAGGCTAAACCGGCTTCTTTGGATGCCTTGACCGCTTTGACTATCGGTAACTCTACGGTTCAACAATTGATCACCGACCGCTCTGGTGTGACTGGTGAGAAGATGGAGTTGGGTATGTATGAGTTCGTTAGTGGTCCTGCTGTTTGGGCTTACATCCACCCGGGTAACATGTTGGCTTCCATCGTTGCTTTCAACGAGGCTGGCTTGGACGCTCAGGTCTACAAGGATGTCGCTATGCAGGTCGCTGCTATGAACCCGATCGCCGTTTCCGAGAAGGATGTCCCTGCCGAGTACGTCGCAAAGGAGCGTGAGATCGCAACAGAGAAGACTAAAACTGAGTTGATCCAAAAACAAGTAGAGGCTGCTTTGACGAAGGCTGGCATCAACCCTGCTCACGTGGATTCAGAGGCTCACATCGAGTCTAACACGGAGAAGGGCTGGATCACCGCTGAACAAGCTGCCAAGGCTCGCGAGATCAAAGTTACAGTTGCTGAACAAGCTGCCGGCAACTTGAAGCAACAAATGATCGACGGTATCGTTAACGGACGTATCCAAAAGATTTACAAGGAGCAAACCTTGTTGAATCAAGCGTTCATTAAGGAGGCTAAGATTAATGTGGCTCAATACATGGCTTCTGTCTCTAAAAACTTGACTGCCACCGCTTTCAAGCGCGTGACATTGAACGAGGAATAATTTATTCCCTATATTTTGAAAAAAAGGAGAGGTTCATTGAATCCTCTCCTTTTTTTGTCCCCATGATTCCCCTCTTCCCAATACTAGGAAATATTCCTCCCAGAGTGGGGTGGAGACGCAATGCATTGCGTCACTACAATGCAAAAACAGGAACCTGTGCGAAATGGATTTATAGCCCCGTCATCGTTAATAACGAACGGATCTTATATGCAACGTCAAGAGTATGCATCCACTATTCTCCGTGCCCTCCGTGTCTCCGTGAGGGAAAAAGACGCAATATGGTGCGTCTCCACAATGCAAGACCAGGAATCCTACGAAATGAATCATAGGCCCCCTTCATCACTAATAACGAGCGAATCTTATATGCAACGCCAAGAACATGTGCCCATTATCCTCCGTGCCCTCCGCGCCTCCGTGAGAAAAACACGCTTAATTTCCAACTTCTTCCGTTGTTAGTATTTTTTATCCTGCCTCTTCTTTCCGTAATATATTTTTAATTAACTTCGCGGTCAGAAAAATTCATTTAGACCTATATCCAAATGGCAGACATTCAAACACTGAATCGTGCGGCGAATAACATTAGGATTTTGACCGCTGCGATGGTAGAGAAAGCCAAATCCGGTCATCCCGGAGGCGCAATGGGCGGTGCTGATTTCATCAACATCCTTTATTCCCAGTTTCTTACTTTCGACCCGACTGACCCGAACTGGATTAACCGTGACAGGTTTTTCTTGGACCCAGGGCACATGTCGCCTATGCTCTATTCAGTGTTGCTCTTGTGCGACAAGTTCACGATGGATGACATCAAGTCTTTCCGTCAATGGGGCAGCAAAACCCCTGGACATCCAGAAGTGAGCCTGGAACATGGTATCGAGAACACTTCCGGACCGTTGGGACAAGGCCATACAATGGCTGTCGGCGCGGCTATTGCGGAGCGTTTCCTCTGCGCACGCTTCGGTGAGTGGATGAGCCATAAGATCTATACGTTCATCTCTGATGGTGGTATCCAGGAGGAGATCTCCCAAGGTTCGGGACGTATCGCAGGACACCTTGGCTTGCATAACCTCATCATGTTCTACGATGCGAATAATATCCAGCTTTCCACAAAGGTGGACGAGGTATCTACCGAGGACATCGAGATGAAGTACAAAGCATGGAACTGGAATGTGTTGACTATCAACGGAAATGATGCGGGGGAAATTATCGCCGCATTGAAGTCTGCCACCCAGGAGAAAGAACGTCCTACCCTAATCATCGGAAAAACGACAATGGGTATCGGCTGTGTCGCCGAGGATGGTTCTTCCATGGAAAATAAGGTCTCTACGCATGGTCAACCGCTTTCCAAGGCGGGTGTCTGCATTCCGAAGACCATCGAGAAATTGGGTGGAGACCCGAACGATCCGTTCGTCATCTTCCCTGAGGTGAAGAAACTCTATGCGGACCGTAAGGCGGAACTGACAAAGATCGCCGCCGCCAAGAAGGCTGAGCAGGCTCAATGGGCAAAGAAGAATCCTGAACTGGCGAAGAAACTGGACCAGTTCTTCAGTGGCAAGTTGCCTGAAATCGATTTCTCCTCCATTGCACAGAAACCGAACCAACCGACCCGCTCCGCTTCTGCTGCGGTTTTGGGACTTCTCTCTGAGAAGGTGGAGAATATGATCGTCGCTTCGGCCGACCTCTCCAATTCGGACAAGACGGATGGTTTCTTGAAACATACACACCCGCTCGTTCATGGTGATTTTTCAGGAGCTTTCTTGAATGCGGGTGTCTCTGAGTTGACGATGGCTTGCATCATGAACGGTATTGCCTTGCATGGTGGTGTGTATGCCGCTTGTGGAACATTCTTCGTATTCTCTGATTATATGAAGCCAGCCTATAGAATGGCCGCTTTGATGCGTATCCCTGTGAAATATGTCTGGAGCCATGATGCCTTCAGGGTGGGAGAGGATGGTCCGACCCACCAGCCAATCGAGCAGGAGATGCAGGTGCGCTTGTTGGAGAGCGTGAAGAACCATAAGGGGCAGAATAGCATGTTGGTGCTCCGTCCTGCCGATGTGAACGAGACGACCGTCGCTTGGAAGATGGCGATGGAGAACGTGGACACGCCGACCGCTTTGATCCTTTCCCGCCAGAACGTGAACGACGTTCCGTGCGATGGCAACCGCTACGAGCAGGCTCTGCAGGCTTACAAGGGCGCCTATATCGTTAAGGATGTTAAGGGTACGCCCGATCTGGTGATGGTGGCGAGTGGTTCGGAGGTCGCTACGCTCTTCGATGGTGCGAAACTCTTGGAGGAACGTAAGAACCTGAAAATTAGGATTGTCTCAGCTCCGTCCGAGGGAGTGTTCCGTAATCAAAGCAAGGAGTATCAGGAATCTGTTATCCCTTCCAATTTGCCGGTATATGGCATGACGGCAGGTATGTCATTGACAATCAGTGGTTTGGTTGGTAAAAATGGTTTTGTGCACGGTTTGGATCATTTCGGATATTCCGCTCCATACACTGTGTTGGACGAGAAATTCGGATTTAACGGAGAGTCAGTGTTCGAGGAGGTTTGTTCCTTCTTGAAAATATAGTTGTGGGGAGATCGCTTCCCCATGGATGACGAACTTGGAAAAGGCGGGAGATTTCTTCCGCCTTTTCTGTTTTTCGATTATTGTCGCGCGAATTTGTGTGATCGATGGTTTTTCATTATTTTTGTCATAGATTGTATGTGTAATAATTTGAATCCAATGAATCCTATAGAGATAATTGACAAATATTATAAGGACAATCCGAAATGCAAGGATATCTTGTTGAAGCATTCGTATGATGTTACGGACCTTGCGTTGCGGATCGCACAACGTAAGCCCGAGTTGAATGCTGATATGCAATTCATTGAGGAGGCGGCGATGGTGCATGACATCGGCATCATCAAGACTTGTGCTCCGGATCTGTATTGCGAGGGGGATTACCCTTATATCTGTCATGGTTTCCTGGGAAGTGATATGATGAAGGACGAGGGATTCGAGCGGCATGCGTTGGTATGCGAACGTCATACAGGAACGGGATTGTCGCTTCCGTATATTCTTTCCTCTGAATTGCCTGTCCCGCATCGTGATATGTTGCCTGTCTCTATCGAGGAACAGATCATTTGTTTTGCGGACAAATTTTACTCGAAAACTCACCTCGGAGAGGAAAGAAGCGTAAAAAAAGCCAGGATGAAACTTGAAAAATATGGGGAAGAAACCCTCCAGAGGTTCGATAAATGGTGCCAAATGTTTATGTAACAGTCGAATAAAATTATTTTCAACATTCGGTGTTTTATAACTATTTTTTTTGTAATTTGCGCTCGATTTGTAAATGAGTCAGGAGAGATGCTCGAGTGGCTGAAGAGGCACGCCTGGAAAGCGTGTATGCGTCAAAAGCGTATCGGGGGTTCGAATCCCCCTCTCTCCGCGAATTAATGAAGTAATATTAATAATTAATCAACAAAAAAATGAAAAAAATTTTTGCATCATTAGCATTAGCTGGAGTTATGTCTCTTGGCTTCGCTACTGCTTCTTTCGCTCAAGATTCGTTTGAAGAACAAACGGAGCAGTCATTCAATCAGGAGTCTACAGAGGAAACTCAAGAACAACCAGCGGTAGCTGCACAAGAGCCAGCAGCTGCGGAAACTAAGGCAGAAGCAACTCCGGCTCCGGAAACTACTAAGGAGGAGAGTAAAGGCCTTTTCAATGCATTGAAGATTAAGTTTATCGAGGGTGGTGCCGGATTCATGGCAATCGTTGCATTGTGCTTGATTCTCGGTTTGGCGTTGTGTATTGAGCGTATCATCACTTTGAGTCTTTCTTCTATCAATACGAAGAAATTCCTCGAGAAGATTGAGGGTTTCTTGGCTAGCAAGGATGTAGAAGGTGCATTGGAATATACAAAGAACACAAGAGGTCCTATCGCTGCGATCTTCAACCAAGGTTTGTCTCGTATCAGCGAGGGTCCGGATGTTGTTGAGAAGACAGTCGTTTCTTACGGTAGCGTTCAAATGGGTGGTCTTGAAAAGAACATCACCTGGATTTCCTTGTGTATCGCCCTCGCCCCAATGTTGGGATTCATGGGTACGGTTATCGGTATGATCGAGGCGTTCGATAAAATCCAACAAGTAGGTGATATCTCCGCAACAGTTGTGGCTGGTGGTATCAAGGTGGCTTTGTTGACCACAGTGTTCGGTTTGATCGTTGCCATGATCCTTCAATTGTTCTTGAACTTCATTTTGACTCGTATCGAGGCTTTGACTACGGAGATGGAAGATGCTTCTATCAAGTTGCTCGACATGGTTGTTGAGTTCTTCCCATCATCTTCTGCAAATGCGTCTAGCGCTTCTAACCAAGGTTATACTCAGACTTCCTCTGATTCTTCTGAGGTTTCTGTTGCAGAATAATCCCCTTTGATGAACCATTTTTGAAATCTATTAAAACGATATCGAAATGCAAAATTTATTAAATATTCCTAAGTATATACTTTGGGGGTTGGTCGCACTTACGGTAATCTTCACATTGCTATTCTTCTGCGGTGATACGGAGTCGTATCTTTGCAATGGAATCTCAATTGAAGCTCCATCTTTTGTGCCAACATTCATTGGCTTAGCGTTCGCCTTCATTATTTTGGCATCTTTGGTGACAATCGTTTTCGCTTTGAAATCGTTCGGATCTAAGTTGATGACTGACACTAAGTCCGTGATGGTTCCTTTGATCTTCGTCGGTGTATTGGCTGTATTGCTTTTGACAACATATTTCGGCGCAGATACGACTAGGATGAGTATTACGGGATACGATGGCTCTCATGATCCATGGGTGTACAGAATCACTAACATGTGTATGATGAGCTCTTTCATATTGGCTGCTATCGCATTCCTCGCAACCATTGGTAGTTCGTTATTTAAAAAACTCTAATTTTTGCGTGTCATGAAAAAAAGAGAAATACAAGAGATTAATGCAAGCTCAATGGCTGATATATCCTTCTTGTTGCTTATCTTTTTCCTTGTGACTACATCCATGGCGACAGATAAAGGTCTGTTCCGAACATTGCCTCCTCCTGTCGAAAAGAAAGAAAAGAAGGATAAAGTTGAGGTTAATAAGAGAAATATCATGATGGTTCTTGTTAACAGTAACGACAAGTTGATGGTGAATGGTGAGGTGATGGATGTTACTAGGTTGAAGGATAAAGCGAAGGAGTTTATTGCTAATCCTGCCAATAAATCGGATCTCCCGGAGAAGGAGACCGTTGATATTCCTTTCTTTGGTCCGTCGAGGATTACTTCCAAGCATGTGATTTCATTGCAGAACGACCGTGGTACCTCTTATCAGGCGTATATCGCTGTCCAAAATGAGTTGGTTGCCGCCTATAATGAACTCCGTGATGAAATTTCCGTAAGGCAGTTCAATGGTCGTAAATACTCTGATTTGACCGAGGAGGAGCAAAATGCTGTGAAAGATTATTATCCACTCAAAATCTCTGAGGCTGAGCCGAAGGATTATGGACAAGCTGCGGGAGGGGCTCAATAATGGCAAAGTTTCGTAAGGAAGGTGGTAAGAGATTGCCTGCTATTAGTACGGCTTCCTTGCCTGATATTATCTTCATGTTGTTGTTCTTCTTTATGACCACAACAACGATGAAGGAGAATACAATGTTGGTTGATATGAAGTTGCCGGAAGCAACTGAATTGACTAAGTTGGAAAAGAAATCTTTGGCTAAGTATATCTATATTGGTGTTCCTAAAAGGGAATTGCAGAAACAGAATGGTACGGAAGCTCGTGTCCAATTGGATGACGCTTTCGCCAAGAAAACTTCTGATGTGGGATCTTATATCGCCTCAAAACGTGATGCAATGCCTGAAAACGATCAACCTTTGATGATCGTTTCCCTTAAGGTGGATAAGGATACTAAGATGGGTGTCGTGACTGATGTTAAGCAAGAGTTACGTAAGGCATATGCCCGTAAGATTTACTATACGGCTAACGAGAGAGCGAACGCTTATTGATGTTCATAGACCTGTTGGTCTTTATTCTTAGAAATACGATGTTTTCTTTAGTGCTTTGGGCATTATCGAAAACATCGTTTTTTTTCGTTCCTTCTTTCTGATATGTTTGAGTGGATTTGTGGCTCTGCCGCATCGGTAGAACTCTCCGAAGAAGGCTCTTTATTTGGCTCCTGTTGAACTGTCGGAGCGTCTCCCTTATCCATGATGCAGAAGTCCTCTTTGCGGGCTTAGGCGAAAAAAAAACGTTTGTGCGGATGCACAAACGTTCGTTAAATAGGTTATGTGTTTTGTCCTGTTTATCGTAGAATCCTTTTTATCCTGTTTGCGTCGTCAATCAACTTCCTTAGCTTGTCCTCGTCGTTGTTGTTCAGCGCCTCTTTGAACTCTCCTAGTTTATCCATGTAAGAGTCTAATACGGATAATACGTTTTCTTTGTTTTGCATGAAAATTGGAACCCACATGTCTGCGTTACTTTTTGCCAATCTGGCGGTTGATGCGAATCCTCCTGAGGCCAAGTCGAAAATGTTTTTCTCATTCTTTTCCTTGTCCAATACTGTCAGTGCGAGGGCAAAGGAGATGATGTGGGAGATGTGTGATACATATGCGGTGTGTACATCATGATGGGCTGCCCTCATGTATATGATGCGCATGTTCAGACAGTCGTACATTTTCCTGACTAACTCTATTGCTTTAGGGTCTGAGTCCTCCGCATTGCAGATGATTCCAGCCCTTCCTGCGAATAGGTTAGGCACTGCCGCCCATGGCCCGCAGAACTCTGTTCCTGCCATAGGGTGGGAGGCAACATAGTTTTTCCTCCTTGGGTGATAGTGTACGGAATCGTTCAACTTCTCTTTTGTGGAGCATGTGTCGACTACCACCTGGTCGTCGTTTATTTTGTCCAGTATGTCGGATAATAGCTTGGTAGCTGCGCTTACAGGCACAGACAATAGGATTAAATCACTTTTTTTCACGAGTTCCTCGTAAGGCAATATTTCGTCCACGAGTCCTATTCTTTGTGCGGTTAAGGCGTTCAAGTCCGCTTGGTCGTATCCGATGAAATGGTCTGCGTATTTTGTTCTGCGCAAGTCTATGGCCATTGATCCTCCAATGAGCCCTAGCCCGATAATTCCTATTGTCATGTTTATCCGATTTTGCTTAAAGTGACTAGATATTTTTCGTCCAATATTTTAATTTTCCTTCCGTCTAATTCGATGATGTTCTCGTGCGCTAGACCGGAAAGGGTCCGTATCGCATTGGAAGTGGTCATGTTGGATAGACTGGCTAAATCCTCTCTTGACAGGCGTACGTTGATGGTCGCATTGTCTTCTTCATATCCATAGTTGTCCCGTAGGAATAGGAGAGATTCCGCAAGTCTGCCTCTCACGTGCTTTTGAGTGAGTGTGACGGCTCTCTTGTCGGCGATGCCTAAGTCGGTGGATAACTTTTGGATGAAGTACCACGCCAATTCGCTGTTTTGAACGATTAAGTTGTGGATGACTGTCTGAGGAATCATGTAGATGACGGATGGCTCGAAAGCACATGCGTTCGTGACAAAGTTTTCTTGTGCGAACATTGCTCTGTATGCGAGCATTTCTCCTGGTTTCACCATCCTGACGATTTGGCTCCTGCCTCCCGTGCCAATCCTGTAAATTTTCAACTTCCCCTTTGCGACGCATAAAACGTGCGTCGGTGTCTCACCCTCACAGTAAATGATTTCGTTTTTCTTATATTTACGTACGATATAGTTTGCTTTCAGATAAGTCAGTTGCTCTTCTGTCAGTACGTTCCATATTGTCGAAACTTCTTCTATGCTTGGATTTTCTTGTTCTCCTTTTTTTATCATTTCGTTCAAAATATGTTCAATAACATTGTTATCGCGAATGTATAATTTTTTTGTGAAAAAATGTTATAATCTTTTTTATGAGTTGTTATAATGCCTATTTTCTTGCGGTGACGATCATTTTTTGTGTAAGGCCGTAATACTCGCCATCCTCTGTCTCGTATTCGACTCTGACCAAATATACACCTCCAGGAACTCTTTGACCGTTGTTGTCTTTCAAATCCCATTCCCAGGTGTGGTTTTGGTCTATTCTTTCCTGTGTTGTCGGCGTCTCCCTCATGATGATTCCTAACTTGTTGTAAACGATGAATCTATAATTCTGTATGGTGAGCGGCAAGTCATGATTTATGGTGATTAGGGCACTCTCTTGGGCAACGGATGGCACGATTGTGACTTCATTTGTGCGGACTGCAGCCTCTTTGCCAACTATGAATTCGATGCTTTTCTGTGATGAATTGTTTAGGAGATCCCAAACTTTCAGTGTGGCGTTGTAATGCCCCGGATCCAATTTCGTGAATTGGTATATGATCGATCCATCCGAGTAACTGTCTATGTTATAGGAGAAATCTTTGTTCAATATAATCGGATTGCTATTCCCGTTGATTGTCAGGGTGATGTCGTGTCCAATACCGCTACCTGACGAGTTGATTCCGTTCGGATCCTTGATTTCCGCATATAGAACTGGGGTCTCGTTGACTTTGTCTCCGGAAAGGAATGCTTTATGGTTCATGTATAGTAGGATGTCTGGACCGCAGTCGTCGTGTGTGTCGTTCGCATCGCTTCCTCCAATGATGAAACTCTCGGTGTATCCGGTTGCGTCACGGTCAAGCGATTCGTCCACAGCGTAGTAGTGTAGCCTTCCTGTCCCGTAGTTGTAATTGATGTCTTTGGGAACTTTGAAGACGAAGGAGAATTCGCCATTCTTTACTTCCGCTTTCCCTGAGAATAGAATATTCTTCCGGTCGTTGTATTTATGCTTGTTCTTCTCTTTTTCCTCTTCTGTGCTGAAGACATTTCCCTTTGTACTTAATCTTTCCTCTTTGTCGTAAAGGGTGATCTCGATTATTCCATTGAAATTGTCTATGAAGTTTAATTCTTCATCTGCGATGTGTCCGTAAACTTTGATCTCGGATAGGGCTCGGATCGTGTCTGTGCGAGATCCTCCTATTAATGTGATGGAGTCTGTTATGATGGAGTCTTTCGGATAGCAGATTCTCAGCATTGGGTCTCCCAATAGAGTGTATGACATTTTGTTAGTGTCGCTCTCCACGTCGTTTTTTGCCATCTTGCATATGTCTCCGATTCTCAGTGGCAATTTGTTTTCGTCCTTTTTTGTTACGTGGTTGATGTACATTCTGTTTAGGTTGTCGTTTTGCGCATCGTACACTGTCCTCGCCGCACTGAACAGTGTCAGTGCTCCTCCGTTGGGGTTCAGTATGAGGTCCTCTCCTGCGGATGTTTTCAGATGGTCGAAGACGTTGAATCGGCAGCTGGCTGTGAACCAGAATCCTTGTCTCTCGTTGAAGATGGTGGCTGCTTGGTTTTGTGTGAAGACTCTTTCCTCAGACCATGCCAGTTCTCCACTATGTCCGATGTAGTTGAGCAAAAGGACTCCATCTTGGATGCTTTTGCTGATGATTTCCTCCACTTCAGGATATCTGTTTCCGTTTGATCCCGATACCCTTGTGTAGGAGTCGAAGTGGACTTTCTGTATTTCCAGAGATGGATTGCTGTCATGCAGCATTTTGCCGATATTGTCGGAATAGGAGAAGAACTTATTGTATCGGTTTGCATCTTCCCCTTCTTCATTGTCGTCTGCGATGAGAAGAACCTTATCGCGCCATTTCCCGTATTTGTTGACCGTGAGGTATTTCTCCACCTTGTCTACCATGTGGGTGGCCTGCTCCAAGGAGGATACGGGGAATCTGCCGATTCCATAATCCATCTTCATTTGTCCGATACGTTTGCCGTTGTTTTTGTCATCGAGGAAACAGAAATAGTCATCACTGACGTATGATTTAGCTTCTATGTATTTGTTTCCTCCTTGGTAGGTGACGATGAAGTTGTTGACTGTGGTGCTGTTGTCCCTTAACAATGCTCTGTTGTCGAAACACCCATCTCCGAAGAGTAACACTTGTTTGTTGTATCCCCCTCTGTCGTAGAACATTTTCAGGAACCAACGGATGGCACTGGCGTCTGGTGTTCCGGATGAGAACTCGTTGTATATCTCTTCTGGTGTGACGATCACGGTGCTGGCGTTGTCGTACTTTTGATGGAGCTTGGCCAATCTGTTGGCTTCAGAAAGAAACGCTTCATGGGATATGATGATGAAATCGATGTCGTTTATTGAGTGTAGGTCTTGGTTGGCCACTCTCCCGACGCTCTCCGCCTTGACGAATTGGGTGTTGCTCGGGGTAAATGCCACGAATTCCTCCATTTGAGAAGGGACCCTTCTGAACGATATTTTATTGTCGTCGGTTTCTGTCGGCATTTGTGTTACTTCAGTGGGGTTGGTAATGTTCCAAACGATGGTGTTGGGTTGGGCTCCATCGATGATGTATTTGTATGTGTTAGGCTCTTCCGTGTTGGGGTTGCGGAAATAGATGATACCATTGTTCATCTTCAGATTCCGGAAGGCGCAAAGCACAATCTGCTCTACCCACATGTGGTCTGTTCCGTTGATTGAGCTATAGTTGAGCGCAAGTTTGTTGTTCTCTTGGTTCGGTAGCCATACTATGGTCTTTTCTGCAGGAACGGCGGAAACTTCTCTTCCGCTGAGGGGAACTTCTATTTCATACTGTTGTTCTTCATTGAGGAAAATGAATATTTTGCTGTTCTTGTCAGAATGTGCGGCTAGACTGAGGTATATGCTTGCTAATTCATTGATGTCGATGTCTGGCACGTTAAACTCTAGCGAGAATAATTTATTCATCGGTGTTTGGTCTCCCAACCATCCTTTCCCCGATTCAACCAGGTTGCATTCTTCCTTTTTATGTACGATGTGCTCTAGGTAGTTCGTTATCTCTGTCTCGTTCTCGTCGCTTTCTACGGCAGTGGCTTCTTGGATGATTTTCCTCCCGCTTTTGTTGCTGGTTAGGAAATAGTATCCGTAATTGGAGTAGATGTTAGAACTGACATCGAAGGGATGTTTGGCGTTCATTCCATTGTAATTCCATTTCCGTGGACCTTGTGCGTAGAAGTAGATGGCTGTGCCTGAGTCGTAGATGGGGGTCTCTTCTAGATCGTCTGTCTTAGGTGAACCGAAGTTTTCGTTTAGCATGGCACCTCCATATCCGTAAACATGCACTTCCTTGGGATTGGAGAATCCCATCTCCCTGATTTGGTCGTATGTCATTTTACATACGCCGGTCTCTTGCACTCTGATTTTTATCCATGTGCCGGATGCGAGGATGGAGTGTTCCGCAAAGTTCATTGCCTGGAGATTCCCCCATGAAATAAGGGATAGAACACTTGCGATAATGGTGCGGAGAATAAACTTCGATGATTTCATAATGTTTCGTTTTTTTTGTTTTACAATACGTCGAATTGGAACATTAGCTTCTCTTCGATGTATCCTTCCAAGTGATCGTTGATTTGGACGGGTCCCACACCAACTGGCGTGCCGGTGAAGATGAGGTCTCCGGTCTTTAACGTGAAGAATTTGCTTGTGTATTCGATGATTTCATCAATGCTGAATACCATGTCGGAGGTGTTCCCCTGCTGTACGGTTTCTCCGTTTTTTTTCAGAGAGAAATGTAGCTCGTTCAGGTCATAGCCCTCTTTGCTGATGAAGTCGCTTATGGGAGCGGAATTGTCAAATCCTTTGCATATCTCCCATGGAGATCCCTCCGCTTTGAAATTGTTCTGCAGGTCTCTCGCTGTGAAGTCGATGCCTAATCCAATTTCGTCGTAGTAGCGGTTGGCGAATTTCTTCGATATGTTCTTCCCCATCTTGGATATGCGTACCACAAGCTCGCATTCGTAGTCAATCCTCTTCGAAAAGTCGGGAAGGTAAAATGGCTTGTTCTCCTTTAGCAATGCCGTCTCCGGTTTCATGAATATGACAGGATTTTTCGGCAACTGCGTGGGATTCAGTTCTTTGCTGTGGTCCGCATAGTTCCATCCTACTGCAATTATCTTCATGTTCTCTTTTTTTTACAAATATACGATTTTATGCTTTATGAGAATGCTTCCCTCCGAAAATATTTATGGCGTTCTGTGTGGTCTTTTCTGCGATTTCTTCTAGGCTCAAACCCTTTATCTCCGCTAGTTTTTCTGCCACATGGAATACGTAGGATGATTCGTTCCTTTCTCCTCTGTGCGGTGCGGGGGTGAGGTAGGGGCAATCTGTCTCTAAAACAAACTTTTCTAGCGGAATTTCTTGTACCACTTGAGCCAACCCGGCGTTTTTGAATGTCAGCACGCCTCCGATGCCGAGACTGAAATCTCCAAGTTTGAATATCTCTTTGGCGATTTCCAAGGAACCTGAATAGCAGTGGAATATGCCTCTCAACTTGCTTTTGTCGAACTTCTTTAGGGACGAGAAGGCTTCTTCGAATGCTTTTCGGGTGTGTATGACGATGGGAAGTCCTTGCTGTATCGCCCTGTCCACCTGGATTTCGAAGGCGTCCGTCTGCTCCTTGAGGTAGGTCTTGTCCCAATACAAATCTATGCCGATCTCTCCGATACCGCAGATTTCCTCTTGGGATAACTTCTCCCATATCTGTTCGATGACCTCTTTGTAGTCTTCCTTCACACTCGTGGGGTGGAGCCCCATCATGATGTGGAAGAGCTTTTGGTCGCTTCGGTATAGTTGGAGCATTTTATCGATGCTTTCACCGTCTATGTTCGGCAGATAGACGTTCGTGACGTGCCTCTCCTTCAACCGTTGGATGGCTTCTTCCCTGTCGTCTTTGAATTCATCCTCGTATAGGTGTGAGTGGGTGTCTGTTAGTTCCATCTTTCCTTTCTCTTCTTTTAGTTTCTTTTTTCTGTAAATATAACGAGTTCTTTATGTAAAAAATTGTCCGCGGATTTTTTTCCGAAAAAAGTTGGCTGGATGTTTGCCGGAATGAAAATTATGATTACCTTTGCACCGCAATCGAGAGAAAACGGTTGTTGAAGGTACGGTAGTTCAGCTGGTTAGAATACATGCCTGTCACGCATGGGGTCACGGGTTCGAGTCCCGTCCGCACCGCAAGAGGACGAACAGATGTTCGCCCTCTTTTTTTTGTGTCTATTAGGGTGGTGAGCTCGGCTTGATAAGTCAGTGAAAGAGGGAAAGGATGGACATCGTCTGTGTTAGACGACACCCATCCTTCCTTTTAAATGTATGGTGATTAATTATTGGTCATTGGCAGAGGAATACATCGTTGTCCTCCGCGAGTTTCCTGAGGTTTAGGATGGCGTAACGCATTCTGCCTAAGGCCGTGTTGATGCTTACGCCTGTCGCGTCGGCGATCTCCTTGAAACTGAGGTCTTCGAAGAACCTCATGCGCAGGACTTCCTTCTGGTTGTCTGGCAGATGGTTCATCAGTCTGACGACGTCTTCGTAAATCTGCTCTCTGATCATCGCATCCTCCACGTTCTCGTCATATAGGCGGATGTCGTTGAAGATATCCATCTCTTCGTCTTCGTCGTTGGAGATGGTGTTCTCTGATTTTTCCGTCCTGTATTGGTCGATGATGAGGTTGTGGGCGATTCGGATGATCCAAGGAAGGAATTTGCCTTTCTCGGTGTATTTCCCTTGCTTGATAGTGCATATCGCCTTTATGAATGTCTCTTGGAATATGTCGTTGGCGATGTCCTTGTCGCGTACAGACATGTAGATGTTTGTGAAGACTCTATCTTTATGGCGCAACAATAATGCATCAAATGCTTCATTGATGCCACTTTCGTATAATTTGACCAACTCTTCGTCAGTCATCGCTTTGTTGATTGTCATACTCTTTCCTTTTAATATTTGAGTATGCGTGTATCGATAGGCAATTTAGTTTTAGTTAGTTAATATTTCGTTTCATCAAAAAACTTTATACGTACAAATGTACGAAATGTTTTTATATGTTAACGGTAAAAAGTTATAAAAATTGTGAAATCAGGTGAACTTGGTGATTTCATCCATCCTGAATCCTCGAAGGAATTCTTCTGCGGACAGTCTCTTTTTCCCTGGGTATTGCAGCGTTTTGATTCGGATGGTTCCCTCACCTGTGGCTACGTCGATATTCTTTTTGTCATAAGTGAACGTGCCCGGTTCCCCTCCTCTTTCGCTATTCAGGATTTCTGTTTCGAACACCTTGATGGCGGTCGCGTTTCCTTCCCGGTCCACTAATTCGCACCAGGCGGCAGGGTAGGGGGAAAGCCCCCTCACGAGATTGTGTATGCGTTGAGCCTTCTCGTTGAAGTCTATCTTGCAGGTCTCCTTGAAAATCTTGGGGGCGGGCTTTAACTCTGACGAATCCTTGTATAGCACGGATTGTTGGGTCGTGGTGATGGTCCCGTCCAATATCTTGTCCACTGTTTTCGTGACGAGATCCGCACCGATCATCATGAGTTTGTCGTGGACGGTGCCGACGTTGTCGGTCTCTTCTATTTTAATCTTTTCCTGCAGGATGATGTTTCCCGTGTCGATGTCATGGGTGAGGAAGAAGGTGGTGACGCCTGTCTCTTTTTCTCCGTTGATGACTGCCCAGTTGATTGGGGCCGCACCTCTGTATTGGGGAAGGAGAGAAGCGTGGAGGTTGAATGTGCCTAGACGTGGCATATTCCAGACCGATTCCGGCAGCATGCGGAAAGCCACGACGATTTGCAGGTCCGCATTCCACGCTTTCAGGTCGGATTGAAAACCCTCGTCCTTTAGCTTCTCCGGTTGGAGGAGTGGAATCCCTTTCTCGATGGCGTATTCCTTAACCGGCGAGAACTGGATCTTGTGCCCTCTGCCCGCTGGCTTGTCTGGCATGGTGATGCAACCTACGACGTTGTAGCCTCCCTCGACAAGTTTCCTGAGAGGTTCGACCGCAAAATCGGGGGTCCCCATGTATACGATTCGCAAATCCTTCTTTCCCATGTTCTTACCTTTCCCTTTCGTCGTTTCCCCATCTGAGTTTGGTGCGTAGTGTGCAGAAGAAGTCTTGGTCTTCACGTTTCACCGTTTTAATGGTGAAGTCCGCCTTTCGGATGGAGAGGGTTGTCTTATCGTCGAATATGTTGTTGCGTCCGTCCAAAGCGATGAGGAAGTGCTTGTTGCGGCTTTCCACTTTCAGCTCTATCTCCCATGTGTCGGGGATGATGATTGGGCGGACGTTGATGCTGTGCGGTGCGACAGGCGTCAAGATGAAGTTGGAGGCCTGTGGTACTACGATCGGACCACCTACGCTCATGGAGTAGGCCGTGGATCCGGTGGATGTTGCCACAAGCAGACCGTCGGCCTGGTAGGAGTTGACGAACACACCGTTCGCCCAGGCGTGGATGGTGATCATGGCGGAGGAGTCTCTCTTCAGCACGGCGATCTCGTTCAGTGCGTAGTTGAAGTCTGTGTAGAGCCGGTCTTCCGTATGGAGGCGGAGGAGTGACCTCTCCTCGATTTTGTATTTGCCGTCCATGATTTCTTCGACCGCGTTGCCGATTTCGTCCCCGGAGACGTCAGCGAGGAATCCGAGACGGCCGGCGTTGATACCCAATAATGGGATGTCGCTTTTGCCTATTTTTGCGGCGGCTCTGATGAAGGTTCCGTCGCCACCAATGCTGAAAGCCATATCCGCTTTCCCGCACTCCTCGTCGATGACTGTGTGCGGGTAGGAGAGGTCGCAACCCTTCTCGATGAGAAATTGGCAGAAGTCCTTCTCTATGCCCACTTCCACGCCCCTTTGCCTGAACGCATCCGCCAGGACTTTGGTGTGTTTGATGACTTCCTCTCTGTATTTGTTGCCGAATATGATTATTCTTTCCATGTTGGTTGGCTTTTCATTATATAAAAAAAGGGTACCGGATGCCGATACCCCTTTGTTCTCTGTCCCGGATCTTATTTCTTGCGGTTTCCGTAACGGCTCATGAACTTATCAACACGACCTGCTGTATCCACCATCTTAGCTTTTCCTGTGAAGAATGGGTGGGATGAGCTGGAAATTTCGATCTTCACCAACGGGTATGTCTCTCCATCGATTTCGATTGTGTCTTTCGTGTTTACTGTAGAACGTGTGAAGAATGTGTCACCGTTCGATAAGTCCTTGAACACCACCGTACGATAGTTCTCTGGTTGAATCTCCTTATTCATTTTCTTTTATTTTTAGTAGTTATTATTGTATTCGATTTATATTCCCGCTTTTTGCGGTGCAAAATTACAAAATTTTTTGTACAGAAAAACATTATTCGTATTTTTGTGAAATAAAATTTTAAGCATATGAGGAAAAACTTGATAGTAACATTTTTATTGACTCTAATTTTTATGACGGTACAAGCTGCAGAGAAGGAGACTATGGTCCTGATTACTACTGAATTTGGTAATATGAAGGTGAAGTTGTATAATGAAACGCCACAACACCGCGACAATTTCATCAAGTTGGCACAAAAAGGTTTTTATGATGGTTTGCTTTTCCATCGTGTCATTAAGGGATTTATGATTCAGGGAGGTGACCCTGAGTCGAAGAACGCTCCCGCCTCCAAACAACTGGGCGCCGGTGATGTGGGCTACACGATTCCGGCGGAGTTCGTATATCCTAAGTATTATCATAAGAAAGGCGCGTTGGCGGCTGCTCGTCAAGGCGATCAGGTGAATCCGGAGAAGCGATCCTCTGGTTGCCAATTCTATATTGTCCAAGGTGATAAACTGGATGATTCTAAGTTGAACCAGATGGAGAATATGTCCATCAACAAGGAGAAGGAAGCCCGTTTTTATCAAATCGTCAACCAAAGGAACGATGAGGTGAAGAAACTTCGAATCGCTAAGGATCAGGAAGGCTTGCAGAAACTGCAGACGGAAATATTGGCGCAGTTGGAGAAGGAGTTCGCTGGTAAGACTGCTGCGAAAATGCCTGAACAAATGAGGAATGACTATAAGACTTTGGGTGGAACTCCGTTCTTGGACAACGAGTACACCGTCTTTGGCGAGGTTGTGGAAGGTCTTGAGGTCATCGACGCGATAGCTGCGGTTAAGACGGCTCCTGGTGATAGACCGTTGAAGGATGTTAAGATGAAGGTAGAGGTCTTGAAGTGATTGGGAAAACAGATTCTATAATTATAATCAATATACTAAGGTAATGGCTTCACAAGAAGAAGTTTTTAAACAGTTGGTTTCGCACTGTAAGGAGTACGGTTTTGTATTCCCTTCAAGCGAAATTTATGGCGGATTGGCCGCCGTCTATGATTATGGCCAAAATGGCGTCGAGTTGAAGAACAACATTAAGAAGTACTGGTGGGATAGCATGACGTTGCTCCACCAAAACATTGTCGGAATCGATGCTGCGATTTTCATGGAACCTACCACATGGAAGGCTTCCGGTCACGTGGATGCGTTCAATGACCCGTTGATCGATAATCGTGACTCTAAGAAACGTTATCGCGCCGATGTCCTTATCGAGGACCAACTCGCTAAATACGACGATAAGATCAACAAGGAGATTGAGAAAGCTGCCAAGAAGTTTGGCGATGCGTTCGACGTGGAGAAGTTCAAGTCCACGAACCCAAGGGTGATGGAGCATATCCAAAAACGTGACGCTCTTCACGAACGCTTCTCCAAGGCGTTGAACGACAATAACTTGGATGAATTGAAGCAAATCATTCTCGATGAGGAGATTGTATGCCCGATCAGTGGTACGAAGAACTGGACGGACGTGAAGCAGTTCAATCTGATGTTCAAGACGGAGGTGGGCTCCACCGCAGATAACACGATGTCCATCTATTTGCGTCCGGAGACTTGCCAAGGTATCTTCACCAACTTCTTGAACGTGCAGAAGACTGGTAGAATGAAGGTCCCTTTCGGTATCGCCCAGATTGGTAAGGCTTTCCGTAACGAGATTGTGGCTCGTCAGTTCATTTTCCGTATGCGTGAGTTCGAACAGATGGAGATGCAGTTCTTCTGCAAGCCTGGTACTGAGATGGAGTGGTTCAAGCACTGGAAGGCGTTCCGCCTGAAGTGGCACAAGGCTCTTGGCTTGGGCGACGAGAAGTATCGTTACCATGACCACGACAAGTTGGCTCACTATGCCAATGCGGCTACCGACATCGAGTTCCTCATGCCTTTCGGATTCAAGGAGGTGGAAGGTATCCATTCTCGTACGAACTGGGATCTGTCACGTCACGGACAATTCTCCGGCAAGAAGTTGGAGTACTTCGACCCAGAGGAGAACAAGTCATACATCCCTTACGTGATCGAGACCTCCATCGGTGTGGACCGTATGTTCCTCTCTGTTATGGCTGCTTCGTACAAGGAGGAGCAGTTGGAAGGCGGAGACAAACGCGTCGTATTGTCCTTGCCACCAGCATTGGCGCCTGTAAAATGCGCCATCCTGCCGCTGTTGAAGAAGGAAGGCCTTCCTGAAAAAGCCACGGAAATCATGAACGAATTGAAGTTCGATTACCGCTGCGCTTACGAAGAGAAAGACACCATCGGCAAGCGCTATCGCCGTCAGGATGCCATCGGTACTCCGTTCTGTGTGACGGTAGACCATCAGACGTTGGAGGACGACACCGTTACGCTCCGTTACCGTGACACGATGAAGCAGGACCGCGTGAAGGTGGCTGACTTGCACAAGATTATCGGTGAGGCGGTCAATATGCGCAATCTTTACAAGAAGATGATGGCGCAGGATTGATGTCCAATGATAAATGGGAGGGGAGAATAGAGCCTCTCCTCCCGTTTTTTGAAGTTCTGTTTGCGGAAAGTGTTTTCTAACATGTTGTAGAACATACATTTGCGGGTTATCGGGCGAAAAATATTCTTTTTTTGCGCTATTTTTTTAGGATTTATTTACAAATAGAAAAATTTAGTTTAATTTTGTTGCAATTATAGAGTTTGAGTATCCATGCTTAGTTGTATGAGATTTTCAGATTTGTTTGTATGTGTTAAAAAGAGAAGAGAATTGTTGTATAGTATTGAATATGTTTCTTGGTGAATGGTGGTGTGGCGAAAAACATATAATGATATTTTAGAACAAAAACACTTGAATTTAGCATAAGGAAATAAATGTTGAAAAAGTATGACGGTATAATATATATAATATTGTGAAAACAATTTTTGTTTAATAGATTAATGATCTTGTAATGGGTAATTTTAATTGTTATACAATGAACTCAAATATTTTTAGCGGGTTGAAAAAGCTGGCGCTACTTCTATGTGTCCTTTTGTTCCCTTTGGGTGTGTCGGCGCAGGCTGTGTCGAATCCATTCGAGAATGCATATCTGTCTTCCTCCGGGATAACTAAGGCTTGTTTGAATGAGCCTATTGCATTTGAGGTGATGGGTGTGGAAGTTAATCCGGACTTGAAGTTGTCTTACCAGTGGTTCTTGTCATCGGATGGAACCAATTGGACGCCACGCGGTACGATAACTGTGCCATCCAACACATTCCTGATGGGGAATGGAGACTTGTATGTCAAGGTGGATGCCCATGCTAAGGATGTCGATGGGGTTGTTCTATTCACTAGAGATTTTCAGACAAAACTTACTCAGAAAGAGGATTGTAGGTTGGTGGAGTGTCACCAAACCACGACTGGTGAGTATTTCGGAGGAACGGATTTCAACCTCCAGAAGGGAGCAGGTGGTGTTGATTGGAATAGAACTCCGCCTACGGGATTGGAGGAGTATTTCTCTGAGCAGGGTATTCTCTTCTCGGGTTTGTCTGGTGATATCAAGTCACAACGCGAGTTGAACATACCTCTATACATAGATAGTGTTAGGGGTGTGAACCCTAATAATAATTTCTATGTGAAAGATCATGTGAATAAAGATTTCTTCACAATCAGGTTCCCTAGAACACGTTTCCAAGGCAGTCACTATCGTTTCACCATGCGTTTTTATATGATAATGCCAGAGGGCGTTAATTGTAAAATCGACGAGCAAGGAAAGATGATTGCCCGTACGGGGCATGGAACCCAGACGAATGACTATTTGGAGTTTGCCTTATACGAAGACCAAGCGAATCGTTTGATTGTTAAGAGAACTATCACACCTCAGATTAATGGCAATAATGGTCAGAATGATGCTACGAAATTTGTCTATGGACAATATATCGCTGATAATTATGTGTCAGGCAAGCTGAATATCTTCAGATTCGAGATGACCTATTATGGGTATTTGCCAGTTAAGGATGATGGCCCGGAATACTATTCGTTTGATCCGTATTTTGAGCAATTCTCTGACTGTGCGATGTTAGCCGTGGATTATATCAGCGCGGAAGTTGAAGGTGCATGCGTTTCCCCATCCATTGCATGTGTGGATAGTGTGACTGTGGTGAATGCTAAGGGTTTTGGACAAAACGCTGTTTATACGTGGAAGAAGTACACTGACGTAAACAGAACAACGGAAATGGCTTGGGAGCCAGGCGAGTTGGAAACCGAGCTTGATGAGTTGGGGCAGGCTAAAACCGCATACATAAAGATGTTGGATAAAGGTGTTTTCTACTATAAACTTATTGGTGTAACGCAGGAAATACAGAGTGATGGCTCATATATACCGAGAACCGCAGAGTTCGATTTCGCCTTGGGTGGAAAGTTGTGCTCGGTGTCCGAGGGACCTGGAATAAAGGGTGAAAATATATGTGCCACATCCTATCCTCATGTCCAGCATTATTCTGTGGTGGATTTATCAATCCTTGATTGGATTAGAGAAGGAGGCGACGACTACGGACTTAAGTGGAATTTGGTCTCTCCTACAGGGTTGTCTTCGGATGTCACGAAGGTTAGTTTTACGGTGTTGCCGGGCGACACATCTGTAGATGTGCGTGTGGGGGAAAATGCCATGTTGAGCAGTTCCTACACACCGAATAAGCCATATAAATTGTATCTTACTTCCCATATGAAGGATAGAGTGACTGGTGAACTATCCAATGTGGCGGAAAGTAAGGATAGCTTCGATGTGTGGATCTATGATCAGCCGGATGTCTCTGGCTTGAATTTCACCACGAAGAGGGGTGAGGACACAATATGTGCGGCCACATCCTCGGATACTATCTTATTGGAAGGTTTTCGGAAGGTGGCTGGTTACACGTGGAATTTCACGGGCGCCACAATGACGAGCGACAGTGTTATCCATATCGACGGTTACGACAAGCAAGCCTTGTGTAATATGGTTTCCGGAACGTTCCCTGTTTCGTTGGAGGTAGTGAATGGCAAATGTAGGGCTACAATCAATGATGAATTCCCGATGAAAGCCACACATGCTCCGTCCGTCAACTGTGATTCGTTGTCGCAACCTTCTGAATATGAATTGGATGAGGGACAATTGGATACTACAATTTTCTTGCCGATACCTCATTTCAAAACAAGTTGTGATGATGATCCCGCGGTGCATGTGGATTTACATTATGTGGCGGATGATACAACTCACAGTTTCGACTCGACTTATACGCTGCATAAAATACAGTTGGAAAATTTGCCGGCGACCGCTCTGACCTTATTCTCAGGTAAGGGAGATGTGAAAATCACGGTGACGGACGGTTGTGGCAAATCGGATGCATGTTCCTACACATTGGTAGTGAAAGATATTCACCCGGCTGTCGTGAATTGTGATTCGCTGAAAGACTATAATGTGAAGGTCTCTTCCGAAAATGGTTGCGTGGCACGTCCGGGTAGGGATTTGGATATCAAGGAACCGTATTTGCAGGACCTTACTTTCAAGGATACGACCATTATGTTGAAGGGTGTTTACTCAGGACGTTCTCAGGTGATGAAACATGGTATGCTTGATCCGGGACTTGACCCTGCTAATTATTCCATGGGCAAAGCCATGACGGATGATTATGAGGTGGGTACCACGTTCATCCTCTGGAATTTTGTCGATCCTGCGGGTAATCCTAGCTATTGCCATACGAGGGTAAATGTAGCGGATAGTGTGGAGATGTTCAATTGTGATAGTCTGCAGAACCCTTTGAGGAGTATCGTGAACAAAAACCCATATCGTGAATATAAATATGCTTCCGCACAAGCCCAGGAAACAGTTAATCCGGACACGGACTATAAACTGGCTGGCCTTTTGACTGTTCCTCAGTCTAATCCGTTGTATTGCGGAAACGTGAAGCTTACGATTAGATTCACAGGAGTGTGTGTGGACGACAAAGGTGACTCTGTCGCATATGCGGTTGATTCCGTCCTTACAGAGGAGCAATTCCTGAAACATCGCTTCCCAATCGGAATTACCACCGTGTATTATGAGTTTACGAGTGATGTCTTTGATTTTGACGCACAAAAATATGACACCGTTCTTTGTGTTCAGAATGTGGTTATTTCGTCTAATCCTATAGTTGATATGACGTGTACGGAGTTTAGTGATCCTGTTCCTGTGGATCCGAAGAATTGTATGGCTCCGTCACCGTTCAATTATGATAATATCTCCTACGGTAAAGTGCAGTATTTCTGTGAGACGAAGTATACGTATGATGCATGCTCTGGTACACCGTACGATTATGAGAACTTGGGTCTCAGCGCCTCATTGTCTAAGGATTATGACACGATAATCTATCCATTCAAGGTGGTCCGTGTCCTTCATTTGGACAGTACGTTCTCTTCTACGGGAACAACTGTGGAGATTTCATGCAATATCCCTTATACGTCGAAGGATTCTGTCCCAGTAAAGAGGGTTCAGCATCGTAACGGACAGTATGAGACTGTATGCGCCGAGGATTCTATCGAACGTATGGCATTGAAAGTGACGAAACCGGAGGTGCTTCCTTCTTGCATGGCGGATTCGTTCCCTCTCGGCTATCATAAGTTGATTTTCTATTTCGAGAATGGAAAGGGTGATTTGGATACTTGTATCACACCGTTGCATGTTGTGGATTCTACTCCGCCGATATTGGATTCAGTATGTAAGGATCCTGAGATGATGGTTTATGCGAAAAAGTGTGAGATTCCATTTGATTCTCTCCATTTGCCGGAACTCTCGGTTGAGGATGCTTGTGACGGCACGTTATACCCTGAATTGATCGCTTACGTTAAACAGAAAGATAGTTCTGTTATTGTATACCGCGGAGATGAGGTACGTAGCGCAATGTTCCCGACCGAGGTGCATAAATTCGTATGGTTGTTTACGGATAAAGCGGGCAACCAAGACTCTTGTGTGACTTATATGGATGTGGTGGACTCCGTCTCCCTGAGGTTGGAGGGGTGTGAGATCTACGGCGATACGATTCCTTTCACGTTGCCGGAAGGCGAATGTACATTGGATCCTAGCAGACTCCAAGATAGTTTGATATTCCCTCAAGCAATCGACATTTGCGATAATGACACTATTATCCCTATTATAGAGCGTCGCTTCAATGGCGAACTCGTGAAGGACGAAACTGGTAAACCTATCGCATGGGATGCCCAACCATTCCCTCTCGGTACCACCAACTTGAAGTGGATCTTTATCGACAAGAGGGGAATCATGAAGGATTCTTGCGAAAAGAATGTGAAGGTGAGAACCAAGTTGTTCGATTGCTCAACATTGGCAGATACGGTTCGTCTTGAGTTGATGGAGAAATTTTATGCGACTGCGGAAGAAGTTAGGTTGGCGGGTCTGAAAGAACCTACCATAACCATCGATGCATGCAATGCGGCCACAGTCAGCTTCTCCCGTAGTGACGGGTTGGGTGACACTGCTGATTATCAAATTGGCAATACGACAGTTTATTGGACATTCAACTATGTCTTTGAGGAGGTGAAGACATGTCAGCAAGTTGTGAAAATCATAGACATGGTGCCTATTGTACTTGAATGTTTCGAACCACAAAAAACCGATTATGAGTGCTATGGTGAGATCGATGCTCCAATCACTTCGTTCGAGGATTTCTTGGCAGCTGGTGGTAAGATCTCTGAGATAAAGAAATACAAGGAGGGCTCTTTCCGTTACGAGGAAACCGAGCAAGGGTCAGCTCCGTGTGACTACACGTTGGTACGTACCTATTTCGTTTCAGACATCAGAGACCAAGAGGTGTCTTGTGATCAGCGTTATACCATCAAGGACGTCACTCCTCCGACCATCCATACTCGTTTGGATACCATTAAGATCGCTTGCGATCAAGAATCTTTGATCGAGGAAGCCCTTAAAATGGAGGATGTCGTAATTGATGCTTCCGATAATTGTTCTCAGAAAGATGAGATAGAAATTGTCAAGTCTATCCAGAAGAATCGTTCCGAGGATATCCATGATTGCGCATACAACAACTATACAATCTGGCGTACGTGGGTGGCTAAGGATAAGTGTGGCAATGAGAGCACTCCTTTGGTTCAGGTGGTTCTTGTCGTGGATTCTGTCGCTCCTAAGTTCGTGTTGCCTGAGAACTTCAAGGACACGGTGCTTGCTTCGAACATTAAGAAGTGTACCATGACTGTGCCTCCTTTGTATACGAAGTTCAAGAACTATGTTCAAGATGAGTGTACGGAGACGGATGATATCGACATTTGGCAGGTTCCTGCTCCTGGTGTCGTGATTAAGGAGGACACTGAAGTGTGGATCTATTCGGCAGACAAGTGTGGCAACAAGGATAGTTTGAAGATGTTTGCCCGTGTCATGCAACCGAAGAATGTTGTTTCTTTGGATGCTAAAGATCTTACAATATGTTCAGATAACGATTCCACATATATTGATTTGTGGTCTCAGGACGCTCGTTTTGCGACTGGATATGTGTTGATAGAGACGGCGGGTAAGATTCGTTCGATTCCAAGTACGTTCGTGTATGATTGTTATAAGGATAGCATTTCATCTTCGACTGTCTTGTTCAGTGATAACAAGGCTACGTACTACGATCGTTTCTATACGGATAACAAGTCGGCATATGAGGCTCTTCGCGCAAAGAGGACTCATCTCAACAGGTATTCTCAGACGGGCAAATATGTCTTCGTCGTTATGGATACTACGACGCAGTGCGCCGATACTGCTTACTCTTACCTGAGAATCAACGAGAAGCCGAGGATTAATATGGTTTCCCGTGATATACCTATTTGCGAGGATGATTCTCTTGACTTGAAGATGATGGATAGCATCTCAGCTGTATGCGTCGAGCCGATGGGATCTCCAATCACTAAGGTGGGTTGGATCGTGGATACTGCGGATTATGTTCCGAACAGTCCGGTGCCTTATACGAAACCGGAGGTGCCTGCTTATTATTTCGCGGAGAATGCCTGCGGACGTACGACAAGTTATAATAGTCTCTTTACTCCTTGCGAGGAGGGTATCCTCACTTTGGAGGATAGCTTACGCCTAGTGGGTGGTTCTGTCGAGAATCTCAATGCTTGGCGCGACTACAAAGTGTTCAGACGTGATAGCATTTTGCTTGTTATGCATGAACGTTTTGTCCGTGACTCGTTGGTTCTGACGACGGATCCGTTTGGAGTTAGACGTTGCTACATCGGTGATGAGGTTGTCTTGACTGTCAATACTCACCATTACAAACCTATCTTCTACTCTTGGTATAAGGTTAAGAATGGCTTTGATGGTGATACGGCTGGGTTCGATAAGGATGGCAATCTGTTGGCTGAGTTGAGTGAGGAATTGCGTGATTCCATCTTGTATAGGGATTATGAGGAACTCCATTCTTACTATCCGTTCTATCCGGCTGACTCGTCCAAGTATTACGTGTTGGTGGGTGATGGTGTTTGTCCTGCTGTTCCTTCCAACTTGTACAACATTGATGTGTTGACTCGTGTTCCTACGGCCTTCACTCCGTTCCTCAAGGATGGTCTTAACGATATCTTCTTGGAGAGAAGACAGGTTGTTATTTTTGACCGATACGGACAAAAAATCTTTGAGGGTATGAATGGTTGGGATGGTACCGATTACAACGGTAGAATGGTTGACCCTGGCGTATTCTTCTATGACGCAGTGATCAATGGCGTCAGGTTTAACGGTACTATTGAAGTCGTTTATTTCAGACAGTAATTTTTTCTGATAATTGTGGGAAGACCGCTCTCGGGGCGGTCTTCTTTTTTTAGTTTCATCCCCTTTTATGTCCGCCAACTCTTCCGTATTATCTCTTCTTAGACATCGTGACCTGCTGATGCGGGAATATGAGTTCGATAAGAAAAGTTTCGCCACACAATCCAGCTTGGTCTCTGTTGAGAAAAAAGTGGCGGCGGGCAACTGCAGGTTCCCCATATCTGTGGGTTGTTCATACTATAATTCGTTGAACCAATTTGTCGTGGAGGTCTCTGGCGGGGCTTCCGACGAAGGGGACGATCATTTCGAGTATGGTAAGGCTGTGGAATTCTTCACGGTCAGCATGAACCATGAAATCCGTACGATAAAGATTGCCTCCCAGGTTAGTTTTTCCTCCGAGAACTCCTTGGTATTGGTGTTGCCGGGCCGTGACTGCCTGTCGGTCTTGGAGACCTCCGAGCGGCTGGGTGTCCAGCTTAGCTTTGATGAGAGCAGTTACCGTGCCATGTTCGACGCTCTCGATAGGGTATTGAATGCGAAGAACGGGCGGTTGTATGACCTCCGCGAAGCCCTTATAGGTGATAGACCGGCCGGAACCCTTTCATTTTCTCCTCTGCGATTCCCTTGGTTGAACGCTTCGCAGGAGGAGGCCGTCAATAAGATTTTGATGGCGAAGGACGTGGCGATTGTCCATGGTCCTCCGGGTACGGGCAAAACGACGACGTTGGTCGAGGCGATCTGCGAGACCCTTCGGCGTGAAAGCCAGGTGATGGTTTGTGCGCAGAGCAATATGGCGGTGGATTGGATCTCTGAACAGTTGGTTGACCGAGGCGTGAATGTCCTGCGAATCGGCAACCCTAGCCGAGTGGATGACAAGATGCTCACCTACACTTTTGAGCATAAGTTTGAGGCGCATCCCCAGTACGATACTTTGTGGGGAATGCGTAAGACGGTCCGTGAGCTCTATCGTACGAATCGTGACAAGGCGTTGGCCGTGAAGGAGAAGGCGGAGGCGTTGGAGTATGAAATCCGTGAGAGTCTCTTCGCCAATGCGCGCGTGGTGGCTTGTACGTTGGTGGGCGCGGCGAACCAGTTACTGTATGGGCGGACCTTCCAGTCCCTCTTTATCGACGAGGCGGCGCAAGCTATCGAGGCGGCTTGTTGGATCCCTATCTGCAAGGCCCATCGTGTCATCTTCGCGGGCGACCATAAGCAGTTGCCACCTACGATTAAATGCTTTGAGGCGGAACGTGCGGGCTTGTCTCATACGTTGATGGAGAAGGTCGTCGAGACTAAGCCTGGCGTTGTCTCCTTGCTGGATGTGCAGTATAGGATGAATGAGCGTATCATGCAATTCTCTTCCGAATGGTTCTATGACGGGAAACTCAAGGCCGCGGATTGTGTGCGCTGCCGAGGCATCCTGGACTATGAGGAGCCTGTGGAGTGGGTCGACACGCAAAACTTCTCTTTTGACGAGGAGTATGTGGCAGTCTCGGCGGGGCGTGTCAACAAGATGGAGGGAGAACTGGTCATCACGCTTCTCTCCCAGTTCATCGAGAAGGTCGGACCACATCGCGTGTTGGATGAACGGATAGACTTCGGCGTCATCTCCCCTTACAAGGCGCAGGTCTATTACCTTCGGCATCTCCTATGCGCGAATAAGGCCTTAAAGCCCTTCCGTAGCTTGATAACGATTAATACCGTGGATGGATTCCAAGGACAGGAGCGGGACGTGGTGATGATCAGTTTGGTGCGGTCGAACGAAGAGGGTGAGATCGGCTTCTTGAGGGAACTCCGGCGCATGAACGTCGCGATGACGCGGGCGCGCATGAAACTGATGATTGTCGGCAATGTGGCTACGCTGACGAAACATAAGTTCTACCGTAAGTTGTGGGAGTGGGCTACCCTCCGCCAATGAATTCTTTGCCCTATGAAAAGTAGGATAGGAAATAGTTTATCAGGGAAGGACAGAGTAGGATAGGGAAGACGAATCCGAACACCGCTCCCCAGAAGTGTGCGGAGTGACCGATGTTATCGATGTTTTTCTTAGCCATGTATTGGCAGTAGATCAGGTACAATGGACCGAATATGTACCCTGGAATAGGTATGGGGATGAAGAAGAAGCAGATTCCTAGTTTGGGGTCGAAGAGAATGGCTGCGAAGATGACGGCGGAGACGGCTCCGGATGCCCCGATTGCGCTGAATTCCGGGTGGTCTTTGTACTTTATCAAATCTGAGATGGAAGATACCACGATGGCCAACAGATACATCAGCGCATAGATGAATTCCCCTTTCGCACCGAAGACGGTATTGAAGCAATCCTCAACAAAATAGCCGAAGAAGTAGAGCGTCAACATATTGAATATCAAATGCCATGAGCTTCCGTGGATGAACCCGGAGGTGAGCAACCTGTAGTGTTGCTTTTTATGCGCGATCATATAGGCGTTGAACTTCAGCTGGTGGAACCATTCCGGATGGCTTAGGCCTTGGGGCAAGAACTCATTTTGCCCGAACGATAGAACCGATACGATGACGGTGACTACGATGAAGATTGTGGTTACCATGGTGCTTTGGATTGTAGGTTTGGGGGAAGATAACCTTCCCAGGTGAATCGCTCTATAGGATAGAAATGGAAGGCTACCCTGATAGGTAGCCTTCCTGAATATAATGCACTGTTTAGTACGATTGGATTACCAAGCGAACAAAGGATAGTTCTTCATGGTTGCGTTAACCTTCTCGCGTACTGAGGTGATGACTTTGTCGTTCTCAGGGTCGCACAGAACGGTATCGATCATTTCAACGATCTCACCCATCAACTCTTCCTTGGCACCACGAGTTGTGATGGCAGGAGTACCGAAACGCAAACCAGAAGTTTGGAATGGAGAACGGCTGTCGAAAGGCACCATGTTTTTGTTCGTGGTGATGTCTGCGGCAACCAACGCTTTCTCAGCCACCTTACCGGTCAGGTCAGGGAATTTAGTGCGGAGGTCGACCAACATGGAGTGGTTATCCGTACCGCCGGAGATGATCTTGTAACCCTTGTCCATGAAAGCTTGAGCCATCACAGCCGCATTCTTCTTCACTTGAGATTGGTATACCTTGTATTCAGGTTGAAGAGCCTCACCGAAGGCAACGGCCTTAGCGGCGATGACATGCTCCAACGGACCACCTTGGATTCCTGGGAACACAGCGGAGTCGAGGAGGGCGGACATCTTCTTGATTTCACCCTTAGGCGTCTTCTTGCCCCATGGGTTGTCGAAGTCTTTGCCCATCATGATCACACCACCACGAGGACCACGGAGAGTCTTGTGGGTAGTCGTTGTTACGATGTGTGCGTATTTTACAGGGTTGTTGAGCAATCCTGCGGCGATCAAACCTGCAGGGTGAGCCATATCCACCATGAAGATGGCACCGATCTCGTCAGCCACCTTGCGGATGCGGGCGTAGTCCCACTCACGGGAATATGCGGATGCGCCGGCGATGATCAATTTTGGCTTCTCGGCGCGGGCCACTTGCTCCAATTGATCATAGTCTACACGGCCAGTATCTTCCTTCACGTTGTATTCCAAGGCATGGAACATCAGACCAGAGAAGTTAACCGGGGATCCATGAGAGAGGTGTCCACCGTGGGAAAGGTTCAGTCCGAGGAATTTATCGCCTGCGTTCAAGCAAGCCAAGAAGACTGCAGCGTTTGCCTGTGCGCCAGAGTGAGGTTGTACGTTCGCCCATTCTGCGCCGAAGATTTGTTTCAAGCGGTCTATACATAATTGCTCGGCCAAGTCAACAACTTCGCAACCACCGTAGTAACGGTGTCCCGGAAGTCCCTCTGCATACTTGTTAGTCAACCATGAACCCATGGCTTGCATAACCTGGTCACTCACGAAGTTTTCGGAAGCAATCAACTCAATGCCTTTCAATTGGCGTTGGTGTTCCTTCTCGATGATGTCGAATATTGCTGTGTCTCTTACCATAAAGGAATTATTATAGTTAATGAAAAATTTCACATCGCGAAGTTACGTCTTTTTTCTCTATATAGGGTTGTGTGTGCGTATTAATTTTTTTTAATTATTTAAGTTTATTACTTGCTCTTTTTCCTGCATGACGATTTGTATGTCGCATGTTTTTCCTATATTTGTACCATGTTTAGGACGTGTACATGGTTTTTTTAAGGGTAGTCATAGTTTTAGTTTTTTCATTTTCCCTCTTTCAACCTCTTAGGGCAATGGAATGGGCCGCATTCCGTCATTATACGGTGAGGGATGGCTTGAGCTGTAATTATATCCATGCCATCACGCAAGACAAGAATGGGTTCTTGTGGATCGCGACGGAGTATGGCTTGAATAAGTTCGACGGTGTCCATTTCAAGAATTATTTCTTTGAGGATTATCCATCTTTGTTCCGGAACGATATCAATCGCGCCGCCATGTTGCCAGATGGAAGGGTTTGTTTTGGTGGAAATAACGGTTTGGCCCTTTCGTATGATGAACAGACGGATTCGTTCAAGAATCTTGCGCCTAAGGATTTCGATTCGACTTATTATAAGTGTGTTACGGGTATCTACCCGATAAGCCATGGACGTACGATTCTCTCCACGAACGAGGGCCTTTATGTCTACAACGATAGCCTTGGTATATTTGACAAGGACCCTTCTTTGTTCGAGGCGACAAAGACGGTTTTCACATGTAGCTTGATTGATGACGAGTGGGGTCGAATATGGATTGGCCGCTTCCCGGGCATCCATATCTGGGATAAGAACTATAAACAGTGCGGACCTCCCTTCTTGGGCAGGATCAACGAAATGGTCTCTTCCATGGTGCGTCTGGACAAACAGAGGGTTTTGTTCTCCTCTTCCATCGGCTCTTTGGGCGTCGTTTATATGCATGAGGATGGAGCGATTGACCGTGTGGAGATTCTTGATACCCCTTTCAAGTGCATTACCTCTTTGCTGAAGGATTCCAAGGGCCGTATATGGTTGGGTACCAGTGGCAGCGGACTCTGGAAGGGATCATGCGAAGGAGGAAAGTGGCACTTCGAGAAACTGGAGCCGATCAACATCAAGGCGGATGAGTTGAAGAAAGTGCATACTCTTTTCGAGGATAGGGATGGTGACATCTGGATCGGAACCCAGAATGCCGGGCTTTGGCGCTACGGACCGATCAAGGGGTCTGGGTCGTTGCACTCTTCTGACATCGGTTTCCCGTTGGTCGACGGCACCTCCTTCGCGGAGGACGACAAGGGGAATATCGTCGTTTGCGCGGACGGTCATGGCGCATATCTTTTGTCTCCTGAACTTAAGCTCCTGAAACATATCCAGACGGATGATGGGCTCTCCTCTAACAATGTCCTCTCCGCACAAAAATCTATCGACGGGAAGATATGGCTCGCCTCCTGGGGTGGTGTGCCTTGCACTTACGACACTGAAACCGGGAAGATCAGGCAGTATCCGTTCGATGGTATTGGCTTCCCATATAGTACGAGCAAGGTCTTGTGTTGCTACCAGAATGGTGATGTGGGCGTTGGTTTGGCGGGCGATGGCGTCTACCTCTTGCCGAAGGATTCCTCCCGTTGGACCCACCAACGCTTCAACAACGACCCTGCGATGTTGTCGGAAGACCGTTGGGTGGAGCATGTGATGGAGACGAAGCAAGGAACGCGTTGGGTGATCACTTCGCGCTCCGTATGGCATAGTGAGCAGGGCGGACCGTATAAGGCGGCGTTTCCTGATGTCGATGCGAACCAGTCCCACAACCCTTTGATGATGTATCAGGGGGCTTGTGACGAACAGGGGAATCTGTTTGTCGTTAGTAATCGGGGTGTTTTGCGCTTCGAGGCGGACGGCTCTTCCTATGCGTGGCTGGACTTCTTGCCGGAAGGACATTACTCTTCGATTGTGATGGGTAGGGATGGACAAATGTGGACGAGCGGTTCCAATGGCATCCTCCATTTCGATTATAAGGAGAAGTCCTATCGCTTGGTTTTGTTGGATGAACGGTGCAGGAACCGTAACTACTTCACTGCCCGTGCTGCCTTCCAGGATTCGAAGGGGCGTTTCTACTTCGGCAGTACGGAGGGTTTCATTGTCTTCGACCCAATGTTGCTCCATGAGACGTCGAGTGTGGATTACCTCTCTTTCTCCGACCTCTATCTGTTCGGCGAGAGGGTCGCTCCGAATAGTGAGTTGTTGCCTTCCCCGCTCTCCCAGACGAAGGAGTTGGTGCTTAATTACGACGAGACGAACATTGAGATCGCTTTTGATGTCCTGGATTTCTCAGGACTCAATAATGTGGACGCGTCTTATCGAATCAACGGATTGGATCGCCGCTGGGTGGATTTGGGGGAGAAACGTGAAGTGAAGATATCTCACTTGCCTATTGGCGATTATGTGCTGGAGGTGAAGGCGCATCGGCGTGATGGAGTGGGTGAGTCCAAGTCTATTTCCTTGAATATAAAAGTATTACCTCCTTGGTGGAAGACCTGGTGGTTTACGCTTATCGTCTTCTCCTTTTTGGTGGCCGCCGTGGTCGCGTTCTTCTATCTGCGGTTCAGGACGATTGTCAGACAAAGGGAACTCTTGGCGAAGAAGGTGGCGGAGCGCACCAAGGAATTGGACGAGAGCAATAAATTGCTGGAACAGAAACAGGAACTCATCGAACGGAGGAACCAAGACTTGTTGGATGTGCTGAAGGAGAAAGATCGCCTGATCTCTGTGGTGGCGCATGACTTGAAGAACCCGATGTTCGCCATCGTGGGGGCATTGGACGGTATCCTGAAGAAGAAGGAGACCTCTCCGAACACATGGAAGGTGTTGAACGACACTTACCTATCGGCCTTCAACCTGCAGTCGGTGATGGTTAAACTGTTGGAGTGGGCGAGAGGAAAGCAGACGGATGTCGCATGCACGTTGCAGAACGTGAGCCTTCGTCAGATATTGAAGGAGGTGACGGATTTGCTGAAGGGTGTGATGTCAGAGAAGGAGATTACCGTTACTTGCAGTTGCAATGTCTCGCACAAGGTCTATGTGGATCCTCGTATGGTGGGTACGGCCATCCGTAATTTGTTGACCAACTCCGCCAAGTTCACGGCCGAGGGAGGTCTAATCAATGTTGTGGCGGAGGAGGAGGACGGACGGGTCCGCTTGACGATTTCGGACAATGGCGTCGGCATGACGCGGGAACGTGTGGATGAATTGATGAGGGATGGAGACCATGAGTCTACCTTAGGTACGAACAATGAGCGAGGAACCGGTTTGGGCTTCCAATTGACGAAAGACTTTATCCGTAAGAGTGGCGGTACGATCTCCATGGAAAGTGAAGTGGGGAAAGGTACCACTGTGACCATCCTATTGCCTAAGTCGGATGAGCTGGTCGAGATCTCTCAGCCTGAGGTTGAGGCTGAGTTTGTGGTGAACACCGAACTGATGGATGGTAACGTGGTGATGATTGTCGACGATGATCCGTTGATACTCAATAATCTGAAGGATATGTTGCAACCATATTTCCAAGTGATTGATGCGAACAATGGGGAGGAGGGCTTCGAGTTGGCTTGCAAGGAAAACCCTGACATCATCATCTCTGACGTTGAAATGCCGGTGATGGATGGAATAGAGATGTATAAACGACTGCGGAGTCTGCACTCTGCCGTGGTGCCGCTGATATTCTTGTCTGCCCGTAGCGACGAGGACGATAGGTTGCGCGGACTCTCCAGCGGTGCGATTGACTATGTGACCAAGCCGTTCGCTTCCAGGGAATTGTTGATGAAACTGAATAATATCCTGCAATGGCGTAGGCAGCAGCAACAGGAGGTCCTTTCGCGCAATCTGGAAGTGAACCGGATCGACGAAGAGACCAACTCTGTGCTTAGGCAGTTCTTGGAGGTGGTGGAGAAACGTTATCAGGACTCCGACTTCTCTGTCGATGATATTGCGGACGCATTGGCTATGAGCAAATCGTCGCTCTCCCGCAAGTTGAAATCCATCACGGATAAGACACCTTTGGAGATCATTACGGAATACCGTTTGCATCGTGCGCAGGAAATGTTGAAGACGGGACAGAGCGTTTCGGACGTGGCGTATTCAGTGGGATTCAATGACCCTCTCTATTTCAGCAGGAAGTATAGATCATATTTTGGTTATCCGCCTTCCCAAGAAGGGTGATCATACGTTCGTGTCGTGTGTTTTTGTGTGGAGGTGAGTGCCGAAATTTTTTTTTGTGCGTTTTTGTGCAAAATAAATGAATTTGATTACCTTTGTATTGTCAATGACGAATAGAACAATTATTGATAAAGTGTAATAATGGTTTATTCTAGACCGAGATTTTGAAAATTACCTGCATGTATTGTGTAAGCTTTGCGAAATTGGGCAGATCCATTCGGGTCTGCCCATGTTTTTTTATATGGACTCCTCGAGCAATAAATCCCATACAGGGACGTGGATGAGAAGAGCGCTCAAACCGTCTTTTTTGTACTAATTAATTTAATATAGGGGAATTTGTTGATGTGTTGTCGCTGTTGACTACCCGATAAAATAAAAATGGCTGATAATCAAGCGATTAACAGCCTTTCTTTGTACCCAGACCCGGGGTCGAACCGGGATGGAAGTGAATCCACTGGTGTTTGAGACCAGCGCGTCTACCGATTCCGCCATCTGGGCAATTCGCAGAACTATCGTTCTCAATTGCGGTGCAAAGATAGTCTATTTTTGCGACTTCCAAGCACGTTTGCACGTTTTTTTTGCGTTTTTATGGTTGTTTTTCGGTAAACTATTGTGAATCAGTTTGAAAAAATGAGGGTATGGGGCGTATTATGAAGGGAATATGAGAGAAGACATCATGTTTTCTGAGCTATCTGATTTAAATTATTACTAAAACTTGAGTTATTAGAGAAAAATAGTAAATTTGTGCGGTAATTGCTATTAAAAAAATATATGATGAGTAATAACTATTGCGTAATAATGGCGGGTGGTGTAGGCAGCCGTTTCTGGCCATTTAGCACCAACAACAGACCTAAACAATTTTTGGATTTCTTCGGAACGGGTCGTTCTTTGCTACAAATGACTTACGATAGGTTCTTGAAAATCGTCCCGAAAGAACATATACTGATAGCTTCTAGTAATCAATATAAAGACCTTATTTTAGAACAACTCCCTGATATTCAGGTGAGTCAAGTTTTGTTGGAGCCTGCCCGTAGAAATACTGCTCCATGTATTGCTTATGCGATGCATCGAATCAAATCAGAGAATCCAAACGCTAACGTTGTCGTTTCACCTTCCGACCACCTGATCCTGAAGGAAGAGGAGTTCGTGCAGACGATAAAGAATGGTTTGGAATATACCTCAAACCATAACGATATCCTGACGTTGGGTATCAAGCCTAGTCGCCCGGAAACAGGTTATGGGTATATTCAGGTGGCGGATTTGACTTCTGATAGTAATATTTTGAAAGTGAAGACTTTCACCGAGAAACCTAACATTGAATTGGCTAAGATATTCTTGGAAAGCGGCGATTTCTTCTGGAACTCGGGTATGTTCCTCTGGAACGTGAACACGATCATCGAGGCGTTCGACCTCTATTTGAACGAAATGAATCGTAAGTTCGAAGGAGGTGCCACATTCTATGGCACGGATAAGGAACAGCCTTTCATCGATAGTATATATCAATCTTGTACAAATATTTCCATCGACTATGCTATCCTCGAGAAGGCGAAAAACGTGCATGTCTTGGCGGCTAATTTCGGTTGGTCTGACCTTGGTACGTGGGGTTCCGTGTACGAGCATTCGGACAAGGATGCGGACAAGAACGTCACCCTGAAGTGCAAGACGCTCTTCTATGACAGCAAAAACAACGTTGTGGCGCTCCCTGAGGGCAAATTGGCGGTGATCCAAGGCTTGGACGGCTATATCGTCGCTGAGGCTGACAAAGCCCTCCTGATTTGCAAGAAGGACGAGGAACAGCACATCAGACAGTTCGTGAACGATACGAAGGTGAAGATCGGCGAGGAGTTCATATGATAGCGGATTCCCTCTCAAAATAATGGAAGCCCTATTGCTCGATGATTCGGCAATAGGGCTTCCATTTTTATATCTCTCAATGGATTACTCTTCCTCTTTCTTCGCATTCTTGACAGGGAAGAGTAGGGAAGCGACGATGCTGAGCGCCAATATGCCTAGGATGACCAACAGGGATGTGCCCGGACCGATCTCTATTTCAAAGAATGTGTTGAGCAACATCTTGACACCGATGAACGACAGCAGCACGCCCAAGCCGGTCTTCAGCCTGCAGAACATGTTCATCACGTTGCTGAGCATGAAGAAGAGGGAACGTAGCCCCATGATGGCGAAGATGTTCGAGAAGAATACGATGTAAGGATCCCTCGTGACGGAGAAGATGGCGGGGATGGAGTCCACTGCGAAGAGGATGTCGGAGAACTCGATGACCAAAAGCACGAGGAATAGGGTCGTGATGAAGAGTTTTCCTTCATTGCGCACGAAAAAGTCATGTCCTTTGTATGATTTGTCCAGCCTGAAATGTCTGGCGGCGAACTTGACGATAGGGTGGTTCTCCGTGTCGATTTTCTCCTCTTCCTCTTTCCCCACAAGCATTTTCAGACCGGAGAAGATGAGCAGGCCACCAAATACGGCGAGCACCCACGTGAAGCGTTGGATTAGGGCGGAGCAGAGGAATATGAAGGAGAAACGCAGGACGATGGCTCCGATGATTCCCCAGAATAGTACCCTATGGTAATATTTCTTTTCGACGCCGAAGCTCATGAAGATCATGATCATCACGAAGATATTGTCCACGGAGAGCATCTCCTCGATCACATAGCCTGAGAAGTATTCCAGCGTGAGCGCTTTCCGGTAGAGGTGCAGGTTCGCATCCAAACCCAGTTGAGGGTCTATTTTTAGCCCGTGTCCGTGCGAAAGGTTAAGCTCGGTAAGCCTTTCGAGCGAGTCCACGCCATGGATGTATTCTCCGAAGAAATAGATGAGTCCGCCGAAGAGCATGGCAACCGCCACCCATATGCAGGTCCACGTCATGGACTCCTTAAATGACACAACATGATCATCCTTATGGAACACGCCAAGATCCAGGGCGAGAAGGAAAGAGATAATCAGCAAAAAGCCTCCGAAGGAGACGAAATCATACACAGTCATAATCTATTATTTTTTACGGTTCTTATATTCTGTTGGGGTGACCCCATATTTCTGTTTGAAGCAACGGCTGAAGTAGCGGGAGTCGGACATGCCGATCATGTAGGTGATCTGCGTCATGTTGTAGTCGCTGTTGTCGATCAAGTCCGCCGCATGGGAGAGGCGAGTCTCGCGGATGAACTCCATCGGTGTGAGGCCTACGAGCGCCTTGACCTTGGACGTGAGGTTCCATTTCCCTATCTTGAGTTCGTCTTGCAGATCCTCCACGGAGAATTCGCTGTTGTCCATGTTTTTGTTGATGATTTCGACGATAGAGCGCATGAAGGCATCGTCTTTCGGAGCGAGTGGCTCTTGGGTCGAGGAGTCTTCCGTCTCTCCTTTCGTGTCGGCGTCGAATGTTCTGTTGCTTATCAGGTTGTTTTTGTATTTTTCCTGCCACTTCTCCCTCTCCGATAGGATATTGTCAATCCTAGCCTCCAGATATGCCATGCTGAAAGGCTTGGTGATATAGTCGTTCGCACCGATCTTCAGGCACTCTATCTTGCTCTGCATATCCGTTTTGGCGGTCAATAGGATGATAGGAATATGGGAGGTCTGCTCGTTGGCTCTGATCTTCCTCACCATCTCCATACCGTCCATCACAGGCATCATGATGTCGGTGAGGATGAAGTCCGGGAGCTCCCTTTGTGAGGCTTCGAGTCCTTGTTCTCCGTTTGCCGCCTCGACGATAAGGAAGCGTTTGCCTAATACGGAGCGCAGGAATTCCCTGAGTTGTTCATTATCCTCCACAATCAGCAGTTTAGGTTGCTCTTGCGTGCCCGCATCAAGTGCGTTCCCTTTCGAATCCGTTTCAGCGGCGTGTGGTGTGCCTTTTGTCTCGTCGTTGATGACAATGTCCACTGTGTTGTCGAAATGGTCCACGCCAGGTTTTAGCCGGATGGAGAATGTGGTGCCCTCGTTCGGTTCGCTCTCCACGCTCACGCTGGCCTTGTGGAGGTCCACAATCTCCTTGACGAGGGAGAGCCCGATGCCCGTTCCGCTCTGTTTGGTGAGGGAGAAGTTCTGCAGTGTGGTGTATCGTTCGAAAATGATGGAGAGCTTGTCCTTCGGCATTCCGCACCCTTTGTCGGCCACCTCGATGACGCCCTCACCGTTGTCCAGGTAGGTACGCACGGAGACTGCTTTCCCGTCGGGCGTGAACTTGAAGGCGTTCGAAAGCAGGTTAAAGATGATGGTGTCGATCTTATCCCTGTCCACCCAGAAAGTGGCGCCGTTCGTCTCGTCGTTGACGGTAAACTTGATTTGCCGGTTATCCGCCAACTTGAGGAATGTAGTGCTGCAGGATGCGATGAATTCGCCCAAGCGGGTCTGTTCCACCCGTAGCCTCATCTTGTTGCTCTGTATCTTTCTGAAATCCATGATTTGGTTCATCATCCTGAGCATCCTGTTCGTGTTGGTTCTCACAACCTCCAATTGATCTCTGTCCGCTGGACGTAGAGACCCGTTCTCCAACACGTTTTCTAGTGGTCCGTTGATGAGTGTGAGCGGGGTGCGTAGTTCGTGGGAAATATCCGTGAAGAACTGCAGTTTGGAGTCGGACATCTCCTGTTCCATCTTCATCTTTGTTCTGGAGCGGTAGATGGAGGCGGAGGCGAGGATGATCAGGGCGATGATCAGCGCATAGATCAGGTAGGCCCAGCCTGTTTCCCAGAAGGATGGCAACACGACGATTTTCAGCTCCCTGATGTTGTCGTACCAGATGCCCTCGCTGTTGGTCGACTTGACGAGGAAGGTGTATTCTCCCTTAGACAAGTTCGTGTAGGTGGCGAGTCGCTGGTTGCCCACGTAGTTCCATTCGTTCTCGAACGGTTCCAGCTTGTAGGCGTACTGGATATGTTCGGGGAACCTGTAGTCGAGTGCGGCATAGCCGATGGAGAAGACAGACTGGTTATGCTTCAGGGTGATCTCCTCTAGGTAGTCGGCGGATATCTGCATGACAGAGCTCGGCTCCTGGATGTTCTGCTCCTTGTTGAAGAGGAGGAAACGGGTGAATACGATTGGTGGCATGTAGTCCGCCGGCTTGATCGCTTGCGGGTTGAATGAGAAATACCCTGAGTTGGTGGCGGTGGATATGATGCCGGAGTGCCGTCTGACCAACCTCTTCCCCGAGTTTTCGGTGCAACGGAAGTTCTGCACTTGCCCGAAGGATTCAGATGCGTTCGTTTCCGTGTTGAACTTGACGATAGACTCCTCCGTCAGGATCCATAGGTTGTCTTGCGCATCGTCAGAGATGTTGTAGAGCAAGTCGGAAGGGAAGCGGTTGTTGCCCCGGCTGAACGGCTCGAACTCAGGCGTTTGGAAGAGCACGAATTCGTTTTTCAGGCGGAAGAGTCCTCCGCCGAAAGAGGCCAACCAGATATCCCCCTTCTCGTTTTGGAAGATGTCGTAGATGCAGCTGTTGGACAGGTTGGTGTTTTCCGTGTTGTAGAAGAGAAAGCGAATCTCTTCAGGTTTGTCGAATTCGGAGGAGAAGATGGTGAGTCCTTCGCTGGATCCTAGCCATATGTTGCCGTTCTTATCTTCCATGAGGGAGTGTGATTTTTCCACGGTCGGAGGATAGTTGAACTTGAACAGGTTCTCTTTGTGGATGAAGCGGTAATTGTTCTCCGTTTGTAGGAGGAGGTGTAGTCCTCCGCCTGGGGAGGCAAGCCAGAGATGTCCCTTGCTGTCTTCCAATATGTTGTTGAAATCGTTGGACAATGGCTGGAAGCCAGGTTCCGTCGCTTGGCACTTCTTGATGGAGAATCTGTTTTTGCTTTGTTCCGTGATTTCGAGGAGAGCCTTGTCTGTCGAGATCCATATCTTTCCGGTCCGCCCTTGGTAGATGACGGATATATTGCCGAAATGAGTTTTATTTGTGCCCACCTCGCCTTTTGTGTTGACGAATCCGATGAGCTTGTCCTCCGTGTCGTAGATCCGTAATGCGCCATCCTCCGTGGCCATCCATAGCCTTCTGGAATCGTCTTCGAATAGGGCTCTCGCCTCGCAAAACACGTTGGTATGGGATGTGGACATGTCTGAACTCAGTCCTAGAGGATTGTCGAAGTTCACAGTTTTCCTGATTCCCGCATTGGGTTCTGCGGCCCAGAGTACACCCATCGTGTCAGACAGGGTCGAGGCGTTCTTCAGCGAGTTGGCTGATTTCTCTTGTATGGACAGCGTGTGGGCGTTGATTTCGTAAACAATGTTCTGGCTTTTCAGTTTGGCGTAGACATTTCTTTTGTCGTCTTGCCAAATCTTTTCGGCAGAGCCTTCCATCGTTTGTTTTCCCTTGACATTCCAGCTTGTCAGGTCTGTCACTTGGATGTTGAGGCTGTTGCTGATTGTGCAGAAATGCGTTTCGTCGAGCAGGAAGATATGGCTGATTTCCTCGTTCGGATTCCCTATCGCGATGGTGGAGAATCTTTTCTTTGTCTTGTCGTATAGGATAACCTTGCCTTGGGAAGCCGCGATGAGCAGTTCCTGGTCCGTCTCGATCATTTGGAAGGCGGAGAGGCTGTCAGGCAAGGAGATGTAATTCAGGGAGATGGTGGTGTCTTGTTGGGTGATGGTGGCCGCTCCCTGTTTCGTCAGCAGCCATTTCTGCCCGTTCTTTTCCATGAAGACGTTGTTGACTTTCGTCCCTTGATCCTCCTCTGTCTCTCTTCCCACATGGATGAGATGAGCATCTCCGGTGGAATCCATCATGATCTGTAGCGCACCGTTCTCGTTCGAACTGAGGACCCATAGTTCTGTGGGTGATAGCTGAATGATTTCGGAGGCGGAGAAGTAGTTGTCACCCTTGTTGCTGTCGGCGGAAGGGTAGAGCGAGAAGGTCTCCTTCCTCGGGTCGAAACGCAGCACCTGTCCGATGTCGTTGAGGATCCACAGATGGTGAAACTGGTCTTGTTTGATATCGATGAACTGGTTGCTGATGCTTCGTGAGAGCTCTTTGGAGTCCGCCTTGAAGTTCTTGAAATCATAGCCGTCGAATCGGCTGAGACCGTCCAGGGTGGTCGCCCAGATGAAGCCCGACTCCCCTTTGAGGAGGCTGGTGACGTCGTTTTGGGAGAGTCCCGCCTCCGTCGTGTAGTTTGAGATGCGTATGCCCATTTGCCCATACCCGAAGAGGTGGGCGAGAAAAAGAATCGTTATCGATAGGAAGGCTCTTTTACGCATGGTACACTATTGCATTTCTGTGAGATTGATTTTGTCTTTGTCCGGTCCAACCACCTTCGTCCGTATATGGTCTTCCGTGTCCGTATAGATGAAGTAGGCTGTGACAGGAAGCACTTGGTTTTCTACGAATTCGCAAGCCTTATCGAGTCCCATCACCATGAAGGCGGTAGCCAGTGCGTCGGCCGTCATGCAGTCCGATGCGAACACGGTCGCGCTCAGAAGATTATGCTCCACCGGGTATCCCGTGTGCGGGTCGATGGTATGCGAGTAACGTTTCCCGTCCTTGTAGTAGAATTGGCGGTAGTTGCCTGATGTGGCAGTGCCGATGTCCCCCAGGGAAACTCTCGCTTGGAGTGTGGGGTTATCCACCGCGTTGCTGTCCGACGGTTGGGTGATGCCGATGCGCCAAGGCTCTCCTTGCGGGTTCACGCCATGGGTCACGACCTCGCCTCCGATCTCCACCATGTAGTTGACGCATCCTTTGGATTGGAGGAGTTGTGCCACGATGTCGCAGGCGTATCCCTTGGCGATGGCGGAAGCGTCCAACATGATATCGCTGTCGGATTTTTTGATGTATCCGTTTTTGATCTTCACTTTATGGTAGCCGACGTGGCGGAGGACCTCCCGGACATGCTCGTCGCTCACATTATCGCTCTTCTTGAAACCGAATCCCCAAAGATTCACGAGCGGGGCCACGGTCATGTCGAACGCCCCGTCGGTCAGAGAGGAAATCTCCATGCCCCGGTTGAATACGGTGAGGAATAGGCTGTCGAGCTCCACGTATGGCTCGTTCTTGTTGATGCGTGAGATGGTGGAATTTTCCCGGAAGGTGGAGAGGGAGGATTCGAAAGTGTCGAGGCAACCTGTTATCTCCTGAGGCATGATGATCAACCCGCTGTCTGTGGCGTATGTGATCCTGTAGCTAGTGCCGAGCGCCTCTCCCACATAGGTCATGCTCACTAATTTCTTCTTTTTGTTATCGCATGCGGATGGTATCAGTAGGATCGCTAATATGCCCACTGCAAACAACCATGTCAGTCTCTTCCCCTTCTTATAAACCATCTTCGTCTTGTTTGTATATCTCCCACAAAGTTAGTGAAAACGGCCCTAATAATTTTTAATATTGCCCGAAAAATTCCTCTATTAATAAAAAAATTGTACCTTTGCATGGATTGGTCGTTTCCTCGACCGATGAGGCCGGCGTTTCGGCTTCATATCAGTGTGAAATGGATGTAATGATTTATTAGTATGATATATAACACCAAAATGAAACGCCTTGCGTTGCCTGAGTACGGCAGGAATATACAGAACATGGTGGATTATTGTTTGACCATTGAAGACCGTGAGGAGCGCACGAATTGCGCCTATTCAATCATCGCTACGATGGGAAACCTATTTCCCCAATTGAGGGACTTGTCTGAATTCAAACACTTGTTGTGGGACCATCTCGCGATCATGTCCGACTTCAAGCTCGACATAGATTATCCTTACGAGGTGGTAAAGAAAGAGACCCTCAACATCTGCCCGGACAGGGTGCCTTATTCCTCGCCGCAAAGCATCAGATACAGACATTACGGGAAACTGGTGCAGGGCATGATCGACAAGGCTGTGGAGTTGACTGACCCGGAGGAGAAGAAGGAGCTCTCCATATACATTGCCAACTATATGAAGAAATGCTACATCCTCTATAACAAGGATGGTGTGGCTGACCAAAAAATATTCGACGACCTGCGGAACCTCTCGAAAGGGGATATCCGCCTCTCCTCCGATGATGTGGCGTTGGAGGATTGCAAGGACTTGTTGGCTTCCCAAACCCAAGCCTCCTCTAAGAAGAAAAAGAAAAAATGACCAATGTCTAAAAGTGGCTTGCTATGGCGAAATTTCTGATTGAAGGCGGACATCCATTGTGCGGCGAGATCATCCCGCAAGGCGCCAAGAACGAGGCGTTGGAGGTCATCTGCGCCATTTTGCTCACCTCGGGGAAGGTGACGATCTCCAACATCCCGGACATCCTGGACGTGAACAACCTGATCTCCCTGCTGAAGGACATGGGCGTGAAGGTGAATCTGAATAAGAAGGGTTGCTACTCTTTCCAAGCGGACAATGTCAACTTGGATTATATGGAGACGGCTGATTTCTATAGGAAATGCGCCGCCCTGCGTGGTTCCGTCATGTTGGCGGGTCCGTTGGTCTCCCGCTTCGGTAAGGCCATCATCCCTAAACCGGGTGGCGACAAGATAGGCAGACGACGCCTCGACACGCACTTCCTGGGTATACAGAAACTTGGGGCTGACTTCGAATACGACGATGACCGCAAGCTGTACTGCGTCTCCGCTAAACAGCTCACGGGCGCATACATGCTCCTCGACGAGGCCTCCGTCACGGGTACGGCTAATATCGTCATGGCTTCCGTCCTCGCGAAAGGGGTCACGACCATCTACAACGCGGCGTGCGAACCCTACATCCAGCAACTCTGCAAGATGTTGAACAAAATGGGTGCCCACATATCCGGCATCGGCTCGAACCTGCTGACAATCGAGGGCGTGGAGTCCCTGTCGGGCTGCGACCACCTGATTCTCCCTGACATGATCGAGATCGGTAGCTTCATCGGCATGGCCGCCATGACACACTCCGAACTGACCATCAAGGACGTTTGTTACGACCAACTCGGACTCATCCCCGACTGTTTCCGCAGGCTTGGAATCGCCTTGGAACGTAGGGGGGACGATATCTTTATCCCTAAGCAAAACCATTATTCAATTGATACGTTCATCGATGGTTCCATCATGACATTCGCGGATGCGCCGTGGCCTGGCTTGACCCCAGACTTGCTGAGTGTCTTCCTCGTGGTGGCCACCCAAGCGAAGGGAAGCGTGCTGATCCACCAGAAGATGTTCGAGAGCAGGCTCTTCTTCGTGGATAAACTGATCGACATGGGGGCCCAAATTATTTTGTGTGATCCACACCGCGCCACGGTCATCGGACTAGGGAACGAGACGCCGTTGAGAGCCTCGAAGATGAGCTCCCCGGATATCCGCGCAGGTATCGCCCTGCTGATCGCCGCCATGAGTGCCCACGGCACGAGCACTATCAGCAACATCGAGCAGATAGATCGTGGTTATGAGGATATCGATGGACGACTGAATGCTATCGGTGCGAAAATCATGAGGGTCGAGTGATTCGATTCTTTTCCTCTGGTAGATTCATTTTGAGGTTTTATTGTTACTTTTGCTAAAGATATAAATATTCTGATATGGATACGGAGAAGGAAACTAAGATGAAGGGAAAGCTGAGCATCGGAATGAAGATCCTGATCGCTGTATGGGTGCTTTTCTTTGCTGGTATATTCACTGTCTATAAGATCTTCGACATGATCGCGGATGGCAAGATTGGTTACTTGCCGCCTGTCGAGGAGTTGCTGAACCCTAAGAGCAAGTTCGCCACGGAGATTTATTCGTGCGACATGAAGGTCCTGGGACGTTATTTCCAGCAGGGCGAGAACAGATTGTACACCCCGTACTCGGAGTTGCCGCCTTATCTCGTCGATGCGCTGATCTCTACGGAGGACGCCCGCTATTACAGCCATTCCGGCATAGACGGGGACGCTCTGTTCCGTGTGGCCATCAAGACGCTCGTGATGCACAAGGATGCGGGAGGTGGTAGTACGATTTCCCAACAGTTGGCGAAGCTTTTGTTCACCAAGAAACCTGAGACTGGTTTTGAGCGCGCGAAGCAGAAACTGACGGAGTGGGTCGTGGCCGCTAAGTTGGAGAAGTATTACACGAAGGAGGAGATCATCACCATGTATCTGAATAAGTTCGACTTCGTGAACAACGCAGTGGGTATCAAGTCCGCTTCCCAAATCTATTTCAGCAAACAACCAAGTGATCTGACCAAAGAGGAAGCCGCCGTCTTTGTCGGTATGTTGCAGAACCCTTCGAAATACAATCCTAGGAGATTTAACGAGAGATGCAAGTCCAGACGTAACATCGTTCTCTCTCAAATGGTCAAGTACAACAAACTTTCCCAGGCGGAGTGTGACTCTCTCTCCCAATTGGATGTTAAATTGAATTTCCAGAACGTGGACCACAAACAGGGTCTCGCTCCATATTTCCGTGAGTATCTGAGAACTATCATGACGGCTCCCCGTCCTGATTATAAGAAGTATCCTAAGTGGATGCACCAAAAATATTACGAGGACTCTCTGGCGTGGGAAACTAACCCGCTTTACGGATGGTGCAACAAGAACCTGAAGCCGGATGGTACCCCGTATGACCTTTATACGGATGGTCTGAAGATTTACACGACCCTCGATTCGAGGATGCAGCAATATGCGGAGGAGGCCATCAAGGAGTATGTGGGTGGATACCTCCAACCTATTTTCCACAAGGAGAAGTTCAACCAGAAGCATAAGAAGGCTCCGTTCTCCAACAAATCCACGCAGGCACAGGTGGATTCTATCTTGGTGAGGGCTATGCGCCTTTCGGATAGGTATCGTTCCATGAAGTACGATTCGAAGATGAAGGACAAGGACATCAAGGCTTATTTCGATACGGCTAAGGTGACTATGCGTGTCTTCGATTGGGAGAAGGGTAGCAAGGATACGGTGCTGACGCCGATGGACTCTATCCGTTACGCGAAGTCCTTCCTGCGTTCCGCTTTGATGTCCATCGATCCTTTCAACGGTCATGTGAAGGCTTATGTCGGTGGTATCGATTATAATTACTTCCAATACGACATGGTGTGTGTGGGTCGCCGACAGGTGGGCTCCACTATCAAACCGTTCCTTTACTCCCTCGCGATGGAGGAGGGCCATTCGCCTTGCGACTCCGTGCCGAACGTTCAACCGCAGGTGTTGTTGCCTTCCGGCGAAATCTGGGAGCCTCGTAACGTTCCTTATGGCGAGGAGGGTAAGAAGGAGATCGGTAAGATGATTACCATCCGTAGGGGATTGCAGACTTCGAACAACTGGACTTCCGCCTACTTGATCAAGCAGTTGGGCCCTGAGAGCTTCGTGAAGTTGCTCCACTCCTTCGGACTGAAGAACCAAATCGACCCGGTTCCTTCGCTTTGCTTGGGTATCGCGGATGTCTCCGTTTGTGAGATGACCTCGGCCTATACCGCTTTCGCCAACAAGGGTATCCGTACGGAGCCTTTGTTCGTGACCCGTATCGAGGACAACCAGGGCAATGTGATTTCCACCTTCATCCCTCGCATGAACGAGGTCTTCAGCGAGCAGACCGCCTACAAGATGATCTCCATGCTGCAGGGCGTTATGAACGGTGGTACGGGTCTACGTCTGAGAACAAGACGTTATGACTATTGTGTGGGCTGGGAAACGCCAGTCGCCGGTAAGACGGGTACGACGCAGAACAACTCGGACGGTTGGTTCATGGGCTTCGTGCCGAACCTGATCACGGGTGTCTGGGTCGGTGGCGAGGATCGTGACATCCACTTCGACAACATAAAGAATGGACAAGGTTCCGCTACGGCTTTGCCGGTTTGGGGAACATACATGAACAAGGTTTACAAAGATGAATCATTGGGGTATTCCCGTACCGAACCATTTATTGTGACCGACAAGTATACTTGTTCTAAGGCGGATGAACGGCAAAAGACGGATGGGGAGGAAATTCCGGAGATGATTTTGTTTGAATAAAGTTGTATCGTAATGAATATCTTAGATAGAATTGTGTCTAATCCAGGTGCGTTGGGGCAGTGGAGCAAGCAGGCTTACGGCTACTTCATGTTCCCGAAACTGGAGGGTGATATTGGCCCGAAGATGTCCTTCCGTGGCAAGGAGGTCCTGAATTGGGGAATCAATAATTATTTTGGCTTGGCGTCTAACCCGGAGATCCGCGAGAAGGAGGTCGGATGGGTTTCCCAATACGGTTTGTCCCACCCGATGGGTTCCCGACTGATGACGGGAAACACTTTCCTGCATGAGGAGTTGGAGGAGCGAATAGCCGATTTCGTAAAAAAAGAGGATGCCTTCGTATTGAATTCTTTTTACCAAGGCATGATATCCGTCATCGATAGCCTTTGCGGCCGCAACGACGTGATTGTCTATAATTCGGAGGCTCACTCTAGCATCCATGATGGTATCCGTCTGCAGCTGAGCCATCGTTTCGCTTACCACAAGAACGATATTGAGGTCATCGAGACCCAATTGAAGAAGGCCGCCGAGATGGCGAAGGAGTCGGGTGGTGGTGTCTTGCTGGTGACGGAGGGTGTGATCGGTGTTACGGGCGAGTTCTCCCCATTGGATAAGATCGCCGCTCTGAAGGAGAAGTATGACTTCATGCTGGTGGTTGAGGATGCGCATGGGTTCGGCACGGTCGGACCGAATGGTATAGGCGTGGCGGACCATTTTGACGTGCTCGATAAGGTTGATTTGCTCGTCGGTACGCTTGGCAAGGCGTTGAGCATCTCCGGCGGTTTCGTCGCCGGAAGCGAGGACGTGATCAATTTCCTGCGCTACAACATGCGTTCCCAAACCTTCTCGGAGGCGCTCCCTTCCGCTATCACGGCCAGCGCCATCGCTCGCTTGGACTATCTGGTGAAACACCCTGAGCTGCGGAAGACTTTGTGGGATATCACGAACGCCCTGCAGAAGGGTCTCCGCAAGAATGGGTTGGATATAGGAAACACGCAGTCTCCTGTCACACCGGTCTATTTGAACGTGGAGAACATGCAGGAGGCGATCCATACCATGATGCACATGCGTGAGGAGTTCGGCATCTTCTGCGTGAACCTGATCTACCCTTACATCGAGCAGGGCAAGGTGATGGTTCGCCTGATTCCTACGACACAACACACCATGAAGGACGTGGAGTATACCATAGAGTCCCTTTCCACCATCTGCGAGAACGCTAAGAATGGTATGTACAAGGATTCTACCCCGATTATTGCTTCGCCTTCATCCAACGATAAAGATGACGAGGAGGATTGATGATGGAAAAAGATAAGCAGAGATTCATGCGGAAGGCGATCGCTATTTCCCGCAAAAGCGTCGAGACGGGCGGTGGCCCTTTCGGTGCGGTTATCGTGAAGGATGGCGAGATCATCGCTTCGTCCAACAACCAGGTGACGAAGGGCAATGACCCTACCGCCCATGCGGAGGTGATGGCGATCCGTAAGGCGTGCAAGAAACTAAAGACGTTCGACCTCTCCGGTTGCGAGCTGTACGCCTCCTGCGAGCCTTGCCCGATGTGTCTCTCGGCCATGTATTGGGCGCATATCGACCGCTATTACTATGCGAACCAAAAGGAGGACGCTAAGGCCATCGGTTTCGACGACCAGTTCATCTACGACGAGTTGGATAAGCCTGCCGGCAAACGTTCCATGCCGCGTGAGCAGATGATGCGCGACGAGGCGTTGGAGACCTTCCGTGCCTGGACGGAGAAGGAGGATAAGGTGGAGTATTAGTCGCTTGAGTTGGAACGGAGGATTTAAAAGTGAAGACAGATTTTTCAGGTGTTTATAAGGGCTTTGCAATAGTTATATTGTTTGCTTCTTTCTATTGCGTGTTGTCTCTTTTTTGTCCCTTCATATGGCCATTTTCTATACCTAAAATTTCTGACAACAAATACAATATAGCAGTGTTGATTAGCGTGTTCGTCTCTATTGCTAATGCAGTGTTATTGTGGTTGACATTGGAAAAACAAAAAGAGGCAATAGAGGATCAACGGAAAATATTCAATCAGCAGTCTTTTGAAAATACTTTTTTTAAGCTGCTGGATTCCCACAGGAGGGTGGTGAAGGATTTGAGCATCCCAAGTCAAGGAGATTATTGTAAGGGAATTAAGTGTTTTGAATATGCTTGTGATCAGATAAATCTCATATCAGAAAGTTTGAAAAGTAATCGTTATTATGATGATGAATCTGAGTTGAAAGGTAAATATGACGAAAAACGGTCAGCTGAGCAGGAGGTTGATTTTGATGAGTCGGTTTTAAATAAGTCGGATTCCGAATATTTACTTAAATGTTTCGTATGCAAAGCCAATAAATACTATAATATTTCAAAGGATGTCTGGAGTCATATTAAAGATATGCAACTTAATGAAAATGAGAAAAATGCGATAATAGAGAAAGAATCGATAAAATTTTTCTTTAATAGGTATCAAACTATTTTTGAACAATATATTAGAAGTTTAAATCTATTAAAAGAATATTGGGAATCTAGAGCAACCGATGAAGAAAAAAAGAAGTATAAAGACATTGCCTTTATCCATATGCCCGCAGATGAATCAAAATTTGCAAATTGGCATTTGAAATATGATGGCAATTGTGGTAGGGATAAAGATAAGGATAAAGAGGCGTGATTATCCACGCCTTTTTTGTTTCCTCTACCGTCTGTGTTTGTTGTTATTGTTGGCGGGTCCGTTCCCCTTGTTTCCCTTGTTATGCCAATTGTTGGGCGGGTTATGGTGGCCGGAATGATTGTGGTGGCTCTTTTGGAAGGATTGTTCCTCTTTTTTGCTGTTCTCCTCTCGGCGGAACCGTTCTTTCTCTGGTGCTGGATAGGTATTCCCCTTGGAATGTGAAAATAGTTGTTCGATCAGGTCGGGGCGTCCCATCTTACGTAGGTCGTTGATGATGCTTCGTTGGTTCTCTTTCAGGTACCAGAAGAAGAATTTACGCTGCGCCAGCTTGTCCTCCTTGCTGTGTGGCGTCCATACCTTCTCCAGCGTATAGGGGTGGATACCCGTGTAGTATATCTCCGTGGAGAGGGTCATCGGGGTAGGCGTGAAGTCCTGTATCTGCTCCAGTTTGAAGTCCAGGTTCTTGGTGATGCAGGCCAGTGAGGCCATGTCCTCCTCCGTGCAGCCGGGGTGGCTGGAGATGAAGTAGGGGATAAGCTGCTGCTTGAGGTTGTATGCCTTGTTGATGCGCTCAAACTCCTTGTTGAATTCGTGGAAGAGTTTGAACGATGGTTTGCGCATGATGTTCAGCACATTGTCCGAGGTGTGCTCCGGCGCCACCTTCAGACGTCCGGAGACGTGATGGGCGATCAGCTCCTCCATGTAGTCCTGGTGGCTCTTGTTGACGCGCTCGTCGTCGCTTTTCTGCAACAGGAGATCGTAGCGCACACCGCTTCCGATGAAGGACTTCTTGATGAAGGGAAGCGCGTCCACCTTCTTGTAGAGCTCGAGCAGCGTCGAGTGGTCCGTGTTCATGTTTTTGCAGATGGCGGGGTGCATGCACGACGGGCGCTTGCACTTGGCGCACAGGTCAGGGTTCTTCCCCCGCATCTTGTACATATTGGCGGATGGTCCGCCTAGATCGCTCAAGTAGCCTTTGAAGTCCGGGTGTTCGGAGAGTTCTTTCACCTCCTTGAGGATGGACTCCTCCGAACGGGACATGATGAACTTCCCTTGGTGGGAGGAGATGGCGCAGAAGGAGCACCCTCCGAAACATCCTCTATGGATATTGACGGAGAACTTGATCATGTCGTAGGCTGGAATGGTTTTCCCCTTGTATTTCGGGTGGGGAAGGCGAGTGAAGGGCAGCTCGTAGGTGGCGTCCAGATCTTCGGTGGAGAGCGGTGGATAGGGCGGGTTGATGACGGCCGAGTGCTCTTTGTCCACACCCTGTATCAGCCTGCGCGCCTTCAGCTTGTTGGATTCCTCCTCCACCACACGGTAGTTCTTCGCCTGTTTCATCTTATCCTTCAGGCATTCCTGGTGGGAGAAGAGGGTGAATGTCTCCCCTTCGTATTCGGGTATCTCGTCGTTTCGGGCGATGTAGACGGTCTGTGGCACGTCGGTCAGCTCCGCCACGCTTCGTCCCGCCTTCATCTTCTGCACAATCTCCTTTAAGGGTAGTTCCCCCATGCCGTAGATGAGCAGGTCCGCCTTGCAGTCTTGCAGGAGACAGGGTTTCAGTTCATCGTCCCAGTAATCGTAGTGGGTGACGCGCCGCAGGGAGGCTTCTATTCCTCCGATGACGATGGGCACGTCGGGCCATAGCTCTTTCAGTATCTTCGAGTAGACGATGGTGGCGCGGTCTGGACGGAAACCAGCCTGCCCGTTGGGGGAGTAGGCGTCGTCCGAGCGGAGCCTCTTGTTGGCGGTGTAGTGGTTCACCATCGAGTCCATGCAACCGGCTGAGATGGCGAAGAACATGCGGGGTCTCCCTAACTTCTTGAAGTCCCGGAGGTCATCCCGCCAATTGGGTTGCGGAACAATCGCCACACGTATTCCTTGGTGCTCCAGGATCCTGCCGACCACAGCCCCCGCGAACGAGGGATGGTCCACGTATGCGTCGCCGGAGAATAGGATGACGTCCACCTCTTCCCAGCCCCTCAGCTCCAACTCCTTCTTGGTCGTCGGGAGAAAATCGCTTAATCGGTACTCTTTCATGTCGCTAATATAGCGTTTTTTCCCTTTTCGTCCGCTTTCGCACAACCCTGTGTGAAACTTTTTTTCAAAAAATCATTGTAATGCTTTTGCGGGAAAAGGAAATGTAGTATATTCGCGGTCGTAAATGGTATTGCCTTATGGTGTAATGGTAGCACATCAGTTTCTGGCACTGCTTGTCTGGGTTCGAATCCTAGTAAGGCAACAATACAATCCTAAGACCCTTGAGCGATCAAGGGTTTTTTTATGCCCTGTCGTTTGCTTAGAGAATCAACAACGTCAATAGGATGGCGCCTATCGCATAGGTCACGATGTTCGTGCGCAATGTTCCCCTGAAGATGGCCTTGGACTCGTACTGTTTCCTTAGGCAGAGGTGGTTGATGCCCCATTCGATGAGGAGGGAGAGGATAAAGGCGACCACATAGTAGATGATGAGCCCAATCACTTCGTTGTGCTCCCGCACATTCACCTCGTGCGAAGTGACCCAAGGAAACCACATGACCAGCCACCACCCTCCGTTGAGATGCAGCGTGGTGATGATGCCTGCGATGCCGCTGACCATGTTGCTCAGCAGTTCCGTCAGGTATATCTTTTTGTCGTATCGCTTGTGAGTGAGGTACTTGGATAGGATGAACGCCTCGCATAGGATGACGAAGGCCATGAAAGCCCATCCTATAGGGTGGAAAACATAAATGCCGAATGAAACGTTTAGTAGAGCCATGGTGAACTATTCCTCTTTAGATGAAATATTTGTGCATGAAGTTACGAGAATCCAAGGCTTCTCACAAGGATATTCCTTCGATATTCACGATTGATTTGATCGGAATCCTCGTCCCGTCTCCCATCTGTATCTCCTGCTTGTATTCGTCGTACTTGACGAGGCGCTCCTCCTTGGTTGGGTAGGAGCCTCCTTCCTTCCTCTTGTCGGGCACGAAGTAGGTGATGGTGACGATCGGCTGTTCGCTGATGTGGGCGAGCAGGTAGGCCATCTTCTGGTCGAGTTCCTTCTGTGTCGATTCGTCCGGGGCGATGAACGCTTCCGTCTCCCTGGCGGTCTCTCGGATAGCGTCGTTGTGACCGTTTAGGGCCGCGAAGGGGGAAAACTGTGCCGCCCGGTCTCGCATCGACATCTGCGGATGTTTCGCGGAGACAGGGTGGGGCAGGTGGATGATGTCGTCGTACTCGTGTGTCATGCCTTGTGCCCTCCTATCTGTTGGTTACGTTCCTTGGCGGTCGCGCCCTCCTCGAAGTTCAATCCTTTTAGGATAGCGTTCTTGCCGAATTTCTTCTTGATGTCCAACAACGCCTCCTGTACCTTCCGCTCTTTCTTCTGTGCCGCTTCCTTTCGGGCATTCTCTTTTTTTTGCGCCTCGTAGTCGACGAAGAGTTCCAGTTGGACAGGTTGCTTTTCCCTCTCTTGCGCGCCTTCGTGCAACACTCTTCCTGCGGTGATGTTTAACCTCCTGACCAGCAGGTTGGGGTCGATGATTTTATCGAACAGGCTGGTTGCGGCCTCGATGATCGCATGGGTGGAGGAGGTGTATGCGGAGAGGTTGCAGTTGCCATGCACAGGCTTGGGTACGGGCTTGCCGTAGTAGCTGGTGGTGATCGCTCCATGGTACGCATCCCTGATTTCGGGGCGGGTGAGCGACTCCGCATCGTAGTCTATGTAGAGGCATATCTGGTTGGTGACCAAGCGCTTGTCCACCAGTTCGAGGGCGAGGTTGTCTGCCATCTCCTGGACCACCACCTTTGTCTTCTTGTAGTCGTAGGGGGAGGAGAGCACTTGCCCGTTGCCGATCGAGTGGTTCTCTGGCTGGTAGCCTTTGATGTCGGCGATGGTGCAGGGTTCCCAGCCCCAGGCGTGGTCGATGAGCAGTTCCGCGTTGACGCCGAAGAGTTGGTAGAGGAAATCCTCGTTGTTCAGGGAGCATCGGGCCACCTTGCCCATCGTGTCCATACCATACATCTCCAGCTTGCGGGCGATACCTTTGCCCACCCGCCAGAAACTGGTGAGGGGACGGTGGTCCCAGAGCTGTTGGCGGTAGGATAGCTCGTCCAGTTCCGCGATGCGCACTCCGTCCTTGTCCGCCGGGATATGTTTCGCCACGATGTCCATGGCAATCTTGCTGAGGTATAGGTTGGTGCCGATGCCTGCCGTGGCGGTGATGCCGGTGTGCTCGAACACGTCGCGGATCATCTTCATGGCGAACTCCCTGGGGGTCAGATGGTTGCTCTTGAGGTAGTTGGTCGCGTCGATGAAGACCTCGTCGATGGAGTAGACGTGGATATCCTCCTCCGAGACGTATTTGAGGTATGTCTTGTAGATGCGGGTGCTGTATTCGATGTAGTAGGACATGCGGGGTGGTGCGACGATGTAGTCCAACGCCCAGTCCGGATGTTCCTCCAGCTCCTTCACGAAGGCTGATTTCCCTGTGAGCCGTCGCTGGGGTGCGGCCATCGCTCGTCGGTAGTTGACCCCTTTCACCAGCTGCACGACCTCGAAGAGGCGCGCGCGACCGCCGATGCCGTAGGCTTTCAGGGAAGGGGTGATCGCCAGACAGATGGTCTTCTCCGTACGACTGCTGTCCGCCACCACGAGGTGGGTCGTGAGGGGGTCGAGCCCTCTTTCGGCGCACTCCACGGAGGCGAAAAAGGACTTCAGGTCGATGGCGATGTATGTGCGGTTCGTGGCATCCATAACGATGCAAAGATAAGGATTGGATGGAAATTTCTGGCGCCTGATTCGTAAATAGTAAATAGCTAAATAGTATATTTCCCTGTGTTCGAGAAAACCTCCCGAACAGGTTTTCATTATTTGATTATTTTTATATATTTGTATTATTTAACAAAAAAAACGGGCAAGGAGATGATGCGCATAGCTCTTGCGATTATATTCACATTTGTGTTGTCATTCAGGCTAATGGCCGATGATTGTACGGTGGGGGACGTTATCGAAAAAGATGGCATCTCCTACAAAATCCTTGTCACTTATCTTGTGGTGGACAAGAAGGAGTCGCCCGACGCCATAGAAGGTCCCGACAAGTTTTATTGCTCGGGGGAGGCGATGGTTATACATGTCGACAAGAAGCTCAGAGATGTCGTCATTCCCCCTACCATAAACAGATTCAAGGTCGTGGGCCTTACCGATAGTCTGTTCTATAAACATAAACACGATAGGATATGGTTGCCTGAGCTCCAGTTCATGGGGAGTGGATGCTTCGCGAAATTGAAGGTGGGAAGTGGGGCTTTGGTCGTACACAACGTCGCTAACCTGGGCGTAGGCGTGTTCGATGGCCTTGACGCCGAATTGATTTTCGACATAACAAGAAAGATTAATTTAGGGAAAGCATTCTTTAAAAATCATAAAGACTCTGCGCATGTTCAGTGTGGTCCCAAGGGGGTAGTCAAAATCCGCACGGATATGCTGCGATACATTAAGCCTTGTTGGGTATACGATGAATGTTACAGCGCCACGTCAGACAACTACAAGAAATGGATCCGTAAAGCGTTCAATGGTGATGAGGCATTCATGAAGAACGCACTCAATGACAGGGGGTATAGCTTAGGTATGCGATCCTATTCCACGACACCCTCGAAAGCCAAGGATGGGTTGCTTATCATAGCGAGCGCCGAAAATGTAAAAGGGCTTGGTTTCCCTTGGGGAAACCTTACCCGTGATTATTATCGCCAATCCAAATATACGGTTGTCAATAAGAAAAAAAGGAGGAAAGTCACGTGCTATCGGGATTTTATTCCTGTGGTGGACGCTACTCAGAGAAGTGGTTGGTATGTCAGGTTTTTAGGCAAGGAGGGGGAGGAGAGATTTTCGTTGAATGGTAAACTGTTGAAGAAATGAAAAATGTAATGATAATATTATTCGTGCTTCTCTTTTGCCTTCCCGCATCTGCAGACCAGAGAGGTGTCTCCTTCGAGAAAGACGGAGTGGTGTATGTTATATCTTCTGAAATGATAGCGCGGAGATATGATAGGGTTCGTGACAAGTGGGACATTGTGAATATGGGTGAAGTCTATGTGAGTGGGGTCACTGTCACGGATAGTTTCGTGACGATTCCCCCCATTGTCTACTGTTCCTCGGCTTACTGCAGGAAAGACACGACGGTAGTGGCGGAGTACAGGGTCTTGGGAATCGGGGAAAAGGCTTTCGCTGGTGCTAGGCTGAAAGGCCTTGCCATACCGCGTGGACTAAGGTTTATTGGCAATGAGGCGTTCCGTGATCTGGAAATCACCGACGGGGTATTGGTTGTGCCGTCGGTAAAGAAGATGAAGGCCAATATATTCGATGGCATGAAATCGAAAGTGCTTCTGTTGGGTGGTTTTGACTACCCTGTCGCCGAAAAGACATTCGATAACAAAGATGCCCTGCCGGATTTCTATGTGCTTCATGAAGATAGAAATTTGATAGTCCCTGAATTAGACAAACGAATGCTCTATACGATAGGTGTTAATATATATACGAGATGGCTCGAAAATTCATGGCGGACCGTCATTACCCAAGTGGATAACTACAAGAAGTCATATAAAACATCTTCCTTGGAGGAATTTTCTTTTCTGACTATATTGGGTTCCAGGGAGCGTTCGCCCAAAATCACTTGTAGATACAAGTCTTATAGAAGATTCGAGAAAGATGGGACTGACATTGACATGATGCCTCCATGTGAGTTCGTTTGTAAGAATCCTTATACAAACAAGAAGGATACCTATGACGAATTCGTGATGAATGAAACATTGTTCAGATGTGGAAAAGGAAAGAACTACTCGTATTTCACCTTGGATGGAAAGCCTATTGTGAACACAGAGGGTTTGTTGGACGGTTCCGGAAGAGATCCATTTGGTTTGCAGGTGCGTTCGAAGGAGGAGGTGAAGAAGAAAAACGAGGCGAAGGAACGGGAACACAATCTCAATAAAAAAGTGGATGATCTGAAAAAGGCCTTTGGCTTTTAAATAACTGAATAATAAATTTAAAGAGGGAATCTTATGGAAAACATTAAAAAACTGGTATTCGGGGCAATCGCGACATTTCTGGTGTTGCTTGGTGGTTGCGACAATTCCAAAGAAAACCTGAAGAACTGTAGCGATTATACGTGCGTGGACTCTGTCTCCAACACGCATGTCTATGGTCTTGTCTGTGATGCGGACGGTAACGCATTGGGCAATGTGTTGGTCACGAGCGGTGAGGACTCTGTGCTTACGAACGGGGGTGGAGCGTATTCGTTCGATAAGTGTCGTGTCGTGAATGGAAGATGCGTGGTGAAGTTCGAACTCCGTGAATTCTTCTCTGTGGTCCGCACGGCGGATATCTCCGGAGGGGAAGCCCGAGTCGATGCTGTTATGATGGCGCAGGATAGCAAGGAGGGGGTCTCGGAAGTCGTTCGCTTCCGTAATAGCCAAGGCACGACAATCGAAGTGGGTGGCATGAAAATCGCGATTCCCGCCAACTCCATGGTCTACGAGAAAGACGGGAAGGATTTCAATGGTTCCGTATTTGCCAGCGTATACTACTTGAGTCCCAATTCGGATAGATTCACCAAAGAGATGCCAGGCGGAGACATGAGTGGGGTGACTGCTGATGGGAAGTCCGTCATCCTCGTTTCGTATGGCATGGTCGAGGTGACGTTGAAGGATTCCGTAGGCCAGAAGCTTCAGCTGAGAGAAGGCGAGGAAAGCACGCTCACCTTCCCCTTCCCTGATGGTTTCGCGGAGGATCAGAAATACGACAAAATCCCTCTTTGGTATTTCGACGAGGAGAAAGGCACATGGATCGAGGAAGGCATAGCCACGAAAAATGGCGATACCTACGTGGGAAATGTCAAACATTTCTCCTGGTATAATCTTGATTACCCATCTACCAGAGCGACCATCAAGGGACGTGTGACGAATAAGGACGGGAAGCCATTGCCTCACGTGAGGGTGACAATCTCCCAGACGTGCGCACAATCTGACAACGAAGGTTATTACTGGGCTTATGTGCCGCAATACACACCCGTCTTTGTGACGGTAAAACCGGAAGATTATGCCGATTGCAAAGACAACCCTATTTACGATGTCGAAGGACTTGGTGGAGGAGCCGTTTATACGCAGAACGTCGTTCTACCGGTTGTGCCTTGCCTCCATGGAAAGGTCACGGATAAGGAGGGCAGTCCGATGGGTGGCGTCGTCGTACGGGCACAGAATATGTCTGCCATGTCGGATATGGGTGGAAATTATTTGTTCTACTATAATGTCGAAGGCCCTTTCTCCCTATTTGTGGGTGATGAATCCGTGGCGATCAATAAGAGTGAGGAGTGTAAAAAATATGTGTTCGGAAACCCATGGGAGATAAACAACGATAAAAGCTATGACTTCGTGGTCGACCGTCCTATACGCATATGCGGAAATATATTAGCCACCGATGACAAAAATAGACGCTTTAGTAAACCTATCCCAATCACTGTTGTCATCGGAGAGAAAGAGTATGTGGTTCAAAACCAGTATTCCTCTTGGAACGGCTATTCTTTCAATGTCACTAGCGATACGAAGGAGGTCTCCATATATGTCAAAGCCGACGATGGATTCGGGGAGGAATCAAATAGGGTAGGTGGAAAGCTGGACAAAAATGCGTGGCAATGTATGCCTGATATTTACGTCCCGTCAGGAGTTGTCGTGTCAGGTGCCATCCTCAACAAATGTGGCCCGTCTAGGGCAAATATATCCATCGTGTCTGGCCATGGGAAAGACAAGAAGGTATTTTCCCAAACCACTAAACACGGGTATTTTAGGCTTGAGTTACCAGTAAGCATGAAAGGTGTCAGTGCAAAGGTTAAGATCGACTGCAACGGAAAAATGTTCACGAAAAAGGTGGATTTGAAGGACTATATAATTGACCTCGGGGAGATTGAGTTCTGTTCCGGCGAAAAACTGGATAAGAATTGCATCTATGCGTTTATTGGAGACCGGACCGTGAAGTTCAACACGAAAAAGGACAAATACACGGAAATGTTCCAAAGGAAAGGAGAGGAGTCCCGCAAGTATCAGGTCTGGTACAAGAGCCCCGACTACGGCGGAATGCTGATATTGGAAAACGAGAGTGCCTCGATATACGGGGGTCGGCACCGACTCACTGTCTATCTGCTTACCGACAAGATGAGCGTGATTAGAGGCAGCAAAATCGTTTGGCCGGAGGCTGATAACATTTACACTTTTAGTCCGGACTATGAGATGTTCGGGGACGGCCAGGATGACGGGGAAATATACATGTATGGATCTGCTGATGTCATAAACAAGGATGTTGACGATGAAATGCGCTCCAACTATGTCTCCAAATTCTTTTTCAGGACAGCCTGGAGTGTCCTTATGGGCTCTTCTGATTCAACCACGTTCTACTCTTTGAAACTCAACCAGGAAAACACCCAGGAAATTGAAGGTTTCCTGAAAGCGAGCGGGTTTACCGAAAAGTCGACATTCTTGGATGACGAACAGCGCGTCACCTCAATCTTCCTTAAAGACGACGCTGAGGCTGTCGTGCATAGGAACAAGAAAAATGTAACGGATGTGACGATATTGGTGCGGGACGGGATAGGAAACGAGCCTCTTTTCAGTTGCTGGAAAGTCGATTTCAGAAACTCCACCCTCCAAAAGATGGGCGAAAGTAATATCAACTACATGTGGAAGAATGAAGCGGACATCGCTCATCTTGTCATGTTCGGCCCGATGATGGGTGTCCGGTTTACGAAGACAAACGAGGAGGAGAACAAGTGCGGTTGCTCGAACGGAATCGCACCGGCGGTCGCAAGTAAATAGCGGCATACTCCATGCGGAATCGCAGGTAGGTTTTAAGGATTGATTTTCAAGTAAATAGCATTGCCTGTTTAATAAAAAAATGAATCTTTGGAACTTACCTGTAATTTTTATGTACTTTTGTCGCGGATTTAGAATCGATGGAAATGGGTACTAAAGGTTTATTGACCATCCTTTTGCTGGTGGTGTCGAATGTCTTTATGACCTTCGCGTGGTATGGTAATCTGAAGTTGCAGGAGATGAAGATCTCGACGGATTGGCCGCTGATCCTTATCATCCTCTTCAGTTGGGGCATTGCCTTGTTGGAGTATTTCTTCATGATTCCGGCCAACCGTATCGGTTCCCAGATCATGGGAGGACCTTTCTCCCTGATGCAGTTGAAGGTGTTGCAGGAGGTGATTTCCATCTGTGTCTTCACTTGCATTGTGACGCTCGCCTTCAAGGGTGAATCGTTCCATTGGAACCATGCGGCGGCGTTCGTTTGTCTGGTGTTGGCGGTCTATTTCGTCTTCCGCAAATGAACACGTTCCCGACTGATTCCCGGGTGTCTGTTTGATTGTAGTGTAAATGTTTCTTTTTTCGGATTAATTTTATATCTTTGTATGGGTATGGCTAAGTATATATGAGATAATAGGGAATAATTTTTAAGTATGAAAAATTGTAACATTATGAAAACTATAAAGTTATATCAATATTGCAAACCTATTGCAACGCTGGTGCTGTGGGTTTGCGCTTCGTTGTTGGGTTCAGCTTCCGCCGCAGTGATAGCGAGTACGGATTTTGAGCCTTATGTTAATTCCGGTGATTCTGTCCCTTGGGATTTGAACTCAGTGGTGCAGGAGGGTGTGTCGGGTAATCACCTATATACGACAGCGGAATATGATCCGGATGGTGCCAATTACAGGAAAACAACTGCTCGTAGGGACTTTATTTACAGTGTTGTAAATAATCCGAGCGTTCTGAACCCTAAATATTTGGATTTGGATGATCCGATGCTTGTCATTCAATATGGAGGAACTATGACTCGTATGACCCCTTTCCTTAATTACGATGTCAGTGGTTTGAAGACGGGGACAAGGTTCACTATCACAGTTGAATATTATGCGCTTAATTCGACACTGACGAATGGTACGCCTTTGAGTTTTAAGTTCTCGATTGATCCGAACGGGTATGGATCTTCGGATTATGACACGTATTTAGGACAAACCTCTGCTCCCCAAGTGACGACCCCGCAAGTGAAGCAGACACTTAAGATTACCGGTACAGTGTTGAAGAGGGATATGAGTTTGGCATTCCTTTTCCCTGATTATGGTAAGGAAGAGGGATATGCGATTGGAATTACTAAAATCACGGTAGAGGGTACTCTTGATCCGATTGCTCGTTCAAACCAAGGAACGGAAGCATGTAAGGGTGAGCAAACGCTACTTTTCCTTGACAAGGAATATAATGCGACTACCTATTCTTGGCAACGATATGACGGTGGTACATGGAAGGAAATTGGCACTAAAAAAAGCCTATTGTATGAGATGCAGGAAGACGAAACGTTCCGTTGCCTGGTAGATGGTGCGCCTTCGAACGAATTGGAGGTGAAGAGTATTATGTGCTGCGAACAGAATGGTAAACCGGCGTCACGCCGTACACTTATGTGGGAGACATTCGGCCGCTTTACGGGAGCCCACACCTACTTGGATAGGGACGGAGTCGCGACATCCACACCTGCCACTTGGCCAGGTTATTGGGCGGATGTGTCGTATGATTTGCCAGGTCATATATTTGATGATGGTAAAACGCAATGTACTGAATGTAAAAGTGGTAAAACACCTGGTAAAGTGGATGATGGATACTACGCCATCGTGGTTCCGGCTCCTAATGGATATGCATTGCCTGATGGTAATACTGCGAATTGGATGAAGGGTGTGTCGGCTGACCACACTTCCATAATTACAGGAGAGTCTAATTCGGCAGCTTTGGCCATTAATGTGGATTTCTATTATACGGGTCCTGTGTTTGAAGCTGAATTCCCTGATATTTGTACGGGTAAAACGGTCTTTTACGAGGCTTGGTTCGCTAACCTTTCTGCTGGTGGAACGTCTTATCCCCCAATAATTACGGTTAGAGTCGTCGATTCTAGGGATGGAACCGTTTTACATGAACAAGCTGATGTGCAAGCGTCAATGAGTGGTGGTTGGCAACGTGTGAATGGACAGTTTGAATTGAGTGGGTCTGGCACGCGTAGTGTGAAGCTGGAGGTTCTGAGTACAAATGGTTCGGGAAACACGACTGACCAAAGTTATTGGCAAAGCGGAAATGACTTGATCTTGGATGACATCAAATTCATGGTCTGCTCTCCGCCTTCCTTGGAGGCCTATTCCGATATCTCCACTTTCGCAAAGGATTCCACCATCTGCTCGGATATGGAGTTTGTGATTGATGCCCCTGAGAGTGAGATGTTGAAGAATTTCTTCGGTGGTAACCATAAGTTCTTGTTCCAGTATAGCGGTGATTTGGGCAATACATGGCGTAATATATCCGGTTTGGAGGCTCGCAACGAGTTTACGATTGACACTAAGAATTATACCGATGATAAGATGCAGTTCCGTGTGGTAGTGGCTACCCCGGATGTGTTGGATGAATTTGTGAACGATCCGAACAAGGCTGATATCGACGATGCTTGTCGTAACTACTCCATCACGGAGCCTTTCACCATCACCCGCGCGGGCGATCTGGATCTCGGCGCACCGGTGACGGCATCCGCTTGCGTGGATGCGGCGGTGACGCTGAACGCTCCTTCTTCCATTGATTTCACCCAGGTGATCGCTTGGGGTTGGACGAATGAGGCGGGTGGCGCAGTGGTTGCCCTCTCTGATGACAGGGATAATCTTTCTTACGAAATCGCTCATAAGAGTGATGAGAAGGAGATTTACTATTTCGTCGCCCAGACTGCTGATGGTTGTCAAGGCAAACGTAAGTACGAAATCGATGTGAAACCTACGGTGGAATTCGACTATGATAAGGTGGAGGATTGTGGCCTCACTACCTTTAAGATCGTTAGCAAAACCCCTGATGACGCGACATTCGTATGGACGTATAATGGTGATGATTATACGGGCGATGAATTCACCTATGATGAGACTATGTTGTCGCCGAATGAGGAGCCTACTGCGAGAAAATACGTGGAACTTCAGGGCTCGGCTACTGGCTATTGTGATAATTCTGATAATGCTTATCAGTTTATATTGGAGCCTATCCCGGGAAAACCTGCCGCTACAAGTCCTTCCTTGAGTTTTGTGGTCGAGGCGGGTAGCATGGCTTCTGTGAAGGCTGCCGCTACTGCGGAACCTAACCACACCTTGGAGTGGATAGAGGTGGCGGAGTCGGTAACTCAGGAGCCTGCCTCTGGCTGGAGCTCGGCTGAGCCTTTCGTCTCTCGTGATGTGGATTCCACATACTTCTTCTTTGTTCGTCAAGTGAATCAGTATGGTTGTCCTGGACCTGCCGAGAAGGTGCATGTCACGGTTAGTTCCTCTCCATTGCCGATTGCCATCGATACAGTGGTTTGTGTGAATTCTTCTGTGAAAATAACGGATTTGGTGCACCCGACGGATGCAATATACGAATTGCTTTGGTACGATAATAATGTGACTCCGGATGGTAGCGGTTCGTTGGTGGAGCCGACTGTTCAAACGGATGTTCCCGGTAAATATCCATTCTACGTGACGCAGAGGAGCACGGTATCTCCATACCCTGAGAGCAAGATCCAGACGGTTGTTGTTGAGGTTGTCGGGGTCTACGAGCCAGACACGGCGGGCAACACGTACCACTACTGTGCGAACGACCCTGCGGTTTCCCTGGTGGCCAGGGAGAAGAAGGACGAGAGCATGAGCTACTACGCAGACGCGATGATG
>JAILLP010000004.1 GCA_024693065.1 Paludibacteraceae bacterium
CGTATAGACACGATCGTCCCTCGCAACTCGAACCCGAACATCAAGCTAGACGTCACGGTCCCGGCGGGCGGCGCTGGCGTCGAATACGACTGGAAGGGCTCCCGCGGGGAGAGCGGTACGACGAACCCGCTTTCCCTGAGCGACGTGACGAGCGACCACTACTACGAGGTTAAGCTGAAGGCTGAGGACCACTGCGACGCGGACGCGATCGTTGACCTGAAGGTGGACGCCAAGCTGACGCTGAAGACGACGCTGAAGGACACGATATGCACGGGACTGAGCGCGGTCCTGACGATAGACACGACGGGCACGGGCAGGTTCCGCCACGAGACCTGGAGCCGCTCGCTGACGGTGACGGTGACGACGGAGGGCGTGACGACCGACCTGACGGGCTCTGTGACGAGGGACGGCGACCTGCTGAGGCTGACGGTCTCTCCGACGACCACGGCGACCTACAAGATAAACTTCAACTACGGACCTCAGGACACCACGGCGACGGAGTTGCTGTACGTGATACCGGCGATCGGGGTGACGCTTCCTGACGTCGTGACGATCTGCGAGGGGGAGGCCACGGATCTTCGGATCACGGACATCCGCCCGGAGGGCACGGTCATCAAGTGGAACGCGGACACGACGATCCTGACGGAGAGTCTGGACACGTCGACGGTCAGGGTTAAGCCGGTGTATTTGGGCGGCACGAACCACCAGTACCAGTACGCATACGACTTCGTGGCGTACAACACCTTCTGCAACAGCAGCGTTCCGTACACGGCGTACGTGAAGGTCGACGAGCCGCTGGAGGGGGAGATCCTGGGCGACAGGGTTATCTGCGAGACGTTCAGCAGCAGGCTGGACGCGTCCAGCTACGCCGCCACGACCTATGCGTGGACGGTGGAGGGCGACACGGTCAACCAGGGCGCGTCCATGACGGTGACGCCGAAGAGCACGACGCACTACCATCTCGCGATGGACAGGGGGACCTGCCACAAGGACGACGACTTCCTCCTGACGGTGAAGACGAACCCAGTGATCGTGGACATGGACTCCGTCGATATCCGCAACAGGGAGGTTATCCTGAAGGACGGTGCCGGCGAGGAGCCGTTCAACTTCTGGGTGGACGACCTGGTGGACAGCAAGACGATAGATCCGGTACTCTATAACCTGAAGTTCTCGAAGCACACGGCGCACGTTTCCGACAAGAACGGATGCGTGTCCGAGTTCCTCTTCGAGGTTCCGGCTCCGGGCCTGACGATACCTGAGTACTTCACGCCGAACGCGGACGGAATCAACGACAACTGGATCGTTCCTGAGCTGCCGCTGGTTTACCCGAACGCCGTGGTGAAGATCTACGACCGCTTCGGCAAGCTGCTTGCCGAGTACTACGGGTCGAAGGAGGACGGCTGGGATGGCACGTACAACGGCCATGCGATGCAGTCCACCGACTACTGGTACGTGATCGACGTGGAGGAGATCGACCGCCAGTTCTTGGGCCACTTCACATTGCTGAGACAATAAGAAACTATCTAATGTAATTGATATAAGAAGCGAGCCGTTCGAAACGGCTCGCTTCTTTGTGCTTTTAAAAAAGCGTGTATGTCAGATCATCCAAGATTCCTTTTGACTGACATTTTTGCAGAGGAAAGGTGCATATACCTTTTTGGCACGACTATTGTTTTATATTTGTAGAGAGTGTTGTTAATATTTGAAAAATACACTGATTTACAGTCTGTTTAATGCTCTGTATGTCTTGCGTGTACATGTGGACACAAAAGTGTACTGACAAAATGGCGTGATCGGTGAAAATATATGACAGATAATGAAAAAAAACGTTGAGAACATTTTATTAGGAGTGGAAGGTGAAAACGAAGAGGGTGCGGAATTCTTCCCTTTGATTACGGATGGAGGTCCCAGCTTCGTGTTCAACATAGGTGAGGACGAGAGTATTCCCGTGCTTCCGCTTCGTAATGTGGTATTGTTCCCTGATGTGGTACTACCCGTTTCTTTGGGGCGCAAACGCTCCCTGAATGCAGTGCGGGCTGCCTATAAGAACCATGGTTATTTAGGCGCTTTCGCACAGAAGGATGCTCGTGTGGATGCTCCTGAACAAGATGATATATTCCCTGTGGGTTGCATCGCACAAGTGATAAAAATACTGGAACTGCCAGATGGCTCCACCACTGCTATTCTTCAGGGAAAGCATAGAATAAAACTGACGAGTTATTCCTCTGAACGTCTGTACTACAAGGGTACGGTCTCTTCCTATCCTGAGTTGATGGATGATTCGGTCACCCGCAAGGATTTCAATGCATTGATTGAGGCATTGAAGGACGTTGCTATTCGCATCATAAAGGGCTCTTCAACGATTCCTAATGGTCTCTCTTTCGCTATAAAGAATATTGAGGTTCCTTTGCAACTGATTAACTTTATCTCGGCAAACTTCAACCTGAATGTGGATGATCGCCAAAAATTGTTGGAAATCACGAATGTATACGAAAGAGCATACACCCTTTTGGGACTATTGAACCAGGAATTGCAATTGGTCGAGGTGAAGATGGCTATCCAAGCCAAGACACAGGAGGGAATCGATCAACAACAGAAGGAGTATTACTTGCAGCAACAGATGAAGGCTATCCAAGAGGAGATGGGTGATTCCTCTTCAAAGGATGTCGAGAAACTGAGAGAGAAGGCTAAGGGTAAGAAATGGCCTGAATCGGTGAAGAAGATCTTCGAGGATGAACTCTCTAAATTGGAGCGGACGCAAGTCACCTCTCATGATTATGGCGTGCAACTGAATTATGTGGAGACCATTGTCAATCTGCCATGGGGTGAGTATACGAAGGATAGCCATTCCATCAAGAAGGCGAAATCGGTTTTGGACCGCGACCATTATGGCATGGAAAAGGTGAAGGATCGTATTTTGGAACACTTGGCTGTCATGAAGTTGAAGGGTGATATGAAGTCGCCTATCATCTGTTTGTATGGCCCTCCGGGTGTGGGTAAGACCTCTTTGGGTAAGTCCATCGCGGAGTCATTGAATAGAAAGTATGTCCGTATTTCTTTGGGAGGATTGCACGATGAGGCGGAGATCCGCGGACATCGTCGTACCTATATCGGGGCTATGCCTGGACGTATTATCCAAAGTCTGCAGAAAGCGGAATCGTCCAACCCTGTATTCATTCTGGATGAGATTGATAAGGTTTGTAACGATATGAAGGGAGACCCGGAGTCCGCTCTGTTGGAGGTGCTTGACCCAGAGCAGAACGTTGCATTCCATGACAATTTCTTGGACATAGATTACGATTTGTCGCACGTTATGTTTATCGCTACCGCCAACAACCTGAATACGATTTCCCAGCCGTTGCTAGACCGTATGGAGTTGATTGAGGTGAGTGGGTACATTACGGAGGAGAAGATCCAAATCGCCTTGCGTCATCTTATCCCAAATGAGTTGGAAAAACATGGGTTGACTGCGGAGCAAGTCTCTATTCCTGCTGATGTCTTGGAGCAGATCATCTCTTCTTACACAAGAGAATCGGGCGTTCGTGAACTGGAGAAGCAAATCTCTAAGGTGATGAGGAAGGTGGCTTATAAGATCGCCATGAAGGAGGAGTATGAACCGGTTATTACAAAGGAGGCATTGCAGGAATATCTTGGTGTGGAACGTTATACCCACGATGAGTACCAAGGAAATGATTTCGCTGGTGTGGTGACAGGTCTCGCTTGGACGGCTGTAGGGGGTGAAATCTTATACGTCGAGACAAGTTTGAGCAAGTCTAAAGCGCCTAAATTGACCCTTACGGGAAGTCTGGGCGATGTGATGAAGGAGTCTGCCGTATTGGCTTTGGAGTATATCCGTGCTCATGCGGACTATTGGGACATTCCTAACGATATCTTCGAGGAGTACAGCATCCACGTGCATGTGCCTGAAGGCGCCGTGCCAAAGGATGGACCTTCCGCAGGTGTCACGATGACTACCTCTATTGTCTCCGCTCTTACAAAACGTAAGATCCGCAAGAATTTGGCGATGACGGGTGAGATTACCCTTCGTGGTAAAGTGCTTCCTGTTGGAGGCATTCGTGAGAAAATCCTGGCGGCCAAACGTGCTGGCATTAAGGATATTATCCTTTGCGAGGAGAACAAAAAGGATATTGATGAAATCAAACCGGAATATCTTAAGGGATTGTCCTTCTATTATGTCAAAACCATCAAGGATGTGACTGATTTCGCACTCCTGAAAGAGAAGGTGGACTGATGGTCGATTGTGGATATAGAACGAGGAGGTAGTGCTCGCACTGCCTCCTCGCATTTTGTTTGATGCCATGTGAGAACATATCCCCACATCTCCTCTTGCAATTAAAGTCTAAAGCCTTTTCCCCCTTTCCTCAAAGTCTGCCATGATTTCCTCGTCCCATTTCTCTGAAATGGAACCTTTCTTCCTTAGATGCGAGATGGCATTCGCTACGCACTTGAAGTTCAAGTTGACTCCAGCCGAGTCGCACACGAAGTTGCTCGCCCGATCCCTTCGGATACCATAGTCGTCAGCTGTGTCGATCGCATCGATGTTCGCACCGAGGAAGATGAATTCCCAGCCGTATTTCTCCTGCTCGTGCGAGATCATTTTTTTGATGTCCCTTTTAGAGTATTTGGATGAAGCGTTCTCCTCTCCGTCGGTGATGATGACGAACATTACGTTTGAGGCTCTTTCGTCCTCCGCCGCGAGTTTCTGTACCTTTATTGTGTGTTGGATAGCGTCACCCAAGGCGTCCAGCAGGGCGGTTCCCCCTCCGGCCACATAGTCCTTCCTGGTGAGTGGTTCCACATTCTCTATGTTGCGACGGTTGTGTAACACATGAGAATAGTTAGAGAATAGGACTGTTGATATGTGGCATATACCCGTCTCTTGTCTTTGCTTCTGGAGCATGGAGTTGAATCCTCCGATGGTGTCGTTTTCCAAACCTGACATCGAACCAGACTTGTCGATGATGAAAATGAGTTCTGTTACTTTTTCCATTGCCGTAAAATTTTAATTGGTCCAACATTAATTACGTTACAAATGTCACGGATTTTTTTTAGACTCATGTCGCCTTAAAAGCGACATTTTTTTGTATATTTACCACAAATAATTACGGTTATGCCATTACTGATCAGTAGAAACGATATTACACTAGTTGAAGCCGATGCCATTGTCAATGCGGCCAATGCCCGTCTTCAGATGGGTGGGGGCGTTTGTGGGGCGATTTTTCGGGCGGCCGGTCCGGCGAAGCTCCAGGCGGCTTGCGATAAATTGGCGCCGATTGAGACGGGCCAGGCTGTCATAACGGACGGTTTTGACTCCAAGGCGAAATACATTATCCACGCTGTGGGACCTATTTATCAACCAGGTAACCCAAATCAGGAAAAACAACTATACGACTGCTATTTCAACTCGTTGCGTTTGGCGGCTGATAAGCACCTAGAGTCCATTGCTTTCCCTCTCATATCGTCTGGCATTTATGGTTACCCTCCGGACGAGGCACTGTCGACCGCACAAAGGGCGATCCACGATTTTCTCGGAGAGTATGAGGAGAATATGATCGTATACCTTATCGTTTATAACAATAACGCTTTCAGTGCTGCGCTGTCAATGTGCGAGGAAGTGGAGAGTTATATCAATGAGAAGGAGATAAAAGAAGATACCCGTGCCCGTAAATCGCTGCGTGATTTCTTCCAACGCAGGTCTTCCAAGGAGTCGTGCTCCAAAGAAGTGCAATTGGATTATGAGCAGCAGTGCGAAGTCTCCAATGCGAACACTTTAGGCGCATCTGCTCAAGAAGATGATATCTTTGATCGTCTCGAGGATAGCTTTAGTACGCTGCTTTTCAAACTGATACGTAGAAAACAAATGACCAATGCGGAGGTTTATAAGAATGCGAACTTGGATCGCCGCCTCTTTTCGAAGATCATCTCTAATGAAGAATATACACCAAGGAAGAATACGGTTTTGGCATTGGCTATTTCTCTTAAATTGAATCTAGAGGAGACGCAGAAGTTATTGCGCAGTGCGGGTTATGCGATTTCCCATTCCTCAAAGGCTGATTTAATCATTGAATATTATATCCTGCACCAAGAGAATAAATATTATAACATTGATGATCTGAATTTTTTACTTTTCCAGCATAAGCAGGTCCAGTTGGGCCAAGTTGATTGATGTGTCAGGGAACAAGGGAGAGGCTAGCCCCAATTGTCGATTATTCCTTTGATTTGGGGTAGGATGGCTTTCTTCCCGTCGTTGATGATGACGTGGTCCGCCCTTTGAATTCTTTCCTCATCATCCATTTGATTGCTCATTCTGGCCCTGATTTGTTTTTCTGTGGCGTTGTCCCGTTTGATGCATCGTTCGATCCGTATCTCTATGGGTGCTGTGACAGCGATAGTCATATCCATCAGCTTGTCCATGTTTGATTCAAATAGGATGGCTGTTTCGCAAGCGACGATGGGGGTATTCTGTGATTCGCTCCATGAAAGGAAGTCTTCTATGACGGCAGGGTGTATGATGTCATTCACTTTGGCGAGTAATTCCTTGTCGCTGAAAATCAGTTGCGCCATCTTTTTTTTGTCCAAGACGCCATGTGCGTATATGTCGCTTCCTAAAAGTTTCTTTAAGGCGGTAATTAAATCTTTTCGGGTGGATATGAGCCGTTTGGATGCGTTGTCCGCATTGTACGTGGGTATGCCCATGCAAGTCAAAACGTCGGATATGATTGATTTCCCACTTCCGATTCCTCCTGTGATACCGATGCGTTTCATGGCACGATGTTTTTTTCCTCTATGATATAATCGATGGACTCCGGTTTTAGCTTTATGTTGAATGCTTTTGTGGATTTTTTGCTGAACTTAACTTTCAGTTTGTCTTTTCCGTTCTTCTTCGCTTCTTTGAAGTCTACGTACAGAGAGAATGAGGAAGCGTCCACTTTTTCGTAGGAGCTGAGGCCCACTTGATAGTTGATGGTTGTCGACGAAGGGAAAATCCTCAGCGTGTAGTTGCTTGGGACGTTCTTGATGGAGATAGGCATTTGAATGCTCTTCTCCGTGAATTTCTCGGAAGGAATTGTAACCGTTATTGTCGAGTCTGAGTAACGGACATTGCGTATTTGTCTTAGATTTATGCTTTTTTTGACGGTGTCCTTTACGTTGTTGAGCACCAGCTGTTCCGTGTGGATGGTGTCCAATTTGCTTAATTCCGACTGGGGACCGTAGGCAGTGATGCTGGACGGTGTTATTCGGATGGAATCGCTGAGCGTATATTGTTGTTCGAGCTCGATTTCCGCATCGAGTGCGACATGAACCACTTTCTTCTTTTGTTTTTCCAATACGTACAGGATGGAGTCTGGATATATTCTCCTGATGTTTGTCTCGGATTTTATTTGCTTGTGTATTTGTCCAAGGAAAGATGTGGTTGCCACTTTCCTCCTTCCTTTCACGACCTCCTCCATGTCTACTTGGAGGGGAGACAACACCCGTCCGTACCGATAGCGAACCAGATTGCTTCCTTTCCCCTCTATGGTTAGTTTGAGGTGGTCCGGCAGGTCATTCGTGATGATATAGTCTTTGGGTAGATTGACATAGGTGATAGGCATCTCAACCGTTGTCTCGTAATTTTTCCGTAGAGCTTGCAATGCCCATAGTGCGGTTGATATGCCTAAAAAAAGTAAAAAGACCAAGAAGTCCTTTGTTGATAGGAACCTCTTGATCTTTTTTACCGTTTCTGTGAATAAATCATTCATCATCTATTTCCTTCGTTGGATGGATTGGCTCCGATGGAGAAGACTGAATTCTTGTCAATCGTGATGTTCACATTGTTGGCTATTTCCAACACCATGGTGTTATCGCTTATCTCTTTGATTTTGCCATGAATACCTCCTGAAGTCACTACAGTGTCTCCTACTGATAATGCGTCCCTGAACTTTTTGATTTCTTCTTGTCTCTTCTTCTGAGGTCTGATCATGAAGAAATAGAAGATGACGAAAATCACGGCCATCATTAAGATCATGGACGTTGGGCTTCCTCCTGCCTCTGGCGCTGCTTGTAATAAAATGCTTGAAATCATGATTCTACGATTTTAGGTGAATATAAATTTACTTTTTGTATGCGTTGGTGTATACAACTTTGTTGACCTTCTTGGATTCGACCAATTCCTTGGCGATGGCATCCAACAGACCGTTGATGAAGATGCCGCTCTTGGCGGTGCTGTAGCTCTTCGCGATCTCGATGTACTCGTTGATGGTCACGTTGACAGGGATGGTCGGGAAGGTGCATATCTCGGCGAGGGCCGTCTGCATGATGATAGTGTCGAGGAATGCGACACGGTCGGCGTCCCAGTTCTTGGTGCGTTCGAAAATCATCTTTCTGTAGTCCGCCTCGTCGTAGATGGATTGCTTCAGAAGCTTCAGGGCGAACTCCAGGTCTTCCTTGTCCCTGAATTGAGGGAGCAGTTCCTGATCTTCTCCTTGCGCCTCGTCGAAGTTGCGTATCGTCTTGGAAACGAAGCTGATGACGTCCGCCGCGTCATCGTTCCAGTAGATGGACATATCCTCCAACTCCCTGCCGATTGATTCAGAATCGGAGATGGTCTTGCGGAGTATGCTTCTCCATATCTCTTTGTCCTCCACGTAGCTGTTCTCCTTCGTCTCGTTGTATTTGTTGAACTCCTCCAATTCTAGGATCTGCGGTACGATCTCCTTGATGAGGTTGTTCTGTTGCTCTTCGATTTGAATGTCCCAGAAGAGCTCGTTCTCCTCTGTCTTGTTGGCCCAATCCACATCGTGCTCGTCGAAGTAGGCGAGTAGTTGCTTGTTCTTCGTGAGTTGTTGCACGAACAGGTTGTTGGCTAATTTCACGTATGCTTCGTTGGCGGATGACTTCTTCTTCGCCAACTTCTGGACGTATTCGGTGATTTTGATGATAAGTAGGAAGAAGTAGTGGTACAGCTCGTAGGTCTTGTCCGTACTCTCAATTAACTCATTTTGTGCGGATTCTAACTCTGGCGTCTCATTCTCCTTGTTCTTGTAGTACGAATACAGAATTTGGATTACCTTGATTCTTAGTAATGTCCTGTTTATCATTTTTTTCTTCTTTTTTATCGTGCAAAAATAATCAAAATCCTTGTTTTTCTCTCCATTTTTCCGTCAAATAGTGGCGCGGCATGTTTTAATTTTTAGCTCTTCACTCAAAATTCATAATTGACTACGTCGAACTAACGTTTCTTAATTCAAAATTCATAATTAACTATATGTTGCTCAGGATCCGATAGGCCTCCTCCACGCTGTCGACGTCGAGGAATTGGATGGAGCGTTTATCCCCCGTCTCCCTGATTTTGCAGCGTACCGCATGCTCTTGCAGATAGGTGAGTATCCTGCCGAACACTTCGGTCTGGTAGTATGGGGAATCGTCCGCTTGGATGAAGTAGCCGGTCATGCGTCCCTGCTTGAGGGTGAGGCGCTCGAATCCGAGGTTGACGGCCACCCAACGCAGTCTTACGAGTTGGAGCAGGCTTTCCGTCTGGCTCGGGATGGCGCCGAAACGGTCCCTCAGCCTGTCGGCGAAGGCGGTGAGCTCCTTTTCATCCTTCACGTTGTCCAATTCACGGTAGAGCGACATCCTCTCTGAAACATTCTCGATGTAGTCGGACGGGAAGGTGAGCTCCATGTCGGTCTCGATCTGACAGTCTGTGACGTAGGTTGGGGCAGTGTTCTCTCCCTTTCCTTGCTCTTCGTATAGCTCGGAGAATTCGTCCGCCTTCAGTTCCGCGATGGCTTCGTTCAACACCTTCTGGTAGGCTTCGTATCCGAGGTCGGCGATGAAACCGCTCTGTTCCGCACCTAGGAGGTTGCCGGCGCCTCGTATGTCGAGATCCTGCATGGCGATGTTGAATCCGCTGCCTAGCTCCGAGAAACTCTCGATGGCTTGTAGCCTGCGGCGAGCGTCGGTGGTGAGGTTCGTGAGTGGTGGCGCCAGCAGGTAGCAGAAGGCTCTCTTGTTGCTTCGGCCAACCCTTCCGCGCAGTTGGTGCAGGTCGCTCAGTCCGAAGTTCTGCGCCTCGTTGATGATGATGGTGTTGCAGTTGGATATGTCGATGCCGGACTCCACGATGGTGGTGGCGAGCAACACGTCATACTCGTAGTCGAGGAAGTCCAGGATGATTTTCTCCAACTCTTCTCCCTTCATCTGTCCGTGTCCGATGGCGACGCGCGCTTCCGGCACGAGCCGTTTGATGAGTGCGGCTATCTCGTTGAGGTTCTGCACCCTATTGTTGATGAAGAAGACCTGTCCGTTGCGGTCCATCTCGTAGAGAATCGCTTCCTGTATGATCTTCTCGCTGAAGGTGTGAAGCTCGGTCTGTATCGGGTACCGGTTTGGCGGCGGTGTGTTGATGACGGAGAGGTCTCTCGCACCCATGAGGGAGAACTGTAGCGTTCGAGGAATTGGGGTGGCGGTCATGGTGAGCGTGTCCACATTGACCTTCATCTGTTTGATCTTCTCCTTGGTGGACACCCCGAATTTTTGCTCCTCGTCTATGATGAGAAGGCCTAAATCTTTGAATTTAACCTCTTTGCCTAAAATCTTTTGCGTTCCGATCAGGATGTTGATCTCTCCTTGTTCAAGCTCATGGATGATTCGCTTGACATCCTTGGCGCTTCTTGAGCGGTTCAGGTAATCCACTTTGACGGGGAAATTCTTCAGTCTGTCGGAGAATGTCTTGTAGTGCTGTAGTGCCAGTACCGTGGTTGGCACCATGATGGCCACTTGCTTATTGTCCACGGTGGCCTTGAAGGCGGCGCGGACGGCTATCTCGGTCTTGCCGAAGCCCACATCGCCGCATACCAGCCTATCCATGGGGATGTCTTGCTCCATGTCATGCTTCACGTCGGCGGTGGTTTTCACCTGGTCTGGCGTGTCTTCGTAGAGGAAAGAGGCTTCCAACTCCGATTGGAGGAAACTGTCGTGCGAGAAGGCGAACCCCTTCTCCTCGCGTCTCTTGGCGTAGAGGGCGATGAGGTCCCTGGCGATGTCCTTGACATGTTTCTTTGTCCTTTCCTTGATGGTTTGCCATGCGCCCGTACCTAGTTTGTTGATGCGGGGCTCGTCTCCTTCCTTGCTTTTATACCTTGATATCTTATGGAGCGAATGGATGCTGACGAGCAGAATGTCCTCGTTTTGGTAGAGCAGTTTGATCACCTCCTGTTTCTTCCCGTTGGCGTCCACCTGGATCAGTCCGGCGAACCGGCCCACACCATGGTCGATGTGCACGACGTAATCGCCTGGCTTGAAGTCCTGCAGTTCCTTTAATGTGAGGGAGAGTTGCCCCGACCTCGCCTTATCCGAGCGTAGTGAGTATTTGTGGTAACGGTCGAATATCTGATGGTCCGTGTAGCAGCAGATCCGCAGGGTGTGGTCGATGAAGCCGGCGTGTAGCGTTTTTCGGATAGGCGTGAAGGTGATGTTATCGCCCCTGTCCTCGAAGATGTTGGACAGACGGTCTGTTTGATGCAGGTTGTCGCTTAGGACGTATACGCTGTATCCTTCGTCCGTTTTGGTGCGGAAGTCTTTGCTGACCAAATCGAAATTCTTGTTGAATACGGGTTGCGGCGATGAATCGAAGTTGATGCAGGACGCTTTGTCCCATGCGCTGTGACCGCCGAAACTGATTCTTTTGAATCGCGAGTTCTCTTCCACGAATGTTTTGTCGTCGATAAAGAGGTCCTCTCGTCCGATGCTCTCCACATGGTCGCAAAGCTTGTCGAATGTGAATTGGTAATCATGGAAACAGAGCAATGTATTCTCTCCGAGCAGGGAGAAAATAGGGACGGCGGAAGATGCGGATTCATGGATATTGGAGATGATGGAGATCTCCTCTTTCTTCTCCAGTGACAGTTGGTTTTCGATGTCGAAGGTGCGGATGGACTCGATTTCGTCTCCGAAGAAATCGATACGGTAGGGGTATTCACAGGAGAAGGAGAATACGTCGATGATGCTTCCCCTGACGGAGAATTGACCAGGCTCGTAGACGAAGTCCACGCGGGAGAATCCGTATTCGCAGAGAACCTGTATGATGAAGTCGGTGTCGATGCTCTCCCCGACGTGCAGTTTCAGTGTCTTACCGCTAAGTTCGGCGCTGTCCACAACCTTTTCTGCGATGGCTTCCGGGAAGGAGACCATAACGAAGGGGTTGCCTGAGTTGATTCTGTCGAGCGCTTCCGTGCGCAACACCTCGTTGGCGGCGTCTTTCTGCTCGTTGTCCACCCTGCGGTAGGAGGTGGGGTAGAAGAATACCTCCTCTTCCCCGATGAGTTGCACGATGTCGTGGTAGAGGTAGGCTGCGGATTCTTCGTCGTCCATGGTGATGAAGAGAGACTTGCCTCCGTTGATTCTAAGTTGGGAGAATAAAATGGCGCATAAGGATCCCTCCAGCCCCTTTAGGGTTAGGTTTTTCTCTGTCCCGGCGCACCATTCCCCCACTTCTCGGATCGTGTTGTGCGGGGAAAAAAGGTTTAATAAATCGTTAATGTTCAATGTCAATGAATTTTTTAGCAAAGATAACAATAAAAATTCCAAACCATTTTTTAAATTTGCAAGAAACCTATATCAGGAGAAATGGAAGTGAACGATGGAGTGGTAATCATACCAACTTACAATGAAAAAGAGAATGCGGAGAACATTATTCGCGCGGTTTTAGGCTTGCCTAAGGCTTTCCATGTGTTGATTATAGACGATAATTCGCCGGATGGAACGGCTGCTATTGTGAAGAGCTTGATGAACGAGTTCCCTGGCAGGTTGCATATCCTTGAAAGGTCAGGGAAGTTGGGGCTTGGCACCGCCTATATCACTGGCTTCAAGTGGGCTTTGGAACATGGCTACGAGTATGTCTTTGAGATGGATGCGGACTTCTCCCATAATCCGAATGATGTGCTGAAGTTGCACAAGGCATGCTCCGAGGAGGGTGCGGACGTTGCGATAGGCTCCCGTTATATCAGTGGCGTGAATGTTGTGAATTGGCCGATGGGGCGTGTCCTGATGTCCTATTTCGCATCTAAATATGTAAGGATCGTGACTGGTATGAAGATCGCAGATACCACGGCTGGCTTCAAGTGCTACCGCAGGGAGGTGTTGGAGACTATAGAGTTGGACAAGATCAAGTTCAAGGGATATGCGTTCCAGATAGAGATGAAATACACTGCCTATAAGTGTGGGTTTACGATTAAGGAGGTGCCTATCATCTTCGTGAATAGGGTGTTGGGCAGCTCGAAAATGAGCGGCGGAATCTTCGGTGAAGCCGTTTTGGGGGTCATTAGGCTAAAAATTAATAGCCTATTTAGAAAATATCCTCAAAAAAAATAGTATATTTGGTAAAAGTAAAATTCAAGTTCAAACTGAAAAATATTATATGTGATGGGTACGATATTGATTCACAAAGCAAAAATCATTAATGAGGGGAATTCTTTCCGTGGTTCGGTGTTGATTGAAGGAAAGAAGATTTCCAAGATTTTCAAGGATGATGTTCCTGAAAGCGTGTTGAAGAGTGCTGAGGTGATTGATGCCGAGGACAAGTGGCTTTTGCCTGGTGTGATTGATTCTCATGTACATTTCCGTGAGCCGGGTCTGACGCAGAAGGGTGACTTCCAATCCGAGTCCCGCGCGGCGGTGGCAGGTGGTGTGACCTCTATTATGGACATGCCGAATTGCTTGCCTCCTACCACATCCATGGCTGAAGTGGATAAGAAAATTGAGTTGGCTAAGCAGAAGTGTTTGACGAATTTCGCGTTCTATTTGGGCGCTACCAACGATAACATCGAGGAGGTTGTCAATGCGGACAAGGACAAGGTGTGCGGCATCAAGGTCTTTGTGGGTGCATCCACGGGCAATCTGCGTCTGTCTGACCCGAAGGTTTTGGAGCGTATATTCGCTGAGTCGAAGCTGCCAGTGGCTACCCATAACGAGGATGAGGAGATGATCCAGGCTAATTTGGCCAAGGTGAAGGAGGAGTTGGGCGACCAACCTATTCCAATCTCCTACCATGAGATTATCCGCAACTCTGATGCTTGCTACAAATCAACTTCCAAGGTGATCGATTTGGCCAAGAAATATGGTACGAGGTTGCATGTCTTGCATCTGACGACCGCCAAGGAAATGGCTTTGTTCAACAACAAACCGTTGGCGGATAAGAAGATCACGGCGGAGACTTGCGTCGGCTACTTGTGGTTCGACGATACCGATTATGAGCGTTTGGGCGCAAAGATAAAGTGTAATCCTTCCATCAAGAAGGAGAAGAGCCGCGTGAACTTGCTGAAGGCGGTTGAGTCGGGTATCATCGATACCATTGCGACGGACCATGCGCCTCACCTGTTGAGCGACAAGGAGGGCGATTGCCTCCAAAGCGCTTCCGGTTATCCTTCCATCCAACATGCGTTACCGATGATGCTTGAATTGGCGAAACGTGGCAACTTCACCCGTGAGCAAGTGGTGGAGAAAATGTGCCATAATCCGGCGAAGATTTTCAACGTTGAGAAGAGAGGCTTTATCCGCAAGGGATTCTTTGCCGACTTGGTGTTGGTGGAGCCTAATGTCCCTTATGAGGTGAAGAAGGAGGATCTCCTTTATAAGTGCGGATGGTCTCCGATGGAGGGTGAAACGCTGAAATATAAGGTGACTCAGACATTTGTCAATGGAGTCCTTGTGTATGATGACGGCAAGATAAATGATGGCACGAAAGGGGAAATGTTGACCTTTTTGAGATAATTTGTTGATATACAGGCGATTGAATTGTGTAATGTGATGTTTTTTTTGCTCTAACGAAAAATTTTCAGAAATATTGTACATTTTTCTGAAAAAAATGTTATACATTTGTATGCCCTTCGATTAGAGTTTTGCTTTTGCTTGACATATTATATTTTAATGTGTGTGAAAAAGAGTGTAACTATTATTTGTGCTTTGTTTTTGTCCGCTTTTTCGTTCGGACAAGATAATGAGATATGGACGCTGGGCCAATGTGTCGACTATGCTTTGCAACAGAATATTAGCGTACAAAGAGGTCGAATTACATTAGAACAATGCCGCGTTTCTACGGAACAGGCAAAGGGCCAATGGCAACCGGGCGTTTCTTTCTCTGCTGGACAAAACCTGAGTAATAGTCCTTTCGCGGAAAATGGATATGCCAGTACATATAGCGGAAATTATAACGTGGGGGCTTCTTGGACGGTCTTCAATGGATTCAGGCGGAAATATAACATCAAGCAGGCTGAATTGCAGGAGACGATTCAAGAGACTTCTTTGAAATCGACGGAAGAGGATATCAAAATCGCGGTGTTGACCAGCTATCTGCAGGTCTTGTACGCGAAGGAGAATGTCACGATGAGGAAAAACTCGCTGGAGACTTCCAATGAGCAGCTCGGCCGCTACAAGCAATTGTACGAGGCGGGCTCCGTCTCCATGAGCGACTTGGCGCAAATCGAGTCGCAGCATGTTTCGGAACTCTATCAAGTGACGGTGGCGCAGAACCAGTTGGAGGATAACCTCCTACAGTTGAAGCAACTCCTTAGGTTGGATCTCAACCAACCGTTTGATGTGCAGAGCATGGATTTCTCTCAGGAGCAGGTGATGGCTGATTTGGGGAATAAGGACTCTATCTATGAACGGGCTCTTTATGCCAGACCAGAAATCGCCAATGCATTGCTGAACGAGAAAATGGCAGATCTTCAGATCAAAAGCGCCAAGTCTGGCTATTATCCTTCTGTGAATCTCAGTGCTGGAGTCGGAACCGGACATAACAGTCATGGCTCAGGCAATCAGATGAAGGAGAACTTTGGCGAAAACTTGGGCCTTTCTTTGAATTATGCCATCGCGGATAATAGAGAGAGAAAGTCCTCATTGAAAAAGGCCAAACTGAACAGGTCCTTGTCCGAACTTGAGACGGAGAACCTGAAGGATGACCTTAAGAAAACGGTTGAGGCTGCCTATTTGGATGCTAAGGCGGCGCAATTGAACTACATCGCTTCGAAGAGCAACGAGCAAGCAGCGGAGTCAACTTACGAGTTGACGAAGGAGAAATTCTCCTTGGGTATGAAGAGCCCATTCGAGATGCTCAGCGAAAAGAACTCCTTGCTTAACGCTCAGCAACAGACCTTGCAATCCAAATATTCCGCCATCCTGAACATCCAGGTGCTGAATATTTACCAAGGTCTCCCTGTCGGTGTGGAATAATGAACTAGGAAGAAACTTTTTCATAATAGTGTTTGTTTTCATTTTTTAGAGTGATAAACTCGAGATGTCGCCAAACTGGGAAGTTTGGCGACATTCTTTTTTGTTCGTTCTTTTTTCTATGTGAGCCGATTGTTCTTTCTCGTCGAATAAAAAAAGCATCGGACTTGCCCGATGCTTTTAACGGAATGTGACCTGTGTGTCACACTGTTTGACGGGAGGGTAGAAGACATCTGTAGTGTTTCCCCTCTTGTGTGCCAGAATGTTGCCTATACATTCAGCGCACTGAGCAGAGCGTCCTTGTAGTTTTTCCCGATGGCCAGTTTCTGTCCGCAAATGGTTACCATGTTCCCTTCTACGGACTCGATGTTCGAGAGGGAGACGATATACGACTTGTGTATTCTCATGAACTCGTTTGAAGGCAATTCCTCCTCTAGTTTTTTGAGGGAATAGTAGGCGGTGATGCGTCTTTTGTCCTTCATGTGGAAAGTCACGTATTCGCTTTGTCCTTCGATATAGATGAGGCTTGCGTAGTCGATTTTGTAGAGCTTGTAATCCGCCTTCACCATGAAAAAGTCCCTGTCCGATTTGACGGGTGACGTTTCTGTCGCCGCTGGCTCTTTCCTCCTTGCCTTGATGCGTTCCGACACCTTGTTGATGGCTTGGAGGAAACGAGGGAAGGAAATTGGTTTGAGAAGATAGTCCACCGCTTCCAATTCGTAGCTGTCTATGGCATATTCCGCATATGCGGTGGTGAATATCACCAGAGGCTTTTCTGCCATGGACTTCACCAACTCCAGTCCGGAAAGGTCTGGCATCTGGATGTCCGTGAGGATTAGGTCGATGGGCTCGTTTTGGATCACCTCCATTGCCTTCATAGCGTTTTCGCATGTCCCGCATAGCTGGAGTGCGGGAATTTTGGAAACATATTCGGAGAGTAGTTTCCTTGCAGGAAATTCATCGTCGATGATGAGTGTTCTTATCAATTCATTCTCCATATTGATCTAATTTAATTGTTAATTTCAGATTATAGTTGTTGTCGGTCTCGTCGATATCCAGGGAATATTTTCCGGAGTACATGAGGTCGAGCCTTTTTTTCACGTTTTCGATGCCGATGCCTTTGATGTGCTTCTGTTCCCTCTTCACGACCCGTTTGCTGTTCTCCACCGTGAAAACCAGTTCGTGGGCGTTCGCCTTGAGGTGAAATCGTACAAAGGCGTTGCTTTCCAGTCCTATGCCACTGTATTTGAATGCGTTCTCGACGAAGGGTTGGAGCAACATGGGCGCAATGAATATCTCTTCTGGGGAAATCTCCTTCGTGAAGGTTACGTTAATATCGTTTTCGTGGCTATATCGTTGAAAATCAATGTAATTCTCCAGGTAATTAATCTCCCCGGACAGGGGAATCTGTTTCTCCTTGGAGCCGTATGTGACGTAGCGCAGCATTTCGGAGAGTGTAAGGACACTGTCCGCCGCGTTCTTGTCGCCCGTGTACACCATTGAATAGATGTTGTTCAGCGCATTGAACAGGAAGTGCGGGTTGATCTGAGAGCGTAGGAAATTCAGCTCCAGTTGCACCTTTTCTTGTAGGATGGAGGTACGCTGCTCCTCAATCTCCTCCGTGTGTTTCCTGTATTGGAACATCACCGATACCATCATGGCGCCAGCTAGCAGGATCAGCGCCTTCCATTTGGAGGAGAGGAACAACCTGGCTTCCGTGGACTCTTCCTCATCGTCGAAGAAGGCCCTGGATTCGGATGGCAGGCGGATGTCCAGCAATGCGTTGTCCTCGAATACGGTCTCCGTGTAGTGGGACGAGACGACAGCGTCCTCGAAGTGGTACACGATGAAGGTGAATGAGGCGATGAGGATGGAGGCGAGCAGGATAAACAGGATCATTCTGTTTTTCATCAGGAAGTGGGGGAATAGGAAAACCCTGTTCACCAGTGTGACGACGAACATGCCCGCAGTCAGCAATGCGGCCAGTTTCAACGAAAGGAAAAGGTCATAGGAAATGTTGCTGAATGTGAGCAAAGAGAAGACCGCGATCCACACGGACGTTTCGACGATGTTGCGTTTCCAGATATCAGATATGCTCATGTCTCCTTCTTTTCACCAAAGTTGCGAAAGAATTTTGAAACGAGAAAATAATATCGGTAAAAAGGTGCAACTCTTTGTGATTTTAATTTGCGGATGGAAGGTCCGGGATGCGGCTGATTCTGCGTTTTTAATATGTTTTAGGATTTTTGGGGCGAATAATTAATGCATTAGACAAAAAAAACACTAACTTTGCAAGATTAAAGGTATTTTGTAATTAGAGATGAAAGAGAGAATAAAAGAACTTTTGGATGAGATAAGGGAGTTGCATGCTTCCAGCAAGGAGGATTTGGAGACTCTTCGTATCAAATATTTGAGCAAGAAAGGGGAGATATCGTCGTTGTTTAACGATTTCAGGAACATCTCCAACGAGCAGAAGAAAGAGATGGGACAGTTGCTCAATGACCTGAAGAATTCGGCGCAGGATAAGATTAATGAGTTGAAGAATGCGTTGGATAATAGTTCTGTGAAAGATGAGAGTTTGGATTTGACAAGGACTCCAGACCCGGTCGGATTGGGTACGCGCCATCCGCTCTCTCTCGTCAGGAATGAAATTTCGGATATCTTTTCCCGCTTGGGCTTTGTCGTGGCGGAAGGTCCTGAGATTGAGGACGATTGGCATGTGTTCTCCGCTTTGAATTTCCCGCCGGAGCATCCGGCAAGGGATATGCAGGATACATTCTTCATCACCCGTGATCCGGACGTTCTGTTGCGTACGCACACCTCTTCGGTGCAGTCCCGCATCATGACGACTCAAAAACCACCGATTCGTGTTTTGTGCCCAGGACGTGTTTACAGGAACGAGGCCATCTCTTACCGTGCCCACTGCTTTTTCCACCAGGTAGAGGGTCTATACATAGACAAGAATGTGTCGTTCGCCGACTTGAAGCAGGCTTTGCTTTATTTCGCGAAGGAGATGTTCGGCGAGGGTACGAAGATTCGTTTGCGCCCTTCTTACTTCCCATTCACGGAGCCATCCGCCGAGATGGATATCTCTTGTAATCTGTGCGGAGGAAAGGGTTGCGCCTTCTGTAAGGGGACCGGATGGGTCGAGATCCTTGGCTGCGGTATGGTGGATCCTAATGTGCTGGAGAATTGTGGTATCGATAGTAAAGTTTATACGGGTTATGCGTTCGGTATGGGTATCGAGCGTATCACTAATTTGAAATATCAGGTGAAGGATCTTCGTATGTTCTCGGAGAATGACGTAAGGTTCCTAAATCAATTTAAATCGGCTTATTAACATTTAAATCTAAGATCATGGGAATTGGAGGAAAGGAAGTAATGACGACAGGTACCGAACACAACACTTTGGCGTATGGAACGAAGGTTGTGGGAGATATTCAGGCGGAAAATGATTTCAGACTGGACGGTTCTGTAGAGGGAACGATAGTTTGCAAGGGAAAGATAATTGTTGGCACGAAGGGTGTTATGTCTGGAACGATGACTTGCGCCAATGCGGATATTATGGGATCTGTGAAGGGTAAGATGATCATCTCTGATACGCTTTCGCTGAAATCTACAGCTCGTGTGGAGGGTGAAATCACGACGAAGACTCTTTCTATTGAGCCTAATGCTATCTTCACGGGTACGTGTGACATGACGAATGGGTCTAAGCCATCCGTGCCGAATAATGCTAATAATCAGGTGCAAAAGTGATTCCGTAGCGCATGATTTTTGCGCCGGACTGAAGGTCACTTTTTACCGTTTTGTGAGGAATAGTCTGCCCACTTTTTACATGGATTGGAAACAGGTCTGTGTGGGGTGGTAGTGGGTTTTGTGTGGATGACTGTTCCGAAACTGCCTGATTTCATGGGACAATCGGTGACGTTACGTCGACAGGTTTGCTCGTGCGGACGTGGTTGCTTCGGATTGCCTAAAATGACTAAAAGGAACGTGATCTAATATTCATAAACGATTGGGAGTTCATTTGAAAACAATGGACTCTCTTTTTTTGTGATTTTATGGTAGTCTATTCTGTTGGGTGTGCACACATACTATTGCGGAATGTCTCGTGAAATCGCTTTCCCCCTTTGTGAAGGTTTGACTCCTGGAACCGAATTGACTGGCAAAAAAAAAGACGCAACCAGGGTGCGCCTCTTATTCCTTCATAGCGAGCAAGCGAATCAACCGAAATCAATCTCGAAACGGCTCGGAACAGGGTTGTTCCTCTCGTCCCCTTGCTCGGAACTCTTCCCAATGTAATCCATCACGTCGTTCAAACCTGTCATGAACTTCTCAAAGTCTTCCCGATACAAAAAGATTTTGTGTTTTTCAAATGATACCTGGGCTTCCTCCCCTGAAACTTTTTTCTTGCTTTCCGTGATGGCGAGGAATAACTCGTCTTTACGGTTGCGCTTCACGTCAAGGTAGTATATTCTTTTGCCTGCCTTGATCGCTTTCGAATAAACAATCTCCTGATCCCGCTTATCCGTATCAAACCTCAATTTCTCATCTTCCATATACAATCCTCCTATTTTTAATTATCTTTCCTTGAAAACGAAATCTTCCAAATGTATGCATAAATTCTCATTTTTACAATTTTTTCTTTTGTTTTTTTTGAAATGTGGTATATTTTTCTATAAAAAGGGAGATGTGATAAGCACATGTGCCACATATTCCAACGGAAAATTTTGTGGATTGCCCTGTGATTTTTTTTAGAAAATTTCACAAAAAATATTTCGTGGTATTTTAGGAATGCTATATATTTGCATTGTGTGGAAGCACAAAATTTTATTAACTAAAAAAGAAAAATACTATGGCTTACGTAATTGGTGAAGATTGTGTTGCATGTGGTACTTGCATTAGCGAATGTCCTGTTGGAGCTATCTCTGAGGGCGACATCTATTCAATAAACGCTGATGCTTGCACCGAGTGTGGAACTTGTGCGGACGCTTGTCCTGCAGGTGCTATCTCTAAGGGAGAGTAATCAGTCTCAACAACAAACAGGAAAGGGCGTCCCATTCGGACGCCTTTTTTTGTGCCCGTATTTCGCATCCGCCTGTTTCTCAGTTTGCCTATGCCTGATTTTATGCCTGCTCGGATTTGTCCGGAAGCGTCGATTCGTATTTTTTCGCGATGGAGTAGAACCAGAAGACCTGTGCGGAGAAGATGAGGAAGGTGACTCCGCAGAATCCTAGGATGGCGGCGTGTATGTCGTGGGTCATGATGCCGTAGATGAGGCTGGCCGCCCTGACGATCAGCAACGTGAACTCGACGTACAACGTCTCTTTCTGTTTCATGAAGATATCTGTGATGAAGCAGGTCGGTCCTGCCAGCAACGAGGCGAAAAGCCATGGAAGCATCATCCGTATGTAGTCCGCCGTGGTGTCCCATGCCTCGCCCAAAAGTAACTTCGTCAGGAAAGGAAGGAAGATGAATAGGAGGATGCCTATGGGTGGAACAACCAGGCATACCCTGCGGTAGAAGTTGCGGAACGTCCCGATGATGGATTGCTTGTTGTTCACCTTCTCGGATACTTGCTGGAAGAGCACTTGGTATATCGACCCGTTGATGAGACTGATGGGAGTGAAGGCTAGGGTGAGCGCCATGCCGAAGAAACCAGTCTCTTCCAGTCCGAAGAAAGGTGTGAGCAGGAAGAAGGGCAGGTTGGCGCTGACGTAGTTGAATAGGGTTCGTGGCAAAGCGAACTTGGGAAAGTTCTGGTAAGTCACCGCCGTTCGCTTGTCTGGTTTAGGCAGCAACGAGGCCAGTCTGCATTTGTATTTCCTCATCGAGCGTGTCAGGTTGAGGAGGAAGGCGAGTATGGCGGAGACGACGGTCGCGACGATGAGTCCGCCCTTGATGAACCCGATGATTCCTAGTCCCCATTTGAGCCCCGCATTGAGGAGGCTCTTGCTGATCTGGTAGGTGCTGGCGAGCGTGTAGTTCTTATTCCTCGTGTGCCAATAATTGAGCAACGACCATCCGCCCGAGAAGAGCACCAGCAGGGGAAGCGTCCAGTACCATCGTGCGAGTTCTGGAGCGTTGAATTGTTGGGCGATGGGTTGTGCGAAGGGAATGGAAAGAGCGCACAGGGCGAATGTGCCGATGAGTACGGTCGTGCCCACGTGGAGGCATTTCTTCGCCTGGGCATCCTCCTTGGGCAGGAGGATGGCGTATTGGTATTCCGCCGTCGAGAGGATGATGAGCACGCCGGCGATGCTTTGGAAGAGGTTCAGCAGTCCGAAGTCCTCCGGGGCGTAGATCCTGGTCAGGACAGGGTATATGAGTATGCCGATGGCTTGGGCGATGACCCCAGCGGAAAGCAGTTTGGCGGAGTTCCGCACGAATTCGGATTCTTTAATCTCTTTATATCTGCTTGTGAAAGACACTTTTCTCCTCTTTTTTGTTCTAGGGCAAAGTTATAAAAAGATTTGTTCGCCAAGAAGAAATAGCATTTTATATTGGACGACGACGGTATAACGTGAGAAAAATAATTGTAACTTTACGATGTTTTAGGTTTTTTGCTTAAACAATTGATTTATAGTGTAATAAATAATCAGAGAGATACGTCCCTCGAAATGTTAAGTGATTATATAGAGCCATGAGTAAAAAAGTTGTGCCTATCACCCTTCTGACGGGTTATTTGGGAAGCGGAAAGACGACGTTGGTGAACCATATTCTGACGAATGAGAAAGGATTGAAGATCGCAGTCATCGTGAATGATATCGGAGAGGTGAACGTGGATGCCTCCCTGATTCAGCAGGGTGGTGTGGTTACCGAAAGGGACGAAAGCCTGGTCGCCTTGAGCAATGGTTGCATCTGTTGCACGCTGAAGGCCGATTTGATGAAGCAAATCACGGATATCACGGATACGAATCGGTTTGACTACATCGTGATTGAGGCGAGCGGAATATGTGAGCCGTTGCCGATCGCCCAGACCATCGTGACGATGTCTTCCATGGCTAAACGGTATGGTATGCCGGAGGTGTGCCGCTTGGATTGTGTGGTCACTGTGGTGGATGCCCTCCGCCTCTATGATGAGTTCGCCAGCGGCAAGGATTTGATGCGCAATAATCTGGACGAGGACGATATTGAGAACCTCCTGATTCAGCAGATCGAGTTCTGCGATGTGATCCTCCTCAACAAGGTGGATGAGGTGGGCAAGGAGGCGTTGGACCAGGTGCGTGCTGTGGTCCGCACTTTGCAGCCTCGCGCGGAGATCATCGAGACCAATTACGCTAAAATAGATTTGGATCGTATCATTAACTCTAATCGTTTTGACTTCCAGTCCGTTAGCATGTCCGCAGGTTGGATCCAAGCATTGGAGAGCGACGAACAGCAGGTAGAGGAGAAGAAGCGCAAGGAACAGGGTGAGCATGAACATGAGCATCACCATCATGACGAGGAGGATGAGCACGAGCATCACCACCACCATGACCATGACGACGACGATGATGACGACGACGAGCACGAGCACCATCATCATGAGCACGAGGAGGAACATGGACATCACCACCACCATCATCACCACCATGACGAGGGAGAGGCGGAGGAATACGGTATCTCCACGTTCGTCTACTACAGGCGTAAGGGCTTCTCGTTGAGCAAGTTCGACCGTTTCATCGATCAGCGTTGGCCGAAGAGCGTGATCCGTTGCAAGGGTATCCTTTACTTCGTGGAGAATCCGGACATGTCTTATCTCTTCGAGCAGGCGGGTCGACAGAAGAGCGTGCAGGAGACCGGACAGTGGATCTGCACGGCTCCGAAGGCTGAGCAGGAACGTCTGTTGGCGGAGAGCGAGGAGTTGCGCAAGGACTGGGACGACTTTTACGGTGACCGTCTGGTGAAGCTCGTCTTCATCGGCAAGGACATGGACAAGGCGGCCATCTGTGAGGCTTTGGATGCGCTATAGGGTTCGAGTCATGTCTCGGTAAGGAAACCACGGAACAAGAAATTTTAGTTTTAGGATAATTATTTCCCGAATTAATATTACATTTGCCATCGGGTTGCCGAAAACGATAGAGTAGGCTGAAACTTAATGAATTTTGAAATGAGAAATTTGTTGCTGATATTGGGCTTAGCCGGATTGCTTTCGGTGATTTATTCGTGCACGAAGAAGGATTGTGATTGCACATTCTACAACGCTGATGGAGAGGAGGTCCCAAGTTATAGCGGGCTCAAGGAAGAAATGAATGTGAATGACTGTACGGATTTGAACACATCCGACACTACAGGGTATTTCATCTGTAAGTAAGATTACTCTTGTAAGATAAAAGGCCGTCTGTTTCGGGCGGCCTTTCTGTTTTTGGTGTGGTTTGTCTCTCTCTGGCGTTCGTATAGAATATTTCACTAGTTTTCGTGTTTTGTTAGAATGGTTTATGGCGTTTTGTTCTATTTCTTGCTTTTGTTTGGAATAGTTTTCTGTTGAATTTTGTTTTTCTTGTGTGATTTATCTGTTGGATGTACTTTTGCCTTGTGGAATGACGGATGACGGGGTGCCCTGTTGATTATTGCGTGCCTCCATGGTTACTTCGTGTGGCCAATTGTAATTCGATCGGACTTTGTTTCGTCATTTTGCTATAGTGAAGTGAATTTATTAATGTTAATTATATTTTTCCGAAATGAGTAAAAAAGGTTTAGGAACATTATGTGTCCAAGAGGGATGGAAACCCAAGAAAGGTGAGCCAAGAGTGCTTCCGATTTATCAGTCTACAACGTTTAAATACGATACAAGTGAAGAGATGGGTGATCTTTTCGACTTGAAAGCCTCTGGCTATTTCTACACTCGCTTGCAGAATCCTACCAACGATGCGGTAGCCGCTAAGATCTGTGCGTTGGAGGGTGGTGTGGCAGCCATGTTGACCTCATCCGGTCAGGCAGCCAGCTTCTATTCCATCTTCAACCTTTGCGAGGCGGGTGACCACTTCGTATCCTCTTCTTGCATCTATGGCGGAACGTACAACCTGTTCGCTGTGACGATGAAGAAGTTGGGTATCGAGTGCACGTTCGTGGATCCGGATGCTTCTGAGGAGGAGATTTCCAAGGCTTTCCGTCCGAACACGAAGGCTTTGTTCGGTGAGACGATCGCCAACCCAGTGTTGACGGTGTTGGATATCGAGAAGTTCGCCCGCATCGCACATTCACACGGTGTGCCTTTGATCTTGGATAACACATTCCCTACACCAATCAACTGCCGTCCGTTCGAGTTCGGTTGCGATATCGTTACACACGCCACGACGAAGTACATGGACGGACATGCGACGAACGTGGGTGGATGTATCGTGGACAGCGGTAACTTCGATTGGGAGGCTCACAAGGATAAATTCCCTGGTTTGACGCAACCAGACGAGTCATACCATGGCTTGGCTTACAGCAAGGCGTTCGGTAAGGGTGCCTACATCACGAAGGCTACGGCTCAGTTGATGCGTGACCTCGGTTCCATCCAATCTCCACAAAACGCATTCTTGTTGAACCTCGGCTTGGAGACGCTTCACTTGCGTATGCCTAAGCACTGCGAGAACGCTCAGTTGGTGGCTGAATATTTGGAGAAACACCCTAAGGTGGCTTGGGTGAACTACCCTGGCTTGAAGTCCAGCCCTTACCATGCTTTGGCGCAGAAACAATTCACCAACGGACAATCATGCGGTGTGGTTACCTTCGGTGTCAAGGGTGGTCGTGAGACTTCCATCAAGTTCATGGATTCCTTGCAGTTGGCTTGCATCGTGACGCACGTGGCGGACGCACGTACTTGTGTGCTTCACCCAGCTTCCCATACTCACCGTCAGTTGTCTGACGAGCAGTTGATCGCTGCAGGTGTACGTCCTGACTTGATCCGTTTCTCTGTAGGTATCGAGGAACCAGAGGATATCATCGCGGATTTGGAACAAGCATTGGCAAAGTGTTAATCTAATCTGTTCCACATGGATGTTGGAACCATATTGTTGCTAGCCATCGCTCTAGCGATGGATTGTTTCGCAGTCTCTATAACAAATGGGGTCGCTCTCGGGCGATTCCATTTTGTTCCTATTATGAAGATGTCTCTTCTGTTCGGCTTCTTCCAAGCGCTCATGCCTCTTGTCGGATGGCTTGCCGGTGTGGGTTTCAAGGAGCGTATCGAGGCTTATGACCATTGGATAGCGTTGGGCGTGCTCGTTTTTCTGGGCGTGAAGATGATCCGGGAGAGTCTGACGGAAGGAGAGGAGGGTGAATCTCAGCCCGCTTTGCGCTGGAAAACCCTGATTTTACTGGCGATTGCCACCAGTATCGACGCTTTGGCGACAGGTCTTGTGTTTATTACAGAAACAATTCCTACCTTTGCGTTCGCATTGATGATGATCGGGATCTTCAGCTTCGCGCTCTCCGTGGCGGGGAATCTCGTCGGATTGTACTTGGGGAGGCACCTTCCCGTGAACATGGAGTTGGTGGGCGGACTTGTCCTGATAGGCATCGGTGTGAAGATTTTCCTTGAGCATACAGCGCTCTTGACGGTTTGGTTCGGTTTTTAGTTTTTATAAAGATATGCTTGGTCTAAAGAAGAAATGGCACGATTTTATGCACAACGAGGAGTTGAAGCATAAAATTTATATGGTGATCTACGATACGGATTCCCCTATGGGTAAGATGTTTGATGTCCTGCTCATCATATTTATACTGGTGAGTGTATTGGTCGTCATCTTGGAGAGCCTTGCGATTTTCCCTCCGACGTTTAAGTTCTTCTTGAGTGTGCTGGAGTGGGTCTTCACGGTGTTCTTCACGATAGAATATCTGTTGAGGCTTTATAGCTCGCCGCATCCCTTCAAGTATGCCACCAGTTTCTTCGGTATTGTTGATTTGTTGGCCACCGTTCCTACCTATTTGGGCTTTGTCTTCCCGAATGCGCATGGCTTGCTGACCATCCGTATCCTGCGCTTGATCCGTGTCTTCCGTATCTTTAAGCTCTTCTCCTATTGGCGGGAGGGAGAGATCTTGCTGAACTCCTTGCGTGCCAGTTTCCGCAAAATCATTGTGTTCTTTGTCTTCGTGCTTCTGCTCGTTGTCTGCATTGGCACGGTGATGTACATGGTCGAGGGAGGTATCGAGGAGAGTAGTTTCCATGATATCCCTAGCAGTATCTATTGGGCGATTGTGACTACCACGACGGTGGGGTATGGTGATATCACACCGGTGACGAGCCTGGGGCGTTTCCTCTCAGCTTTCGTGATGCTCTTGGGTTACACGGTATTGGCGGTCCCTACGGGTATCGTTTCCGCTCAGATGATAACGGAGAAGAAGAAGTTCTCCATCCGTCCTTGCCCGCATTGCCACAAGACGGGGCACGACGAGGACGCTGTTTTTTGCAGGTACTGCGGTAAACGTCTCTTTGACGACGAGTCGGATGGCTTCGACGAGAAGGAAATCGTGACGCAGGAGGGGGAAATCAAGTGAATTTTGAATTAAGAATTATGTTTTCATTTTTCTCTTTTTTTTTTACTTCTAAAACTCCACTTTTTTGCCCTAAAATAAAAGTTATTTGATTGATTATTAGAGTTTAATTTATAGAAGTCCCCATGCACTCTTTAAAATTTCAAGATAAATAATCTATAGTTTACACACATCATATTAATTAATACAAATACAAATACAAAAAACCTTAATTTCGCAGTATTTTAGTTAATAACTATTTTTTATCGGGTTGCGAAATTAAGGTTTTCATTCACTTCATTATTTACTTTTTTTATCTCATTTGAAGTAGAAGGTTAGTGTTCCGAAAAAGGTACTGTGTTTAGTTTTATAATCTAGATTTTCGGCTCTATAAAGATCGAGAATGCCAAGATCATATCCCACGGTAAACTTAGTTTTCTGAGAAAATGCGAATCCCAAACCAAAACGAAAACCAAAGTCTAGTCTTTTCGCATGTTCATTGTCGAAAACTTTAGATTCAGGAGCCTTATTACGCATATCATCTAACATTTCTTCCGCTACCTGTTGCATTGATGCATCTTCCAAATCTAGGGTATAATCGGTAGTGGTCTTCCCTGCTAGACCGACACCTACGTAAGGACCTGCTTGAGGAATTAATCCAAAGTTTCCTAAATTGATGCGATAGTTTAATGTCAGAGGAACAGCAACATAATGAATAGACGTTTTAGTTTCTTCGTCTATTTCAAAATAATCGTTGCTGTGTTCATATCCTATTCCGTCTGTTTTGTAACCTTTTCGCTGGTATGTCACTCCAGCCTCTAAAAAAAGGTTGTCAACAAATGCATAATTGAACACCAATCCTCCTTGAATGTTAGCGATTCCATCAGGATCTTTTAGGTCATACGGGTCATCCATACGCATGGTTGATAAACCAGCTCCTGCGGTTATACCTACATTGAAATCTCCTTTTTTCGCCTCTTGGGCATTCATGCTGACAGTTGCACCTAACGTGATAACAGCCAGAAATAAATTTTTTATTCTCATGATAATTATTGATTAGATGTTTTTTATTTCCTTCAATCGTCAATATCTGTTAAGATGAACTCCTTATTAAAGGTCAGTTCAACCCCGTTGGATAGTTTTACCTCATATTCTCGATTGTCTTTGTCTATCTCAGTGATCTTCACATTAGTATAGAGTTCTTTTATTTTTTTTAGAATTTCTGAAGGAATTAATTCTTCAGGAACAGAACAAAACTTGCATGTTACCTCTTTCCAATCACCGTTTTTGTAAAATTCAACTTTGGCACTACTTGTAAGAATGACTTTGTAACGAACTTCTAAAAATTCTTTTTCGCAAACGGCAAGCGATACTTTGTCATTCGAGAAATATTCTTTTATGAAAGACTGACTCTTGGCAGGTAACTGATCAAAACTTATTGGTTTGTTGTTGTCTGCCCATACATTGAATAAACTCACAAATGCAAAAAGAATGCATAAAAATGGTCTTAAGAAATTTGATGTTTTCATATTCGTAAAAATTTTAGTTAAACATAAATTTTGATACAAATATCGAACTCAAATGTAAAATGAAATTGAAATATCTTTTTTTTGTTGAATTTAGTTTTCATTATTACAGAATTTTATTCCTTTCCCATGATAATAGAAATTGATGCCATCCATTATCGTGTTTATATTTCAAATCCATATTGTAAAGTTTGACTATAGAATTAACAAGAGAAAGTCCAAGTCCAGAAGAATTATTATTTCTGCGTTTAGAATAAAATCGATTAAAAATCAAAGATTCGTCTAATGGTTCGTTCCCTTGATTGGAGAAGGAAATGGAGTGATTCGTTGATGATATACGAATTAATGAATATCGGTCACTGTGAACAAAAGCATTTTTAATCAGATTGGAAAACAAAACGTTTGCCAATGTAGTATTCATCATGACGGTGCAATTGTCAGATAGATTATGCTCTACTGAGATAGATTTCGACTCGAAAATGTCTGCGTAAGTGTTTGTTAGTTCTTCTATTAGTGATTTTATATTGATTTCTTCAGACTCAAAATATTGTTTTCCTTCTATTTTGGAAAGTAATAAGAGGGTTTTATTTAATCGTATGACAGAGGAAAGAGTGCGACGCATGTTGACTAATCCTGTCATTTGCATTTCGTTGAAATTGTTGGATTCCAGCATCCATTCAATCTGATTGTTAAGGATAGCAAGAGGAGTTTGTAGCTCGTGAGAAGCATTCCCGATAAATTCGTTTTCACGAATTCTGAGTTCTTCAGAACGATTGACAGCATTTTGAGCGGCTGTTTTCAGTTTGTTGAATTCTGTTATGTTTGTTTGAATGTCGATGGTATACAGTTTATGTCCTCCAGGTTTATGATTATCGAGCCAATGAAGAAGTTTGTAGAAGGGGGTAAGGGAAGTGCGAAAAACGAAGATACAGATAATGATAATTAAAATTGTAAGGATGATGTAAAGTAGTGAAATCCAGTATAGTATAGTATATAATAGATCATCACGTTCAAACGTGGGAGAACTAACACGTAATTCGTAATTGATTCCATTTTTATCTTGAAAGATAGTCACAAGAGTCCTTGCAGGTTCTGTTTCTTCTTTCTCGGGGATGAATATATCTTCATTAAAATATCGAAGACGAGAAACTGTATCTGCGTAAGATTGCGAAACAGGCTTGATTGTATATGTGTTATTTGTCCCATCTGTGGAAGACGGAAGTCTTTGTCCTGCTAATACTCGCATGATAATTTGTTCTGCGTATAGATCCAGTGCGTCGTCCGTTTCATCATTTATCTCCTCCATCATTCTAAAATAAAAGAGTGCTCCCCAGATAATCATTAAGGGAATGATGGCTAAGGAAAGTCGGATGGTCACCTGGTTAACTAACTTCATATCAATCTTCTTTTGAAATTAATTTATATCCGAATCCGTAGATGGATTTGATCTCGATAGTGGCTTCTGCATGGGCAAGTTTCTGTTTTAAATTTTTTATTTGAGCATAGACATAGTGAAAATCATCTGACTGATCGGCACTGTCGCCCCATACTTGTTCGGCGAGTAAAGCTTTGTCGATGATGTGATTTGGGCGTTGTATGAAATAAGAAAGTATTTGATACTCTTTCTTTAAGAGAGGAACATTAACATTATTAACAAGAAGGGAATTCTTATCTGTGTCGAGAAAAACGTTTCCAAGAGTGAACCCATGAATCCCATTGTTTTGTGAGCGACGTGCTACACTTCTGATTCTTGCAGACAATTCAAGCAGGTGAAATGGTTTAGGAAGGTAATCATCTGCACCCAATTCAAGTCCTGTCACTTTGTCTTCAATAGAATCTTTGGCAGAAAGGATAATTACAATTTCTCTTCTTTTGTTGGACTTTATCTCTTTTAGGAGTTGAAGTCCATTCCCGTCTGGTAGCATTATGTCGAGAAGGATACAATCATAAGTGTAGACACCAATTTTATCTCGAGCCTCTTTCAATGAAAAAACGCTCTCCACAGTATGTTTCTCTTTTGTGAGTGAACGTTTCATTAAATCTTGTAAGGATACCTCGTCTTCTATAATTAGTATTTTCATAATGGGAAAAGACAAATTTAATGGATTGAGATAATAAAATGTCATTAAGAAAAACAAATATAAAAAGAATTATATATAGTCTATAAAATTCTCAGATCAAATTATTGAAGGTTCTTTAAATTCATTCTTCAGCATCTGCAAGAACCTGTTAAATCGGAGACTGAAGGTTGTCCTTCATAGACAACTTTCCAATCCTGAAAGCCGAACACATGTTCCACTCGGCTTCTCATTCTCGACTTCTTCCTGTTCGATTTTTTTTGTTCCTCCGTCAGCGGGTGGTTCCTGTACCCTTTCTCGCAGATGATTGGTGTGGTTCCCTTCTCCTCAAAGCCGTCCTTTGTGCCGACGTATCCACTGTCCATCCACACCTTCTGCCCCTTGTCCTTCTCCGTTATCAGACGGTACGATCGCTGGCTGTCATGCACGCTGGCGGCCGTGACATCGTAGGTGACTATCAGTTTGCTTTTCGCATCCACCTTATATATGGTTCTTGTATCCGTAGAACCTCTCCCCATGTTTCTTCACCCATCTTGCGTCTATGTCCTTATGGCATTTCTTGTTCTTGTTGTCGTTCCATAGTTCATCCCCCCTTGCCTTCCTTTATAACTTTGTTCTCTCCCTTCGTGTTTCTTTGACGAGGAGCGACCACGAAACTTGCATCGATGATTTTCCCCTCGTTCACTATCAGCCCCTCCCGTTCCATCTTTCCGTGGAACTCGTCAAACAACTTGTCGAGTGTACCATTCTGCGACAACAAGTTCTTAAACTTCCAAACTGTTTTTGCATCCGGCACATCATCCACGCATTCTATGCCGACGAACCTACGGAAACTTGTTCTGTCTTTTATCTGATATTCAACCTGCTCGTCTCCAAGCCCATAATACCTCTGCAAAACCAACACTTTGAACATCATTACGGGGTCGATTGGAGGTCTGCCTGCATTACTTTTCCTTTCTTTGGGCAGTACAATGTCCTCAAGAATATCCCTAAATATCTCAAAATCAATATGTTTTTCCAAAACCTCTAATGGATTGCCCATTTCTGAAAGGGATTGAACTATATACTCTGAATCAAAAAAACTTTGGATGCATTTGCGTGATACCTCTTCATCTTTTCTCTTGTTTTTGCTTTCTTCCAAATATACCACTTCTTGTCTTAAAATACAAGTTATTCGATTGAATTTCAATTTTTTTTTTAATTTATAGAAGTCCCCTAAACGCCCTTGTCATTCCTCCTCTGTCAGTCTGATGCCATCGTCTCCGATGGCGATGATCCGTTGTTTGTACAGTGAACCCAATGTCTTCTTGAAGGCTTTCTTGCTGCATCCGAAGGTGTTGTAGATGATGTCTGCATCTGTTTTGTCGTTCATCGGCAGATAGCCGTTCCTACGTCTCAGTTCATCGAGTATCTGCTCGCTGATGGTGTCCACCACCTTGTACCCTTGTGGCTGTAGGGCCACGTCGAGTTTGCCGTCCTCGCGTACGCATTTCACGTATCCTTTGGTGCGCATGGCGAAGTCTATGTGTTCGAAGATTTCGCTGTGGTAAACCAGACCCCAGTAGGCGTCGTCCACGATCACCTTGTATCCGAGGTCGGTCTCTTTGGCGAAAAGGATGTCCACCTCGTCGTTCCTTTTGTAGGTAGGCTTGTCCAGGTCGAGGAAGTCATCCACGTGCATGCTGGCGATGACCTGCTCCGTGTGGTGGTCATAGAAGACGTGCACGAGGTAGGTGCCGCCGAGGGCCAGCTTGCTGGTCTGCTCCTTAGAAGGGAGGAAAAGCTTGCGTTTCAGTCCCCAGTCGAGCAAGGCGCCCGCTGAGGATACATGCACGACGGGGAGGAACTCGAACTCGCCTGCGATGGCGAGAGGAATCTTCGCCGAGCCAATCGTCTTCTTGTCCGCATCCTTGTAGAGGAATATCTTCACGACATCACCTTCTTGGGGCGTTTCGGTGAATTCCTCTGTTGGTATGCTGAATACCTCCTCATCTTCGGAGACGACGACCACCTCCTGCTGACCGACGTTTCGCACGGTCATCTTATTTATTTTCCCTATTTCAATCATTCTGTTTTCTTGTTGTTATTGCCTGCGGCGGAAGCCTTCTCGATCAGAGCGTTTCCGTTCTTCTCTGCGTTCTGTATCAGTTTGTCACCGGCCGTTGCGGCTTCGTTCACCATTTTGTTGGCTTGCTCCTGCGCTTTTTTGATGCCTGCGTCACCTGTCTTTTTGGCGGCCGCTTTGGCTAGAGGATTGGTTGCCTTGTCCTGCAACTTTTGGGAGTTTGCCTTCGCCTCTTCCACTAGTTTGTCCGCCCCTTTCTGAGCTTCCGCGATCATCTTCTCACGCTGTGCTTTGGCCTCCGCCACCATTTTGTCGCGTTGTGCCTTCGCCTCCGCAATGGCCTTTTCTTTCGCCTTGTCTACAACCTCCAACGCTTTTTCTTTGATGGATTCGAGGGTGGATGCTGCTCCGACGCTTACCTTTGGAGCGGTGAATGTACCACCGATTTTCACATCCAATGCCACAGGTATCTTATCCGTGATGGTCTTAAGCGAAATGGTGGAGATGTAGTCCAATGTCTGGTCGAGACCCGACGAACCGGAGAACTTGAACATAGCGGTTTGGATGGCGGTTTCGAATGGGTCGATCTCCAGCCTTCCGTTCTTGATGACGAACTTGATGTTGATGTCCTTCATCTGCGGGTTCTTCAGTGAAGGCATTTTGATCTTATTGGCAAGGGCGCTAATCGCCTTGGTTTTGTCTTCAATCATGCTGAAAGCCTTCACGTCGTTCAGACCCACCTCTTTGGAGGAGAACTTACCCTTTCCGTTGACGGTGGATAGGTTAGGCGTCATGCCATGGTCCAGTTTGGAGTCGAATTTCAGGTCCATCGAGAAGTTACCCGAAGCGTCTGACAATATTGGAGCCAGTTTGTTGGCGGTGGAGACCTTGGTGAATACTTCGGAGATCTTCATCTCCTTCAATCCTAATGCCAGATCCACCTTTGGAGCGAGCGTGTCCTTCACGTCGTATTCTCCGTTGACGTTGAAGGATCCACCCATTGTGTTACCGCTCAGGGTGCTGATTTTCGCCACCTTCTCCTTCAAGGTGAGGTTTCCTTTCAGTTGAGTTATCTCTATATCCTCGAAGAGCAGTTTGTTGATGTTGGTGGTCAGCGCGAAATCGACGTTGCCAGGGATGTCGATGATGGTGTTCTCCGTGGCGCTTTCAGGATTTGTGTTGGCGCTCTCTTCCTCTTCTCCGCCTAACAATTCATTGGCGTCGATGTAGTTGGAGTTGACGTTCAGGGTACCCTTGATGGTCTCGCCCCTAAGCGCATATTGCAGGAAGTTCTGCAGTGTTCCGTCCAACTTCAGGTCTGATTTGCCCAAGCCCAAGTCTGCGTTCATCTTCACGTTTTGGGAAGTGAACTCCATGTCGGCGTTGTTCATGTTCACGTCGAAGTCCAACGAGTTCATCTGAAGGATGAAGTTCTTCAGGTTGAGGGAACCGAGGATGGAGAAGCGGTCGTATTCTTCCTTGTCTACGTAAGACATCTTTCCGTTCGCTTTCAGCGCCGCGGTCATGATACCGTTGATTTTCATCTCGTCTAGGTGAACCACCTCCGTCAGCTTGCTGAAATCGATGGTTCCGTCTGCTGCGAACTTGAAGTCAGGGTCGGAGATTGGAGTCTTCATGAAGAGTGTTATAGCAAATGGGTTGCCAGCCATCTTGAGTCCGAATTTCTTCACGTCGATGATGGTGGAGTCGGTGATGTCTCCTGGATTAGTGATATTCGCACTGATGTTGATGTCATTGATGGAGCTTGGCAGATCAGGGTATTTGAACATTGCGTTCGATATCTCCAGGTCTGCATTGAATGCAGGGAGCGTATCACCTTGCATACGACCCTTCGCCGAGGCGTTGAGTGCCACCTCTCCTGCTGTTTGGATGGAAGAGAAGTCGTCGGCGTAGATGGCCGGTATCAAAGAGAGGATTTGTTTGAAATCAATGTTAGGTGTGCTAAGCTTCAGGTCCACGTCGGTGGTGGTGGAGTCTACCAACCATACCGAACCGGCGAAATTCGCCTTGATTTCGTTCAAGGAGATCGAGTTTTCCGCGAAGGTGAACTTGCTGCTGTCCAGGTCTGCGGTCATGTCTACATCAGCCTTCACTTTCGCTTTTTTCAGGTAAGGGATACCACCCATGTGGAGTGAGGTGGAGTCTACGCCCAGCAAGAGTTTCAGGTCTGTCTTGTTCCCTCTCACTTGTCCGTTGAAGTTCAGGTCCACGGATTCGAGGACAGCCTCCGTGTTGGAGGAAGAGGCGTCGTGGTAGGCGATCTTGTCCACCAGGAGTTTCAGTTCGTCGATGTGCGCCAATGTCTCTATGTCAAGCGCAAGCACGCCTTTCAGGTCCAGGTTCACACCTTCCACAGAGGCATTCATGCTGTCAGGTTGACTCGTGTAGGATGCCCGTAGATTTTCGATCGTCACCTTTTTGAGATTAAGTATGATTGGTGCGGAAGGCTCTTCCGATTCCTCGGTGGCGGTGGAGTCGGACTCTACGATCTCCCAGTTGGCCTTCCCTTGTTCGTTCACGATGGCATTCGCCACAGGATTGACCAATTTTATTTTGTTCACTTCGAATGATTCCTTGAATAGACTTTTCAGATTGAGGACGACCTCTAGCTCGTCCACGTGAAGCAGCGTGTCTCCAGCGAAGGAGTCCACACCCACGATGCCGAAGTCCTCCACGGAGAAGGTGGCATTTGGAAAATTGGAAAAGAAGCCTAATGAGAAGTCTCCCAAATGGATCTCCGCATCCAAAGCTTTGTTGGCTTCCGCTTCCGCAACATCTTTGATTTTATCCTTAAAGAAAAAAGGAAGGACTAACATTAGTCCCAAAATCGATAGCATAACAATGCCGATAATTTTAAATGCTTTCTTCATACGAAAAATATGTGAAATCAATATATTTATTATTCGCGACAAATATTATCCACAAAGTTATTACAAAGAGATGATTTTTAGTCCAAACAGACGTAAAAAATAGAGAAAAATTTTTTTCGCTCGCAAGATTATTGTTTTTGTTTGTAGTATTGTACATTTTCCATTCGGATTTATGTACTATCAAGAGGTTCATATATGGTGTATGCGACGTGTTTTTTCGATAAATTATGAAAAAAAAACTCTTTTTTGTTCTCTAAATACATTATTGTTGATTCTATTTTTTAATTTTGCGGATATTTCTTGAATTATTAGTGATGTTTTCTAGAAAAAAAGATATTTAATGTTATGTGATTATGAAGGGGATTTTTAGGAGACTCGTGGTGCTTGTCACATTATTATTGGGAGTAACCCAGGCGACCATGTCGGAAGGAATTCTCATTTTTGAGATTTCTGATGCTCAAAACCGACCCGTTTCAGATCTTTCCGTGAATGTGGAATCGGGAGGTGTCTTGTACAAAACATACACGACTGATGAGTCGGGTAGGGTAGTGGATCCCCTGTTCCCAGCGGGTGACTATACCTATTCTTTCGATTTCGGAGATCTGCGGAATGGTAGTTTTTCTGTCGCGAATGGAAGTTACACATGGATCAACTTGGACTACCGTCTGTGGACCATTAGTTTCATGAATGAGGATGGTTCCATGCTGGAGGGTAAGAAGGCGACCATTTACAAGGTGAATGATGATAAGAGTGAGACCCTTATCGCTGAGAAGGTGTCTGATAGCACAGGTGTCACGGAGTTTTTGGTGCCGGAAGGTCAATACAAGTATTCGACGTTCAGAGGTTCTAATTATGTGACGGTGAAGGACCAGAATATCAACACGGAAGTTTCTGTGGCGAGCGGTGAGATAACCCACCAGACTCACTTCTGCTTTATCAATGACAAGGGAACTCACTTGACTGTCTTTGCCAAGGATATTTTCGTGACGCATTTGGCGCCCGATAGCGTCTATCCGTTCGGTGCGGTGGATGCTCACAGCGACGTGATTTCGGGTGGTTATTATCAGTATAATACGACGGACAACTATGTTTCTTGTCCGGCGGGTACATACTCATGCTCTGTGCAGACCAAGGATTACGGCACGATTGTCGACACTTTTATTGTGGACGACAATGATGTGCTGGAAGGAAATATTGTTTATCTGGTTCTGCCTACACTGCCTGATACATCAGGTGGTTCTCAAGGATCAGAGTCTCGCTTCAAGATTCCTATAAACGAAGAAGTCGAAGGTGAGCATCCTGTCGTGTTGGAGGTGAGGGTCCGTTCCATATTGGATAGCCTTCCATTGCCGTTGGTTCGATGCAATCTTATGCTCACGTCGGATAACTCGGCGGAATCCCCTCATACATTGACGGATGATTCGGGAAAAGTCTCTTGGCTTGTTGCTCCTGATGTGTATGATGTCGTTGCGTTGAGGGATACCATGCGGGGAATTAATGTGGAACGAGACACTTCTGTGACGATCTATATCAATCCTGACGATTACACGAAGGTCTATTTCGATTTCTATTATGGGAAAGAGATGTTTGTCCCTTCGTCGGTTAAGAAGATTATGATTTGGCCATCGGATGACCAAGATGCATATGTGGAGTACTTCGGAAGATGGAGGGATACGATCCATTACCTGTATGAAAAACCAGTTCTGATGTCTGAGGGTGTTTATCGTGACCTTCTCAATATCGATGAAAAGGGCTATCATACGAATCTCTCGAATGTTTTCATGGTGGGACCAGGTGACACTGCTCTGCATGTGAAGACGGAACTTTTGCCATTCCATAAGCTAAACATTGAATTGACCGATGTGAACCACGGTAAGTTCGAGTCAAGACAGTATGTGATTATGGAGACGAATGGCTTCATTTCTAAACTTGTGACGGATAGTGCCGGTCACTACTCAGGTGATTATACAGAGGGTACTTATATCTTGACCGCTTTCGAGGACACGCAGGTGGTGAATCTTCTTGCCGACACGACCATCTACTTCCAGTCGAAGGCACCTCTGACGCAAAAGGTGAAGTTCCAATTCCTACATGATGGTCAGGTGGTCTACCCTCAGATCATGAATATGGATGTATACAAACGCAACCCTGATGCTTTGTATTCTAAGTCAATCTCCAAGTTCTATGATGATTACGAGGGGAAGGGCGCCGCTTGGGTTTTCGAGGAGTATACGGTTTGTGAAGTGGCCGATTACTATGTGAAATATGTGTTGAAGGATTATGATTACAATGGTACGTTCTCTTATGATTTCAATGTCTCTGGAAAGGGTGGAGAGGATACCACGGTTTATATTGTCGTGCCGGTGAAACGTTCTGTTTCCATTACTATCAAGGATGCCAACCTTGATTTGGTGAATGGTGTGTTCGGAAACATCTACAAGTATGACGAGAACGGTGAACTCATGTCGGCCTTGGAGTATGATTATGACAACCATGAGGGTTTGCGAACCAATTCCGAAGGTGTGATCATCGACCATCTTGTGCCTGGACGATACCAACTCCGTATTTTGGACATCAAGAGAGACTTCATCGTGAAGGACTATGATTTGGAGTTCGATATCATATCGGGAACGAAAATGTATGACGTGAAGTATAAGGTCTTGTATAAGTCCAGCAAAAAGTATGTGCCGGATCTGTTGCTCGATGTGAATAAGGATGGCATGTTCTATAATAGTTCCTACACGGATGAGACGGGTACCGTCGAACTCTTCTGCGAGGCGGGCAAGTATTCTTACTATCTCCATTATGGCACAGATAACGATGGTTCTTACCAATTGACGGGCGACACGACCATCTATATCTATATCGAGGACCCTATTTATGTGGATTCCATCTCTATCCAGGGATGCGCATGCTTGACGCATGGTGACACTCTGCAGATGAGCGTGTCTCTATTCCCTGGTAATCCTACCCAAAAGGAGATAGAATGGAGTTCTGATAACGATGTGGTGGCTCATATCACCAGCGAGGGTGTGCTTATTACCCATGACGTGAAGACGGATGGTTTTGTGACGGTGACCGCCAAAAGTCTGGATGCGAAGGGAACGGTCGCGACACGTACTTTCTTCGTGGGGAATGGAAATTGCGGTTCTCCGATTAAACTGAATTTTGAAGGCACTTCGGTTCGGGAGTTGCCGATTTCTTCCAATAAGCAGCGGGTAGTCGTATCGACCGACGATGAGGATAAATTCCCTAAGGTTTACCTTTATCAAACCTCGTCTGACTCAGTGAAATGGACAAGCATTCTTGGTCCGACGACCGAATCGGATGTGCTTATCCCGACGGATGGTTTTGATGGGGATATGCTACTCCGTGTATTGGTGTCCACTTCCGAATCGGACTTGAAGGCATTCGAAGCCTCCGATACCATCTCGTGCGGAACCGATAGGATTTCGGACGTGCTTATGTTCCGTATGAACAAGTTGCTGCCGATTGGATGGCCGGATTCTATTTGTGCTACCCAGAAGGAGGTGGTTTTGTCTGTGGATAAACGTAAGTTGGGTACGATTCCAGAGGGTTATACGTTGCAATGGTATGTTGTGGATGGTGACAAGATGGTGGATTTGAATATGACCGGATCGGATTCCATAACAGTCTCCATCGATTCCACTACTACGTATAAAACTGTGATTGGAAAAGATGATGATGTGGTGTCGGAGTATCATCAAACGATATTTGTGGAAACGGTTCCTTCGTTCCATTTGAAGGTTGACCGTGATACGATTTGTTTGTTCGACACACTCTCGCTTTCCGTTGTGATGGAGAATGGTGCGGCAAGCAGGTATCTGTGGTCCTGCTCCGATGAGAACGTGCAAATGTTGACGCATATCGCTTCTGATTCCGTCTATACTGTGACGGTTGAGTCTGAATATCGTCTGTGCCCAAGTCAGTCTGATACGGTTCGTGTCGTATTGGATGCGCCAATCGATTTCACCCTTTTGGTGGATAAATCGGTTATCTGTGAGACGGACACGGCAGGTATTGTTTTGAGTGTGGATAGCAGTAGGACGCCAGAACTTGACAACGGTCTTTTCGGAGACATGACGGACGCCGCCTTAAATAGTGGCCTATACTCGTCAGATACACCTTGGTACGTGCTTGGCGGCGCTGAGTGGAGTAATGGTGAGAAGGGTTACACGTTGCGGGATATGCCTAGCCAATCGACGACTTATTCTGTGACCGCCACTTCTCGTTGGAATGCATGTAAGTCTGTGACAAAAGATATAAGTGTTGAGGTGAGGACTGCCCTTTCAGTTTCCCTCTCTCTGGATGCGGAGAGCATTTGTCAACGGGGAGATGACTCCATCCATGCGGAAGCATCTGTCTTGACGGGCGAGGCTAAGAAATATGTATGGTGGGATGGATTGGAAACGGATACCACTGCCCGGACGGTGTTCCTTGGGGAAAGTGACACGTTATGGGTAATGGTGGTGGATAGTGTGTGCGAGAATTCATTGTCAGAATCTCTCCCTGTTCAAGTCGCAAGGCCAGCCACTGTCTCCTTGTCTTCTCCGAATAAAATCTTCGAATATGGTACGGGTATCGACTTGGTTGCCACTACCACGGGTCCTGTCTTTGGCCCATATAGGTGGTATGCCGTTGATGCGTCAGGGGAGGAAAATGTACTCTCCGTCTCGGATGATAGTTCTTACACGGATTTGCCGAACGGGAATGTCACCTATTCGGTGATTGTCGAGAATGGTGAATGTGGCGAAATCGGAAGCAATTCTATCCGTGTGGCGCTTGTCGATAACATCGTGATTCCAACGGTCTTCACTCCTCATAATGTGGATGGCGAGAACGATGACTTCATGCCAGGCTATCCTGTGACGATCTATGACCGCTACGGAGATGTCGTATGCAACTCCAATTCCGGATGGGACGGTTATTACAAAGGGAAGCTAGCCGATCCGGGAGTCTACATTTATGTCCTCACATTGAAGGATGACCGAGTTGTGAAGGGAACGATTGAAATATTTAAGAAGAAATAATATTAGCGTATAATATAATGATGAAAAAGCTGTTTCTAATCCTATTCGTCATGGGCGTTTTCTTCCCCATGGAAAATGGTTTTTGCGCTCAGCGTTCGAGTTTTTTGAAAACGAAGAATGTGGGCGGGGAAGATGTGATTTCGAAATATAAGGACGGAAAAATCCTTTTTGTCCGCCATGACAGCGCTTTCGTCGCGGACATGGATGAAAATGGTAATCTGGTTAACCTCACTTACACGGAGGAGTTTGACAAGATTTCTCCTGATGGCCAAGTCGCTTATGGCAATAAGAGTGGTAAACTTTATTATTCCAAGTCGGGGAAATTGTATACTGCCAAGCAGAAAAAGAGTGGGGAATGGACGATGGACAAGTCCGTGAAGATCCTTGGCTCAGGCGTGGAGCGAGATAAGTATAGAGGATCGGTCATGGCCTATGCCAATTGGCGTTATATGCCGAACGATTCAGTCGTTGTGTTGAATCCTACCTTGAACGAGGATGAGACTGTGATGTATTTCGCTTCGAATATGTTCGGATCCAAAAGCCTTGACATCTTCAAGGTGGAGAAGGATGTGGATGGTGAGTGGGGTGTTCCTCAGAGAATGGATGTGAGGGTCAATTCCTCTTCGGATGAAGATTATCCATTCCTTGCGGATGACGGCACGTTGGCGTTCGCCTCTAATCGTCCCGCACGTAATGAGAAACCTGCTGAAGGTAAATATGATGTCTATGGTGTAAACCCTCAAGGATCTTCGAAACCTCGTCTCTTGGCGGATATTGACGAAGAGGCCGCCCGAAAGTTGGCGGAGGAGAAACGTCTGGAGGAGGAACGCCTGTTGGCTGAGAAGAGACGTCAGGAGGAGGCCGCCCGTGCCGCTGACAGTTTGGCCCTTTCTTATGCGCAGGATGTGAATCGCTCATCTGACCAAAACAAGAGAATCGAGGATGCTCTGAATAATTCTAAAACAAAGGTTAGTAGGAGACGTTTGGATGAGGCGTTGAAGAAGAATCCTGACACTGTGTTGAAGGTCTCTCCGAACGTGGTGGCCACCAAGGAGATGCGCATCTTCTACTTCGAGTTCGATAAAGATATTCCGAATGGTACGTATAAGGAGGACTTCGAGGTGGTGCTTGATTTCATCAACTCTTATCCGAACAGTCAATTCCTGTTGGTGGGCCATACGGATGAGAGAGGTACTTTCGAATACAATGACGTTCTCTCCTTGAAACGTGCGGAGTGGGTTCGTTTCCATCTGTTGTTGAGGGATGTGAAGTTGGATCGCCTGAAAATTAGGGGCGATGGGGAATACCATCCTATCGTGAAGAACGCGCAGACGGAGGAGGATCACCAGAAGAACCGTCGTGTTGAGATTATCAAGTTGAATTGATTCTAGTTTAGACAATAAAGCATTTTATTCAAAATGGAAAAAAAGAATATCGGCAAACTTATAGCATTCTTATGCTTTTTGACCTTATATGTTCGTCCTGCGGATGCGCAGCAAGATTTGTTGCTTTCTCAGCAATTTTTCTCGCGTATCAATGTCAATCCTGCCGGTACGGGTAACAATAGCAAGTTTGACGCTTTCCTTTTGGGCCGATTCCAATGGGTGGGTGTGGACAATGCGCCTAAGACAGGTTTGTTCAATATATCGGGGTATTGCGAGAACCTGAAGTCTAGTTTGGGTCTCTCCGTTTATCATGACCATCTTGGTGTGGGGCATAGCTCCACCAACGCACAGGTCGTATACTCCTACCATTTGGATGTAACGGAGAAGTATATTCTCTCTATGGGTCTCTCCGGTGGCGCTAATTTTGGCTATTTCAATCCCGAGGATAACATTATGAGGGATGTGTCGGAATACAGTGACCCTGACACTTATGTGCAGGAAAAGACCACGGAAGTGAAGCCTGATATGAATTTCGGTCTTGAGTTTACCTCCATGCATTGGATGGTGGGCGCTTCATGTACTCATATGCTGAATGATAGTACTACCACCTTTAAGCCGGGTCGTCATTTCTACTTCTATGGACGAGGATTTATTCCATTGAATGACCGTTTCGATATTGCTCCGGCTTTGGTCTACATGCATAAGAAGAAAGTGAATGTGCTCGAAATAAATGCCATGGCTTTTTATAATCGTTTCATATGGGCGGGCGCTACGTGGAAACCGGACTTGTCCAATCCGATTGACATGTCTATGATTGCTATTACCGCTGGATTGGAATGGAGAGAAAAGTATAGGTTCGGCTATACGTTCGACCTCAATACGGGTAGAATCAACCATTTGCCTTCGAATACGCACGAGATTCTCCTTTCTGTTCAGTTCTGACGGGAAAAAGGATTATTCATAAGGCGGGGGGAAACAATGTTTTTCCCCCTTTCTTTTTTTGATAAATAAAATCGCAAACAAATCTTTCGTTTGGGGAAATAAAAAAATTTTTTTACTACTTTTGCATTTTGTGTGAAAACAGTGTTTTCCACCGTTAAAGGAGATCGAAATTTTTATTGTTCAATTTATAAAATTATGGCTAAAGAAAAGAAATTCATCACTTGTGATGGTAATGAGGCTGCTGCACATATTTCCTATATGTTCAGCGAGTGCGCCTGTATCTACCCAATCACACCATCTTCAACGATGGCTGAGCACGTGGATGAGTGGGCCGCTCAAGGTCGCAAGAACATCTTCGGCGAGACAGTGTCTGTAACAGAAATGCAGTCAGAGGCAGGTGCCGCTGGTGCAGTTCACGGTGCAATCCAAGCGGGTGCGTTGACATCCACTTACACCGCTTCCCAGGGTCTGTTGTTGATGATCCCTAACATGTACAAGATCGCTGCGGAGAAGATGCCGGCTGTGTTCCATGTTTCGGCTCGTACCATCGCATCCCACTCTCTTTGTATCTTCGGTGACCATCAGGACGTTTACGCATGCCGTCAGACTGGTTTTGCGATGTTGGCTGAGGGTTCCGTACAGGAGGTTATGGATTTGGCTGGTGTAGCACACTTGTCAACCATTAAGTCTCAAGTTCCTTTCTTGAACTTCTTCGACGGATTCCGTACTTCCCACGAGATCCAGAAGATCGAGAAGTTGGACAACGAGGATTTGGCTGGATTGATCGACCAAGAGAAGTTGGCTGAATTCCGCTCAAGAGCTTTGAATCCAAATAAGCCTGTAATGCGCGGTATGGCGGAGAACCCTGATACGTTCTTCACTCACCGTGAGTCTTGCAATACAATGTACAACAACGTCCCTGAGATCGTTGAGAACTACATGAAGGAGATCTCTAAGATCACTGGACGTAACTATGGTTTGTTCGATTACTATGGTGCTAAGGACGCTGACCGTGTCATCATCGCCATGGGTTCCGTAACGGAGTGTATCCGTGAGGTGATCGACTTCTTGGCCGCTAAGGGCGAGAAGGTTGGTTTGGTGGCTGTTCACTTGTTCCGCCCATTCTCAACCAAGCATTTGCTCGCTGCAGTTCCTAAGAGCGCTAAGGTGGTTACCGTATTGGATAGAACAAAAGAGCCAGGTGCAAATGGTGATCCTTTGTATTTGGACGTTCGCGAGGCATTCTTCGACGTGAAGGATTCTCCTAAGGTGATCGGTGGCCGTTACGGTTTGGGTTCTAACGATACTACTCCTGCTCAAATCATCTCTGTATATGAGAACATGGCGATGAAGGAGCCTAAGAACCACTTCACGATCGGTATCGTGGACGATGTTACCTTCACTTCCCTTCCTAAGAAGGAGGAGGTTGCTGTGGGTGGCGCCGGCATGTTCGAGGCTAAGTTCTACGGTTTGGGTGCTGATGGTACTGTCGGCGCTAACAAGAACTCTGTGAAGATCATCGGTGACAACACTAACAAGCACTGCCAAGCATACTTCTCTTACGACTCTAAGAAGTCAGGAGGTTTCACTTGCTCACACTTGCGTTTCGGTGATACGCCTATCCGTTCCACTTACTTGGTGAACACGCCTAACTTCGTGGCTTGCCACGTTCAGGCTTACCTCCACATGTACGATGTGACTCGTGGTTTGCAGAAGAACGGTACGTTCTTGTTGAACACGATCTGGGAAGGCGAGGAGTTGGCTAAGAACTTGCCTAATAAGGTGAAGGCTTACTTCGCTAAGAACAATATCAAGGTTTACTACATCAACGCTACCAAGATCGCTCAAGAGATCGGTCTGGGTAACCGTACCAATACCATCCTTCAATCAGCATTCTTCCGTATCACAGGTGTCATCCCTGTGGAGTTGGCTGTTGAGCAGATGAAGAAGTTCATCGTTAAGTCTTACGGAAAGAAGGGTGAGGATGTCGTGAACAAGAACTACGCTGCGGTAGACCGTGGTGGTGAATATAAAGAGTTGGCTATCGATCCAGCTTGGGCTAAGCTCGGCGAGGATGCAGCTAAGAAGAACGACGATCCTGAGTTCATCAATAAGATCGTTCGTCCTATCAATGCGCAGAACGGTGACTTGTTGCCAGTTTCCGCATTCAAGGGCATCGAGGATGGTGAATGGCCTGCTGGTACAGCTGCTTACGAGAAGCGTGGTGTGTCTGCGTTCGTTCCTCAATGGAATGCCGCTGACTGTATCCAATGTAACAACTGTGCGTTCGTTTGTCCTCACGCATGTATCCGTCCGATCGTCATGACTGACGATGAGGCTAAGGGCATGAATGGTGACATGATCGAGATGAAGGCTCCTGCTGCCATGAAGGGCATGAAGTTCCGTATGCAGGTAGGCGTTTTGGATTGCTTGGGCTGCGGCAACTGTGTTGACGTATGTTTGGGTAACAACCCTGAGAAGGGCAAGCAAGCTCTTAAGATGGTTGCGTTCGATCCTGAATCCAAGGCTACGGCTGTTGAGGCTGCTAACTGGGATTACGCTGTTAAGAAGGTTTCCAGCAAGCAACACTTGGTTGACATCACTGCCAACCCTAAGAACTCTCAGTTCGCTACTCCATTGTTCGAATTCTCCGGCGCTTGCTCGGGTTGTGGTGAGACTCCATACGTGAAGTTGATCTCCCAATTGTTCGGTAACCGTGAGATCGTGGCTAACGCAACGGGTTGTTCTTCTATCTACTCTGGTTCTATCCCATCAACTCCTTACACGAAGAACGAGAAGGGTCAAGGTCCAGCTTGGGCTAACTCTTTGTTCGAGGACTTCTGCGAGTTCGGTTTGGGTATGGAATTGGCTAACGAGAAGATGCGCGAGCGTATCGTGAAGATCATGACCGAGGCTATCGCCGCTGACTGCACGCCTGCTGATGCTAAGGAGTTGTTCCAAGCTTGGTTGGATAACAGAAACGACGCCGCTAAGTCACAAGAGATCACTGAGAAGATCATCCCTATCGTTGAGGCTGGTAAGAGCAAGTGCGACCACTGCAAGCAATTGTCAGAGTTGACTGGCTATATGATCAAGCGTTCTCAATGGATCATCGGTGGTGACGGTGCGTCATACGATATCGGTTACGGAGGTTTGGATCACGTGATCGCTTCTGGTAAGAACGTGAACATCTTGGTATTGGATACTGAGGTTTACTCTAACACGGGTGGTCAGTCTTCTAAGGCTACTCCTCTTGGCGCTATCGCTAAGTTCGCCGCATCTGGTAAGAGAGTACGTAAGAAGGATTTGGGTATGATCGCTACCACTTATGGTTATGTTTATGTGGCTCAGATCGCTATGGGTGCTAACCAAGCTCAATGCTTGAAGGCGCTTAAGGAGGCTGAGGCATACGACGGACCATCTTTGGTTATCGCATACGCTCCATGTATCAACCACGGTTTGAAGGCCGGCATGGGCAAGGCTCAGGCTGAGGAGGCTAAGGCCGTTGAGTGTGGATACTGGCACTTGTGGAGATTCAACCCAGCTTTGGAGGCTGAGGGCAAGAACCCATTCACATTGGATTCAAAAGAGCCTGATTACAGCAAGTTCCAAGACTTCTTGAAGGGTGAGGTTCGTTACGCTTCCGTTATGAAGCAATTCCCTAACGAGGCACAAGAGTTGTTCAACGCCTCTGAGGAGATGGCTAAGAAGCGTTACCAATCATACGTTCGTATGACGAAGATGGAGTATTAATAAATTACTCTAAATAATATTTGGAAAGAAGGCTCGGTCTCGTATCGAGCCTTCTTTTAATAAAAACATTTGTGAATGATGAATCGGTCCAATCCATATAACAAGGAAGAGGTGGCGGACTTCTTGTCTGGCACTGGCACTGAAGAGGTTTGTACCGCTCCTCTGAAGGGACAGTCCAAGAAGGGGTGCTTGAACGTCCTCTCTCTATTCTCTGGTTGCGGAGGCATGGACCTTGGCTTCGAAGGCGGATTTATCTGCAATAGAAGGTCTGTCCCGGAAACGTCAGGCTGGATTGAGCGTGCGGTCAATGATAATTGGGTTCTCCTGAAGAAGAACCGCTTCCGTACGGTCTTTGCCAACGATATCTTGTCGGAGGCTTTCCATTCGTGGACGAAATACATGGGACGGTTCGGCTGCGGCGGTGATGTGTTCCATACGGAGAGTGTGGTGGATTTGGTCAAGGCGCATCAGAATGGTGACAACGCTTTCCCCTCTTCCGTGGATATTGTCACGGGCGGTTTTCCTTGCCAGGATTTCAGCGTCGCGGGCAAGCGGAGAGGCTTCGACTCCCAGATGAGCCATAATGGCGAGAAAAGGACGGAGGATGAGGCTTCGGAAGAGACGAGAGGAAAACTCTATTTCTGGATGAAGCAGGTGATAGACATCGTCAAGCCTAAGATCTTCATCGCGGAGAACGTGAAGGGATTGGTCAGCTTGGGGGATGTGAAGGATATCATCCAAAAGGATTTCGCCTCTGCGGATGGCCATGATTATTACGTGTTTGACCCCCAGGTGTTGAATGCGGGCAACTATGGTGTGCCGGAGATGCGGGAGCGTGTGATCTTCATCGGTGTGAAGAAATCCGCACTGAATGAGACCGCGAGAAGAATCTTCGAGAGCGGGAACATCCCGGAAGAATACAATCCTTATCCGACGCCAACCCACGCTTATACGCTGAAGGATCCAACCCTGTTGCCTCCTGTGACGTGTGCGGATGTCTTCCGTGACTTGAAAGAGCCTGAGGATAGTACGGATCTCTCCCACGTCAATTACTCGAAGGCGAAGTACATGGGTAGCCACTGCCAAGGGCAGAGTGAGGTGAACCTCAGGGGTTTAGGCCCGACGATCCGGTCAGAGCACCATGGTAACATAGAGTACAGACGTTTGTCGGCGGAGCATGGCGGCAAATACTCGGATGAGCTGAGTAAAGGTTTGAAAGAGAGAAGATTGACTCCAAGGGAGTGCGCCTTGATACAAACATTCCCGCCGGACTATCCGTTCGTTTACCGCAAGGCTGGCACGAGTCGTTTCGCAGTTAGCGCCTCTGGAGCCTATAAGGTGATTGGCAATGCGGTGCCTCCTGTGCTGGCTTATAATATCGCGAAAAGGTTGGAAGAAATTTGGCATAAGTATTTCTGACATATAGTCAATCTTCCTTTTATGAGTTTTTGAATTGTCTATCTGTGTTTTAGTACAATCTGTGAGAAATTCTATTCTTGTAATCATTGTCGGGTTTCAATTTGATTTTTAGGATGGATTTTTTTGTTTTTTTGTTGTATTCATATGAAAAATGATTTTATTTTGTGGATACAAGACAGATATCCTATGGTATGTCCTCTGATAGTGTTATAGAGATACTTCTTTGAAGATTAGAGGAATGTTTTGTTTCAAATCCATATGGCTGAGTTCGCTTGGCCGAAAAAAATGATATCATGAATGCGAAATCAGTTCAGACGCTGGTAGTTTTATTAGACAAAGAAATATCGCTGAAGGAAATACCATATTTCCGGGGGTGTGTGGTCCACTCGATGGAGGATGCGAACATTTTGTTCCATAATCATTTCGGTGACGAACAGTTGAGGTATCGTTATCCTCTCATACAGTACAAGCGTATTGGAGGGAAGGCGGCCATTGTATGTGTGGGAGAGGGTACAGAGGTCATTGGCGAATTCTTCTCGCAGACCGACTTCCATTTCAGGGTGGGAGAGCGGGAGGTGGACATGGCGATAGACCATATAGATGCCAAGCGGACGATACTTCAGGTTTGGGACAGCGATTTTCGTTATACGTTGCGGAAATGGTTGCCGTTGAGTTCAGAGAATTACCGGGAGTACAGCCAATTGGAGGGAATATCGGAGCGGTGTGATTTTCTGCAGAGGATATTGGTGGGTAACATCTTGTCGTTCTGCAAGGGTGTTGATGTTACGATTGAGAGTGAGATCAAGTGTGTGATCACGGATATAATGGATACGCATTCCTATCTGTATAAGGGAGTTAAGATGCAGGGCTTCGACGTGGAGTTCAAGACCAACATCAGCTTGCCCGACTATGTAGGACTGGGGAAAGGTGTGAGTTTGGGGTTTGGAACGGTAGTAAAGAAATATGAAAACAGAAAAAATAATAACGAATAATAATATGGACGCGACGAGAGAAAAAGTGTATTTGGCGGCACTGCTGCATGATATAGGAAAGTTTTATCAGAGGGCGGATACCGGTTCTGTAGGATCCAGCACTCATCTGAAAGATTATAGTAAAGAAGAAAGTTCGTTTTGCCCACAGTATCAAGGGCAATATAGCCATAAGCATGTTTTGTGGACGGCCCAATTCATTGATGATTTTCGCTCTGTTTTTTTGAAATTGTCTGATTCTGAAATTGGCGACATGACAAACAGAAATAATTTAATCAATTTGGCCGCTGGGCATCATTTGCAAAAAGATCAATTGTCTGATTTAGGCCAAATAATTAAGGAAGCAGATAGCCTTTCGTCTGGTATGGATAGAGACAATGCATTCAACGACATACAAGACGAAAAGGACTGGGATGCATTCAAGAAAAAAAGAATGACATCAATTCTACAAACGGTTAATTTCGAGAAAGGGAAGAACGAATGGTGGCATCTACCCGTAACATCAATGGAACTTACTGAGGCATATTTTCCAAAGAAAGAATTTGAAACTGAACCAGACTATGCATCTTTATGGAATGCATTTGTGGAAGAATTCAAGTGGATACAAGCAAATACGTATCATGCTTTTGCAGAAACATTTTTTAATCTGATACAAAAATACACAAGCAGTGTGCCCTCAAGCACTATTGATTTCCCTGATGTGTCTCTTTATGATCACTTGAAAACCACAGCCGCATTGTCAGTATGCTTGTACGACTTTTATCAAAACAAGGAATCTTCAGAAAACCCATTCCTATTGATTGGAGCTGACTTTAGTGGTATCCAACCGTATATCTATCAGATAGTATCAAAACATGCGGGTAAAAATCTAAAAGGACGCTCGTTTTATCTTTCTCTATTATCAGACACCATAGTCCGCTATTTGTTGAAGGAATTGAATCTATTTCAAGCGAATATAGTATATAACTCAGGTGGCAGTTTTTATTTATTGGCTCCGAATACAGTTTTTGTGCAACAACAATTGCAGAATGCTATACAAACAATAGAACAACATTTGTTTGAAACACACGGCACATCTCTATATGTAGCAATTGATAGCGTTGAGATGTCAAAAGAAGCACTTATGCACAAAGATGGACAGAACTTAGGTAAGATTTGGGGAGAACTTTTTGAGAAACGGGACAAAAAGAAATCGGCAAAATTTGCTACGCAGATAATGTCCAGATATCCAGATTTTTTCAACCCTATTCTTCAAGGAGGAGACACTGATAGGGATAGCATAACAGGAGAAGAATTTCTGCCCAATGAAAAACCGATAATCAAAGACGGTCTAAAATTGAAGAAAACGACTAATGAGCAAATTGAAATCGGTAAAAAGTTGCGGGAAACAAACCTCATTGTTGTGAAAGACGGAGAGCCACTTTCTTACTGGAACGAAAAAACACATATATCACCTGCGAATTTAGGATTCACCTATTACTTCTTGAATAGCGAAAAGGATTTGTCGGAAATGAAAGAAGAACTGCGAGCTTCGGCTGACAAGGTTACTGTAATTACCTTAAATGGGAAGAACGGAGATTGTAGTTTCATGCATACCATAGATGGAATAAACAATATCTATTCATTGTTGTTTTATGGTGGAAATGAGATAGATGGGAAAGACGTCCCAACATTTGAAGAAATGTGTGAGAATAATAACTTTTCACGAATGGGGGTGCTGAGAATGGATGTTGACAATTTGGGAAACATCTTCCAGAAGGGGATTGCGCCAGATCGGGCTACATTATCACGATATGCAGCTTTGAGCCGTTCTTTCGACTTTTTCTTCTCTGGTTATTTGAACTCTATCTGGAGAGAAACCGACCCAGATAAATCGTTTATTATATACAGTGGTGGAGACGATGTGTTCATCGTAGGTAGTTGGAATGTAATGATAGAGATGGCAAAGAAAATAAAAGCTGATTTCAGGTCGTATACATGTGAAAATCCTGCGTTTTCGTTGTCAGGAGGAATAGCCATTGTTACATCTAAGTTCCCGATAATGAAAGGAGCAGAGGAAAGCGAAACGGAAGAGAAGCAAGCCAAAGACCACACATGCAAAAACAACACAAAGAATTCTTTGTCGTTTATGGATATGCCTTTAAATTGGGATGAAGAGTTTGATGTGGTAGAAGAGTTGAAAAACGATTTATATGACTGGCTGATAAAGGAACAATTGCCCAAATCCTTTCTGTCAAAATTAATGATGCATTACGAAAATGCAAAAATTATAAACCACAAGATAAAAGAAGTGAAAACATACTGGATGCTTACATACGACCTAAGTCGCATGAAAGGAAGGTCAAACACAGAAGCAGTTAACAACATGATTGACAATTGCATCAAGGAAGTATGTGACAAAAACACTTTGAACGGTAAATCCATCCAAACGGATTATCATCCTTTGGAATTATGGACATTTGCTGCAAGATGGGCGGAATTGGAATACAGAACAAATAAATAATTTTAAACTGATTAGTTATATGGAAGGTTTCGAGAACAATTACCAGAGACCACGACTGGGAGATCGACCTCAAGGAGGTGGGTTTCAAAAAGGGAATTTCAACAACAATCCAAAGCCAACTGCAAAATCCAAGTATGAGGAATTATCATTCGATTCTTCCTGGATAACAAAAGAAGCATCTCCTTTATTAGTGGAGTATGCAGAAAAGATGGGGAGATTCATGGCAGAAAATGGTCTTACGAATTCTAAAATTCGTAGTATTTATGGAGAAATAAAACGCATTCAAATGGGAGAATTTGAGAAAGAAAAGTCTTCATTCTTTTTATTGAAACCTAAAGTTGCATATGCGTTGGGACGTGATGACAAAAACGAAGGATTAAGACTATTCAAAATGATATTCGACAAAGCATCGGATTATGTTGATAACCAAAAAACCTATCACAACTTTTGTAATCTCATCGAGGCTATTCTTGCATATCACAAAGCATTTGGTGGGAAAGACTAATTCATTAACGAATAAAATATCATTATTATGACTATAAAACTAAAGAAGAAAGTCCTATATACAGGAACAATCACACTAAAAACAGGATTGCATATTGGTGGTACTAATGCTGCATTAAATATTGGAGGTCCAGATAAATTCGTAGTAAGAAATCCGATTAACAACATTCCATACATTCCGGGAAGTTCATTGAAAGGGAAAATGCGATCGCTAGTTGAAATTGCTAATGGGGAAACCAATGAAGGTAAACCGACAAATAATCCAGAATCAAAGGCTGGTTCTTTATTCGGAGTATCTGGCGACAACGAGAAAAGCAAACCATCTCGACTAATTATCCGCGATGCGGAACTAATCACGAAAGATGATAAAGAGGATGAATTAAAACGCTATGGGCTTTCTCCTAAAGATGTTCCTGATTTTTCAAATACTGATTTGCCCTACACTGAAAGTAAGACGGAAGTCGCTATCGACCGTGTTACAGCAAAAGCTAATCCTAGAACTTTCGAGCGAGTTCCTGCAGGAGCAAAGTTCAAATTGAATATGGTGTTGAACATCTTTGAAGATGAAAATGAAGAAGAGTTGAAGAAAACCCTGGAACAGGCAATCAAGTTGCTTGAAGATGATTACTTGGGTGGTCATGGTTCTCGTGGCTATGGACAAGTAAAAATCGATTGGGTAAATACTAAGGGAGAAGACAAAACTTATTGAGTATGGCAGTTGTTATAAAACTAAAGCATATATCGCCTTTGCATATGGGTACGGGGAAAGAAAACTATGACTTCTCTTCCTCTGTATTGCAAAGCGATACAATTTCTGCAGCTTTGGCCGCCATGCGTGTTCAATGCGGGAAGGTTGACGACTTGAAAGATTTTATGGAATCGTTCACAGTAAGTTCAGCATTCCCGTTCTTTGGACAATGTCTATTCTTCCCTAAACCACAAGGAAAAATGAATGTTTCTGTTTCAGACATGGAAGAGTATCCTTCAAGGAAAAAACTGAAAAAAGTGAAATTTGTGGAATATGAGACATGGAAACAACTGATATGTGGCGAATCTGTAAATGTGCAATCAAATCAGCTTCAAAGCATTTTTTTGCTATCGTCTAAATCGGTGTCGGAATTTGCAGTCCCTTATAAATCGCAAGTAAATCAAAGAGTATCAGTTCCTCGCAACGATGGAGCCGATGCTGATCCATTCTTTTTTGATTGGACTTATTTCCATCAAGAAGGAGGCTTGTTTTGCGTGTTGGATGCGCCAAAAAACAAGGAAACGGAGATTGTTGAGTTGTTCCAAATGTTGGGGGAAACAGGAATAGGGACAGACAAAAATATAGGGGGAGGAAAATTTGAAGTTGAAAAGTCAGCGTCAATTAATTTTGATTGTGTAAAATCGGCTAATGCCACCATGTTGCTGTCGTTGTATATTCCTGCTGAGGAAGAAATTGATTCATTGGATTTGCTAAACTCGAAGTATGAACTTGTTCAGCGTGGCGGATTCTTAGCTGGTAGTCAGGAGGAGGATTTCAAACATCTACGTAAGAAATCAGTGTATGCCTTTAATGTCGGATCTGTATTCCCGACAACAACTAAATTGACAGGCAAAATAGTTGACTTACAACCGTCATGGAATGATGAACGTATGCACCCTGTCTATCGAAGTGGGAAACCATTCGCTATACCAATAAATTTGAACTAATTATGAGTAAAATAAAGATAGAAACACTTACGGCGGTACACATTGGTTCTGGAGAAACTTTACAATATGGAACGGATTTTGTCACAGGAGAGACGGAAGATGGCGATGTGATATCTATCATAGAACCACGTAAAGTATTGGACTTGATCGGTGTTGACAACGTACAACAATGGGTCACAGCTATTGAACGAAAAGAATCGACTTCACAAGTAGTAAAGAGATATGTCCCGAATGCTAAATTGGAGGACTATTCTAATCGTATTATTCTTGGATGGTCTGAAGTTCGAGATACCGATACATTAAAAGAACAAATCCACGATGGACAAGGCAGACCGTATATTCCCGGGAGTTCAATCAAAGGTGCGATTCGTACTGCTATTCTTGCCTCACTGGTGGGTGGAATCCAAGACAAGGAAAGTAAAGTTGACAAAACCAAACGAGATTCCGATGGAAATCCGAGTCCAGACAAGAGAGGGAAGATTCAACTTAAAGCCAATGCTCAAAAAATTGAAGCAGAGTTGTTTGGATTTAATTCTAAAAAGGAGGGCGTAGACCCTAATAAAGATGTGTTTCGTTTTTTACAAGTTGGCGATGCCTATTTTGGAGAGTTGAGAGAGGTGGCAATTCGCATGGTGAATATTAACGAGCGTGAACGTCAAAGTTTTTGGGACGCAAGCAAGCCTCAATTGATTGAAGCTGTATCACCAGAAGATGAATCGGAGTTCCAATTGAAACTAAACATTTCAGGATACAACTTTTCTCGGGGAAAGGTTAACCAGTTGCCTCTTTGTATGAGTTCAGAAGCCGAGTTGTTCAGAACAATTAATACACATACACAAAAGCTTCTATGTGAGGAACTTGAATATTGGGAAGAAAGAGAAGACAAAGACGAGTCCGACAATGTATCCACTTATATGGGAAAGGTAAACGATATATTATCAATTGCAAGGAAGTGCAAAGATGGGAAAGAGTGTATTCTTCGAATTGGACACGGCTCTGGTTGGTGCTTTATTACAGGAGCTTGGGCGAAAAGTTTAAAGAATTTCGATTCCCTTGTTGTTCCTGTATCTCGTCCTAAAAATTCAATTTACGAACAATATGATTTCCCTAAGACGAGGAGAGTGGATGATGAGTGTGAGTTGCTAGGATTTGTGAAATTGTCGATTATAGAGTGAAGTCTCTCTCGTTGACTTGCCCCTAACATCTCTGAAAATTTCATAAAACAGTAAATATCCGTACAGAAAAATATAAAAAATATATTTTAGTGTACGAAATTTTACTATTTTTGACGCATGAATAGATTAGAGAGATTGAAAAATATTCCAATCGCCAACAGCACGATTGGTGGATTGTTCCCTGATATTGTCGGGAAGAACCAAAAGGTGCAGGAGTTGGAGAAGTCGGGTGATATCATTCGGCTAAAGCGGGGTTTGTACGTTGTCAGTCCGCAAAAAAGTGGGATGACAATCTCGACCGAACTGATCGCCAACCACCTGTACGGTCCGTCATACGTCTCCATGCATTCTGCGTTACGTTACTATGGTCTTATCCCGGAAATGGTTTACACGATTCAATCGATGACCACCAAGCACTCCCGATGTTTCGAAAATAGTTTGGGGCGCTTCCAGTATATCTCATGTCCTGCAGATTATTACAGCATTGGTTTGACGCAAATAAAATCGGGGGATACCCAATTCATTATGGCATCACCAGAGAAAGCGCTTTGCGACTTGATCGTCAATACACATGGCCTAAATCTTCGATACAAGAAAGAGGTGCTGGAATGTCTTGAAGATGACTTCCGATTGGACATGGATGCCTTTGAGAAAATGAATCCTTCCATCTTTCGACAATGTGCGGAGGTGGGGAAAAAGCGTGTGACACTGAACTTACTTGCAAAAATTTTGGAACGATGAACGAGATATACCAGAATATGCTTTCCGCCTACGATTGCTCAACTGAGCAACAGAAACGCAATGCTGTGTTTGAGGTGAACCAACAGATCGCGCTCGCGGGTTTGTACCGTGGAGGCTTTTTCAACCATGCCGCATTCTACGGAGGCACATGTCTACGCATATTCCATGGATTGAACCGATTTAGCGAGGATATGGATTTCTCCCTCATAACAAAAGATGAGAATTTTCAGTTCGAGAGTTACTTTCCCTCCATTGTCGCGGAATTTGAGAGCCTCGGACGAAAGGTGGAGATAAACAAAAAAGACAAAAAGAGTTTCGGGGAAGTTGAATCTGCGTTCCTTAAAGATAACACAGATGTGTATGACCTTACGTTTCAGACGGAGAAGAGCATTAAGATTAAGATCGAGGTGGACACCAATCCTCCATTGAATTTCGAGACCGAGGATTTGCTGCTATTACAACCGTTTTCGTTTATGGTTCGTTGTTTCACCCTGTCGGACTTGTTCGCAGGGAAAATGCATGCATTGTTGTTCCGTAATTGGAAACATAGGGTGAAAGGACGTGACTGGTATGATTTTGAATGGTATGTCAGGAGTGGCATCTCGTTAAATTTCAGTCATTTACAGGAACGTACCAAGCAGTTTAATGGGCTGGATTTGAGTAGGGAGGATTTTATCACTCGTCTGAAAGAACGGTTATCCTCAACGGACATAAAGAAGGTGGTCGAGGATGTGGAACCATTCCTGAAAAAACGCGAAGAGATAAGCATTTGGTCCAATGCCTATTTTTTGCAATTGGCTGAACGTATAAAATTCCAAGCGATATGAAAGTGCACATTACCCTCGTTGGTGGTCAGCCGGCTCCCGTCTATCATGGCATTGTAGCCACACAGCCCGATAAGGTGGTATTCATCTATTCGGAGTCCAGCCGTGATGCGGTGGAGAAGGTGAGGAGCGAAATCCACATTGTGGAGGATGAACAGAAACCTCTGGATACGACTGATCCGCACCTGATTATGGAACGAGCAAAAGCATTGGCGGAGAAGTATAAGGAGGATGAGGTCACGCTCAATATTTCCAGCGGACTGAAATCATGGTCACACCTATTCGGCCGTGTCTTCGATTCGATGCCCAATGCCTCGGTTGTCTATATGGACCAAAACAACGTGCTGTGGAACTACCGGACGATGGAGCACAAGTCCGATTTTGAGTTTGATATGGATGTTCTCTTCCGCCTGTATGGCAATCGATTGGAAAATTATAAAAGGCTGACCGATTACACGGAAGAAGATTTGAGGGCACTTGATAAGATAAAGAATATCAGGTTGTTTAATGTTCCCGATTTCAATAAATTGACGGCCACTCTTAATGACAAACAGCAAAATATATTGCGCAATCAGAATAGTGGCAAGTTCGATTTGATGGCAAATGGCTCACAATCGTATGTCGAATGGGAAAAGACGACCAAGGATAGCATCGGTTTTGTGCGAATCTTCCTTGCCAAGAAAAATGGCAAATCCCAAGAAGTCACATTTGAGTCGGAGAATGCGGTTGACCTTGCGTTCAATTCGGGCTGGTTTGAGTTTGAGGTGGCAACATTGCTTTCGAAGTGGGCTAAAGCCAAAAGCGTTTATCTGAATTGTCACTTCCCATTCAGACCCAATGTGGACAAAAACGAAGTGGACATTATCGTAAACACGGGAACAAAGATTTTGTTTGTGGAGTGCAAGACCCAAATCACCCACACGACAGACATCGACAAATTTCGAAGCGTGGTGAAAGGTTACGGAGGAACAGGCAGTAAAGGCTTGTTCGTGACGGATGCTAGGATGACGGACGTGGCAAGGAAGAAATGCGAGGAGCATGGATTGCTTTCCTTTTCCCTGCAAGACGACCATTTGGGCATGTCTCATGAAAAAGCATTAGCTCTTCTTTTAGATAGTGAATTGTTTAATATTAATACGAAATAAGGGGATTTTAGGAGATGGGAAGAAAAGTGTTCATATCGTTCTTAGGAGGAACCAATTACAAATATTGTGACTATTGGAAAAACGGGAAGTCATTCGGGAATGTGCGTTTCATACAAGAAGCCACTCTCAATTATCTGAATGTCAACCAAAACTGGGAGAGTGATGATATGGCACTTATCCTCTTAACCAAAGGTGCGGAATCCTCAAATTGGGTTGATAATGGGCAAAAGGATCGTGAAGGAAATATTGCTATTGATGAGAGAACACAAAGTACTCTTGAAGGACTATCTACAAGATTAAAAGAATTCAAAATAAAAACAGAAACAATAAACAATCTGCCGGACGGAAATGACGAAACGGAGATCTGGACAATCTTTGAGCGTGTGTTTGAACGAATCGAAGCCAATGACGAATTATACTTCGATATAACACATGGTTTCCGATATTTACCGATGCTGGTGCTGGTTCTATGCAGTTATTCAAAGTTCTTGAAAAACATAACGGTGAAGAGTGTCACATACGGCAACTTTGAGGTCGCTAGAGATCTGGGTCATGGGCTCATTGTAGATTTGTTACCATTGACCCAATTACAAGATTGGACATACGCAGCTGGACAATATCTTGACAGCGGAAACGTGGAAAGATTGGTTGGTTTATGCAGTGAAGAGATTAGACCCATATTGATAGAGACAAAGGGAAGCGATGAGGCCGCCAAACTTTTAAATGGATTTGTGAAGAAATTGTCTGATGTGATAGAAGAGCGTCAAACATGCAGAGGCATGAACATTATAAAATCATCCTCGTTGAAAGGACTGAAGGAATATTCGGAAAAACTGAAAACCAGCACCTTCATAAAACCTTTCAACCCGATTTTTGAGAAGATAAAGGCATCACTGGTTTCGTTCGATGACAATGAGAATATAAAAAACGGATTCTCCGCAGCTGTGTGGTGTTACGACAATGGGTTGTTTCAGCAAGCGGCCACCATTTTGCAGGAGTTCGTTGTCTCTTTCTTCTGTTTGCGGCATGACATTGGCATAGATGATGAGGCAACCCGAGAAATAGTAAACAAGGCTTTCATTATAAAATTCAATAATATTCCTGAAGATAAATGGATTATTGATAGTGAAAAAAAAGGAAAGTTAAAAGAGGTGTTCGCTGATGATCTATTTGCAAATGCTACTCTGGTGCAAAGTTTCAATAACCTGACTGAAGTCAGAAATGATTTCAACCATTCAGGAATGCGGTCAATGCGGTCACCTATGTCACCGCAAAAAATAAAGGAAAACATCAAAAAATGCATTTGCGCTTTTGGTGTAATTTTGTTCAATATTAAAATTGACTGAAGATGTTCCTCAACCTCTCCAACCACCCGTCCGCCAACTGGACGCCTGAACAACTAGACGCCGCAGGTGACACAGTTGTCGATATGCCTTTCCCGCAGGTTGACCCTGACGGCGACGAGGCCTATATCGAGAGCCTCGCCAACGAATACCTGCAGAAGGTGTTGGCAATGGACAACATCTCAGCTGTCCACATCATGGGCGAGATGAATTTCACCTTCGCCTTGGTCAACAAACTAAAAACTTTTGGCGTGAAATGCGTAGCCTCCACCACGCAGCGTGAGACCGTGGAGGAGAACGGCGTGAAGATTTCTAAATTTAAATTCACAAGATTCCGAGAATATGCCAAGTAAAAGCGAATTGGACAAACTGAAGTTGACGGTAAGCCAACAGAAAGCACTTGATCAGATACTTGATTTCGTGTCTGACGACAACGATCGTGTTTTTATCCTAAAGGGCTATGCGGGAACCGGCAAGACCACCCTCATGCGCTTTTTGATAGCTAAGCTCAAAAAGGATAAGCGGTCGTTCATGCTGTTGGCGCCAACCGGACGGGCGGCAAAGGTGCTGTCAAACATCAGTGGCAGCTTTGCCCAAACGATTCACTCGCTGATCTACTCCTTCTCGAGGTTGAACAAAGACTTGTCCGACGTGAAGGAGAGCGAGATGAATATCGATTCGACGGGACAGTTGTATCTGAACTTCGAGCCCGTCAAATACGATGAATGTCTTCCTACAATGGTCTATATCATCGACGAGGCGTCGATGGTGTCGGATGTGGAGGAGAAAAACGTCACGCAGGCTAAATTCGGCTCGGGAAAACTACTGAGTGAACTGCTGAACTACGACGACCGCCCGGAGAGTAAATTCATCTTCGTGGGTGACCCCTGCCAGCTGCCTCCGGTCCATGAGATCCAATCTCCCGCGCTAATGTCCAGCTATTTCTCCCGACAATACAGCCTGTCTTCCCGAGGTGCCGAACTCACAGAGATCATGAGGCAAAAAAACGAGAATGACTTGATCGTAGCCTCTCTCCAAATCCGGAAGATATGGGCATTGGTGCCAGAAAACGAACGGCAGTATGTGTTCCCGTCATGGGGTAGATTCCCATTGCGCTACAACAAGAACACGCAACTGCACGAGGACCTGGACAGCATGGTGCAATCGTACATCGAGAACATCAAGAAGGAGGGATACAACGATTCCATATTCATTTGCCAGTCGAACAAGAAATGTTCGGAGATTTCTAGTGCGGTGCGTAGAGCGTTAAACCTCACAGAAGCATACGTCCAGAAGGGTGATTTGCTGATGGTCATACAAAACAACTTGCCGACGGGGCTCATGAACGGGGACATGGTGGAGGTAGTCCATATAGATCACAAAGATGTGATCCGGGCGGGGCTCGTTTTCCGCACAGTTGTCCTGCGTGAGTTGTTCACTGGCGATCTGAAGCAGGTGTTATTGCTATGCACGACGTTGATCAACGGTGTGTTGAATCTAGATGCCCACCAACAGACGGAGCTCTTCCTCGATTTCGTGAAAAGGATGAAAAAGAAAGGCATTGACCAGAAGAAGAACATCGAGGAATTTAATAGGGCCATGATGGAAGATCCGTATCTAAATGCCTTGCGGTGCATGTATGGCTATGCGGTGACATGCCACAAGTCGCAGGGAGGAGAGTGGAACAATGTCTATGTTGATTTCGGCAACATGGCCCGCAATCTGACGAAATCGAAGATGCAGTGGGTATACACGGCTGTCACCCGGGCGAAGAAGACTTTGCACACCCTTGATAAATTTTATATTCAATAGGGGAGTCGGTTCTTAATCCGCTTTCCTAGACATTGAAAAACCAAGCGGTTGGGTTGCTAGGTGAACAAATAAGTTCTTTGACATTTTGGTAAAAACGATTAATTCTGCATCGTCAAAAAATGCAGGTTAAAATATGCGGAATCGTAGCGTAAGTTCCAGTATAACAAGGATTAAGACTCTTCAATTAAAGGTTCTTCCCATGCTCCACCATTGCTCGTAGCGTAAGTTCCAGTATAACAAGGATTAAGACAGGTAGGACATTTAACCTATTTTTCTCCATTTAAATACCTCGAAGCGTAAGTTCCAGTATAACAAAGATTAAGACAGATAATGAATAATTGAAAGTACGAACAAGTTGCCACTCGAAGCGTAAGTTCCAGTATAACAAGGATTAAGACACCCAACCGCTAAAGCAAAAGCCGTTTACACGCAACTCGAAGCGTAAGTTCCAGTATAACAAGGATTAAGACACTTTTTTCAGAGAATCGAAATTAGTTAAAATTGGGCTCGAAGCGTAAGTTCCAGTATAACAAGGATTAAGACGATGATATGATTTTAATTGTTGTTTAATGCTAGACAACTCGAAGCGTAAGTTCCAGTATAACAAGGATTAAGACTGTTGAATGATCTCGATCACCTCATCCATTCCAAGACTCGAAGCGTAAGTTCCAGTATAACAAGGATTAAGACATAGGGTTCTTGAACTTGTCGACCACTCCCGGCTTCGCTCGAAGCGTAAGTTCCAGTATAACAAGGATTAAGACTAATCCAAAACCAATTTAATGATTTGGTGACAACTGACTCGAAGCGTAAGTTCCAGTATAACAAGGATTAAGACCCCACATCGTAGTAATCTCCGAATATGTGATGAAGACTCGAAGCGTAAGTTCCAGTATAACAAGGATTAAGACTCTCTTGCGTTAAGACTTGATGGTTACTTTTTTCACCTCTCGAAGTGTAAGTTCCAGTACAACAAGGATTAAGACTATTAGGTTCAACATTCGTTTTGATTACATTACAAATATAACTCGAAGCGTAAGTTCCAGTATAACAAGGATTAAGACACATTGAAATCTGCATAGTTGTAATCTTTATGTGGCTCGAAGCGTAAGTTCCAGTATAACAAGGATTAAGACTGACATTCGCTTTTGAACAAAAATTCGCCATTATGACTCGAAGCGTAAGTTCCAGTATAACAAGGATTAAGACCTGATGGTTTTTACCGCATCTTTAACTTTTTGATCTCTCGAAGCGTAAGTTCCAGTATAACAAGGATTAAGACATTCAGGATTATTAATAGAATCATCTTCTTCCTCACTCTCGAAGCGTAAGTTCCAGTACAATAAGGATTAAGACAATTTTGTTCTCATAATTGTAAAATTTTTAGTTTGACCTCTCGTAGTGTAAGTTCCAGTACAATAAGGATTAAGACTTATCTATGTTCTCCATAACAATTTCTTTTACTTAATTCGTAGTGTAAGTTCCAGTACAATAAGGATTAAGACGTCTTTGAGACACCGAAGTGGGGAACATGTTCATCCTCGAAGCGTAAGTTCCAGTATAACAAGGATTGAGACCAACGTAGAGACGCAAGGCATTGCGTCTCTACAATAAGTTCGTGACGTATGTTCCAGTATAACAATGATTTGTGTTGGCTGTTCGTTTTGCTAATAACGCATGTATTTTTTGGGGGAAAGGGAAGAAAAAACAAGGGCTGGCTCCTCTATGGAACCAGCCCTATTTTTTTTACTTGTTAAAAATGTTTTGTGGTGATGGTGGCGATATTACAGATGCTTCGCCCAGGCGCCCATCTAATCCCCAACTATTCCCCCTCCACCTTACATTGAAGGAAGCCCATCTCCTTGGATTTCTCCTCGTTTATCAGGAAGTAGACCACCTCGCCTTCGTTGCAGAGCTCGCCTTTGCTGTTCGTTATCTCTGCGTGGAGGTAGACGAGGTTGCGGACCTGCTTATCCACCTTGGCTCGGATTGTCAGTTCGGGTTCGTTGGTCGGGACCGCTTTGCGGAACTTCACGTTCAGCTGCACGGTATAGCCGCTCGCCTGCATTTTGCGGGTGACGACCCATCCGCACACCTCGTCGATCAGTGTGCTCAGAATGCCTCCGTGCATCGTGTCGATCCAGCCTTGGTAGTTCTTGCTGGGATGCCAGGTGCTCACGATGTAATCCCCATCCTCGTAGAAGCTCAGATGGAGGCCGATAGGGTTGTCGGGGCTACAGCCGAAGCAGTTGTAGCCGGGGTAATTATACCATGGATTGATAATCTTTTTTAGTGCCATACTCGTTCTATAAAAATGTGGAGGTACATTATCCTGCACCTCCACAAATGTAATAAAAATACCCTAAAATATGCTATTCCGTTATGTTTCTTTCCCTGTTGGAGGGAACTTGCTATTCGTTCATTTGGTGACAACCCCACTGATAGGCGTTTCGCCATCGAATTTCACATCGAATTTCGTGCCGTCCACGTTGAACGTATACTTCTTGTTGAGGTGCAGCCCCATCACTTTGGTGGTGATGTCGTAGGTGCAAGTGCATTTGCACCATTCATCTCCCTCTTCCGTCGTGGTGATAGTGATGTCGCTTGCATCTATGGTTGTTTGGGAACCCTTCTCGCTGCAGCAATTCAGTTGAAGGTTGTGGGATACGATGAGTCCCGTGCCAGTTGTCGGGTCGAACTGATAAGAGACCAGCGTGTCGCTTCCCTCAAGTCGTTCAGGTGTGGTAGGCGTCGGTTCCGGTTCGAAGTCTTCTTTGTCGCCGGACAGTTCCTCGTTTTTGCATGGGCTGTTCTTGACGAACAATCCACGTTCGAAATCGTATATCGTGTTGCTAAGTACAGTGTCTTTCTCCAAATCTATTTTGAACTCCGTGCCGTCCACGATGAAGATGTACTTTTTAGGCTTCAGATTCTCTATCGTGGTTGAGATATCGTACGGGCAAACGCAATCGCACATCTCCTCCTCGCTCGTGAAGATTTCGTGCGAGTTGACGAATACCGTGTCGCCTGAAACACTCACCTTGGAACCTTTTGAGGTGCAGCAGTTGAACATTCTATTGACGGAGACGATGAAAGCCGTTCCGGTTTCTGGCTCGAAGATGTATTTCACCAATGCGTGACTCTCCTTTGTCATGTCAATATCCGTGTCTTGGTTAGGCGCAGTTGGGGAGATAGGAGGAAAAGCGTCTTCCCGAGGGATGATATCGTTGAATCCGTCGTCGACGTACTTGCAATCGCTGCTTCTATTGTAGTGGCCTCTTGGAACGTCCAGGATAATACCCTCCGTGCTTTCTGTGAGGTCGATGCTGAATTTGTCATCCCTCACCACGAAGTGGTATAGACGAGGCTCTATGTTCAATAGATCCACCTCCACATCGTACGAGCAAATGCAGTTGCATACCCCTTCACCGGTCTGAACAGGATTTAGGATAATGGTATTGCCCTGTGTGGCTGCGTTTACGACCCATCCGTCGCCACAGCAATCACCAATGAGTGATATTAGTTTGAAGTTCAACACCTTACTCTTGCGATTGTATTTGTAGATGGCAATGGTGTCGTTGTGGTGAGGGGAGAGCGCATTGCTGTTCCCGTTTGTCTTTCCCCCCTTGCAACCGCTGAAAGAGGCGAGTTTCGTGTCGATCTTATTATCGCCAGGGGTGAAATAGATCTGGTCCAGATTTTTTGCTGGATAGATGTCGTGACTGTGACGGCTCATCATGACCTTCACTTGCGGAACGGAGTCCACTGTTTGATGGACAACGGAATCAATCACGGAGACTTCATATATATGAGTTTGGATTCCATCGCTTACTTTTTCATCCACGTACATTTTGGGTGTAGCGGTGGCTGTGATGGCACAAAAAAGCGTCACCACGCCTGTGAGTATATATTTTTTCATGACTTTACTTTTTTACGATTTTGATAGATTGATTGTCCACTTTCAAAACATAGACACCTTTGTCGTTAGGCAATTTGAATTGAAGCGCTTCGCCATCTTTTGTGCTCTTCTTTTCAATCAGTTGACCCAACAAGGAGAACAATTCAACGTTCGAACCTGCCTTCAGTCCCTCGACCAAAATGTTTTGGTTGTCTAAGTAGGTGACGCGTACCTCGTTTGATGCGACGGCTGGTATTCCAGACTCCTCGCTATCCTCGAAATAGAACTTGCTTACGTTCTGGAATGGATAGGCGGTTGAAGCGCTTCCGTTCACGACCAAACTGTCGTTCCTGTACTGGAATTTTGGTGATTCTGACAATACAAATGATTTCTTTGTTAGGTCTTTGAATTCAATAGAAACCACTTTCGTGTTCGCGCAAACCGTTCCACAGACCCCAATTGCAGCTGCTAATAATAACCCTTTCTTTTTCATGGTGTAATAATTTTTATGTTAATACTATATCCTCATGGCCCATGTCAGAAGGGAAAATGGTTCCATGAAGATTTTACCCTATTAAAAACGCTCTAAGATAGTGCTTTTGAGGGTAGGTTGTGCAAAATAATCTTTTTATTTTTATCAATCTTTTTATTTTTTGATTTATTTCAATCTAAAATAATGCATAAAAAAGTTTAATTATGTTATTGAAGGAAGTAGAAGAATACCTCATCTCAGCCCTTCGTGGCTAGGTGTGAAGCCCTCTTGAATGGCTGCGGCGAAGTAGTGGGCGATCTCCTTGCGGGAGTAGCCGAGAAGGTCTTCTCCGATGTTGTAGAGGAGGTCGAGCTCCTTCGGGTCGAACCGTTTGTCCGCGATGATGATGCCCATGATGTAGAGCAACATGGTGTCGCGTAGGGTAGGGTTGATCTCTAAGATGTTCTTGACGGATTCCTCGAATAGTTTCGAGATGTTCTGCTTGGAGAGTTCCTCGATGTATTGGATAGGAAATATCTGCAGGGAGGCGAGGTTGTCCAGTATCTGGTCGGTCTCGTTCGGGTTGATGTAGCCGTCGCAGGAGGCGATGATGAGACCCGCCGTGGCGATGAAGACCGAGAGGTTCTTGTCCAGTTCGGAACTGCGCACCTTCATGAGTATCTCGATGAGTCCCTGCATCTTCTCCGTCAACTCCTTGTCGCTTTGCGCCTCGGAGAAGAGGTGGATGGCCTCCACGCGGATCGGGTTGATCGGGTGGTCGTCGCAGCTGAGACCCTCTTCTTCCTTGAAGTAGTTCAGGCGTTTGATGTTCTCCTTGATGAAGGAGTCGAAGTCGATGCCCATCTTGTCGAAGTCGAGTCCGGAAGACATCTTGAAGAAGGCTGATATGCAGCTATTTAGGTTTCCGACCGCCATGTATCCGTAGCGGTCCGCCACCAATTCGGCGAGCTGTTGCCACAGCCTGATTTTGTGCGTGAGCAGCACGGGGATATCTCCGTCCTGGAAGACGAAAGTCACCAGGTTGAGCAGGCGCGCGTCCTGGTTGATGAGGTGCCCGAGCTCATGACCGATGACGAACTTCAGCTCCTCTTCCGTCATGAGTTGGATCAGGGCGGAGTTGATGTTGATGATATGCGCTTCGTCCTTCTCCTGCGCCATGATGGCGAATGCGTTGACTTCGGAGCTTCCTGTGATGTAGAAATCCACCTTCTCCTTGAAGCCCAGTTTATTCTTCACCTCGTTGAAGAGGTTGTAGTATTTGTTCAGGAGTTTTTCGTCCACCTTGATGCTATGGCCTTCCAGCGAGTTTTTCCAGTAGTTCTGCTTGGTAGGTATGCGGGTCGCCTTGATGATTTCTTGCAGGACATCTCCCTGCATGGACTTATAGATTTGTTTGAAGAGGTCCTTCTCCAGTTGGATGGAGGTGTTTAATTTTTTTGCTGACATTGTTGTCTGATTATAAAAGTTTGTGTTAAAGGTTCTTACCGTCGTGGAAGGCTTTGCCGACGGTCTGTCCGAGGCGGATATATCCCTTGTGGATCGGGTCGTAGGCGATGAGGTGCATCTTCTCGACGTCCGGCTTCCCATCCTCCGCGAGACACTTCTCGTCTGCGAGGATGTTCACGATCTCTGCGATGATGTTGTAGCCGTTCTCGTCCGCACCGACCTTCTCTTTGATGCGGCACTCCAAGGTCATGGGGAAGACGTCGAACACAGGTGCGTTCACGTGAGGCGCCTTGCTCTCCTTCCAACCTGTCTTCTTCATCTTGTCGGGGTCTTTCCTTGCGCTTACGATACCCACGTAGTCGCAGGCGGTCAGGGTCTCCTCGGTACCGAAGGCCACGGTGAACTCTCCGCAGCGGTTCAAGTTGTCTGTCGTGGCGTGGGAGCCCATGCAGATCATGATCTCGTTCTCCTCCCATTGACCTCCCCAGGCAGCGTTCATGGCGTTGGCCTTGCCGTTGGCGTCGTAGGTGCCTATGATCAGTACCGGGAGGGGGAGCATCCACGGACCTGGTTTAAAGTTCTTCATTTATTGTTTGGTTAAAAGATTATTATTCAGTTTGTTTAATTGGCTTGTCGCGAAAGTAGGTCACGCAGTTCCTTCTCCCACTTCCGTTCCCTGTCCGCCAGGAGCGTATGGAACCCTAGCCGTTTGGCGCTGTCGAGGTTCTCCTGTGTGTCGTCGATGAAGACGGTCTCTTCCGGACGGATATTGCTTTGCTGGGCTACTTGGCGGAATATCTCAGGGTCGGGCTTCTCCAAACCCATCTCATGGCTGAAGAACACCTTGTCGAAGTGTTGCGTTATGTTAGCCCGTTCACCCCCGAACCAGCGGTCGAGCACCGCATTGTAGTGCAGGTCGTTGATGTTGCTGAGCAGGTAGGTGGGGTGTTGTACGTGCAGTTGGTCTATCATGCCGAGGATATGGTCGGGCAGGGTGATGAGTACGCTGTTGAAGGTGTCGCATATCTCCTTGTCCGTGGTGTTTTTCCCGCAGTGCCGTTTCAGCCACGCCACGAAGTCCGCCGTGCTGGTTTTGCCGCACATGTAGAGGGACATCTCCTTCTTGATGGATCTTTTGCGGAAGATCATGAACCATTTGGACATGCCGATTGAGCGGAAGCCGCGCGATAGTTGCTCCATGTCTATGTCCACAATTACTCCGCCAAGGTCGAATAGTATGTTTTTTATCATGATAATTGTTCTGCTTTTTGTCGTTTGATGTGTTTTTTCTTTCGGCAATGCAAATATAATGTAAGTTGGTGTTGTTTCAAATTTTTCTGAAGGGGAGGTGGATGATAATTGTCGGAAGGAGGAATGCATCATGGATTAGTTTGGAATATGATGGCTGAGTGTGTATTCGTAATACATTGATAATCTGTTTGTTGTATAATTCCATAAAAATTTTTGTTAAATATTTTTTGCTACGAAAAAAGAGTGCGTTCACCCCTCGTTACTTTGTATCCGTAAACGAAAGGGAAGTATGGCTGAGTGGTCGAAAGCGGCACACTGCTAACGTGTTGGACTCCTTGGGTCCCGGAGGTTCGAATCCTTCTGCTTCCGCTATCGATGGCTCGTTTGAGGTGACAAGGTATGGAACTTTGGCAGACAAGGTGTATGCGCAGGACTGAAAATCCTGAGAACGTGGTTCGACTCCACGAGGTTCCACTCATATTCGGGAGTGCTCCAGCGGCAACGAGAACGGACTGTAAATCCGCCGTCTAACGACTTCGTAGGTTCGAGTCCTACCTCCCGAACGAATCGATGCCTAAGGTTCTCTAGGGGCATCTGCATGGAGGATGTAGCTCAGTGGGTAGAGCGTCAGATTGTGGCTCTGATGGTCGCAGGTTCGAATCCTGCCTTTCTCCCTAATTCCTGTGCTGTCACTTCCCTTTTTTGGGGAATGATCTTTCTGAAGGAAAAGGCTCCTTCCCAAGCGTTGAAGCGAGGGAAGGAGCCTTCCTTTTTTCGTGCGGAGTGGCCGGGAAAAGATTCCGCGGCGCACATCTATGCGAAGTTCAGGATGGTGGTCAGCCGGTTCTGAACCTTCGCGAGCACCCTCCGCATCCTCTCCTCGTCGGGGTTCTCCCTGTTCCCGAGGAGTGCGATGGCCTCCTTGATGAGCTTGCAGTCATCCATGGATAGAGGCATCTCCGTGATGGAGTAGTCTGGGTCCGCGTATCTGTAGTAGATCTTGTCGTACACCTCTATCGGGGCGTTGTAGCCCAGTTTGTCGGACCGCATGATCTGGATGTCCATCTGCACGGTCCGGGTGCACACCCCCTTGGTGATTCCCTCCATGTCGTACAGCGCATCGCTGCATGCGTCCACGAGGTCGTCGATCGTCCATCTTCTGAATCTGTTTCTCAAACAGTTGTCTATCGTTTTGTACCTTATCAAGGCATTCTTATTGGCTGGCATAATTGTTTCTTCATTTTGTGATAAAAAAATAGTTGGGATTTCCTTCGGTAAGGATGTCCCAACTATCTCTTGTTTCTTGCTCTCTGTCCGGTCTATTCCGCCGGGAAGAAATAACTATGCTTCGGGTGTTGAGGTGATCCTATACCGTTTGTGCGAGTTAGACTAAAAAAATAGCGCTCATAACTCTTCCGCTCAAAACGATGATATCGTTGAGCTGAAGTCTTTGATGTTATGTCCGCAAATAGTCTCATTCCGTATAGGATTTAATTCATTATTGGTGCATTCTTTTTTGGAATGCGGGTGCAAATTTATAACATTAGAACGAAATCTTTTTGCGTAGTTGGGGAAAAATTTGTGTGGCAGTTGTCAAGTAATCCTTGACAACTGTATCCTACAGAGATTATCATGTCTAAATTATAAAAATCAATTTGGTGTGTCACCTTCCTGTTCCCTTCTTGTCGAACTACTCTAATTTTTTGAGTAGTTGATTCAGGTTCGAGTTCACGGGTTGTATATATGCCTCGTATATGATAGGTTATGTTATTTTCTTTCACACCGAACAGAATAGACATCTGTTGTACTATTTAACCATTTACAATTTACTTTTTTCTCTGTTTTCTCTTCCCCTATTCAAAAAGAACCATTACCTTTGCGGAAAATATTGTCTAACCCTTTTAAATTTAAAGTTAGGAAAGGGTAGAGAAAATGAGTAGAAAGTAGTTTATACATCCATTGAGTTTAGGAGCCTACGGCTGGAAAAAGGTCGTAGCAGTGTTTGTTTTGTCATTTTCATCTAAACTCTTCATTCCAAATTCATTTAGTTTATTACGTTGATGGCAATGCCTTTAAACTTGTGTGTGGCATTGGCTTCATAACAGCTTATTTTATCATGGGCAATATTAAAACAAAAGAATTGACCAGACTTGGATACAAGGATAATTTGGCGAAAAGCATGATCGTGCAGATTGTGGCGCGTCATTGCAAGCATGTGCCGAACGAAGAGATTCTGTCCACGTTGGTTGATATACAGAACCAGCCTGAGAAGTTCAGGCAAAATGCGGTGTGGAGACCGCTGATTGATCTCCTCCGCCCGATCGAACCGGAGGTGCATCTATATGATCTTCTTCCTCAAACCATCGGCTATAGGGTTTACGGGGAGGAGGAGATCGAGCCCTTGGCTCGGCAACAGATCGAGATGGCCATGAGGCTACCCGTCACCGTCGGTGGGGCCTTGATGCCTGACGGGCATGCCGGATATGGACTCCCTATCGGAGGTGTGCTTGCCACTGAGGGCGTCGTGATTCCCTATGCGGTGGGGTTGGACATAGCCTGCAGAATGTCTCTCACTCTCCTCGATGCGGACGCCTCCTTCATCGACAGACATCATGATCTGTGCGTGTCGGCATTGCAAAGGAACACTGCCTTTGGCATCAATGCGCAGATGCCTGTTGCGCAATACCACCCTGTGTTTGACAAGCCGGAGTTCAAAGAGATCCCTTTGCTGAAAGGCTTCCGCGAAAAGGCGATCCGTCAGTTGGGTAGCAGTGGCAAGGGGAATCACTTCGTCGACATCTGTGAGGTGGTGTTGAAGGGGGGTAATGCGCTCGGCTTGCCGCAAGGCTCTTACGTCGGACTCTTGTCCCACTCTGGCTCCAGAGGGTTGGGGGCGAAGATCGCCGAGCATTTCACCTCCATCGCGAAATCCACATGCAGACTGCCCGTTGAGGCGGGTGCGTTTGCTTGGCTCGATCTGAAAACGGAGGCGGGTGAGGAGTATTGGCGGTGCATGACAATCGCTGGCGAATATTCGGAGGCTAACCACGAACGCATCCATGGCAATGTGATGGAGGCGCTGGGTTTGAGACCTTTGGCGAGCGTGAGCAACCATCATAACTTCGCATGGAAAGAGATCCTTTGCGGTGGACGTGAGGTGATTGTGCACCGTAAAGGTGCGACGCCTGCTCATCTCGGTGAACTGGGACTGATCCCTGGCAGTATGGCCTCGCCCGGGTATCTTGTGAGCGGTCTCGCTCATGCCGACTCGCTCTGCTCCGCTTCGCATGGGGCTGGTCGGGCAATGTCACGGCAGGAGGCCCGTAACACGTTCAGCCGCCACGCCTTGCGTAAGTATCTGGCGGAACGGAACGTCACATTGATTGGTGGTTCCACGGAGGAGGCGCCGCTCGCCTATAAGGATATCGATCATGTGATGGCCTCTCAGCAAGAGCTGGTGAGGATTGAGGGAACCGTCATCCCTCGTGTGGTAAGAATGGCGGAAGAGGAATAACTGATAAAAAAAAACAATGGGAAGATATATACAAGTTACATCGGGACGGGGTCCCGTGGAGTGCTGCCGGGTGGTGGTGCTCGTGATGAAGAAACTGGTCGCCGACGCCAATGCCAAAGGCTTGAAAGCGGAGGTCGTCGACCGTGAAGAGTGCGCATGCGACGGATGCCTCTATTCGGTGGTTCTATCGCTAGAAGGTGAGAACGTTGATTCGTTTGCCGCCGAGTGGGAGGGCAGTGTGCAATGGGTAAGCACGCAGAATCCATTCCGTCCCCATCATGAGCGGAAGAATTGGTTCGTGGGTGTCCATGCCTTCGATCTGCGACAGCCTGCCCATGTCAAGGACTCGGACATCGTATATGAGACCACTCGCTCCAGCAAGAAGGCGGGTGGACAACACCTCAACACGACGGATTCGGCCGTGAAGGCGATTCATCTGCCCACAGGCGTTTCGGCCATGGGCGAGGATGAACGTAACCAACACAAAAACAGGCGCTTGGCACATGATCGTCTTCTGTTGAAACTCATGGAGATGGAAGATGAGAAGAAGGCGGAGCAGGACCGTGTCATTTGGATGAATCACAATTTGTTGAAACGTGGCAATCCGGTGAAGAGATTCAAGGGGGAACTGTGATGCTTTTTCAGTTAATCATTAGAGGAAAGCCTTGATAAAATAATATAACGGGCGATATACGTTAAAATTTTTTATGGTATTTGCGGTTATATCGTCCGTTATTATTATCTTTACATATTCGATGGATGTTAGATGATGACCCAAAATCGTTTCTGTCGGATTTTAAGCAACGTATTTTAGGTTTATGAGTGACACGGGAAAGTACATCGAGTAGAATGGCTGTGCGATGTGATAAGTAAATCTGTGAGTTCCCAACGAAACCGTCGAATGGGTGCGGTTGCCAAACTTGCAGTGGATTGAGAGTGGATGTTTTAACCTTAAATCATAATACATGGAACAGAATGTGAAACCAATTGAAAGGAAGGATTCCCCTGCGGTGAGCGTCATGGTCTTGATGGAGCTGGCGGCCCTGCTTTGGTGCTGCGCGCAGTTGATGAGTTGCCAACCTAAATCCGCTGAACCGACGAGCGTGGTGGAGCCGAGCGTCTGTGATACCGTAGCCGTGGAGATAGAGACGAATTATTTCCCCGCCATTGAACGTTACTTCGTGAATGAAATCGGCAAACAGTATGCCGAGGCGGAGTATTGCGTGCCTTTCCATAAGATCGTCTCGGTTGACGAGCGTGACGCGGAGAACATCTTGGTGTGGGGCGATTTCTGGGTGTTCAACTACAATCGGTCGGGCGATACGCTGAAGACGGTGTCGGGCGGAAACCACGCTGGTTTGCTGCATATCCGACAAACCGACACTGGCTTCGAGGTGGCCTCTTTCGACCAGGTGGCTGACGGTTCAGACAATCTGAAGAGCGCCCAACAGATCTTCGGGGATAAGTACGAGGCTTTCCACGATTTCCATAGCAATGAACAGAAACGTGAACAACGTAGGTTGGAGGTTCTTACGGAGTATGTGCGGAAACAAAACATCCCAGTCTCCTATGTCTTGGATTATGGTTGGCCGGCTATACCGCTGAAATGACAAATTCCCTCTTCGGGGTCTTTCATCTCCTTCTCATACATGCTCGCCGCTTGCTTCAATTTGTCCCGCATGTATTCTCTGGCATTCCGTGGCCGAAGAATCTGAATGCCCGGTCCGTACGACATGAAGACGGAGTACATCTCGAAATTGATCACCACATTGATGCTGAAGGTGCAGCTGCCATCCTCCTTGTTCTCTTGGATAATCTTCTGAGAGGAGTGGATAGGCTTTGTCTTGATATATTTGCTTTGCTCACGGTTCGCCCAGAAGATGATTTTTCTGGGCGTGTTGTTGATGTTTTTACTCACACCTATCACATCGTCGAAAAAGTGCTCCGGGTCGAAGTCCGGATTCTCCCGGAAAGGCGCATCCGAAGGCTCGACGCTTACGATGCGGTCCAGCGCTAGGTTGTATAGCTGGAGGTTGGTCGCCTTCGAACCGAACAGGAACCAACGGTTGCGGAACTCCTTCAGCAGATAGGGGCAGAGTATGTACTCGACAGGCTCCCTAGCGGAGAACGATTGGTACATGATCCGCAAGGTCTGCTTATTGCTGATATAGTTGTAAAGTGGCGTGAGCAGACGGATGCCCTTCAGGTCGGGCACGCTGTCGAAGTGGATGATGGGTTTCCTGTTGTTGCGCGTGATGGAGAGCTTGTCCTGCAGACGACTCACCACGTCCGACATCTCGGAGAACTGCTCAAAGCCCTCCAACTGCCTTAGCATGTCTACCGCCTCCTGCATGACATCGTAGTCGTTTTGCGACATGGGCATGTTCATGATGGAATAATCCTCCTCCGCGTAACGGTAGTACTTGTGGTCGTACACCTCGATGGGCGCATTGTACCCTAGCTTGTCGGAGCGCATTATCTGGATGTCGCTCTGTACGGTGCGCACGGAAACCCCTTTGCTGATCCCCTCCATCTCGTAGAGCGCGTCGGAGCAGGCCTCGACTAAATCCTCGAGCGTCCAACGCCGATAGGGGTTGCGTAGACAGTTGTCTATGGTCTTGTAGCGTATCAACGCATTCTTGTTGGCTGGCATATTTTTTATTAATATCTGATGGGTCTATAATTCATTTCGTGGGATATTTGAATCTGTTTCGGGGTCGGTTTACGTGAATACACGTTACCACGTTTCCAATTGTACAGACGCAATATTTTGCGTCTCTACGTCCCCCGCCCCGGCATCACGGTGTCGATTGTACAGACGCAATATTTTGCGTCTCTACGGTGACAATTATGCTAATATAACCTTTTCTGCAGAAAAAAATCCGTTCGAATGTAAAAATTTTTTCAGCTACGCAAATAGATTGCGTAGTGACATTCTTACTTTGCATCGTGAATCTTCCATTCGGGTTGTCGGGTGGGGTGCCACAAGAAGAAAAGTGTAATTTAATAGATTGATAACGATGGTAATAAAAACGATTAACAACCGTTTGGTTAAGATTTGGACCGACGATGTGGAGGAGTCGGCCATGCGTCAGATTGAGAACCTGACCACCCTTCCGTTCCTCTTCCACCACCTGGCCATCATGCCTGACGTGCACGCTGGTATGGGTATGCCGATCGGTGGGGTGCTCGCCTGCAAGGATGTTGTCATCCCTAATGCGGTGGGCGTTGATATCGGTTGCGGAATGTGCGCCGTGAAGACCAATTGGAAGGTGGGCGACATCCCTATGGAGGTGCTCCGTAAGCAGATTATGCGAGGAATCCGGAAACGTATTCCTTTGGGTATGGACCACCACAAGGAGCCTCAAGACGAGCAGTACCTGCCTCAAGGTTATGACCTGGATAAGCTGGAGGTGGTGAACCGTCGCCAGCACTCCATCCGGCACGAGGTGGGTACGTTGGGAGGTGGTAACCACTTCATCGAGCTGCAGAAGGATGAGGAGGATACGCTTTGGATCATGATCCACTCGGGTTCGCGTAACCTGGGAAAGCAGGTGGGCGATTTCTACAATAAGCTGGCTGCTTCCCTGAACGAACGTTGGTACTCCAGCGTCGCCCCTGAGCTGCGTCTGCCTTTCCTGGCCCGTGGATGCAAGGAGTTCGGTATGTACTGGGAGGAGATGAAGTATTGCATCGACTTCGCTTTGTGCAACCGTAGACTGATGATGGAGCGCATTGAGGAGATCCTTGCGGATGCGCTCAAGGGTATCGAGTTCGAACCGATGATCAACATCGCCCACAACTACGCCGCCGTCGAGAACCACTTCGGGTCGGACGTCATCGTGCACCGCAAGGGCGCCACGCTTGCCCGAGAGGGTGTCGTCGGTATCATCCCGGGCTCGCAGGGTACGGCTTCGTATATCGTCGAAGGCCTTGGCAACCCTGACTCGTTCTGCTCCTGCTCGCACGGTGCGGGTCGCGTCATGTCGCGCAAGATGGCCATCGATACGCTGGATATGCGACAGGAGGTGGAGATGCTGGAGGCGAAGGGGATCGTCCACGCCATCCGCTCCCAAGATGATATGCAGGAGGCCTCGGGTGCCTACAAGGACATCGATACGGTCATCGCCAACGAGGCGGATCTGGTCAGGGTGAAAACAAAATTGTTGCCGGTGGCGGTGATCAAGGGGTGATTGTACAGACGCAATATTTTACGTCTCTACGTACCCCGCCCCGGCATCACGATGTCGATTGTACAGACGCAATATTTTGCGTCTCTACGGAACCCGCCCCCGATTTGTGGTCCGATTGATGTTTTAAAATACATTCACGATTTTTCCGTCATTATTTCGTGATTAAACAAAATGTATGTATTTTTACGTTCATAAGACGGACTAAATGGTTCTTACTTCTATTAGTATGAGACCTTCGGGGCTCAAACAGGGCAGAACCGTGATTTCCGTCTTTTTTTATGCGGCGGTAAGCTTTGTAATTGCCTCTTCCAAGGCCTAAACGTATGCTTACTCCTAATGGTTACTGTTGGTTCGAATCCAACCCGCCGCTCAATAAGGAAAAGGTCAAGAGCAACTTGCTTCTGTAACACTTTGCTAAAGAGGCTCCATCAGTTGTTCGATTACCTCTCTTTTATACCGCGATAGCTCAGTTGGTAGAGCAATAGTTTTATTTGTGATGTCATTTCCTCCCGAAGGATTAATCATCGTATAACGGTTGTGTGAAGCCCTTCTTCACCCCGTGATGTCATTCCCTTCCAAAGGATCAATCATCATATACTTCTATTTCTACTATGTGTCGCAGGTTCGATTCCTGCTCGCGGTGCGCTTTTTATAACAAGGTCAAGGTCAGCATACTTCAAATCCGAATTGTAGTTTCTCTGCTGACCCATTACCTTTTAAAATTTTAATGTTATGGATAACAATGTTTTAACAGAAGTGGCCTTGCGCTACAAGGCGGTGTTCCTGGATGTGAACCGTGCGGATATCAACCTGCAGTCGGAGGCGACCGCTCCCGTCTTGGCGCTCGTCCGCCGCTTGCAGGAGAATGGTTACTGCGTCAGCGAGGAGTTGCTCCATGCGTTGAACAATGTCCCTGTGGATCGCCTCGCGGAGATCACTTCGTGCATCAATGAGGTGATGGGTGTGGACCTCAACTGGACACCGCTCGTCAAGGGCTGGGATGTGCCTACGGGTGAATCCTTGGCCGATCATCTCATCACGTGGGTCGCTAATATCTTTGGCAAGAAGGCTGGTTTCAAAGGCACTACATTGCCTTGCGGTCACCTGATCCCGGAGGGTACTTTCCCCCTGGAACGCTATAACGGATGCCCTTTCTGCGGCAAGCCTTTCGAAACGTCCGACTTTGTCTACAAGGGGCAGGGTAGCAAACTGAAGGAACTGCGCCTCTTCACGATGGAGGATATGGTGTATGTGTTCCGCTCGCTCCTGACGTCCGCCACACCGTTGGATGGTACGCAGCAGGATTCGTTGAGCCAGTTGTTGAGGCTCTTCCCGCTGCCTGACGATGTCGAGGTGACGATGAAGGAGACCGCCATGCTCGTCATCAGGATGCTGGTGGAGCAGGGTAGGGCTGACGAGGCGATGCGCTTCCTGAAGACTCCGACCGACATCCTCCGCTACCTCTGGTTCGAGAAGACGGGCTTCGCGCAGATCATCGAGCCGAAGACGCTTGTGGCCCACGCCAGCAAGTTGTACTTCCACCTGTGGGGACCGCTCGACAGAAGCCAGGACGCGGCCATTGACATGAAGCGTAAGCTGATGCTGAAGTACGATCGTAAGGCTTGCCTGCGTGTGGCGAAGTGGCTGAACGATATCCCGATGACGGCTGCCCAGTCGGCCGAGAACATGAACCCGAAGCGTGGCATGTGGGTGCGCATGATCCGTGCGCTCCGTTTGGGCGAATACTCCCGCAAGAAGGGCTTCGACCGCTTGGCGGAGATCCTCGATGTCTTCTATAAACAAGACTATTCCACATGGCAGGGGCGTGTCGACAAGGCTCGTTCCGCGAATGATGCGGAGGCCACGCTGGCGCTGCTGAGGGAGCGTCCGGGACTCTTTGCCCGTTGCCTCTTCGCTTCTATGTTGCGCTTCGGTACAGACAAGACGCTGGCGGCCTTCTCGGAGGTTGAGGATCGTATGCCTGCCCGCTTGCTGCTCTCGCTCTGCAATGCGGCGGAGACCTACTTCGACCCGAAGGCGGAGCGCCTGGCTCGCCCTATCACAGGGGGCGTCAAAACGATTGAACCGAATAAACTGCTGGTGCTCTACGACGAGGAGACCCTCCAAGGAATGATGGAGGCGATCAAAACACTCTACCAACGTTCCATGAACAAACGTTTCGCGGCGCAACCGTGTGAGGCGAAGCGCATCTATATCGATCCTTCGCTCTATAATATCCCTGTGAGCGTGGGCGACCGTTCCGCCACCATCCAGGACGCCTCCTGCGCATTGATGGGTACGCGCTTCCCGGTGTCGGGCGATGCGGTGCGACTCTTCCTCCACTGGGGAAAAGGTCTCGGTTGCCGCCCGATCGACATGGACTTGAGCTGCCGTGTCGCCTTGCCGAACAACCAAATCGCTGAGTGCGCCTACTACAGCCTGACCTGCGTGGGGGCGAAACACTCGGGCGACATCCGTTGGGTGCCAAAAGGCGAGATGGGTACGGCCGAGTACATCGAGCTCTCCCTCCCTGAGTTGGAGGCTGCCGGCGCCACGTACGTGACCTTCACTTGCAACGCCTACTCCTCGGGTACGCTCTCGCCAAACCTCATGGTGGGTTGGATGGATTCCGCCTACAAGATGAAGGTGTCGGAGGAGACAGGTGTGGCCTACGACCCGTCGTGCGTGCAGCACATGGTGCGCATCAGCGAGGGGAACCTCACCAAGGGATTGGTTTTCGGTGTGCTGGATGTGGCGAAGCGTGAGATCATCTGGCTTGAGATGCCTTTCACGGCGCAGACGTTGCGGGGAGCGGACAGTGCCTCCATCGAGGCGTTGCTCCATAGGCTGGAGAACAAAATCACGGTGGGCCAGCTCCTCGACATCATGGCGGAGGCGCAACACCTCGAACGGGTGGAGCGTGCCGACGAGGCCGACGAAACCTACACCTACGAGTGGGCGCTCAACCCGGCGGAGGTGACGAAACTGCTGACAGTGTGATGGATTAAGAGGAGACCAACATCTCCTCTTTTTTTATGCGCTAGGACAAACATTTCCGTATTTTCGTACGAATTGGGCAAAAACATTTCCGTATTTTCGTACGAAATTGGCAAAAACATTTCCGTATTTTCGTACGAATTGGGCTAAAAAATTTTGGTAAAATAAAATATTAGCCTATTTTTGCGCTCATAATCAATACGATAACAGTATGGAACGAGTCTTCAAACGGAAATTGTACAATAGACTGCTTGAGTGGAAGCGCATTCAGAACGGAAAGACGGCCATCTTGGTGGAAGGCGCAAGGCGTGTGGGCAAATCCACTCTCGTTGAACAATTCGCTAAAAACGAATATGAATCCTACATCTTGATTGATTTCAACGAGGCCTCGGAAGCGGTCAAATCATTGTTCAGCAATCTGATGAACAAGGATTTCCTCTTTTTGCAACTTCAGTCCATCTACAATGTGGTGCTGAAAGAGCGTAAGTCGGTCATTGTGTTCGATGAAGTGCAAAACTGCCCGTCTGCTCGTCAGGCCATAAAATATCTTGTCAAAGATGGTCGATACGATTATATTGAGACGGGTTCACTTATCAGTATTAAGAAAAATACAAGGAATATCACGCTTCCTAGCGAGGAAGAGCGTGTGACGCTCTATCCGATGGATTTTGAAGAGTTCCGTTGGGCTTTGGGGGATGAGGCTACGGTACCTCTGTTGCGTACGTTCTTCGATAGACGTTTGCCACTCGACAAGGCACACCGCGACAAAATGCGTGATTTCAGGCTCTACATGCTTGTCGGTGGTATGCCACAGGCAGTAAACACATACTTGGAAACCAATAACTTCAGTATGGTTGACCTTGCTAAGAGGGGTATTATTAGAATCTATCAGGATGATTTCCAGAAACTTGACCCTACAGGGCGTTTGGAAACTCTCTTTATGGGAATTCCCTCTCAATTGAGTCAAACGAGTAATCGTTACAGACCGTTCTCCGTGCTTGGCAATGTGAATGATGATAAGTTGGCGGAACTCCTGAAAGACCTGGAAGATAGCAAGACAACCCTCTTCTCGTACCATTCCAACGACCCGAATGTGGGTATGTCGCTCACGAAGGATATTTCTAAGTACAAGATTTTCTGTGCTGATACGGGTTTGTTTGTCACCCTCGCCTTTTGGGACAAAGACCATACCGAGAATGTTATTTACCAAAAACTGTTGAATGACAAACTCAGTACGAACCTCGGTTATATCTATGAAAACATGGTGGCACAGACGCTTGCCACATCGGGGAACAAGCTTTTCTACTATACATGGGAAAAGGATGCCACACATTATTACGAGGTGGATTTTCTGCTTTCCAGAGGTTCAAAGTTATATCCTATCGAGGTGAAGTCGTCTGGTTATAACTCGCATAAGTCGCTCGATGCGTTCTGTGAAAAGTTCTCGCATCTCATAGGTAACCGATATCTTGTCTATACCAAAGACCTGAAGAAGGACATGGAGACGTTGCTGCTGCCTGTGTATATGGCGCAGTTTTTATAGAGGATAATGTTGCCGTGAATGTCTGTGTACAAGCAAACATTTCGGTATTTTCGGACGAAATTAACAAAAACATTTCCGTATTTTCGGACTTTTGGGGCTAAAAAATTTTGGTAAAATATGTTATTGTCTTAATTCTCAGGTAAATATGAGTGCGTTTGAAAGAAGGCGACCAAAGCTTCTTGGGCAAAGCATGTTTCCATCCGAATAAGCTCTTCTTTTACTAGCTTCTTGTCGCAATTGAATTCTTTAGAAATCCATGCCATGTCTTCCTCGCATACATTATCGTCCTCTAGAAATCTTGTAAGAATATCATCCCATAAAACATCATCTCTTGAGCTGTAGTTCGGCAAATAGGATTCTATGAATCTCCAAAACATGTTATGCATGTTATCTTTTTGTGCGATATTGTTCATAGTGTGCAAGTAATAAGTTTTTGTCGGGAGAGAATTTTTCAGGCATCAATATTGCTTTGCCATTTAGTTGTACGAGGTATTTGCGGAATGTTTCTTCCGCTCCATCAATCATCTCTTCTGAGATTTCAATAGTGTATTGGGGTGTGACCGTGAAAAGAAATTTATCAAAGGCTTTGTGAAAAAGTGGATTCATGCATAGCCCATTTTTAGGGTTTGTACGGTTCTTGACATCCTCAACCCATGATGAGATGTGACATGCTTCAAGTAATTGACGATGGCTTATGCCTGTGATGCAGCAACGATTGTCGTAGGAACATAGCACTACATCGTGAAAGAACTGCTGATTTATACGTTGCCGTGTAATAGTTGTTCGTTCTTTCCCTTCTGGCAAATCTGATAAGTCTACTTTTGTCGATTCCTCTATTGTTTGATGGCGGAGCTCCGCAATGATTTTTTCGCTTTCGTATGCTAATTTTTCAGGGTTCTCAAAAAACTCATTCCACACCATCTCATCCATTTTACTGGAGTGGACTAACCCAACTATGCCTTTCTCTTTCAGAATTGGGTCAAAACTCCCTAGGTTTCCGATTTTTAGGTTTAATGCGGCTGGTGTTCTTCCGATAATTTGGGCGTATTCTTTAATCAAAGGGTGATGCGCACTACTATTCTTGAATGGTATTTTACAATATACATTCAAAGCGACAATGGTTTCTTCTCTTGTCCAATTATTTGACATGGTAGTTGTGCGATTAATATTGGGGGCTTTCGATTTAAGATTTTGCCATCATATTTCCTCTTGATCGTTTTGTGCAAATTTAGGATATAATCTTCTAATCGACAAATTTGAAAAATTGAATAAGTTTGATCTCAGAATATTAATGTTCATTAGGTTGTCTTTTGAAAATAATCCGTATATTGCATTGAATTATCGAGACACCATGTTATGGATATGACGAAAGATGTATATGAAGCTATCAAGGCCCGTCACAGCGTAAGGGCTTACAAGGAACTGCCTCTGTCGGAGGAGGTGGTCAAGACGTTGGAAGAGGAGATCGCTGCCATCAACCGCGAGAACCAACTGCACATTCAGCTGATCCTGAACGAACCGAAGGCTTTCCTGGGTACCATGGCCAAGTACGGTAAGTTCCGCCATGTGTCCAACTACCTCGTGATGGCGGGCCCTAAGTCGGATGACCTCGACGAACGGGTGGGCTACTACGGTGAGCGCTTGGTGCTCTTGGCCCAGATGCTGGGTCTGAATACCTGTTGGGTGGGCCTCAGCTACTCTAAAGTGCCTGGTACGTATGTGCTCGATGAGGGTGAAAGGATCGCTTGTTACATCTCCATCGGCTATGGTGAGACGCAGGGCGTCGCCCATAAGATCAAACGGGTGGACCAGGTGAGCAATGTCAGCGAGAGTACTCCTTCCTGGTTTAGGGCGGGTGTCGAGGCGGCGCTGCTCGCTCCTACGGCGGTCAACCAACAGAAGTTCTCGTTCGAGTATGTCGGCCAACAGGAGGGGCGCCATCTGGTATGCGCCAAGAGGGGCTTCTCCCTGATCGGCTACACACGGATGGACTTGGGCATCGCCAAGTATCACTTCGAACTGGGTGCCGGTAAGGATAATTTTGAGTGGATATGAAAAAGATTCTATTTCTTCACGGATTCTTCGCGAGTGGCCAGTGCGTTCCTGCCTTGGCTCTGCAGGAGGCGTTTGCGGAAAAGGCGCAGGTGATCTCGCCTGACCTCCCTAGGTACCCCCATGCGGCGATGATGCAGATCAGGGAGATCATTGACCGGGAGAGGCCTGACCTCTTGGTGGGCAATAGTTGCGGCGCTTTCTATGCGCAGATGCTGGCACCCGTCGTGGGCATACCGGCGCTACTGGGTAACCCGCACTTCCAGATGACGGAGTTTCTGAAACTGCGTCTTGGCGAACATGAGTATAAGTCGCCCCGAAAGGACGGCAACCAGAAGTTCATCATCGACGAGGAGCTGATCGCCGTATTCGCCGAGTGGGAAGCAGTGCAGTTCAACCATTGCAACCCTTACTACAAGGAGCGTGTCTGGGGAATTTTCGGCGAGCAGGATAAGGTGGCGCACTTCGAACCGCTCTTCCAGGAGCACTACAACCACGCTTTCCACTTCCCGGGCGCTCATACCCCGACGGCGGAGGAGGTCTCCACCTGGTACGTGCCTCTGGCGGAGAAGCTGTTGTTGCAGTATCCTGCGCCGCAAGACCATATGCGCTACTTCCAGCATTTCAACGGTGGATATTATCGTTACATACTCTCGGCTTTCGATTCCGAGACCGAGGAGCGCATGGTCGTCTATCAGTCCATGTCTGGTGATGGCAAGTATTGGGTGCGTCCCGAAAACATGTTCTTTGATTCTATTGTCCGTGACGGCCGCAAGTTCGCGAGGTTCACGGAGGTCGATGTGGAAGAGATTGTATAGTTTATAAGTGGATATGGATCGTAGTTCTCAAATCATTCGTACCAGTTGGGTGGGTATTGTCACCAACGTGTTATTAGCGGCTTTCAAGGCTGTCGTGGGTATTCTCTCCAGTAGCGTGGCTATCGTGATGGACGCAGTCAATAACTTGAGCGATGCGCTGTCGAGCGTCATCACTATCGTCGGCACGAAGCTCTCGCAACGTCCGGCCGACCGCCAACATCCCTTCGGCTTTGGGCGCATAGAGTATTTCAGCGCCATCATCATCGCGGTCATCGTGCTCTCGGCGGGTATCACTTCGCTCATCGAGTCGGTCAAGAAGATCTTCGACCCTACGGAACCTAGCTATACGAAGGGTACGCTGGTGATCATTGTGGTGGCCATCGTGGTGAAACTGGTGTTGGGACAGTATGTGAAGCGCAAGGGCGAGCAACTGAAGAGTGACGCACTGATCGCTTCTGGCTCGGATGCGCTGTTCGATGCGGTCATCACGCTGGCGACGCTCATCTCGGCGGGTGTCATGCTGCTGTGGAACGTGTCGCTCGACGGTATCTTAGGTGCCCTGATCTCCGCAGTCATCATCAAGGCGGGTGTTGAGATGCTTGCCTCGCCCGTCAATGAGCTCTTGGGCAAGAGCATCCCGGCGGAGCTCACCGATCAGATCAAGGAGGAGGTCTCTTCGATCGAGGGCGTGCACGGGGTGTTCGACCTTATCCTGCATAACTACGGACCGGACGTGAAGATTGGTTCGATGCACGTCAACGTCTATGATACAATGTCCGCCCATGATATCCATGGCCTGACACGCAAGATCTCCATGCTGATGCACGAGCGGCACGGCATCATCATGACCGTCGGTATCTATGCCATCGCTACGGGCGAAAACAAGCAGTCTGAGCTGCAGTCGAAGGTGTTGCATATCCTCGCCTCCCATAAGGAGATCATTCAGGTGCACGGACTCTATTACTCGGAGTGCGATAACTTCCTCTCCGTCGATGTCATCCCTGACTATACCGTCCACGATGACGATGCGCTGAGTCGTCAGCTCGCTGCCGAAATTGAACCGTTGGTGCCTGGCGTGCGGGTGGCTGTCGTGGTGGAACACAATTACAGCGAGGAACCGAATATTAACCGTTAATCATAAAATCGGAGGCTGTTATGATAGACCAAATCATTGATTACAACAAGACTTTCGTGGCTGAGAAGGGGTATGAGAAGTATGTGACGGACAAATACCCTGACAAGAAACTGGCTGTGCTATCATGTATGGACACCCGTTTGACCGAGCTTCTTCCTGCGGCGCTCGGTCTGAAGAACGGTGACGCTAAAATCATCAAGAATGCGGGGGGCTTGGTCATCTCGCCTTTCGACTCGGCCATGCGTAGCCTGATCGTCTCCATCTATGAGTTGGGTGTGGAGGAGATCATGGTGGTGGCGCACTCCCATTGCGGGGCTTGCCACATGAGCTACGACCATTTCCACCATGAGATGATTGCCCGTGGCGTGACCGACCAGACGCTCGACACCATCCGCAAGTGCGGCATCGATCTCAACACTTGGCTGGAGGGCTTCAAGGATACGCCAACCTCTGTCCGCAGGACGGTGGAGACCATCAAGACCCACCCGCTCGTGCCGAAGGATATTGTGGTCAGGGGCTTCGTCATCGATTCGGAAACGGGGGCGTTGGAGGAATTTAAAGATTGATAAGATGTTGGAATATAAAGATATACATGAATTTAGGAAGGAAGACTTGGAGTCTTTGTTCCTTTCCGTCGAATGGTCTTCCGGCCATTATCCGGAGAAACTGGTGGTCGCCATGCGCAACTTCGAAACGGTCTATACCGCATGGGATGGTGACCAACTCGTGGGACTGATCTGCGCGATGGACGATGGTGTCATGACGGCCTATGTCCACTACCTGCTTGTTCGTCCGACACACCAAGACCAGGGCATCGGACGACGCTTGGTGGAGATGATGAAGGAACACTACAAGGATTACCTGCGCATTGTTGTTGTCGCCTACAACGAGGAGTTGGACTTCTACGGGGCGTGCGGCTTCAAAAAGGCGGACGATGCCAGTCCGATGTTCATCACTAGCCTATGGACCTGAAAACTATTTGAGATATGCTGACCGTCGACACCACCAATATGTGCTCGCACCTGCAGAAGAAACTATTCGAGGAGGAGGGTGTCTATCACTCCCTTTGGCAGGCCATGCAGGCAGACCCCGAACTGACGGCTGTGGTCCGTTCACGCCAGCTCCACATCTACCGCAACGGAAAGAAAGTGCTGGTGCTGGCGGGGAAGTCCGCACCCAAGATCATACGGGAAGACCCTATCTGTGAGTTGCTCCACTGATGGATAATATATTCCCTGGAATTTTAGAACCGCTATCAGGCGATCCCCAACAGTTCCACCTCGAAGATTAGTGTCGAACCGCCCGGAATGCCTGGCTGGGAGAACTTGCCGTAACCCATTTCGGCGGGGATGTAGAGCTCCCATTTATCGCCTATGTGCATCTCTTGCATGGCGATGATCCAACCCTCGATCAGGTCGCAAAGCCTGCAAGCCAAAGGTACGCCGCCACGGCTGCTGTCGAACTCTTTACCGTCGATGGTCTTCCCCGTGTAGTGGGCGGTGATGACGCTGCGGACCGTCGGTTTCGCACTTGCCTGGTCGCCTTCGCTCAGCACTTTGTAGTAGACCCCCTTGGGCAACGCCTTGATGCCCGCTTCTTTCGCCTTCTCCTCAAGCCATTGCTTGTTCGCTTGTATGTACTCTTGTTTCGCCATTTCTGTGTTTTTGCAATTTAGTGGAAATGTAATGTGTATTGGGTTCCGAAGTGATAGCTCCGTTGGGGTATGTTGAGGCTATTTTTTCTTCTTCAGCTCCTTGATGGCTTCTTCCGCCATGGCTTTCGTTTCCTCGTCTCCGCTTTTAGCCATCTTCTCGTAGTATTTGATGGCTTTTTTCGTGTCGCCTTTCTTCTCGTAACATGAGGCGATGTTAGCGATGACGGTCACATCGTCAGGATAGTCCTTGTGTATGCCAGTGAAACATTCTATCGCTTTGTCGTACTCCTTTTTCCTCGCCAACAAGTACCCCTTGTCGTTCCGGAACTTCAACGTCTGCTTTTTAGTGAGCAGTTTGTCCACCAGTTTCTCGGCCGCTTCCATCTCGCCAGCTGATACTATATCAGCGAAATAGGATTGCATGCTTTCGTAGAAGACATCCTCGCTCTCTTCGATTTTCTTGTCGTTAGTCCATAGCCAGCTGTTATGGTCTTTCTCGTCGATAAGTTTGCACAAATAGTCTGTCACCTTGTCGACTGTAGGTTTTTCCGCCCAGGGTTCCTTCTCCGAATTGCCACATGAATTGGTCATTTGCTTGTCAGACAATTCTAGCATCACGTGTATGCGTCCGAAATGCAGATCCAATCGTTTGGGGTTATATGACAATCCTTTGTCTATCATCTGGAAGGCTATTTCTATGGAGTCTTTGCAGTAGGTTTTGACGGGATAGACATATCCGGTTATGGCTCCGGTCGAATCGGTAAGTGGCATGTAATCGTCAACTCCCTCCGGCAAGGTGGTGGCGGTTCCGATATGTTCGGTCTCCCCGACCCAATAGTAGTAGTTGAACCATGCGGCATAGAGGTCGGCCGACTTGGGTTCCTCTTTTTCCCAAACCAAAAGCTCGTTTCTAGCTTTAATGGTATCTTTCGCATGAATGTATTTGAAAACCTCGTCGTGGTGATTGGCTGCCGAAAGACTATTGCAAACCATGATAAAAGATGCTAAAAGAATTTGTTGGGCGATATGTTTCCTCATGACTTCGTTATTTTTTGCTTTATACAAAAATAATAAAGTTTATGATGTGTGTTGCAATTAGGGACTAAATAAATCCTTGCCCATATTTTAATCGGATCATGCGTTTCCCTCTTGTTTCCCTTGGTTTTGCGGTAGATGATGCGTAATTTTGATGGATTGTAAACGTAAGCGAAACTTTTGATGACTCATATCCGAAAAATACAGAAAGAAGAGATCCCCGTGTTGGACGATTTCCTCTACGAAGCCATCTTTATCCCTCAAGGTGTGGTGCCACCGCCACGTTCCATCATCGAGCAGGAGGATCTGCAGCTCTATGTGCGTGGTTTCGGGAAGTCTCCTCACGACCATTGCCTGGTGGCGGAGTGTGACGGCAAGATCGTCGGCGCCGTGTGGGTGCGGGTGATGGACGATTATGGCCATGTGGACAACCAGACCCCTTCGCTGGCCATCTCACTCTATCCGGACTATCGTGGACAAGGCATTGGTACACAACTGCTGCACCAGATGATGGAGCTGCTCCGTCAGAAAGGCTATGCGCAAGTATCGTTGTCGGTGCAGAAGGAGAACTATGCGCTCCGCATGTATCAAAAGGCAGGTTTCAAGATTATGGAGGATAGGGGAGAGGAGCTCCTGATGCTCGCTCGATTCAACTCGTTAAACCATCAACCTGCCAATCCATAATGTTTCAATCGAAATTCCCTGGCCCTCCCATAAAAAATCCACTCCTATGCCACGATTTGGCACACCCCTTTCTTATATTTGCAAAAAAATCATTCGATATGGCAGGGAAAGGACCAAATCTAATTAGAAAGTATGTCTGGTTGGTAGACACTATCAACCGCAATCAAAAGATTTCCTTTGACGATCTGAACAAGAAGTGGAAGGAAAACGAGGACCTCAGCGGAGGAACCGATCTTCCTAAGCGCACCTTCGAGAACTGGCGCACTGCTATTGAGGAAATGTTTGATATCAATATTGAGAACGAGCGTTGTGATGAGTATCGCTACTACATAGAGAACAGTGATGACCTCAATAACGGCGGACTGCGTTCGTGGATCATCAACACGTTCTGCGTCAGCAACACCTTGCTCGGCAGCCAAAGCGTCAAGGACCGTATCTTGCTGGAGTACGTACCCTCCGGACAGGCATACCTGCAAACCATCATCGAGGCCATGAAGGAGAACCGTGTGCTCAACATGACCTATCATAGTTTCTGGAAAGACAAAGAGGGAAACTATGATGTGCACCCCTATTGCGTGAAGTTATTCCGTCAACGATGGTATATGGTGGCACAGGGAACCTATCATGATGAGCCAAGGATATATGCATTGGATCGTATTCAAGAATTGAATGTGAAGGACGAGACATTTGAGTTGCCAAAAGATTGGGATGCGAATGAATACTTTGATGGTAGTTACGGTATTATTACCAACCCTCATGAGGAGAAACAGATAGTCAAGATAAAGGTGTCGGCGAGTCAAGCCAATTACATACGTAGCCTGAAGATACATGAATCGCAAGAGGAGGTGGAAAGCAATGAAGAATACAGTATCTTCACCTTCTTCCTCCGTCCCGAGCTTGATTTCCAGCAAGAGTTGTTGAAGAATGGGGAAGATGTGGAAGTGATTGAGCCTCAATGGTTTCGCAATGATATAGGAGAAAAGATAAAAAGGATGTGGGATAAATATAAAAGAAAGAAATGAAAGACTTTGCAGCAATAGATTTTGAGACGGCCAACAATGAGCGCTCTTCCGTGTGCTCCGTCGGCATCGTCATCGTGCGGGATGGTGAGTTCGTGGACTCGTTCTACTCCCTTATTCAGCCAGAGCCCAACTATTACAATTACTGGTGTTCGCAGGTCCATGGCCTTTGTCACGAGGACACGGACGACGCCCCCATCTTCCCCAAGGTGTGGGCGCAGATCGAACCGTTGATTGAGGGTCTGCCCCTTGTGGCGCACAACAGTTCATTTGACGAGAGTTGTCTGAAGGCCGTCTTCCGCACTTACCTGATGGACTATCCTGATTACGAGTTCCATTGCACTTGCGTTGCGGCCCGTAGACATTTCGGGAAACGCTTGCCCAACCACCAGCTGCACGTCGTTGCCGAAGCCTGCGGCTACCATCTGGAGAACCACCATCACGCACTGGCGGATGCGGAGGCCTGTGCTTGGATTGCTAGGGAGATATTGTAATTCTAACTAAAAACGATAGATTATGAGGTATTCAAAAGATTTTAATGATCTTCTTTCCGTGGAAAGTGAAGAATGTTTAGTTGGTTGGGGTAATCCTAATTCAAAAATCTTAATTATAGCATGTGAGCCTTCCATACAAAAAGACGACGGCGATCAGATAGACCGCGAAATAAAAAAAAACAAGATTCTGTGGCAAAGAATCAAAGATGAACATGCTCAAATGGATGAATGGTTACACACATTTGATCCCGATAAAAATCCTTGTAAAGGTTTGGTAGATAGACCAAATTATAATCCCTTTTATCCTTATTATGGACAGAAAAACAGCCCTTCACAAAAGAATGGTGGCACTTCAAGATCGTGGTATTATTATCAAAAAATAATTGAAGGAATTTTAGAATATCGTAAGCCACCAATAATAGATCTTTTTCGGAATTGTTTTGTTACTGATCTAAGTGTAGAAAATGCACCAAATCAAGAACAGACAGATAAAACTAACACCAAAAAATCTATCGAAAAAAGAACAAACGAACTGTTTTCTCATCCGTTCTTTCAGAACTTTCAAATTGTCATCATGTGTTGTGGTCATTATGTTAAGGATTATGGCATAAGACCAGACGAACTTTTTAACATTCCTTTTATTCATGATGGAAGAGAAACCAACAAAAACAAGGAATGGATAAATTATCATTGTGTTCACGGTAATCATCCAAGACTTTTATTGCACACAAAGCATCTTACTGCACGTGGTTTAAAAGTGAATGATTATATTGAAACAATAGTGAAACTATGTCTTGAGTTTGTGGAAAAGAACAATGTCAAACTGTAACATGATTGAATTTTATTCTTTTTTGATTATTGTGAAAGCAAAGATAATTTGTTACTCGCAAAACGTTGCGGTAGCCTGATTATGAGATGTTTGTGAATAAACAAATGAATTGTTTTATCCTCTGCTCTCATTTGGCGTAGGTCGTGAATATGTTTGCGGAAAATGGAGATACCGATAGCCATAAGTGGAGGTGAAATTTTAAACAAAAACGATATGTATCAGTTAAATTTTCCGAACGGGAACGTTCAAACGTACAATTCTTTTGGAGAGTTGGATCGAGCGGTAAAAGCAATGGGTGGTAAAGCACAGCTAATTGGTGGTAAAACCTATGTTTTTGTGAAGAATTAAATGGAATTGTGGCTGGCTGTAATGTCAGCCACTTGTTTCTGTGGGGGGTATCTGTAATAAAATGTTTTTGCCTGATTTTTATTCTTTTGGATTTTTTTGTTATTATTGCAGAAGAAGAGCTAGGTGTTTGGATAGACACACTTGTGGCATGAGAGTTAAAGTAATGGATTGTTGAATTTATAATTCGTATTATGAGTAACATTAATTATGAACTTGAATTTTTATTCGGAAGATGGTATGAGCGAATAATTCAAAATGGTGGTAAAAACATTACCAAAGATGGTATAATGTTTCAGAATGATAAGTCCCCCGAAGAAACTGTACAGATGTGGATTTCATCGCCTAAACGTGTGGTATTCTTGTTAAAAGACCAAAATCAAGGCAACGATGACAAATGGGATGAGGATATTCGATATTGGCTTAAAAATGTTGATTGGAAAGATATAGAGAAAAAAGAAAAATGGAATGCTAATGCCGCAGCCAACCGTAACATCAAAAACAGATTCATTAAAAACATTGCCTACATTCTTTGGGGCCTGGCAAAGGCTGATAATAATGGTAGATGTTATCACGAAGCAGAAAACCATCACAACGAAGTCAAATCCTTTTTTAATACTCAACCATTTGCATTAGTGGAATGTAAAAAAGAGCCAGGGGGTAGTTCTCTCGATGAAAATATACTTCGTAAGCATTTTGATATTTATGGTGACTTGTTAAAAGAAGAAATAGACATTCTTCATCCGAATATAATTGTTTGCTGTGATGGACAAGGTGCCATATTTGATTTTGTCACAAACTCATATTTAAAGGATAAGGAATATATTCCATTCGGAGGTCAATATGTACTTGATGATGGCACTGACTTGCATTTTGAAACACGCCTTCGGTACTATCCAAATAATAAAGTTGTTGTGATAGACTCATTTCACCCTAAAGCGCAAGGGAAGGATAATTGGATAATTTTTGATAGAGTTTTAAGTCCATTTAGAAAATTTATGGCATCAGAATACGTATCAGATTTCTTGAAATAAACTTTTCCCCAAAAAAATATAATTCTCCGATGCTGTGCATGGATGTTGCACAGCATCGGTCATTCAATCACGCTGTAATTGCTAAGCTAATAAAAAAATAAAGATTAGTGCATTGGTAAAAGAATTAGAGAACATCTGCACTGGATTCAGAGTTTCTGCCTATGGTGGCGGAGTGAATGAGGTTAGATGTTTGGGTATGAAAGGCTTTTTCGCTAGCCATTATTTTTGCCTGTGTTTCAGACGATCGTGCTGTGCCTATGGTTGTACAGACGCAAAATTTTGCGTCTCTACAATGGGACGTAATTGCAAAACGTTGCGATAGCCTGATTATGAGATGTTTGTGATGTGCGAAAAATGGGTTGCGTAGGTGCCGTTCCGTACAGACGCAAAATCTTGCGTCTCTACAATGGGACGTAATTGTAAAACGTTGCGATAGCCTGATTATGAGATGTTTGCGAATAAAATATATTAATTTCTTAACCTCTGCCACAAACTGGCAGACCCTCCTCCTTCCTTTGTACCATAAAACATCAAAAAGGAGGTAATTATGGAAACAATGGAAAAGAAAACGGAACAGATGGACCTGCTGATGGCAGTGGAAAAGGTAGTGGAACTGTCGAAAGGCTCTCATTTGGATGAGGATTTCTTCCAAAAAGCGGCGTCGCCTCTCAAGATGATTGGTGACACGTTGGATCTCAGCGTGGAACAAAGTGTGTTGATGTCATTGCTGATAGAGAAAAGTGAGTCTGGTTATGTCTCGATTTCTAATCTGGCAGACTATTTGCAATGTACCACGACTCGCATAATCCGCTATACGCATACCATTGATGAACTGAAAGAAAGAAAATTAGTACGTTATCGTCATTACGATGACAAATCAGTAGCATATCGGGTTCCCGCAGATGTTGTCGAAGCCTTTAAACGGGGAGAGAAATATACACCCCAAAGTAGTACATGTCTAAGTTGTGTTGAATTCTTTTGCGCCGTAAATGACATCATGGAAGACAGAATTGATAAAGGAATAATTACAGAGGAAGAATCTATTTCAAATCTTCTGGATTTATGTGAAGACAACAAGCATTTGCCGTTTGTGAAAAAAATGGATGAATATGGTCTGAATAGAGACGAAAAGACGATTCTTCTCTTGTTTTCTCATAAATGCGTTAACGAAGAGAAAGATATCCATTTCTATGATTTCATTTCCTTCTATGGCAAACCGATTATTGCGCGGCATAGGTGGAATCCCTTTGTGGAAAACAAACATATACTGCAACAATTGGGACTTGTTGAACATTGTAATGAGAATGGTTTTGCCAGCATTGATTCGTTTTGCCTAAGTAAGAAGGCTAAAGAGTCTCTATTCCCTGAATTGAAACTGACATCAAATAGTGGGGAAAAGGTGAGAAATATTGTCAAACATGATAGTATTGTCCCTAAGCAACTCTATTACGATAGCGGGGTGGCGACACAAGTGTCAGACCTGAATCGCTTGCTGGAGGAAACCACCTATCACACCATTTGCGAACGGATGAAAGAGAAGGGCTATCGCTATGGATTCACTTGCCTCTTCTACGGGTCACCTGGCACGGGAAAGACAGAGGCAGTCCTCCAATTGGCTCGTCAGACGGGTCGCGACATCCTGCAGGTGAATATCCCTGAAATTAAAAGTTGTTGGGTGGGCGAAAGTGAGAAAAACATAAAGGAAGTATTTGATCAATATCGTATGCTAGTTGCGCAATCAGACATTGCCCCCATCCTGCTTTTCAACGAGGCGGACGCTATCATCGGCAAGCGACGTGAAGGTGCGGACCAAGCGGTTGACAAGATGGAGAACGCCATCCAAAACATTATTCTACAGGAGATGGAGACCCTCGACGGTATTCTTATCGCCACGACGAATCTTGCCCAAAATATGGATAAGGCTTTTGAACGACGGTTCCTCTACAAAATCCAATTCAACAAGCCTACGCTTGAGGTCCGTACTAGCATTTGGCACACCATGTTGCCGGATCTGGCAGAGGAGAATATCCGCTTGTTGGCTGAAAAATATGATTTCAGCGGTGGCCAAATAGAGAACGTCGCCCGCCACTATACCATCGACACCATCCTCCACAGCGAAACATCATCGTCTATGGAATCTCTCTTTTACCATTGCGAGAATGAACAGCTGGGTAATGCGACAAAGAGACGTGTTGGTTTTTAAACAGATAAATATATGAAGCCCGATAGCCAAATAAAATCATTGCTCAAAGCCCTCTCTCAAGGGGTCTATGAGAAAGAACATATTATTGCTATGGCAATGCTTTGTGCCATAGCAGGTGAGAGTTTCTTCCTGCTCGGACCTCCAGGGACGGCGAAGAGTTTAGTGGCTCGTCGTCTGAAACTCGCCTTCAAAGAGGGTCAATCGTTCGAATATCTTATGTCTCGTTTCAGTACGCCAGATGAGATATTCGGACCCGTATCTATTTCCTTGCTGAAAAACGAGGATAGATACGAACGTGTGGTGGATGGTTTCCTACCCACCGCCACCATTGTTTTCCTTGATGAGATATGGAAAGCTAGTCCGAGCATACAGAATGCCTTGCTGACTGCCCTCAATGAGCGTATATTCCAAAACGGACGTAACACCATCTCTTTGCCCATGAAACTCTTGATAGCCGCAAGCAATGAACTACCAGCTGAGGATGAAGGTCTCGAAGCATTGTGGGATAGGTTTCTGGTGCGCATGGTGTCAAACTGTATTCAGAATGAGAAAACTTTCTATAAAATGATTCGTCAACAATCGTTTGAGTCACCTATGATAGGAGAAAACTCACTGATAACAGAAGAACAGTACAGCCAGTGGCAGAAAGAGATAGATGCGATTGATGTTCCCAATGAGATATGCGACATCATCACCTTAATACGCAAAGGTTTCAAGAAGGAGATTCAAAAGGAGGAAATAAACAAAATGAACTACTATGTCTCTGACCGTCGTTGGAAGAAATGTGTCCATCTAATGCAGGCATCCGCTTTTTTGAACGGCAGGAAGAGTATTGACATGACGGATGTTCCTATCCTTATGCACTGTCTATGGAATAGGGATGAGACAATTCCCACTGTGATTGATGTGATAGGACGTAGTTTTACAGAAGCAATAGACAGTAAACTAAAGAAGTTGGAAAAGGAGATTGAACAAGCCTTGAAGAAGGCATCGGAACTGCCAAAAGAGGAGGGTGATAAGAATAACTTGCCCCCAAAATTTGCGTTGTTCAACTATTTCTATTATACAATACGTGATTACAAAGATGGTAAATGTCTTTTCTACAAATCTGACTACAATTATATCAGTGTTGATACTCCATTGGATGGTATCATCTATAAGGATGATAAGAAACAAGCATGGATTATTCATGCCATCTATACGGGAGCTCCATTTGACTATAAAGTGAGGGATAATACAGACGTGAAGAAAATCAAACTGCAGAAATGCAAAAATGGTATAATCATTGATGGCACTCCCTATGGTTTTGAGAGACAGCCTGGAGATTCGTCATCAGAGGATAGAATGTTGGACGATGAGAATGGTAAGGCACCCAACATGGCAGATCTCGTTATTGCAACAATAGACAATGAGATACGACCACAATTTGCAAAACTGCAAGCATTGTTCACTAAGACGAAAAACACCTTTCTTTCTGATGATGACTTGAGTCTAATGAAGAATTATCTTACGAAATGCGGCATGCACATTGAGGAGATTTATGTGAAAGCACAGAATACACAGAAATTGCTCTGACGATTATGGATATAGCAAAGAAAATAGAAGAATATGATGAGGCGTTTGACTTCTATATGGACAGGGGTGAACTACCTGACTATATTCCTCATGATGATCTGTTGGGTGGGTTCCTTGCTCAGACGATTCATGACAACCCCCAATTGGAGAGCCAAGATCCATTGTGGAAGGATTTACTGAAAGAGGAGGTGATGAAATTCATAGATGTTATGCTCCAAGTGTTCCAACCGATGGAGGAACAATACCGAAAGGAGAAAGATTTTATTCTTGCATTCCTTGATGGTAGTTTGGAAGCGAAACGACAAATGTGGTTTCATGCAAAGAACATCATCACTTCTGATTATTTAAAGGAGCAAGTTAATATCAGTGGCTATGAAGAACTATTGAGGAAAACAGACGCTCACGACATAGAGAAAAAGGAAGTCATTCTGACTACCTTGGCAAAAGACTGGGATAAAGCTTGTGACGAGGAATTCAAACGAAAGGAACAAACTGCTTTGCATCATTACCGTAAAAACTGGGAGATGCACTTGAGAGAATGTGGACTTTCTGACTACAAGGAACACAAACGTATTGAGAAGATTGTCTATTCATATCCTGCATTGGCAGAGATCGTTCGTGTCATCGGACGGGAACAACCGAACCGAATAGATGAAATGGACGAGATGATCAAAAAGTATCTGCCCATCTTGCCCTCGCCACCCAAGCCTGCCGTGGAGATTGAGGAAATCACGACAGGACAAAACTTGCAACACATGATGCCTGTTGAAATGGCTATCATGTCTGACCATGAAACAGAAGATTTATTCTATCTGAAATATACTTCGCAGAAACTTCAGTTGTTTGCCAGCAAACCGAAAGAGGAAAGTAAAATAAAGTTGGACAAACAGCGTATGGTAAAGCCACGACTGGAAAAAGGTCCAATCATTGTATGTCTTGATACTAGCGGATCTATGGGAGGAAAACCTATTCAGTTGGCAAAATGCTTGTTGCTTCAACTCTTGAGTATGGCAAAGAAACAGAAACGGAAATGCTTTTTGATAACATTCTCAGTTCGGGCCAATTGTCTTGATCTGTCTCGATATGGTGCATGGAATCAGTTGAATAAGTTCTTAGAAAACTATTTCTCGGGAGGAACAGATGGGGAAGAGATGCTGAATGCCGCATTGAAGATGTTGCAGAGTTCCAACTTCGCCATGGCAGACGTTCTTGTCATCAGCGATTTCTGCTTCAACACACCTTTAGAACGAACCCGAAAGAAAATGAATACGGAACACGACAAAGGAACACGATTCTATGGACTTCAGATTGACAATATATCTGACTGTTATAATGAAATTCTCGATAAGATTTGGCATGTAAAGATAGATAATAAGCTCATTTTGGGGTGAATTTTAAATGTTTGTGATATAAAATACGGGTTGTGTTGGTGCCGTGCCGTACAGACGCAATGCATTGCGTCTCTATAAGGAACCATTGTCGCAATACATCTAAAGAATTTTTGTATATTTGACAAACAGATTTATAGCCCATGAAACGTAAAATTATAACCGCAATAATTGGTATAGTCATCCTGATACCTTTGGGACTGATCTCAAGGCGTATCAGTTGGATCCCCGCGGAAACGGGCGATGCGCTTTGGGCGATGATGGTCTTTTGCTTCTGGCGCATCATCTTGTGCAGAAAAGCCTTGCTTACCGTTGCGGTCGTAAGCTTAGCCACCGCCTATCTCGTGGAGTTCTCTCAGCTGATCACCTGGCCGTGGCTCGTCTCCTTTCGCAGCACCACCCTCGGTCACTTGGTGCTCGGACAAGGTTTCCTCTGGGTCGATTTGCTGGCCTATACGATAGGTGTCGGGTGCATCTATTGGGTGTTTAGTAGGATGCGGCACGAAAGAATGTGTTGAACGTGAGATATTTACAATATGATTGCCAAAAAGTTAATACTAGTTCTGCTTCTGCTAATTCCCTCTTTAATGTCCTATCCGAAACAAGGAGCGGACAGGACTGTGAGATTGCAGGTTAACGTGTTTGGGCGTGATTGGACATTTCCGCAAGATACGGTCACACAAAAAATCATCCTTGAGTTTATCGAGGATGCGCAACTGGCAGAAGACGAGTTTTTGGAAGTCAGAGCAAGAGGGAAAAAAGAGTATAAAGAGTATAGTATACGATTGTCTCAAGAGAAGGCCAATTGGCTAAGACAATGGATTCTTGAAAATGTTTCTGTCCCAATAAAGGTCGTAGCTGTAGGCGTTGCCGATCACGATCCTTTGGTGGAAAATCCCCAAACGGACTACGAACGGGAGATGAACATGTTTGTGGATATTAGGGTGGCGCTGGAATGAGTTGCTATGACAAGGAGAAATTTCACGAGATGGGCATAAATCTACAGTTTTTGCGACGCAACGAAGAGATCCGCTATAAGCAGTATTCTGATGAGTTTGTTCAAGATCTGAGCATCATTGATTTGATGATGTTCTGTTCGCGAGACGAGTTGCATGAAATATTGATTCGGTATCATTTTTTATGAAAATGTTTCTTTTTTTCATAGATTTGTCGCTCACGAACAATGTCAAGTATGTTGAAAGCGATAAAATATTTTCTTCCCCTTCTTTCTGTATTTCTCCTTTGTTGTTCGAATAGTGCAAAAAAGGAAGAGAGGAAGTCTGAATGTACACAGGGGAAAGACTCTACTTCAGTTTTCAGTTTGATAAATAAGAAAACCGATTGGGAAGTGGATGGTCTTAAAGGAAAAGTACAAGAGGTGGATTTTCATGAAGGAAAGGTGCAAGAGGTGGATGGAAAGGTACAAGAGGTGAATATTCCTTGGTCCTCGGGTTACGCAATGTATAACATAAAGGGTAAGCGAATTAAGCAATATAAAGATGGCGTTCTAACATCTTATTTATATGATGAAGAAGGAAACTGCATAGGGTCAACAAATACCATATCTGAATGTGAGGAAAGAGGTTATTTCTATGTACCAACAAAAAGGGTCTTCAAACTGGATGAAAGGGGTAACAAAATAAAAGAACTAAGATATAATGGAAATGGAACTTTGCTTGGATGGAGCGAATACATCTATGATGACATTACAAATGAGAGGAACGAACTGTCGTATAGGTCGGGAGGAAATTTGGAGAGTACCTGTTTGCTCAAATACGATATGAATGGGAATATGGTTGAATCATTAGGTATAACCTACTTTAATAAGGGGGATACCCTTATCCGCAAGAACAGTTGGAACTATGTGCGTACATACAATGAGAAGGGTTACATAACACATGAGAAGGAAAAATGGGGTAATAAATGGGATAAATCTGTTGAGTATATATACGACGAGAAAGGAAACCTTGCGGAAAAAAATGAAAGAGGGAACGATTACTATACGAAATTTGTTTATAAACACGACTCAATAGGAAACATAATAGAGGAAACCCAAATTAGGACTTGGAATCGGACAAAGAAAAAAGATACAATAGTCGAAAGACATAGTTATAAATATTATGAGTAATTCGTTGTACATGAAATGGTTAGCAGTAATGGCAACGTATATCTATAATATGATTACCAAAAGGTTAATCCTGCTTCTGCTTCTGCTCATTCCCTCTTTAATGTCCTATTCGAAACAAGGATCGGACAGGATCTTGAGATTGCAGGTTAACGTGTTTGGGCGTGATTGGACATTTCCGCAAGATACGGTCACACAAAAAATCATCCTTGAGTTTATCGAGGATGCGCAACTGGCAGAAGACGAGTTTTTGGAAGTCAGAGCAAGAGGGGAAAAAGAGTATAAAGAGTATAGTATACGATTGTCTCAAGAGAAGGCCAATTGGCTAAGACAATGGATACTTGAAAATGTTTCTGTCCCAATAAAGATTGTGGCTGTCGGCATAGCCGATCATGAACCCCTGGTGGAGAATCCCCAAACGGACTATGAACGAGATTTGAATATGTTTGTGGATATTAGGGTGGTGCGGGAATAGATTTTTTATGCAATAAATACTTTGTACTGCATAAAATTGTATGTTTTTTATGCAATAGACTTTATAACCCCCCAAAAAGTGTTTGGAAGACGTTGCCTCCGTAACTCCGTACATGCGTAGCGAAATGGAGGATGTGCGAAGGAGGTTACTGAAAAAAACACGAAAAGGTTGTGACGTTACAACCTTTTTCGTGGTTTATGAGTTATGCTTGCCGCTCAGTTTTTAGCGTTGATGAGATCCCTAAAATCATCGTAAATGACCTCCACGAAATCGGTGTCTGACAGGTTGATTTGTCCCTGAAACACAGATGAGAACATAATGTGTTTCGCTTCCTTCTTCCATTCTTCGACTTCGTGGGAGTCCCAACCGTCGTATCCATTGAGGTATTCATAGGTCCGTGCGTATTCCCTTAGACGATCTGCGGTGTAATTGAGATTGTCGACGATTGATCCTGTCGGACCTTGGTCGGCACAGATGATCACATCCTTGCAGCCAAACAACTTTGCCCGATTGTATATCTGCATCCGGTAATCGTGCAGCCGTTCTCTGTTTTCGTCCAGTTGATGGAATGTCCTTTCCAAGTGGTTCCATCTTCCTTGACTGTGTATGTCGAGATCTACGTTTTCTTTGAAGATACGAATGCCTAAGTTCCTCTCATCATCCTCTATTTCGTATAGTTCGAAGGGCTCTTCCGGCTCATATAGTATGTCTGATGCCCAATCATTCGCGAAAGTCGCCTTGCGCAATTTGTCTATGCCTACTAAATCCTGTATCTGCTTCACTTGGTAGTCCGCGACAGTCATCAGTAGGGGACTCTTGGAATCGTCCACTTCGTATCTTCCCAGCTCAATTAATTCCTGCTTGTTTTTGTAATGTATGACATTACTTGCAATATCATACTCGTATTTTTTGTAGTAAGCGAGTGTGACATTCCGCTCCATCCTTTTGGCTATCTCTTGGGCGGTTTTATGTGGATCATCAACGGGCAGGTCATGCCCAAGTCCTATTTGCACTACATCCCATCCCATGGCTTTCCCTTTTTTTTTCTGTGTAGAATCTATTTGTCGAGGCAGTGAATAATATTTGTAAATATAAGCAATTGCTTGGATTGTTGGATATGAAGAGGAAATAAAATAGAAAAATACTTGGGAAAGGTTGTATTTTTGTAAATTGACAGAAAATAACAGACATCGCTTATGGAATGTATAATAATCATAATAGTCGCCATTATTGTCTTTCTCTTTGTCAAAAATTACACCAAACGGAAACTGACATTTACGGTTTTGGCTATATCGTTTTTATTTTCAATTTTTCCATGTTCTTTTGTAATAGAGTCTGGCGATGGTCCAGGCGATGGATTTATATTCTTAATTATATATATTTTTGCTATCGTTCCTTGGCTGATAATGTTGATGATGATAAACACAAAGAATTCCAACACATTTTATGAGCTATGTTGCGGGTTTACTATCATCATGGCTATTGTGTTCGGCTTTATTTGTTTTGAGGCGAGGTTACAGTCTTCCATCATCTACGCTCTACTTTTATTTATTGTAAACACAGCATTTTATATCCTATGTGCATACACTATAGAAAAAGCTAAAACTACGCCAATGAAAATCGTGGCAGTCGCTTTAGCTCTTGCATCCTTTATTGTGCCATACGGTTTTATGGGGCTATGGATTAAGTGTATATAGCAGACCTTTTTTATGACAAATTTAGTCTACTTTCCTACGCACCAACGGCAATCCGAAAGTTTTTTGGAAGTAAGTTAAAGTGCAAATGCTTGATAATAGGTACTATGATGATTTGATTTGTACCATGCCTTTTTGCTCGATTTGAGAAATTCTCGTCTGAATGTATTATTCCATTGAATATCAACGAGTTTCTTTTTGCTCACTACATGTCCTATTTACGTTGCAAACGTTACACATTTTTCACGAAAAACGTGCGGAATGTGCTTCTTTGTTATAGTTCATCCCAATGAATAGAGTATGATTCTAACAACTTCGCAGGTATTTGCAGTCCTGTAGCGGTCTCGCGCCAGTCTTTGATGGCTGAGCGAACCTCTTCTATAATCTCTGATGCATCTTGGCGTTCAAGCATGTAGCTCTCGCTTGCGGAGAGTAGAACATTGATGTCCGATTCTTCTGTGTATGGGTCTATGAGCAAGCATTGATGTGACTTTATTCCTGGATTGATGTCGTATGCAGGAGAAAGTGTCCAGCCTTTCGGGGTGAGTAGGAACCCATGATTACGGAAGTGGTCATCGATGTTACCATACATGATGTTGAATGCCACTCTGCGATAGAGCTCACGGAGATTTTGCCGTACATCTGTACATCCACGAAGGATGAAATCAACGATATCAAGATAGCCGTTTCCTGTGCTGCTGCCAGCTCCATCGTCAAACCCAAGCAACGACATGGCAGAAGCAAAATGTATGCGCTTGCCTTCTGCGCGTCTATCAAAACGTTCGGAAAGCAACATGTTGCGGTCTTTGGAAATCTTGATGGTGCGCGTCTGGGCTACGTTGATACCAGCCTTAGCTGCCAGCCGATGTGAGAAGTGCTCTATGAGTTCAGTGTTCTCCAAGTCCTTCTTTGATGGAAACTTTGCCACATATAGTTTGCCGTCGGTATCTATGACATTGGCTTTGGGGCGAGCACCGCCAAGCGATGTTCCTGGGTCGATCAACTGGTCGAGCCAATGTTGCTCTGGCAACTCGTTACGTTCTTCTGCCATCTCAATCTCGTGACAGGCATCGCATAGGGTGCGAAGACTCTCAATGGGTGGAACAAGATACTTTGTGCTCGCATTGATGTATTCTTCGGAATCGTCACTTTTGTAACGTATCCCGCCCATGCGGGTGAAGTCTTCAATTTCCGTAAGATAGTCGTAGTTGGTGAGCATTCGCACGGGGCTTCCCTCAGCTTGCGCCTTCAGACGCTCCCTGCGGTCGAGCAACAAACGCCCCCAACGGTCGGGGAAAGAATCCTTGACGAAACCAAACACACTATCCGTGCCACGAGGATGCTGCAACGAAGGAACATTCATCAGGTCGCCACTCAGCAAGATACCACCATGCTGTTTCAGCCATTCATGCGAATACTCAAAGACAAAATGATCCTTGCCACGTACACGCTCGTAGCCTAACGTTCCAATCTCCTGTGGCGAAGCAAGGAAATCGAAATCTGCTATAACTGTAATTTTTTTCATTTCCTCAATAATTCAGCATCTTGAAGCTGTCTGCCAAGTGCATCGTCAGCAGCTAGTAGGGTGATGTCTTTTTCTAGATTAAGCGCATAAAGTACTCGCGCATAAATACCCATGGAAACCGTAGGGTCACCATGTTCTACTTTAGAGACTGTCAGACGTGTCACCGTCGCCCTGTCTGCTATGTCCTGCATAGACAAATGCCTGCGCTTGCGGGCCAACATGATTTGTTCGCCCATGATTTTCAGGTTCTGAGTCAAAGCCCTTGGCATCATTTTTCCAAATGTATCCTTTCCCATGATTGTATGTTATTGAGTGCAAGAATAAGTAAAAATGTTTAATATAACAAACATTATTGTAAGAATTTTACATTCGTTTACTCGTTTTTGATCTCTTGACTTCTACATATTTGAAGAGATATGATGCGCTAAATATTGGAGCCTCTTGTATTGTGGAAATGGCTTGTAAGCAAATATAATTGAATATTGTTTCGTGTAAGAATTGGCCACGCAGAATTTACTTTCCCACGCAGAATTTCGCAAATATATTCCCCAAGACCTCGTCGTTGGTGATTTCTCCTCCCGTGATTTCGGCGAGGAAGAAGAGGCAGTCGCGGATGTCGCGGCTGAGGAGGTCGCCTGAGAGGTTCTCCTGCAGTCCGTCACGGACTCGGTCGATGGCGCTGAGGGCGTTGCGAAGGGCTTCGTAGTGGCGGAGGTTCGTCACGACCACACCTTCGGACTCCGCCTCGTGGATGCCGGACCGCTGGATGAGCTCGTCCAGCACGGCTTGCTTGTTGAGGTTGTTCTTGGCGGAGATGCGTATGCTGGATAGCCCGTGAGATGCCACGAGTTGCTGTAGCTCCGTTTGCTGCGCCTCGCTCGATAGGTCTACCTTGTTCAGCAACGCCACCGCCTCTTTCCCTTCCCAGTGCGGGGCGTTCTGGCGCATGAAGTCGCTGTTGCGCTCGATGGTCTCTGTCGTGTCGAGCACCACCAGGACGATCCTTGCCTCGTCCATCTTCTTGAAGGTGCGCTCGATGCCCATCGCCTCCACCTTGTCGGAGGTCTTGCGGATGCCCGCCGTGTCGATGAAGCGGAAGAGCGTGCCGTTGATCTGCATGGTGTCCTCGATGATGTCCCTTGTGGTGCCGTGCACGTCGCTCACGATGGCGCGGTCCTCGTTCAGCAACCAGTTGAGCAGGGTGGACTTGCCTACGTTCGTCTCACCGATGATGGCCACCGGTATGCCGTTCTTGATGGCGTTGCCGTACTGGAACGTGTCCGCCAGGGAGCCGATCCTCGTGTGGATCTCCTCCACCAACTGTGTCAGGTGGCTTCTATCCGCGAACTCCACGTCCTCTTCGCTGAAGTCCAGCTCCAGCTCGATGAGGGAGACGAACTGCAGCAGCTTGTCGCGCAGTTGACCCAGTTCCCTCGAGAAGCCGCCACGCATCTGCTTGATCGCCAGACGGTGGGCGGCGGATGAGTTGGAGGCGATGACGTCCGCCACGGCTTCCGCTTGCGAGAGGTCCATCTTGCCGTTCAGGAAGGCCCGTTGCGTGAATTCACCTGGTTGCGCCATGCGGCAACCCTTCTCCAGAAGCAACTGTATGATGCGTTGTTGGATGAATGTGGAGCCGTGGCAGGCTATCTCCACCGAGTTCTCTCCCGTGAAGGAGTGCGGGGCGATGTAGAGGGTGGCGACCACCTCGTCGATGATCTCCCCTTCGTCGTTTCGTATGGTGCCGAAATGGGCGGTGTGGCTTGGGGCGTCGGCTAGTCTCTTCTCCTTCTTCACGGAGACGAAAAGCTTGTCCGCAATGTGGATCGCGTCATTGCCCGAAAGGCGTATGATGGCGATGGCTCCCATGCCGGGGGCGGTTGAGATGGCACATATCGTGTCGGCTGTCGTATTGAATCTTTCCATGCTCTAAAATCATTTTTCCCAACCGTCGAAGATCTCCTCTCCGTACTGGTTGTGTTCTTCCTTGCTATGTGTAGGATACCATATTTGGGCGAAGAAGGGGTTCCCCTTCGCTATTTCGTCGTAGTTCCAAGGCGACGGCAGGCATTCGGGGCACCAATGTCCGCCGAGCAGCACGAGGGTGGGGGAGGCCTTGAAGCGGTGGCCGAATTGGCATTCCCACTCGATCGGGGTGTGGCGGTCTCCCTTGATCATCTCCTCGCTGACGCATCGTCCTCCCCGGAAGCGGGCCGCCTGGCGCATGTCGTCGATGTCCCACTCCTCCGTAGGCTTGGACTCATCGTAGCCATGGTCCAGTACGATGGCTTTCTCCGAAGGGTGGGATAGGTTCTGGTGCCGCCAGTCCGGTATTTTTTCCCAAGCCTCCTTGGTGCCGTAGTAGGCGGCTATCCGTTTCTTGTCGTCGTTCTTGATCCACCATTGCGTGCCCCATTTCTCTTTGTAGGCCAATGGACGGATGAACTGCTTGATGAGGCATCCGGGCACGATGGCCGCCAGGTGGTAATACCAAGGCACTTGCCTGCCCATCTGCTTGAAGTAATCGTCCACCGGCACGTTGCCACGGAAGTGCAGGTAATCCTCCAGCACTTGTGAGTCCAGGTACCAGTAGCCGTGGAAGTTGCGCAGGACGAACCATTTCGGGTCGAATATCTTCTCCGGCTTAGGGCAGTGGATCGCCTTGAGCAGCTTGCATTCCAGTTCGTAGTTGCTGAGACGGTAGGCCGGACCGCTTCCGATGTTGTAGAAACGGTTCCAGAAACTCTCTGGAAGTTCCGTGTCGCACAGGTTGGCGAGCACCCGTCCGCTGTCCTCTATCGTTGTCCATTCCAGCACGCCACGGAGCGGCACGTGGAACATGATCGGGTCGAACTGCTTGATGATGTTAGGGTACAGGATGCCTGATTGGCGGAGGGATACCCATCTTTTGAGCCCCGACTCCGCAAAGATGCGTTCCGCCACGGTCTTGCTGATGGCGTAGTGGTCATATACGCTGATGCAGATGGGGTCGCCCGTACGTCCCCAATGGTTCGGTTCGTTGCGGTCGCTCGTTTGGGCGACGGAACCGATGTAGCACACCCGGATGTCGTCCGCGTTAGGCTGGGCCAGCACCGCCTTCACCACGTTCTCCGCCGCGGTCCTGTTCACGAGGCGGGTCTTGTTGGGGAAGTAGTCGGCGGAAGGGGAAACCATGCCTCCCACATGCAGCACGTAGTCGGCGCCCTCTGTCGCCTTGAGCACATCCTCGTATCGCATGAGGTCACCCCAAACGACTCGAATCCGATCCATGAGGGGCGCCAGTTTCTGCTGGTTCTTCCGGCTTGGGCGCGCGAGGACGGTGATGTCGAACCGTTCACTCCTTTTGACGAGTTCCTGCAGACCAGCCCAACCCATGGTGCCCGTCGCTCCGGTTAAGAAAATCTTTTTTTTCATCGATTTTTCCCCTTTTTTAGAATAACGGATTGCTTTATTTCGTACCTTTGGAAATGTGAGCGATATGATGATTATTCTGCACAAAGTTAGTAATTTTTCCTTTGGGCAGGCGGATGTGAGCGGACATTTGAGCGTGAATTGAAAAAAGATGCTGTGTAATATCTTTTTGAAAAAGTTTTTAACAAAAAAAATGTCTCCACATTTGTTGCAAATCATTAATATTTCGTACTTTTGTAGAGATGTGAATAAATTCTAACATATTTTAAACATTTTATTAACCATGCTACAGAACGTAATTGGAGAAAATTCCGGTAAGGTTTGGCGTTTGCTGAATGAAAAGGGAGAATTGACCTTTAACCAGATTAAGAAAGAACTGAAGTTGAAGAACGAGGAGATCTATCTCGCCTTGGGTTGGCTCTTCCGTGAGGATGTTATCTATTCTTGCGAGAAGGATGAGACTCTCTACTTTGGTTGCCGTTAATCTTACCTTGTTGATGGTGGGTTCACGAACCGATATGTTTATGAAACCCATTGTTTGACGAATTATTAACTCACTGTGAGTCTTCGGATTCACACAAGTCTTATTGTATTATGTGACAGCCCTTCGGGGAATGTATGAAAAAATTTAAAGGAAGGTTGCTCTCTGAAGCTTCCTTCCTTTTTTATGCTTGTTACCCATGCTATTTCCTAGGCTTGCGGTGGAACTTTCAGCTCCAGAATGTGCTGGATGCAAGGGGGCATCTCTTCCTTGAGGTGGGTGACGTAGATGAGCGTCTTCCCTGGTTGTTCGCAAAAGCGTTCGATGATGTCTAGTGCGTGCCGTTTGTGCTGTGCGTCGAGTCCGTGCAGGGGTTCGTCGAGGATGAGCAGGTCCGGGTTCTTCACCATGGTGCGGGCGAGGAGCGTCAGACGTTGTTCGCCGCCGGATAGGCTGGTGTAGGAGCGCTCTTTCAGGTCTCCTATGCCGAACAGTTCCATCCACTCCTGTGATAGCTTGTATTCCTCCTCCGTGCATTGGCGGAAGAGTCCGATGGTGTCGAAAAGCCCTGAGGCCACGATTTTTCCGCAGGTCTGGTCGCCTTGGAAGTAGAGGTGCATTTCGGAGGAGATGTACCCGATGTGGCGTTTGATGTCCCATATGCTTTCCCCAGTCCCCCGTTTGCGGTCGAATAGGGTGATGTCCTGCGAATAGGCGTGCGGATTGTCCGCCGCAAGCAGGCTCAGGAGCGTGGACTTGCCAGAACCGTTGGGACCCAGCAGCGCCCATTTCTCCCCCTTCCTGACGGTCCAGTTGAGTTTGTCGAAGACAATCTTTCCCGCATAGTCCAGGTGGATATCCTTCATCTTCAGCACATAGTCGTATTGCTTGTCCGTCGTGATCGGCGAGGCTGGCAACTCCTCCACGCTTGTCTGTCCGTGGGCGGGGAAGATCTCTTCCAACGCCTGTGGAGTTAGCTTGGTGCGCTCCCCTAGAACAGAGTATTGGAGGTGTTGGGCCGTGAGTATGTGTGTGGTGGCCTGCGGTATTTCGTCAGGGGTCGGGACGATGAAGAGCATGGATTGTTGCTTGGAGAGCGACACGAGGAACGCGTCCAATTCCTTTCTGGTCCGTGCGTCCAACCCTATGAAGGGGTTGTCGAAGATGATGAGCTCAGGTTTCTTGGCGAGGTATAGCGTGATCAGCACCCTGCGTAGTTCGCCGGAGGAGAGCATGATGAGCCGCTTCTCCATGAGCGGGTGGATGTTCAGTTTGTCACACAATTGTTTCGTGTGCTCAGGGTCTTTCCCTTCCCGGAGGATCAGTTCCCGCACGGTGGGTGTCCCTTCGTTCTCCATGGCGTGGAACCGTTGCTGGTAGTACATGCTTCTGTAATCGGCGAGGCTGTAGGCAGATTCGAAACATACTTTCCGTATGCGGTCGGTGGGGTATCTCTCCCCTTGGAACCCGTATTGGATGGTGCCTGAACGGATGGCGTGTTTGCCTGCGATGAAATCGGCCAAGAGCGTTTTCCCTGACCCGTTCGGACCGATGATGCACCATTGTTCGCCCCTGCGGACGCTCCATTCGATGGGTTGGATCGGTGCCATCCCGTAGATGCGGGGTGTGGCTTGTCGAAGGGAAAAAAGTATCTCTTTTTCCATCTCCGCCTATCGTTTCATGGCTCTGTCCATCTGCCGCTTGTCATCCTTCTCCTTGAGGGATTCCCTCTTGTCGTACTCTTTCTTACCCTTCGCCACGGCGATTTCCAGCTTGGCGAGACCCTTCTCGTTGAGGAAGAGCTTGGTAGGTACGATGGTGAAACCGGTCTCCTTCGTCTGCCTGCGGATCTTGGAAAGCTCCTTTTTGTTCAGCAATAGCTTGCGGTCCCTGCGAGGCAGGTGGTTGTTGTAGGTGCCGTAGAAGTATTCGGATATGTTCATGCCCTTCACCCAAAGCTCTCCGTCGTTGAAGTAGCAGAAGGTGTCCACCAGGCTCGCTTTCCCTAGGCGTATGGACTTGATCTCCGTGCCCACTAGTACGATGCCGGCTTGGTATTTGTCTATCAACTCGTAGTCGAAGGTGGCCCGTTTGTTTTTGATGACTATGTCGTTCTTTAGTTTTTCCATAAGAATAATTGTCTAATTTTTCATGATGAACTTCATCAGATTTTCCATCGCCACGGGGGTGATGCAGATGATGAAGGCGGCATAGAGGGAGAACTTGGTGTATTTCTCTTTCTCAAGGGAAGGAAATACATACGGAATGCCAAACCAGATGATGTATATGAGATATAATAGTGCCACGTATAGGAAGGCGAAAAGGGAGAAAAGCGTCGCTAATATCTTGATGAAGATATAGAACGATAGCGTGTGGGTCGCCAGCCTAGCGCAGGAGGTGTAGTCCGGCCGGTCGTGGAACAGTTTGGAGGTGAGCTTGCTGTTCAGGATGAGCACGGCGAGGTGGAATCCTATGAAGATGGCGGAGATGCAAGTCACGATCTCCTTGGAGCATATCTTCAGGATATGTTCCCATGTGATGGTGTCGTAAGCGTCTTTGGTGAAGCCGATGATGTTGCTGATCAGCGTGGCGATGATGACCATCTCCATGAGCGGAAGGATATAAGTGTTGCGTAGATCGCTGATGGAGGTTTTCTCCTCCGCGATCCTGCGCCATTCCCTTTGCGGGAAACGGACCAGTCTGTACAACCGTTGAAATATTTGTTTCATACCTTCCCTTGTCCTTCTTTTACGCGAATTTAACTATTTTCCCTCATATTCTCTTTCCGCTTGTCAAAAATGGTTGTGGCATTCTCTCTTTTTATCCTTTTAATTCTTACTTTTGTGAGAGGTTGGGCTTGCGGAGGGCGATGGTCGCCTTCTCTTCCCTCCTATGTTGTTTTTCTTGTAAAATAGTGGCTTTATGGCTTTGATTCATATACAAAATGCGGGCGTCGAGGCGACGGTTCTTTTGAATGTCGGTGGACGTATCGTCTCTTTCCATCGTGTGGGCAAACCGAACGTGTTGGAGTCTGATCCTTCGTTGTGGGAGGAGTCCGAACGACTTCATCCCGCGCCTGACATGCTGGATTTCAGGGCTTACAACGGACACGAGGTGTGGGTGGGTCCGCAGAGCCAGTGGTGGCGGCAACAGGACCTCAATCGGGAGAAGTACGATTCGGACCTCTTCTGGCCGCCGGATCCCTACATTAGCTTCGGTGCGTACGAGGTGGTGGAGCAGTCCGCGCACTCCGTCACGATCGTGGGCGAGCCTTCTCCCCTCAGCGGGGTGCGGATGACGAAGCGGATGACGATAGAGGCGGATGGTTCCCTCTTCTTCGAGGTCTCTGCGCAGAATATCCGCCAAACACCTGTTTCATGGGATCTATGGCTGATCACGAGGGTGAACGGTCATAACCCTAATTTCGTGCCGGTCTCTTCCGAGAAGGATGTCTTCTTGGGCGAGCCTTCCCATCCGTACCAGGGACGGCCGACCTATAAGGTGGAGAATGGTTTCTTCTCCTTCACGCCTTTGGTCAACGACGGCAGGTTCGAGGAGTGCACCGGAAAGGCTTATATCAAGGCTTCCAAGCCTATGATCATCACGCATTGTGGCGATGAGTGCCTGACGCTGGAATTCGAGCATCATGACCCTGTCACGATACATCCTGAGCAGGCTGAGATCGAACTCTATAATTTCGTGCACAAGGAGGCGGCTAAGTCACTGCTGGAGTTGGAGTACCACTCTCCGTACGTGACGCTTCAACCGGGCGAGCGCATGAGCACGTGGTCACGGTGGCGGCTTTCGGCTTTGTGAAATTTACTATTTAGCTATTTACGATTTACTATTTAGTTGGTTGGAGCGTGTGATTTAGCTATTAGCAATTTACCATTTAATGATTTACCATTTGTGATTTACTATTTAGCTATTTACGATTTACTATTTACGGGTATAAAAAAAGCGTCCGATTGATGTCGGACGCTCTCTTTTTCCTATGTTGGAATAATTATTCCTTTCCTTGTTCTTCAGAAGCCAATTCTGGGTCGATCAAGATTCTACCGCAGTACTCGCATACGATGATTTTTTTCCTGATACGGATATCCAATTGTCTTTGAGGCGGTATCTTGTTGAAGCAGCCTCCGCAAGCGTCACGCTCTACAGGAACGACAGCCAAACCGTTTCTCGCGTTCTTTCTGATTCTCTTGAAAGCGGTGAGCAATCTCTCTTCGATCTTGCTTTCGATCTCCTTCGCCTTGTCGCGGAGGTTCTCTTCTTCTTGCTTCGTCTCGGAGATCACTTCGTCCAACTCCTTCTTCTTCAATACGAGGTCCTCGTTTCTTTCCACGATGAGGTTCTTGGCTTTCTCCAACTCCTCTTTGCGGATGCCTGACAAGTTGATGGCTTCGTTGATTCTCTTCTCGCTCAACTCGATTTCCAACGTTTGGAACTCGATCTCCTTGGCGAGGTTTTCGTATTCACGGTTGTTGCGGACATTGTCCTGTTGCTCTTTATACTTGGTGATGAGGGATTTGGACATCTCGATGTCGCTCTTCCTTCCAGTGATGGATGCTTCAATCTGACGGATTTCTTCGCTCAGGTTGGCGACACGGGTGTTCAATCCTGCGATCTCGTCTTCCAAGTCTTGTACTTCCAATGGAAGATCACCCCTTAATGTTTTGATCTTGTCAATTCCGGAACTAACCAATTGGAGGTCATAGAGAGCCTTCAGTTTCTCTTCTACCGTAATCTCTTTCGAATCTTTCTCTGACATACTTTATAAGTAATTTATCGGATTTGTTTTACTTTCTGATATATGGACTGCAAATTTAGGATTTATTTTTGAAATAATTTCATAAAAAATCTCTTTTGTGAATTGCTCTGACTCAAAATGTCCTATGTCTGCGAGGATGATGTGATCCTCCACGTCGAAAAACTGGTGGTATTTGATGTCCGCCGTCAGGTAGATGTCCGCCTTGCCTGCGATAGCTTTGCCGAGGAACTCCGATGCGGAGCCGCCGCACAAGGCCACTTTTTTCACCTTCGCACCCTCTTTGATGTGGGTGTGTCGTAGGCTTCCCACTTCGAATGTCTCCTTCACCCTTTTGAGGAATGCCAGGGCATCCTCCTCGCGGGGCAGTGTGCCGATGATTCCCAGCCCTATGATTTTGTCGTCATGCTTCTCCTCGTCGAGTGGACGGATATCCGTCAGCCCGATCTTCTCCGCCATCTTCGCGCTCACGCCTCCCGTGGTCTTGTCCATGCAGGTGTGGCTGGAGTAGATGGCGATGTCATGCTTGATCGCCTTGATGATGCATCGCTCGATGTAGTTGTTCCCGCAAATCTTCTTGGGACCCTTGAAGATGAGCGGGTGGTGGGATACGATGAGGTTGCAGCCCTTTTGGATGGCTTCGTCGATGACGGTCTCCGTGACGTCCAGGGTGATGAGTACGCCTGATACATCCTGCTTGGGGTCGCCCACCTGCATGCCGCAGTTGTCGTAGCTCTCCTGGTAGGCGAGGGGGGCGTATGCCTCAATGGCTGACGTTATCTCATTGACTTTCATGCTCTTTCTTCTTTTTCTTTAGGGTGATGATGGTGAATCTCGGAGAGATACCTAATCGGGCCGGTATGCCTACGCAACCCATTCCGCGGGAGACGTAGATATATTTATCATCTTCTTTGTAGAGTCCGTCCCAATATTTGATCATGAACATGGCGGGGGATATCCTGAACCATTTCGTTTCGATACCGATTTGTCCTCCGTGGGTATGCCCGCAGAGCGTTAACACGATGTCGGTCGTGTCCCTGACGCCCCTAGGCCATGTGGTAGGGTCGTGCGAGAGTAGTATCTTGGTCTTAATCCGTTCTGTCCCCTTGTAGGCCTTCGGGAAGTCTGCCTTGTTTTTCAATCGTCTGGATTCTCCCCAATTCTCCACGCCGATGAAGGCGATGGTGTCGTTCCCTCGGGTGATGAAGTGGTGGCTATTCAGCAATAGCTTGAATCCGAAGTCCCTGATTTCCTGACGTATGGCGATCTCATTCATCGACCGCAGGTCTTCGTTGTCCCAATCGTAGTAGGCGCCGTAGTCATGGTTGCCTAGGATGGCCAGCTTGGTGTCGGGACAGTGCAATTTGTCGAACAGATATTTCCAACCGTTACATTCCGTGGCGAAGTTGTTGACCATGTCACCTGTGAATACGATGATGTCCGGGTGTTGTGCCTCCATGGAGTCGAAGACGTACTCCAGACGTTTTTGCGAGTGGCCGAAACTACCTAGATGAAAGTCACTTACGTGTAGGATGCGGTAGCCGTCGAACGAGTCGGGCAGGTCTTCTATCTCCACTGTTTCCTCTGTTTTGATGAAGTGGAAACGTCCCACATGTATGGCGTATAGGATGGTGCAGAAGGTGAGGCCCGCCGCGAGATATCCTAAGTATTGTATTTTCCTCCATCGCTTTTTTGTGAGGAAGAAGACCAAGTCGAAGGTGCAGAAGACAACCTTGGTGGTGTACACCAGACCGAGGATGCAGACGAACATGATCATCTTGAAATGCGTCGTCGGTGAGATGATATGGTTGATGTTGAAGAGTATACCGCACGACATGATGAGGAAATACGCCGATATGAGCCAGTGCAGAATAGCAGTGGATTTATTGGTCCTATTTCTCATGAACCGGCAATAGAGGTAAATGTCCGGTATGAGCACCATCGTGATGATTAATATGAGCGTTATCGGGTATACTTGCATGACTCTGTCATCTACTGTTTTATTCGGTTCTTAATTCTAGCGCCACCACGTTTTCGACATGGTGGGTGTGAGGGAACATGTCCACGGGTTGCACCTCCGTCACCTTGTACTTGGCGTCCAATAGGTTGAGGTCCCTAGCCTGTGTGGCTGGGTTGCAGCTGACGTAGACGATTCTTTTAGGCTCTGCGGCGAGGATGGTTTCCACCACGTCCGGGTGCATGCCGTCGCGCGGCGGGTCTGTGATGATCACGTCCGGTCGACCGTGCTCCGCGATGAAGTCATTGGTCAGTATCGCCTTCATGTCGCCTGCGAAGAAGAGCGTGTTGTCGATGTTGTTGTTGACTGCATTGACCTTGGCGTCTTCTATCGCCTCCGGAACGTATTCTATGCCGACCACCTTCTTGGCGTGCTTCGCCACGAAGCAGGCGATGGTGCCTGTGCCGGTGTAGAGGTCGTATACCAGTTCGTCTCCCTTGAGTTGGGCGAACTCCCTCGCCACTTTGTAGAGCTCGTAGGCCTGTTGACTGTTGGTCTGGTAGAATGACTTCGGACCGATCTTGAACTTCAGTCCTTCCATCTCCTCGTAGATACAGTCGCGACCCTTGTAGACGATGGTCTCCTGGTCTGTGATCGTGTCGTTGCACTTTCCGTTGATCACGTAGATGAGGGAGGTGATTTGAGGGAATTGCTCCACCAAATGGTTCAGCAGCCCTTCCCTGAGCTCCTTGTCTTCGTGGTAGAAGACGACGATCAGCATGATCTCACCCGTGCTGGCGGTGCGTACGACGATGGTGCGCAGGAAGCCCTCCTTCTTCCTCAGGTCGAAGAAAGGCAGGTTGTGCGCATGGGCGTATGCCTTGATGCAGTCACGTATCTGGTCGCACACCTCGTCCTGCAGGTGACACTTGTCGATGTCCAACACCTTGTCGAACATTCCAGGAATGTGGAATCCGAGGGCGTCCATGTTATCGAACTTCTCGCCGGCGGCCACCTGTTCGTAGGTGAGCCACTTCTTGTTGGAGAAGGTGAATTCCAGCTTGTTGCGGTAACGCTGTGTCTTAGCGGAACCTAATATGGGTTTGAGCGGCGGCAACTCGACCTTGCCTATCCTGGTGAGGTTGTTGAACACCTGGTCTTGCTTCGCCTTCAACTGGTCTTCGTAGGGTAGGATCTGCCATTTGCAGCCTCCACACACTCCGTAGTGGGAGCAGAATGCCTCCTCGCGCCTGTCGGAGTACTTGTGGATCTTGGTGACGCGACCCTCCATGTAACTGTTTTTTTTGCGGGTCACTTGCAGGTCCACGATGTCACCTGGGACGACAAACTGCGTGAAAACGACCATGTCATTCACCCGCGCGATCGCTTTCCCTTCGTTGGCGACGCCCGTTATCTCAATGTTTTCCAGCAGAGGAAGTTCCTTTTTCCGTCCCATAATGTAATAGATGATGTCGTGTGACTTTTAGTTTTGCAAATGTACTAATTTTTGGGGAAAAGGAATTCTGTTTCCCTCGTTTTTTCGAATGAGTTTAATCGTCTACTGCATTAAATACGTATTTGATATATATAGGAAGATTATGGATGATGCGAGAAAAAATATACTAATCGTTGGAGAGATGCTTTTCCGTATTTGTTTCTATTGAGGTGACAATCTATTTGGGCAGGAGTTTCATCTTATCGCCAATGCCTGTAATATCCTGAAGGTATTCCATGTCTTCCGTTTCGAATTGAGCGTAGGATAGTACATCCTTGGATTTAGGATAATATATTTTCTCCAAATGACAATCCGTAAATGCACCGATGTTGATTTCCTTGACATGGGATGGAATGGTAAAGGCTTTCCCTTCCTTCATCGGCGGGTATTTCAGCAAATGCAACTTGTCTTTGGAGTAGAGGATTCCGTCGATGCTTCTGAAGTGTTTGTTGTTATTATCCACGATGATCGCTTTAAGTTTCTCGCATTTGATGTGGGCATGCTCAGAGGTGCATCGATCATGGAGAAGCTCGACGCTCTTCGAGATATATAGTTTTTCCAAGCGGGGTAGATTCATTTCCGTTATGGTGAGATAACCATCGGGAACAACCAGAACCCTTGGGGAGGGCGATTTGACAATGCATATGGTTTTGATGTCGGTGATTTTCCCCTTGAACATTACTTGTTGGGGCAGTACGACCGAGTCTTGTTCCGCCTCAAATCCGCATATCCATATTTCCCTGCCATCGTAGGCGTAGTGTATACCGTCCACTGTGACGTACGGCGGGTTTTCTTTGAGGCATGCCATTGCGACAATGGTGGAAAAAAGCATGAGCAAGAGTGTGGGAATCAGTCTTTTCTTCATTTAGGTTGTATTAAGGGTTTGCCATGTGTCGCAAAATTAATTGTTTACTTGAGAGTGGCAATGTTTTTTGCATCTTTCTCGCTAAGGTCGGTTGGTAGATAATATGCGGGGATGTCATATCATGGCATCCCCGCATTTCAACTCTTAATTCTTAACTCTTAACTATTAACTATTTACATATCTCATCCATGTACGCCGTGATGGTCTTCACGTAGTTGGCGTACTCTTCCGTGTTGAATACCCACTCCCCGCGAGGCTTGGTCTCCTCGCCCGTGTAGTGGATGTCGATTTCCTTGAAGATGCGGCATGGATTGGCCTGCAGGATGAATACCTTGTTGCTGATGTAGCAAACCTCCTCGATGCTGTGGGAGACGTTGATGATGGTAGGGTCCATCTTCATCTCGTAGAATATCTTGAGGATGATGTTCTGCACTTCACGCTTCATCTTGATGTCCAACGCACCCGTCGCCTCGTCGAAGAGGATGATCTGGGACTCGCAGGCGAGGCATCTGGCGATGGCGACCCTTTGTTGCTGGCCACCACTCAGCTTGGCTGGATACTTGTCCATTTGATCCTCCAGACCCACCCGTTTCAGAAGATCCTTGGCCTTCGCCTCTGCGGTTGCCTTGTCCACGCCCTTGACGAGCATAGGCAACATCACGTTCTGCAGGACGGTGTACCATTCGAAGTTACTGTATGTTTGGAACACCATAGGGAAGTTGTGGTTCTCCGACAGTTTCTCTCCGTATATCTCCACCGTTCCCTCGTTGAACTTGTTGAGACCTGCTATCACCTTGAGCATCTGTGACTTGCCGCAGCCTGACGCACCCATGATGGAGACGAGCTGTCCCTGGTTAGGCATGTCGGGTATGGTGAGGTTGAAGTTCTCGAACAGCTTGTATTCGTTCTTCTCTCCCTTGTTGAAGATGTGGGTGATGTTCCTGAGCCGGATGACATCCACCTCGCCGTCGCCTCTCGGACTTGCGCTTTTCTTCGTGCTCTTCGTTGGGCGAGGCTCCTCCGTCTCGATAGGCTCCTCTTTCGGGTGATTATCCCTCATGAGGGCATCGATGTTGATATCCGAGTCGGTCTCGTTCACTGTTTCGGTCTGCTCCTCCCTGATGTCGTTTGCCGGGGTCTCTTCGTCCCTGCTATGCTTCATTAAGCTGTCAATGTCTATATTTCTGTCCATAACGTTATCTGTTTTAGAGCACACCTTTAGGCGCGGCGGTGTTTGAAAATAATTGGTTCACACTTCTTGAAGATAAAGTCCTGTATGATGCCTATCGCGATGATGATCAGCAGCAGGGCATATACGCAGTCCATGGAGCTCTGGCGCGTCATCGTGGTGATGCAGGCGCCGATACCGCCCTCGCGGTTGATGTTCTCCGCTATGGTGACGTAGGTGTATGAGATGGCCACGAGTCCGCGGATGTCGCTGTAGACGCTGGACATCACGTAAGGGAAGTATACGTGGCGGAACATCTGCCAATTGGTCATGCCGATCGTCTTGGCGGTCTGTAGATAGACGTTGTCCTTCGGATTGTTCGGGTTCTGCAGGTCCAGCACCTTCTGCGTCACGACGGGCAGGATGTAGATCAAGATACCCAAGGCGAGGAAGCTGGCCTTCATGTTGAATCCGAGACCGAAGATGGCCACCATGATACCGCTGACCGCCGGCAAAGGCAGGAAGCGGATGGCCTCGAACGGTTTCTGGAACATGGAGCGTAGGATAGGGTAGATGCCTATCAGGAAGCCCATAGGGATGGCGATCACCAAGGCGATGACGTAGCCGGCGAGGTTGAGTCCTACGGTGTAGCCTATGTTGCCGAAGAGGTTGCGCTCCGAGATCAGTTTAGGGATGGCCCTGAGAACGTCTATCGGGTTGGGTAGGATTTTGGGGGAGATCCACCCCGTGATGGTGACGATATACCAGATGACAAGTAGCACGAATCCTCCCACTATGCCAGTTATCATCGAGTCCCTGGTGGATAAATTTCCTCCGAATTTAAATAGTTCTTTCATTTGTCATTGAAAATAAAAAAGTATAGGCGGACACACTGCCACCTATACTTTTATGGTTGTTGTAATCTTATTGGGCGATCAACTGCAGGTCAGTCGTACGGTAGTTCTCGTTGGATTCTTTGACACCATCAGCGATGGCGTGCTTCGGACCATTACCGACTACCACGAATCTGTTGCGGTTGATTTTATATTCGTTGGTGAGGTAATCCACTACGGCTTGAGCTCTCTTTCTGGAGAGTTCCACATTGTTGTTGTAGTTACCTGTAGCGTCTGTGTTTCCCTCGATACGGATGCGAGTGTTCGCGTAGCTCTGCACGATGTCCACGAACTCCCTGTCGATGATGGCGCGTGCCTCGTTGTCAAGGGTGAATCCGTTGACAGGGAAGTTGATGGTCACCTTCTTGTTGGAGAATGCCTTGACGGTGTCCTCTTTTACTGTAGGTGCGGCGAATTCCTTCTCTGCTGTTCCTGCGGCTTTCTTTTGCTCTGGAGACAATCCGTTTTTCTCGTTGACCATCTCCACGATGTCTGTGTAAGCCACCTTAGACCAAGGCAATACAGACTTGCAAAGGCCAAGGCCGGAGTATATGCGGGACATCTTGGAGTAGATGCGCTCACCCGTCATGCCTGAATAATCAGAGTTGAGACCCATCCAATTCATTTCGTCTTCCAATGAAGCGTAGTTGATGGTTGAGCTTGATGCGAGGGCGAAGTCGACGTCCGTCTCGAATTCTTTCGCGAACACCTGCGCCGCCTCGTTGAATGCGTTCTTGTTTTGTGACACCTCCGCATTGGCGGCTAAGATAGCCTCCACGATTTTTGCGGCCAAGTTCTTGTTCTTCTCCAACCATTCTTTCTTGGCGATGAGACCATCGGATACGAGCATGTTGGATTGTGCGGTCGATGTGAGCAGGTGTGCTCCCTTGAATGCGTTGATGCAGTCCACATCGTCCGGGCTCCATACAGCGGCGCAGTCCACTTGCCTAGCCTTGAATGCTTGTGCGGCGTCGACACCGGAGGATACCTTTACAGGTACGATGTCGTCCATCGTCAGGCTAGAGGTCTCGAGGGCGTTGATGAGCAACGTGTGGGAGGCGGTACCCTCCGCATAGGCTACCCTTTTGCCCTTCAGGTCGCTGATCTGGTTCACTGCGGCGTTGGCCACGAGTGCGTCAGCTCCTGCGCTGAAGTTCAGCAACATGAAGTACTTCATGTCCGTCATGGTTCCGCTTGAACTCATCTCTACTGGGAGTGCGTCCAATGTGCAGTATTCGATCTGCGCGTCGTTGTTCTTCAAGGCGGAACGAGCGGCGTCGAAGTCATCCATGACGATAATCTTCAATTTGAGTCCGTACTTCTTGGCGAAGTAGGAGTCGTCCTTTGGCTCAAGACCTCCATTTCCCCAAACGATAGGTGAGAAGCCCGTGTAAGGGTTAACGACCATTGTCGCATCGTATTTCTTTTTGGTCAAAGAACCCAATGAAGGTCCGCCGGTTGGTCCACTTCCGTTGTTGTTCCCTGTGCAACTGCTGAGTATGCCCGTGAAATACAGGATGGCGCAAATGATTGCGGCGATGATGCCGAGGATGGTAAATCTTCCTAAGAAAGTAAGTCTGCTAAAAAAACTCATAATTATTCTAATATTTATTTAGTTGTTGTTATTCCTTGATTGTTAGCACCATTTGTTTACTTCCACCTTTTCTTTCTCCTTTACGGTACCGAAACTGTTGTTGTCGATCTTCGATTCCTCAGAGAAAGAAGAGAAGGAGTCCTTCTGACCATATTTCTTGAGGATTTCCTCCACGCGGTCCTCGTTGACGGCCGATTCGAGGTTGTAGTTCTCCAATACGCCGTCGGAGTCGTTGATGAAGCCCTCCATCTCCGCCACGCTGGAGTTGATGGTGTTCGTGATGTGCTCGATGGCCATCTCCTCTTCGAGGCTTTGGGAGTCGCCGCGCATGATGCTGGAGATTGTCTTCAAGGCGCTGCGTTGCTCTTTTGCGGATTCGTAAGCGTCCTTGGTTCTCTTCAGTTCAAGAGAGGAGCGCTCCACCTTCGCCTCGGCGATGGTTTCGAGGCGTTCCATCACCTCTTGGTATTTCTTAGAGGTTTCGATGCGCTTCTTCTGGCTCTCGATGATGCTATCCAATTGGGCGATGTCGTTGCTCAGGTTGCTGATGCTCATCTGGATCTTCAGCTTCTCGTTGGAGGTCAGGTTGCTGGCGCCCGCCAACTGTTCTTTTCTCTTTTTCAGTTTGCGGATATTATCATCCTGTTGTGATTTGTAGGAGTCCAGTTTGCTGTTCATGCTGACGAGTATCGTGCGCAGTTTGGTGACGTTCTCGTGCACGGTGTTCAGTTTGTCCTTCATCTTTCGGATGGAGTTCTCCAAGATGGAGATAGGGTCTATCTTCACGAACATGCCGACGATCTTGCGGTTGATGTGGAGCCAGAAGAGGGATATCCACTTCCATGTGTTCTTGTTGAACAATACCGCCAATATGCCTACGATGGCCACGATCTCCAGAATCAGGACGAGCGTGTTGGCCGCTGCTGCCACAAGGAACGGCAACGCTTTCGTGAAGAGGTATCCCAAACCTAGTGCGGCGCCTACCGCTGTGATTTTGGCGAATGTTCCACCCGGGCGTTTGAACATCTCTTTGAGTGACACAGGAGCGCTGTTCTGATCACCTGTGTTGTTTGAACCGAATAAATTGCTATCCATTTCTTATTTAGTTTTTATTTTGTTTGTTGACTGTTGGTTACTGATCCACATTGATATTAGACATCTCTTCCTTGTCGGTCATGAGGTCGCAGATGACGCTGTTGGCGGAGTTGATGAAGACCTGCTCGTCATGGGCGATCTCCTTCGTGCTGGCTGTGATTTCAGCTTTGAGCTTTTCTGTCTCGTTGGTCAGCTCTTTGTTCCTTTTCTGCAGCTCCTCGATCTGTTTTATGATTCGTTCGTTCTCCTTGACCATGTCGTCCAGCGACTTTTGCTTCGTGCCGATGGTTTGTTTGCGTTTGGCCGCATACTGGTTGCGTCCGCTTTCAATCTCCTCGTTGATGTAGCGGATGTAGGTGTCAATCGATTGCAGCAACTTTTCCTTCGTGAAGTCCGGATATTGCGCTTTCAGCATTTTGAAAGCCGCCTCGTACCTTTTCTCCTGCGTCAACCCCATGGATTCGAGGGATGCTGAATAACTTTTCAGCTCCAGCATGTCTGGACCGGGGAGGTTCCTTTTAATCAGGGTCTCCCACAACCTTTTCTTCTTCACGTTGTTCACCTCCGTGATGGAAGAGTTCTCACCTTCCTGTTCCGGCTCCGGGTGCGAATGGATGATGTTTTCCATGTTTATCTGCTCTGTTGGAGCGGATGGCTCCGGCTCCGGCTCGGGCTGAGGGCGGTTGTTGTTGCTCTCCTCCTTGCGTGGATCCCTCGTGTTAGGGTTGTTGACATTCCGATTGCTCTCCTGCTTCTTAGGATTGTTCTCCGGCCTTATGAATAGGTCTTTCAGACTCATAATCGTATCGTTTTTATAATTTTTTATTTTCTCTAATTTAGTCTTTTTTGCTCAGATAATCAAGAGTGAAATGCTTAAAAAATCTTAATCATCGGGGTTGTATGGGCAAAGATAATCAATATTTATGTTTTATTAAGGGTTTGAAATGCAAAATATGTATGAATTTCACGGATTTTTTCAAAAGAAGAACTTGTCATGGATGATTCGATTGTGGAATTTATGGAAAAAATGAGTACCTTCGCATCCGCATCCACTCATGTGGCGTCGTTTATATGGAAAGAGATGGAAGGGTGTGTGCGAAATGTTCTACATATTGGGGATGCGTTTCTAATGCTTCGTCTTCGTCATTTTGATGATGGGGCTTCTTTCGAAAGACGTAAGACAAAAATGATCCGATGTACTTAAATCGGTGAAAAGGTAGAAGTTAGATACTTCCTTCCTCATGTAGTCACAAATATTGTAGCAGGTCCGGGTTAGAGTGATCTGCGGGAACCAAAAAAAAGCATGATGTTTCAATTTAAGGAACTAAAAAAGAATTTAAAACGTGACGTGACAGGATTCCCTACTGTCAAGGTTTCATTGGTTGGTGATACTGCCACCCAGTTCCTTGCCATTGCCATGAAGGGCATGGGCGTGGAGCGTGGTTATAACATCGACCTTTTCGAAGCGGAGTATAATCAGGTGGAACGTCAGTTCCTGGATCCGACCAGCACCCTGTATGAATTTGATGCGGATATCATTGTGGTGTTTCAAAGCACTCACAAGTTGGGCGAACATCATAGCTCCTTGACGCAGGAACAACAGTCAACCTTGGCTGATGACAGGATCGGTTTCTTGGCCTCCATATGCGAGAATCCCGCATTGTCAGATAAGAAGATTATTTATTTCAATTATCCTGAAATAGAGGATACCGTTTTTGGCAGTTATGCCAACAAGGTCTCTTCCTCGCTGTCGTATCAGGTCCGTAAACTCAACTTCGAGTTGATGAACCTTTCCCAGCAGTATCCTAATCTATTCATATGTGACGTGGCGGGTCTCCAGAATAAGTTGGGTAGGGATGTGATGTTCTCCCCCAATGTCTACGTTAGTACGGAAATGGTGCTGAGTGTGGAAGCTGTCCCTTACGTGGCCAGTCGTGTGATGGATATTGTCTGTGCCATCAAAGGTCAGTTCAAGAAGTGCCTGATCCTCGACCTTGACAATACGGTTTGGGGTGGCGTGATAGGTGACGACGGACTGGAGGGTATCCAATTGGGGCATGGCTTGGGCATCGGTAAGGCATTTACTGAGTTCCAGATGTGGGTGAAAAAACTGAAGCAGCGCGGCATTATTATCTGCGTGGCTTCCAAAAACAACGAGGAAACGGCTAAAGAGCCTTTCGAAAAACATCCGGACATGGTGCTGAAGCTGGAAGATATTGCTGTGTTCCAGGCTAATTGGGAGACCAAAGTGGATAATATACGCACCATCCAAAGCATTTTGAATATTGCTTTCGACTCGATGGTGTTCCTTGATGACAATCCTTTTGAACGCAATATGGTGCGGGAAAATATTCCTGGCATTACAGTGCCGGACTTGCCGGAAGATCCGGGAGAGTACTTGGAGTACCTCTATGGGCTGAACTTGTTCGAGACCGCCAGCTATAGCTCCGCGGATAAAGACCGTACCAAGCAGTATCAGGTCGAGGCTAAGCGTGTCTCGCTTTCCAAGACGTTCACGAATGAGGCTGACTTCTTGAAGTCGCTGGATATGGTCTCGACGGTTAGTGGCTTCACCAAGTTTAACATTCCTCGTGTGGCCCAACTTTCGCAGCGTAGCAATCAGTTCAATCTTAGGACCGTTCGTTACACGGAGGCGGATGTCGCCGCCATGGCGGAGGATCCGGAGGTGATCGATCTCAGCTTCACGTTGGAGGATAAGTTCGGTGATAATGGCTTAATCGCTGTTGTCATTATGAGGAAACAGGATGCTGATACCCTTTTCGTCGACACATGGTTCATGAGCTGTCGTGTCCTGAAACGTGGAATGGAGAACTTTACCCTTAACACTATGGTGGAGCGGGCTAAGGCGGCTGGATATAAACGGATCATCGGTGAGTATTTGCCTACACCCAAAAATAAGATGGTGGAGCCTCATTATACAGGACTTGGCTTCACGAAGATGGAGGGCTCGGCGTCCGCTCGGTATGAGTTGGTCTTGGATTCATATCAGCAGAGAGAGTGTTATATAGATGCAAAAACAATTTAAATAGAATATGTCAATGGAAAGGAATGCGATTTTTGAGAAGTTGAACGAGATCTTCGAGGATGTGTTGGATTTGGATGAAAGCCCCAATCTGACGGAAGAGACTTCCGCTAATGATATTGAGGAGTGGGATTCTTTGAGCCATATCCAACTTATTGTGGCTATTGAGAAGGAATTCAAGCTGAAGTTCACTTCCCTCGAAATCATGAAGTGGAATAATGTGGGGGAAATGGTCGATTCCATAGAACAGAAACTAGGATAAGCGATGGTTGTAAATTCCATTAATTTCTGGTTGTTCTTCGCGGCTGCGATCATTCCGTATTTTATTTTTTTCAGGAATAATTCGAAGCTGCAAAATCTATGGTTGTTTCTGGCCAGCTATTTCTTTTATGGATGGGTTGACTGGAAAATGATTCCGTTGTTGCTGATTGTGACAGCTGTTTTTTATTTCCTTGGACGATTCATTAAGGCAAACAATCAGGAAAATCCGAAGCGGGCTTCTCTCCTCACCACGGTAGGGGTAATCCTCGGTGTGGGCATGTTGGCCTATTTCAAGTATTTGGGCTTCTTCGTCCAGGAATTCGCTTCTTTGTTCGAGTCGATAGGTCTGAATACTAATTTGAGCACTTTCAATATCATCATGCCGCTTGGTATCAGTTTCTTTACTTTTAAGCTGATGAGCTACGTGATTGAGGTGCACCGCGAGAATATCGAGCCGACTAAGGATTTTGTCCAGTTCGGTACGTATGTCGCATTCTTCCCTACTATCCTTTCCGGTCCGATCGATAGGCCCACAGGCTTTTTGCCTCAGTTGTCCGTGCCCCGGAAATTTGATGAGCATGAGACATCCGAAGGGCTGAAGATGGTGCTGTGGGGCATGTTCTTGAAGATGTGCATAGCCGATAGGATATCTCCATGGACGGATGCTGTGTTTGGCAACTATGAGCACCATAACGCGACGTCTATAATTGTGGCGGCCATCCTTTACCTGATCCAGATGTATGCCGACTTCTGTGGCTATTCGGACATGGCTATCGGAACGAGCAGAATAATGGGTTTGAAGGTTGTTCCCAACTTCAACAGGCCTTTCTTCGCCCAAAATGTCGCGGAATATTGGCGCAGATGGCACATGAGTTTGACCACATGGATCACCGACTACGTGTTTATGCCTCTCAATGTCGCTTGGCGTGATTGGGGGAAAACAGGACTCTATTTGGCGACTGTGGTGAACCTTGTCGTGATCGGCGTTTGGCATGGCGCCAATTGGACGTACGCCTTGTTCGGTTTGTATCACGGTCTTTTGCTTGTGATAACCATGATGGTTGAGAAGAAAAGGAAGAAACTGGAGAAACAGCATGATCTGAAAAAGAACGAGGTGTACAAATGGTCCCGTAGGGCGTTGACGTTCTGTCTGTTTGCCTTAGGTGCAGTTCTTTTCAGGGCCAATAGCGTGTCTGACTTCTTTGGAACATTAGCGCAGATTCCTAAGGGCTTCGGACCGATGTTCACAGGAGGTTTCTTCGCGATCCTGACGTATGCGGTACCTGCTATCTTTGTGATGTTCTTTAGGGAATGGGTGCAGGAGTATAACCGTGACATCCATTTCTTCCACTCGAAACATGTATGGATGCGTGTTATTAGCATTGCATTGATGATTAGTTATATTATCTATGCTGGTGAATTAGACGGTCATTCTTTCATTTATTTCCAATTCTGATGAGGCAATTTGTGTATAAAGGTTTAGCGGTTCTTGCGCTGGTCGTTCTGATAGATTTTGCTGTCGGGGTGATCTCGGATCGGGTGTTTACCTCTCTCCCTGACAAGAACTCCATGATAGCTACCATTCAGCAGTCTTTGTTCAATAAGAAGGCGGATTTGCTGGTTCTTGGACCTTCTACGGCCAACCATCATTATGATGCGCAGCTAATGTCGGACTCATTAGGGGTGGATGTCTATAATGCAGGTCTTGACGGAAGGGATATGATTTATTTCGATGTGGTGCTGCAGTCTTATTTTGACAGGTGCGGGTTGAAATCGGTTATCTTGGATGTGGGGCCTACGCAGTTGGATGGCTCCTGGCTGGAGATGATCAACGACACCAAACCCTATTATGGCATCAGCAAACCAGTTACTGAGTATTACGATAATGAGACAGACTGGCAACAACGTCTCAAATTATTTAGTTCTCTTTATCGGTATAATAAAACCTTGAGTTATTGGATTCGGGTGCAGATAGATCCTGTGAATGACACGAAGGGGTATGTCCCTCTTTCGCGGGAGCTGGATGCGCTGGAATTGTCGGAAGCCAATGAGTTTACGGTGGATTCGACAGAGTACCGTCACTTGGTGAATATCGTCGATATGTGTAAAGAGCGTAACGCATCACTCGTCGTGGTACAGTCTCCTACCGCAGACCGTAATCTGGCGTTTGAGCAATGGATCGCCTCTTTTTGCGAGAGGAATCATATCGTATGTATTCAGGAGATTGCCAACGGGGAATATTACCTGCATCCGGAATGGTTCCAGGATGGTGCGCACCTGAATTCTACGGGAGCTTGTGTGTTTTCTCGTAAGATAGTACAAGCGTTGAAGCAAAATGCTATGATTCCTGCGAATTAGTGCTTCTTCCCAGGAAAAAACGATGGCTTCTGCTGTGGCGGTTTGGACGTTTCCTGTCTATACGGGACTTTGTTGGTCGGAGAAAACCTGAAAATGGAGTCGTGTGATTGCGAAGGACTGCTAATGTTGAAAAAAATATGTAGGTGGATTCGTTTTTTTTGCTTTCATTTGCAATAAATTTGCGAAAGTGTTGTTATGTCATTGGATGCTTGTCATAAATGAGCACACTTTGGGAAAAATATAATGTTAGATATTTATATCAAATGGGAAAATTAAATGTACGTGCGGTTCTTGTTTCCGCTGCTTTGTGTTCGTCTCTTACTGTCAGCGCCGTTAATGTGACTGATGGGGATGTAACTTATAATCCTCTGCAGACGGCTGTCCCGTCTTTGTCCATTGCACCAGACGCTGTTGGCGGGGGTATGGGTGATGTGGGTGCTGCCACTAAGCCGGACAACATGTCACAGTATTGGAACCCTGCCAAGTATGTGCAGGCTGAAAGTAAGGGCGGATTCTCTATTTCGTACACTCCGTGGCTGCGTAAGATTGTCAACGATATCGATTTGGTCTATCTCTCAGGATATTATAAAACGACTGATAGAACGGCGGTCGGTGCTTCCTTCCGCTATTTCTCTATGGGTGAAATCACATTGACGGGCCAGCCGAATTATAGTGGAGAACCTACTAATTTGGGTACTGCGAAGCCTTACGAGTTCGCCGTGGATGGTAGTTTCTCCATGTTGCTTTCCGAATATTGGTCGGCGGGTGTCGCTCTTCGCTTCATCTTCTCCGACTTGTTCAATGGCGCATTTGATGAGGAGGAATATTCGTCCGCGAAAGCTATTGGTGCGGATATCTCCTTTTCTTACCGTCGCCCGTTGCAGATTGCCGCGAACACTTCATATGTGGGCTTGGGTATGTCCATCTCCAATATCGGTAACAAAGTTTCTTATGATAACGATCAGACGCAACAGTTTATCCCTACCAACTTCAGGTTGGGTGCCTCTTTCGATTATGCGTTCGATGAGTACAACAGGTTGCAGTTCGCTGTCGATATGAACAAGTTGTTGGTGCCTACTCCTTATGGTAATTCTGATCAATATGCAACCGAGGATGAATTTAACGAGGCGGTGAGGGATTACGAGGAGACGACGGCAATTGGCGGTATTTTCAAGTCCTTGGGTGATGCTCCTGATGGCTTCAGGGAGGAATTGAGGGAGATTAACTTGTCTTTCGGCTTGGAATATTCTTACAATAACAAGTTCATGGTGAGAGGTGGTTACTTCAATGAAAACAAATATAAGGGTAACCGTAAATACTTCAATGTGGGTGCAGGTTTCAACCTGAGCATCTTCCAACTGAGTGCGGCTTATGTGATCGCGGTTGCTCAAAATAGCCCGTTGGATAACACATTGCGTTTCTCCCTAGGCTTTGATTTGGGCGGTTTGAAGGATATCTTCGGCGTGAATGCGGATAGTGGTGCTTCCACTAATGAGTAATCTGAAAGTTTTTTATAACATAGATTGGGAAGGTGCGGTTTAATGCCGCACTTTTTGTTTTTGCCTTTCTGTTTTCTTGGCTGATGTGGTGCTAACTCTTCGGATTCTTTCGTAATTTCGCGGTCTAATTGTATGGTTGAATGGATTGCCCGAAAGATAGATTGTTCACGATGAGTTTCGTCTGCTCCTGCAGCGCGAATTTCCTCCTCTTCTTCTCCTTCTACCTGATCATGCCTATCTTAGCCATGTATCTGATAGAGGTCTTCACTGTGCCTGAGTCCACGGTGGGGGCGGTCCTTTCCTGCTATACGTTGGCTTGCCTGTTCGTCCGCCCCTTCTCGGGTTATCTGGTGGACACTTTCCAGCGCAAGCCGCTCTATCTGATGGCCCTTTCGGTCTTTGTCCTCCTCTTTGCGGGATATCCTTGCGTGAAGACGGTCTTCCTCTTCGCCTTGCTCCGCGTGATGCACGGACTGGCCTTTGGTATGGTCTCCATATCGAGCAATACGATTGTGATTGACATCATGCCTTCCAGCCGCAGGGGCGAGGGCTTGGGCTACTTCGGACTTTCCAACAACTTCGCCATGGCGACGGGCCCGATGGTGGGCATGTGGCTCTTGGACCATTATAGCTACGAGACGATTTTCTACTCCTCCTTCTGCGTGAGCCTCTGCTCCTTCCTAATCGGTAGTCTGATCAAGACGAAGTACCGCCCGAAGACGGACGTGAAGGAGAAACTCTCGCTGGACCGTTTCTTCCTGAAGAAGGGGGTGCCTGCGGGTATCAATCTTTTCTTCCTCGCCATCCCTTATGGGGTCATGACCTCCTTCATCGCTTTGTATGCCAAGGAGTTGTCTGTTGAGGGGAATCCATCTTTCTTCTACCTCTTCCTGGCCTCGGGCATCGCCTTGTCGCGTATCTTCTCGGGCAAATTGGTGGATAGGGGCAAGATGTTGCTCGTGATCAAGGTGGGTATCGCCGCCGGCGGATTCGCCTACCTCTTGCTGGGTGCCTTGCCTTATTTGGGTATCCCTTCTGACTATATGCGTGCGACCTTCTTTGGTGTCGCGCTCTTGATAGGTATGGGTTACGGGACGATTTTCCCTGCCATGAACTCACTGTTCGTCGCGCTCGCACCGAACAACAAACGTGGTACGGCCACCTCCACCTACCTCACTTCGTGGGACATAGGGATCGGTGTGGGTCTGTTCGGGGGCGGTTGCCTGAGCGAGTGGACCTCTTTCTCCACCACCTTCTGCGTCGGCGGATTGCTGGACATGGTCGCCCTGACGCTCTTCGCCTCCTTTACGGCCTCGCATTTCTTGCGTAACCGTGTGCGGGAGTCTTGATGCCTTCCCTCGTTTTGATTATCTTTGGACGTTGATATGAACTTAAGAATAGCTCGTTATGGCTTATGATATGCTGACGATATTGGGACCGACCGCTAGCGGGAAGACCACCTTGGCTGCTCATTTGGCTCGCCGCCTGGGGGCTGAGATCATCAGTGCGGACTCCCGCCAGATTTACCGTGGCATGGACATCGGCACGGGGAAGGACCTCTCCGACTATGTGGTCGATGGCGTCTCCATCCCTTACCACCTGATCGACATCGCCGATCCGGGGTACAAGTACAATCTTTTCGAGTACCAGCGTGATTTCTTGTCCGCATACCAGGATATCAAGGGGAGGGGAGTCTTCCCGATCCTCTGCGGGGGAACCGGCCTCTATATCGAGTCGGTCCTCAAGGCCTATAAGATGATGCCTGTCCCTCAGAACGAGGAGCTGAGGCGGTCGCTGGAGGGTAAATCGTTGGAGGAGCTGACGGCTATCCTCTCCACCTACAAGACGTTGCACAACACGACCGACGTGGACACCGCCAAGCGTGCGATACGTGCCATAGAGATTTGCGAGTATTACCGTAGCCACCCGCAGGACTTTGTCGATTTCCCAGACATCAATTGCCTTGTCGTGGGGGTGGATATCGCGCGTGACCTGCGTCGTGAGAAGATCTCCAAACGGTTGCGGGCTAGGCTGGACGAGGGCATGGTGGACGAGGTGCGGCGCATCTTGGATTCAGGTGTCTCCGCGGAGGATATGATCTACTATGGCTTGGAGTATAAGTATCTGACGAACTACGTGATCGGTAACCTCACGTACGAGCAGATGGTCTCCGAGTTGGAGATCGCCATCCACCAGTTCGCGAAACGGCAGATGACCTGGTTCAGGGGAATGGAGCGTCGTGGCTTCACCATCCATTGGGTGGACGCATGCTTGCCGATGGACGAGAAGGTGGAGGTTGTCTGCAAGCTGTTGCAGGCTTAGTGGGGAGATATCTTAACTATAATACTCCCCCAAATTTAGACAACGACAAAGGTACAGTTTTGAAGTCTGATGTCTTCAAAGTTACATTTGCCGTATGGTATCTTTTTCATTTTCTTTCCATCCATATGTTTTCGAATTGATTTACCTACAAAAATAGGATTATTTTGTCGGATGAGGAAAAATTAGGGAGGTAAAAGAATGATAATTAGGATGGAAAGTTTGCTGCAATGATTTGTTAGCTAATATCATTGCTTTCTAAGTTTCATCTCCCTGTGATTTCTCTAATGCGACACCAAAACCTATACTTTTTTATTAAAGTTCTGTATCCAGTTCCGATAGATAGGTATTTCTGATTCCATTTCCGAAAAGTAAGCCCCTCTGTCGCCTACATATCATTCATTTATAGCGGACAGCCGTTCTTATAGACGTTTCTGACAGTATTTTGAACTAATATCTCCTCATGCCCTATGGATCTGGGTATTCTAAAACAAAATATGATGCCTTATCCTTTGCGGGCCATTTTTAGCGGACGGCCTATGGAAACAGATGAATATCAGGCATTTAGAGAACTTACTTTTGGAAAAAGAAACTTATAACTGCATAAAATCAGTGATTGAAGGCCATTTCATATGCATTATAAAGTTTTAGCGGATACCAATATTCTATTATATTATATTCTATTCATTCTCAATTTTATTCTTTGCAAAGTTCTTTTCGAAGTGTTCGTATTGTGTGTTCCCGTTCGCCTTTAACACTTTATACATGTCCGATTTACTTTACTTTTTGTAATACAATCTTGAGAATTTTTATCTCTACATGCTTTAATTTCCATTTAATACCCAGAATAATCAATATTCTTTAAATCATCTATATTGACATTTTTTAATCTGCTAACATGTATATACCCAGAACCTTTATCAAACCAGTCTGATGTTTGTTTTATAACTTTTGCCCATTGGGAATCTTTAATCATTTTAACTCCTATCAACTTATTCGATGGCATTGTATATAAAATTTTTGATTGAGGATTCGGTTCTTTCCTAATATTAACAAAACCGTCATGATCTTCTATCATTACAATTTTTTCTCCACATAAAATCATTCGTTTATTACCCTCTTTGTCTATTTTGTATATAATATTCATTTGACATCTCTCCGAACCGCTATTCCCTTTATACACAAATTCCCCTCTAAGTTCTGTTGAGTCATTTATTGGTTCGACATAATATGTGTTTTCATCAAGATTATCCTCGATATATTCATCTGGTCCATTGTATTCTCCTTCTGTTCGACCTTCTATCCACTCGAACTTTCCTATATCATTTAACTTATAGGTTGTATATGTATGAAATCCATATTCATTAGAATGCCATTCTATTGTTAAATCGCGGTTGATTTTTGACTCTACAATTACTTCAGCATCATCTAATGAGGAAGAAGGTATATTTTTTTTCACAAAACCCAGACAAATATGGTTGATAGGAGTACTATTCTTAAAACTCCACAAATCCACTTTTAATGCCTCAAAAAGATCTTGTCTAATCAATAAACATTTATAATCTGGGTGAAGGTTGACCGTCCCCAGGGATTGAACAGTTTGCTTATATGTCGTTTCTTTTTCTGGACCTGCGATACTATACACAAAATCATCTATTACATATCTTGAAAAATAAGAAGGTGTAGCAGAAATGTTATCATCTATAGAATCAATTTTAACCAATTCATTAATTTCTGATTCATTTTTGAAAGAATAATTAACTTTCAGTGAATTATAGTTTGAAATCGGTAAATCAATTTTTACCGAAAAATATTTTGACAAGTTAGGATTCTGAGCATATAATGTCATGTGACAAAATATAAATATCAAAATAATTTTTTTCATTTTTTCCATTTTTTTATTTGCCAAATATGATAATACCTTTAAGTGTGATACCGTTTATTTCTTCCCATTCCCAGAGATTGTGTTTCCCCTTGTTTGAGTTGCTATTATTATTAGTATCATATCCACCGCTACTACAATTTTCGCGCTGTTCAAAACCCGTCCGGGTATTATTCGCATATGATTTCGTTCTATCAACATTTCCATATGGGTCATCAACAACTATTCCTTTTTCCGATGCTATTTTGTGAGTAAAAAAGAAACTGAGATGTGCTTTTATACTTGTTTATAACTCGTTACAAATTGTCCTTAACTAGTTGTTTCAGAAATGATATACTTATATCTTCCATGTCTGACTTGTCATAAACATAGAGCAGAATCACATCCCTTTCCGTTTCATAAGACAAAACCTCATAAGTGATTATCCTTGCACCTCCGCTTTTTCCTTTCCCCTTTGATTCAATGCTAATACGGATTTTCCTAAATCCGCCACCCAAGTCAGCATAAGGCAAAGAATCATAGTTCGTCTTGAACTTAAGGAGGTCGTTTTTAAAAGACTTATATCGTTTCAGTAAGATTTTTGCAGAGCTCTGGAATGATTTGGTTACGACAAAATTCAACATCACTCAACTTCCTCCAGAAAATCATCTAACGTCTTCAACTTCCCTCTATTCCCCTTCTTAATCTCTTTTTTAATTACGGATGCCTCCTTAAATGCCTTGCGCAATTCTTTCTCCGTATTGTTCTCCTTTTCTTTTATGATTCCAGACTCCAAAAGGAGTGATAGTATGTTTTTGACGTAAGTATTCCTTGCGTCGTATGTGATTGTCATTGTTGCCATATTTTATTGCCTTTTTGTTTCAGACTACAAATATATTCAAAAAATATACATAACCTTCTGTCAGGGAGTGATCTTTTTGAGAAAGCACCCATGTCCCTGCGTTTTGAATGTTTTTTGCTTGTTGCCCCGTTTTTTTTGATCTTTTATCTGTGAATTTTGTATTTTTCTAAAATTACCCCATAAAAATTGGGGGTGTAATCTGAAAATTATGTAATTTTGCGCATCGAACCTCAGAAAAATGAGGGGTTATTGTTTAGAGACGAATGTTATACTAAATTATATCTGTTATGGCGATAATGAGATTCAACGCATTGAAGGAGTTGCAAAGCAGGCGACCATTGCCGGTGCATATACCATCGGACAAGCTGTCTGACTATTTCGCGATCAATGTGTTTACGAAGGAGAAGATGCGCGAGTATCTTTCCAAGGATGCATTTAATGCTTTTATTGCGGCGGTAGACCGTGGTGTGTTGTTCGACAGAAACGTGGCGGACCAGATCGCGACGGGCATGCGCAAGTGGGCGAGTGAACGTGGGGCGACCCATTACACGCACTGGTTCCAGCCTTTGACGGACGGTACGGCCGAGAAACATGACGGGTTCATCGATTTCGACGAGAACGGTGACATCATCGAACGCTTCTCCGGTAAGTTGCTGATCCAGCAGGAGCCTGACGCCTCTTCCTTCCCTAACGGAGGTATACGCAACACGTTCGAGGCGCGCGGTTATACGGCTTGGGATCTCTCTTCGCCCGCTTTCGTGGTGGGCTCCACTCTCTGTATACCGACCATCTTCATCTCCTACACGGGTGAGGCGTTGGACTACAAGACGCCTTTGCTGAAGGCTATTTCGGCAGTGGATAAGGCTGCCGTGGCGGTCTGCCAGTATTTCGACAAGAATGTGACGAAGGTGAATACGAACCTAGGCTGGGAGCAGGAGTATTTCTTGGTGGACTCCGCCCTCTACAATGCGCGTCCTGACTTGTGCATGACGGGTAGAACCCTTATGGGACATGCCTCTGCCAAGGACCAGCAGTTGGACGACCACTATTTCGGCTCCATCCCGGAGCGTGTCACCTCCTTCATGCGCGAAGTGGAGGTGGAGGCGCACAAACTGGGTATTCCTTTGAAAACCAGACATAACGAGGTGGCTCCTAACCAATTCGAGTTCGCCCCGATTTACGAGGAGGCGAACCTGGCGAACGATCACAACCAGTTGATCATGGACGTGATGAAGCGTATCGCCCGCAAGCACCATTTTCAGGTCTTGCTGCATGAGAAGCCTTTCGCAAGCGTGAATGGTTCCGGCAAGCACAATAACTGGTCTTTGACGACGGACACGGGCATCAACCTGCTCTCTCCTGCCAAGAACCCTAAGGGGAACATGTTGTTCATCACCTTCCTCGTGAACGTGATGACGGCTGTCTACAAGCATCAGGACCTGTTGCGCGCCTCCATCATGAGCGCTGGCAACACCTATAGATTGGGCGCCAATGAGGCACCTCCGGCCATCCTCTCCGTCTTCTTGGGCCGTACGCTCTCCAAGATGTTGGACGACTTGGCCACCCAAGTGGGTGATAACAAGATGACGCCGGAGGAGAAGACGGCCCTGAAGTTGGGTATCGCACGTATCCCGGACATCATGCTAGATACCACCGACCGTAACCGAACCTCTCCGTTCGCCTTCACGGGTAACCGTTTCGAGTTCCGCGCTGTCGGCTCGTCCGCTAACTGTGCGGCCTCCATCATCGCCTTGGATGCGGCCGTCGCCCACCAGCTGAACGAGTTCCGTGCGGAGGTGGATGACCTGATCAACGCAGGAAAGGGTAAGGATGAGGCGATCTTCCAAGTGCTGAAGAAACTGATCATAGAGTCCAAACCGGTGCGTTTCGAGGGAGACGGCTATTCCGAAGAGTGGAAGGCGGAGGCCAAGAAGCGCGGACTCACCAACATCACCAGCGCTCCTGAGGCCATCAGCAAGTACTTGGACAAGTCTTCCATGGATGTGCTGATCGGTGAGAATGTCTTCAACGAGGTGGAGCTGAAGGGACGTGTCGAGGTGGAGTACGAGAAGTTCTCGAAGAAGGTGCAGATCGAGTCGCGCATCTTGGGCGACATCGCCATCAACCATATCGTGCCTACCGCGGTGGCTTACCAGAACCGTCTGATCGAAAACCTCTGCGGCTTGAAGCAGTTGTTCGACGCGAAGGAGTACGATGTGCTTTCGGAGGATAGGAAAGACCTGATCCGTGAGATCTCCAGCCATGTCACCGCCATCAAGAAGTTGGTGAAGCGCATGACGGAGGAGCGCCACACCGCCAACACGGCGAAGAGCGAGCATGAGACAGCCGTGGTGTACGACAGTGTGGTACGCCCGACGATGGAGGAGATCCGCTCCCACATCGATGACCTCGAATTGGTGATCGACGATGACTTCTGGCCGATGCCGAAGTACCGTGAGCTGTTGTTCTCTTGATAACTCCTTAGGGGTAAAATAGAAGACGGGGAAGCAGTCGTGTTTGATCGCTTCCCCGTCTTTCTTTTCTCGGGAGGAGGCACTAGGCGCCGTCACCCGAAATGTTATCTTAAGGAGTCTATCGGATCTTCGTTTTGTTTGTTAGCCCATGATGTGCGTGATGGTTTTAGTCCCACCAGAAATACCAGAATCTGGAGCCCTTTAATGAGTTGGCAAGGTTCTGTACCGTCTCGCAGCCTTGTGTGACGATGTCTGAGCAAAAACCGAATTGCTGGAGTGCGAGGGCTTTCACCTCTCCTTCCTCTTCCACAGGTTGTTTCACGTAGAATTGCAGGACGTCGCCGGACATGAAGCATGGAACCGCTCCGTACTTTTCAAACCAATATTTCGCGATGCTTCGGTGTTCCATCGGTTCAGGGCTCTCGTCGCCTCCGAATGGCAGGTAGCAGAATACGTCGTAGACTGACTGTACTGGCACATCGACGAAGCATAGGATGTTATCGCTTTGGCTTAATATGATAGAGCTTAACTCATCACATTCAGCCGATTCCTTCCCCCAGGCGATCATATCGTTGTCCCAATCTATGTCACCATCCGATGTGTAGATTTCCTTTGTCTCATCGAAACGGTTCTTGAGAATGGACTCCGCATCTTCGAGAGGCGTGTTCAGCTTGCTTTGAATGAAAGCATCCATGTCTGATAGGTGCTCTTCGTATTCTATCAGCAGATTATCGATCATTATGCTATCCAACTCCACTATGACACGGACGAACCCTGGATTAGGTTGCTCAGCCATGCGCAGGTATGCGTTGGTCAACTGTTCTTCCGTGATGTTGTTGCAGCTGACTATGTGGGCGATTTTACATCCAGTCTTTTCGATGATGTTGATGGCTTTCCCCGCCTCGTCGCTCACCGTGATCTTCGCCTCTGTTTTGGGAGCCTCCATCGGCTTTTCGGATTCCTGCGTCTTCTCAGGTTCCTGCACCTTCCCTGATTCTTGTGGCTTTTCAGCGTTTTCAGGGCTTTGGGTGTTTTCTGGGGTTGTCTCCTGACTCTTCTCCTTTCCCTCCTCGGCAGTTTGTTTCAGCTTGAACTTGAGGTACGCTGCCGCAATGGGAGCTAAGGCTGCGACAGATAATTTTATTAATTTTTTTATTGTTTGTCGATCCATATTGCTTATGTTTTTATGCTTGGTGATTGTTTACTCCACATCTCCTCATTCATCGACGAAGATGGTGCACTTCGCTATCACATTTCCCACGGAGGCAGATATGGTTGTTTCCCCCTCAGCCATTGCGGTGACAGTGCCATCCGTTTCGACGGTCGCCACTGCGTTGTTGTCGGAACTCCAGACGATGGATCTTTGGGTTGATCCCTCAGGGTATACCGCGGCGTTGAGTCTCTTCTTGTCTCCGATGTTCAAGCGTAACTCGTTTTTATTCAGTAATATATTGTTGACTTTGGTAGCCTCCTCTGATTTGACGATGAAGCTATCCACCACATAGACGGTGTTGCCCCTCCAAGGCAGGGTGTGGAAGTACTCTTTGTAGTAGAGGTCCACGGTGCGGTTGCTCATTTTTGAGAGTTCCTGTGCCACGTTTTCGTCCTCGATGGAGAATACGAATTCGTTGGATTGTATGGTGCCGCCATTGGTTGGTGCGCTTTTCAGTCCGTTCTGGATGATTTTACCCTCATAGGTTTTGAAGACATAACCCTTCCTCATCACGTAGTTCAGGTCGCCGCTTTTGACGCCCTCACCGAAGACATAGTAGTAACGGAAGTAGAAGAAGGCAGTCAAGCCTAAAATCACAAATAGGAATGTGAAGATGACAATTTTAATTTTCATTTACTTCTAAATTTAAACGAACTATATTTTTGTTTTTTGTTTTCTGAGTCGTTTGGGGGTGGTAAATATATTGTTAGAAATGATACCTGTTATTCTTCTTGTATCCGATGACGACGCCCATACCCAGTGTCACTCTTGTGTCTCGCACGTAGCAAGGTACTTTATGTCCGGACAAGGTGGCGTATCTGAGCGGGATATGGTCGATGGCGGCATAGAGGTTGATAGGTCCCGCATTGCCGTTCAATCCGATACCGATGTTGTTCCATCCGTCGAACAGGCTGTAGGTGAATGTTCCCGAGAAGAACTCTATAGGGCGGAAGTTAGCGGAGAGGACGAACTCTTCCCTTGTCGCTTTGCGGACGAAGTAGGTTTTAGAAAGAGCTCCGATGCTAAGCATGTCGTCCATGAAGGAATATTCGCCTGCCAAAAGAAGCTTAGTCGAGAGCCAAGTGGTATAGTTCTTCGGGTTGTCGTTCTTCTTCAACATACGTTTGAATCTTGTCTTGTAGGGTTGCCACCATTGCTCTGTGGAGGCATCTTCGCCCACCTCGTATTCGAGTCCTTTATAGCTGAATTGTTCGCGCGGATTGAGTTCTTGTATGTTTCCGTTCCAAACGAGGAAGCCCAGATCCAGTACGCTGGCGGACACTTTCAGCTCTGGAGATATTTTGTAGCTCGCACCGGCGTCGATGGCGAATCCGTGTCCTTGGGATTGGTTGATTTTCTCTCCATTCGATTTGAGGCCGCTGACTCTGTCCGATTCCGCGACGGTGATTTCCCTCGTAGGGGTGGTGATGCGCAGGTTACCGCTTCCGGAGACTTGCCATTCATCTTCGCTTGCGGTCATGTGCAAGTTCCTGAGGTTGGAGCTCACGTTCGCGTAGCCAACCAGTAATTTCGCCTTGGCACCCAATGTGAGGTCCTCGTCAATCTTTGCGGAGATACCGCCTCCGATTTCGTTGTAGATGGTTGCCGCGACAGACATTTTGTCGATTCCGAAGTCGTATTTTTCTCCGTTTTCCATGCCTTTGAAGAAGAATTGGAAGAACTCCTTCGGTATGGAAATGGATGATTCCATCTTGTTGCTGACGGTGAAGGAGACGAACAGTTTGTCGTTGATACGGTAGCCCGCGTCGAACAAGTCTATTTCGTAGGCGGCATGCAGTTTCTCACGTCCGTGGATAGCGTCCAGGAATTCGTCAGAAGCCATGATGTTCTTGTCGCAGAAGAGCAGGGTCTTTTGTTCCCCGTTAATTTTCTTGGTCTTGAAGACGTCCGTTAGGGTGAGGTCGGTGTTACCTCCTCCTATGGCAATGGTGGATCCGATAGGCACGCCCACGTATAGTTTCCCCTCTGGTTGGAAGGCCGGGTTCAGATGATGTTGACGGTAGTTTTGTTTGTCGAAATAGAGTGTGTTGGAGATTTGTGCCGACAATGTGCCACAAATCACGCTAAGTAGTAGGGATAATACTGTCTTTTTCATTGTGCACATTGTTTTAGAAATCATATTCGTTAATTAAAATGCCGCCCTTGAAGAAGCAAGCGATTTTCATCTTCATTGTATTCTTCTCGGTTATAATCGATTGATCATATTCATCCATCGAGAACGAGTATTCCACATTGACCCGGTCCACCATGCTCAGTGGCGTCATATACTTTTTGTCGTATGTGATTTGGTGTTTCGTGACCTTGCTGGCAGCGGTCGTATGGTTCGACTCGTTGAGTGTGGCGGGAGCTGCGGTGAAGGATTGGTCCTTGCGCAGTTCTGGAATTTCCACCATTGTTTTTGTGATGGTATCCTTGTGGTAGAATCTAACCGTGTAGTCTATGGTCAATGGCAGACCATTCTCCACTTCAATCTTTAGTATGCATTGTTCCATGAGGTCTATCGCACGGCCTTCCCCCACTTTGTTGTCGAAATGAAGTCCGGGAAAAGAATCCATCTCTTCGATGAATGAACCTTTTTGGATTACTATAGGGAACTTGATGCTTTCCTTCTCGTTGCCTGTGAGGATATAAGTGGAATCAGGCGTGATGATGATGCCTTTGCTTTTCGTATGTTTTATGATCTCCTTCAGACTAGCTGTTACTTGTGCGACAGGTACGTCCAATGCTGTTTGCATATATAGACTGTCTGTGTCTAGATTGTCCAAGTCTAGGTCTTCGACAGTGCAGGACGGTTGTCCACATAATGCGGCAATAATTCCTAACGTGACGGATAAATACTTGATTTTTCTCATATCTGTGCGTTTTTTTGTTTAACAAAGGTAATTATTTTTCTGGATAAATAACCAATTTGGTTTATGTATTTTAAATGCGCAAAAATTCTTTTCGTCCGTAAAGTTTTTGTATTTTTGTGAAAAATATTTTAGTGGGGGTATTGCTTCCCCTTTTTATTAATGAATTATAACAATGGATTTTACTGGTAGAATTATCGCTATTTTGCCGAAGAGGACGGGAGAAGGCAAAAATGGACCTTGGATGAGTCAAGAGTATGTGATGGAGCATGATACGTCGAACGCTCAATATCCTCGCCGCATGTGTTTCAACGTTTGGGGGGAGCAGAAGATTAATGAGTTCAATATTCAGGAAGGGCAGTTCTACACTGTCAGTGTAGACATTGATTGCCGTGAGTGGCAAGGCCGTTGGTTCAATGATATCCGTGCTTGGAGGGTTACTCCTGCGGGTTCCCAGGCATCGCAGCCTGTTCCGCCGGCTCAGCCTGCCATGCCGGGCGGTATGCCTAACGTGCCTACGTTCGACGCACAGTCTAACGCATCGCAGGAGAACGAGGCTGACCAACTTCCTTTCTAACAGAAAGTGGGAGAGCGGGTCTTCCCTTAAGGGTTGAGGAGTTTCCCTTCTCGGACTTCAGAAAAGAATAGAGGGATGTCACATGAGTGGCATCCCTCTTCGTTTTGTTATATCCTAACCGTAGGCTTATTCTTTCCCGATGATGATGGCTGGCAATTCATTGGCGGAACCATCCTTGTTCACGATAGGGAAGTCTCCCTTGTAGCACCAGTGGCAGTTGGCGATGTTGTGCTCCTTGAAGATGCTGCAGATGTCCCTGTACCAGCGCAAACGAATCTCTTTGTCCACAAAGAATGGGTATGCGCCGAACTCTCCGCAGTAGAGTTGCAACCCGAGCGAGTCTGCCTTGTCGATGGCAAGCTTCATGTGCTCGTACATGATATCCTTGTTGTATTCACCGTTCATTGAGGCGATCTTATCCTTCTGTTCCTGCGTGAGGGAGTCCAAAGCGAGGGAGTCCGTCACTTGGATGCCTGGGTAGTTGACCTTCCCCGCATAGAAAGAGTAGTCGGTCCAAGGGGCTTGGTGGTGCGTTACCAGGCTTGGCTCGTAGAAGTGGTAGCTCAACATGATGTACTTGTCGTTTTCAGGCACGCGGAGCGAGTCAAACGTCTGAGGGATTTGCCAGCGGTTTGAACCGAATATGATGGTTCTCTCTTTCTCTGTCTCTCTGATAGCGTTCACCATCTTCTCCACCAATAGGTTCCAGTCCTCGCAGGTAGGGGCGACAGGCTCGTTCATCAACTCGTAGGCCAACCGGTCGTTCGGATATTGATTCAGGTCTTTCTGGAGGTCTTTCCAGATGTTGACGATCTTCTCCTGCTCCTTAGGGTCTTGGAAGAGCGTGTTCGGATGTCCGTTCTCGTTGTTGAAGTGGTGGGAGCGTACGATATGAAGGTCTACGACGACGTTCATGCAGTTGCCCAACGCCCAATTGATGGCATTGTGCATCAAGGCGAATGTGCTGGAGTCTCTGTTCATGGCCTCGTCGTACAATTGCTCCTCGTCTACGGCAAGACGTACGAAGTCGAAGCCCATGGCGGCGATGGAATCGAAGTCCGCCTTCGTGATTTTGTTGGCTCTCGTTTCCCCTCTGTCGCCCGACTGTGATAGCCAGTGGCTTATGTTCACACCGTTTTTGAGGTAAAGGGTCGCATACGAACTCTTTTTAGCCTCGCATATCTTCTCTTCGTTCAAATTCTGTTTCTGCTCTGCTGGTTTGTTGCAGGATAGCAACGCAAGCGCTAGAGCGGCAATGCTGATGATTCGTGTTTTCATAAAATATACTTTAGTTGTTTTTCCCAGTAAAACGTTTATACTTTTTTGCAAAAGTAATTATTTATAATATTCCAATAAAGAGGAATCGATTGGAACGGTTAGTCGTGCGATGAAAAACCTTTCGTGCCCCGTTTCGTGCTCCCTCCGTAATGTTTATGGTTCTCTATCCTTATTTCAGACTGATGATCGTGCGTTGGAATGTATCACCTTCTGTGGAGTGGAAAGTCTCTTTGGATTCGTAGGAGATCATCCAACCCGTTTTCGTGTCGTATATGGCGGTCTCTTCTAACTCTGCCCAAATCTTCGCCTTTTTATACTCCTTTACCGCCTTCTTTATCTCTTTCTTTATTGTAGGATCGTTCGTGTCCATGCCGGATTCTCTTGCTGTTTCTTTCAAGAAATTCTCCATCCATTGTTGGATTGCGCTTTGACTCTCCTTCTCGTTGAGTTTTGCGGTTGTGGTGATGGTCATTTTATCTCCACGTTTTTCCACTTTTGTGGAGGATTTCGCATCCGCCATTTTGATTGCGTTGACGGTGATGTCTGTTGTGCCTTTCGTCTCTTTTTCCGTGTTGTATTCTTTCCCGAAATATTTATGTTGGGCGACAACCTCCTTCAGACTGATTTCCATGAAACTCTTTTCGTCGGATGCGAATAGGTTTTTTATGGCACTTGACATCATTCCGTTCATGATGGATGAGAAACCTTCCGATGTGTCTTTAGCGGATTCGAAGATTTTTTGGTATTCGTCGAAGTTGTTGATTTTAAGGATTCCACCTTCTTTTGAGACCGTGTAGTGGGGGGAGTATGCCTTTATTTTATCGAATTTTTCTTCCCCGATTATCATAGCGGCCATCTTTTCCATCCCTGTATAGTCCTGGTAGTTGGAATAGACGCATGACATCAGGTAATCGTCGCTGTTGTCCAGCACTTTGATCGTCATGTCACAGCTTATGGTCTTTGTGGTGTCTGTGTAATTTACCACGGAATAAGACATTGAGTCGCCTTTGCTCCAATTGGGTTTTAGAACGATTTTCTCCGCGAATGTTGTTGTTGCGATAGTAAGGCAGATCAATGCCAATAATCCTTTTTTGCTCATGTGTTTTTTTTTGTAATCTTTGACAATAGTTTCTTTACGCAAACTTACGAAACGAGTATGTTATTGTCAAATATTTATCTTCTTTTTTCTTCGTGAATGCGCGGATTTTTCTTCTGACGAGCCCAAAGGCGATCGGACTCTTCTCTTCCCCTAAAATTGTAAATTGTAGATAGTTAAATCATAAAATGTTAAATAGTAAATTGTAAATAGCTAAATAGTAAATCATAGTGGGTAAATTGTAAATAGTTAAATAGTAAATGATCATAAGGCTCCATTGGGTTGGAAGGAAAACTTTTGATTATCTTTGTGCATGTCGCCTTGTCCGACAGAATAAGTATTGTGCCATGGGGAAAAACGAGTTGGTTAAAGATATTGTGTTGAGTCGTACGGAGGGAGAGTGGGCTTCGATGTCCCAATTCCCTGCGGACGTCATGTTCCGTGGTCAATGGAGAAGCTATCAGCAAAGGGTGCTGGACGGACTAAGCAAGTATCTTTCGGACGACTGTCTGCACATCGTGGCGCCTCCCGGGTCGGGCAAGACCGTCCTGGGCTTGGAGGTGGCGCTCCGCCTGAACCGTCCGACCGTAGTGTTCTCTCCTACGATCGTGGTACGCGACCAATGGGTGCAACGCTTCTGCGAACTCTTCCTGCAGAACACCGGGAGGCCCGACTGGATCTCCGTGGACCTCCGCCATCCGGGCTTCCTTACCGTTGTCACGTACCAGGCTTTGTATGCCGTGGTGACGGGAGGGGAGAAGACCAAGGATCTCTATGTCTATGGTTCTGAAGACGAGACCCTTGCGGACGAGGATTTCTGTATCGACGTGCCGGTTTCAGTCACGGAACTGGCGGAGCGACTCAGCCATGTGGGCACGATCGTCTTGGACGAGGCCCACCATCTCAAGAAGGAGTGGGCGAGGACCCTGTTGTCGCTGAAGTCCGCATTGAAGGTGAAGACCGTCGCGTTGACGGCCACGCCTCCGTTTGATGTCACTCCGTCCGAGTGGCGTCGCTATATTGCCTTGAATGGTGAGATCGACATGGAGATCTCCGTGCCGGAGTTGGTGCGGGCGAGGGAACTGTGTCCCCATCAGGATCTGCTGTTGCTCTCTATGCCTATGGAGGATGAGTTGCAGACCATCGCCTCCCATCGTGAGAAGGCTGCCCATGCCTATGACGAGATGATGGAGGACCCGTTGGTGTTGAAGGAGATGCTGGCCCATCCGTATGTGGCGGCCACCAAGGCGAATTGGGAAGCGATATGCAAGGACATGGTCCATTTCTGCGCTTTACTCTCCTTCCTGAAGGCGAAACAGGTGATGTTTCCCGATGAGCTCCTGAATGTGTTGAAAGACAATCTTTTGCGGAGGAAGGATGATTCGAAGAAAAAGAAAAATGGTCAATCGGAGGAGGTGGATCTTTCCATCCTGCCGCCTTTCGACATCGACCAGGCGGATATTCTGTTGGCCACCTATCTGAACGAGGAGGATCAGGACGAATGGCCACGCGACCCTGCGCATCTGCGTGCGTTGCGTGACCGGCTGAAGGTGAAGGGGTTGTTGGCGGATGGCTTGCCCGACCTCTCGTTGCGGAGTTGGGTGGGAGAGAAACTGCAGTATTCGAAGGGGAAGATGGACAGTATCGTTCGGATCGTGGAGACGGAGTATGCTTCCCTGCGACATCGCCTGCGCATGGTGATCCTCTCCGATTTCATACGGAAGGAGTATATGCCCAATAGTCCGGTGAATGACCTCCCCTTGGACAAGTTCGGTGTCTTGCCCATATTCGAGAAGTTGCGTCGACGCTCTTCCCACGATCTCTTGCTGGGTGTGTTGACGGGCTCTGTCATCATATTGCCACGTTCCTCGATGCCTCTTTTGCGGGAGCTTGCGGATGAGAAAGGTCTGCCGGAGGAAGCGCTTCAGGTTACACCTTTGCCCTACGACGAAGCCTATGTGCGGGTCTCCTTTGAGAACGTGGGCCAGCTCCGTTGTGTGGTCGGTATCGTCACGGAACTGTTCGAGCGGGGCGGTGTGGAGGTGCTTGTCGGCACGAAATCCCTCTTGGGGGAGGGGTGGGATGCGCCATTCGTCAACTCGTTGGTGATGGCCAGCCTGTCAGGCTCCTATGTCGGTTCGAACCAGATGCGTGGGCGGGCGATCCGATGCTCCGCCTCCGATGTGAACAAGACGAGCAATATCTGGCACTTGGCCTGTGTGGACCCTTATGGAAAGATGGGAGGGGAAGACTTGGCGTTGATGAGGCGTCGTTTCCGTTCCTTCGTGGGTGTCTCAATGACGGGTGAACCCCTTATCGAGAGCGGTATCGAGCGGCTATCCTTGCCCACCTCGTTCCTGCCGACGGAGGTGGAGCGATACAACGCCCGTGTGATGGAGGAGGCTAGTCAGAGGGATGCGTTGGGCGAGAAGTGGGGCGTGGCGCTGGACAAGGGCAAGGAGTTCGTCGAGATGGTGCGGGTGCCCTATCCGGAGGAGAACTTTAAATATAGACGATTCATGACGATAACCCGCTGGCTCTTCATCTCTGATATTTTTTCCAAATGGGTTGGGATAGGTACCATTGTTGTAAACGCTTTAGTTTTGCTTTGTTCGGTGGAGTTCCCCAAAGTGATCTGTTGGATGGCAGGTGTTGCTTCCATTCTCCTTCTTTTAAGCCATTTTTTTGTCCTTCGGCGGGTGTATGAAAAGCGTATATCCAGGCATGGGAACATCACTATGTTGTTCAGTCCGATCGCGAAGTCTTTGCTCTCCACGATGACGAAGTATGGCTTGCTGGAGACCCCCAATGTCACCCTCCACGAGCATTTGGATCGGTACGGAAATTTCGAGTGTTGCTTGAGGAATGCCTCCATGTCGGATCAGAAGAAGTTCACCCAAGCCTTCGAGGAGGCTGTTTCGAACACGGGTAACGTCCGCTATTATATCGTCCCTAGAGGAGATTCCGTCTCCCTTGGGGATTATGAACGGATATGTTATGCCGTCCCGGAAGTGCTCGGGCAGAAAGAGATGGCCTCCGAATACCTCAACCAGTTGAAGGAGGATTTGGGCCCGCTGAAGTTGGTCTATTCACGCTATAAGGAGGGTGTGGAGTTGGACGCGACCTCCCGTTTTGAGCTGATGCGGAAGAAATACGGAGATGGAGCCTCGGCGTGTGGACATTGGATTTGATTGTCCTCTCAACCTTCCTTTTCGATGAAAAATTATGTTTTTTCCTTGAAATGAGCCTAGAGGGGTGTGGCTCATCCAAAAATAATATGTAAATTTGCGGTGATCTTTTCGATGACGTGTATTAGGTTTTCAAGCGTGTCGATCGGAACTGTCATTTGAAGAAATAGTGTTTCTTATTACATATTTATGGATTACTTGCCATTATTAGTTCTTGCGGGTTCTGTGGCTTTGCTCATGTACGGTATGAAAGTGATGAGCGAGGGGTTGCAGAAGATGGCCGGCAGCAAATTGCGCCAAGTCCTCGGCAAGATGACAACCAATCGTTTCACTGGTCTTTTGACGGGTGCGTTCATAACGACATCTATCCAGTCTTCCACCGCCACGACTGTCATGACGGTCAGCTTCGTGAGCGCAGGTTTGCTCACGCTGACGCAGGCGATCTCGGTCATCATGGGTGCCAACATCGGTACGACCGCCACCGCTTGGATCATGGTCTTGGGAGGCAGTGGCAATTACATGCAGTATGTGGTCTATGCGGCCATCGTGGTGGGTATCGCCTGCATCTACTCCAATAAGCGGAGGAACTTGGGCGAGTTCATCATGGGTCTCGCGTTGTTGCTCCTCGGACTGACGACGCTGAGTGCGAACGCTAAGGGCATGCACCTCGACCAGAACGTGGCGGTGCAGGAGTTTTTCGGAAAATTAAGCAGCTGGGGGTACGGTTCGTATCTCCTTTTTTTATTCATCGGAGGCGTGTTGACATGCTCCGTGCAGAGCTCTGCGGCCATCATGGCCATCACCATGACGCTTTGTTCGGCGGGTGTGCTGGACATCTACATGGGTATCGCCTTGGTGATGGGTGAGAACATCGGTACGACGGTCACCTCTAATGTGGTGGCGCTCTCGGCTTCCACGCAGGCTAGACGTGCCGCCATGGCGCACATGGTCTTCAACGTGTTCGGTGTGATCTGGATTTTCTCCATATTCCCTCATTTCGTGGATTTCGTCTGCTGGATGGTGGGTTGCGACCCTCATTCGCAAACGCAGGATAAGTCTATCCTGACGGTCGTGCTGGCCGCCTTCCATACTTCCTTTAACGTATGTAACGTGTTGATCCTGATATGGTTCATCAAGCCGTTGGAGCGTTTGGTGTGCAAGATCATTTCTCCGAAGGCGAACACGGAGGAGGACGAGTCCCGCCTCACCTACATCGGCGGCGGTTTGCTCTCCACGGCCGAGCTCTCCATTTTGGAGGCCAAGAAGGAGGTGAACGTATTCGCCACCCGTTGCCACAAGATGTTCCGCTTCGTGCCGGAGTTGTTGCACACGGAGAAGGGTGAGGATTTCAATAAGCTCTTCACACGCATCGAGAAGTACGAGAACATCACGGACAACATGGAGGTGCAGATCGCGGACTACCTGAACAAGGTCTCCGAGGGACGTTTGAGTGCGGAGAGTAAGACGGAGATCCAGCACATGATGAAGCAGGTGTCTGAGTTGGAGAGCATCGGTGACAGTTGCTACAACCTGGCGCGCACCATCCGCCGTAGGAGGCAGAACTCGCCGAACGAGGATTTCACGGAGAAACAGTATGAGCATGTGCATAACATGTTCGAGTTGGTGGACCAGTCCCTGACGCAGATGGAGCACATCGTGAAGTCGCCGGACGCTAGCGTGGCGGATGTGAACAAGTCCATGAATGTGGAGAATGAAATCAACAACTACCGCAAGCAACTGAAGAACCAGAACGTGGATGACATCAATAACCGCTTGTATAATTACCAACTGGGTGTCTACTATATGGACTTGATCTCCGAGTGTGAGAAGTTGGGCGACTATGTGGTGAATGTGATCGAGTGCACGGGCTTGCTTAAAAAGTAATAACATAGATGACGGTCTCCGAACGGTATGCGAAGGTGCTCGCATGGTTCCAAGCGAACATGCGGGATGCGGAGAGCGAACTGAACTTCCGGAACCCTTACGAATTACTGGTGGCGGTGATGCTTTCCGCCCAGTGCACGGACAAGCGGGTGAACATGGTCACCCCCGCCTTCTTTGAACGTTTCCCGGATGCTTTCGCCTTGTCGGAAGGCACGTTTGACGAGGTGTTGTCGTTGGTGAAGAGCATATCATACCCTAATTCCAAGGCTGAACATATTTTGTCGATGGCAAAGATGGTCGTTTCCGACTTCAAGGGGGAGATCCCCTGCACGATGGAGGAGTTGACCCGCCTGCCGGGTGTGGGTCGGAAGACGGCCAATGTGATGTTGACTGTGGCCTTCGGTCAGCCCGCCATGCCTGTTGATACGCACGTCTTCCGTGTCTCCAACCGTATCGGGTTGACGAACCAATCCAAGACGCCGGAGCAGATCGAGAAGATCCTTGTGAAGCATATCCCGCATGATATCCTAGGCAACGCTCATCATTGGCTGCTGTTGCACGGACGGTATGTCTGCACGGCCAAGAACCCCAAGTGCGCTGAATGTGGAATCAGGGAGTGGTGTAAGAGCAAGGGGAAATTCTCCTGAAAAAAATAAACCCAGCAACCGGGAAGGCGCTGGGTTTTTATTTGTCGTGAAATCTCTATTATCCCAAATAAGACTTCAGCAATTTGCTTCTTGAATTTTGTCTGAGGCGGCGGATAGCCTTCTCCTTGATTTGGCGAACACGCTCGCGGGTCAGACCGAAGTTCTCACCGATCTCCTCGAGGGTCATCTCCTGATAACCGATACCGAAGAACATCTTGATGATTTCGCTCTCCCTTTCCGTAAGGGTGGAGAGGGCTCTGTCGATCTCTCTGGACAAAGACTCGTTGATGAGGGTCTTGTCGGCGATAGGAGAATCGTCGTTCACCAGCACGTCCAAGAGACTGTTGTCCTCGCCCTCCACGAATGGAGCGTCCACGGAGATGTGACGGCCGGAGATCTTCATGGCGTCGGAGATCTTGTCCACCGGCATGTCCAAAAGTCCGGCCACCTCTTCGGTGGAAGGACGTCTCTCGTTCTCCTGCTCGAATTGTGAGAGCGCCTTGTTGATTTTATTGAGTGAGCCCACCTGGTTGAGTGGCAGGCGGACGATTCTAGACTGTTCAGCCAATGCCTGAAGGATGGATTGGCGGATCCACCACACGGCGTACGAGATGAACTTGAAACCCCTTGTCTCGTCGAATTTCTCGGCGGCTTTGATCAAACCCAGGTTACCCTCGTTGATGAGGTCAGGCAAACTCAATCCTTGGTTTTGGTACTGCTTAGCAACAGAAACCACGAAACGGAGGTTGGCGCGTGTCAGTTTCTCCAATGCGCGGCGGTCACCTTTCTTGATCCTTTGCGCTAACTCGACTTCCTCCTCGACGGTGATCAGGTCTTCACGTCCGATTTCCTGAAGGTACTTGTCCAGGGAGGCACTCTCTCTGTTCGTGATTGATTTTGTAATCTTTAACTGTCTCATTTAGCTTTTCTCCTCACTTAAATGAAAATTTCGGAACGCAAAGATACGAAAAAAAATGGATTGTTCATCTTTTGGAGGAGAAAATTTGGGGGATTTACTATTTGACTATTTACGATTTACTATTTCCTATTTGGTTGTTGGGGATTTACTGTGTAGCCATTGTTTTCGCTCATGATTTTTTCGAAATAGGGGGCTGTGGCGCAAAGGGGAATGTTTTCCATCCAATCTTGTTCGATGTGTTGTTTCATTGATATGCGTAGTCCTTTCCCTTCGTTCATGTGGTTGTCCACGAATGTGTGTAGTGATTTGCTTTTCACGTTTTCCTCCGACTTAACTTCGACGGGGATGATCCGTCCCGCACATTGTAGGAGGAAGTCTATCTCCAGTTGTGAGTTGTCTTTGCTGAAGTAGTATGTGTTAACCCCGCTAATGGGCTTAAGTTGCTGTAATACATAGTTTTCCGAGAATGCTCCTTTGAATTCCGAGAAGACTTTGTTGCCGAGCAAGATGTCTTTGGGCTCGGTTTGAGACATGGCCGCAAGCAATCCCACGTCGAGCAGGTATATCTTGAATGCGGCATTGTCCACATAGAATTTGAGGGGTAGTTCGGGCGCTTTGCATCGTTCCACCTTGTAGATGAGTCCGGCGTCTACGAGCCATTGCACCGCCATTTCGAATTGTGCCGCCCTTGCCCCTTTCTTTATGATCCCGAAAATGAATTTTTTGTTCTCTTTGGCCAATTGCGCAGGAATGCTTTCCCATACCTGATGTATGCGTTGTGCCTCTGTTTTGGTGTGTTTGCTGATGTCTCTGCTGTATGCGTCGATGATGTTCAACTGGATTTGCCTCGTTTTTTTTGTGTTTCCTGTTCGGATGAATTCACCGACCGCCTCAGGCATTCCCCCCGTGAAATAATATTCCCGTAGTCGGTTTTCCAAGTACTCTCGTTCTAACTCTATCGCGCGCCAGTCGTTTTCCCTGAGTGCGTTGATTATCGCTGGTTTCCCGCAGGCTTTCAGATATTCCATGAAGGTCATCGGATACATGAACAGCATGTCTACTTTCCCGACAGGGAAACTTTCCCCTTGGTGCATGGTTAATCCTAACAGAGAGCCTGCTACCGCTACGTGTAACCCCGGCTTGTCCTCGCAAAAATATTTTAGGGAAGCGATTCCGTTGTATACTTCTTGTATCTCGTCGAAAATAAGTAGAGTTTTTCCTTCCTCGATATGTTTGTCTGTGTGTCTTTCGATGTCGGTGATAATCCTGTCTATGTCGAATGAACGGAATATTGAGGCTGCGAATTCGTTGTTGTGGCAGTTGATGTATATACAGCTGTCGAATGCTTGCTGCCCAAATTGCTTGAGAATATATGTTTTTCCTACTTGCCTAGCGCCAAGTAGTATGAGTGGTTTCCTGTCTTCGCTTTCTTTCCACTGCAGTAATTCATTGTAAATGAGCCTCTCCATATTCTTTCTTGTCAATTAATGCGATGTAAAATTACACTTTTATGAGGGAATAAACAAAAAATATTACACTTTTATGATGGAATAATTTTGAAAACATACACTTTTATTAGGGAATGTTTGTGAAAAACTACACTTTTATGAGGGAATAATTTTAAAAAACTACATTTTTATGAGGGAATGGCTGATGAAGGTCTTTTGCCATTGTGGTTTGAATGTGCTCCAATCCTTTTGCCCTTACAGGGCGCATGTTCGTGTGTTTGCGCATGACCCAGGGTGTTGCCCTGGGCTATATTATGGGGCTGGCCTTGCAGGCCGATAGGGCTGTGCGTTAATATTGCGGAATAAATGTTCCTGGATGCGATTCGGGACGGTTTTTGTGGCCTGAAGGGCCAATCTCTTTACATAGCCCAGGGCAACACCCTGGGATGAGGACGGATGATGAAAGTGCGCCCCCGGAGGGGGCAAAAGGTTTTCCCTGGTGTGGTATAACGTGAATTTATTGATATTACATGATCTAAAATATAGGTGGTGCGTTTTTTTATAAAGCTTCAATTATTTGAGTAATTAACCGAAAATTTATACATTTGTGCAGATGTAGATAAAGGTCACTTTTATGACTGATATTTAATGTGCTTTAATTTAAGAGATTTAATAACTAAAAAAATTAAAAGAAGAAGAAAGTAGAATTTTTCTAACATATTAACTAACAAGCGTTTGCTTATTATTCGGTAACTGCTCTGAAACCTCGAAAACTTTAGACTGATGTTACAACTCGAATAAGTCAAGTGGATGCCTGCGCTGTATGGCGTGGGCTTGACTTATCTGTTGTAACGGGCAGTTCGAGGGCCTCAGAGCGTGGATAATGTTGAGTCCACGTTTTTTTGTGCCCCTACGAATTGCTCGTTTGCCGAAAAATGGTGAGGATATTTATTGGGATTGATGTGCATCTACGTCCGTAGAGACGATGTGTACATTGTCTCTTATCAATCGTCCCCTCCGCAGATAGGTCAGGCGCGCAAATCATCAGCGCAGATGGTAGAACCGACAGACATTCCCGAGAATGACCTTCTCGCCTTGTCGCCCGATGTGCTGCGTGTATTGCTCAAGGATCATTCCGTCAGTCATCACTTCAAGACGGAACGCAACATATTTTGGGCAACCGCAGACTATGAATCGTTGGGCGAGGGCTACGGTTATCTCGACCCCATAACCCCCGAACGCATCACAGGCGAACGTGGCCTGCTGATTCAACCCCGTGCCAAGAAGAGTCGCGAGGTGCAGCAGCAACGCATTCAGGAGAAGGCGGAAGTCTTCACACCCGCTTGGATCTGCAACAAGCAAAACAACCTTGTGGATAGCGCATGGTTCGGACGAGAGAATGTCTTTAACACAGAAATCGACGACCATAACGGACACACATGGCAACCTATCGAAGAAAAAATCCAATTCCCCGACACCAAAGGCAAATCATGGGAGGAGTATGTATGTGCTCCGAGGCTCGAAGTGGCTTGCGGAGAAGCACCTTACCTCACAAGCCGTTACGATGCCGTTACGTGCGACGGTGTCATTCCCATCAAAAAACGCATCGGTCTGTTGGATCGTAAACTACGTATCGTGGGCGAGAACACCACTACGCCTGACGAATGGCTCGTCTGGGCCTTCAATGCCCTGCATGCCACCTATGGCTTCGAGTGGCAGGGCGATAATCTACTACTCGCCCGCGAGGCTGTGCTCTACACCTTTATGGAGCATTACGAAGAAAAATTCCACCAATCCATCGATAAAAAGACACTTGAGAACGCCGCCTATATCATCAGCTGGAACCTCTGGCAGATGGACGGCGTGAAGTGCGTCGTGCCGCTGTCGTGCGAGTGGGCGGCACCCGAAGAACCCTCTCTTAGCCTTTTCGAAGACGAACCTAAACGGATGGAATGCCCGGCTTGTAAAAAAGATACACAGACAGGGCATATCGGTATCCACTGCGAAGTGGTGGAGTGGCGCAAGGTCACAGAGAAGGAACCACACCGCACGGGGTCAAAACGCAACGTGTTCTATTACCCGAACATATCCATTCCTTTAAAAAGGTAAAATATCCAACATATTGAATAATAGATAATTAGAACTACTTTACCATGGAATACACAGCAACATTCAAGAACAGTCTGATTTACATTTTCCGCATCAACGATGCGAAGCATGCGAAATGTTTAAAAATCGGTGAGGCAACCGCCCCCGATGGACTGACTTTCGTTCCCAACTGCAAGGAACTCAACGAAGCCGCTAAAAAACGTATTGATTCATATACGAAGACAGCTGGCGTACAGTATGAGTTATTGCACACCGAGATGACCACTTACAGCAAAGGTGGTAAAATCATGGGGTTCAATGACAAGCAGGTTCATGACGTCCTGTTACGTTCAGGCATCAAGAAAGAAAAGTTTGGTACAAACGCTGATGAGTGGTTTCGTTGCGACCTTGAAACGGCAAAGAATGCTATTGCGGCCGTGAAGAACGGGCAAACCAGCCTAACTCCCGACCAAAAGTCGGAAGGTAAATCACCAGTGGCATTCCGTCCTGAACAATTGAAAGCCATCGAGCAGACGAAAAAGGTGCTGAAGAATGGTGACAAAATGCTATGGAACGCCAAGATGCGTATGGGTAAGACGCTCACCTCGCTCGAAGTGGTGAGACAAATGGGCTTCCATCGAACCATCATCGTCACACACCGTCCCGTGGTGGATGAGGGTTGGTATGAGGATTACAACAAAATATTTTATGTGGAAAGCGACAAATGGCTATATGGCTCGAAAAACAGAGGTGTGAACAACATCAAAAAACTCGAACAATCCGGCAAGAAATATATTTATTTCGCCTCCATGCAAGACCTTCGTGGGTCAAAATTGGTGGGCGGCAATTTCGATAAGAATGAAGAGGTTTTCAGCATTGATTGGGACCTACTCATCATCGACGAGGCGCACGAAGGCACGCAAACCGAGTTGGGCAAACGGGTGTTCGAGACACTGGATACGGAGCACACGAAGGTGCTGAACCTTTCGGGAACGCCTTTCAACCTGCTTGAATCGGGCGATTTTGACGAGACCAACACCTTCACATGGGACTATGTGATGGAACAGCGCGCCAAACAAGAGTGGGCTGTCAGTCACCCCGGTGACCATAACCCATACGAGGAACTGCCGAAACTTAATATCCTGACATTCAACCTCGGAGACCTCGCCGTCCATTATCAGGACGAGGACAAGGCCTTCAACTTCACAGAGTTTTTCAAGACGGACGATAAAGGCCAATTCGTCTATAAAAAGGATATCGCCAACTTCCTCGACATCATCTCATCGAACAAGGGCGAAACGCTCTATCCGTTCAGTAGTGCCGAATACCGTGAATTCTTCCACCACACCTTTTGGATTGTGCCGGGTGTGAAAGAGGGGAAGGCATTGGCGGAGATGTTGCGCACGCACAGCGTGTTTGGCTCGTACAAAGTGGTGAACGTATGCGGCAACGAGGACGAGGAGACCACGGGCGATCCGTTGGAAGAGGTGCGCAGTGCCATAGGCGACCATCCAGAAGACACCTACACCATCACCCTCTCGTGTGGCAAGCTCACCACAGGTGTCACTGTACGTGAGTGGACAGCGGTGCTCTATTTGGCAGGTAGCAAAAACACTTCGCCGGCATCGTATATGCAGACCATCTTCCGTGTACAGAGCCCCGGCCGGATAGGGGGACGTATGAAGACAGATTGCTATGTTTTTGATTTCGCACCCGACCGCACTTTGAAGATGGTGGCTGAAACGGCTAAGGTATCTGCCAAAGCCGGAGAGACGGGTCAAGAGGATAAAATAATCCTTGGAAACTTCCTCAACTTCTGTCCGATTATCTCCTACGACGGAACAGAAATGAAGCCATACAACGTAGATCAGATGATGCAACAGCTCAAAAGAGTCTATGTGGACAGAGTGGTGAATTCAGGCTTCGAGGATGGACATCTTTACAGCAAAAAACTATATGACCTGAGCGATGTGGAACTTGAAAGATTCGCTGACCTTCGAGAAATCATTGGTCAGACTAAGGCCAACAAGCAATCCAAGGACATTAAAATCAACAACCAGAAATTCGATAAGGAGGATATAGAAAAGGCAAAACGGGAGGCAAAGAAAAGTGGCAAACAAATCACGCAAGAGGAGTTAGAGCAGATGGCGGAGCAACTAAAGAAACGCCGCCAAAGGGATATTGCAGTCTCTATTTTGCGAGGAATCTCCATCCGTATGCCTCTTTTACTTTTTGGTGCTAAGCTCGACAACGAGGAGGAAGATATTTCGCTCGACCGCTTTGTGGAGTTGGTGGACGATCAGTCATGGGCAGAGTTCATGCCGCTCGGCGTCAGCAAAGACAAGTTCGCAGCCTATAAGAAATATTACGATGAGGACATCTTTTCGGCTGCAGGAAGACAGATTCGCCAACTTGCCCTTGCGGCGGACAAAATGCCTATATTACAACGCATTCAACATATTACGCAGATCTTCGAATCATTCCGCAATCCAGATAAGGAGACCGTATTAACCCCATGGCGGGTGGTGAACATGCACCTATCGGACACTGTAGGTGGATATTGTTTTTACAATGATGGATTTGAAACGGTTGCCACAGAACCGCACATGGTGGACCGTGGCATTGTGACGCAACGCCTATTCGAAAACGCCAACGTGCGAATTTTAGAAATTAACTCCAAATCAGGACTTTATCCGTTGTACATGGCCTATAGTATTTTCCGTCATCGTCTACGTGTCATGAAAGAGGGCAAACGCTCATTGTTCAAGGAGGTTAGCCTCGAAGAGGAACAGTATGTATGGCGTGAGGTATTAGCGGAGAACATATTCATCATTTGCAAGACCGAGATGGCGCGTTGTATCACACAACGCACTCTTGCCGGTTTCACAGGAGCTAAAGTTAACACCCATGTATATGACGATCTTCTGAATCAAATCACCAACAAACAACCCGAATTTATTAAACGTCTGCTTTCGGGCAGCATTTTTTCTCAAATAAAAAACAATATGAAATTTGACGCTATAGTAGGAAATCCTCCGTATCAGGTAAACGATGGAAGTGGAGCTTCGAGTGATGCCGCAATGCCTGTGTATAACAAATTTGTAGATGTAGCACGACAAATAAAACCTCAATATCTAACTTTGATTATGCCATCAAAATGGATGATAGGAGGACGTGGTTTACAAAAATTCCGCGAAGATTTTATGAACGATAGGCACATTGAACTTTTGTTTGATTACGAAGATTCATCCGAATGCTTTACTAATCAACATATTGACGGTGGAATATGCTACTTCCGTTGGAATAAGGATTATAATGGAATGGTTGATTATTCATATAAGGACGCTAGCGGTCAAATAAAACGAAGCAAGCGCTTTTTGAAAGATAAAAATACAAATATTGTCATTCGTGACATTCAGCGTATTTCCTTGATCAACAAGGTTTCTAATGAAAAATCGTTTGCTGATATAGTGTCTTCTACTCAACCATTTGGAATTAGGAAAGATTTGTTCAATAATCCAGAGAAATATATCAATGTAAAAACCGCAGATGTTCAATTCAAAGATTCGGTTGAAATTTGGGGTGTTAAAGGAATAAAAGGAGGTGCAAGACGTACAAGTTGTTTTATTGAAAATAAAGCTGTCACAAAGAATAGGGAATGGATTACGAAGAATAAAATACTATTTACAACTTCATATTCTACAAATGCAACAGTACCACCAGAACCTATTTTGGCAGGGCCAAATGTTATAGGAACAGAGACATTCCTTGTGATAGGTCCTTATGAAACTGCCGAAGAAATGAACAATTGCAATAAGTACATTAGAACAAAGTTTTTCCGATTGTATTTGTATTTCGGTAAAGGAACAATGCAAGTATCAAAAGAAGTCTTCCAATTTGCTCCATTACAGGACTTCACAGAAAAATCAGATATCGACTGGAGCAAAAGCATCAAGGAGATAGATGAGCAGTTGTACAAGAAGTATGGATTGACGGAAGAGGAGGTGAAGTTTGTGGAAGGAATGGTGAAGGAGATGGAGTAAGGTTTTCTTTTTTTCAACATGAGGATGTATTAAAATTCAATTTTTGATACACCCTCTTTGTGAGGGCTTCGTTGTTACATATTTGCCCGTGACGAACCATGGGGAATATATATTTCCATCCTTCTTTCATACACTTCATGTATTATGAACAGTTGTCACTTATTATTGGCAACATATATACGGGAAGTAAAATGGTCTCCGCATCGAACCGCAAGTCTTTTGTATAAGCAAGGTACCGATTGGCGATGCGTGATGAGAACTTGAGGCAGAAGGCATCCAGCGAGGCATGTGTTTTGTAGCCGGACGACTTCACCTCTATGGGGCATATCTTATTGCCTTTCGACAACAGGAAGTCAACCTCGTAATAATGTTTCTCATCCTTTGGGAACGTGTGGTAAAACAATTCGTTGCCTGCCGTAGCGAGCATCTGCGCCACGAGGTTTTCATACACATACCCTAAATTAGCTTCCAACTTGTCACTCAACAATTTATCGTAAATCACATTGTCCGTATAACGTTTGTCCCAAAAACATAATGTGACAAACAATCCCGTGTCTGCCAAAAACAACTTGTAGCGGTTCATGTCCTTGCTCAATGACATACCCACATTGGGGTCTGTACAGTGATGACAAAACAGAACTGTTTTGCTCTGCTCCAGATCCTGAAGCAACTCGGCCATTTTGGTCTCCGTTTGCTGTCCGACCACTGGATATGGCTGATAACGAGAAGCATTGCTGCTCAATTGCGCCGGAATGTTTTTAAAAAGCCGTTCTGCATTCCCCGTGGCGTCAATCTTCTGAAAGTCTTCCAAGTACAATTTTATAATTCCTCGCTTGGTTTTATCAACCAAACTCAAATTATTAGTGTCCAAATAAGTATTTACGGCTTGTGGCATTCCTCCCACCAACATATAGAGTCTTAAATCCCTCATTTTCAAACGCGCCGCAGCATCACCCATCGACAGTTTCATTTCAAACTGTTGCCTAAGCAGAGGAATAGTGGCAGTATCGCCCAACGCCCAACGAAATTCCTCAAAGTCCATTGGATACATCGTTATGCGGTCCTCCTCACTGGGTATAGTGATGTCTTTGGTGTTTTTGCGAATGCTAATGAGCGATCCTGTTTCAATGTAATCGTAGCGTCCGTCTTGCACTAAGTACTTAATGGCCTGGCGGGCTTTCGGGCATTTCTGCACCTCGTCGAAAATTATGACAGACTTGCGCTTGTGCAACACCACTTGGTGTGCTTGTTGCAGTTTGAAGAAAATCATATTCAAATCGCTCAAGTCATCCCATAGTGCAATTGACTCCTTGCCGGCTTTGTTGAAGTCTATGAGAATGTAGGATTCGTATTCCTGCTTGGCAAAAAGTTCCACAACCGTTGACTTTCCAACACGTCGTGCACCTTCTACCAATACGGCTGTCCGTCCATCCTCAGACCGTTTCCAGTCCAATAATCGTTGATATATTTTTCTCTTGAAAATTCTATCCATGCTAATTCCCATTTAATCAGTAACAAATATAGCATATTTTCACGTGTCCCGCAATTATATTTATCCAAAATTCATAGTTTCCCGCAAATTTATTTTGGCAAAATTCGTTGTTTCCCGCAAATTTAAAAAAGAAACATTATTGCGCATGGTACAGTGTGATCAGGCTTTGCTTTTCCTTCAGACATTTTCCCGCCATTCCTCACAGTATTGGGCCGCTTTCAGCAATCTCGTCAGTCGGTTCCTCTAGGCTGGTCAACCTATATTTGTTTATTTCTTCTTCCGACATAATTTTAGTTCTTGCTGATTATGCAAGTACAAATATAGGAATTTAAGAATTAAGAATTAAGCGTTAGGAGTTAAGAATTAATTAAAAGTCATCGAAAAGGTGAAACTGTCGGGTTAGCCTTGCCACCCGACTACATTCTTTCTGCGAATCGATTGGATTTTACAAGAAAACGATGTATCTTTGTACGATGTTCATAAACTCGATTGGACATGATTGCTGGTGATTCGTGTTTACATTATGGGGGAATGAATTGAGAGAATAGGGGTAGAATGGCACAATCCGGTAGAGTCACCATGGGGTAATTAATGCGCAATTTGTGTTTTGACTTCGGTTGAAATTAACTTATGTGTTTTAAAAAATTGTTGTTATGAAGAAAATTTCACTACAAGCAAGATCAATTATCAGAAGAGCCATCGTCTCTTTGTTGTCGTCTATGGGTTTTATCACCGTGCATGGACAAGCGACGGGGAAAGAGGTGGATAGGAGTAGCCGTATAAATGACTTTGAAACTGTGGAGGAGTATAATCCTGAAAGAGATTTAATTGCGCTTTACGGATGTCCTTCCGCGGATTTCAGGTTCAGAGGTAATGTCACGGACAAGTACGGCAACCCGCTGAAAGATGTGAGTGTGCAAGTCACTCATTGCCGGAACGGCGCATTCCCGCCTGTGATGACGGACGAGGATGGAAATTTTGTGTTTGAATATAAGACAGCTCCATGGTGCGATATTAGGATATCGGCTACGAATGACATATCTTCCGCTTGTGACACTATCCTGGAAGAACAGTACGAAAAAGAGTTCGTTATGCCTGAGAATCCGAACGGTGATCCGTTTTACCGTGGCGTATATGATAAAGAAATGACCATCGTCCTTGGGGATGAGGGAGAGACTGGCCACATCATATTCGGTCGCCCGACGGGCGTGGAGGATGGAGTGGCGGAGAAGATCCTTCTGTTCTCTAATCCGGTGGAGAATTATTTGTGGTTCAACTTGACAGGTGTGGAAAGCGCCAATGTCACCATCTATAATCTGAGCGGCGAACAGGTGTTGACCGCCTCTGTCCCGAACGGAGAGAGCCTTTACGTGGGCAATCTGAAGAGCGGAAATTACTTGTTGACCGTCGTCTCAGGAGATAAGAAACTGGCTGCCCGTTTCTTGAAGAAATAGTGCGGCACATCTCCTTTTGAGAGCTTATTTTGTATGTTTAATAAAACGTCGAATTATTAGCACGTACCATCGCATCAGTCACCCGAACCTTTGGATGACTGATGTTTTTTTGCCATGAAGGCAGTTAGGTGGGGTGGCTGGTTAAATAAAAAGAGTGGATATGGATAATCCGAAAAAGATTCCATTGAAGAAGAGACTCGCTTTCAGGTTGTTCGATATGTATCGGCATAGTGTGGCGAAGGATCATAAACTGACCTATATTTTCTGGGAATGCACGCTGCGTTGCACGTTGAACTGCCTGCATTGCGGTAGTGATTGCCGGCAGATGTCCGACATCAAAGATATGCCTGTGGAGGATTTCCTCAAGGCCATCAAACAGATCGTCCCTATTGTTGAGCCGAACCATACCCAGATCGTCTTCACGGGCGGGGAGGCTCTCGTCCGCAAGGACCTGGAGCAGGCCGGAATTGAGTTGTACAAGCTCGGTTTCCCTTGGGGCATCGTCACCAACGGCTATCTGCTGACGGAAGAACGGCTGGAATCCCTGCTCCGGGCGGGTATGCGCTCGTGCACGGTCAGCCTTGACGGACTGAAGGATTCGCACAACTGGCTGCGGCAAAACGACCTCTCCTATGACCGTGCCGTCAACGCTATCAGGATGCTCCCGCGGACGGACCTCAAGTTTGATGTGCTGACGTGCGTCAACAACCGGAACTTCGATGAACTCCCTCAAATCAAGCAGTTGCTGATCGATTGTGGCGTGAGGAATTGGAGGGTCGCGACGATCTTCCCTATCGGACGGGCCGCGGATAATCCGGGGCTGCAGTTGCCTGACGATAAATTCAAGGCGGTCTTCGATTTTATCGAGGAGACGAGGAAGGAGGGGAAGATAAGGGCTAACTACGGTTGCGAAGGTTTCCTGGGCGATTATGAAAGCCGTGTCAGGGACAACATGTTCTTCTGCCGGGCTGGAATCAATATAGGCTCCATCCTTGTGGATGGAAGCATATCCGCCTGCCCTGACCTGCGGGACCGTTTTATCCAAGGTAACATCTATACGGACAATTTCGCGGAGGTGTGGCAAAACCGATACCAGATCATGAGAGACCGTTCGTGGACAAAGACGGGTATCTGCAAGGATTGTGAATTCTTCAGCCATTGCGAAGGAAACGGACTGCATCTTCGGAACACGGAGACCAACGAGGTCGCATTTTGCCACCTGAAAAGGATGACGGGAGGAAAGTAGTTCTTTTTCCCTCACTGAGGCGTGGTTTTCTCACGGAGTTCTTTGTGGGCTTTCTCACGGAGGAGCGGAGGACACGGAGATTTTTTGTGGGTTTTCTCACGGAGGTGCGGATGGCACGGAGATTTTTTGTGGAATTATTCTCTGTGTGGGTTTATAAAAAATAAATAGCCCAAGGCATGACGCCCTGGGCTATTCACATCACGTTGTTTTGATATGTAGTTTATAAAAAGCTATTTCTACCGCTTAGTTCATATCCACCGCATAATAGACCACCTTTCCGTTCGGGAGGATACCTGAGATGAAGAGCGCTTTCTCCTCTTGCTTGGAGATGTTGCTGACGATCCTATCCACATCCGCCTGACTGTTTACATCCAAGTTGTTGATCCTCACGATGATGTAGCCGTTCGGGATGCCCGCACGGTTGAATTTACCGCCTCTCATCACCTTGGAGACCTCCAGTCCGTTGTTGAGTCCGTACTGCTGCAGCTTCTGTTTGCTCAGAGGGGTGAGCGTAGCGCCCAATTCGTTGGCGGATACCTGTTTGATCATCTCGGTGTCACCGTTCACGTTCTTGAGGGTCACTGTAGCCTTCTTGGACTTGTTATCCCTGAGGTAGATGATCTCCACCTTGTCTCCCGGTCTGAATCGGCTGATCTGGTCTTGCGTTTCCGAAACGCTCTTCACCTTGTTGCCATTGATGTGGGTGATGATATCTCCCTTCTTGATGCCTGCCTCTTCTGCCGCGCTGTTCTCGCTGACGGCGGCCACGTAGGCGCCCTCCAGTACCTCCAAGCCCTTCTCCTTGGCGAATTCAGCGTTGATGTCTTGGATCTGCACGCCGAGGAGCGCCCTCTGCACGGTGCCGAACTCCTTCAGGTCGGCCACCACCTTGCTCATGATGCTGGTAGGGATGGCGAAGGAGTAGCCCGAGTAGGAGCCGGTCTGGGAGGCGATGGCCGCGTTGATGCCGACCAGTTCGCCACGGGTGTTCACCAAGGCGCCGCCACTGTTGCCAGGGTTGACCGCCGCATCCGTCTGGATGAACGACTCGATCTTCATGTCGGAGGTGAGGATGTTGATGTTACGCGCTTTGGCGCTGACGATACCGGCTGTGACGGTGGAGGTCAGGTTGAACGGGTTGCCCACCGCCAAGACCCATTCGCCCACCTTCAGGTCGTCCGAGTTGCCCACGGTGAGGGTAGGGAGGTCCTTCGCGTCTATCTTCAGCAAGGCGAGGTCCGTGTTCGGGTCCGTGCCCACGATGGTAGCCTTGAACTCACGCTTGTCGTTGAGGACGACCGTCACGTTGTCCGAACCGTCCACCACGTGGTTGTTGGTCACGATGTAGCCATCCTGCGAGAGGATGACGCCCGAGCCAGAGCCCATCTGGTGTTGCCGAGGCTGTTGGCGTTGGTTGCCGCGTTCGCCGAAGAAGAACTCCAGGAACGGGTCGTAGTTGTAGCTGGTCTGTTTGGTCTCGATGACGGTCATCACGTGGACCACAGCGTTGACGGAAGTCTCGGCCGCCTCGGTGAAGTCCACCATGCCCCCCTTGTTGTAGGAAGCGTGTTGTGCGGGTGTCTGTTTTTCCACGACGATGGTCTCTTGTGGACCGAACTTCTTGTAGCAGAAGCAAGAGACCCCTGCGCTTAGAGCGGTCACCGCCAATACGGTGCCAATTGTTTTCAAGTGTTTCATATCCTTAAGTTTTTATTACGTTTTATAATCCATTTGGAGGGAAGAAAATCAACTCCCGCTCCGTTGAAATAACGTACAAATATTATGCAATTTTATGCGAGTCGGTAGGTATTTAAACTGATTTAACATCAGGCCTTTATTTTTAACGTTTGATGATGAATAAATCTGTATAAAATGTGAAAAATTGTCAGTGTGAAAGGAAAAAAATGCTTACTTTTGCGGAGTAGAGTAGGAGGGTTTGTCGCTGGCGGCAACGTCAGAGGAAAGTCCGGGCAACAGAGGGCGCCGCGCTTCCTAACGGAAAGTCGTTCGTGAGGGCGAACTATCGCAGAAGAGAATGACCGCCTGCTTGCAGGTAAGGGTGAGAAGGTGGGGTAAGAGCCCACCAGTCCCGCTGGTGACAGTGGGAGCTGTGCGAGTCGCGGGTTGTAAGATCGAATATACCGACGCATGTAGGGCTGCCCGTCCGATGTCGGGGGGTAGATTGCTTGAGGCTTATGGTGACATAAGTCCTAGATTAATGACAAACGCCCGTCCGCGGGTACAGAACTCGGCTTATACGCCTACTCTCTTTTTTTGTGTAACACCATGATGTGACGATTTGTCAGTCTCTGTGACAGATCTCCATCGTGCATAGATATGCTAATTGCGTATGAAAAAAATCATACGGTTTATTGTGAATCAGGTGAAGTTCGTCACCATTGATATCTGGCGGACCACCATACACGACGAGCAGGGCAAGCGAGGATACCTTATGCTCTTCGCGAAGACGCTCGTCCTCTCCATCCAGAATTTCATCAAAGGGAAGATGCCGGTCCGCGCCTCCGCGTTGACCTACTACTCCGTCTTCGCCCTGGTGCCGTTGCTCGCCTTCGTGTTCGGTATGGCGAGGGGCTTCGGGCTCGACACATACGTGGTCGACATGTTGCACAACCGCTACGCCTCCCATCAGGAGCTGGTGCAGGTGGTGCTGAATTTTGTGGAGAACTATCTGAGCAATGCCACGGGCGGCGCCTTCGTCGGCATCGGTATCTGCGTGTTGCTATGGTCCGTCATGAAGGTCTTTTCGCAGATTGAGATGTCGTTCAATGAGATCTGGTACATCACCAAGAACAGGAACTACATCCGTCGTTTCACCGACTACATCTCCCTGCTGTTGGTCATCCCGATCTTCGTGCTGGTCTCCAATGGTGTCTCGTTCTATTTCAACCATGCGCTGGGTGTCTTTGATGGTTCGTATATCATCTCGCCGACGCTGAAGGTCGTGTTGGCCGTGATGCCTTACTTGGTGTCGTGGGTGGTCTTCACGATGATCTACGTGGTGATGCCTAACACGAAGGTGAGGTTCACTGCGGCCATGGTGGCGGGTGCCTTTTCCTGCATCACCTTCTTCGCGTTCAAGTGGGTCTACGTCTATTTGCAGACGATGATGACCTCCTACAACGCCGTGTATGGTGGTTTGGCGGCCATACCGTTCGCCCTGTTGTTCATCCAGACGACGTGGATGATCGTGCTCTTCGGGGCGGAGATCTCCTTCGCTTTGCAGAATGTCCGTAACTTCGAGTTCGAGAAGGATGTGAAATCCATCAGTCACCGCTATTTCGAGTTCGTGCTTTTGTCCGTCACCAAGATCGTGGCGAAACGGTTCCGGGACGGTGAGGCGCCTATGACACTGAATGAGATGTCTGATAAATACCGTATCCCTTTGCGTTTGGCCTCCGTCATCGTGCGTCGGTTGTGCAAGGCGGGAATCCTTACGGAGGTGCGGATAGACGAGCGGGACGCGTACATGCCGGCCATGGATGTCAATCGTATCACGGTCGCCACGTTCTTCGACATGGTGGACCGAGCAGGGCAGGAGACGTTCAAGTTGGAGCAGCTCGATGAGTTCGCTTCCGTGTGGGAATATACCCTGAACATACGTGAGTCGTTGATGAGCGTGTCGGGCGATAAATTGGTGATGGATCTATGATGGGACACTTAATGATTACAAGGATCGGTGAAGTGGGGAAGAGGTTGGTCATGGCCTCTGCCGTATGTGCGTTGCCCCTCCTCTCATCGTGTGATGTGAAAGAAAATAAAACAGAGATGATAGATAATATTTTTTTGAAGGCGGAGTATGGTACTCCGCATGAGACCTTCCCTTTCGACAAGGTCAAGCTGGATGATTATTTACCTGCGGTGAAAGAGGCGATTCGTCTTCATGACGAGGAGATCGACGCTATTGTGAAGAACCCCGAGGCGCCCACGTTCGAGAACACGATCGTGGCGTTGGAGCGCTCCGGCAAGTATTTGACCCGTATCCAATATGTTTTCTACAATCTGTTGGAGGCCGAGACCTGCGCCAAAATGGACAGTCTCTCCGAGGAGATCTCTCCGTTGGAGACGGAGCACTCCAATAACGTGACGTTGAACGCTCCCCTGTTCGAGCGGGTCAAGGCGGTTTACCAGCAAAAGGATTCGTTGGGGCTGACGGCGGAGCAGCAGATGTTGCTGACGAAGACCTACGAATCGTTCGAGAAGAACGGCGCGACGCTCTCGGAAGAGGGCAAGGAGAAGTTCCGCGAGCTCAGCAAGCGCTTGTCCCTCCTGACGTTGAAGTACGGACAGAATGTCTTGAACGCCACGAACGCCTATAAACTGACCATCACCGATTCTGCGGATCTGGCCGGCTTGCCTCCTGCCATCGTTGAGGCTGCGGCGAAGAAGGCGAAGGACAACAACGTGACGGGTTGGATCTTCGACCTGACCTACCCAAGCTACGCCCCTTTCATGAAGTATGCCGAGAACCGCGAGTTGCGCAAGCAGCTCTATATGGCCTACAACACCAAAGCCACGGAGGGTGATTTGGACAACCGTCAGGTGGTGAAGGATATCGTGAACGCACGCCTGGAGTTGGCGAACCTGATGGGCTACGAGGACTATGCGGCCCGTGTGTTGCGCTACCGTATGGCGGAGAACAAGGAGAACGTCTACAAACTGCTGAATGACCTTTTGGAGGCCTATAAGCCTACGGCGAAGGCGGAGATCGCGGAGGTGCAGGCCTATGCCAAAGCGCATGGCGCCGACTTCGAGATCATGCCTTGGGACTGGTCCTTCTACTCAGAGAAACTACGTGACGAGAAGTATAGCATCAACGACGAACTGCTCCGCCCATACTTCGAGCTGGAGCATGTGAAGAAGGGTGTGTTCGGCTTGGCCACCAAGCTCTACGGCTTGACCTTCAAGAAGAACGAGAGCATCCCTGTCTACCACGATGAGGTGGAGGCTTTCGATGTCTATGACAAGGACGGATCCTTCTTGGCGGTGCTTTATACCGACTTCCATCCGCGTGACGGAAAGCGGGGAGGCGCATGGATGACAGAGTTCCTCTGCCAGCATGTGGACGAGAAGGGTGTGGATGTGCGTCCGCATATCTCCATCGTCATGAACTTCACCCGTCCGACCGATTCGTTGCCGTCCCTGCTCACGTTCGACGAGCTGACCACCTTCATCCATGAGTTCGGGCACTCCATCCATGGCATGGTCTCCAAGTGCCACTACGAGAGCCTGGCGGGTACGAACGTATACCGTGATTTCGTAGAGTTGCCATCCCAGATGATGGAGAACTGGGCGTTCGAGAAGGAGTACTTGGATGGATTCGCCGTGCATTACAAGACCGGTGAGCCTATCCCTGCCGAGCTGATCGAGCGGATCAGGAAGGCCGCCAACTTCAACATCGGCTACGCCACGTTGCGTCAGCTGAGCTTCGGTCTGTTGGACATGGGTTGGCATACGATCCAGAAGCCATTCGACGGAGATGTGAAACAGTTTGAGAACGAGGCGTGGAGCGCAGCGCAGACGCTTCCTCCGGTGGAGGGCACGCTGATGAGCACGCAGTTCAACCATATCTTCTCGGGAGGATATTCCGCAGGCTATTACAGCTACAAATGGGCGGAGGTGTTGGATGCGGACGCCTTCTCGGTGTTCCAGGAGCATGGCATATTCGACCAAGAGACGGCGGGACGCTTCCGTCATGAGGTGTTGGAGAAGGGAGGCAGCGAGCATCCGATGACCCTCTACAAACGGTTCAGGGGGCAAGAGCCTACGATATTACCATTGTTGAAGAGACATGGGGTACGTTAAATGTAAGTAATTAATTATTAATGATATAAAAATGGGACTGTCTGAAGTACTAAAAGCGAGAAAACAGAAGAAAGAGGAGTTCGTCAAAGAGAAGGTGCAGAACTTCATCACGTTGATCAACGTCTACATACAAGCATCTTCCGCCGCCACATTGGGCATCATGAACCTGCAGCAATTGCCTCAGTTGAAGGTGTTGAAGCAGAAGTTCAAGATCCCTACGGAGGGACGTCTAGGCGTTGCGGAGAAGAAGTTCGTGGCCGCGAAGATGAAGGAGGAGTATAAGTTGTCGGACTCGTTCTTCGCGGAGATAGACAATTCGATCAAGAGGTGTTGCAAGAAGGTGATGGACCTGCAGCCATTCGGTATTTGGTTCCAGACCCTGATGCAGGAAATCATGACAGCGGTATCTTTGGACGTGCAAGTAGGTCTGCGTCTGCCGTTGTTCCTGCGCAAATGGATGAAGTCTATGATCGACGAATCAGTGCATAAGATTTGCACGTCAAGCGATTTCAAGAACCCTGACGTGATCAAGTCGGCCGCTAATGTGCGCGCTTACAAGGAGAAGCTTCATTTGTCGGAAGACTGGCTCTCCACCGTATGCTATGTCTATATCATATTGGCGAGAGGTTCTAAAATGAAATGATAATGAGGGGTTTATGACGGACAATTGTTTGCAGTTGATGGATACGTACGACCTGCTTCCACAGGAGCGGGAGGAGTTGTCACGTCTGTTCGCTACGGACCATCCTTTGATGAAAAGGGGATGTGACATCGTCCGCATCATCAAGGAGGAGGTGGATTTGGGCAAGGTGCCGGTGGTCGGTGTCCTGCTCTACGAGGCAGTGCTTGCCGAGCTGACCACCCCCGAGGCTGTCCAGACCCTATTCGGTGAGCAGGTCGCCACGTTTGTCAACTCCTTGCTCAAGGTGGGCGAGTTGTACAGGAACCATCCCCCGGTGGAGTCGGATGCCTTCAGGCGTCTATTGCTCTCCATGGCGGAGGATATCCGTGTGGTGATCGTGCTGATTTGTAGCCAATTATACCAAATCCGCAATTTGAGTCAGTACGACGAGGAGAGCCGCAACCGCATCGCCAAGGAGGCATCCTTCCTCTATTCGCCTTTGGCCCATCGTCTGGGTCTCTACAAGGTGAAGTCGGAGTTGGAGGACCTCTCCCTGAAACAAACCAATCCCGCCATCTACGAGGATATCGTCAACAAACTACATGATACGAAGCAACAGCGCGACGCCTACATCAAGGCCTTCATCGAGCCGGTGCAGAAACGGTTGGAGGAGGCTGGTTTCACCTTCACGATGAAAGGGCGCACGAAGTCGGTCTATTCGATATGGAACAAGATGAAGAAGCAGAATACTGTCTTTGAGAATATCTACGACATCTTCGCCATCCGTATCATTTTAGATACTCCGTTGGAGAAGGAGAAGGCGGCTTGTTGGCAAGTCTATTCCATCGTCACGGACATGTACCAACCCAACCCGAAGCGTTTGCGGGATTGGTTATCTATACCAAAATCAAATGGTTACGAATCGCTCCACACCACCGTGATGGGTCCGGAGGGCAAGTGGGTGGAGGTGCAGATACGCACGCAACGCATGGACGAAATCGCCGAGAAGGGATTCGCCGCCCACTTCAAGTACAAGGGTGTGAAGGGGGAAGCCCTCTTCGACGATTGGCTCGCCAATGTGCGTGACCTGTTGCAACACCCTAACGTGGACGGTTTGGAATACATGGACGATTTCAAGCTGGATCTCTACGACAAGGAGGTGTTCGTCTTCACCCCTTCCGGCGAGTTGAAGCAGTTGCCGAAGGGCGCCACGTTGTTGGACTTCGCCTTCATGATCCATTCAGGCTTGGGCTCCAAGTGCATAGGCGGTAAGGTGAACGGTAAGAACGTGCCGATCCGTTACCAACTGAGTAGCGGTGACCAGGTGGAGATCATGACCGCTTCGAACCAGACGGTTCACAAGGAGTGGTTGGAGTTCGTGCAGACGACCAAGGCGCGGACGCACATCAAACGCATACTCAAGGAACAAGAGTCTGCCAACGTCGAGTTGGGCAAAGAACTGTTCAAACGTAGGCTGAAGAACTGGAAGCTCGAGTACGACGAGCGGGTCGCCGCTAAGTTGGCGAAGAAAATAGGCTGTGCCACGATACAGATATTCTACCAACGTTTGGCGGAGGATAGTATAGACTTCTCAAAGATAAAAGACCTCTATGTGGAGTGCTCCACGGACGCCAAGCCCGACGAGGTGCGTACCGCGGATGGTTTCGAGCATATCTCTTCATCCTCCACGGATCCGGACAAGGAGGATGTCTTGGTGATAGACGATCATCTGCAGGGCATACTCTATACGCTCTCGAAGTGTTGCAACCCGATCTATGGCGACGACATCTTCGGGTTCGTCTCCGTGAGGGGAACCATCAAGATACACAAGAAGGATTGCCCGAATGCGCCGCAGATGCTCTCCCGCTTCGGCTATCGTTTCATCAAGGCGAGGTGGGCCGGCAAGTCAGGCACGCAGTACAACTGCACCCTGCATGTCACCGGTACGGACGATATAGGCATTGTCACGAACATCTCCTCGTTGATACAAAAGGAGACGAACGTGTCGTTACGGGCCATGTCCGTGGATTCGTCCGACGGCCTCTTCCGTGGCACCCTCACCGTCACTGTTTCGGACACGCATGTGTTGGAGGATGTGATCAAGAAGATCAAGGCGATCAGAGGCGTGAAGAGCGTGGAGCGTTAGTCTAATTGTTTGAATATAAAAGAAATAGATATATAATTATGTTTTCAGGAATAGTAGAGACGGCGGCCAAGGTGGTCGCGTTACGAAAAGATCAGGAGAATCTGCACATCACGATGACCTGTCCTTTCGTGTCAGAATTGAAAATAGACCAGAGTGTGGCGCATAACGGTGTGTGCCTGACGGTGGTGGAGAAGACGGCCGACACCTATACGGTGACCGCCATCCAAGAGACGCTTCGTCGCTCGAACCTTGGGCTCCTCAAAGAGGGTAGCCTCGTCAATCTGGAGCGCAGCATGGTGATGAACGGGCGGTTGGACGGGCACATCGTGCAGGGACATGTGGACCAGGTGGCGAAGTGCGTCGGCAAGAAATCCGAGGAGGGCAGTTGGTATTTCACCTTCCAATACGACATGGACGCCGAGATGGCCAAGAAGGGCTATGTGACGGTCGAGAAGGGATCCGTGACGGTGAACGGAGTCAGCCTGACGGTCTGTGACTCCAAGAAGGACGGGTTCTCCGTGGCCATCATTCCGTACACCTACGAGCACACGAACTTCTGCCAGATCGAGGTGGGAAGCGTCGTGAACATCGAGTTCGACATCGTCGGCAAGTACATCAGCCGCATGTTGGAGTTCCGCGGATGACGCATTCGGGGCGGGAACGTTTGTCTTTCCACCCGAAAAACATTAATTTTGTGGTTAGATTTATTCTTTACTAATTGGATATTAAAGGAAACTAGATAATGAAACAATTGTTATTGGCTGATGAGGCCATTGCCCAGGGGGCGATAGATGGTGGACTTTCAGGTGTTTACGCATATCCAGGAACACCTTCCACCGAGATCACGGAGTATATCCAGAACTCCAAGCAAGCGAAGGAACGTAATATCCACAGCCATTGGTCATCCAATGAGAAGACAGCCATGGAGGCTGCCCTTGGTATGTCATACGGAGGCAAGCGTTCGTTGGTTTGCATGAAGCATGTGGGTATGAACGTGGCGGCGGACTGTTTCGTGAACACCGCCATCACGGGTGTGAACGGAGGTATGATGGTGCTGGCGGCGGACGATCCGTCGATGCACTCCTCTCAGAACGAGCAGGACTCCCGCTTCTATGGCAACTTCGCCATGATCCCTATCCTGGAGCCATCCAATCAGCAAGAGGCATACGATATGGCCTACAATGGTTTTGACCTCTCCGAGAAGTTGGGCTACCCTGTCCTGATGCGCATCGTCACCCGTTTGGCGCACTCCCGCTCAGGCGTGGAGCGCAAGGAGGTGCGGCCGGAGAACGGTAACAGCGTACCTGCGGACCCACGTCAGTTCGTGTTGTTGCCAGCCATCGCGCGCCGCCGTTACCAACACTTGTTGGACATGCAGGGCGAGATATTGTCCGCTTCCGAGAACTCACCATACAACCGTTACATCGACGGAAACAACAAGAAGATCGGTGTGGTGGCTTGCGGAATCGGTATCAACTACTTGAACGAGGTTTACCCGGAGGGTTGCGAATACCCTGTTGTCAAGGTTTCCCAATACCCGTTGCCTAAGAAGATGATCGACAAGCTGGCTTCAGAGTGTGAGTCCCTCTTGGTGATCGAGGACGGTTATCCGTTCGTGGAGAACCAGTTGAAGGGCTTCTTCGAGGCGAAGAAGGTGATGGGCCGCTTGGACGGCACGTTGCCGCGCACGGGCGAATTGGATCCGGACAGCGTGGGCAAGGCCTTCGGAAGAGAGCATAAGTCTGTTTACAGCATACCATCCGTCGTGAAGATGCGTCCACCGCAGATGTGCCAGGGATGTGGCCACCGTGACATGTACGAGGCCCTGAACGAGGTGCTCCGCGGCTATGAGCACAGCAAGGTGTTCGGCGACATCGGTTGCTACACGTTGGGTGCGTTGCCTCCATACCAGGCGATCAACTCCTGCGTGGACATGGGCGCCTCCATCACCATGGCGAAGGGTGCGGCGGATGCAGGCATCTACCCGGCTGTGGCAGTGATCGGAGACTCCACCTTCACGCACTCCGGTATGACCGGTCTCTTGGATGCGGTGGATGAGAACGCTAACATCACGGTTGTGATTTCAGACAATGAGACGACCGCCATGACGGGTGGTCAGGACTCCCAAGGTACGGGTAAGATCGAGAGTATCTGCCTCGGCTTGGGCGTGGATCCTGCGCACCTCCGTGTGTTCGTTCCGTTGAAGAAGAACTATGACGAGATGATAAAGATCATCAAGGAGGAGGTCGATTACAAGGGACTCTCCGTCATCATCCCTCGTCGTGAGTGCATCCAGACGCTCACGCGCAAGATGAAGGCCAAGAAGAAATAATATCATAGCGAGGGGGAATGCAGGTTTGCTGGCATTCCCCCTTTCCTTTCAATCATACCTGTTTATTAAAATTTTAAAACTGAGAAATTATGCCTGATTTGAAAAACATTCTGTTTTTGGACATTGAGACGGCCCCTATGACGGCCACGTTGAGTGAATTGGACCCCGCTTTGGCGCATCTGTGGAAAGAGAAGGTGGAGCAGATGAGGCGACGGGTGCCGGAGCGTTACACGGACGATTGCACGGCCGAGAGCATGTACCATGAGGCGGGTATCTTCGCTGAATTCGGACGTGTGGTCTGTATCTCCGTAGGGTTCGCCTACGAGGAGGAGGGCGCGCTCCTTTTCAGGGAGAAATCCTTCTACGGGGAGGATGAACGGCAGTTGTTGCTCGACTTCGCCGACCTGCTGAACCACTCCTACCAGACACCGAACCATTACCTTTGCGGACACAACGCGAAGGAGTTCGATTTCCCCTTCATTGCCCGTCGGATGCTTATCCATGGTATTCAATTGCCTGAAATATTGAATGTTGCGGGAAGGAAGCCGTGGGAGGTCCGCCTATTGGACACGATGGATATGTGGAAGTTCGGGGACTACAAGCATTACACCTCGCTGAAGCTCCTATGCGCCGTGTTTAACATCCCCACGCCGAAGGATGATATCGATGGCAGCCAGGTGGCGGGTGTCTTCTACGAGGAGCGAGATCTGAAGCGCATCGCGGTCTATTGCGAGAAGGATGTGTTGGCGATGGCGAGGGCGTATTTGCGGATGCGAGGAGAGGGGAGAGAGTTAAGAGTTAAGAATTAAGAATTAAGAATTAAGAGGACTATGCGGTTCAATGTCCGCCCTGAAAGGGCATCACATTATCTAGCCCAGGGCAGCGCCCTGGGGGAATGGTCGGGGTGTTTTATTGCGCCCTGAAGGGGCAAAACATTATGGGTTATTTAACCCACACGGGTTTACACCACCCACCCAGGGCGATGCCCCGGGCTATATCTGTTAAGGCCTTCCAGGCCTATGCGCACACCCTCGATGAACGCATAATTCAAAATTGACTACGTCGAACTAACGTTTCAAAATTCTTAATTCTTAATTATCTTCCATCCTTCCGGTATCCTATTTTGTCCGAACTCTTTCGGCAGGGCCTTCGGGCAGATGAAGGCGCCGTCAGGTGCGACGTTGTCGAGCCATAGGTCATTGTCCCAGTATGCATGCTCCTCCGTTCCGCGTCTCTCGCCCCATTTGGTTAGTCCGACCTTGATCGTGTCGATGCGGTGGCAGTCGGCGAACATCTCCTTGTAGCAGTTGTAGTACATGGTCGAGGCGGGTAGTTCGGGCGCTTTCTCCAGCAACATGCAGCCGGCGAACATTCTCGTGTAGCAATAGTCCTTCAGCTTAGGGGCGGGTAGTTCAGGGGCTTGCCTGAGCGAATCGCAATCCTTGAACATCTCCTCGTAGCAGCCGTTGGAGAGGTGTATGGCGGGCAGTTCGGGTGCCTCTTCCAGGGCGGTGCAGTTCGTGAACATGGCGCGGTAGCACTCGTTGCTCAACTTGGTGGCGGGTAGGCGAGGCGCTTTCTTCAGACTGGAGCAGTTTTGGAACATGCTTCTGTAACACTCCACCGTCAATTTCGTGGCGGGTAGTTGTTCGGGCGCTTGCGTGAGTAGGGCGCAGTCGGAGAACATCGACACGTAGCAGTAATCCGCCAGGAGGGTTGCGGGCAGTTCGGGTGCTTGGACCAGTTTGGCGCACTCCATGAACATCTCCTTGTAGCAGCCCGACTTCAGGTCTGTGGCGGGCAGCTTGGGCGCTTGTTTCAGGTTGGCGCACTTCGAGAACATCTCCCAGTAGCAGTCTTGGGCTAATTGGGTAGCGGGCAGTTCGGGCGCTTCCTTTAGCCGGATGCAGTTCTTGAACATGCCCGAGTAGCATCCTTCCTTCAGGTCCGTGGCGGGAAGTTGCGGTGCTCGGGTCAGGCTGGCGCAGTCGACGAACAGTTCCCTGAAACAATCGTCGCAAGGGATGACCTTCGTCTTACCTAATCCGTCGATGAGGCTCATCACGCTACCGCTGGCGGCGATGCGACCCGTCATGGAGAAGTAGGCTGTGTTGTAGCTGCGAGAGAATCCGTTGGGATTTTCCCCTCTCAGCAGGACGCTGTCGCCTTTGTGCTCCAGGGTGACCGTCTCGTTGTTCCTGAGGGGTCTCCATGTCTTCCCTCCGTTTATCGAATATTGGACGTAAGGGGTGGTTTCCGTCACTCTTTTTTTGAGACGTTTTTTGAGTTTATCCCTCTTCCTGTATTCGTGGGATGAGGGTCTGTTGATGTGGAACGTGGAGTTGTCAGCCTCCGCCTTGAAGGAGAGGTAGTTGGCGTCTTTGGGGGTCTCGGTGGTGCATTGCGGCATCAGGAAGAGGAGAAGGCATTGCGCCACCATGAGTGTCAGAAGATGTACGAATCTGTTTCTTTTCATATTGGTTCGATAGGTATTATAATACAAATATATGTTTTTTGTGTGATAAAATTAGAGAATTTTGAATTATGAAACGCTAGTTCGACGTAGTCAATTTTGAATGGCCATCCGGTTCATCGTAGAGACGCATGATTATGCGTCTCTGCAACGGCCGTGCGTCTCTACTGAACATTTCTCCGTAACAATCCATTGCCAGTGTTGTGGCGGGTAGTGTCGTTTGTGAGTTTTTTCCATGTCTTCCCGCCATCTAAGGAGTATTGCACGTCTGGGCCGTTCCCCCCTGCGTTAGAGATGCCGAACGCCGAACTGTCCGTCTCCGCCGTGAAGGTGAGGTAGTTGGCGGCACTTGTTGTGCCGAGGAAAGAGAGGAGAAGTATGAAGAGGAAAAGAATTTGTCGCATAGGGATTAAGCGTTGAGAGTCGTTGGGATGTGAAGAGTCATGTTTGATGATATATTCGTTGAATGGGGCTATTCCACGGTGCGAATTTCTTCCACCCTTTTGACCTCATTTGTTGGGACGTTGGGGCAATTATCGAACATACCCAAGATATAATCAAAGGGGTTTTCCTCCGCAGGTATTTTGGGAAGTACGGGCGGTTGAGACAGATGGGTGCAGTTCGCGAACATGTAGTGGTAGCATTCTTCTGCCAGTTCCGTGGCGGGTAGTTGTGGGGCTTGGATCAGGCTGGCGCAACCTTCGAACATGGATCTGTAGCAAGTCGGGGCTAATTTTTTTGCGGGTAATTGCGGGGCTTGCGTCAATTTAGAACATCCACTGAACATCTCGGCGTAGCACTTCTTTTTTAGTTGTGTGGCGGGCAGTTGCGGTGCCTTAGTCAGGTTGGCGCAATTCGCGAACATGGAACGATAGCAATCAGATGCCAGGGTCTGAGCGGGCAGTTGCGGGGCCTGCATCAGTTGAGTGCAGTTCTCGAACATGGATTTGTAACATAATTCAGTCATTTCTGTGGCGGGCAGTTGCGGTGCCTTTTTGAGGCTGGTACATCCGCTGAACATGCCTTGGTAGCACCAACCTGCTAATTGGGTGGCGGGTAGATCGGGCGCTTCTGTTAATCTTTCACAACCAGCGAACATTTCTCCGTAGCATCCTTCGGTTAATGTGGTGGCGGGTAATGCAGGCGCTTTCTCCAATTTCGTACATTCGTAAAACATATACATGTAGCATCCTTCTTCCAGCGTTGTGGCGGGCAGTTTTGGCGCTTGTGTGAGGCTGGCGCAACCGCTGAACATGAATTCGTAGCATCCTATCGTCAGTGTTGTGGCGGGCAGTTCGGGTGCTTGCGCCAGAATGGTGCAATCCTCAAACATTGTACTGTAGCAGTCGGTGGCCAACGCTTTGGCGGGCAGTTCAGGCGCTTGCGTCAGACTGTGGCATCGCCTGAACATCGCGGTGTAGCAACTGTCAGCCATGGAGGTGGCGGGGAGTTCGGGGGCTTGCGTCAGGCTGGCGCAATCAGAGAACATCCGCAAGTAGCATTTCCTGCTCAGTTCGATGGCAGGTAGTCGCGGCGCTTGTGTGAGACCGGTGCAACCTTCGAACATCCATGCGTAACAACCCTCGGTAGTCTTTAGGGCAGGCAGTTCGGGTGCCTGTGTCAGACTGGTGCAGTTTAAGAACAGACTGTTGAAGCAGTAGTTGCTCGGCATTTCCGTCGCTTTCCCTTTCCCGTCGATCAGGCTCATCACGCTACCGCTGGCGGCGATGGATCCTCTCATGATGAATGTGGTGTAGCTTTTTTCTCCTTTCGAGAACCCTTCGGGATTTATGCCTTTCAGCAACACTTTGCTCTCCTTACCCGCTAAGGGAATGAGAACCTTCTCCTCTAATTTTGTCCATGTGCTTCCACCATCCATTGAGTAATGAATATCCGTGATGTTGCCTATGTTCCTGATGCCGAAGGCGGATCCATTCGTTTTTGCCGTGAAGGTGAGGTAGTTCTCCTTCGAACCGTTGTTGTCCGGTGTGCTTCTCATCGCCATGACGGTGGAGAAGCATAGAATCGACATAAATGTCAGCACTGTTTTTTTTATGGTTATTGTCATGCCTATTTGTTGATTGATAAGTTTTTGACGCATTTTATAATTCCCCAGAGCGTTGCCCCGGGCTATGTTTGTATAGGCCCTTCAGGCTTATAAGGCGCTGTTCCCGACGAATCCTTAATCCTTAACTCTTAACTCTTAATTCTTAATTCTTAATTACCTTCCATCCCTCTGGTATCCTGCTCTCCCCGAACTCCTTCGGCAACCGTTTCGGGCAGATGAATGTACCTTTGGGGGCGACGTCGAAGAGCCAGTTGTAGGTGCTTTGTGTCTCATGCGTATCATTGTCCCATCTTGTGAATCGCACTCTGATTTCAGTGAGGCTGGAGCATCCTTCGAACATATTTTCGTAGCAACCCTTTGCCAGTGTTGTGGCGGGTAATTCCGGGGCTTTTGTCAAGTTGGTGCACTTGCTGAACATTGACGAGTAGCACTTGTCAGTCAGTTGGGTGGCGGGCAGTTCGGGTGCTTGCTTGAGGCTTGTACACTCTCTGAACATCTGTGAGTAACATCCATCTGTCAGTTTTGTGGCGGGTAGTTCCGGGGCTTGCGTCAAGTTGGCGCACATGCCGAACATTGCCGCATAGCACTCGTCAGCTAGTGTTGTGGCTGGTAGTTGCGGTGCTTGTGCGAGACTGGTGCATCCGGCGAACATTCCCATGTAGCAATCCTCAGCCAGTGTTGTGGCGGGTAGTTGTGGCGCCTGTGTGAGGCTGGCGCAATTGTTGAACATTCCTGCGTAGCAGTTCTTTACTAGTGTTGTGGCGGGTAATTCTGGGGCTTGTGTCAAGTTGTCGCACATGCCGAACATTGATGCGTAGCACCCCTCGGCCAGTGTTGTGGCGGGTAGTTTGGGGGCTTGTGTTAAGTTGGCGCAATTCCTGAACATTCCTGCGTAGCAGCTCTTTGCCAGTGTTGTGGCGGGTAATTTTGGGGCTTGTGTCAAGTTGATGCACATGCCGAACATTAATGCGTAGCACTCCTCAGCCAGTGTTGTGGCGGGTAATTCATGTGCTTGTGTGATGTTGGCGCACTCGCCGAACATTAATGCATAGCACTCCTCAGCCAGTGTTGTGGCGGGTAACTCAGGCGTTTCTTTGAGGCTGGCACAATCTGCGAACATCAATTTGTAGCATCCCTTCCCCAAACTGCGTGCGGGTAGTTGTGGCGCTTGTGTCAGACTGGTGCATCCCTTAAATAGATGGTAGAAACAGTATTCTCCCGGGATGACCAAACTTTCGCCCTTTCCATCGATGAGGCTCATCACGCTACCGCTGGCGGCGATGGAACCTTCCATGATGAACTTAGAGCAAATATCTTCATCTTTTGAGAAACCTTTAGGGTTCATCCCCTTCAGCAAAGCATTGTCTCCCTTCCTCACCAGGCGGATAAGCGTGTCGTTTTTAAGCTTTGTCCACGTCTTCCCTCCGTCCAGGGAGTATTGCACGTCGGGGTCGTTCCCCACCTCGTTATGGATGCCGAACGCTGAACTGTCCGCCTCCGCCGTGAAGGTGAGGTAGTTGGCAGCATGGAGGGCGCTGCTGACGCACAAGAAGAGCAAGAAGAGTAGTTTCTTTATCATATATTCAATTGTTGATTTTACAAATATAGATTTTTTTTGCGATCTTCTCAATCGTGAATCGCGTGCATCTAAATCGTAAATTGTAAATTGTCAAATCGTAAATCTGTTAAGGCCTTTCAGGCCTATGAGGTGCGGTCTCCGGTGAAATTCCTAACCCAGGGCGATGCCCCGGGCTATATCTGTTAAGGCCCTTCAGGCCTATGCGCAACCTCCCTCAATCGTGAATCGCGTGCATTTAAATCGTAAATTGTAAATTGTTAAATCGTAAATTTGTTAAGGCCTTTCAGGCCTATAATGCACCGTATCCGATGAATTTCCTAACCCAGGGCGATGCCCCGGGCTATATCTGTTTAGGCCTTTCAGGCCTATGCGCAACCTCCCTCAATCATGAATCGCGTGCATCTAAATCGTAAATCGTAAATTGTAAATTGTCAAATCGTAAATCAAAATTGGTTCCATCGAACCGCCATTCCTAATTCTTAACTCTTAACTCTTAACTCTTAATTCTCAATTACCTTCCACCTTGGGGGTATTCCGCTCGCCCCGAACTTCTTCGGCAACTCTTTCGGGCAGATGAAGGTGCCAGTGGGGGCGACGGAGGAGAGCCATTCGGTGGTGGCGTCATCCTCCCATTCCGTGAATGAAACCCTGACTTTCGTTAGACTGGTACATCCGCTGAACATCCTATAGTAACATCCTTTCTCCGACGTTGGGGTTGGACGTTTTATATTTATCTCTAGCTTCCGTTGCTCATGATGACTGCAGACGCCGATAGGGTGAGATGGACGTTTTTTATGTGGTTTGTTGTCGGAAAAACTGGGGGAGGGAATGTTGGCTGATTGGTCTTTGAATTTAGAGGACCACTTCCCGTCTTTTGAGATTGTTTCATTGAGGGTGGGGGAGGGGGCTTTCATCTCGACTCCGGGGAATTGGACATGGTCGAGGTCGGCGCTGTTCACGGAGGTCCTCTCGTGATAGACCTTTAAAGGATTAGTGTGTAGGTGCGGAGCCTGTGTGAGGCTGGTGCATTCCCGGAACATTTCGGCGTAACATCGTTCAGCCAGTGAGGTGGCGGGCAGCTCGGGGGCTTGGGTTAGGCTTTTGCATCCGCCGAACATGTTGTCGTAGCATCCTTTTGTCAACGAGGTGGCGGGCAGTTGCGGTGCCTGTCGTAGACTTGAACAGAATTTGAACATGGATTTATAACAATCCTCCGACAGGGTTGTGGCGGGTAGTTCGGGTGCCTGTGTGAGGCTGGTGCACTCCCTGAACATTCCCTCATAGCAAGACGAGGCCAGTTGGGTGGCGGGCAATTGCGGTGCTTGCGTGAGGCTAGTACATCCGCTGAACATGCCAACGTAGCAATAGTCTTCCAACGCTGTGGCGGGTAGTTCCGGCGCTTGGGTCAGGTCGGTGCATCCGCCGAACATGTTTTCGTAGCAGAATAGGGCCAATGATGTGGCTGGCAGTTGCGGTGCCTGCGTCAGGCTGCTGTCACCTAGGAACATCTCTCGGTAGCACCTGATCTCCAATTTTTGGGCGGGCAGTTGTGGCGCCTGTGTGAGGCAGGTGCACCCCTTGAACATTTCACAGTAGCAGAGTCCTTTTAAGGTGGTGGCAGGCAGTTCGGGTGCCTGCGTCAGGCTCTTACATCTGTGGAACAATCGGAAAAAACAGTACATGCTCGGTATGGCCGTTGTCTCACCCTTCCCGTCGAGTAGGCTCATCACGTTACCGCTGGCGGCGATGCTGCCGGTCATGACGAAGTAGGTGTAGGCAGTCTCCTTCGTTCGCCCTTTTCGTGAAAAACCTTCAGGGTTCATGCCCCTCAGCAATGCCTTTTTACCTTTTCGCCGTAGGCTGATGAGTGTGTCGGCTTTTAGGCTTTTCCAGCTCTTCCCTTTGTTCAGGGAGTATTCTATTTGGGGGTCGTTTCCCCCTTCGTTTTTTATGCCGAACGCCGAATTGTCCGCCTCCGCCGTGAAGGTGAGGTAGTTGGCGGCATGCAGGGCGCTGGTGGCGCACAAGAGGAGAAGTATGAGGAGTTTTTTGAACATGTTATTTGCATTGTTTGGGTTGTGTTGCAAATATAAATATTTTCTGGCGATGGAAACCGATGAGGAGTTAAGAGTTTTGCCATCCGGTTCATTGTTCGCCCTGAAAGGGCAACACATTATCTAGCCCAGGGCAACGCCCTGGGCTAGATAATGTGAGGAGGTTAAATACGCCCTGAAGGGGCAAAAGGATGTGGATGGTTGGTTGTTTGTTGCATTCCACCATAGAGACGATGTGCACATCGTCTCCACCACCAACCCATCACCTCGCCCAAGACATACCCCCTGGGGAATTCTGAATTGTCTCTTCTCAAAAGGTCAATTTCCACGAAGAGACCGACTGAATAGGCTCTTCCTTTAAAAAATCTTTTAAATGATTTATTAACCTATTTTTGTCAATCACAAAGAATAGATGTACCAATAATTTCAACGCCGCAAATAAAATCAACACTACTTTCATAATGGACAGGAAATCCTCTTTGAAACAGATACCGATGAAAAAGAACATCAATGGAGGGAATATAATGAGGAAACGAGTAAAAGTGCAATGGGAACATTCCACAACAAGTTGATCGGATGAAGAATTGGAAATGTAAACATCCATCACGTCCCTGCCACTGCAATTCCCCACATAAAGCAAATCACTCGTCCTCTCTTCTAAATATGGCGAGTAAAGTATCTTTTCCTTTGTGCCATCCTGCTCTGATTTCCTGATCCAATAACAATTATAACCGCTGAAGGTCAAACTACGTTGTATGGAATCAAGATAATTAGCTATGGCCTTTAAATCTCCCGAAGGATAAATAGTTTTATAATAATTTTTCATGTTCTAACCAATGTTTATGGGAATTATGAAACGTTAGTTCGACGTAGTCAATTTTGAATGGCCATCCGGTTCATTTGCCCCTACGTACGATCACCTTAACCCCGCACACGATGTACACGCCTTCCCGTAGGCCATCCACCGTGGTGAGCCCCTCCTTGTAGGCGACGCTCGCGACCGCCTTGCCGTGTAGGTCGTAGAGGGTGGCTTTCCCTGCGTGTGTCGAGCGGATGTAAATGGTTCCGTCTACCGCATAGACGGAGATTCCGTCAGGTGTGGTGTGGCGCACGTCTGGAAGGCTGGACGACGTGTGGGTAGGTTGTAGTTTAGGGTATCCGTCCACCTCGTCGCGCACCCAACGGGCGAAGACGATCTCAGACTGTGCGGCGTTCATGGAGTCTACCCAAGCATTCATGTCCGCCAGAAATGCATCCGACTTGATGTAGTCCGTCGAGGTTTTGGTCACGCCTTCCCTCTCATAATTAAAATTGCATATCTCAGAATCTGTGAAACAACGGACACAATGTTCGACTTGGCAGAAAGGACCGGTTTCTTCATTTTCAGATCTGTAATTCAATGTTATGATGGCGGAGGAATAACAGTTCACCAATTCCGGATTGCCATAGGCATCGCAGGCAATAGCGGCAGCCTGATATTCGCCTCCCACCACTCCGAGGTTGTAGCAATTTATGACTTTTGTGTTTCTTTCCATAATTGCACACATTGATGCCGCCCCATGATCGGAGTAGCCGTACAGTTCCGCTTCACTTCCGCAGTTCACGATGGTTGTATTCTCGGCCGAGGCCACAATGGCGGAAACGCAAAAACCAGTGATACGGGAATTCTTCACCACGACATTCTGTATGGTGGCATTTTTTGTATTTCCGAACAATCCTCTATACCAATGGGTGGACTCCCCTTGATATGGTGAATCTGTTATGTTATATAAATGCTCGATTGAATGCCCGGCACCATCAAAAACTCCTTCGAAAGCTATATAATCTCTCCCGTTTTTATTGAATCCGATAGGAATCCAAACGCTATCCTTGCACTCTTGGCTGAGGTCGATGTCGTTCGCCAGACGTCCGTTGATGGCTACTGCTCCTTCGTTCACCATATCACGGAATTGTGCCAGTTCCGCTCCGTTGTGGATGAGGTAGAAGCCATCGCCGTCCTGCTTCAGGGGACCTCCATTTTCTATTTTCGAAACGGTGACGGTGGTGTCGCTCACGATGTTCTTTCCGTCGAAGTCGTTCGAGAAGGCATAGGTGTATCCATCGACTGGACAAACCGGCAAGTTGATGGTGCCATCCAACGAAACGTCTATGTCGTTCACCTCACCCTTGAAGCGTACTGCATAGCCCTGCGTCGGTTGCAAATTCACCCCTTCGAAGCGAGGAAATCCGTCCTCACCCTGCACCCATGAAAGCAATGGAACTGAATCGTGCGAGTGCATCCAATCATATGTTTTCTGATTCTGCGAAACAAATTGGTTCAGCGAATCGGTCACCGCTCCTGAAAGGAATGCGCTGGAATCCATTTCTTGGATGTTTTCTTCATTAATCAGACTTACACCTTCTATTTTTAGGTTGAAACAATTATTGTAAGCTTCAAATATGGAATAGGCTACCTTTGCTGTAATTGCCCCAGCATTATAGCAATTTGTTGGTGAGTCACAGCAATACATTCCGATTCCATGCGCTTCCCCTTCCCAGTTGACGATTCTTCCTCTATTGTAACAATTGATAGGTTCTTGAGCATATATTCCTACTCCGTATGATTGTTTCACATCTCCAGAGGAAATTACCAATCCATAATTGCTACAATTGACTAGAATGCCGCCTTTCCCATACAAATTTAATCCCCCTGCAAATACGGAGCCAATAACAACACCTTCAAAGTGACAGTTGCTAAGGAAAGGACAGGAGGTGCTGGATGTTATTCCAGTGGCATAAGTTCCTTTTACATAGGCATTCCTCACTATTAGATTTTCTATATGCCAACCGTTTATCAATGCCACATAGCCAGTTGATTGGTTGATATAGAGGTTGGAGATGGTATGATTTCCTCCATCGAACATGGCATTGCCGTCGATGGCTATAGTCTCCCAACTGATCGATTCGCCATTGATGATGCCGCAGACAGGGCTGAGGTCGATGTCGGCGTCAAGTCTTGCGCTCGGACCTCCTCCTTTGCGGCACATATCCCTATATGTCAAGAGCTCTTGGAGGTTGTGGATGTTATAGAAATCTTTGATGATGAGGATGGTGTCAGTTCCCATCAGATAATATACAGTGTCAATGCCCCTGAATGCTTCTGTCCCGATTCTGGTAACTGAGTTGGGAACAGTCAGCGATGATAGGCCTGTGCAGTTCTTGAATGATGTGGCTCCGATGACGGTGATGGAGTCTGGGAGGGTGACGGAGGTCATTTTTGTGTTTCCGAAGAATGCGCTGTCACCGATGACTTTCACATGCTCAGGGATGACGACGACAGAGTCAGTCCCCGTGTATTTAAGCAAGCATTCCTTCTCCAAATCCGCATATGCGAAATCCCCATCAAGATGGTATCCCCTGTATTTGGCTCCCCATAATCTGCCTCCCCAATTGGCATATGGCGCAGGACCTCCATAGTAGAGGGTGTCTATGCCTTGGAACGCATATTCATCTATGGATGTGACGGAGTTGGGAATGGTGATGGACTTTAGGCTTGTACAGCCATCGAACGCATAATATCCTATGGACGTGACGGTCTCCGGTATGGTGGCGGATGTCAGGCTTGTACATCCCTGGAACGTGTTGTCTTCTATGGATGTGACGGCCTCCGGTATGGTGATGGACTTTAGACTTGTACATCCATTGAACGCAGAGTTTTCTATGGAGACGACAGAGCTCGGGATGGTAACCGTGGTCAATTTGGTGTTTTTAACAAACACACTTTTCCCGAGGATTTCTACTTGGTCGGGGATGATGACGGTGGTGTCAGAACCGATGTAGTCGGCCAACTTTGTTTTCTGTTCGTCTGAATATACAAAGTCCCCATCGAAAAAGGAGCCTTTGATGTGCCTTTTCGCCCTCCATGGGCTTCTGGCTGCGGGCCCGTCATAGTATATAGTGTCCGCTCCAAGAAATGCGTTATCTGATATCGAGATGACGGATTTGGGGATCTTGACGTTGTTCAGACTTGTACATTCCCTAAATGCGTCGGTTTCAATCTTGGTGACGGATGTCGGGATAATGACGCTCTTCAAATTCTCACAATAGGAGAATGATTCGCTGGAAATCACTTCTAATGCGCTTGGAAGGGTCACGTGGGTTAGACTTGTGCATCTCCTGAATGCATTCGCTAGTATGGTTGTGACAGATTCTGGAATCTCTATGGCGGTTAACCCACTGCATCCTTCGAATGCTCCGTTCTTGATGGTGGTGACGGATGCTGGGATGGTGACTGACTTCAATCTTGTTTTTTGGTAAAAAGCTCGTGACCCGATGATTTTTACCTGCTCAGGGATGACAACTGCGGTGTCCCAACCAATATAGCCTTCCAGCTCTGTTTTCTGTTCGTCCGCATAGATGAAATCACCGTCAAAGAGCTCTCCATTAAAGCGTCTCCCCGCTCTCCATGGACTTCCTGTGGCGGATCCTTTATAGATGATGGTGTTTACGCCATAGAATGCAACTTTGCCAATATTTGTGACTGATTCCGGAATGGTGACCATCTCCACTTTCGTGTTGTTGTAAAATGCGCTGTCGTCGATGATTTTCACGTGCTCAGGGATGACGACGAGAGAATCCGACCCGATATATCTATACAAGTATTCCTTCTCCAAGTCCGCATACGTGAAATCTCCATCAACATGGTATCCCCTATGCTTGGCTCCCCATAGAGCTCCTGTGGCTATGCCTGCATAGTGGAGGGTATCTACGCCTTTAAACGCTTTTTCTTCTATGGATGTGACGGATTTTGGGATGGAGACGGATGCCAGACTTGTGCAATAGTAGAACGCATAACTTTCTATGATGGTGACGGACTCCGGAATGGTGACGGATGTCAGGCTTGTACAGTAAGAGAATGTAGAATTTCCTATGGATGTGATGGACTCCGGAATGGTGACGGATGTCAGGCTTGTACAATTGTTGAACGCTGAAACTCCTATGGATGTGACGGATTTCGGGATGGAGACGGATGCCAGGCTTTTACAGTAAGAGAACGCTAAACCTCCTATGGATGTGACGGATGCTGGGATGGTGACGGATTTCAATCTTGTTTTTTTGTAAAAAGCTCGTGACCCGATGGTCTTCACCTGTTCGGGGATGACAACTGCGGTGTCCCAACCAATATAGCCTTCCAGTTCTGTTTTCTGTTCGTCCGCATAGATGAAATCACCGTCAAAGAACTCTCCAATAAAGCGTCTCCCCGCTCTCCATGGACTTCCTGTGGCGGATCCTTTATAGATGATGGTGTTTACGCCATAGAATGCATCTCGGCCGATATTTGTGACTGATTCCGGAATGGTGACCATCTCCACTTTCGTGTTGTTGTAGAATGCGCTGTCACCGATGATTTTCACGTGCTCAGGGATGACGACGACAGAGTCCGACCCTGTATATTTAAGCAAGTATTCCTCCTCCAAGTCCGCATACGTGAAGTCTCCGTCAACAATGCTTCCCCTACGCTTGGCTCCCCATAGAGCTCCTGTGGCAGGACCTCCATAGTAGAGGGTATCTATGCCTAAGAACGCATATTTTCCAATGGATGTGACGGAATTTGGGATGGTGATGGATGTCAGGCTTGTGCATTTGGCGAATGCGGAGTCCCCGATGGAGGTGACGGTATACGTCGTACTTCCGTGTTCCACCTCTTGCGGAATTGTGATGTTTCCCGCAACGCTTGTCTCTTTTGCTGCTACGGATATGGTTAGCGCTGTTGAGTCTGTTACTGTGTACTCCAAGTCTCCGATGGTGAAGCTGCCCGCCATTGTAGGCATAGCCATGAAGCATAGGCATGCCAGCCAGCAGAATAGGTGGCGCATTGCCCTTTTTGTAACAGTATCCTTCCTATTGAACCATGTAATCGTGAAAATATGTTTCATACCATTCGTTTTTTGACAGGCCCTGAATTTTTATCCTTCCCGGCAACCGCTGGAACCTACATGCCCATTGCCGAAATCCGTCCATATATTGAATCGACTCGACAAATGTATCATTATTTCGATTTGTTTGCAAAAATATGGTGTATAAATTTCACCTTACGGGGTAATTGTTGATTGTTGATAATTATATTTTGGGGTGAAAAGGTTGTCGATTGTGTCGCCCCGATTAAAAGAAAACTCTTACGGGGAGGGGATGTGCGTGTTTGGGGCGGATGTTCGTTTCACTATAGAGATGATGTACACAAGAGACGATGTACACATTGTCTCCACCGCCAACGAATTTGCATCCATTGTCCGTGCGGATATTGAGGCGGGGTGTTAATTGTCCGCCCTGGAAGGGCATATCATTACCTAGCCCAGGGCAACGCCCTGGGGAAAATGTGAGGAGGTTAAATACGCCCTGAAGGGGCAAAAGGATGTGGATGGTTGGTTGTTGTGCCCCGATTTGGCGTTTCTCCTGCTTTGCCCAGAAATCCTCGCCACTCTGCATGAATTTCAGGTCTTTCTGCACCGTCCGCCTGATCAATGGATAGAAGTCACCTCACCAACATCCTGTTCACTTCCTCCACCAGGTCCTCGAGGTGGTAGTAGCGCACCCTGTCGCGCAGACAGCAATCCTGCATCAGATACTGCGACCGCTCTATCACCGTTGGTAATGCCGTCCTGCTCCTGTGCTTCTTCTCAGTTTCTGTTATCACCGCAGCTTCGCTTCATCGTAATCCAAATACCTCCCTTCCACTTTCGGTACCATATTTTGGAAAAATCTTGTCCATAGTTTGTTGGCTGATGCAATGTCATCGTCGTTCAGCTCGCTTACCTCTGTTATTCTGTTACCCATCGTACTCACCGATGCCATCCGCAATCCCACGGCTTCATCGCTTTCCGTATCCTGCAACACCCACCAGCGGTCATGGAAAGGAGCATTCCTTTTGTCTTGCCTATAGCAGCATGACTTCACTTCAATACGACCAAGTAATTCAGACGCCCATCGGTTCCATCCATTTTGGAAGACATCATCCAGCGACTCGTTCTTATGTGCATCCACATCCTTGCAGGTCAGTATCGAACAGTTCAACCCATTGTTCACATCCATCAGCTTCTTTACAATATAAAGGTCTTCTGCATGGAAATATGGATCTATAATATGCAGCACGTCGTATGGATGATTCTTGTACCAGTCCAAAATCCTCTCTACCCACTTGTCTTTCTCTCCGATATGCACAAAGTCGCCGTTCTCATCCCTGCGCTCGCTCATAATGCGATCCACCCGTTCCAGTTTCTCCTTCGTGCCACTGGCAATGGCAAGAACGATTTTCAGATTATCGATGATGGCCTGATGCATATCCCTCAGCAATGTGTGGTACTTCTTGTTGGCTTGATTCTTCTTGTACAGATTTTCCATGAAGTACAGCACCGCATCTTGCGTGTCGGTGATAGGATGAAGGTACACCTGCTTCAACACATTCTGCGTTGTGTCAAAATCCCTTGCTATCGTTTTATTCTTCACCAGATACTCCATCTGTTTTTCGAAAAACCTCACCTGCTCATCATTGTTTAGGAGCGACACCTGCACAAGGTCGTTCTTTGCCGCCTCAATCTTCCGGTTCGACTGCATACGCAGTCTCAGTCGTTTCTTGTATTGCATGCGAGCAGGGTCATCGTCCACCATCTCCAACATTGTGTCTGCCAACTGCTCATCGTGGTCTCTCACCAAGTCCAGCATCCGCTGATAGTCGCTGTATGACCCATTGCCGTCGCTCTTAAGAGAGTCCATCACCTTCTTGCCAATCTCCTTTACTTTCGATTTCGCTGCCACAAACGAGTCTTGCATACACAGCGCAAATCGGTTGAACTTGTCAAACGTATAGTCGATGCCCTCCGTCTTCTGCACGGCCAGCTCAATAAATTCACTCTTTTGAGCTGTGTTTGACATATAGCAGGCCACATGAGCATACAGGAAGGCCTGGTCGGCTCGGTTTCCAATGGCTTCTATCTCTTGTTTAAGCTGATCGGCATCCAGTTTACCACCCGGTTTCGAGCCGTCTATCATCGCCACACACGCAATCTTGTATCCGTTGTGCTGTATGCTACCCGCCATTGGCAGCTGGTCATTCACCACATCTGCCATCTCACTCCACAACGCACGCTGCATCTCCCTTGTCAGTTTATTGCCTAGATTCTGCTTGATGGCCTTGGTCATCGTATCGGTTATGGTAAAGATGAACCCGTCATCTTTCGTGTGCCGCATCAGGTCAAGCAACTTGTCGTAGTCGCTCTTCTCCAGAGACACCTGCACTTCTATCTCGCTGTTGCCAGTATATTCCGAGTAGGGATACTTCGTCTGGATATATCGCGCCACGTGTTCAATGCATGCATTCCAAAGGCAGTCGTCAAATTTCTTCAAACGGTCATAGAAGAGAGCTTCCGAATTTAGGTACATTGCTGGGGCTATGTGATACAGCATCCGCTTCTGGTCCCAGTCCGAAAAAAACTTTTCCGAAGCCTTGGACACGAACCGGTTCATGATGCTGTTGAATCGCTCAATGTCATTCACTCCGTAGAACTCCAGAGCCACCCGCGACCACAGGATGATACTGTCCACATCGTTGCCGTCGTAGTCCATCAGTTTCTTAAACTCCTCAATATCCTCGTCCTTACACAGTCCTGAGCGAATTAGGATGCCCAGCGAGTGAGCATAGAGACCGAAGCTCATGTTATATGCCGTCAGGCACGACACCGACGAGAGCCATTGGTTCTTTCTCACGTCAGCTGCCTTGGCGGCATATTCATTGGCCTCGTTCTTCATCGAGATTTTCGACAGAACCTTTGCTATCTGGTAGCCCGTATCCACCTTCATCGAAGGCACGCTGATCTGGTTCCAAGCCCACTCCAGGTCGGCCTTCACCGTCGCCTTAAACCCATTCATGTTATCTGCGTCCGCCGTATCCTCTTCCATGTCTGTTTCAGCATAGTATTTGCTCAGCCATACATACAGCATCGAGAATAAGTAGCACATCACGTCGGCCTTCTCCACCTGCTTCAGCATCGGATAGTGTTTGTACACATTCTTCAGCAGGCTCTTGTCGCCGTCCTTTACCTCTGTCACTTTGTTGACCAGTTCAAGCACAGGCTTATACCTATCGGTCGTGTCGTAGGATATCTGGTTGAACAGTCGGACGAAGTAGTTCCAGTCTATACGCTTCACGTCCTTCTGCCACACATACTCCAGCGCTGCCCGCAAGTAGGCTCGCGACTGTCGCTCGGCCGTGTTCATCTTCGCTATCACATCCTTCACGAAGTCCTCCTCGGTACACACTAACGCGGCAATAGGCCCTTCCACCACTTTCAGGTGGTAGGCCGAGTTCCCCAGTACTTCGAAGATGTCTTTGAGAATGTCTTCTTTGAGTTCGCGACCACTCATCACCCAATTCTCAATCTTGTCGCCCAAATTCTCGTAATTGCGCAGCAATAATGCCTTGCAATGGGCTTGCAGAGCTTTGTCCTTCAATTCGTCAATCTCAAGATACAGGTTCTCCATGCGATTCTTGGCATCAGCCTCGTCTATCTTCATCAGTGCCGCCACCACTTGTATCTGCAACTTCACATACTCCACCGTCGGGAATTTGATGGTTGCAACCACAGCATCAATCAGGCTCACCACCTTCTGCACTTGCTCCTCGTTCATCTTTGGAAGCGGCTTGCAATACATCTTCAGCAGTGTCACCTTCGGCATCATCGTCAACGAGGTGTCTATCACTAGCCGCACAGCATACTCCACGGCTTCGCCGATGTCGTCGAGGTCCTTATGGTCGGGAATCCAGAAGCGCAGGAAGTAGAGTTGACTGCTGGCGGGCAGTTCCTTCATCTTAGCCACCACCTGCGCCGCCGTGCTCTCTTTCATGATGGTTCGCATCACTGAAGCCATCTTCCTCAAGCCGTCATCTTCTATCTTCGAGTTGGCGATGTCGGCTCTCTGCGTAATATTATCGTCAGCCTTCCCCTCGTTGTTGAACGAGATACTGATGGCGGTGTAAAGGCGGTCTATCTGCTGCCTGTCCTTTGTCACCTTAGCCACACGATCGATGATTTCAAGTGCCTTTTCCATCTTCACTGGTAACATCAGCTTGGCCAGTTCCAGAGCCTTGTCGGGGATGTATTCAAAGTTGATAGTGGTCGTCAGCACATCAATCTGCTGGTCTATCTCCTCGCGCATCGACTCGCTCAGGTGTTGACCATACTGGGCTATGATGAGCAGGCATTTCAGCCGCTCCTCCATTAGGAATACGCTCTGCGTCAGCCCGTAAGCCTTTTTGTCATCGCCAATAGCAATCAGAGCCTCTATCTCGGTGTCGCTTAACGCGTTCTTTTCCAATTCGCGGCTCACGCTACGGTTGATCGCAAAGCGGAAGTAGGCTGCGGCCTGTGTCTCAAAGTCGGTACATGCATTGTAACCGTACTCACACTGGGCATTCAGCGCTGCCTGGCTCTGCTGCGCCACCAAATAGTGCTGCACATTCTCTCTGGTCAGGTAGTCCACCAACTGCTTGTTATCCTTCACGTGCTTATAAAGAGCAGGAAGATAGACAAACTGTTCACCCATGTCCGTGCTTTTCTCTATCACGTCTATCAGCAACAGCTCTATGTCATTCTTCAGTCCGCTCATCCTCTCACGCAGATACTTCCTGAAATCGTCGCTCTTCAGTTCTATCGTACTCTCGTCTGTCTCACCCACATAGTCGCCGCACAATGCCAACAGGCCATTCACATCCTCATTGCTCAGGTTAAGCGTCTTCCTGACCATCTGGCGATTCATTGGTATCTCAGAGAATGCCAGCAGAGCCATCAGTTGCTGCACATTTCCCTCCTGCGCCTCTATCCACTCATAGTCTTCGGCATAGAAGTCGTCCACACCATACCGGTAGAAGTCGCGTATCTTCTGCACGCCGTATTTCTGCAAATTCTCCGTCAAAATAGTCAACAGCCTGGCATTGCCCTTCTTGCTGAGATCATAGAAGATGGATATATCCTCCGCCTCCATGTAGGGGGCAACACCCCGCAGATAGCCATCTACGTCGTTTTCTTGAAATTTGAGCAACTCGTTGGTCTGCTTGAGTACAGTCCCCTCCGGCAGCAGTTGTTTAAGGTTTTGGACATCGCCGGAAAAGATGAAGCGGGCATTCGACACACTGAACAGCGGTGCCAGAACGCTCTTGATGCCATCCACGAACACAACAGGCAGGTTGTCGAAGCCGTCAAACACGAAGTAAAAATGGCGGTTCTTGCCTCGTGTCATCTTGTTCAGCCGGTACACCCATGTTGTCAGATTCTTCTCGTTATCGTCGTCCTCAATGTTTGCGTTAGCCTGCTCCAACTGGTTTTGCAGGCTGCTCACTATGGCTTTCGGATTCAGCAGGTAGCGACTCCAGCCGTTGTTGAAGTACGAGGCACAATGGCTCCCATGCCGTTTGGCAAACAGGGCCAACGTCGTTGTCACACCTACACCCTCCTCACCCTGCACACAGAGCACCCTGTTCTCTTCCAGCTGCCCCTCTAGGAATTCCAGATACTGATCACGCGAGATGAGCCGTTCTCTGAGGTGTGGTTTCGTCTCGCTGCGACAGAACATATTCATTATCTTTGCTTCATTATTCATTCTTACGGTATTATTATTAGGTTCTTATGTCGGAATCGTAACGGAAGTCATATTTGTGCAACCTTCAAAAGCTTGATATTCATGGTTTTAACAGAACTTGGAATCACAACGGATTTTATTTCTGTATGATTGAAGTATGCCTGGGGATAGATGCTTGTGACGTTGTATTCAATTCCTTCATATTCTACTTTTTCGGGTATGACAATCTCTTCCAAATCAATAGAGTTTGAAAATACGGATACGTTTTTTTGAATGGAGTCTGTCTCGAAATAACGATAGTCTCCAATCGTAAAATACTTATCCGCCATTGTAGGCATAGCCATGAAGCATAGGCATGCCAGCCAGCAGAATAGGTGGCGCATTGCCCTCTTTGTAACTGTATCCTTCCTATCGAACCATGTGATCGTGAAAAAATGTCTCATACCATTCGTTTTTTGACAGGCCCTGAATTTTTATCCTTCCCGGCAACCGCTGGAACCTACATGCCCATTGCCGAAATCCGTCCATATATTGAATCGACTCGACAAATGTATCATTATTTCGATTTGTTTGCAAAAACTTGTCGCATAAATTTTACTTTACGGCTTAATTGTTGATAAATGTGATGGCGTGGGAATTTTGAATGGCCATCCGGTTCAATGTCCGCCCCGTAGGGGCAACACATTATCTAGCCCAACGGTTCGGCGTCCATCCAGCCATAGAGGCAGAAACCCAGCATCAAGGCCCCTAGGAAGGGGTATCCCTTGGAGGTGAAGTAGATGGCCAGTAGTTGGATGACAGCGGTCAGTATCAGTTTCCAGAAGATGGCGCTGTTCTCAGGGTTGCCCGGACCCACTTCCTCCTCCAGCGGGAGGTAGTTGTGGCTTGTCACCCAGACTACGGCGATCAAGCCTACCGAGCAGAAGAACGATAGCCATGGGTTGCCTATTTTATGGACAACCACGCACAGGCTGACAGCGACAATCAGTAGTAGGATGATGTTTAGCATGCTCTTCTCATTAAAATCCATTACTATAGGGGATTGGATGGTGGGGTTATAACTTCGTCCAGATGAGCCGTTTGGCGAAGTAGAGGATGAGCAGGATCATGGTGACCCGCAAAACAGCGTCGGGCTCGTTGTTCCTCATGCAGATGTAGAAGACGATCGTCAGCACAATCGCCTTGACGATGCTGAAGATCGCATCGAAACCAGCCGCCATGCCGTCGCCCGCCGGGTCGCTATTATAATCCCGAGGGGTTATTGTCAGCCAGACGAATACGCTTACACCGAGCACCAATGCGCCTGCGAGGGGACTCCACCTCGACGCGAAATAGACGGCGGTCAACAATAGGAGGCCGATGACTATTAATATCAGATATACTATTATGTTTTCTTTTGTGCTTTTTGAACTCATTATAAATCGTAAATTGTAAATCGTCAAATCGTCAAATCGTAAATCTGTTTCGGCCTTTCAGGCCTATAATGCACCGCTTCCGATTAATTTCCTAACCCAGGGCGTTGCCTTGGGCTATATTTGTTTTGGCCTTTCAGACCTATGCACACAACCCCCTCGATGAACGCATAATTCATAATTCTTAACTCTTAATTCTTAATTACCTTCCATCCTTCCGGTATCCAGCTCTCCCCGGACTTCTTCGGCAACTCTCTCGGGCAGATGAAGGTGCCGTTAGGGGCGACGCCGGAGAGCCAGTTGCGGGTGCTCGAACTGGATTCCCCATCTATTCTATGCTCCTCTTCCCTCTCTATGACTTCAAATCTATACTCCTCGTTCCACTTTGTGAACCCCACATTGATTTCGACGAGGTTAGTGCACCCACTGAACATTTCTGTGTAGCACTCAGTTGCCAGTTTTTTTGCGGGTAGTTGCGGCGCCTGCGTGAGGTTGGTGCACCCTTTGAACATTTCTGTGTAGCACTCAGTTGCCAGTTTTTCTGCGGGTAGTTGCGGCGCCTGTGTGAGGTTGGTGCACCCGCTGAACATTCTGTCGTAGCAGTTCTTAGCCAATGCTCTGGCGGGTAATTCAGGGGCTTTTGTTAAGTTGGTACACTCTGTGAACATGTATGCGTAGCAATGGCCTGCCAGTGTTGTGGCGGGTAGTTTAGGGGCTTGTGCGAGGCTGGTGCATCCCCAGAACATTCCGAAGTAGCACCCCTTTGTCAGTTGTGTGGCAGGTAATTCAGGGGCTTTTGTTAAGTTGGTACACTCTGTGAACATTCCTGAGTAGCAATAGTCTGCCAGTTTTGTGGCGGGTAGCTTAGGCGCTTGTGTGAGGCTTGTACATCCGACGAACATTCCTCCATAGCAATCCTTTGCCAATGTTGTGGCGGGTAGTTGTGGCGTTTGTGTGAGGCTTTCGCACCTGCTGAATAAATGATAGAAACAATAATCGTTCGGTATGACCGTTGTTTCTCCCTTCCCGTCGATGAGGCTCATCACGCTACCGCTGGCGGCGATGCGTCCCGTTATGACGAAACAAGTGTTCTCCCCGTAAGTTTTTGATATTCCTTGCGGGTTGTATCCTCTGAGCAGGGCTTTCTTCTTGTTGGGTAAGTCGATGAGCGTATTGTTTTTGAGTCTTTCCCACGTTTTCCCGCCATCCAAGGAGTATTGCACGTCGGGGTCGTTTCCCCCTACATTATAGATGCCGAATGATGAACTGTCCGCCTTCGCCGTGAAGGTGAGGTAGTTGGCGGCATGGAGGGCGCTGGTGGCGCACAAGAAGAGGAGCAATAGGATTTTCTTTATCATATGTTCAATTGTTGATTATACAAATATAATTTTTTTTGCGATAAAAATTAATGGGGGGGCATGTGAATTAAGAATTAAGAATTAAGAATTAAGAATTAAGAATTTTGAATGGCCATCCGGTTTATTGTTCGTCCGGTTCAATGTCCGCCCTGAAAGGGCACAACATTATCTAGCCCAGGGCAACGCCCTGGGGAAATGGCCCGGGGATTAATATGCGCCCTGAAAGGGCAAAACAATTATGTTAGAGACGCATGGTCGTCCCATTGTAGAGACGCACGGCCATGAATAATCGGGTTATATTGTTTAATAAATCATTTCCCCCGAAAGAACGGTATCCGTATTTGCCAGGATTTCCCTTCCTCATTCTTGTACATAATGTAGATTTCAAGAGGAAAATGAGAGAACTTAAGTAACCAATGTTTCTCGTTGGTGCTGAGTTCGCCTCCTGGGGGAATCAACACACCACCCATGGACGGCACTCCTACCTTTCTTATATCGTGATGCGTCACCTCCATCTCCTTGCCCTTTTCGTCAAAAACAGCAAAACTCACATTATCCTCTTCTGTGAAGGACGGCATAACGGATGCACTGTCGATTTCCACCAGTTGATCGTTTATCTTTAGGTAGAAGGTGGGCCTCGAGATATGGATCTTAACCTCCGCCAATAATTCTCCCTCAGGAGAGGTTGTCGTTAGCTTCACCTCTTTGTCCGTAGGAAGGGTTGCTATATCGACGCTTTCCAGATAGAAACGATTGTCGCCTAGTGGGGAAACCGAGAAATTGGTGATGTTGTGACCTTCGCATTTCATAAACCGATCTTTCCTTTTCAGATCTGGAATCTTCAGAATACCGTTGTCCTCTAACTTAAAATTGGTACCTGCGAGGTATTGTTTGAACCACGTGTTAATGCTTAAAATGTATAAACGGATTGTGTCATTACCTAAACTCACAATGCTCTTCCCTGTTTTATAGCCTTTCTTTGACTGATTAAATTTTCTGTAGTCCAGAGAGATTTCCGGCAATTGAGGTATTTCCTTCAGACTGGTGCATCCTTCAAACATCTCGGTATAGCAACCGTCAACCAGTTTTGTGGCGTTCAGTGCGGGTGCCTGTGTCAGACTTGTACATCCTCTGAACATACCCCTGTAGCAATCCTTCGTCATGAACGGGGCGGGCAGTTGTGGCACCTCTTTCAGATTGGTGCATCCTGCGAACATCTTAGCATAGCAGGCCTCGAACGATACATCAGCGGGTAGTTCGGGAGCCCGTACCAGTTGCGTGCATCCGGCGAACATCAGCAGATAGCATTGCCAACTTAACCTCTTGGCGGGCAGTTTTGGTGCCTCTTTCAGATTGGCACATCCGTTGAACATTCCGGCATAGCATTCATCTGCCATGATAGTGGCGGGTAGTTCAGGCGCTTTTGTCAGACTGGTGCAACTATCGAACATGAAGACGTAGCAACCTCTCGTCAGTTGTGTGGCGGGCAGTTGCGGTGCCTTGGTTAGGCTGGTGCATCCTCTGAACATGTTGTTGTAGCATCCTTTGAGTGTCTGTGTGGCTGGTAGTTCGGGGGCTTGTCTCAGGTTAACACACCCAAAGAACATAAAACAGTAACACCATTCGTCTAACTGTGTAGCGGGCAGTTGGGGCGCTTCTGTTAGGCTGGTGCATCCTGAAAACATCTTATAGTAACACCAGCCTGTTAAGGATGTGGCGGGCAATTCGGGTGCTTGCGTCAGACTAGCACACGAGTCGAACAAACAAGCGAAGCAATAAGCATTGGGGATCTTTTGGCATTTCCCGATACCGTCGATCAGGCTCATCACACTACCGCTGGCGGCAACACGGCCGGTCATGTCGAAGCGTATGTACGAGTCGGGGGCGAATGAGAAACCTTGTGGGTTGTATCCCCTCAGCAATGCTTTGTCACCCTTGTGTGGCAACTTGATTTGTTCTCCAATCCTAAGAAACTTCCATTCCTTTCCTCCGTTTGTGGAGTATTGGACATTAGGACATCTCTCTTCATGACCTTTGTTCTCTATGCTGATCTGTACATTGTCCGATTCCGCTGTGAAGGTGAGGCATTTGTCGGGTGAAAATCCTTTTATTGTTGGAAATAGCTCTGCGGAGTTGATTGTTGACTCTTGCTTTGGGGTAGGTGTCTTTCGGATGTGTTGGAATGTCGCTGGAAGGTTGGTGCAACCCTTATACATGTCATCGTAGGTGTGGTTATGTATCTTATCTTCAGGCGTTTGCGATGCATCTGTTAGTCCGGTGCAATCCTCGAACATCTCTCTGTAACACCAATCCGCCAATGTGATGGCGGGCAATTCAGGTGTTTTGGTCAGACTGGTGCAACCCATGAACATCTTATAGTAACACCAGCCTGTTAAGGATGTGGCGGGCAGTTCGGGGGCTTTGGTCAGACTGGAACATCCGTTGAACATGCTACTATAACAAGACTGTGCTAATTGTGTGGCAGGTAGTTGAGGCGCATGTGTCAGACTGGAACATCCGTTGAACATGCCACTATAACAAGACTGTGCTAATTGTGTGGCAGGTAGTTGAGGCGCATGTGTCAGACTGGTACATTTGCTGAACATATAAGCATAACAAGAATATTGTAATTGAGTGGCGGGTAATATGGGGGCTTTCGTTAAGCTGGTGCACCCAGAGAACATCCAATCGTAGCAGCAATTCTCCAAATGTGTGGCGGGCAGTTTAGGTGCTTCTGTTAAACTGGTACATTCTGAGAACATGCCTCTGTAGCACCCTCCTGTTAGTTGCATGGCAGGTAGTTGGGGCGCTACCTTAAGATTTGTGCATCCTAAAAACATCCTCGCGTAACATCTATCAGTCAAATGTATGGCGGGCAATTCGGGTGCTTGCGTCAGGCTGGCACACCCATTAAACAAGGATTGGAAACATAAACTATTGGGTATGACCACGCTTTCGCCCACATTGTCGATCAGGCTCATCACACTACCACTGGCGGCGATGCGGCCGGTCATGACGAAGCGGGTGACCTCGTCGAAGTCTCTTGATATCCCTTGCGGGTTGTATCCTCTCAGCAGCGCTTTCTTCTTGTTGGGTAAGGGAATAAGCGTGTCGTTTGTAAGCTTTGTCCATGTCTTCCCACCATCCAGGGAGTATTGCACATCAGGGTTGTTCCCCCATTCGCTATGGATACCGAACGACGAACTGTCCGCCTCCGCCGTGAAGGTGAGGTAGTTGGCGGCGTGGAGGGCGCTGGTGACGCACAAGAGGAGCAAGGTGAGGAGTTTCTTTGTCATATATTCAATTATTTATTTTACAAATATATGTTATTTGTAATAAAATTTAATGGGTGGATCATCCGTTTTGGACCGTTCCATCGTAGAGACGCACGGCCGTGCGTCTCTACACGCGACCTGCACCCTACACGCACACCCTCCTCAATCATGAATGTGCGTGCATTTAAATCGTAAATCGTCAAATCGTAAATCTGTTTCGGCCTTTCAGGCCTATAATGCACCGCTTCCGATTAATTTCCCACCCCAGGGCGATGCCTTGGGCTATATCTGTTAAGGCCTTTCAGTCCTATGCGTACAACCCCCTCGATGAACGCATAATTCATAATTCTTAACTCTTAATTCTTAATTACCTTCCATCCTTCCGGTATCCTGTTCTCCCCGGACTCCTTCGGTAGTTCTTTGGGACAGATGAATGTACCGTTGGGTGCGACGTCGGAGAGCCAGATGTGGGTGTCCGAGCGTTTTTTCCCATAATATTCATACTCTGTGCCCCAATCGGTGAACCCCACCTTGATTTCGGATAGTTTGATGCACCCACAAAACATTTCTTCGTAGCACCGAGGCGCTAATTTTGTGGCGGGTAGTTGCGGTGCCTGAGTAAGACTGGTGCACCCACGAAACATGCCTGCGTAGCACGCCTTTGCCAGTGCTGTGGCGGGTAGTTCTGGCGCTTGTGCGAGGCTGTCGCATCCGTTGAACATCCATGCGTAGCATTCCGTTTTCATTTCTGTGGCGGGTAGTTTGGGGGCTTGTTTGAGGCTGGTACATCTGTTGAACATTTCTCCGTAGCATGCCTCCTCCAGTGTGGTGGCGGGTAGTTGCGGCGCTTGTGCGAGATTGGTGCAGCAACTGAACATTCCTGCGTAGCAATAGTCTGCCAGTTTTGTGGCGGGTAGTTTAGGTGCTTGTGTGAGGCTTGTACACCAGCTGAACATGCCTCCGTAGCACCCCCCTGACAATTTGGTGGATGACAGTTCCGGGGCTTGCTTGAGGCTGGTACATCTGTTGAACATGTCTGAGTAGCATCCTTCTGCTAGTTGGGTGGCGGGTAGTTTAGGAGCTTGTGTGAGGCTTGTACACCAGCTGAACATATGTGAGTAACACTCAACGGCTAATTTTTTTGCGGGTAGTTGTGGGGCCTGTGTGAGGCTGGTGCACCCTATGAACATATGTGAGTAACACTCAACGGCTAATTTTTTTGCGGGTAGTTGTGGGGCTTGTGTCAGACTGCTGCATTCCTCAAACAGGCGGTAGAAACAGTATTCTCCCGGGATGGCTAAACTTTCGCCCTTTTCATCGATGAGGCTCATCACGCTACCGCTGGCGGCGATGGACCCTTCCATGAAGAACATAGTATATATTAACTTATTCGAGAAGCCTTCTGGATTCATCCCCTTCAGCATTGCTTTGTCGCCCTTCCTTTTCAGGCGGATGAGGGTATCGTTTGGTAGTGCCTTCCATGTTTTTCCTCCGTTCAGGGAGTATTGCACGTTGGGGATATCGCTCTTGCGCACGGAGTCGTCCGGGTAGTTGATCCTTTCGGTTTTGATACCGAACGATGAACTGTCCGCCTCCGCCGTGAAGGTGAGGTAGTTGGCGGCCTGCAGGGCGCTGGTGGCGCACAAAAGGAGCAAGGTGAGGAGTTTCTTTGTCATGTATTCAATTGTTGATTGTACAAATATAATTTTTTTGCAATAAAAATTAATGGGGGGCATGTGAATTAAGAATTAAGAATTAAGAATTAAGAATTAAGAATTTTGAATGGGTTTATTGTTCGTCCGGTTCAATGTCCGCCCTGAAAGGGCACAACATTATCTAGCCCAGGGCAACGCCCTGGGGAAATGGTCGGGGTGTTGATATGCGCCCTGAAAGGGCAAAACAATTATGGTAGAGACGCGCGGCCTGCAGGTGGAATGTCCATGAATGATTGGGTTATTTCGCAAATGAAAAATTTTTTTTGCGATGGGAATCAATTCTAGGAATGGATGTTCTATTGAACCACCCTCTCTTAATCCTTAACTCTTTTCTCCGCGCATTGTGGGCATATCCCCTTGATCATGTAGTTGATGGCGTGGGTCTCATAGCCTTCCGGTAGTTGGACGGCTGGTATCTGTATGTCGTGCAGGCAGATGGTCTGCTGACATATCTCGCAGTGGAAGTGTGTGTGCATGTCCGACACGCTGCACTCGTGCTCGCTGTGGCATGCCTCGTATTTGAGGGTGGTGCCGTCGTCTATCTCATGGGTGACGTGGTGCTCCTTGAATAGGGTGAGCGTGCGGAATATGCTGGACTTGTCCATATAGGGCAACTCATCCTCCAATTCGGAGAGTGAGACAGGCCTCTCCGTATTCAAGAGCGTGCGCAACACGAGCACTCGGTTGGCCGTGGGCTTGACACCTTTGATGGAGAGAATCTCTTCCGCCTGTTTCATCGCCTATTTCTTTATGATCTTCCCTACGAAATGTTTCGTGCCTGTGGTGACGTTGAATATGTATGTGCCATCCGCCATCTTCTGCATATCGATAGGATCATTCTCGCCTGATATGTATTGCATGATGACCATGCCGCCTAATTGATTGGTTACGGTCACGAGGGCCCTCTCTTTGCACCCTTGCACGTATACTAGGTTCTCGGTAGGGTTAGGATAAAGGGTGAACTCTGACGTTGGCTCATCCATGCGAGTCTTTTTCGTGTCCGTGTGTCCGCTGACATAAAGCTTGGCGGTAAATTTCTCCTTAGGTGTGACCGTGAAGGTCTCCTCTTTGCAGATGTGGGAGAGGAACTTCGCCTTCGCGTCCATGGCGAATGTCAAGTCGGATGTGGCGCTGTTGATTTGGTGTACCTCTGCCGCAAAGATGTTTTTCCCTTTCTTGAACATGGATGGCTTAATCTCTATCTGTGCTCGCTGGTCGTCGTAGTAGTTCAGCGTAGTGTCTTCGTACGCCAATTCCGCATGCGCCGAGTCTTTCGGTAAGTTGTAACGACCGAGTTCGACTCCGTTGAGGTAGATCGCCACACCATCATCGTAGGTCACATTGGCGGTGAAACTTTTCATGCCAGTCGTGTCTTCGATTGTGAACACATGCCTGAAGTAGGTAGTGATGAATTTGGTGCTATCACCCTCCTCGTATGGTATTTTGGTGTTATATTTGAATCCGCGATCTTTATTCGACGCATCGTATCCCATATAGCCATGACCCTCATCCCATTCGGAGTCGTTGTAGCTGAGTTCCTTCCACTTTCCGCTTGGAGCTGAGCCTTTGTGGTAATAGGTCCAAATGGATTCCTTGTTGAGGATTTCTTCGGATGATTCCACGAATGTGGAGAGTTCCCATGCGATGAACCCAACCCATTGTGGCAGTACTGGACTGACGGTGAGCTGTTTCCCTTTCAATAGTCGGTAGTCGAGTACTGGATTGTCTTTGAGCTCTCCGTTTATCTTGTAACGCATGGTCGAGAAATCACATGTGATGTCGACAGGGTAGGTGCGCATCTCGATGACGTTCTGACAATCGTAGATGCCGTTAGCCTCTCCTGGCGTCGCTTCGGAGAACTCCTTGTGTTCCGAACATACCGAGAAGATCTTGAAGGATGGTGATCCATCTGTTTCACGTCCGTAACTGCAGTCTTCTCCGATGGATTTGAACTTTATATTGTCCACTACGATGATGGAGTCTCTGACGTCTTTGTACAATGTGAGTTCCTCTCCCGCACTGGACAATTTGAATCCGAGGTGTTGCGCACCGCTTTTACCTCTTCCATCTGCCCATAGGAGCAAGTGCCCTTTCGGAGGTATGTTGGTCATCTCATATCCGCGTGCAATCTCGACTGTCGTGTCCTTGTCTTTCAAGTAAAATCCTGCCACGTCCACGCTTTGGGTACCTGTGTTGTACAGTTCGATCCAATCTTCTCCCTCGTTGGATTCGGGATCGATGAAGATGGACGACTTGGCGCATACCTCGTTGATGACGATCGTAGGTTTGTCGTAGCTCTCTTCCTGGATGGTGAGCTCGACTTTCACGGTATCCTTTTTGAGCTTTACGTCGAATGCGTATTTGGAGGATGTTATCGTGTCCATTTCCCATTCCTTAACGATGTAACCGTTTGGAAGAATAGGCTTTATGTTCACTTTCATGTCCTTGAACAACCTGATTTTTACAGATTGCTCGTTCATTACCACGTCATTCACGGTGAATCCCTTTATCTTTTTGGAGAAATCGCCTTTGCATGATATATATAGGGTGGCCTTTTCGTCTTTGTTGAATTTACAATAGTTGGCTAAGTCTTCTTTGTACTTGCTTCGTCTTGAGTTGGCGAAACTTATCATGCCGTCGATACCTCCATCTGAGGAGTCTACACCTGGCATTTCTGCTTTTTTGGTGGCGCAGTGCTCTTTGCTGACAAGCGGTTTGAATGCTTTCGCCTTTTCTTTCAGGACTTCCTCGTCGAATGTTGTATACAGATGTTGAAGCGCCTTGGTCGCGAACATGTTCCTGAATCCTTCGTTCTTCATCAGACTCTTGAAGAGGATGGTCTTCCATTTGCTCTCTTCTGTTATTTCGTATCCGTTGCCGGTCGATGATGCGTTTGCCCAGTTGTGCTCGCTTCCTTCTCCCGTGCACCACTTGATGGTGTTGAGGGATGCGTCGCAGAAGTTGTTATCTCCCCATCCGTATAATCCTAGGGCGAAGTCTGTATCGTATAATATCCATCTGAATTTACCTCCGATGTGCTTCCTCCAACATTTTTGGTTGTTGCCTGGCCAGTCGGTGTTGACGATGAATTGCTCGAATATCATGTAGTTGATGTATTCCTCCACGTCCATGTAATTGCTGAGCTGTGCCACGTAGTTGTCCTTCTTGTAATTGTTGCTGTCCGTGGCGAATGCTATCATCTCGTTGTAAGCGTTTAAGTCGCCTAAGGCGGCCTCTATCTTGCTCTCTGACATTTCTATGAGGTCGATCTTGTCCTCGTCGATTCCGTAATTCGCTTCTATGTAGGATCCGTTGGTCCGCTCTCTAAGTCCCATGAGGCCTTTGTATTTTCCGTTCAGGTAGTAGCTGACCGGTTGGTAGGCCTGATAGTCGAGATTGTCTATGTCCTTGGCGATGGATTGGATGAAACCGTCTCTGAATCGCATGGTTTCGTAACCGTTTCCTCCGTTTCTCAGTTGTAGACTGGAGTATTTCTGGCCTTTCTTGTCGTCGTCTTTGAAGAAGTCGTAGTCGAATATGTTGGCTCCCAATCGTTTGCTGGTGCTGATCTTCAGGGATTTGACATCGTATTTGCGGGAGCATCCACCGATGATGCTTATCATGGCTTCCTGCGACAATTTCTGCTCTCCGCCAACGAAGTATTCGAAGTTCACTGCTCGCTTCCATGCTTGGTTATAGTTGGCGCTGTTGGCGATACATCCTTTTGCGCCTGCTATTCCCGAATTTCCTACGCAGTGGATGCCTATCTCATCGTCGCTCAGGTACTTCTTGTCTGTCACGATAGATACTACTGGCGGATTTTCTCCGCTGCATTCGTCCCTTTTTTCACTATAGGTGATGAACGAGCCTGTCAGGATGTCGCTCGGCAGGTATCCTTTCTTGTATGCGCGTGCGCGGAAAACCTTTATGGTGTCGACGTCTAGTTTTGTGGTGTCTGGCTTGAATCTCTTGCTCTCTTCCGTCGGTGTGGATCCGTCTAATGTGTAACGGATTTCCGCTCCTTGCGTTGCGCATGACACCTTTATCCTTTGGGATGGCCAATTGCCTTTGTTGTTCACTCCTGGTTTTACGCCTGTGAACTCGGGTTTGGCGCATTGGTTTAAGGTCTCATAGCCGGAGTGGTTCTCCTCCTTGGGTGATGGAACCATGTGCCCCGTTTCCGATTCATCCTCACCATATACTCCGTATGACAAATGTGGCTTTAATGTCGGATATTTTAGACTGAAACTCTCTCCTTTGGGTGAGGTCAGCTCCAAGATTCCTCCTTCGGATTCTACTTTGTATGGCGCATGTTTTTCCTTCGCGGAGGTGTGGGGGAGTGGCTCGTAGTTGTCGAAGGAGACAACCTTGTACCCTCCTGCCGGTATGATGATGTCGAAGTCGATATTCCAACTCCATTTTATTGTTTCATCGGATGAGTTCTTTTTCGATTTTTTCTGATAATTGGTTATGTTCCACCCTTTTATGTTTACTTCATCCTTCCCGTCGTTGTAGAATTCCACCCATCCGGTGAACTCTTTCTCTTTGTTCATGTACGTACTGATGTTTCCTGGCATTATCTCCGAGATGATAACGCTTGCACGAGAGAAGAAACTTAAGGATAGCATGGCCGCTACCGTTATACCTCTGATTGAAAATATTTTCATGTTATTAGCCTTTTAGTGTGGGCAATATGTGCCCCTGTCCTAAAAATTATGCTAATTTATGCTAAGTTTTGTTATTTTCCAAGTGTTGTTGTTTGAAATAGGCTTTTCTCTTTTTGTTTTTTCAGTTAATGGGCAAAAATAATCGGTGAAGATTAAGAAATGTGAATTATTTTTTCAATTCTTAATCGTCTAGTTCACGGTAGAATTCTTTCAGGAAATTTCCCAGAAATTCGGTGCGTTCCTTGGCCATTGCCTTGGCGGTTGGGGTGTGCATCAACGATTCCAACTTGAGTAGTTTGTCGTAAAAATGGGAGAGGGAGGTGTCGGTCGAATGATTCCAACCGACTTTCCCTCCCTCTCTCTTGATGTTCTCATTGTCATAGAATAGTCTTCCTTGTGTCGCGCCGTATTCGATGGTGCGGATGATGCCTATCGCTCCGATGGCGTCGAGCCTGTCCGCATCCCGGACAATCATGGCGTTGAGACTTGTCAGCGGTCGGTTTTCCCCTTTGTTGTAGGAGATGTTTTGGATGATGTACATCACTTCCGCCACTTCGTCTGGAAGAAATCCTTGCTCCTCGAGGAAACGCTCAACCTTGTTGAGTTGCTCCGCTATGTTCGTGAAGAGCTTCTTGTCTATGCAGTCGTGCAACCATGCGGCAGTGAGGATGATCTTCTCGTTCCCGCCTTCCTTTTGTAGGATTTTCTTTGCGTTCCCGACAACCCTTTCCGCATGTTGGTGATTGTGCCCACTATGATCTTTGGACAACTCGTGGGCTACAAATCGTTGTATGGCCGCATATTCCACAATGCTTACCTTCTTCTGGTGCTATTGTTGCTCGGTGCTCCCGTGTTGCTGCTTCGTTGGCTCCGTTCACTCCTTGTGTTGGATGGAGTGGAGGATGAACTAGACTGCGAGTTACGTTGTGGAGTCGAACTGCTCTTTACGTTTTGTTGCTCGTTGGACCTCTTTTGTGAAGGTACAGGCGTGCCGCTGTTGCGCAATTTGTTGTTCTCCGCATCCCGGAAACTTTTGTTGCTTTTCGGTGGTGGAGGTGTTTGTGGCCCCTTGTGATAGTGCTGTGGCGCAGGACCTTTCCTGAACTGGTCTATCGGATATCTCTTCGGACCAGGTCCGTAGTGATGTGGATGTCCGTAATGTGGATGCGGGTGTCCGTAATGAGCTGGCGGTGGCGGTGGTGGCGTGCGATGCGTGGTCGTGTGCGTCGATACCGTGCACGATGCCATCATGAATGCGATGATACATGATGAAATAATTACCGAAATTTTATGTTTCATTTTCTTTCCTCTTTTTGTTGTTGTAATTCTATGTAAATATAGAATATAATTCTTAATCTTCAAAATTTTTCTCGCGTTCCGGACCTTGATCAGATGGCGCTTCGAAACACTTTTGGGGAATTAATAGTCCCAGCCGAACACTGCTCCCACGTATGGTCGGGTCACCTTCTGGGAGGTGTTGTTTTCTATTCCTCTTAAATAGTCAAATGTCGCGCCAAGGTATAATTGATGTTTTTTGTCATATCTCCAACCAAAGTTTACTCCAGACCGGATGTTCCAGAAGAATGTCTCTGAGCTTATTCCACCGCCTGGGAGGACGTATGGAGTCAGTGCGAATTTCTCCCCGAAGCCAATTGGAATGCGGACACCTATGTTGTATTTTATTCCGTAGATAAAGATGGTGTCCCCTGGTATTGTCCTTTCTTCATAGGTGCCCTCTATGATTTCATTCCTGGCGATTATATCCTTTCCTCCGAAGAAGGTGACGGATCTCATTCCGAGGGTCGCGAAGTATCGGTTGATGGAAAGCGTGACGTTCATTTTGGAATATTCGTTGAGTCCGAAAAGTGCGCTGGTCGACAATCCTTTCCCGTTCTTCTTGATGATGTGGACGTTTGAACTCATCTGGAGAATACTGCCATCGAGGCCGTTCGATGCGATTTTCCATTGTCCTTGCTCATTCACCCAATTGAACACCTTGTCTTTCCCGTTGTAGCTGAATGTGCTCATGGCTGTCGCACCTGTTTCGCTCAATTTGGTTTCCTTCAGTGTCAATGTCTGCTTTTTCTTCTTGACGCTTTGGGCGAGGTTATCCGCCAAAAGGATCTTCAACGCTTCTGTTCCTTTCGCTTCTTTCAAATTCTCCCTTATTTCTGTTTGAGCCTCTGATGACGCTTGGCTGAACATATCTTGGAATGCCTCTTTCGTGATGGAGTAGGTACATTCATCGGATATGAATGGCACTATATCCTTGTAGCCGGAAAGCAATGCGTTGTAGAAGTTCTCTCCTGCGGCCTTGGCGTTTTCTTCTTGTTTCTGCGCTGTTACATTGACTGTCTCTGTTATCGATTGATTGACGAATTCGCTGATGAATTTCGTCGGAATGGAGAAGTTGGTGTTCTCTCTGCCACCCGCTTTCCAAGTGTTGACTCCAATGACGTAGTAGCTAGGCGCGCCGCCTTTCCTTTCCTTCCTGATGAGCAATGGACCTCCGGAGTTACCTGCATCCACTTGTGCGGTGTGTTGGATGACGTGGAATTTCTTCTCGTCGCCGAAGTCTTTGTCCTTCACGCTCATGTTGGAGATGATTCCTTTACCGAGCTGCCATACCGGATTGTTTCCTAATCCAGGATATCCTGCAGACCATACATCGTCTCCTTCGTTCACATTTTCCGTGTAGAATTCGAGGCTTTGCCCGATTTTAAAGTGCCTTGGCAACTCTACGATGGAAACATCGATATCCTCGCTTTCCTTTATGACTGGACAATCCTCGTATTTTGTCGCGGTGTCTCCATTGAATTCAATGTTGACCGACTTCAAACCTCGTGTCACATGCTTGTTCGTGACGATATAGTGCCTCCCGTTCTTGCCTTTGATGACGAATCCGGAACCAGACCAACCTTTTTGGTAGGCTTTGTATTCGCTGGCGGCGGAATAGTAACTGTAGTTGGCCAGAATTCGCACCATTTCCGAAGCATGCTTTTTCATCTCTTCCGAAATGTTTGGGGTGACTATGGCTACTTGGTCCTTGAGATTCGTGGTTTTCTCTTCGGCGAATGATGAGAAGGCGAATACTATTGAAAGCACGTAAGTGAGTAGTAATGTTAGTCTCTTCATTTTAATTGTATTTTTTCTTGTTTGTGATTCAGTTTATTTTATTCGTTTCTTTGTCTATCCCTTATGCCTGTCTTTTTCAATCATTTCTGACTTTCTTGCATTTCAATGGTTCAGGGCGTATGTACGTGTCTAAAATTACCTGGAGATCATCTCTCTTATACTTGCCCGCACGTATGTTTTTGATCATTTGTTTGTCTCCTGGGAAAACGCCTCTCGGCCATGTTGTCCAATTGATTGGTGCCCCTGGGCACATTGAGGCGTATTCATCCCCTTCGAATAGGAAAAGTGTATTGAGGGTGAATGTGCCCGAACCTTCTCTATAGATTAATGTCAGTTCTCCATTCTCATCGATCTTATAACTGTCCGCTTTACATAAAGCTTTCCCGTTTTCCCCCTCCGAGTCTAGAACGCACCAATACTTGTGTCCTTTGTCTGTTATTCTGACCTTTTCAAATTTGTATTTCTTTTCCGGGTTTGCGGCGTTCCAGCAAACGATGTAATCCATCGGCTCTGATTCCAGTTCGACTTTTTCTACTTTGTCTTTTTCATTGATTTTTGAATAGGTGATATAACGCGCTTTGCTGAAAATATTTCCATGGGGTAAGTCCAGGTTTTCAACATATACGACGTTTCCGTCGGTATAGTGTATGTCCGCATTTATTCGAGACACTTTTGGCTCCGCATGAACGATTACACATGCGAAAAAGCTCAATAATATGGCGCATGCTATTCTATTGATGTAGTTATGTTTCATGTTCGTATGAATTTATGTGGACTCTATTACTATTCACTTCTTCAAAAAATGAGTCCTTCTTTCCGAAGAGTGTGATTGCTTCTCTGCTTTTTGTATATTCTTATCTGTCGACTGTTAATGGTGCGGGACGTTGGTATGTGTCCAGAATCATTTGGAGATCCCCTTTTTTATATTTGCCATTCTTTACGTCCTTGATCATTTGTTCGTCATTTTCGAAAAGGTTTTTCGGATAATATATCCAACTGCTAGGGGTTCTTTGACAGGTTGTAGCGCGTTCGTCTCCTTCAAATAAAAAGCAGGAATAACCCTTACCGTCTATAAAGAACATGCTCATTTCCCCCTTGTCGGTGACACTACAGATGTCTGGTATGCGGTATACTTTACATTTTTTCCCTTCCATCACTAGTATTGCCCAGTGTTTTTTGTCGGAATTATTATTCCTGATTTTATCAAGTTTGAATCTATTTTCCGGGGTTAATGCGTGCCAACAGATGATGGACTCTACCTCTGTTGAAGGTATGTCGTATTCTACTATCTGACCATTGCTATCGAGCTCGTTATAGCGGATCGATATTTTTGATTTGTCTTTTTTTTCGCAATATCCGCATGGCACAGATGTTAAGTGCTCAACATGTTTGACGGTTCCGTCTGTAAGGTACAGGTCCGCTACTGTGGGGGAAAGTTGTTCCTCTTTATTTCCCCATGGTTTTGCTTGTACGATGGTATATGCGAATAAACATAGTACTATGGTGCATACGTTTTTAATGATGTGGTGCTGTTTCATGATCGTATGAATTTAATGTGGATCCTTTTTTATTCACTTCCTTAAAGAATGAATCCATTTTTTCTCATAAGGATGTCTTTGTTCGTTTCTCTATTTCGTTCTTTGTCTGTCGTGAGGCTAATCGTCTCTGATTTTCTTGCATCTCCTGTGAGTGGAAGTGTTTTGTGCCATGTTCGTTAGAAAACGAACATGACACCTAACCGTGAGTTGAATCCGTTGATGCTTTTCTTTATGTCGATCTCATCCTCCGGATCTGGAATCAAGAACACATCCAATTGATGTCCGCCATATAGGAATACGTTCAGTGTGTTGCTTATGTTGTATCCCAATTGGGCTCCGGAACTGAGTTTGAAGAAGAAACCTCCCACGATTTCATGGTACTCTTTGCTCTTCCCGAAGATGAAACCCATGCCTGGCGCAACTTGCGGAACGACGAAAAAGCGCTTCAGGTTGATGGGAACTTGTCCCGCAACACTGTAATCCATGGAGAATAGATTCGCTTCGTCGTCCAAGAATGGATAGTGTGGCGAACCGTCAGGATTAAATACCATTCCATGTTCGTTGAACTCTGGTGAGCCATCCTTGACGCGTATTGCCGCCGTGTTTTTCCCCAGTTCCAAGCTGTGCTTGACGAACGGGTTGTTTATGATGGAAAAGGTGAAGGTGTAGCTGCTGAATTTGTCGACAGGGATGAACGTTGTCCCTAGGGCTAGTTGGATGCCCGTATAGTCACGGTCGATGCCAATCCTTTGCATCTTGTCCGCATTGTTTGCATCCGCTTTCGCCTTTGGTTTGTCGGCGGCGTTGTTGCCCCAGCTTTTGAGCTTCCAGTTGCCGTCTTCATATACCCATGTGCTGACCAACGTCTTCCCTCCTTTGTCGATTTGGACAGTCTGAACATCTGAGTTCGATGTGTATGCGCATGTCTTTACTTTTAGTTGGGAACCTTCTATGTTGTCTTTCGCGAAGGCGTATGCGATGATGTTCTTGGCTGATTCGAATACCATCTCGTTGTTTAGGTCTTTCTCGAATTCCTGCTTTACATTCTCTGGCATGCTGTTGTACCATGATTGCAGTACGTCGTTGGAGACATCCGTTAAGTATTGGTCGGAAATTAGGTTTTTGTTGGCGCTGAAGCCTTCTTTCTCCATCTTCAGTAGTTGCTCCACCGATGAGAGTAGTGCTTCTTTGGTCTTCTTTAAATCTATACTTGCTATTCCCGAGATGAATTGTTGGATGTCTTGCGCAGGAATGGCGTAGTTGGTGTTCTCCCTGTCTATTCCCTTGTGGATGTTGAGACCCATCACTTCGTAACCGTAAGGGGCAGAGTCTCTTTTGATGGTCAGCGGAGATCCGTACATTCCTACGTTGACAGGGGATGTGTGTTGTATCAGCACATCCTTGGAATCGTTTGGTATGAACTTGTTGTTTGAGATGATACCGTCACCCATTTGCCAAGTCGCCTTCTTGTTTACGTCGTTGTATCCGAAGGTGTAAATGTCCATGCCGTCTGTGGCGGATCGCTCCGTGATTTTTAATCCGTGTGTGGTGTGGTTTTTCGGCATCTCGATGCATACCAGTCCGTTGGATGCTCTTGTAATGACCTTTTTCTTAAGTTGTATGTGTCGATTCCCGTACTGGTCCAATGTCTCGACTGCCACTTTCGAGGCGATGCCTACATTCTTACTCACGGATATGAGATGTTTCTCTCCGGAATCCGTCTCTAGGATGACACCTGTCCCGAACGCATTGTCTCTTAGTTTTGTCACAGCCCTGGATTGATCCCTGTATCCGATTCTGGATAGCCATATTGCATAGCTTTCCATGAAATCTTTCTGTTCTTGGGTCAGTTCGGGGCGTATGATCGCCACTTCTTCTTTAATCAACTGATTGTTCGTGCTCTGTTGTGAGAGCACATTGACTGGCAACAGTGTTGCTGCCATTAATGCCCCATATTTGAATAATCTGCTCATAAATTGCTCTTATTTGTCTAATTTTAATGGAGTTGGTCGTTTGTAGTTGTCCAATACGTATTGGAGGTCTTCCGGCTTATATTTGCCGCTGGTCACATCTTTTATCATCTTCTCATCACCTTTGAAGATGCTTTTAGCGGCCCATTTTCTTGTCCACATTTCCCATCCTCCGTTGAAGTAGCGGACTTGTGTCGCGTATTCGTCTCCTTCAAAGATGAAGTAGGTGAGTGGTGGCCTGTTTTGCTCTCCTTGAAGGATTAGTAAACCGGATGGTTCTATGTAATAGACTGGGGCTAATCCATATACCATGCCTTTCTCTCCCGCTTTCTCCAATGTCGCCCATCCACGTTGCTTGCCACTCTTTGTGATATATATTTTCCTAAATATGTGCTTCGCTTCCGGGTTGCTTTTATTCCAGCATATGAAATAGTCGACGGCGTCGGACTCCATTGTGACTTCTTCCAACTTGCCTTCATTGTTCGGCTCTACGACTACGACGTCTTGCGCTTTGTATGTGAAGGAGATGGCCGCACATCCTCTTGGAATGATGAAGTTGTCCGAATGCTTGACTGTTCCGTTCGCAAGGTATATGTCCGCCTCGTAGGCTGTCGTTTTGTCTTTTGCCTGTGCTGTCATGCAAGCTAATATCCACATTAATGCGATGCCGATTAGTTTTGTGTAGTTGTGTTTCATGTTATTATTGTGTGGACTCCGATGTTCTCCCCAACCTGGCAGAGTCCATTATACCATGTTGGAGATTTCAATTCTGTTTTAACCCGATGAGTCACGTTAATCTCATCTTTTTCTGTTTTTTATATCAAATGTACTATTTTTTTTGAATTATATGTGTCTTATTTCGGGAATAATTTCGCTTTTATGATTTTTTGACTGAAATCAATCGTATTATCTTCCCAAAATGTTCTCTTGAATGAGTGTTTTCAGATCTGAAATGATGGGTCCTTTGCGTGGTACTTCCTACGTCCTTTGTTGTTATAGGCTTGAAAGTAATTCCTTCCTGTTGTGGATCGGGAAAATTGTGTTGTTTGTAAAAGAAAGGGGTGTATCAAATGTGATTGATACACCCCCATGTGTTTTTATTGTTTGGAGTTGTTTATGCTCCTTTTGTTTTCTAGAATCCGAAGCTCCTCTCTGAGATGAACGTGTAGAGCGGACTGATGAATCCTAATGCTAAGATGCAGATCGTGCAGATGATGAGTCCGACCTTGGACATGCTGTCGATCTTGATGGTCGGAATCGGATTGTCTGACTTCTTGATGAACATGGCCTTCACCACCAACAAATAGTAGTAGAGTGAGATGATGGTGTTCAATAAGGCAAGGAAGACGAGCAGATATTGACCTTGTTCGGCCGCTGCCATGAAGATGAAGAACTTGCTGAAGAATCCTGCGAACGGAGGAATTCCTCCCAAGGAGAACATGGCGAGCATCATGACGACTGCCAACTTAGGGTTGGTGTCGTAGAGTCCGTCGTAGTCGTCCATCGAAACCTTGCCTGTCTGGTCCTCGATGCTGGAGATGATTCCGAAGGCGGCGAGGTTGGTGAACATGTAGATCAATGTGTAGAACACGAGCGATGCCATACCTTGGTCGCTTCCCGCAATCACACCGAGCATGATGTAGCCAGCTTGTGAGATGGAGGAGAAGGCTAAGAATCTCTTCAGGTTCTTCTGGCGGATGGCGAACAAGTTACCCACGGTGATGGTGACAACGATGATCCACCAAAGGATCTCCTTCCATACGTCTGGGTAGTTGCTGAACGCTTTCATCAAGATGCACATGAAGGCGAAGGCCGCAGCTCCCTTGGAGATGACGGACAAGTAGGCGGTCACAGAAGTAGGTGCGCCTTGGTAGGTGTCCGCTGTCCACAAGTGGAACGGAACGAGGGAGATCTTGAAGCCGATACCCGCGATGAAGAAGACCAATCCCATGATGGAGAGGTTGAAGTCGGAGAAGTTGGTTGAGATTCCGTCGAAGTAGAGTGTGCCGCAGGTCGCGTAGATCAGGGAGATACCGAAGATCATCACGCCTGACGAGAAGGCTGCGGTGAGCACGTACTTGGCTGCCGCTTCGGCCGACTCTTCCTTCTTCTTGTTCATCGCCACCAAAGTGGCCATTGGGATGGAGGCGGTCTCCAATCCGATGTAGAAGAGGAGGAAGTTACCCGACGAGATCATCAGGTACATACCCAATAGGGTGGAGAGTGTCAGGAAGTAGAACTCCCCGGCGTGGCTCTCGTTCTCGTGCGTGTTCCAGTAGTAAGCGTACAGGAAGACGAGCACGGTGCCTATGTTCAGCATGTTCTTGACGAACATGTGGATCTCTGAGGTGAGGTACATCCCGGAGAATGCTTCGGTCGGACTGTAGCTGTTAGACCATTGGAAACACAAGACGGTGTGGGCGAGGAATAGCCCAATTGCCATGATCTGGCTTGCCTTTTTGTTCTTGTCGCCGATGACTAGGTCGGTCAACAGAACCAATATCATAACCACTACTAATGATATTTCGTGGTTCATCGATAAGAAATTACTATAGTCCATAAGTGAATAATTTTGCGATGTTTTCAATTCCGCCGCCGATCATGTTCGACAACCAGAGCGGTGCCATACCTATTGCGGCGATTGCGGCGATGAGTCCGAACGCTGCTACTTTCTCATACCATACTGCGTCGGTGAGCGTCTCGTGGTGCTTGTCCTGCACTGGTCCCATGAGGATCTTGCCGACCACTCTCAGGATGTATACGGCAGTGATCACGATGGAGCTGCAACCGAGGATGACGAATGTCCTATGGAAGAAGTCCGTGTGCTCGAACGCTCCGACGAAGATGGTCATCTCCGCTACGAATCCGCTCAAGCCAGGCAATCCTAATGAGGCTAAACCCGCTATCACGTAGCATACGCAGAGGATAGGCATGATCTTCATCAGACCGCCCATCTCACGGATGTCACGCGTGTGTGTCCTTCCGTAAATCATACCGATCAGGGCGAAGAAGAGCGCCGTCATGAGTCCGTGCGATACCATCTGAAGGATGGCTCCCGTCATGGCGGTCTTGTTCATCATCAATAAGGCGAAGAGCACCAAGCCGCAGTGGCTCACGGATGAGTAGGCGTTGATGTACTTCAAATCGGTCTGTACGCAGGCGCTGAAGGCTCCGTACACGACGCTGATACCGGTCAGGATGATGAAGATCCATGCGAGGTCTTGCGCCGCGTCCGGCATCAGGTACATGGCTACCCTGAAGCATCCGTATCCTCCCAACTTCATCAACACACCTGCGTGGAGCATTGAAACGGCTGTCGGTGCGGATGCGTGACCGTCAGGCGACCATGTGTGGAATGGGAACATAGCTCCCAAGACGCCGAATCCCACGAAGGTGAGCGGGAAGAAGATGTATTCCCAACTGATGTCGCCTCCGTTCGCCTTCAAGGCTTGCACGTTCGCGGCGATTTCTTGGATGTTGAAGGTGCCTTCGCCGCCCTCAGGGATGGAGTTGTAGTAGATGCCGAAGATGCCGACCATCAGGAAGGCTGAGCCTCCCATCAACATCAGCGTCAGCTTCATGGCTGAATATTCTTTCTTGCCGCTTCCCCAAAGTCCGATGAGCAGGTACATTGGAATCAAGGCCACCTCGTAGAAGAGGAACATCGTGAAGAGGTCCAACGAAATGAAGAACCCATACACTCCGATGCTCAACATCAGGAACCAGAGGAAGTACTCCTTCACCTTCTCTTCCATGGCGTAGGATACGAACACGCCGGTGATCACCACGATGGAGGAGAGCAACAGCATGGCTACGGATATGCCGTCCACACCGACTGAGTAGTGGATGTTGAATCGTTCATACCACATGGCGGATTCCGTGAAGAGGAACTCCGAGGTGGTGTCGATTTGCCGTAACTCCAGGAATTGGATCGTCAGATAGGTGGAGGTGCAGAGCAACGCAAATCCTCCGATGGACATAATCGTCCGTATCAGACTCTTTTTCTCGCCGTTGACGCAGAATATCACTGCCATCATGACGAGCGGGATGATTACAAATAATGATAATATATTCATTGTAGTACTTTTTATCGGTTAGAGATTAATGGATAGTAACACGATAGTGATAACACCCATGATGAACACCCAAGCGTACTGTTGCACATATCCGCTCTGGATCTCCTTCGTCTCTTGCGAGGTCTTGTTCGTGACCCATGAGAGCAGGTTCATGAATCCGTCGATGATATGACGGTCGAACCATGCGATAGGTTGGCATATCCGTTGGAAGATGATGTTGTTCGTCACAAAGAGATATATCTCATCGATATAGAACTTGTTATAAGCCCAAAGATACGGTTTCTTGATGTAGGATACCGCCTTGTTCGGCCTGCCTGTCTTCTCCAAGTAGAGGAAGGTCGCGATGAGGATACCGATCACGCCCGCTCCGATGCTTGGCAATGCGATGTTCCAGTGCGTGTGGATCTCGTAGCTTGTGAAGTCGCTTGAGATCAACTCGGTGAAGGATACCTTGCCGAACGCCCAGCTGATACCGGTGATGACCGTCACTGCGGCTAAGAACATCAACGGGAAGGTCATGTTCAACGGTGCCTCGTGTGGCTCGTGCTCATATCCCTCCTCAGGCTCGCCGAACCAGAAGATTCTGTAGTAGAGGCGGAACATGTAGAAGGCGGTCAGACCTGCCACGAAGTACTCTACGGCGAATACCCATTTGTTGGTCTCGAACGCTGCCACCAGGATCTCATCCTTCGAGAAGAAGCCTGAGAATGGAGGTATGCCGGCGATGGCTAAGCAGGCGATGAGGAACGTGATGTGGGTGATAGGCAATTTCTTTCTGAGGTTGCCCATTGCGTCCATCTCGTTGCTGTGCACGGCGTGGATGATGGCTCCTGCCGCCATGAAGAGCAATGCCTTGAACATGGCGTGCGTGAAGAGGTGCCACATGGAGGCCGTGTAACCGAGTCCGTTGACGCCTCCGTAACCGGAAACACCCAAGGCTACCATCATGTAGGCGATCTGTGAGATCGTGGAGAAGGCGAGCACTCGCTTGATGTCGGTCTGTGCGCAGGCGATGATCGCTGCGAAGATGCTGGTGAACGCTCCGATGTAGGAGATGATCTCCAACACGTGCGGCGCCTCGAACGTGTAGATAGGGAAGAGCCTTGCCACCAAGTATACACCCGCTACGACCATCGTGGCCGCGTGGATCAAGGCTGAAGCTGGTGTCGGACCTTCCATGGCGTCCGGCAACCAAATGTGCAACGGGAACATGGCCGATTTACCCGCACCTCCCAAGAAGATGAGGAACATGGCGATCGAAATCACTGGGAATCCGAGGAAGGTCATCGTCCTCAAGTCTGAGTTGACGATCGCATCCACATGACCGTCGGTGATGAAGGTGAGCTTATCGAAATCGAAGGTCCTCGTGTAGTAGGAGAGGATCAGGATTCCGATGAGGAAGAACATATCCGCGAACCTCGTGACGATGAAGGCTTTCTTCGCCGCACGTACCGCGGAATGCTTGAAGTAGTAGAAGCTGATCAGGAGGAAGGAGGATACGCCCACCAACTCCCAGAAGATGTACATTTGGAAGATGTTGGTCGCCACCACCAATCCGAGCATGGCGAAGGAGAAGAGCGAGAGGATGGCGTAGAAACGCTGGAACCCTCCTTCTCCGTGCATGTAACCCATGCTGTAGATGTGGACCATCAGGGATACGGTCGAGATGACAATCAACATGATGGCGGAGAGCGGATCCAAGAGGAACCCGATGCTGATCACCAGGTCTTCGTTCATCCGCAGCCACTCCATGTTGAAGAGGGTCACCTGTTGGTAAGTCTCCCCGATTTGGTATTCGCCACTGAAGAAATATTTGAGTGCGATGTAGTAGCAGATCACGGAGACGACGCCAAAAACGGTCGTTCCCAGGAGACCTGACACTTTCGGACACATTTTTTTACCGAATAGTCCCAAGATAAGGAACATGCAGAGCGGTAATATTAAAACATAAGGTGCTAAACTCGCTAACTGTTCCATATCATTAATACTTTAATTCGTTAATACTCTTGGCGTCGATGTTCTTCTTCTGACGGTAAACATTGATGATGATTGAAATGGCTACCGCAGTCTCCGCCGCCGCTATCGCGATGACGAAGAGGCTATAGATGTGCCCCTCCAAGTATTCCGGGAAGAGGAATCTGTTGGCCACTACGAAATTGATGTTTGCGGCGTTGAGGATGAGCTCGACCGACATCAGTATGCTGATGAGGTTCTTGCGTGCCACGAATCCATACACGCCTATGAAGAATAGGAGCGTGCTAAGAATAAAATATGATTCTACTGGTATATTCATTTGTTGACCTCCTTATCCTTTGTTGCGATTGCGATACTTCCAATGATGCATGCGAGCAAGAGAACACTCGCCGCCTCGAATGGTAACAGATATTGGTACTGGTCCGTACCCATCAGCGTTTGACCGATCATCTGCATGTCCACATCCTGTGTCAGTTCGGCCGCCGTGTCGTAGTCTGGCAGGAATCCGAACTTGGCGATGACGCTCGCACAGGTGATTGAACCGACGATGGCCGCTATTAGACCCATGATGCGTCTCTGTCCGATGTTGATTTCTTTGTCCTCACCCAACCCCTTGATCAACAGGATGGCGAAGACGATGAGGATCACGATGCCTCCCGCATATACGGAGAGTTGAACCGCCGCCAGGAACTCGTAGTTGAGCTGAAGGTAGAGACCCGCTATGCAGAACAGCGTGAAGAACAAGTAGGTGGCCGACCTGAGGATCTTGGTCGAAGTGACCGTCAGGATGCCGAAGAGCAATATGGCCGCCGCAAGTATGAAAAATATGATGTTGCTTGCTGTTAATAATTCCATGGTCGTTATTGTTGTGGGGTTGTTACTGGTTTCTTCTCCTCTGTCTTGGAACCCTCTTTGTTCAGTTGCTTAACTAACGTCTCTCTTCTGAATACCGAGTGCTCGAAGTTGTTGCTCCAAACGATTGCCTTTTGAGGACAACCCATCGTGCAGAGTCCGCAGAAGGTGCAGCTTCCCAAGTCGTACAGGTACTTGTCCAACGCTTTCTTGGTCTTGCCGTCCTCTGTGGTGATTTGTTTCGTCACTATCTTGATGGTTCCGTTCGGACAGTTCATCTGGCAGATTCCGCACGCTGTGCACTTGTGCTCGTTGTTCGCGTTGTGCGGCATCGTCAGCTCTCCCCTGAACCGCTCAGCGTATTCCTTCACCCCGCGGTTCTCCGGGTATTGTTCCGTGATAGGCTTCCTGATGAAGTTGATCATCGTGATGCGCATACCCTGTAGCAGGTTCCATATCCCGGAAAATAGATCTTTGATATACTGTATCATCTTTTCTTCCCTTTAGATTTAAATTATAACCCACACTGCCATGATGAGCAGGTTCAATATACTGATCGGCATGAGGATCTTCCACTCCAGCTTGAGCAGTTGGTCGATCCTGAGCCTTGGGAATGTCCATCTCACCCATAAGCTGAGAAGCACGAGGGCGAAGGTCTTGCCCATGAACCAAATCCATGAAGGAATCTGTCCCATAAGCTCGTTGAACCCGGATGCCCATCCCGCATTGATCTGCAATGGTTGCCATCCTCCGAGGAATACGGTCGCCGCGATTCCCGCGATGATGAACATGTTCAAGTATTCCGCCAAATAGAAGAATCCGAACTGGATACCGGAGTACTCCGTGTGGTATCCTGCCGTCAACTCTGACTCGGCCTCCGGCAGGTCGAATGGACCACGGTTGGTCTCCGCATGTCCCGCGATCAAATAGATGATGAAGGCGATGATGGCGGTCGGCGCCTGGAAGATGTACCAGGTGTTGTATCCGCCTTCAGCGTTCATGCCGCCTTGTCCGGCGATGATGTCCGAAATGCTCAGTGATCCTGCGATGATGACCATCGTCATGATGGAGAGGCCCGCCGACAGCTCGTAGCTGATGAGTTGGGCACCGCTTCGCATCGCACCGATCAGGGTGTACTTGTTGTTGCTGGACCATCCCGCCAACAGGATGCCGACTACGCCTAGCGAGGAGATCGCCAGGATGTAGAAGACTCCGACGTTGAAGTCGATGCAGGCTAATCCGTCACCGAACTGTAATGCGCCGAATGTGCAGAACGAACCGGCGATGGCGAGGAACAACGCAGTCTTGAATAGGATGTTGTCCGTGTTCTTTATCGAGATGATCTCCTTTAATAGGATCTTGACCATGTCGGCCACACTCTGCAGCAATCCCCAAGGACCTACTCGGTTAGGGCCGATTCGGCATTGGAACCGGGCGCATATCTTTCTCTCCAAAAGGATGAGGATCAATGCAAGCACACAATAGAGGCCCAGCAGGGCGGCGCCTATGATGACGTATTCGATTGTCGTCGCCAGCCATCCGGGTAGGGCGCCCGTGAGTCCCTCGTGTATTGTACTTATTATTTCACTAAATGTTAACATATCCTTTATTCTTTATTTTGTCTGTGAAAAGAATTATCTGTCCGCACATGGGATTACGTAGTCCAAGGAGGCTCCGATCATGATGAGGTCGGCGATCTTCTCGTTTCTGCACAACGGATCCAATGCGGAGATGAGTGTCATGCATGGTGAGCGGAACTTCACGCGGTAAGGGTTCTTGTCTCCCTTGCTGTTGATGTAGACGCCGAAGTCTCCTCTCGCGTTTTCCACCCTCTGGTAATACTCTCCCTCCGGCAACTTGATGATCGCCGGTGTCTTGGCCTTGAAGTCTCCCTCCGGCAGGTTGTCGATGAGCTGCTCGATGATGCGGAGTGACTGCTCGATCTCGTCCAAACGGATGAGGTATCGGTCGAACGTGCCTCCGTCTTGGCGGAGCATCTCTTGGAAGTCCACTTGGTCGTACACCGCATATGGCTCGATCTTACGCACGTCGCATGACCATCCGGATGCTCTTCCCGCAGGTCCTGTCACGCCCAATGAAGCGGCGGTCTCCTTGGCAAGGAATCCGATGTTCTCCATACGACCCTTCGCGATTGGGTTGTTGGTGAAGAGGATATGGTACTCTTTGATCATCTTACGCATATAAGGTATAAACTCCTTGACCTGGTCCACGAATTTAGGACTCACCTCGTTGGCCAAACCTCCGATGACGTTGTAGCCCACCATGAGGCGGCCACCACCGGTTTCTTCGAATATGTCCATGATCTTTTCACGGTCGCGCATTCCGTAGATGAAGGCGGTGATGGAACCCATATCCATGCACATACATCCCCATCCCAACAAGTGGGAGGCGATACGGGTCAACTCGTCGAAGATGACGCGGACCACCTGCGCTCTTTTCGGCACCTCGATGCCAAGGGCTTTCTCTACGCAGAGGCAGAAGGCGTGGCGGTTCATCGTTCCTGACAGATAGTCGAGACGCTCTGTCAGTTGGAGGATCTGCGGGTAGGTCTTGCTCTCGCACATCTTCTCGATGCCTCGGTGGATGTAGCCGAAGTTCGGGTCCACCTTCTTGATGATCTCTCCGTCCAACGATACCCTCAGGTGAAGCACACCGTGGGTGGCTGGGTGTTGAGGTCCTATGTTCACCACGTATTCGTTTTTGTCGAACAGCGCTTTGTGTTCAGTGATCAGTTTGCCCTCCTTGTCGAATCGGATGGAAGGAAGGTCCTCCATCGCGTCCGCTGTTTGGTTGACAAGCGGAACAGGGTTCAGTTTCGGATCCGCATCGTAGTCCTTCCTGAAAGGGAAGCCGTTCCAGTCTGCCCGTAAGAAGAGGCGGCGCAGGTCTGGGTGGTTGACGAATTGCAAGCCGAAGAAGTCGTAAGCCTCACGCTCGTACAGGTTGGCGGATGCCCAGAGGTCGCTCACCGTCGGAATGGCGAGGTTCTCCCTGTCTGGCGTGTTCACTTTCACAACGACCATCGCTTTCTTGTCTTGGGTGGAGGTGAAGTGGTAAATCACTCCGAAATACTCCTTGTAGTCCATTCCTGTTAGGTTCAACAGGACATCGAACCCGTTCTCCTTCAATTTCTCCGCCAATTTCCTCAATTGGTTAGGGGAAACGCAGATGGTAGGGTATTGTTGCTCTTCGATAGTGAGACTGGAGTCCACTGACGAAACTATGTCTTTTATCTTTTTCATATCCTACTCGTTTTCTGCTGTATTGTTTTCTGATTCGTCGGATTTTTTCTCCGCATTGCCCTTGTTAGGCAGTTTGAAGAAGTTCTCCAACTTGATTTTCCTTTGTAGTTGCATCATGCCGTAGAGCATGGCGTCTGGTCTTGGCGGGCATCCCGGCACGTATACGTCCACAGGGATGATCTCGTTCACACCGTTTACGACGTGGTAGGTGTCCTTGAACGGTCCGCCGCTGATGGCGCAACCACCCACGGCGATGACGTACTTAGGCTCCGCCATCTGGTCGTATAGACGTTTGAGCACCGGAGCCATCTTGTGCACGATCGTTCCTGCCACGAAGATGACGTCGGCCTGACGTGGTGAGTTACGTGTGACCTCCCATCCGAAACGGGCGAAGTCGGTACGAGCGGCACCGACGCACATGAACTCGATACCGCAACAGCTGGTGGCGAAGGTCAACGGCCATACGGAGTTGGACCGTCCCCAGTTGATGATGTCGTCTAATACGCCGACCACCACATTCACACCACCCGCGCGAAGTTCTTCAACATACTGCTCTAAGTATTCGTTGTCGTTGAAGTCCTCCGTCTTCATGTTTTTTATTTTGATGTTCTTTACTTCCATTCCAATGCTCCTTTCTTCCATGCGTAGGCTAATCCGAGAACAAGAACGAGAAGGAAGAACGCCACACTGACTAGTCCCATCGTCCCCAATGATTTCATGATGGTCGCCCAAGGGAACAGCAACACTGTCTCCACGTCGAACATCAGGAACAGGATGGCGAATAGGTAGTAGCCCACCTTGAACTGCATCCACGACGTGCCTCTTGTCGGGATACCACATTCGTACGGCTCTCCTTTTTGCGCATTGGTCGACTTAGGCGCTAAAAGCTTGCCTATGATCAGCGCGGCTACCACCATGATGATGGCCGTCACCAATACGACGATAAAAATTTCACCTGAACTCATTGTTATAAACTGTTTTTGTTATTGATATTCTATGACAAAAAAAAACTATACCTTTTGGGGGTATAGTTTCGCATGGTAGTGTGACCTGCCACAAACCATTGTTTCCAATGATTTGCTTTTCAAGCATTTCCTTAGGATTACTTGTGCTTTCATCACACTGAATTTTCTTGTTATGTATAATCGTAATTTTACGTACGCAAAATTGGAAAAGTTATTTGATTTGGACAAATAATTCCCCACGTTTTTTTTATGGTTTTTTGACAATTTGAAAGTCTTTTCGCTTGAATGTGCGAAAACGGACCTCGTTTTTTGCCCTTTTGCGTGTTTGAATGTCTGTTTTGTGACAAATTGAAAGTTTTGCGCATTCGTTAGTATGCATTTAGAAAGTTTTCCACAAGGCGCGTTTTTTTTCCTGCGGTGGCGGTGCGTTCTTCCCCTTTTTTCTTCCATCGCCTATTTTTTTTACGTGAATGGTGAATTTTTTAGAACTTACTTTAAATAAGTATGGTGAGTTTTCGTTATCTTTGCGAAAAACAATTAATGACTAAAATATGTTGACGGTAGAAAAAATTGGCGGAACGTCTATGTCCGAGTTCAAGGACGTCTTGAACAACATCATCATTGGAAAGCGTTCCGGCGCGGAGTTTTATAATCGTATCTTTGTTGTCTCCGCGTATAACAATGTGACGAATTGGTTGTTGGAGCACAAGAAGACGGGCGAACCTGGTATTTATGTGAAATTCCTTCGTGACGAGAACTACAATGAGGCTCTCGACGAACTTTGCGGCAAGCTGATCGCTCTGAACCGTAAGTACGAGGAGATTAAGTTGGACCAGAAGGTGGCTGACGAATTCATCATCAATAGGATCGCTAAGGCTAAGTCTTACCTTGCCGCTATGCATAGCGTGGTGGCTTCCGGATATGTCAACAAACGTGATTTGTTCCTCGCCGCCCGTGAGATTCTCTCTTCCATCGGTGAGGCGCATTCTGCCTTCAATTCGGTCAATATCATCCGCAACCATGGTATCGACGCTACCTTCATCGACCTCTGCGGTTTCGACGATTCGGAGGCGCTTACCATTGACGAGCGTATCCATAAGGCTTTCATTGGCATCGATTTCTCTAAGACTCTTTGCGTGGCTACGGGTTACACGAAGGGCGTCGAGGGTATCATGCGTGCCTTCGACCGTGGCTACTCTGAGGTGACCTTCTCCAAGATTGCTGTGGAGGTGAAGGCGGACGAGGCGGTTATCCATAAGGAGTTCCACTTGTCTTCGGCTGACCCTAAACTGGTCGGTAAGGACAAGTCCATCCCTGTCGGTCATACGAATTTCATGGTGGCGGACCAATTGGCGGACGTCGGCATGGAGGCGATCCATCCGAAGGCTTCCAAACCGTTGGAGTTGGCTGGTATCAACATCCGTATCAAAAATACTTTCGAGCCTGAACATCCGGGTACGTTGATCTCCAAGGATTACGTGGCGCAACAGTCCCGTATCGAGATCGTCTCCGGTACGGATAAGGTGCTCGCGGTTGAGATCCATGACCCTATGATGGTGGGTGAGGTTGGTTTTGACCTCCGTATCATGCAGGTCTTCGAGAAGCATCACGTAAGTTATATCCTGAAATCCACAAACGCCAACAGTATCACGATGGTGATTTGGGACAAGCAAAGCTCAATGCCTTTGGTGGACGAGCTGCAGCGCCTCTTTTACCAGGTGACGGTCAAGGAGGTATCCTTGGTTTGCTGCATGGGTACGAACATCGCTCATCCGGGCTTCCTCTACAGGGCGGCCAAGGCGTTGTGCGACAATAACATCAACATCGAGTGCTTCGCTCAGTCTTTGCGCCAGGTGAACATGCAGTTCGTGCTGAAGCGTGAGGACTATGCCGCCGCCATCTGCGCGCTGAACGATGCGCTTTGTGTGCAGAAGATCGGTTGATGAACCGGTTCTTTAATCAGTGAATTTTTATAACATGTCTTATAGGATGGGGGAGAGGTGATGAATCGTTTCTCCCCCTTCTTCTTTTACTCAGTGTATGGTTTCTTCTTCGGATGAGGGTCGGATGCGGGGCGTTTTGTGCGGACATGCCACCGCCTTCGCCTCCTATTTGATCTTTGGCTTTAATATATTGGCTTGCAAGCTGATCGCCCAATCGGGGCTGGTGCCTCCGATCTGTTTGTTCACTTTCCGTGCCTTGGGGGCGGTGATACTCTTCTCCTTGCTCTCCCTTTTCCTGCCTAAGGAGCGGGTGGAACGTAAAGATTTGTTGCGTATATTCATCGCCTCGATGCTGGGGCTTTTCCTCACGCAAATCACTTTCCTTGTGGCGATTAAGATCACCACGCCTTTCGACGTTTCTGTCGTGGCTTCCCTAACGCCTATCTTCACGATGTTCTTCGCGGCGATCTACTTGAGGGAGCCTATCACCTGGAAGAAGGCTTTGGGTGTGGCCCTGAGCTTCACGGGTGTGCTTTGGCTGATCTTCAATTCCGTTAATGTATCTTCCGGCGTGGATACCTCTTCTCCGTTGGGTATTTTCCTGATGGTGCTGAATGGCCTCTTCTTCTCCATCTATCTGAGCATTTCCAAGCCTGTCATTGGCAAGTATAGCGTTGTGACGTATATGAAGTGGATGTTCCTCTTCTCCCTTCTGGTCTCTTTGCCTTTCGACCTCATGGATTTGGCCACGTTGGACTATGGTGAGTTCTCCACGAGCTTGGTGCTTTCGATTCTCTATGTGGTCATCTTCGCCACTTTCGTGGCATACCTCTCCATCTCCTTCGCCCAGCGTCTGATTCGTCCGACGCTCGTGAGCCTCTATTCTTACGTGCAGCCTATCGTGGCGGCTTGTCTGGGTGTTTATTGGGGCATGGATGTGATGACATGGCAGAAGGTCTGCGCCGCGTTGCTGGTCTTCGTGGGCGTGGCGGTCGTGAACGCTAGTAGGAGCAAGGCGAACTGAGACGTGGCTTAAGCGTTACGAATCTTTCCCCGTCAATCGTATAATATGTAAAACGGGCGATTCCGTGAGGGGAACCACCCGTTTTCACAGCATGTTCCTTCTCAGGATATCATGCTCGTTGTTTAATTTTCCGAACGCCTATTTTATTGATACTGTTGGAAGAATATCCATACATTTGCTTAGGCTTGACTCCCTCATATCGTCGTCTATTTTGATAAGTATTCCGTATAATCGCGGACTTTTGTATATGAGGTATATGTCTTCCATTCCTTCCTTGAATTCAATGCCTCTTCTGGCAATGTAGTGGGTGGCTGTGTAGTTGCCTTTCCCTAGCGTGGTGTCCGCTTTATCTATGATTTCCGTATAGCAGTAACCGATGAAGTCATTGTACATTTTTTTCTTGAATGTATTTATGTACTCGTCAGCTGCTTCTTTATTGTCTAATTTTTCATGAAATCTCATGAAGTATATGGTTGTCGCGTATAGAGGCGTGCCCCCTTCCTCTTGTTGGTTGTCGCTGAGGAGCGAGGCGCATATCGCATTGTATCGGAATCCGTCGAAATAGCTGCTTGGATTGGTTGGCATTGTGTCCAAGTAGGTATTGGTCCATTGGTCTATGGGGAATATGGCTGTGATGCCGTACATGTCGTTTAGAACCACGTGTTCTTTGTCTATTATATTTTCCGGACGGCCGTTGAATGTCTCGTCGTCATCGTTTTTTCTACAAGAGAAGAATAACGTGCTTGCTAACGCTAGGAATAGAATGTTCCTTTTGGAAAATAATGTTTTCATGTATTTGCCCCCCTATTTGTTTATATCACATCAATATGATTGTAGATCTCGACAACCGAAATTTCTTTTGAATCTTGTTAGATTCTCGTGGTGCCCAAGATGAGATTCGAACTCACACGCCGAAACCGGCACTACCCCCTCAAAGTAGCGTGTCTACCAATTCCACCACCTGGGCAAAAAAATCGACAGAACCGTCAGTTCTGCCTTTTTGTTTTGAGCGAAAAACGGGACTCGAACCCGCGACCCCGACCTTGGCAAGGTCGTGCTCTACCAACTGAGCTATTTTCGCAAATAAGTTAGTCTCAAATCCAATAGAATCACGTTTTCCCTTGCCAAGGTCGGAACCCGTTTTTAATTTATGGGGCAAGGTCGTGCTCTACCAACTGAGCTATTTTCGCAAATATGTTAGTCTCAAATCCAATAGAATCACGCTTTCCCTTGCCAAGGTCGGAACCTTTTTTGATTTTTGGGCAAGGTCGTGCTCTACCAACTGAGCTATTTTCGCAATCTTAAGCCGTTGCGTAACCTCTTTCGGTTTTGCGTTGCAAAGGTAAGTTTATTTTTCATACCAAACAATAGTGTTTGCTCTTTTTTTTGCTTTTCTTGAATCATGTTCTTTCTTTTTATCAGTAACTCTCTTTCTTGTAGGTGTTTGGCTTTCTCGCAAATTCCCAAAGCCATGATGTATCCATCGATATTCAGGATTCTGATTCCCTTCTTTTTCGTTGTCATTCTTAGTATTTGCCTGTTGTCTATGCCTTTTAGTTCGTAGGTGACGTCGATGATTGCGGGCTTGTATGGGGGGATGTGTTTTATCCCTCGGATGTAGAATCTTCCTTTGAGGATCTCCATGTCGAATCCTTCCGTGACTGGTTCTTCCCAAGAGTAGACCGTGTAGCCGTTCGCTTGCAGGAATTGAATGATACCTTTTAGATTTTTCTGTTCGTTCCCGGCCACAAGGTCTGCGTCTCCTGGCGGATTATCCAACACTTCGGGATAAGTTAACGCTAGCCCGAGGCTCCCAAATAATGCGCAGTCGAAGCGTTTCGTCAATTCGGCCGCCATCCTTTTTAGCTCGATATAAGGTGTCATGATGTCTCCTCCTTTTGGTTGGTTGTAATCCGTTTCTGTTTCATACCCAGTCTAGTTTCCCCTTCATGTTCCAGTCTTTGCAGAGGATTCCGTTAGGGTAGTAGATGAGCTTATAAATCTTTTTGTCGTCCATGTTGCCATGATACTTGATCATCTCTTCGTAGTCGGACATCTCGAAGCTTACGTTAATCTTTCCGGCGTATTTGTATCCGAAAGAGAAGTAATAGTATCCCTTGATGATATTGTTCAGATTGAACTGCTCATCCGGTAAGGCCTCCAAAATGTCCATCAGCTCGATTCGGTTCTCCTCGATGTATTGGCGGGTCTTCCCATGGTCCACTATTTCATCGAACATGGCCAGTTCTCGGAACACCACGTCTGTCACGCCCATCTTTTCGGCGAATTTCAGGTATTCGATGATTCCCGCAACATTATGTATGCCTTTCCCTTGCAGTACGGCTACCATCCTGACGGGTATTGCTTCGTTCAACCTTTTTACGACGTCGGTGAAAACATCGTTCCTCTTGATGGGTTCGATTTCGCCCGCATTCTTTTTGAACCGTACGATCCATTGGTTCTTCTCCTCGTCGTAGTGATGCCTAGAGCATTCGATACGAGTGATTTGATGTCCCTTGAGCGTCTCGATCAGTCCGTTGTAATCCTTCGCGAAGCCAGATAGGTTGGTGTACATCACCTTCTCTGTGATGACTCCGCCCTCTTCTTGGAATTTCTTCGCTATGTCCAATATGATTCTTAGTTGATCTTTGCTTTCCGTAGGTTCCTTGCCTGACAGGGAAAGGAATATGGGTGTTCCTTTGATGTGCTCCAGCACCTTCCTGAATTTCTCCGCGTAGTCTGCGCATATCCCGTTGCATACGGTGACGCTTCCGCTACGCACTAGCATCTCAGAACAGAATTGACAGTTTGCACTGCATGCGTTGTAGATGTATGGAGTGACGGATATTTGGTCTTTCTCCATCCTGTCTTCCATGAACACGTTGCCACCTCTCTCGTTTGCCAACTGTCTGGCGAATCGTAAATAATCTGCATAAAACTTTTTCATACCACTTGAATTTTAATGTTCGACAAATTTTATGTATTTATTACAGTGCAAATATACACATTTAAATTTTACAAACAAATAAATAGTATATAAATTACGCAAAATATTTTAATATGGTTTGTTTGGTTGAAAGGTGAACTATGCACGGAACGCATATTCCTTAAGGCCGGTCAATCGTTGGATGTTGGGCTGATGTCAAGTCGGCTGGCGGTGAAATATATCCAAGCACCAATTACTTTGTCGTCATGTGTCATCTCGCCAAACTCAAATTTTATCTCCCCGCAATCAACTATCATAGGATTTATTTGGATAATTTTTCCATAGCACTCGTATCGGGTTCTGTCATGGGAAGACGGAATCATCTTCATCTCCTCATTCATGTTGTTAGAGAACATCGCCTCCCAGGTCTCTTCCGAATATAGGAAATCGAGGTCGACCAGTCTTTCTTCCCCTTCGTGAAATAGACAAGGGTGGCAAAATGCCCAGTATTGTCTCAATCCCACCTCGAAACAAACCTCCGCTTCTCGTCCGTCTTTATCTATCCAGTCTATCTTCTTTATTCGTACCTTATGGCTGATCATTCCTTTTTATATAAATATGAGTGTCGGTTAATTTGTATGTTTTACCATCGGGTCATCCTTGTGGACGCATTTGAAATAGCTGTCATACTTTAGTGGTTATGTGGATAGCTATTGGCGTTTTATACTAAATGTTCCTATCACCAATAAGGCGAATATAGATGTTTTTGTGCGAATAGACAAGAATAGCGTCTCGGAAAAGATTATTTATTCATTGGTTTTGTTTAAATATACATATATTATTCATTATTCTTTGGGATGTCTGACAAAGTGTATATTTGTTGCGTGTCTATTTGTGCTTCAATGTGCTAAAATGGTGTCATTTTGCTACCGAAAATAAAAATTTTACACTCTGTGATAAAATTTTTGTCGTTTTTGTTTGTCATATTGAAAATAATGCATATATTTGTATTGTTGTTAAACGAAAGATGTTTCACTTATTAAAATTTACGACTATGGTACTAGGATTATTTTTTTCGGTAGTGTTGGCTTTTTCTGTTGCAAGAATTTGTGTAGAGGCAAAGGATTTGAAAAAAAACTTTTAATTTATAATGTTATGGATCAAACAGAAAATGACAACTAAAAAGCCTCAGTGTTCGGGAGTAAACATTGAGGCTTTTTTGTATCCTTGAATATCGTGTATTGAATGTTTCTGTAAAAATCTATTCTGCTTGTATTTAACGTTTTGCGTTTGTTTCCCTTGGTTGGGTATCTCTTTCAATCCATCCTGCTCTTGTAATCCTCGTAGCCGAATTTCCGTAGCACCTCCATCTTGTCGTCCTGTGTCCACAGTACGATGGAAGGGTGGGAGACTCCGTTGAATAGGGTGGTCTTGACGGTCGTGTAGTGGATCATGTCCATGAAGACGATCTTCTCCCCGACCTGCAGCTCGTGGTCGAAGGACCATGATCCCACGAAGTCGCCGGAAAGGCAGCTGTTGCCTCCCATGCGGTAGGTGGGTTTCCCCTCCACCTCGTCCGTTGCCCCTAGAATGGCTGGCTTGTAAGGCATTTCAAGGCAGTCGGGCATGTGGCAGGCGAAGGAGACGTTGAGAATGGCTGTCTTGATGCCATGGTTCTCTACGATGTCCACGACGGTGGAGACGAGTTCTCCCGTCTGCCAAGCGAAGGCGCTTCCGGGTTCTAGGATCACCTTCAGCCAAGGGTAGCGGCTTCTGAATCCTTGGACGATCTTGATGAGGTGTTCCACATCGTAGTCCTTCCGTGTCATCAAGTGTCCGCCTCCGAAGTTCACCCATTTCAGTTGCGGCAGGAATTGGGCGAATTTCTCCTCGAAAGCCTGCATGAGCTTTTCGAACTCGTAGGAGGAGGATTCGCAGAGCGCATGGCAGTGGAACCCTTCGATGCCTTCGGGTAGCTTGCCGCCGAATTGTTCGACCATGACTCCTAGCCTGGAGCCTGGTGCGCATGGGTTGTAGAGGTCGGTTTCCACTTGCGAGATCTCCGGGTTGACCCTTATTCCGCAGGATATGTGCCGGTCGAATCCTTCGATCTCAGCCTTTCTCCGCTCGTATTGCTGGATGGAGTTGAAGGTGATATGGCTGCTCAGCGAGGCGATTTCAGCGAACTCCTCGTCCGTATAGGCGGGGGAGTAGGTGTGGGCGTAGTTGCCCATCTCCTCGTATGCGAGGCGAGCCTCCGAGAGGGAGCTTGCGGTGGAGTAGGGTATGTACTCCCTCACGATGGGGAATAACTTCCACAGCGCGAAAGCCTTGAAGGCGAGGATGATGTCCGCTCCGGATCTCTCTTTTACCGATTTTATCAGCGATAAGTTTTTTCGTAGTCTGACTTCGTCCACCACGTATGCGGGGGATGGTATTTGGCTATAGTCTATCATGATTTTCATCGTTTAAATTGTTCAAAGGTACATAATTTTGGGCATACATGACCATATATCCCATACAATTTTGTAATTTTGCACCCCGAATCAATAACATTAATATGGCAGAAAGAAAAGTTCGTGTGCGTTTCGCACCAAGTCCGACTGGACCATTGCATATTGGAGGTGTAAGGACATGCTTGTACAACTATTTGTTCGCTAAGAAGAACGGTGGCGATTTGCTGCTTAGGATCGAGGATACCGACTCCCAGCGTTTCGTCCCGGGAGCGGAAGAGTATATCATCGAAGCCTTCAAATGGTTGGGCATCACTTTCGACGAAGGTGTGGGCGTGGGTGGCCCTAATGGACCGTACCGCCAGAGCGAGCGCCGCGATATTTACAAGATATATGTGAAGCAGTTGATCGAGAGCGGTCATGCGTATTATGCATTCGACACGCCGGAGGAGTTGGAGGCGAAACGTAACGCTATCCCTAATTTCCAATATGACTCGCATACCCGTATGCAAGGGGTTAACTCCTTGACGTTGAGCGAGGAGGAGGTGAACCGACGCATTGCGGCCGGTGAGAAGTATGTGGTGCGTATCAAGGTGGAGCCGGATGAGGACATCGAGGTGGATGACTTGGTGCGTGGCAAGGTGGTCATCAATTCCAATATCTTGGACGACAAGGTTTTATACAAGGCGGCGGATGAGTTGCCTACCTATCACTTGGCGAATATTGTGGACGACCACTTGATGGAGATCACCCATGTGATCCGTGGTGAGGAGTGGTTGCCTTCCGCACCGCTCCATGTGTTGCTCTATCGTTACTTGGGATGGGCGGATACGATGCCTCGTTTCGCACACTTGCCGTTGTTGCTCAAGCCTGAGGGCAATGGTAAGCTGAGCAAGCGTGATGGTGACAAGCTGGGCTTCCCAGTCTTCCCGCTGCAGTGGAAGGATCCTAAGAGCGGTGACATCTCTTCGGGCTACCGCGAGTCTGGCTACTTGCCTGAGGCGGTTGTCAACTTCCTCGCGTTGTTGGGCTGGAACCCAGGCAACGACCAGGAGATGCTCTCGATGGACGAACTGATCGAGCTCTTCTCCATCGACCGTATCAGCAAGTCTGGCGCCCGCTTCAACTACGAGAAGGGCAAATGGTTCAACCATGAGTACCTGATTAGAAAATCTGACGAGGAGGTTGCGCATATGTTCGAGCCTATCCTGAAGGAGAAGGGCGTCACTTGCGCATTCGATAAGCTGAAGTACATCGTTTCTTTGGTGAAGGAGCGTATCACGTTCCCGTCCGACTTGTGGGAGCAGGCAAGCTTCTTCTTTGAGGCGCCGACCGCATACGATGAGAAATCGTTGAAGAAACGTTGGAAAGAGGAGAGCCCTCAGTGCCTGCGCGAGTTGGTGGAGGTGTTGAAAGGTATTGATGATTATTCTAAGGTTAATGAAAACGAACAATTGGTGCTCGATTGGGTAGCTTCTAAAGGCTACAATTTGGGTACGGTGATGAACTCTTTCCGTATCACCCTTGTGGGTGCGGCGAAGGGTCCACATATTTTCAACATTATAGATATTCTTGGTAAAGAAGAAACAATAGCCCGTGTGAACAGGGCGTTGGAGGTAATTAAATGACATGGTTAAGTTGTTGTACAATTTAGGTATGCTCATATACCATTTCGGTGTGTGGGTAGCCTCTTTTTGGAACGAAAAGGCTTCCAAATTCTGCAAGGGTAGGCAAGGTGTGCTTGAATACATTGCGGAGAAAGTGGACAGGAACAGCAAGTATGTCTGGGTCCATGCCGCCTCTTTGGGAGAGTTTGAGCAGGGACGTCCAATTATTGAGAAACTTAGGCAGATGAAGCCTGAGTACAAGATTATCCTTACGTTTTTCTCCCCATCCGGTTATGAGGTCAGGAAGAATTACGAGGGGGCGGATATCGTGTGTTACCTCCCTATCGACACGTCATGGAGTGCGAACCGCTTCTTGGATGTCGTGAATCCGTCGTATGCGATCTTCATCAAGTACGAGTTTTGGATGAATTATATCGTCGGATTGAAACGGAGGAAAATACCTACTTACATTGTCTCGGCCATTTTCCGCCCGAGCCAGGTATTCTTCAAGTGGTATGGTTTCTGGTATCGGAAAGTGCTTCACTGTTTCACCCATTTGTTCGTCCAGAATCAGGTCTCGTTGGATTTGCTCTCTTCTATAGGCGTGAAGAATGTCTCATTGACGGGTGACACCCGTTTCGACCGTGTCGCTGACATCGCAGCCAAGTCCAAGGAGTTGCCTATCGTCTCTGCGTTTGCGCAGGGCTCCAAGGTAATTGTAGCGGGTAGTTCATGGCCGAAGGACGAGGATATCCTGTGCGACTATTTCAATAATCACCCTGGTGTGAAGATGATTTTAGCGCCTCATGAGATCCATCAGGCTCATTTGGATAGCATCGTCTCTAAACTGAAGCGCCCGTATGTCTTTTATAAGGATACGGACGAGGTGGCTGTTGCTAAGGCGGATTGTTTGATAATCAACTGCTTCGGATTGCTTTCCTCCATCTATAAGTATGGGGAGGTGGCCTATATCGGTGGCGGTTTCGGCGTGGGAATCCATAACACGTTGGAGGCGGCTGTCTATGGCATGCCGGTGCTCTTCGGACCTAATTACGGACGTTTTCAGGAGGCTGTGGATATGGTGAAACGCGGTGGTGCGTTCTCCATCCAAAACGCTGGTGAATATAATGAATTGATGGATAGTCTATTAGCGGAGAACTCCTCGTTGCTCAAGTCTGCTTCTGCCCAAACGGCGGAATATGTGAATGAGAACCGTGGTGCGACGGAAAGGATTGTAAACGAAGTTTTTCGGTGATTTTTTCGTCAAAAGGGCGAAAAAATGTTGCTTCCCGTTTGCTTGATTCAGTAATTAGTGCTACATTTGCACTGCAAATCCGAAAGGGGTTTGGTGAGATGGGTGAGTGGCTGAAACCACCAGTTTGCTAAACTGACGTACGGGTTACCGTACCGGGGGTTCGAATCCCCCTCTCACCGCTTTTGCATTATTCATGTTAGTTCGTTTACGAGCTAACTTTTTTTTTATAGTGATGTGGTGCCATGAAAAAGAAATCATCCAAAAAGAAACATAAGGGAACCAAACGTGTCGTTTGCGCTGCGATTGTTGTCGTGGCTTTGGTTGTGGGAGGTTTTTCCCTCTACTCCCTTTTCTCTCCTAATGTACGGGTGAATGGGGACTCGAAGCATTTGCTGGTCTATGAGAACGCCACCTATAACGATGTGCTGGATTCGTTGAAAAGCATGAAGGCATTGCGTTCTGAGCTGGCCTTCCGTTTCGTCTCCAGGTTGCTGAATTATCCGGGTAATGTGATTTCGGGACGATATGAACTGGTGGAGGGTGAGAACTCCCTCACGTTCGTCCATAAGCTTATGTATGGGCAACAGTCTCCTGTGCGTCTGACCTTCAATAACATTCGCACGAAGAAGGATTTGGCGGAGAAGATCACCAAGAACCTTCGTATGACGCAGAGTGATATGCTCACGGCTTTGTGCGACGAGAACGTTTGCGCCAAGTATGGTACGAACCCTGAGAATGTGGTTTCCTTGTTCATCCCTAACACGTATGAGGTTTATTGGGACATCTCCCCGGAGGATCTTATCCACCGCATGAAGAAGGAGTATGATAAGTTCTGGACGAACGAACGCTTGGATAAATTGGCGGAGGTGGGCCTGAACCAACAGCAGGTGAGTACCCTTGCCTCTATCGTCGACGAAGAGACCCGTAAGGCGGATGAGAAGCCTCGTGTGGCTGGTTTGTACCTGAACCGTTACCATCGGGGCATTCCTTTGCAGGCGGACCCTACGGTGAAGTTCGCTTTGCAGAATTTCTCCCTGAAACGTATCTACAAGGGCCATCTGGAATATGACTCGCCTTACAACACCTATAAGTATGCGGGCTTGCCTCCGGGACCGATCCGTATCCCTTCCATCGAGGCGATCGACGCGGTGCTCAATTTCGAGAACCATGATTATATCTACATGTGTGCCAAGGAGGACTTCTCCGGCTACCATAACTTCGCCGCCACCTACGAGGCGCATCAGGCGAATGCTAACAAGTATCGGAAGGCGTTGAATAAGAGGGGAATCAGATAATTTTGAATTAAGAATTTTGAGTTAAGAATTATGAATTAAGAGTTCGTGGATTGAACTAATGCCTTGGGCTAAATATAATGGACGATGTACATCTTGGATGGTGTGTACATCGTCCTATTTTTTTGTGCGTTGCCTAATGACAACTGCACGTTATTCTTTCTTGTACTTATGACGGCTTATTTCACAGCTATCTTAGCGACCCTGCGTTCGTGTCTGCCTCCTTCGAAATCGGTGGTGAGGAAAGCCTTCACGATCTCCAACGCCTTCTCCTTGGAGATGAAGCGGGCAGGGATGCCTACCACGTTGGCGTTGTTGTGCTGGCGGCCTAATTTGGCGATTTCCACTTCCCAAGAGAGGGCGGCGCGTATGCCTTGGTGCTTGTTGCAGGTCATGGAGATACCATTGCCTGTTCCACAGATGGCGATGCCCATGTCGCATTGCCCGTTTTCTATCGCTTCAGCCATGGGATGTGCGTAGTCTGGGTAGTCACAGCTCTCGGTCGTGTTGGTTCCGAAGTTCATGAACGCTTGTACTTGGTCTCCTAATTGCTCGATGATGTAGTTCTTCACCTCTACGCCTGCGTGGTCGTTGCAGATGCCCACCACCATGTCTTTTAATTCCTTCATTGTAATTGATGTTATATTTTCTCGGTTTTATTCGTTTGGAGCGTCCTCCTCGATTACCAGGTTCTCGATGATGAAGTCTTGGCGTTGTTGGGTGTTGTTACCCATGTAGAACTCCAGCATGTTGCTCAGGTCGTCGTCTTTCCTCATGGAGACTTGGTCGAGCCTGATATTGTCGCCGATGAATCCCTTGAACTCGTCTGGCGATATCTCTCCCAAACCTTTGAATCGGGTGATCTCCACCTTCGAGCCGGACTTCTCGAGCGTCTTGATGGCGTTGAGCCTCTCCTCGTCCGAGTAGCAGTAGAAGGTTTGTTTCTTGTCCCTCACGCGGAACAGAGGGGTCTCTAAGATGTAGACATGTCCGTTGCGCACGAGGTCGGGGAAGAACTGCAGGAAGAAGGTGAGCAACAGCAGACGGATGTGCATTCCGTCGACATCGGCATCGGTGGCGATGATCACCTTGTTGTAGCGGAGCCCTTCCATGCCGTCTTCGATGTTTAGGGCGGCTTGGAGGAGGTTCAGTTCCTCGTTTTCGTAGACGAGCGTACGTTTCTTCCCGTAACTGTTTTCAGGCTTTCCACGCAGGGAGAATACGGCCTGCAGGTTGGCGTCGCGGCTCTTCGTGATGGAACCGCTTGCGGAGTCTCCCTCGGTGATGAAGATGCTGGTCTTCTCCTGGTCGGTGCCTTTGGTGTCGTTGTAGTGGATTCGGCAGTCGCGTAGTTTGCGGTTGCAGAGGCTCACTTTCTTCACGCGTTCGCGGGCGGCTTTGGTGATGCCGGCGATCGCTTTGCGCTCTTTCTCAGCGTCTTGTATCTTTTTCAGCAGGATATCCGCCGTGTCTTGGTTTTTGTGCAGATAGTTGTCGAGTTGCTCCTTGACGAAGTCGTTGACGAACTTGTTGATGGACACGCCATCCGTAGGGTTCATGTCTCGTGAGCCCAATTTCGTCTTTGTTTGGCTCTCGAAGACCGGCTCCTCCACGCTGATAGAGATCGCGGCCACTATACCTGCGCGGATGTCAGGTAACTCCATGTTCTTGTTGTAGAACTCCTTGATGGTCTTGCCGATCGCCTCACGGAAGGCGGATTGGTGCGTACCGCCTTGGGTGGTATGCTGACCGTTGACGAAGGAGTAGTAGTCCTCTCCGTACTGCATGCAGTGGGTGAAGGCTATCTCGATGTCCTCCCCCTTGAAGTGTATGATAGGGTAGAGGGGGTTCTCCACCAGGTTGGCGTTGAGCAAGTCCAGCAATCCATGTCTTGAGGTGAACTTCTGACCGTTGAAGATCATGGTCAGACCCGTGTTCAGGTAAGTATAGTTGCGGAGCATGGTCTCCACGAACTCCTCTTTGTATTTGTAGTTACCGAATATCTTCGGGTCATTGTCCGGTTTGAAGTAGGTGATGGTACCGTTCTCGCCTTCACCGTCTATGATATCAGTGTCGCTGACGAGTACGCCACGGCTGAATTCCGCGATTCGGGTTTTCCCTTCACGGAAGCTCTGCACACGGAAGGTCTCCGAGAGCGCATTGACCGCCTTGGTACCCACACCGTTCAGTCCGACGGACTTCTTGAATGATTTATTGTCGTATTTGGCACCCGTGTTCATGATGGAGACCGCTTCCACGATCTTGCCTAACGGAATGCCTCGGCCATAGTCACGAACGGTTACCGCACCGTCCTGCAGGGTGATTTCGATCTGTTTGCCGACACCCATCCTGAACTCGTCGATACTGTTGTCTATCACCTCTTTCAGCAGCACATAGATTCCGTCGTCGTAGTGGGAACCGTCACCCAGTTTTCCGATGTACATACCTGGGCGGAGCCTGACGTGCTCAAGACCTTCCAGGTGCTTGATGTCGTCGTCGGTGTAGTTTGCGATAGCCGCTTGCGTCTCGTTGAAATCCAATTCTGCCATAACGATAATTCATTTATTCATAAGAACCGAAAGGGAAGCGTTTCGTTGTGTCTCTTCCCTTGGGAAGCGTCGGGTGTTTGAATTTTCCAACGCCTAATGTTTGCCTTGTTGGGTGCAACTATATGATTTCCAGTTTTTTGGAGGAAATCCAACCCGTATTGCCATCTTCCATTTGGATCTCAAACCATTCGCCGATTTTGTTCTTGATCCGAACCTTCGTTCCTTCGTGTAGCACGAAGAGGTCGGTTCCTGACTCGTCCGGTGTGCTTTTTCCGGTGACGGTAGGTGCGATGATGATGGCGCTCTCGTTCTTTGTCATCGCATTGTTTTGCGCTTTAGCGTAGCCGAATGCGATGATGGAAAACACCAAGGTCACGATGGCGGAGAAGAAGGCGATCTTTTTCACCAATACTTTAGTCGAGAAAATGTATAGTCCGACGAGTATCAATGTCAGGATGAAGGCGAAGATGCTCCATTTCGCCCAACCATTGGAAGAGGTGCCGTTTTGGATGGACTGGTTCCATTCCGAGAGGACGAACTTCTCCATGGTCTCGATTTTGTCCACGGTTTGGCTCCTTGCCATTTCGAGGTTGTACTTCGCATCCTCGTAGTCCGGCTTGATTTTGAGCGCCTTCTCGTAGTAGAGGATGGCGTAGGCGATTTCCCCCTGTTTGTACTTGGCGTTCCCCAAGTTGTAATACAAGGCGTACGAAGTGCCCTCCTTCTTCATCACTTCGGTGTAAAGGCTGTCCGCCAATGCATATTTTTCCGCCTTATAGGCTTCGTTGGCTTGCTTCATGGTGTTGGAGTCCACAGCGAATGCGCTGACGGAGAGCAGAGCCAATGTGAGTAATATAATAATTCTTTTCATATTCTACTTTCTTACTTGTTCTTCCAATTTACCTATCACGTCCGCCGCCTGGTTGTACAGCTCGTCCATCGAGTGCTGGCTATCTGATTTGGCGAATCGGGCGAACTCGCATGTGCTGAGGATATCCATGAATGAGCGGATGGTCTCTTCGCTTACGCTGCGGTTCTCCAGCTCCTGCTCGATGGTCTCTTTGTTGAGTTGGGAGGTCGGGATGTTTAGCTTATCGCCGATGTAGCCCCAGAGTGCTTTCATCACTTCTTCGTAGAAGGCTTCGCTTTCACCGCTCTTCAGGTAAGTGTCGGCTTGCTTCAGACGTTTCTTCGCCTGCTTGTTCGCCCTCTTGTTCTTTACCAGTGCGATGTTCGCGTTCTCCTTGATTTGCTTTCTGTAGAGCACCGCCAGTGCGATGAACAGCAAGAGCGGAATGATGTACCACAGCCAGAAGCCGAGCGTTCCGAACAGGTTCCCTTTGCTCTTCTCTACGGTCGTGTTCGTCGCATTGATGTAGCGGAGGTCCGTACCGAGGTACTTGACGTTCTCCTTGTTCGTGTAGTTGGAGATCACTTGGCTGTTGTCCGCATTGTTGTCGCCTTTCTCCACGTTCAGCGTGAACGATTTTGTTTTCAGCGTGTTGTAGCGCTTCGTGTTCAGGTCGAAGTAGGAGAAGGTGGCGGCAGGAATCTCGAATGTTCCTGCGTGGCGTGGGATGACGAGGTAATCAATCTCCCTTGTGCCTGAGTTGCCGGTGATCTTCTGGTTCTCTTTTGGAGGGTAGGTGTCGAAGTCGGAAGGAAACTCGAACGTCGGGCTCTTCACGTACTTGAGGTTACCGCTACCCGTTATCTTCACCTTGATGGTGATAGGCTCGTAGGCTTTGACCTCCGTGCTGCTGATGTCGCTCTCCATTTTGAAGGATCCCACCGCATTGTTGAAATCGGCTGGTTTGCCCTCTGAAGGCAATGCTTTTACTTCTATCTTTGTGCCCTCTATAGGGATTATCTTCCTGACTCTCTTCATGGTGTTGAAGATGTCGTCGAATCCCCAGAATCCTCTTCTCTGACCGCCGGTAGGTACTTGCAGGATGGCGGTGAGTTGACCCTTCTCGATCTCGATCGGACCGCTCTTTTGTGGGTAGAGGATGGTTTGTTTCAGCTTGAATGTTTGGTATTTCACACCATTCACGACGTCCGTTCCCGGTTGTTCTTCCCTCTTCAGTTGAATATCTTTGCTGATGAAGCCTTTGTATTCAGGCATTTTGTAGTCTTCGATTTCGAGCACGTTTCCCCTGTGGTAGAGCGTGATGGTCGCCACAAGTTCCTCTTGCTCGTACACGGTCTTTTTGGAGAATGTTGTCCTAATGAAGACGTCGTTGCCTGCTGCTGCGGCGTTGGACGCTTGTCCGCTTTGGTTACCTTGCCCGTTCCCTTGTTGTGCGGAGTTCTGTCCTGCCGGCACGACCTTGATGGTGACAGCGTTGGACATGATGGTCTCTCCGTTGTGCTTGAAGCTGGAAGGGGAGATGGTGAATGTTCCCTCTTTTTTAGGCGTAAGTATGTAGGAGATGGAGAGGGATGTTTGTCTGGTGTAGCTACCGTTGGTCATGTAGACCGAGCTGGACTGTGATTGGGAAGGTCCAGCCAACACGGCGAAATCCCGTAGGTCCGGCTCCGAAATCTGGGGAGATGCGTTGGTGATGGTGTATTCAACCCTGAACTGTTGGTTCATTTCCACTACCGATGGCGCCTTGAGCGTGAATGTCACGTTGTCGTTGCTGGCCATCAGCATATTGAACCCTCCCATTAGGAGCAGTAGTGTTATCAATATTCTATTTTTCATATCCTATTTTGTTTGCACCCACAAAGGTACTAAATTACCGCTTATTCTCAATGCTTTTTTATCGTCAATCCATTCCGTTGCCCGAGGCCTTGCGCCTGTTTGTGCGCAGGTGTCACTTCGCTTATGGCGTCGGGACAGATTACCAGTTCTTCTCTATTCTCTTTCTCTGTTGGTTCTTGTCCCTTTGCAGACGAACCTTCTTCAAAGTGTTCTCCTCGTCCTTCTCCATCGCCTTCAGAATCTGTTCCGCATTCTCCTTGGAGAGGTCCGCATTTTGGTCCTTCTCTCCGTTCTTCTGGTCGGTGTCCTTACGCTCGTCCTCCTTGTCGTTTTGGTTTTGGTTCTGCTGATCCTGCTGATCCTGTTGGTTTTGGTTCTGCTGGTCTTTGTTCTGGTTCTGTTGGTTCTGTTGGTTCTGTTGGTTCTGGTTGTCCGGCGGAGTGATGTCCTTCAGAATGTCCAGCAACCTTTTCTCGTACTCCTGCGCATAGGCGAGGTTGAACCTTGTGCTGTCGTTTTTGGAGTCCATTCTCAGGGAATTCTTGTAGTCGTCGACAGCTGTCTGCACATGGGTCAGGTATTCCGCCAACTTTTTGTAATCCGCTTGGTAGCTTGCGTCCTGTCCTGCGTTAGGTTGTTCGGACTTGTTTTTCAGTTCCTCTCCAATCATGATGATGGTGTCCAACGTCGTTACTTGCTTCATGTTGGTGTTCCCTTTGTTGTGGAATGTCTTGGACAGGAATTCGTCCTCGGTTTTCTCTTTTATGTCAGGGTTTGCCATCGCGTATTTGAAGGCTCCTTTTTTGTAGGTCGAGTCGGCCAAGTCGTATCTTTTCTTTTTGCAGTATGTGCTGGCTTTGTTGTATTCCGTGGGGTAGTAGAGCGAGTCTTGGAATAGCAGCGCATTATAACGACTCAATGAGTTTTCATATTGGGACTTGTCGTAGAACTCGTTCCCCTCCTTGAGTATGTCTTCTTTTTGTGTAGGCGATAGGTTCGTTATGTTATTTATGTTAAAAATAATCAGTACCAGCATTATGAATAAAATGCCTCCGATGATTATTAGGTATTTCTTCTTATCCATAATTAGTTACAATTATTTGTTGAATAATTTGAAGTTTCTGAATAGTTTATTTTTCTTCTCCATGATGAATATCTCCAAGACCAGGATGATCAGGGCGATCCATGCGAAGGTCGGGTATTGCTCCTCGTATTCGGAGTATACTTTGACGTCCACCTCATGTTTGGATATTTTATTAATTTCCTCCTGGATCACTTTCAGTGCGTTGTTGGAGTTGTCCGCCCGCACGTAGATGCCATTGCCCGCCCGTGCGATTTTCATACACATGGTTTCGTTGAGCGCTGAGCTGATGTAGTTGCCCGCCTGGTCGCGGATGTAGTCGTTCGTGCCCTCGATCGGCACGGGAGCTCCGTTGACGGAACCGATACCCACCACGTTCACCTGTATGCCTTTCTCCGCGGCTTTCTTGGCGGCCGCTTCCGCATCGTCCTCGTGGTTTTCACCGTCGGTGATGATGATGATGGCTTTGCCGTTCTCTGACTCTTCCGAGAAGGCGGTGCAAGCCTTCTCCAACGCTCCGCCGATGGCTGTTCCCTGCATGTCGATTAGCTTAGGCGTGATGGAGGAGATGAACATCCTTGATGATTGGTAGTCCGTCGTGATGGGGAGTTGCGTGAAGGCGGTTCCCGCGAATACCACGACACCGATCTTGTCGTTGTCTAACCCGTCCAGGATTTGGTATAGCATATTCTTGGAACGTTCCAGTCTGTTCGGTTTGATGTCTTCCGCCAGCATGGAGTTGGAGATGTCCAGTGCGACCATCACCTCGACCCCTTTTTTCTTCACGTTCTGCAGTTTTGATCCGAACTGAGGGCGTGCCACGCAGATGATGATGGCCACTAAGGCGAGCATCATCAGACAGAATTTTGTGATCTCCTTTCCGCTGGAGGCGCCCGGCATCAGGTCCTTCATCAGATTGGAGTCTCCGAATTTCTTTATGTTTCTTGTCCGCAGTATTCTCGTGACGATAAAGCCTATGATGAAGACTGGCACGATGAGCAGCAGCAATAGAATATCTGGGTTTGCGAATTTGAATAGCATCTCTCTTCCTCCTTTTTATGGTATGTGGCGTAACAGTGTTTTGCGGAGCACTATCTCAAGAATGAACAAGATCAGTGCGGCGATTGCCCAAGGCAAGTATTCCTCGCTCTTCTTACAATATTCCGTCACTTGTATTTTGGTCTTTTCTAACTGGTCTATCTCGGCGTAGATGGTTTTCAGTGACTCGTTGTTGGTCGCTCTGTAATATCTACCTCCTGTTTTGCTTGCTATGTTCTTCAGCGTTGTCTCGTCGATATCCACAGGCATCATCATCTTTTGTCCGTTGATTCGGATAGGGGCTTGTGGCGCATTGGTGCCGACGCCGATGGTGTAGACCTTGACTTTGTAGGTCGCCGCGAGGTCCGCCGCTGTCAGTGGGTCGATTTCTCCTCTGTTGTTGGAACCATCTGTCAGCAGGATGATGACCTTGGAAGGGGCGTCCACGTCTTTGATTCTATTGACTGCGTTGGCGATACCTAGTCCGATGGCAGTTCCCTTGTCCTCCACCATGTCGTCGCTCACGGTGTTCAGTAGGCTAACCAAAGCGGTCTTATCTGTTGTGAGTGGGCTTTGCGTGAAGCTCTCGCCTGCGAATACGACCAGTCCGATGTTGTCGTTCGGTCGGTTCATGATGAACTCCGCACCGATCTTCTTCGCGGCGTCCAATCTGGTCGGTTTCAGGTCTTCTGCCCGCATACTTTCGGAGATGTCCAGCGCCATTACAATGTTGATTCCCTCCACGTTTTTGTTGGAGAGGTTGTCGGATGACTGAGGTCTCGCCAATGCGAAGATGATTGCGGCGATGGCTAACATCCTGAGTATAAATGGCACATGCATCAAATATGCCTTGTAGCCACTGCTTATGTCCTTGAAGGTGGAGGTGGTGGATACACGCATGCTAGGGATGGTCTTTCCGTTCTTCCAGATGTACCATGCCACGATTGGTATCAAAAGTAGCAGTAGGTAAAAATAACCTGGGTGTGCGTATGTGATTGTCATAGTGCTAACTTTTTTTAGGATAACGTAAATGGTTTTCCGTCGTCACTTTTCTCCTCCGATGGTTGACCCTCGTCGTTTTCCTGCTCTTGTTTGGCGGTTTGTGCGGTCTGTTGTACGATGAACATCGCATTGACGATGCTCATTTCGTTCTCTTCCTTGGTCGGTTGGTATTTGGCGAACTTCACCATGTCGGAGAGTTGGAATACTTGGCTGATTTTGTCCTCGACCAGTTTCGCGTCCTCTTCTGTTTTAAGTTCTTCGATGATCTGGTTGGAGGTCATCTCGAAGGCGCCTATTTGGAACCTCTCCAGGAAGTAGTTACGCAGGGTGTCGGTGATCTGCGTATAGTATTTCTTCTGTTGACCCTTCTCCCAAATCTTCTCTTCCTTGATGTCCATGAGAGATGAGAGCGCCAATTCTTGCGGTGTTCTTCTGTCCCTTGTGTCGAAGGATAGGATAGGTTGCTCCTTCTTCTTGGAGAAGAATATGATGCTCACGATGACGATTAGGACGATACATGCGAGGATGAGCAGTAGTGTGAAGTATTGGAATATCCGCAAGAAGTTGAATCCGGGGCGGATGATGTCGTGGTCGCTTTTGATAGTCGCTTTCGAGAAGTCTTCTTCGATGGTGACTACATCCACGATGATTTTTTCCGTCAGGTATTCGGATGAGTATCCCGGTTCATGCGCCTCGAACTTGAAGGGAGGTATTTCATAGCGTCCCGTGTCGAAGGAGGTGACGATGAGGTCTTCCTTGATTCGTAGGTTTCCCCCCTTGATTACCGTGGTGTCCTTACTCGAGGTACGGAGTACTTCGACGCCGTTCGCCAGGATGTTATTCTCTTTGAAATCAGGGAAATGTAGGGTGACGATTTTAGGTTGCTCCACTTCCAGATGGATGGTTCTTTGCTCTCCGATGAGCAGGGTGGTCGAATCCATCGTCGCTTTTACGGTTATGGGAGCCGCCGATGCGGTTGTTGTCGCCACGAGTAGTAATCCGATGATGTATTTCAGTCTTTTCATCTCTGATGTCTTTTACATACGTTGTTGGAAGAGTTTCATTAACGCCTTCACGTAGTCTTCGTCGGTGGAGATGGAGGTGTAGTCCACGCCGCAGTGGGAGAATGTCTGGCGGATATTCTCCTGGCGTTTCCTCCAATTGGAGTGGTAAATGTTCCTCGTCTTTGCGCTGGAGGTGTCTATCCACATGTCCTCGCCCGTCTCCGCGTCCTTCACCTTGATCAGTCCGACGGAAGGCAGTTCCGACTCTCGTTTGTCGTAGATCTGCAGGGCCACGATGTCGTGTTTCCTGTTGGCGATGGTCAGTGATTGGCGGAAGTCCTTGTCGATGAAGTCGGAAATGACGAAGGCCGTGCATCTTTTCTTGATGACGTTGGTGAGGTACACGAGCGCGTCCTCGACGTTGGTCTTTTGGCTCTCCGGTTCGAATCCGAGCAGCTCACGGATGATGTAGAGCACGTGTTTTTTCCCTTTTTGTGGGGAAATGAACTTCTCTATCTTGTCGGAGAATAGTATGACACCGATCTTATCGTTGTTTTGGATGGCGGAGAAGGCTATGGTGGCGGCTATTTCCGCCATCATTTCTCTCTTCTTCTGCACTTGCGTGCCGAAGTCTCCGCTGGCAGACACGTCGACAAGGAGCATCATGGTCATTTCCCTCTCCTCTTCGAACACCTTGACGAAAGGTTTGTTGAAACGTGCCGTCACGTTCCAGTCGATGTTTCGGATATCATCGCCGTATTGGTATTCGCGCACCTCGGCAAAGGTCATACCACGACCCTTGAAGGCCGTGTGGTACTCTCCGGCGAAGATGTTCCGCGAAAGGCCTTTGGTCTTGATCTCGATCTTCCGGACCTTCTTGATTATTTCGTTAGTGTCTTGCATCTCAGTCTGAATTCAGCTGTTCCTTCTTTGATCAAGGTACCTCCACCGCGTTGATGATCTCGCTGATGATGTCCTCGCTGGTCACATTGTTCGCCTCCGCCTCGTAGCTCAGGCCGATACGGTGTCTCAACACGTCGTGCGCGATGGCTCTCACGTCCTCTGGGATGACGTAGCCCCTCTTCATCAGGAATGCGTATGTGCGGGCCGCCAACGCCAGGTTGATGGAAGCACGCGGTGATCCTCCGAAGGAGATCATCTCCTGCAGGTGGGCGAGGTTCTTCTCCTTAGGGAAGCGGGTGGCGTGAACGATGTCGACGATGTAGCGCTCGATCTTTTCGTCCACATAGACTTCTTGTACGACCTTTCTCGCCTTGATGATGTCCTCTGGTTTCAGGACTGGGGCGATTTTCACCTCTTCCATTTGGATGTTCTGCTTGATGATCTCCATCTCCTCCTTCGGTTTCGGGTAGGTGATGTGCACCTTCAGCATGAAACGGTCCAACTGCGCCTCTGGCAATGGATAGGTTCCTTCCTGCTCGATTGGGTTTTGGGTAGCCAATACGAGGAATGGGGAAGGCAATTTGAATGTCTCCTCACCGATGGTCACTTGCCTCTCCTGCATGGCCTCCAACAAGGCACTCTGCACTTTGGCTGGCGCACGGTTGATCTCGTCCGCCAAGACCAGGTTGGCGAAGACAGGTCCCTTCTTTATACTGAATTCCTCTGTTTTTTGGCTATAAATCATGGTTCCGATCACGTCGGCCGGCAAGAGGTCTGGAGTGAACTGGATTCTGTTGTATTTTGCGTCGATTAGTTTGCCCAATGTCTTGATGGCTAATGTCTTCGCCAATCCCGGTACGCCTTCCAAAAGGACGTGACCGTCGGCCAGCAAACCGATTAACAATGATTCCACTAAATGCTTCTGTCCTACGATGGATTTGTTCATGCCCATCGTCAAAAGGTCTACGAACTCGCTATGCTCTTTGATTTTAGAATCCAGAGCCTTGAAGTCTATTGCCTGTAATGCCTGATTCATATTGTTTTGTTTTTAATATTTATATTTTCTAGTCAATCGTTTTTCACTTACACATATACTGATACGCAAATGTACAAAATAATAGGCTATCTTTTTATCTGTTTAATAACAATTATAATTTTTTTAAATTGCTTTAACTTTTCATGTCTATTCATGAAAAAAGCCACCTGAATAATCTATTCAAGTGGCTTTGCTGTTTTGTGTTCCCTTCTAGTTGAAGAGCCTCAGGTAACTCTCTTTGACGTCCTTCGCCGCATTGATGCTCTCGTATGAGCTCGGGTCAATGACGGTCTCGTCCAACTGCGGAATCTTAATCGGTGTGCCGACTGACACTTCGTCCGGACGTCGAATCACATCTTTATTGTATAAGTAGATGTAGACCCAGAAGTCTTTCACCCCATTGTAATATTTGCGAGACATGGAGGTGAGGGTCTGTCCTCTGCGTATGGTGTCGTAGGCTGGTTCTCCTTTGACTTCGAAGTTGAGTTTAGGGTATTCTTTTTTGATGAACTTCTTCACACCCTCTTCGAACCAGTCCCAATTCTGTTCTTCCTCGACTTCCGTAGGGAATTCCTGGTCGGCCTGTGCTGCTTCATACATGTCTTCCGTTTTCTCTTCGAAGAATTCGTCCACTTGGGCTTGCTCCTTGGAAATGGATTCTGCCGACAAAGTACTGTCCACCACGACTGGTACGGGTTGTTCGCCGGAAAATATGCCCGTGATCTTTCCCTTGAGGTCGTTCAGACCATTGGTGAATCCTTTGTCGCTTCGTAGGGCGTATACCAGGCATGCGATGATCAGCAGTGCCAGTATGATGATGACGGCCAATAGACCTTTGTTGCGCTCTTTTTTCTTCTTTTTGTGGTGCCTGTGTTTCCCGTTGTGTTCGGTGGCAATTGCTGCCGCAGGCTGTGCCTGCTCGGTTTGTGCTGAGGCTTGCGCCTGTTCAGTCTGAGCAGTAGGCTGTGCCTGCTCGGTTTGTGCAGAGGTTTGCGCCTGTTCGGTCTGAGCCGTGGCTTGCGCTTGTTCGGTCTGTGCCGTAGGTTGAGGCTGTTCGGTTTGTGCCGCATCGGTTGTTTGTGCGGTTGTTTCGCTTGTTGTAGCGTTTACTTCTCCCTCATTGTTGATCGTTGCGCCGTCTTGAACCGTTTCTTCCTTCACATCGGACTGAATCGGTTGCTCTACCGCTCCTTGAGGATTTTGGACAGTTGTTGGTCCTTCCTCTGTTGTGCTTCCTCCGGAGATGGTTTGTGCGGTTGCCGGCTGTGTGCTTCCTCCAGGGATGGTATTATCCGCGGTTTGTTGGATCTCCTCGGTAGGTGTTGGTCCGACAGGAGCACATGTCTCCGTCACTACCTCTTGGACTTTCGTGGCCTCTGGCGCGGGTGCGGCAGTGCTTGTGATTGTCGGCTCAGGTGCTGGCGTAGGTTCGGAAACGGGAGGGGTGGTGCTCGCCTGGATAGGGGATTGTACGCCCGTCGATTCCGTTGTGCTATTGGTTGTTATGCTAGACTCGACAGTTGGGTTGCCCGTGCTGGGAGTCGTATATGTGTTTGAAGTTGAAGCGTAGTTGTATGTGGGTGTGACTGGCTCTTCCGGACTCGGAGCGGATACAGACTGGGATGTTTGTGGAGTCTCTATGTTTGGAGCCGGGTTTTGCGCCACGGTTGATTCGTTTGTGCTTGTGGCGGTGTTCGTAACGCTGGTAGAGCCTGCTACTGCGTTGGTATCCACGGGGTTGATATTGGTGTAGTCCGCTGAGGAGGTCATGTCATCTCCTTCTCCTTCTTCTTCATCCTCGTCGATGTATGGACCATCTACGGGACCGTCGCTTGGAAGCACGTAGGTCTCTAGGTCTTCGTATGGCTTGTTCACAGCCTCCTTGAGCTCTTTTTCGGGCGTGAATGTGATCTTTTTATGGGCAGGGATGATGACTGCGCTGCCGTCAGTCACGCTAACACTTTTCCTTTCTTCGATGGCGACAATCTTGAATGTGCCGATTCCTTTTACTTTTGCGATGCCGTCTTTGGCGAGTGCCTCTTCCACTATTTCGGTGAGTGCTCGTAGAAAACCTTCGGAAAGTTTTTTGGATTGCCCGGAAATCGCGGATAGTTGATCCGCTAAATCTTGTAGTGTGACTTTGTTGTTCATGATATGGGACTACTGATTAAACTTCTCTTTCATTGTGCCGCTTGGTTTGAATGCGATGGACTGTTTGGGTGGAATCAGCATTCTTTTTTTCGTTGTGGGGTTGACGGAGATGCGTTCCGCTTTCCGCCTTGCCTCGAACGATCCGAATCCTTGGAGCGACACTACATTGTTGGCAAGTAGTTCTTTCTTTAATGCTTCGGCAAAGCCTCTGAATAACGAGTCCGAAGTCTCAGCATCGATTTGTAGCCGTGCTTTTATTTCCGCTATGATTTCTTTTGTATTCACAGTCCTTGTTGTTTTTATTTGTACAAATTCGGTCACGATATTACGAAAAAAATTTCACAAGAAAAAATTTTTGCGTAAAAAGCCTTGATTTATCTCCCCAATTCTTAATTCTTAATTCAAAATTCATAATTATCTAAATCCCTGCTCGCAGATGAAGTCCTTTAGCTTTTGGGAGAAGAATTCCATGTCTTTCTTCGTATATCGTACGTCCGTGAAGACTTGCGCGAGGTTCTCCTTGTCGTTCTCCTTCACGAAGTTTTTGTTCTCCTGCAAGGCTTCTTTCCCTTGGAATAGTTGGTCGATGCGTTCAGGGGTGTACTCTTTGTATGTCTCGTAGTGTACGATCCCCTCGATCGGCAGACGGTCCGACATGGGCGGGTTCTCGTCCGGGTAGCCCACGGAGAGTGTTACGATCGGTACGACCAGCTTGGGAAGGTTCAATGTCTTGGCGATTTGGTCTGGATTGTATGTCGTCGTGCCCAAGTAGCAGATGCCTAATCCTTTCCTTTCCGCCGCCACGCAGAAGGTCTGGGCCACTATGGTTGTGTCGAGGATGGCGCAGATGAGCGACTCCGCATTGTCATATCCTGGGGTTGCGTTCCTTTGCTCGCACCACTTGGTGAATCGGTTAAAGTCCGCACAGAAGGTCAGAACCATTGGCGCATTCGCATAGGCGGGTTGGTTGAAGTGGGCGGGGGCTAGTTCCTCTTTTTTCTTCTTATCCTTGGTTACTACGACGCTATAAAGCTGCATGTTCCCCGTTGTCGAGGCTTGGAATGCGGCGGTGAACAATTCGTTGAGTAGCTCGTCCGGCACTTCGGTCGCCTTGAACTTGCGGATGGATCGTCTCTTTAAAAGGTCTTCTATCATTCTATTGGCTTGATTAGTGTTTGATTATTCTCCAACTGTTTTCATCGTGAAGGGTAGGGTGTGCACAGCCTCTTTGTGCTTTTTCACCCCTTCTTGAAGGAATTGCGCGAATGCGTCCGCATCTTCGGAGAACCCGTATGGCTTGCTTAGCGCGTTGCCCTCCTTGTCGACGATTACGTAGAAAGGCATTGAGTTGGCCCCGAATTTGTATTCCTCAAGGAAACTCCACTTCTCGCCGTAGGTGGTTACGTAAGCCTCTTTCTCCCCTTTCTTGATGGTGATAGGCTCCGGCAGACTACGTTTGTCGTCCACGAAGAGGGATACGAGTATGAACTCATTGTCGATCAGTTCCTTCACTTGTGGCTTGTTCCATACGGCGCTCTCCATTTTCCTGCAGTTCACGCAGCCGTAGCCTGTGAAGTCCACCAACACGGGTTTCCCTTTTTCTTTGGCGTATGCGATGGCTTCGTCGTAATCGTAGAATTGCGCCTCTTCCGCATGATGTAGGTTGAACTCCTGCGTCATCATAGGTGGTGCGAATGCGCTCACGATCTTCAGCGGTGCGCCCCAAAGCCCTGGCACGAGGTAGATGGCGAAAGCCAACGACGCCCCGCCTCCGAATAGCCTCCAGACGGAGATGCCCTCCAATGGCTCTTCGTCCTTGAACCTTATCTTGCCTAAGATGTAGAGACCGGCCAAGACGAATATGATGATCCAAATGGAGAGGAACGTTTCCCTGCTGAGGATGCCCCAACCGTAAGCCATGTCGGCCACGGAGAGGAATTTAAGCGAGAAGGCCAATTCGAAGAATCCAAGGAGCACCTTGGTGGTGTTCAGCCAACTTCCGGAACGTGGCAGTTTCTTCAACAGGTTCGGGAAGAAGGCGAAGATGGTGAATGGCACCGCGAGCGCGATGGAGAATCCCAACATGCCTACCGTCGGCGCGAGGATGTTCCCTCCCGTGGAGACCTCTACCAGCAATGTTCCGACTATCGGTCCGGTGCAGGAGAAGGATACAACCACCAGCGTCAGCGCCATGAGTAGAATGCCGAGGATGCCTGCGGTCTCTTCCGCCTTGCTGTCAATCTTCGTGCTCCATGATGCCGGCAGTGTCAGTTCGAAACCTCCGAAGAAGGAGATGGCGAAGAGGATGAGCAGCAGGAATAGGAACAGATTGAAGATTGCGCTGGTGGAGAGCGCATTGAGCGCGTTGGCGCCGAATAGCAATGTCAGCACGACGCCCAAGCCCACGTATATGAGTATGATGGAGCTTCCGTAGAGGATGGCGGACATCCGACCGCTCTTTGCGTCACCGTCTTTTTTCAGGAAGAAACTGACTGTCATAGGGATGATGGGCCATACGCATGGGGTGAGTATGGCTAATATGCCTCCGAGCATTCCTAGGCAGAAGATCAGCCAGAGCGAGCTGTTAGACGATTGTCCGGTTGTGTCGCTCGCACTCATTTGGTCTATGACGGGCTTCCAAGTGTCGGCCTCCTCATTGGCGCCGGGAAGTTGTAACGGTGCGACAGCGGCAGTTGTTTCGGATGCTGCCTCACTTCCTTGGCTATTTGCGGAAGGGGCGGTTTTCTCTTCCGCTTTCCCTGCACCTTCCAGTTGGAAGGAAAAAGGTTCTTTTGTCGGGGAAAGGCAGTTGGTGTTGTCGCAGGCCATGTATTCCACATATCCAGTGATTTTGTAACCGTTCTCCTTGGAGACCTTCATTTTTTGTTGGAAGGTGACCTCTCCGTTGTATTCGCAGAGTTCCATGCCGAACAGGTTGTCCATTCCGCATTTCGTCTTCTTGCTCGCTGATGTGGAGCCGATTGGTGTGGCTCCCCTTTTGAGCGTGTAGTTGAAGGTGGTCGGAATGGGTCCGTCCTTCGGCATGTCCATGCCGTAGATGTGCCAACCATCGTCTATATTGGCCTTGAATGAGATGGTTATCGTGTTGTTTTTGTCTATTTCACCGCAGGAGATGTCCCATTTGACAGGACGCTGAATTTGCGCATTCAGGATGCTTGTGGTCAGTAAGGCTAAAATGAATAGTATTGCTTTTTTCATCGTTTTCTATTTTTTGTTTATTGCAAAAATAGGTTGAATTTTAAAAAAAAGCAAATTGGATTCGTGACAGTGCCATGTTTTTCTTACTTTTGCGGTCGAATTTTGACGAGTATTCCGTCTGATGGAAGTCTATGGTTTTTCCCTTGCGAATGGTCGTCTTGTGGGCTTTAGGGAAATGTGGTCCATGGAAGGAGTAGTTTTAGAATGTTTTTGTGTCGTAATATGTATTATTTGCGTCTGTTGATTGTTGTCGGGTGGTTGGCCCTTCTCTCCATTGATGCTTTAGCGGGTGAATCCTCAAAGAGTGAGGAGAAACCTAAGATGCCGTTGTCGTGGGGGGTGAGGATGGATGTCGGTGGAGTCTTCCCGACCAATGACTTCGTGCGGGGCGGCCATTTCGATCTTCCCCGGCAGACGTGGGAGTATTCGGAGGAGCGTGAGGTGCATGATTTCTCCGATTTCATCATTCAGATGAATGCCGGAGTCAGACCGGACAGGTGGCAGGCGCGGGCTTACCGTAACCCGTACTATGGGGTGGGCGTCGCGTTCCCTCGCTTCCATGACGAACGGTTGGGCAAACCGGTCTCTTTTTTCGGTACTTACGGTGCGAGGATTGCCCATATAACGAATTGGTTGAAATTGAATTACGAAATCAATTTCGGTTATTCCACCAATTGGAATCATTATGATAGATTCAAAAACCCGGATAATGTTGCGGTGGGGTGGAAGCATAATGCGCATGTCGCACTTTTCCCTTATCTTAAATTTGTTATTCCCGGAGGATTTGACTTGAAGACGGGTGTTTCGATTACCCACTTCTCCAATGGCGCCACCACCATGCCTAATCGGGGCTTGAACAACTATGCGGTGTCTGTCGCGTTATCGTACAATCTGAACGATTCGGAGAACATGGTCCGGAGGGACACTTCCCTTCGCGCGCCGCATGTTCCTTTGCGTCTGGAGCATGATGTTACCCTTACCCGATCTTTCCGTCAGATATACTACGATGGGAGGGGAACTGATTTGAGCACACAGTTTGTTCAATACCGCCACCCTGTTTTCGCGGCCAGTTACGCTCCGATGTTACGCTGCTCGTATCGTTACCGTTGTGGCTTGAGCCTGGATTTCATGTATGACGAGAGCGTGGGGGCACGCGCGGATTACGTGTTGGATGAGGCGGATGGCAAAATGTACGAACGTGTATGGCTGGGCAATAAGAGGGATCGCTTCAATCTCGGACTTTCAGCTAAAAACGAGTTGATCATGTATGGCTTTTCATTTTTCCTGAATATCGGATACGATATCATGCATGGCGACGATTCCTTGACAAGGATGTATGAGGTGGTCGGCGTGAAGATTCAGCCCAGAGGTCCTTTGTACGCGAGTGTGGGGGTTAGAGCCGCTTATTTCTCGAAAGCGCAATATATCGCATGGAGTTTGGGGTATGACTTCAAGGGAAAACCGTTGCGTCGGGCGGACCGCCAATGATGCTTGGGCGTTGTATACGGCAGATTCGTCCATGATTGTAGTCATTTCGTCGATTGCGTATGGATAAGTTCATATAATTCGTATTTTTGTAGTCGAAGATAGTCAACCATTAAATGTTAGAGTCATGAAAGGTTTATTGTTCAAATTCATATTTGCCCTTCCGCTTTTGGTCATGAGTTCGTGTATCGGATATTATGATGATGAGCGCGACGAGGATCTCCTGGTGGGAGAGCCGTGGCATTGGACCAAGACGGTCTACTATGATGATGTGCCGGGCGCTATCGCTCAGACGGAATATGCGAATGAGGAACTGACTTACCATTTCCACTATGATGGTGCGCTTTCGATAAAAAGCACGTTTGTCTCCCACTTCGGACGTGTCTATTCTGATTGGGAGCATGCGGATTGGGACTGCCATGGCGGCGAATTGCGCATCACCACGCGTGATGGTGATTGGTACTACAATATTGACCGCCTTAGCCATTGGACATTAGTCCTTGTCTACTACGACTCGTATGTGGATGATTGGGGACATAGAGTGGACTATAGGGCGGAAGAGTACTACGAGAGATAAATATGGCGGGGGGACTTATCATCCCCCCGTATTTAATAAATTAGCTTAAAGATGGCGAAAGAATTAGAGTTGAAGTATGGGTGTAATCCCAACCAGAAGCCTTCCCGAATCTATATGGAGGAGGGCGAGTTGCCTATCACGGTATTGAATGGCCGTCCGGGGTATATTAATTTCCTGGATGCGTTTAACAGTTGGCAGTTAGTGAAGGAGTTGAAGGAGGCTACAGGGCTACCCGCCGCAGCTTCCTTCAAGCATGTTAGTCCGGCAGGTGCTGCTGTCGCTGTGGAGATGTCTGAGACGTTGAAGAAGATCTACTTCGTGAACGACGCGAAGCTCTCTCCGTTGGCTACTGCCTATGCGCGTGCCAGGGGTGCCGACCGTATGTCTTCATATGGTGACTTCATCGCATTGTCTGATGTGTGTGACGAGGAGACTGCTTTCTTGATCAACAGGGAGGTGTCTGATGGCGTGATCGCACCCGGCTACACGGAGAAGGCGTTGGAGATTTTGAAGAACAAGCGCAAGGGCACCTATAATGTGATACAAATTGATCCTTCCTATAAGCCTAATCCGATCGAGCGCAAGCAGGTGTTCGGTGTGACCTTCGAGCAGGGCAGGAACGAGGTGAAGATCGATGATTCATTGTTTACCGAATTCCCTACCAAGGTGAACACTTTCACCGCTGAGGCGAAACGTGATCTGTTGATTGCCCTGATCACGCTGAAGTACACGCAGTCCAATTCCGTATGCTATGCGAAGGATGGTCAGGCCATCGGTATCGGTGCCGGACAGCAGTCTCGTATCCACTGCACCCGATTGGCGGGCAACAAGGCGGACATATGGTTCCTCCGCCAGCATCCGAAGGTGATGGCATTACCTTTCAAGGAGGGAATCCGTCGCGCGGATAGGGATAATACGATCGACGTCTACATCTCTGACGATTATGAGGATGTCTTGGCGGACGGCGTATGGGAGCAGTTCTTCACGGAGAAGCCTGAACCTATTTCCAGAGAGGAGAAGAAGGCTTGGCTGACGAAGTTGGACAACGTGGCTCTGGGTTCCGACGCGTTTTTCCCTTTCGGCGACAATATCGAGCGCGCCCACAAGAGCGGTGTGCGTTTCATCGCCCAACCAGGCGGGTCTGTGCGTGATGATAATGTGATTGAGACGTGCGATAAATATGGGATGGCGATGGCCTTCACTCATGTCCGTTTGTTCCATCATTAATCGTTCCCTATAATCATAGTCGGGCGGGCGTCTTCTTTGAAGCGCTCGCCTTTCTTGTCTGTACTCTTAAAAATATATAAAAAAAAGAGATGTGGAGGTGGTTTTCTATCCGAAATGGTTGCGGGAATTTCGTTTGGTTTTATCTTTGCGGTGTGAAAGTTCATGTAGTGGGCTTCAGTGTATGTAAAGGCTATGTTATTTTTAATAGCAATCGTATTTTATGAATAGTTTCGGAATTCTTCTGGGTGTCACTGTGGTGATTGTGGGTTTGTCGCTTCTATTGTTGGGCGTTCAGACTTTTTTTTCGAAGAAGAAGAAATTCCCTCATATGCATGTCGGAGGAAATATGGCATTGGCGAAGAAAGGGGTCTATTGTGTGCAGACACAGGATGCTATGGAACGCCGCGAGGCTTTGCCTTTGAAGAGAGATATGGAGGACGACGGGACGTTTCAGGGAAAATGTGAAAAATAAATTGATAAGATATGAAGTATTTTAACTCGTTGTGTTTCTCGGTTATCGTATTAGCCGTTCTTTCGTTTTATGGTTGTAAGGGTAATTCATCCGCACAAGAACAGACTCCGTCTGATTCCGCCTCTTCTACAGCAGTTGTGGATAGTGCGGTTGTTGATTCTCCTACCGTTTTCCCCGTCGCTTATGTGGACGTGGATTCTTTGTTGCTTGGTTATGATTTCGCCAAGAAGTTGAACGAAGTGTTGTTGAAGAAGCAGGAAAAGGCCCGCAGGGAAATGACGAACGCTCAGGTGAAGTTCCAGAAGGACTATGAGGCGTTCCAGAAGAAATATCAGGCTGGTGGTTTCTTGACGGAGGCTACCTTGCAGAGCGAGCAGGCTAATCTTTACAAACAAGATCAGGATTTGCAACTGTTGGAGAAGAAACTGACCCAGGAATTCCTGGAGGAGCAGCAGAAAATGAATATCCAATTGCGTGATACGGTGGCCGCTTTTTTCAAGATATATAATGCGGACAAACGCTTCAAACTCATCTTGAGCAATGCGAATTCCGACAATGTGCTATTCGCGGATGAGGCGTTAAACATCACCAACGACGTGATAGAGCAGCTGAACCTGCGCTATGCGGCTCAACAAAAGACAAAATAATTTTTGTTTAAATATCTTTGCGGAAGGGAGGAAGTCTTGTGGTTTCCTCCTTTTTTGTGGAAGAAAGGATAGAACCCGCATAGTAAATAGCTAAATAGTAAATTGGTAAATCCCCCAAAGTTCCCAACCTAACGTTTCCTCCCTTTTAATTTTTAATTCTTAACTCTTAATTTTATTTTTGCATATACGAAAAGGAATATGATATGATGAAAGTCGAAGAATTGCCTAAGGAGCAGATATATGTGGCCGCTCACCCCGACCATTTCCCTGAGACAGCTTTAGCGTTGGCTAAGAAATTGGCGGAGGCCCATGATAAACAGATATGTTTGCTGGGTGTGTTGGATCGGAAGGAGACCTCCTCTTTTTACGAGAACGCTTTCGAATCGTGGAAAAAGGATCGGATCGAGTTCCCCGTCAATTATTTTGTGTTGGATGATGATTTCACGGATTTCATGGAGTTCGTTGAGGCTGTCATCCTGATCTTCGAGGTTTCAGATGTGCCACCATTCAATAAACCGCTCAACCAGCTGAAGCTCTGCCGTGAGTTGAGGATACCATACTATTTTGTGAAGCCTGGGCAACAAATCGCTTTCGACCGTGTGCTTGTGCCGATCGGTTTCTTGGTGGAGGAACGCGAGAAGGGTGTCTTCTGCCGTGGCATGGGCATGCACTTTCACTCGCACATCATGTTGATGGTGGCCAACGACTATGGCACAAGGGCGCAACAGAATGCGGAGGCGATTAAAGGCCTGATGGATAAAGGGTCGGTGGAGTACGAAGATGTGGAGGCGAAGAAGAACAGTTTCAAGATCGAATTGGAGGCTGTGGACCGTGTGATGGAGCTGAATGCGGACCTTCTGATGATCTCCGCATCGCGCGATTATGGCATGGACGACATTCTTTTCGGTCCGAAGGAATTGAAGGTTATAAAAAAATCCATCGTTCCGTTGATGATTATTAATCCAAGAAAAGACCTTTATACGCTGTGCAATTAGGGGTTTTATCGATCGAAACGGCTGATTCATCGATTGTTTGTGCCGATTGGTATGTAAAATAGTGATAATCAATAAAATCCGCTTGTTTTGGCATGGTGTTTGTACTATTTTTGATAGGAAACAAAATGTAAAACGTTCTAAATTTTACGGTCATGAAAACAAATAAGATTATTGCAATTCTCATTACAGTATTGGTAATGGTTTGCACCTCAGCAACCGCCCAAAGACACGGTGGTCGTCAGGGCGGACAACAAAGAATGGAAATGAGAAATAGTTCTCGCAGTAATAACAATTTTAACCAAGCTTCATCGCATAGACAAAATAACCAAGCTTCATTTAACAACAGGCAATCCGCGCCTTCCCAAGGTGCGAATCGAGTAAGCAACAGAGGATCGCAGCATCACGATTTTGCTCAGCGTTCCGGCAACAATGGCTCTCGCCAGCAGTCGGCTGCTCCTGCGGCTCCTAATCGTCGTCCGCAGATGTCCCAGCAACGTCCAGCTCCTGCGGCTTCTAATCATCGTCCGCAGATGTCTCAGCAACGTCCAACTCCGGCTCCTGCGACAAGGCCAAGCAATACGGGTCCGCGCCAATCGCAACCGGTTGCGCCTCGCGTAGGTTCGAAGGCTCCACAACGTGGTCCAGCGGCGGGTCCAGCTCCTCACCATGCACCGGCTGTGTCTCATGCGCCAAAGGCTCCGGCTCCTGCACCTCGTCATATGCCAGCTCCGGCTGTACGTAGAGGTCCGGCTCCTGCTCCTCATCATGGCCCAGTTCCTCACCATGGTCCAGCGCCTCGTGCGGCGATTCGTCCGAGGACTATCCATCGCCCTCATCCGGTTGTTGTTCCTCACGGACCATCTCCGATCGTGTACCACAACGGTAGACCATTCCGTCCGGCTATGCACCCACGCGCATGCCACTTCATAGACTCCCACGGTGTAAGATTCTATGTGCACAACGGACATTTCTATCGTCAGCATCCAACCTTCGGGTTCGAGTTGGTTCACCGTCCAGTGAATATGGTGTTGGCAGCTCTTCCGTTCGCTTGTGTGACTGTAAACTTGGGTGGTGTTGATTATTGGTATGGCAACGGTGTATGGTTCGCTAAGAGAGTGGGTGGTTACGCAGTGATTGAAAGGCCAGTAGCGGCTGCGAGCGAAGTGTACGTGCAAGTGCTCCCTGTGGGTGCTGCGACTGTTACGGTTAACGGTGTCACTTACTACAACTATAACGAGACTTGGTTCTTGCCTTCCGCACAGGGCTATGTCATCGTAGGTAGTCCAGAGGATGATGTCGTACTCCCTGACGCTAATATCATCACCACGTTGCCGGAGGGCAGCAAACGCGTAGTTATTAATAACCGTCTCTATTGGTTTGGCGCCGATACTTGGTTCCAACCTGTTACGGGAGGTTACATGATTGTGGACGAGCCGTATAAATAAACGTTAACATAAGCAATTCTGAGTTGGGGCGTCTTCCGAAAAAGGGGAGACGCCCCTTTTTTGACAAAATAATCCATCCTTTTGGTTCGATTGTCCATGTCTGGATGTCCTCTTCCTACTACCTTTGTGACGTTCAATGATATTAATACTTTTAGAAAACCATGTAACTTTACCTTTACGAAGAAGAACCTTACTTTTGATTGCAGTATTTTTGGGTTATTATAGCAGAGGAGGCGATTGTTTCGTCTCCTCTGTTTTTTCCCCGCCAGGATGGTCGTTTCACTATATTTTACTACATTTGTTATACTAAATATCTTTTTATGCAGTTTGACTCTATTATCGCCCAAACGCTGAACATCCAGCAGAAACAGGTGGCGAATACTTTGAAGCTTTTGTCGGACGGGGCGACCATCCCGTTCATCAGCCGTTACCGTAAGGAGATGACGGGCGGTCTCACCGAAGTGGACATCCAGGAGATACAGATACAGTACGAGAAGCTTGTCGAGTTGGAGAAACGCAAGGCGAGCGTCTTGAAGAGCATCGAGGAGCAGGGTAAGCTCACGCCAGAACTGAAGAAACGTATCGAGGCGTGTGTGACCTTGACGGAGGTTGAGGACATCTACCTCCCCTATAAGCCGAAACGCCGTACCCGAGCCGAGGTGGCGAAGAACAAGGGATTGGAGCCTTTGGCGAAGATTCTCATGTGCCAGGTGAATAACGACGTGGAGGGGAAGGCTCTCCCTTTCGTGAAAGGGGATGTGAAGGATGTGGACGAGGCCTTGCAGGGCGCACGTGACATCATTGCGGAGTGGGTGAGCGAGCAGGAGAACGCCAGGGGGCGTATCCGCAGGCTCTTCGCGCATGAGGCGGTCATCCAATCGAAGGTGGTGAAGGGGAAGGAGAAGGAGGCGGAGAAGTACCGCGACTACTTCGACATGAAGGAGCCGGCCCGCCGTTGTTCCTCCCATCGTCTGCTGGCGATGCGCCGCGGCGAGGCGGAGGGTTTCCTCCGTGTGGATGTCTCTCCCGACCAGGATGCGGCTTTGGAGCGTCTGAATCCTCTTTTCGTCAAAGGCGTGACCGAGGCTTCCCGTCAGGTACAGATGGCCGTGGCGGATGCCTATAAGCGGTTGATCAAGCCTTCTATCGAGACGGAGTTCTCCGCCACGATGAAGGAGAAGGCGGACGACGAGGCGATCAAGGTGTTCTCGGAGAATCTGCGCCAACTGTTGCTCTCTCCTCCGTTGGGCGAGAAGCGTGTGCTGGCGATCGATCCAGGCTATCGTACGGGCTGTAAGGTGGTCTGTCTGGATGCGCAGGGCAATCTGTTGCACAATGAGACGATTTACCCGCACCCGCCGCAGAACGAGCGGGCGCAGGCGATGACGAAGATAGCGAAGCTGGTGGAGGCCTACAAAATCGAGGCGATCTCCATCGGTAATGGTACTGCGGGCCGCGAGACGGAGCAGTTCATCCAAAGCATACGGTTCGACCGCAAGGTGCAGGTCTTCGTGGTGAGCGAGAGCGGCGCCTCCATCTACTCCGCTTCGGCGGTGGCGAGGGAGGAGTTCCCGAACTACGACGTGACGGTGCGTGGGGCGGTCTCCATCGGACGTCGTCTGATGGATCCCTTGGCGGAACTGGTGAAGATTGACGCTAAGTCTATCGGTGTGGGACAATACCAGCATGATGTGGACCAGACGAAGCTGAAACGTTCGTTGGACCAGACGGTGGAGAATAGCGTGAACCTTGTGGGGGTGAACCTGAACACGGCAAGCAAGCATCTGCTGAACTATATTTCAGGCCTCGGTCCGCAGTTGGCGCAGAACATCGTGGATTACCGCGCGTCCAACGGAGCCTTCTCCTCCCGCAAACAGTTGCTGGATGTGCCTCGCTTAGGCGCCAAGGCTTTCGAGCAGTGTGCGGGCTTCCTACGTATCCCTGACGCGGAAAATCCGTTGGACAACACGGCGGTGCACCCAGAGAGCTACGGTATCGTGGAGAAGATGGCGAAGTCGCTGAAATGCTCCGTCTCCGAGCTTATCCAAAACAAGGAGTTGAAGAAACAATTGAACCTGAATGATTATGTGAGCGATAAGGTGGGTCTCCCTACCTTGAACGATATCATGGAGGAACTCGATAAGCCTGGCTTGGACCGACGCAAGGCCATCAAGGTGTTCGAGTTTGACCCAACCATCCATGTGATCGAGGATGTGAAGGTGGGTCAGATCTACCCTGGCATCGTCACCAACGTCACCAATTTCGGCGCTTTCGTCGACATAGGGGTGAAGGAGAATGGTTTGGTGCATATCTCCCAGATGGCGGACCATTTCGTCAGCAATCCTGCCGATGTGGTCTCCCTGCATCAGCATGTGGAGGTGAAGGTCATCAATGTGGATTTGGAGAGGAAAAGGATCCAGCTGTCCATGGTCCTGTGATTCCCCGACCGTCCGTATAGACGCAAAATATTGCGTCTCCACCATTCGTCACCGTTTGTCCGTTTGATCACCATAGAGACGCAAAGCATTTCGTCTCTACCATGCGATTACACAAAACAAAGGGATACCCATGAAACCCATGGGTATCCCTTTGTTTTTATTTCGTGTTTTGTTATAGTCCGAACAATGGGCGGATCACCTCCTCTTGCAGGATGAAGACACCCGCTCCTGAGATGTAGCCGATGAAGGCGAGGAGAGAGATGTTCTTCAGGTACCATCCGAAATCCACCTTCTCAAGACCCATGACAACGACGCCTGCCGCGGAACCGATGATTAGGATGGAACCACCGACGCCTGCGCAGTATGCCAAGAACATCCAGAAGACACCGTCCGTGGCGAGCATGCCCGTAGCGGCGACGTCATACATACCCATGCAGCCTGCCACCAATGGCACGTTGTCCACGATGGAGGAGAGCACACCGATGATGATGTCGATGAGGTAAGGATTGCCTACTGTCCTGTCGAGGAAGCTTGCCAATTCGGCGAGGATCCCGGCGCATTGCAGGGCGTTTACAGCCATCAGAATGCCGAGGAAGAATAGGATAGTGGTGAAGTCCACTTTTTTCAATACCACGGAGATCCTGGCCTTAGCGTTCTCAGGTACCTGCTTTTTGTTGTGGTAAAGCAATTCGGTGTATACCCAAAGCACACCCAGTCCGAACAATACGCCGATGAATGGAGGAAGGTGGGTGATGGTCTTGAAGATTGGCACGAAGACCAACGCACCGATTCCGAGGATGAATATCGTCTTTCTTTCCTTATCTGTGATGATGTCCGCTGTGCTGTTGCTACTGGTGGTTCCTTTCGGTGCCACCACATCTCCCTTGATGGTGATGGTCTCTATCATCAATGGGATGATCATGGCGAATAGGGAAGGAATGAACAAGTTAGGGATCACGCCTGCGGTGGTGATGTTACCCTTCACCCAGAGCATGATGGTGGTCACGTCACCGATAGGGGAGAAGGCTCCACCTGCGTTGGCGGCGATGATGATCAGACAGGCGAATCTCCACCTCTCTGACTTGTCGGCGACGAGTTTGCGGAGCAACATGACCATCACGATGGTGGTCGTGAGGTTGTCCAATACGGCCGACATGAAGAAGGTGATGAAGGAGAGCATCCACAAGAGTTTCTTCTTGTCCTGCGTGGTGATTCTGTCTGTGATGATGGAGAATCCCCTGTGTGCGTCGATGAGTTCGACGATGGTCATCGCACCCATGAGGAAGAATAGTGTGGAGGCCACATCTCCGAGTCCTTCAATGATTTGTACTTCAGTCACGTACTTGATGACCTTCTCGTGGAGGTCTGGCAATGATGCCACCGCATCTCCTAAACTGCTTAGGTTGAAATGTTCAATGAATTCTGAACTTGCCAGTAGGATGGGTTCTGCATTTAATACGTAGATGGTCCAGAGAATGGCGCATAATAGCAGTGCCGATGCCGCTTTGTTGACCTTTAGCGGATGTTCCATCGCGATACTGGAGTATCCGATCAGGAACACTACAATCATTAAAATTTCCATTGTTGTTTTTAGTTGTTTACGTTACAGTGGTTGTCATTTCAGAAACCACCTCATGTTTCTCTTTTTTCTTGCAAGCGCGAAATTAATCTTTTTTTGGAATATTTATTCATTCTGTCTCTACAAAATCCTGCCTTAATGTCAAAAAAAAGAGAAGGGAAGATTTTTCTCTTCCCTTCTCAAAAATAGATCCCTTGGGGGACGTTTTATCTTTTGGTTTATCTGTTCAACACAAAGTTCACTGGCAAAGTGAAGTAAGAAGCACAAGGCTTTTTGTGTTGCTCAGCTGGTGTCCAAGCCGGCATTGCGTTAACGACGCGGAGAGCTTCTGCGTCCAATGCAGGGTCAACGCTACGGATTATTTTGGCATCCTTGATGGTTCCCTTGGAGGATACGACGAATTTCACGAACACCTTTCCTTCGATTCCTTCGTCCATGGCAATCTGAGGATAACTTAGGTTCTTGGAGAGATATTCCTTCAATTTATCCGGTCCGCCAGGGAATTCCGCTTTCTTGTCAACTCTTGTGAACGGAGTCTCTTCGGTATCTTCTGGTTCTGTGTTGTTAATCAGTTTTGGCATATCATCCGGTGTGGTTGGACTTAGATCAGTTGGCGTAATGGTACCAGTTGTCCTTACGCTATCGTCCACAACTTCGATTTCTTGCACTTCCGGAGTCTCTGGTTGTTGCTCTGGCTCTGGTTCTGGCTCTTGCTGCTCTGGCTCGTCTTGCGTTGTCGCATCCACTTCCTCTTCGTCGTTGGCTTGTTGCGCAAAATCACTTGGGTTTAATTTCTCCACATTGCTTTTTGACCATTCGAAACAGATGTAGGCTAACCCAAGAACGATGACAAGACCGATCAAGGTGAACATTGAACGTTTGTTGTTCAAGTCTGCTTGGGGTGATTTCTTAATTCTCATGTTATATTCTTTTTTATTTAATTTCCCGTTTAATTACTTCGTTGTGCAAATGTAATATTTCTTGTGGAATTAATCTCTCAAATTCATCATTTTTTTTAGTTGAGACTTGGCAGATTGGAATATTCTTTCGAGTAACGAATCATTTGCTTGACGAACGTTTCATCATATTTCACTTGTATGTCGATGATATTCTTTTCGTTATCATATACCGGTTCGTATCTCGGGTTGACGAATCCCTTGTAAGGCGCGATGTTCAAGGCAGCGTAACGTTCTCGGATTTCCTTGTGGATTTTCGGGTCTACTTTCACACCGTAGGTCTCGACCAATTGCTTGGCCGCATTGAAATCTCCTTCCGACTTAATGCGTTGGATCTCAGCTAATAACTCTCCGATGAGCCCTCTCATCGCATCGTAGTCGTTGATGACCACGAAGGTCTTTCCCTCCTTTTCTTTCAGTTCCACGACGTTCTTCGCCTTGCCGTGCTCGTATACCCATTGCGCGATGAGCTGGCGGTTGCGCATATGCGCCTCCTCGATGTTGTTGCCTAGCTCGATTCGGGTGAGCTGGGTGAGCATACCGTTCATCATATACTTGTAATATTCGGCTTTGTAGGCTTCCATATTAGGCAATAGACCTAGTTCGACCATCTTAGGGTCTGCCGCGTAGTAGAGCCCGAAGAGGTCTGCTCGCGCCTCCTCGATAGTGGCGCCGTAGGCTCTCAGGGCGTCTTGGCTCACGCCTGGAAGCAATTGACCCGAACCGTGACCGAGGCATTCGTGCAGGTCGGTGTGCAGGTTGTCTGATTGGTAACCGTACTTCTTGATGCGCTCCCTCTCCTCGTCGTTCCATACGAACTCCTCGTTGAATCCGTTGCCTTGGGCGGCCTTGTCGTAGGCTTCGGTGATGTTCTCCAACGTGACGGATTTCGAACCGTGCATCTGGCGGATCCAGTTGGCGTTAGGCAGGTTGATGCCTATCGGTGTGGCTGGATGACAGTCTCCACCGAGCATGGCTGCCGTGATCACCTTGGCGGTCACTCCGTTCACGCTGTCCTTCTTGAAGCGTGGGTCCACCGGTGAGTGGTCTTCGAACCATTGTGCGTTCTGGCTGATGGTGATGGTCCTTTGCGTCGCCTCGAGGTTCTTGAAGTTGACGACGGACTCCCAGCTGGCCTTGATGCCCAGCGGGTCTCCGTAGGTCTCGATGAATCCGTTGACGAAGTCGATGCGTGACTCCGTGTCCTCCACCCAAAGTATGCTGTATTCGTCGAATGTCAGGAGGTCACCGGTCTCGTAATAGTCTATCAGTGAGTTGATCACCTTCTTCTGTGCGTCGTTCTCCGCTACTTCCGCCGCTTTCTCCAACCATCCCACGATCTTCTCGATGGCGGCGGAGTACATGCCTCCGACCTTCCATTGCTTCTCCACGATCTGGCCGTTCTCCTTCATGAGTTTGCTGTTCAGACCGTAGGAGAGTGGGGTGGTGTCGTTCGGATCCCTCATCTTGTCGTAGAAGGCGTCCACCTCTTTCTCCGTCACCCCTTCGTAGTAGTTGTTGGCGGATGTCTTGATGAGGTCTTCCCCCTCCGTTTGGTTCACCCTTTTCGCATAGAGGTTCTTATCGAACATGACAGGGGTGATGGTCTTCAGCATCTTCTCCACGTCGTTGCCATATTCTTTGATGGGAAGTTTGTCTGGCGAAATGGAGCGGACTACCATCTCGAAGTAGGCTTGGTTGAAGTTCGGCTCGAACTTGTCCGTGGCGTAGTGGTGGTGGATTCCGTTGGAGAACCATACCCTTTTCAGGTAGGTGATCATCTCCTCGAAGTTCTTGTTGTTCCTGTCGCCGGCGTAGTTGAGGAATACGGCTTCCAATGTCCTGCGTATCGTCAGGTTATATTTGTTGTTCTGGTCGTAGAGGATGTCCCTCCCTTCCAATGCGGCTTGCGAAAGGAAGTAGATGAGTTTCTTTTGGTTGAGACTCAACGATTCGAAGTCCGGCACCTTGTAGCGCAGGATTTCCAAGTCCGCGAATTTGTCCACTTTGTATTCGAACTCCGTCTCCACGGAGGTGTTTGTTGCTTTGTCTCCCTCATTGGAGCAAGAGCCTATCAGGGTTGTAGTCATAAGAAATAATGCTGTTTTTAGTTTCATATATCTTATATCTTAGTGTTATCGTGTGTTTCTGGCATCGATGTTCTCCTCCAGGTACCATGTGCCTTTCTTCAGTTTATAGGCATCGTAGGTGAAGTCGGGACCGTAGTAGACGTGTATGTCCTTGTATCCGGGCTCGATGGGGGATAGGTGGTCGAAGATGATCCGTTTGGAGGAGGCATCGTAGTTGAGGGCGATCTTCGCCTCCGCACTGTATTCGAGGATGATCCTGGAATCGTTTTTCCCTCTCTTCTCGAAGACCATCTTCCCGAGCGAGGCGTTGCCCCTTCCGTCGATATTGAGGGTCTCGATGATCTTATAGTCGGACGCGGCGTTGTAACCAGCCCAACCTAACGCCACGTAGTAGTTTCCACCTCTGCTTTTAACAGGGAATACTTTGTAGTATAGTGCCCCGTACCAGTCGGTCGTGGCGATCTTACCCTGTTGGGAGGGCAGGTACGCTTCCCTGGATAGCGTGAGGGGTGTGGTGGTGAGTTTGTTTTTGCCTTTTACTTGAATGAATCCTCCGTACCCGTGGGTGCGGTCGGTGTAGGGGAAAGACCATGTGTAGATCCTCACCTTCTTGTCGTCCGAAAGGACTTTCCCCAGGTTGGTGAGCTTCTCGAACGGGTAGGTGAAGGAGTTCTCGTCCTTCAGTGCTTCGCCCAATGTGGCTTGCACCTCTCTGTTGAGTTGGTCTTTTACGCTATCCACCTCGCAGTTCTTCAGGGAGTCGAAGAGCACGACCAACCGCTCTTCGTTTATCTCTGCGTGGAGGACGAAGGTGGCGAAAAGGGGTAATATGGCGAATAGTCTATGCTTCATGGTCTTCTGCCTGCGGGGTGGTCGGGGCCTCCTCGCTTTGCTTGCTTAGTATCTCTTCGAATGTGTTCCAGAGGGTGTCGTCGGGCGTGGGTGCCACGATGTTTATCTCCTTCTTCGACACGGGGTGTATGAACCGTATGTTACGGGCGTGCAGGCTGATGCCTCCGTCCTTGTTGGAGCGGTCGAACCCGTATTTGAGGTCGCCTCGGATAGGGCATCCGATGTGGGCCAGCTGGGCGCGTATCTGGTGGTGGCGCCCCGTCATGAGGTCTATCTCCAGCAGATAGTATTTGTCCGACTGGGCGATGATTTTATAGCTGAGCTTGGACCGTTTCGAATCCTTGACCTGCTTGTCGTACACGAAGGTCTTGTTCATGCGCTCGTTGCGCACGAGGTAATGGGTGAGCAGTTCCTCCTCTTGGGGTGGTCTGTTCTTGACGATGGCCCAGTAGCGTTTGGTGAGGTCGTGGGTGCGGAACATTTCGTTCAGGCGGCTGAGTGCCTTGGATGTTTTCGCGAAGACGACGACTCCGCTGACGGGCCGGTCCAGACGGTGGGTCACACCGATGAAGACGTTCCCAGGCTTGGCGTACTTCTCCTTAAGGTACGCTTGCACCATCTCCGAGAGGGGCGTGTCGCCCGTCTTATCGCCCTGCACGATCTCCGTGCAGCTCTTGTTCACGATGATGATGTGGTTGTCTTCGTATAGGATGTCCATTGTGCTTCCTGATTTATTTCTCTCCTCTTTGCCTTACCGCCTCATAGATCATCACGCCTGCCGCCACGGAGACGTTGAGGGAGGATATCTTGCCTAGGATAGGTATGCTGACCATCTCGTCGCAGATGCGCAGCACTTCTGGGGAAACGCCCTTGTCCTCCGCTCCCATGACGATGGCGACGGGGTCCTTCATGTTGGATTCCGTGTAGGGCAATGTGCCTTTCTCGCTGGCGGCGATGATCCGTATGCCGCATTTCTTCATGAACTTGAGGGCGGATGTCAGGCTGCTCTCCTTGCAGACGGGCAGTGTGTGGAGCGCTCCCGCCGAGGTCTTGATGGCGTCCGCGTTGACGGATGCGCCTCCCTTCACGGGGATGATGATTGCGTCCACGCCAGCGCACTCGCAGGTGCGGGCGATGGCGCCGAAGTTGCGCACGTCCGTCACACCGTCCAACACGACGAAGAAGGGCACCTTCCCTTGCTCGTAGAGGAAGGGCACGAGGTCCGCCACCAACTGATAGTCCGTCTGGCTCACGAAGGCGATGGCCCCCTGGTGGTTCTTGTGCGTGTAACGGTTGAGCCTTTCGAGCGGCACACGTTGTATCTGTATGGCGTTGTGGCCCTTCACCGCATTGAGCAGTTCCTTGGCCAGCTCGCTCTGCATATCGTTCTTGATGATGATCTTGTCGATCTGCTTGTCCGAATGGATGGCTTCGATGATGGCGCGTATGCCAAATATCATCTCGTTCTCTTTCATGCTTCCTACGTTTTTACTTGTTTAAGTCTAACAGACCTTCCGGCAAATCCATGCTCATCGCCCTCTTCTCGTCGTCGATTTCAATGATGTATTCGTCGGTGGCGGGGATGTAAAACTCTTCGCCTTGGGAATCGGTCACGAGGAAGAGCACGTTCTCCGACGTGTCGTCCACAGCTTCTATCTCACCGATCTCCGCACCGTTCTCGTCGAAGACCTTGAAGCCGATGTAGTAGTCCACGCCTTCCACCTCGTCTTGTCCGATCTCTTCCGGCACATGCCTCTTCTCGATGAAGATGGGCGCCTTGACCAGTTCCTGCGCCTCCTCGGCTGAGTCGATTCCCTCGAACTTCACCAGCGCGGTCTCGTCGTTTTTGATACGGATCTCGTCGACGAAGAAGGGCACGTATATGCCGTCCAACTCGCAGATGAGGCATGGTGGATCCGCCTCGTCGAAGATATCGGTCTTGTAGGTGAACGCCAGTTCTCCCCGAAGCCCGTGCGTCTTTACGATCTGCCCGATCTGCATGATGTCATCCCTCGTTATCATATCTCTTTCTTTTTACTCTACAAAAATAGTGTTTTTACATGATATTTTTCCCAATGCGCATCGTTTATGGCTCGTTTTTTTATTTGAACAGACTATTTTGTTACTTTTGTGCGTTTTTAATGAGGCTTGGTTTATGTCTAACACGAAGGATGGACGTTTGTTCCATAAGGTTTTCAAGGAGTTCAAACGGGCTATTGAAGAGTACGGATTGATTGGTGAGGGCGACCATATCCTGGTGGGTCTCTCCGGCGGGAAGGACTCGTTGGCTTTGCTGGAGCTTTTGGGACAATATAAGCGGACGGGCCACGTCGATTTCTCGATGACCGCCTTGCATGTCTCGATGAGCAATATCCCATACCAGTCTGACGTGGAGTATTTGCGCTCCTTCGCGGAGAAGTGCGGGGCTTCGTTCCTCCATTCGGTCACCTCCTTTGACATGTCCACCGATAAGCGCAAGACCCCTTGCTTCCTCTGCTCGTGGAGCCGTCGCAAACGGTTCTTCGATGTGGCGAAGGAGTTGGGTTGCCGCAAAATCGCCTTGGGCCACCATAAGGATGACATCCTTCGTACGTTGCTGATGAACCTCACGTTCCAAGGCTCGTTCGGTACGATGCCTCCGTTGCTGAAGATGGATAAGTTCGACATGACCATCATCCGTCCGATGGCCTTGATCGAGGAACATGAACTGGCTGAATTGGCGGAGGCGCACCAATATGTTAAGCAGAAGGTGCTCTGTCCCTACGAGACCGCTTCCCATCGCGAGACCATGAAGGAGGTGATGGCGAGGTTGTCGGAGATGAACCCGAACGTGAAGGGTAGTATGTGGAACGCGATGGAGAATGTCCAATTGGATTATCTTCCGAAAAAAATATTGACGAATGAGTGATAAGTTTTTTATTTGTAAGATAAGGAATAGGTTCGGCATCCTTCTGGGAACCATGCTGATTCTCTGTGCTTTCTTGTACGGTTCTACATCTTATGCGCAGAAATATGTTACCAAAGCCTATACGCCTGATATCAAGACGATTCAGGTTTACTTGAATGCGGACCAACTGGACCTCCCCGTGATCCGCATGGGGTCGGACGATCATGTGAAGGTGGCTTTCGACTGGATGTCGCATAAGTTCCGCCATCTCGCCTATAGGATCAGGTATTGTAATGCGGATTGGACTCTTTCCGAACTGGATGAGATGGAGTATATGGAGGGCCTGAATGAGGTTATCATAGAGGATCCGTATATTTCAATGAATACTACTTTCGACTACTCCCATTATGAGTTTTCCCTGCCGAATGAGGATGTGAAGCTGACATTGTCGGGCAATTACATGGTTCAGGTTTATGATGTGGATGAGCCTTCGTCGAATCTTCTTGTCGCATGTTTCTCTCAGCAGGATCCTAAGGTGAGCATTGTGGGAGAGGTCGATGGACGGTCTGTCTATGGCGTCAACAAGGAGTATCAGCACCTTGCGTTCGAACTCTTTTATAAGGGCAATTTCACGGCCCTACCTGATGAGCTGACGGTGGTGGTTCGCCAGAATGGCAGGCGGGACAATGAGGTGTATGGCCTGAAGCCTACGTATGTGAAGCCTGAATCGCTCGTCTTTGAGGATGAACGTAAGCTTTCGTTCGAGGGAGGCGTGCAGTATAACGTGGCAGACTTTTCCCACCGCTTCCGCTTCAGCGGTTGTGTGGAGCGGATCTCCTTCCATAACCCGTATTACCATGTGGAGATGCGCCCGGGTTTGATGACGGACGGAAAGACCTCGGTGTTCAGGAAGGATGTGAACGGGGGATATTTGGTGCACCAACAGGATGTGTGGAGCGATGCGGAGGTGGATTATTCCGTCGTGCATTTCTCCTATCCCCTTGAAGATCCTTGGCTGGATGGCTCTTTGTATGTTTCTGGCGCCTTCAACGAAGGACGTTTGGATGAGGCGAATAAGATGGTTTATAACTATGAACGCCACCAGTACGAACTGAGCATCGTGCTGAAGAATGGTGGCTATAATTTCCAGTACCTTTTTGTGCCGGCGGGTCTCACCTTCGGCTTGAACTCACGTGCGGAGGGTAGCTTCTGGGAGACGGAGAACGAGTATCATATCTATGTCTATTATAGACCGTTAGGTTCCGACCATGACCGTCTGATCGGCTTCGAACGCATCTTCTCCGAATAAGCCCCCCTAACTTATAACTCTTAATTCTTAACTCTTAATTCTCTACATGTTTACCTTTGAGAACGGTGGCAGGCTAATGTCGCAGAAGTCGCTGTCCAGGTATTTGTAGTATCCGGCGATCGCCACCATGGCTCCGTTGTCTGTCGTGTAGGAGAATTTAGGGATATGGATTTTCCACTTGTATCGTCTCGCATGGTCTTCGAATGCGGCGCGCAGGCCTGAATTGGCTGATACGCCTCCCGCCACGGCCACTTCCTTGATTCCATAGGCTTTCACTGCCTTCCTGAGTTTGTCCATGAGGATGTCGATGACTGTGCTCTGCAATACGGCGCAGAGGTCCTTCTGACGCTCCTGCACGAAGTTCGGGTTCTTTTGGATCTCGTCTCGTAACAGGTAGAGGAAGGAGGTCTTCAGTCCGCTGAAACTATAGTTGTAGCCTGGTATCTGTGGTTTGTGCAGCGTGAACGCCTTCGGGTCTCCCTCTTTGGCGAGTCGGTCGATGACAGGACCTCCAGGGTAGGGAAGTCCCATGACCTTGGCGCACTTGTCGAATGCCTCGCCCGCCGCATCGTCGATGGTCTGTCCGATGATCTCCATCTCCTTGTAGCTCTTCACCAAGACAATCTGCGAATTGCCGCCCGAAACGAGCAGGCAGATGAATGGAAAGTTAGGCAACTCCTTCTCTTCGTCCTTCGTTTGGATGAAGTGCGCGAGGATGTGCGCCTGCAGGTGGTTCACGTCGACCAATGGTATGCCTAACGCTAGGGAAAATCCTTTGGCGAAGGAGGTGCCGACGAGTAACGACCCCATCAGTCCCGGACCGCGGGTGAAGGCGATGGCGTTGAGGTCTTCTTTCCGAATGCCGGATTGCCGGATGGCTTCCGACACGACTGGTATGATGTTCTGCTGATGGGCGCGTGAGGCCAGTTCGGGTACCACCCCACCGTATGATTCGTGCACTTTCTGGCTCGCTATCACGTTGGACAATAGGTAACCGTCGCTGATGACGGCTGCTGATGTGTCATCGCATGATGACTCTATCGCTAAGATGTTGACCATTGCTCTTACTAATTATTCGCCCGCAAAGGTACAATTTTATTAGGGTAAGTTCTAAATAATGGCAACGTTAAAATAATTATGCGAAAAGTTTTCCCTTTCCGAGGCGATTTTGCTACCTTTGAAAGTCTTTTTATGCAATGTTTTTTTCATGAAAGGAGAGGTTTTAACCAAGATTTGTATGGGAAAAGGTATGAATAAATTCATCTATTCGTTAATTGTATTGGCAATGTTGTTGCCTATATGCTCTTGTGGCGATTTCTTTGAGAATGACTTCTATGTTATCAATGTGGATAATAAATCTGAGAATTATGTATATTCCATATGCCGTTTGGATGGTAAATACCTGAAACAGGATAGCTTGAAAATCGACTCGGTACGTTATCATATTATGGGTATTAAAGGGAACTCAGTGGCTCGTTTTATTGGTATGGAAGAAAATCCTGAAGAGGTATTAAGCCCGAGTGACACTATTTCCATCTTTTTCCTGCAAAAAGATGATTTCGAAAATAAGACTTGGAAACAATTGGTGGACTCTTCTTACTTCTGCCAGGTATACCATTTGTCGGGCAATGATATTCGTCGGCTTGGTTCTAATATTCCCTTCCCGCCGACTAGTGCGATGAGCGACATGGACATTGTTCCTGCCTATGGAGAATGATAATCCATGGTTTGATTGGGAATGCTCAGAATGTATTTTTTCAGTTGAATGTTTGTGTAAAAGAATAGAATTATGAGTGCTAACGAAAACGTTGAGGCGAGCAAGAAGAAAGAGAAGGAGAACCCGTTTGTCAGTATCGTGTTCAATATTGTCATCCCGGTGATTGTTTTGTCTAAATTGACATCCGCTGACAGGTTGGGCCCTGTCTACGGCCTTATCGTCGCCTTGGCTTTCCCTACCGTCTACTTCATCTATGATTTTCTGAAGAGACACAATACGAATTTTATCTCCATCGTGGGTTTCGTGAGCATCCTGCTGACGGGCATCATCGGTGTGTTCGAGTTTCCGAGCGAGTGGATCGCCTACAAGGAGGCTTCGGTCCCTTTCCTTATCGGTCTGGCTATCCTCATCTCTCTGAAGACGCCTTATCCGTTGGTCCGTAAGCTGTTGTACAATGACAATCTGATGGATGTGCAGTTGGTGGACCGCATCCTGGACGAGAAGAATAAAAGGGAGGAGTTCGATAGGGTTTTGGTGAATTCCACCTACCTCTTGGCGCTCTCTTTCCTGGTCTCCACGATCACGAACTTCGTCTTGGCTAAGGTGGTGATCCATAGTCCGTCGGGTACGGAGGCTTTCACGCAGGAGTTGGCGAAGATGACCGCCTTGAGCTTGCCGGTGAACGCTTTGCCTGCCACCGTGGTGATGATGTTCGCCTTGTGGTATCTGATCAGCAACCTGAAGAAGACCACGGGTCTGACCATGGAGGAGATGTTGGCTCCCGAACTGAGGGAGAAGATGGACGAGTCTTCGAAGGAGAAGACTGACAAGGAGAATAGTGAGGAGAATAAAGCATAACGAATAATGGGACGGGACGCAAGATGCGTCTCGTTTTTTATCGAATGGGTCCGGCTTGCGTCGGGACCTGCAATGAAAGGAGAATTTTATGTATAGGATTTCGGAAATCGCTGAGATGGTCGGTGGTCGTTTGATGGGCGACCCTGATGCGTGTGTGTGCAGATTGTTGTTGGACAGCCGTTTGCTCTCTTTCCCGGAGGACACTTTGTTCGTGGCTGTCAAGTCTAGCCGAGATGATGGACATAACTATATCGAGGACTTGTATCGCCGTAATGTGCGTTGCTTCATGGTTACCCATGACGCTTCGGAATATGCCCAACTCACCGACGCTTGTTTCGTCGTGGTGAAGGATGCGGTCGCCGCCTTGCAACACCTGACCGCTGCGCATAGGTCACGCTTCAATGTCCCTGTGATTGGTATTACGGGTAGCAACGGAAAGACCATCGTGAAGGAGTGGTTGTACCAACTCCTCCATGCGGATTACCGGATTACCCGTTCGCCTCGTAGCTATAACTCGCAGATCGGTGTGCCGCTCTCTGTCTGGGAGATGGATGAGACGACTCAACTGGGTATCTTCGAGGTGGGTATCTCCCAAGTGGGTGAGATGGCTAACCTTGCGCCGATCGTCGCGCCTTCCATCGGTGTCTTCACCAATTTGGGCGAGGCGCACCAACAGAATTTCTCTTCCCTTAAGCAGAAGTGCATCGAGAAGATGAAACTCTTCGAGGGCTGTGGCACGATTGTCTACGGCAAGGATGATAAGCTGGTGGATATCTGCGCGCAGCAGATGCACCCGAACGCCCGTTTCATCACCTTCGGCAAGCAAAAGGACGCCACGGTGCAGATCCTCGAACAGAAGGTCGAGCGGGATGCCACATCCGTCTCTTACCTCTACAACGGCAAGAAATATGGGGTAGTCGTGCCTTTCACCGATTACGCATCCCTTGATAACGCGTTGCATTGCGTTTGCGTCTTGTTCGCCTTGGGCTTCGACCCTAAGAAGGTCAGTGAGCGCATGTCCGAACTGGAGTCCGTGGCTATGCGCATGGAGGTGAAGGACGGTGAGAAGGATTGCCTCTTGATCAATGATAGCTATAACTCAGACATCAACGCCCTGGGCATCGCCTTGGATTTCCTCTCGCAGCAGGCGGATTCCAAGAAGTTGCGTAAGACGTTGATCCTCTCCGATATATTCCAGACGGGTAGGGAAATCGATGAACTATATTGCGACGTCGCCGCCTTGGTGGAGGAGAAGCAGGTGGAACGCTTCATCGGTATCGGCCATGATATATCCGCCCATGAGAAGTGCTTCGATGTGCCGGAGAAGTTCTTCTTCCCTGATACGGAGAGTTTCATGCTCCATATCGACTCTTTCGCCTTCGAGCATGAGGCGATCCTCCTGAAGGGTTCCCGCAAGTTCCGCTTCGAGACGATCACGGACAAACTGGCTAAGGTGGTGCATGAGACGGTCTTGGAGGTGAATCTATCCGCTTTGGTGAATAACTTCAACTACTTCCGCTCTTTCCTGAAACCGGGTACGAAGATGATGAGCATGGTGAAGGCTAACGCCTATGGTAGCGGAGACATTGAGGTGGCCCGCACTCTGCAGCAGAATGGTTGCGACTATCTGGCGGTGGCGGTGGCGGACGAGGGCGCTGTCCTGCGTAGCGAGGGCATCCATATCCCTATTGTGGTGATGAACCCTGAGCCGAATAGCTTCCATAAGATATTTGAATATAACCTTGAGCCTGAAGTGTATAGCTTCTCCCTCCTGAACCGTATGATCGCGGAAGCGAGCAAACTGGGCATCACAGATTACCCTATCCACTTGAAACTGGATACGGGTATGCATAGGCTGGGCTTCGAGATGAAGGACCTGGACGAACTGATCACGGTCTTGAAGGCGCAGAAGTGCGTGAAGCCTCGCTCGGTCTTCTCCCATCTGTTTGGTTCGGACGACGCGATGTTCGATGAATACACGAAGAAGCAGATCGCGCTCTTCACGGAGATGAAGGATAAGATATTCCAAGCCTTCCCATATAAGATCATGGCTCATATCCTGAACTCGGCGGGCATCGAACGATTCAGCGAGTATCAGTTCGATATGGTGCGTTTGGGCATCGGACACTATGGCATGAGTGCGGTGGATTCGAGCCGTTTGGAGGAGGTCTGCACGCTGAAGACGAACATCCTGCAGATACGCAAGGTGCCGGCTAGCGAGACGGTCGGTTATAGCCGCAAAGGGGTGCTGACCCGCGATTCCATCATCGGCGCTATTCCTATCGGTTATGCGGATGGGTTCAACCGTAAGCTGGGCAACCGCAACGGTAAGGTCTTGGTCAATGGTTGTTTCGCACCGATCGTGGGTAATGTCTGCATGGATGTCTGCATGATTGATCTGACGGACGTGCCGAACGTGAAGGAGGGCGACTCGGTCATCCTCTTCGGCAAGGGACACCCGATTCAGGGTGTGGCGGATACGTTGGGTACCATCTCATACGAGGTGCTGGCGGGTATCTCCAAGCGTGTGAAGCGCGTGTATTATCGTGAGTGATATTGTCGCGGAAATCTTATGGGGAGTAGGTGGTGCTTGAAACTTCTTACTCCCCTTTGTTTTGGCTCTTGACGTACTGCGAAGGGGTCATGCCATACTTCTCCGAGAAACAGTTGCTGAAGTATTTAGGGTCGGAGAATCCTACGTTGTAGGCGACGTCGGCGATGTTGTGCTTGCCGCTTGCCAGAATGTCCGCAGCGTGTTGTAGCCTGATCGCCTTGATGTATTCGGACGGGGAGCAACCTGTGATGGCCTTGAACTTGCGGAAGAGTTGCACACGGCTCAACGCAGTCTTTTCGGCGAGGAACTCTACGGAGAGGTTGCTGTCTGAGATATTGTCCGAGATGGTTTGGTTTATCTTGCGCAGGAAAGCGTTTTCCTGGCTTTCCGGAATCTCTATCTTCGGTGTGCAGAGAATATTCTTCCTGATGTGTTCCCTTTGCAATTCCTTGTTTTTGAGCAGGGTGGATACTTTCGCCTTGAGGATGTTCTCGTTGAATGGTTTCGTCACGTAGTCGTCCGCACCGTAGTTGATACCGTCTATCTGGTTGTCTATGCTCGCCTCGGTGGTGAGGAGGATGACAGGGATATGTTGCGTGAGTGGTTCGTTCTTGATGTGGTGGCAGAGGGTCTTTCCGTCCATCTCAGGCATGACGATGTCCGATATGATGATGTCGGGTATCTCCGCCGTGGCGATTTCCAGGGCTGATGCACCGTTGCTGGCGCATCGTACGTCGTACCAGTCCGAGAAGAGCTCGTTGAGGTAGGTGCGTATCTCTTCGTTGTCGTCCACGATGAGGAGCTTGTATTGCTTGTTCGCACTGCTCTTTTCCATGTCCGGTGTGATCGTATGGGTCGTGTTTGCGCTTTCCTCCTGTTGCTTGAGTTCCCCTTTCGGGAAATGGATGGTGAAGGTGGTGCCTTCCCCTTTCTGGCTGGCGATCTCCCAGTGCCCGTTGTTTTGTATGATGAACTCGTGGCAGATCATTAGTCCCAGACCAGAGCCTTTTTCGTTGTTGGTGCCGAAGGTGGAACTGAGGTGGTTTTCCTGACTTAGCTTCCTGATTTGCTCTTCGTCCATGCCTATTCCGTTGTCTTGGATGGACCATAGGATGCTTTCTTGCTCGTCGCTGATGCGTATGTTGATCTTACCTCCCTGTGGAGTGAACTTGATAGCGTTGCTGAGCAGGTTGCGTATGATGGAGGAGACCATCCTCTGGTCTATGTGCGCCGAATTGTTCGTGTTGTTTTGTATGGTCACCTCAATGCCTTTCTCGGAGAGCAGGTTCTGCAGCAACGTTACGCTCTCCTTGGTGAGTGCGTCTAGGTAATAGTCTGACGGAGAGAACAGTATGGTGTTGTTTTGTATCCTGGCCCATTCCAGGAGGTTCTCCATCTGGTCTTGTAGGTTCTTGGCCGACTTGAAAGTCTGCTGCACCTTCTTGTCCCGCTCCTCTTCGTCGTACTGCCGGTTCGGGTTGGTGAGCAGGGAGAGGTTGCCGACGATGGCGGTGATTGGGTTGCGCAGGTCGTGTGCGATGATGGACATGATGCGGTCCTTGAGGTTCAGCGTCTCGTCCAGTTTCCTGTTCTGTTGCTCGATTTTTTCGTTCTTGGTGCGTAGTTCGTCCGTGCGTTGGGCCACGATCCTTTCCAGCACCTCCTGTTTCTGCTTCAGTCTCTTTTCCCTCAGTTTCAGTACGAGGTGGAAACCTAGGAAGACGGTTAATAGGCAGAGGGCTTTGAACCACCATGTTTGCCACCATGCGGGAGCGATGATGATGGTGAGTGGCTTTGAGGTGGAACATCTGTCCCCGTTCTGTTCGCAGGCTTTCACGAGGAAAGTGTAGGTGCCGGCGTCGAAGTTGGTGAAGAAGGCCCTTCGTTCCTTTCCGACGAACATCCATTGCTGGTTATGGCCCTCCATGGTGTAGTAGTAGGTGAGGTTCTCCGCCTGACCGTAGTCTATACCGAAGTATTCTATGCCGAAGTGGTTTTGGTCATGGTTCAGCCGGATGGTGTCCGCGAAGGCCAGGGCTTCGTTGAGCGTCGTGCCTTGCTGGCTCTCCACCTTCTGTCCGTTCACGTAGAGGTCTTTCAGGTAGACGACCGGCTTGTATTGACCCTTGCTGATGATCTCTTGCGGATGGAAGGAGAAGAATCCGTTGTTGCTGCCGACGTAGATTTCCCCGTCTTTCGCCTTGTAGATGGCGCAGGTGGCGAAGGAATATCCACCCAGGTCGCCCGACATGTCAAAGTGCCTGACGATGTTCGAGTCGGGGTTGAATAGGATGATTTCGTTCGTGGCGGTAATCCAGAGGTTACCTTGGTTGTCCTCCGTAATAGCGTTCAGCGTTTGCGGCAGGTGGTATTCCTCGAATTGGGAGGAGAAGGCCTGCTTCTTTTCGTCGAAGAGGTTGAGTCCTCCCGTCGTGGTGATGAGCCAGATCCTGTTCTTGCTGTCGCAGAAGCACATTTTCGACTCGTTTTGCGCCAATGCATCGTTTTGTTCGTTCAGGGTGTATATGTGTCTCTGCCCGTTTTGGTGGCATACAACGCCGTCGCTGGTGCATACCCACAGCCTACCTTGGTTGTCCCGCATGATGTAGTTGGCCCATTGCGGGTTCTCTTCCGAGAAGATGCTGGACTGGCAGTTGAGTTTGCTGGTCACCTCTCCTGTGGCGTCGTTGATGAGGCATACGCCTGCACCATCCGTCGTTAGCCATACGGAGTCGCCTTCGATCAAGATGTGGTGTATGTTGTTGGTTGGCAACGTATTGTTCCCTTCCCCTTTGGAATATACTTTTTTCTGCCCCGTCTTAATGTTGTATTTCGTGACACCGATGTTGCTGTTGCCCCATGTGGCGTACCAGAACTCATCTTCCTTGCCTTTCTTCACGTCGAGGATGATGTTGCCGAACTCCCTTTGACTGGTGAACTGTTTGGTGTGTTGCGTTTGGATGTTCAGCCCGCCACCGTCTGTTCCGATCATCATCGTGCCGTTGTTCTCGCAGAAGCTAGTCACGGCATTGTTCGTGATGCTGTTGTGGTCTTCACTGCTATGTTTGTAGTAGTTGAAGCTGTTGGCGGTGTTGTTGGAGAAGAAGAGCCAGTAGTGGTGCGTGCCGATCCAGATGTTTTGTCGGTTGTCTTCCGTGATGCTGTTGATGGTTACCTTATCGACGGTGGATGGCAGGACGACCTGACTGTTCGAGAAGCCTTTCGTCTGTGTGTCATAGACCAGCAGGTTGCCGTTCACGAACCCGATCCATACCCTTTTTCGCGAGTCTTCGTATGTCTTCGCCACGAAGTTGCTCATGAAGAGGTCCGGCGTGTTCTCTTTTGTGTAGGAGCGAGTCGTGTTGTTGGCGGGGTCGTAGATGAAAAGACCCTCGTTGCGGGTTCCGATGTATAGTTGGCCGTCGGAGGCGTACGTCAGCGTGTGTATGCGAAGGTCGCGTTGTCCGTTAGGGTGGGGGATGCTGATGTGCTTCATCTCCTTCGTGCGGATGTTGAAAGAATACAGCCCCTTTTGGTAGGAGCCGATCCATAGCTTCTCCTGTTTGAGGACGAGGCAGGTGAAAACATCCGGCAGCTCGTAGCGTTGCAGTACTTTTGCGTCAGGGTCCAGTTCGAAGAGTCCGTATTGGCTCAGTACCCATAGATGGCCCTCTTTGTCCTCTTCGATGCCCCTCACGTAGGTGTTGCAGACCTGCAGGTCGATGTGCTTGTATCGCTTGTTCCTTCTGTCGTAGATGGCCAAGCCTTTGTCCGTGCAGACCCATAGCCTTTTCTGTGAGTCTTCGAATAGTTTGCGGAAATCGTTGTAGTGGACCTCCGCCGAAGTGTCCTGCTCGCACTTGATGTATTCGTACCCGTTGTATTGTAGCAGACCATTTTCCGTGGCTAGCCAAATGATACCGTAACTATCTGAATATAAATCGTTAATGTTACTGTATGGCGTGTTCGATTGAGTCTTCAGGGCGGAAAAACGCATCGTCTCCCCTCTCATCTCGGAGGGGATAATCAAACTAAGACATACGCATACGCATATGATGATGTTTAATGTAAGGCGTCTTTGCATTATTCCATATTTAATGTTTGTTACTTCAGGAAACATTGCAAAATTACGAATTTTATGTCTATTCCACAAACCTAATTTCATGTGATTTTATGGGTGTGACATGGAATCCTCGTTTAATCGAGACAGAAACAATCACTCTTCCCTGTTCTCTGGAATAGTAAATAGTAAATAGTAAATAGTAAATAGTAAATAGTAAATAGTAAATAGTAAATAGTAAATAGTAAATAGTAAATAGTAAATAGTAAATAGTAAATAGTAA
>JAILLP010000034.1 GCA_024693065.1 Paludibacteraceae bacterium
TCCTCCAACTCCGGACCCGTCCATTGGAACTTGCCTGTCAGCATCAAGTGGCTACACCTCTCGGCGCCCGCAACAGCTGGGTTAACCAGATAATAGTTGAAATGATACTGGTCGCACACGATATCATCTTGGGCGTATGCACGGAAAGATGAGGAAAGAAGGGCCAAAAGTCCTACGATACAATACTTTATCTTCATCATTATCAGTCGTTTTTCATCGCATTAGCAAAATAGCATCAGCAAAAAAGCATATACTTGGTTGGGCAAAGATATGTATTATTCTTAAAAAAACAAAAAACGGGGAAAAATTCCTTAAAATATGAATGCGGAAAGTTAAGAATCAAGCATAGCGGAACGAACGGGAAGCGACCTATGCGAACAGCCAGACAAATTCCCCGAAGAAGCGAGACAGAGAGCGGTGAATTTACATGCGTGAAAGTTTGTTTTTCTCCCAAAAATTCCTTTTTTTTGTGTCCGCAAATTGTGTTTTATTTTATATAAATAATATTAACGGATTATGATTTACACAAAAGAAGTGGAACAGATGTGTTCTGTTGCCAAGGGTCCTAACCATGGACCAGCTCCTATCCCTGAGGAAGGGAAATGGATTCAAGCAAAAGAGATCAAGGACATTTCAGGTTTGACCCATGGTATTGGCTGGTGCGCTCCTCAGCAAGGTGCGTGCAAGTTGACCTTGAACGTGAAGAAAGGTGTTATCGAGGAGTGTTTGGTGGAGACCATCGGTTGCTCTGGTATGACCCACTCCGCCGCAATGGCATCAGAAATTCTTCCAGGCAAGACATTGTTGGAAGCGTTGAACACTGACTTGGTATGCGACGCCATCAACACAGCTATGCGTGAGTTGTTCCTTCAAATCGTTTACGGTCGTACGCAATCTGCCTTCTCTGAGGGTGGTTTGGCAGTCGGTGCAGGTTTGGAAGACCTCGGCAAGGGCTTGATCGGACAAATGGGTACGCTCTACGGTACGAAGGCTAAGGGTACTCGTTACCTCCAGTTGACCGAGGGTTACATCACTAAGATGTTCTTGGACAAGGACAACCAAGTATGCGGATACGAATTCGTTCACATGGGCAAGTTCATGGACGCTGTGAAGAAGGGTGTTCCTGCCGACGAGGCTCTCAAGAGCGTAACCGGCACATACGGACGTACTAAGAAGGAAGAGGGTGCGGTAAAATCCATCGACCCACGCAAAGAATAATATTATTTACTATTGGACAATTTATTATTTACGATTTGATGGATGGACGATGAACAAGGATGAATTGAAGAGCAGACTGAAATCGTTCGCTTTGAGGATAGTCGTTCTGGTAGATAATATGCCGACAACAATCTCTTCGCAATCATTCGCTCGTCAAATCATTCGTTCTGGAACCTCCCCTTTCGCAAATTACCGAGCCGCTTGTTTGGCTAAATCCGAAAAGGATTTTCTTAACAAGCTGAAATGGTGGAAGAGGAACTGGATGAAACCTCTTGTTGGTTGGAGCTGATCGCAGAATCAGACATCGTTGATGCTGATAGGTTGTCTTCCATACGAACTGAATGTGATGAACTGATGAAAATAATAGTCGCATCGATTCTTACTCATCGTAAAAACATGGATCGTAAAAACGTAAAGTCTATATAGTAAAGAGTAAATTGTAAATAAAAAAATAGTAAATAAGATTATGATTAGAGAAGTTAAATTTGAATCACAAGATCGCCGTATCAAGCAAATCAACGAATGCTTGAAGGCGCATGGTATTAAGTCCATCGAGGAAGCAAACAAAATTTGCGACGCTGCAGGTTTGGATCCATACAAGACTTGCGAGGACACTCAGAAAATCTGTTTCGAAAACGCTAAATGGGCTTACGTGGTAGGTACAGCCATTGCGTTGAAGGAAAAAGCTAAGAACGCTGTCGAGGCCGCCAAATACATCGGCGAGGGTCTCCAATCCTTCTGCATTCCTGGTTCTGTGGCTGACGACCGTAAGGTAGGTTTGGGCCACGGTAACTTGGCAGCCCGTCTGCTCTCTCCAGACTCTAAGTGCTTCGCTTTCTTGGCAGGCCACGAGTCCTTCGCAGCAGCTGAGGGAGCCATCAAGATCGCTACGATGGCGAACAAGTCAAGACCGGCTAACAAGCCTCTCCGTTGTATCTTGAACGGTTTGGGTAAGGACGCCGCTATGATCATCTCCCGTATCAACGGTTTCACTTACGTGCAGACTAAGTTCGACTACTTCACTGGCAAGTTGAAGGTGGTTAAGAAGATCGCTTACTCTGACGGTCCTCGCGCCGCTGTGAACTGCTACGGTGCAGACGACGTACGTGAGGGTGTGGCTATCATGTGGAAGGAGAACGTTGACGTTTCCATCACTGGTAACTCTACCAACCCTACTCGTTTCCAACACCCAGTTGCCGGTACTTACAAGAAGGAGCGCGTGCTCGCTGGCAAGCCTTACTTCTCAGTGGCTTCCGGTGGTGGAACAGGCCGTACTTTGCACCCAGATAACATGGCTGCAGGTCCTGCTTCTTACGGTATGACGGATACGTTGGGACGTATGCACTCTGACGCTCAATTCGCCGGCTCTTCTTCAGTGCCTGCTCACGTTGAGATGATGGGATTCCTCGGAATCGGTAACAACCCAATGGTTGGTTGCACCGTTGCATGCGCCGTTGAGGTAGACTTGTTCTTGAACAAGAAATAATCTTCTTGTCATATTTTCCCGCTCCCGTGGACCGATGTTCACGGGAGTTTTTTTTGAATAATCCAGGCCATGAAAAAACAACCGTTCATAGCATTCCTAAATATGAGGAGATAATCACAGGCATCCACTAGTTTTAGTTTAATACCCGACTCACTTCCAGAACTGTCTGATTTGAGATTCCGCACGGTCGAAGAGCGCACGGTCGAAAGGCACATCGAATTGGTCGTCAAGGTTACGGTCCGTAATGGAGTAGTCTCCATCATAGTAGACATTGGTGATGGTACCCACACTGTCAATCACCCCCACCCCGATATAGCTGTCCACCAGCAAGAAATCGCGATGGGCGGTCGAATCGAAGAGAGATTGTCCGATGGAATAGTCTGAACTGTTGTTCGTCGTGCCAAAGACATCCTGCATCAAGGTAGGCACCAGATCATAGTGGGCCGTCCATCTGTCAGAAACGATAGTATCCTTGCCATTGAAGTAGACCATAGGCACCTGCATCTGGGCGGCGGAATAGTTGCCGTTGTGGCCCCAGAAGGCGTGACGGCAGTCGTCGAACTCCTGTGAATGGTCGCCCGTGAAGACGATGACGGTGCTATCGAGCAAGCCTTTGGCCTCAACCTCCGTCAGGATTTCACCCACCAGAGAGTCCAAATAGTAAACCATGTTCTTGTAGAGGTTCAGGAACTCCGTCGGGTCCACATCCTTGCCGAGGCGCTCGTAGTGTGCGCAATCCCAGGAAGGCTGGAACGGACCTGTGTAATCCTCCGGCTTGATCATACTGTGCAGGGAATCGAAGAAGAGGAATGAGAAGAACGGAGCGCTATCCCCTCCCCTACCATTCAGGAACTGCAGGAAAGCCTGCGCCACGTTCACGTCACGCTGCCAAGCGTTCAGACCCAGCGCCGAACCACATTGGTCCGGGAACATCGAGAAGACGCACTTGTCCAGCGGAGGATTGAGCATGGAAGCACTCGGGAAGAGGCGCACATCATAACCTTTCTCCTTCATCGTGGTGAAAAGGACAGGAGGAATGGACTGGGCGCAGAAGTCCTTCCAATAGACACCCGGCAAACCATAGAACATAGAGAAAACGCCCGTGCGCGTTCCATTGCTACCGCTGTAATGGCGGAGGAAGCGGGAGGAGCGTCTCGAAAATTCGTAGATATTAGGCGAGCAGAGCGAATCCATCGTCGAGGCGCGCCAAGCGTCGAAAGCGATGACGATCACATTCTTGCCCGACTTGGTATGAGACAAAGGAGTCTTCGGGTAACAATAGTTTTTGCCACGATAATCCGTAGCGACGGTGGTAGGCTCCACCTCACTGCCCAATGCGGAGAGTAATGAGTTCGCATTGAGCGAGACACAAGCGGGGAAATACCGGTCCAGAAGAATCAGTTGACGATCGTTCTTGGCATACGCCACGGCATGCCTACATTGAACGAAGCAAATCAGCAAGCCAAAGAAGACAATCAACGAGTAGATGACTGAGTTTGGTATCTTATTTGCGATGCGGAAGGCCAGTTTGAAGAGCAGTACCTCAACCGCCAACAGGAAGACAAGCACCCCACCCACCATGAAATATTGGGCGACCGTGAACTCGAAAACCTGCGTCGCTCCCGGAGCGAACACCTGTTCCAAGACGTAGGAATTGATATGAAAGCGATAGAGCGAGAAGATGTACGCATCCATCGCTAGGATAATCAGGAAAACCGTCGCCACAAGCGAAGCACATATCAGGCTCACCCGATTGCTTCTGGCGAGGATCGTGACGGGAAGATAGATGAAAAATATCGGGAGGAAAGATATGAAGACGAAATGCGTCAGGATATATGAGAGCAGATAGAGCGTGTGTTCGCCCCATATCACGTCAGGAATCTGCACGAAATACTTCAGTGATATAAGAAAAACAAAGACGGCATTGAAGAAAGCGAACCAAACTCCAGCCTTCAGCAACCTCCGTCTACTCACCGGTGCGTTATTTCCTCCACTCAGACCCATATCACAAAGTTAAGCTATACGAGAGCGCCACGCTGAATACATCCTTCGGTCGGGAGACATTCATGCCGTCGTCGTAACGGAAGAGCGCTTTCAGAGAATTATGCTTGTTAAAATCATACTTCGCGCCGCCTTCGTACCTCATCTTCGTCAGACATGTGCCCTTGTAACTGTTCGTACGGATAAAGGATTCCACACCGACACATGGGTAAAGGTGAGTCTTAGGGATTTTCGTCGACACATACAGTTTATTCCTCCACACATCCTTGTACTGTTTGTGAGGTTTTTTCTCTGGACGATAGGTGATTTGGTACTTGGACTTCAGTCCGAAGGAGATTCTACCCACATCCTTCTTCACGCGCAAGTATCCCCCATAGCGGTGGTTCAAATAGATATCATCCTTCTTATTCGCCGCACCGATGAGGTAGTAGTCCGCACCGACACGCAAAAGGCCCTTGACCACATTGTAGGAGACGTCCGCCTTCGTATAGAACTTATCCAGTTCGGTGGAGTTATTGCGCATCGAGACCGACTCGGACAACCCCACGTTCAGGCGTTTGAAGAAACGCTTCGAAACAGAGAAACCCACAGATGTGGCAAAATCCTGCTCGTCACCCCCCCCCCAAGCGATGCTGGAGCAGCAGAAGGAAGTGACAAGCAAGACTATCAAACGATTTCTAAAATATGCGAATGATAAATTATCCATTAAAATCCTTAGGCCTTGTTATTTGGTCAATCGTATTGATTTCCTGTGAATTAGACTCGTAATAAACCTTCACCAAAGCAGTATCCTTCAAGAAATCGATATAACCAACCTCACATTTTGTAATATTCAGACCTGTACGTTTTTTGATGTCAGCCAACATCTCATCGTACTTATCAGGAGTGATCAAATCGATCTTCTCGTACTTAATCAGTTTGCAGGAACTCTTCGAGACGATACGCGTCTTCTCCATCAGCCACGTCATGAAGACGAAGAGGGCGTTGGTGGCGAACAATTCCAGATAACTTACACTGACCGCCAACGCATTGATGACAGAGAGACCAATGATGAGGAAGAGGTAAGTCATCTCACGGATAGGCACCGTGTCCGTACGATAACGGATGATACCGAAGATGGCGAAAAGACCCAACGCCAAACCAATCTGCAGTTTCTCGCTTCCCAAGAGGAAGATTAGTAAGAAGACCGTCGTACTGATCAACGTGAAAGTGAAGACATAATCACGTCTTTTGGACTTGCCGTAATAGAGCCACACGATAATCAACGAAGTGACAAAGACATTAAGTCCGAAACGAAGAAGCAACTCAAAGAAACCTTCCGGATTCACGATAGGTATACCGAAAACCGCCAAATCAGTGATATTCAATAAATTCATAATTGTATAATTAAATATTTTATTTTCTAAAAAAGTATAACCAGACCTAAGCTACAGTTTGTTTATGTACCTGATCTTCTCCTTGAACCGATTGTATTTCAGGGAAGGGTCGGTAAGCACCATGCCCAAGCAATACTTGCTGATGCTACGTTTCTTGATACGCAGGGAAGCGAGGTAATCCTTGAAGTGGGAATGGGCGTTGCCATCCTGTTTCACCTCGACGATGCAAAGCTTAGGGATCGTGTTCTTCACCCCTGTGACACAATTCTCGAAATTGATGTTGAAATCAATGGTGAGACGCTCCGACTTCTCCTTGTTCACCAACGTGATGCGGAAGAAACTGTTCCGCAGGCGGAAGTCTATCTCGTTCATCTTGAACTTGGACTTCTCGTCGAGGAAAGCGATGGCCTCCTCGTTATGCAGCACGTTCTCGTCAGTGATTGTGATACGTTTTTTGGAAGTTCTGCCCTTGTTGTTCTTCTTTTTGACCTCAAGGAACATCAGATTAGACTCCACATACTCCCGTACACGGATTTTCTGACGATTTAACTTACCGTCTTGGTGGACGACATACATCGTAGCCTCAGGGGTATCGTAATAGAGTGTACGGTAGAACGCTTTGCGGAGGTCGCCGATCCGTTGCACGTAGTAGTCCTGCTTCGCCATTTCGAGCAAAGTAGGCAGGTTACGCACATTCACGAGGAACTTGGTATCGATCCTGTTCATCAGGCGGATTCCGCTCATCTCCTCCAGCGTGATAGGGTCAAGTGCGGCGAGCTTAGCGTCAATGGTCTCGACGATGCTCTCCTTCCCAGACATCAAGATACCGTCCGTCCCATCTTGTTCGGCAATAGCCGGCGCAACAACTTTCTCCTCTATGATATCAACGACGTCTCCCATCTTAGCCTATTCCGTGATGTATTCGTACACTTTTTCCGATTTCAGTTTGCCATTAGGGAAGAGAGTGCGGGCGGATTGTTTCTTGCCGAACTCGTTGTATTGATACTGCACGGTCTTCTCCAACTTATTGAACTCATCAAAGTGTTGTTCCTCTATGCACTTTCTCTTTTCATTGTATTTATAGACTGTGCGGGATTTTTGGTCCCCCACCTTGGTATATTCAGTCTCTTCGGTTTTGTTGCCCTGAGCGTCATATTTCGTGACGTGGTCGATCTTCTTCTTACCATTCTCCAAGCGCCATTCCTTAACCTCAGTCAACACCTTCCCGTTCACCTTTTTCTGTGCGCTGAGCGTCACAGTAAGAGCGGAAACGAGCAAAACGATTATCGCCAAAAAACACCTTTTCATATGCAATATTTTTTATGGTACTAAATCATGTCCAAAAATAAGCATTTATCGGACAACTAAAAAAAATATTCAGTCAAAATTAGATTTAACTCTTAGAAACTCTATATATCGCAGACAAAACAAGCAAAAAAAATCACATCTGGTCCTCGAAATAATTATCGTTGATGCTAAGATTATCGAGGTCATCCTCGTTGAAATCCTCGTCATCCCCAAATTCGCTCAAACCATCCATGTCGAGGTCAGCAGCCTTCACTTCCGGAATATCCATAAAGAGTCCGTCGAGCACCTGTGCCGGAGGGTTCCCCTTCGAGCGCTTGCAGATCGGCGCTGGCAAAGACTCACGGGTCTTCACCTCCTTCAGTTCCATATAGAAGGAGCGTTCATTCATCACATCGAATATGAAACGGAGCTTTTGTCCCTCCTCGGAAGCGAACTCCTCCACGCGGACACGGTCCATGACCAAGCTGTCCACCTCGGATGAAGTGTCCATCTCCATCAATGTAATCTCCTGCTCCGCCTCCCAATAGTCGTTGCAGATGAGGAAAGAGGTCATCTGATCTTTCGTATAACCGACGCTATCGAGGATAGCGTTGTTCAGCTCCAGAAAAGTCGCATCGGAATCGATGTGGATTTCCCTCAAAAAATCGTCCACTTCGTCGGACAAAAGGATAAACTTAAAAACCATTTCCTTGTATTTTATTTAATGCGACAAATATACGAAAAAAATTATCACTTCAAAGAAGCTTCGATGGCTTCCACGCTACGGTGCACCTCCTTGTCCACCTCCACGAGGTTCTGGATCGCCTTGCAGGCGTAGAGCACGGTCGCGTGGTCACGGTTACCGATCTGTTCGCCGATGCTCGACAAAGAGACCTTCGTGTACTTACGCGAGAGGAACATGGCGATCTGACGCGCCTGCACCACCTCACGCTTGCGGGAGTTGGACTGCAGCATACGAGGCTCCAAACCATAGTAGTTGCATACCGTTTCCTGGATGGAAGAGACTGTGATAGTCCGTTCCGGAGCGGAAACCAAGGAGCTAACCACCTTGCTCACCAATTCCATGTTGATCTCGGCATCCGTCAATGTAGACTGTGCGAGGAGAGAATTAACCACACCCTCCAACTCACGGACGCTATCGGAGACATGCTCAGCGATGTAATCCAACACATTGTCAGGAATGATGAGTCCATCCGTCTTCACCTTAGATTTCAGGATTGCCTTCCTCGTCTCCGTGCTAGGTTGTTCCAGCTCGGCGTTCAAGCCCCAGCGGAAACGGGTCAGCATACGGTCATCCAAGCCCTGAAGCAACTTCGGAGATTGGTCTGCGACCAAAACGATCTGCTTGCCGTTCAGCTGCAGTTGGTTGAATATCTGGAAGAAGATGTTCTGTGTACCGGTCTTGCCGGCAAAGAACTGTATATCATCGACGATTAACAAGTCTATCATCTGATAGAAAGCGATGAAGTCATTCACGCAGTTACGCAAATGAGCCTCCGTGTATTGCGCCTGGAATCGATTGGAATCGACATAGAGGACTTTTTTCTCCGGATGTTTCTCCAACGTAGCCCACCCGATTGCCTGAGCCAAATGCGTTTTACCCATACCCGAACCACCATAGATGAAGATCGGGTTGAACGTGTTTTTCCCCGGAGCCTCAGCGATTGCCAAGCCTGCGGAACGGGCGAGTTTGTTGCATGCGCCCTCCACGAAAGTATCAAACGTGTAATGAGGATTTAATTGCGGTTCAATGCGTTTTCTGTTAGAACGTTCAGGGAAAGGATTATAGGCGTCAACGGGAGCGTTCTCCTTGACAGGGATCACATGCCCGCTGTTCCGCTCCACCGTGGTCTGCGTCACAGCCTCTTGGATAATGCTGTAGACGAGTTTCGTCCCGTCTCCCATCACCCTCGCGAAGGTCTGCTTCAACAAATCACTGTAGTGTTCGTCCAAAAACTCTGCATAAAAATTACTTGGAACAGTTATGGTCATTGTCTTATTCTCCCAACTTTCCGGAACAATTGGCTTAAACCAAGTCTCAAAAGCGGAGGACGGTATGTTATCTTTTATTACCGCAAGACATTCACTCCATAAACGAACATGATCTTTTACTTCCATTTCACTATACTCGTTCATATTAACACAAAACACTCGGGAAAAAATCCTTCAAAATCCCCGAAATGCTTCATTCATTTACATTTCAATTTGCATTACAAATTTTGTCTAATTTTTTCTAAAAAAAAAACGATAAATCACTTGCTAATAAAAAAAAAACTTAATTAACTGTGTTTCAAAATCATACACTAACACTTTGAAAATAAGCAAGTTACAACACGTCTATCATATTAAAATGTTCATAGATAAACGATTAATAAAGGGTTTCACGCTTATTCACTTTTTCTGCCAAAAACAGAAACATTGATGTAACGTTTAGGGCGCGCTTTCAAGTCTACCAACAAATCGTTCGCACTACCCACTGTGGTATTCAAATTGTCATATAATTCCCTGTTCGTGAGCAACAATCCGAGGGTTCCGGAACCGTTGTTCAGTTTGTCCGTCACGCCCTGTACGCCCAAGAGGGTCTTGTTCAGTTGGCTGATCGTACCCTTGAAGTCCACGGACTTCAGGTTGGCGCTGACCACACTCAGGTTACCCATCACGCCGTTGATGTTGTTGCACAACAGAGGAACATCCTTGTCCACGATCTTATTGATACCCACAGAGGCGTGGTTCAGGTTCTTCGTGATGGTGTTGATGTTCGCCAAGGAAGACTCGATCGTCTTGTTCTCCGCAATCGCATGGAGAGAGATGATCAAAGAGTCGAGCTGAGGGATGATGGTTTGGATACGAGGCATAACCTCCTCCGTGAGCGAGCTGAAAATACCTTCGTCTATATAGGAAGGGATAGTGTCACCGCGACGATAGATCACATCCGTATTGGATGTCTCCAGGTGCAACTCGATGGAAGGCGCACCGATCATGGCGGAGACCAAAGCGGCCTTGGAGCCCACCGGAATCTTCAGGTCGTCATCCACCTGAAGCACCACCAGCACGTCGGAGGCAGGATTATCGTAATCGTATATGATCTTTTTCACCAGTCCGACCTTATATCCACGGATGGTCACGTCATTCGTCTCGACCAAGCCATTAATGCGTTCTAATTTAAGATAGTAATAATTAGTAGGGTTAAAGATGTTGATTCCCTTCAAATAATTCACACCGAAAAATGTAACCGCTATGGTTATGATCACCAGCAACCCGATTTGAAGTTCTTTACTAATTTTAAAATTCATGACCTTATTAATTTTTTACATCTAAATTATCATTTACTACTCTTAAAGTATTGTCTAGCCTCTTCCATAGGAAGTTTCTTTCCATCCTTGATTACGACGAGGAAGGCATCCTTGAAGACAGTCTTCACCTCATCCCTCAGTTTCACGCCCTCCTCGAAAGTGGCGGCCTGTCCGTAGACATACTTATATTTAAATGTGCCCGTCTCGATGAATTCCTGCGCCGGCACACACTTCTTGAAATCCCTGCAATCCAATGGTTTCGGCGCATTGGAGCTACAGAATTGGACAGCGAAATAGACTTGAGGTTTCTTCGCCTCGTCCGGAGCGGACGGTTTCTCAGGCGTCTCAGTGGCAGAGGTGTTCTGCTTAGGCTCCTCGACAGGGGCTTGCGTCTTTTCCTCCCCCTTCTTAGCCTCGTCCGAAGCAACGGTTTTGGCATCCTGCGTCTTCCCGTCCGCACTTGGAGCGACAGATTGTCCCGCATCCTTTGAAGTCTCTTTCTTCACCTCCTGCTTCTCGGAAAGCACATCCGACTTGACGTTGGCGTCCTTATCCTTGTACCCGTCACTATTTCGCTTATCGCGTTTATCCTTGTATTGCACGAAAGCCTTCGCGATAGCGCCCGCCAATTTGTCCAGGTTTTTATCCTTCGCCAAGAACGCTTCCTCCTCCTTGTTGGATATATAACCCAATTCAACCAGCACGGCTGGCATGGCAGCCTGCTTCAGCACCCAGAACCCTGCTTGCTTGACGCCACGGCTAGAGCGACCCAATTTGGTGAAATTGTTCTCGACATGCGAAGCGAATGAGACACTCTGCTCCATATATTTAGACTGCAGGAAATCGAACATGATGTAGGACTCCGTGCTGTTCGGGTCGAATCCTCGGTACTTCGTCTTATAGTCGGACTCGTACAACATCACGGCATTCTCTCGCTTCGCCACCTCCAAGTTGGCGGAAGAGGAACCGACGGCATACGATTCTGTTCCCCTAGCGGAACGATTTTCGGCCGCATTGACATGGATGGAGATGAAAAGGTCCGCCTTCGCCTTGTTCGCGATCTGCGCACGGTCGTCCAAAGGAATGAATACATCCTTTTTCCTTGTATATAACACCTTCACGTTTTTCTCCTTGGAAAGCAAGTCGCCCAACTTAATGGCAGTCTTCAGGTTGATATCCTTCTCCTTCAACTTCAAGACATAGCCAGACGCACCCGGATCTTTACCTCCATGACCGGCATCAATTACGACAACAAATGGTTTTTCACTGGCCCATGTCAGCGCAACACCCAAAAATTGAAGGCACATTATATGGAAAATGCGCTTCGTAAATGAAGAAAATTTTTCCAAAACCTATCTTTTAATAATTGTATGGCAAAAATAGGAAAATATTCTTAGATTTGCATAAAATTTATAGCGCAATTATTAAATAGTAAATTGTTGGCACAAAGATACATAACATATTTATTACTATTCATCGCAGGGCTATTTCCCCTACATTTAGGCGAAATCCATGCGGAAAAAACGGAGAACGACACCCTAAAAGTCACCGCAGGGACTCCGGACAGCACTATAAAAAAAGTTAAAATTTCAAAAGATGCGGTGAAATCCAACGTCAACTATTCCGCGAAAGACTCGATCATATTCTACGCCGACGGACACGCCTTCTTATATGGTGAGGCTAAAATCACCTACGAGAAGATGGAACTCACCGCCGACCACATCGAATTGAACACCGACAGCACCATCGTGCATGCGCGTTGCGGATACGATTCCGCAGGCGTGGAGACGAACCGCCCGGTCTTCAAAGACGGGTCCGAAAGCTACGAGTCGCATAGCATAGACTTCAACTACGAGACGAAAAAGGGTATCATCCGCAACGTCGTGACCCAACAAGGTGACGGATACGTGACCAGCGAGACGGCAAAGAAACTGGAGGATAACACGTTCCTGATGAAGGATGGCAAATACACCACCTGCGACAACCACGAACACCCGCACTTCTACCTCAACCTGACCCAGGCGAAGGTGAAGCCGAAAGAGTACATCGTGACGGGTCCCGCCTATCTGGTCATCGCAGACGTGCCACTGCCTCTAGCGATACCGTTCGGTTTCTTCCCCTTCTCGGAGAAATACTCGTCAGGCCTTCTAATGCCTACGTTCGGAGAGGAATCCGCCCGCGGTTTCTACCTTAAAAACGGAGGATACTACTTCGCCATCAGCAAATATTTCGACTTGGCACTCCGCGCCGACATCTACACAAAAGGATCGTGGGGCGTCAACGGTACGACACGCTACAGAAAGAGGTATAAATTCAACGGAAACTTCTACGTGAGCTACCAATCCACCGTCGAGAGCGAAAAGAGCATGCCCGACTACACGCAGATGAACGACATGAAAGTGACGTGGACTCACACCCAAGACCCGAAGGCAAACCCTTTCCGCACATTCTCGGCTTCCGTGAACTTCACGTCAAGCTCCTACAACAAAAACAACACCAGCGCACATTATAATCCTTCCGTATATGGAGAGAACAACAAATCATCCAGTATCAACTACACTTACAGATTCCCGGAATCACCTTTCTCCCTCACGACGAACATCACATTGAACCAAAGGCAAAGCGACTCGACCCTTTCCCTGAAACTGCCGACACTCTACCTCAACATGAAGCGTCTGTACCCGTTCAAGAGGGAAAAGAAGACCGGCAAAGACAAATGGTTCGAGAAGATATACCTCAACTACAACATGAACTTCGACAACTACATCTCGACGAAGCAAGACAAACTACTCGAACAGAACATCATCAAGGACTGGAACAACGGAATCAAGAACCAAGCCAGCATCGGCGCTTCCTACACCGCCTTGAAATACCTCATCATCACGCCAAGCTTCAACTACGCCGAGAAATGGTACTTCAAGAAGACCGAACAGGAATGGAACAATGCGGAACAGGAGGTGGACAAATATATCAAGAACGGATTCTACCGCATCAACGACATGAGCGCCGCTCTGAATTTCAGCACCCAACTATACGGATTCTTCCAACCAGTCATCGGCAAGAAAATCAGCATGATCCGCCACGTCTTCCAGCCTAGCGCGGGAGTAACCTTCACCCCGAAAATGGATCATCCGTTCCCTGCATTCGGACAGGACTATTACAGCCACTATTACAAGCTGCAGAGGGATGGCTCCATCGACACCACAAAATATTGCTACTACACCGGCAACTACTACGGCGGACCAAGCAGCAACGGAAGCGGCATCATCAACTTGAGCGTCTCCAACAACATAGAGATGAAAGTCCGGACGGACAAAGACTCCACCGGATACATGAAAATATCCCTCATTGACAACCTATCCTTCTCAACGGGCTACAACATGTTCGCGCAAGAGGACGAAACGCCATGGTCGGACATCTCCGCCTCCCTGCGTCTGAAATTCCCTAGGAACATATACCTGAACGTGAGCGGTAATTTCTGTCCTTACACCTACAAACTCAACGAGGACGGCCAATACTACAAGTCCACCACCTCTGAAATGGAACGGAACGGAAGACTCGCCAGACTTACCAACGCAAGGACCTCATTCAATTACTCCTTCAACAACAATATGTTCAAGAAAGGAAAGAAACAGAAGAAGGATGAAGAGATCGACTACAACGCGGAAACCGTGGACGACATGCTGGACGACAACACCGAGGAGAAGAAGGAAAACACTGAAATTGTGGATAACAACTACGACGAGAATGGCTACTTCAAATACAAACTGCCTTGGAACGTCAATGTCTCCTACTCCATCGCTTATGGCGACTACCTATTCGACAAGGAGACTTTGGAATTCGTGCAAAGGCTGACCCAAACGCTGAACTTCTCCGGAGGATTCAACTTCTCAGAGAATTGGCGCTTCTCGTTCAGCTCAGGTTACGACTTCATCAACAAAGAGATGTCCTACACCTCTTGCGGCATCAGCAGAGACCTACACTGCTGGTCTGCCACCCTGAGCTTCATCCCGTTCGGAAGTAACCAAGGATTCAACTTCCATATCGGCGTCAACTCCTCCATGCTGCAAGACCTGAAGTGGGAGAAACGAACCACCTCGACAGACTATCCAACGTGGTATTAGTTCCTCGCTCCGACCTCCCCGGCATGGCAAGAATCAACAGCCTCCATCAAGACACTTCACAAAAGAACAGTCCTCATTCCTAGACATAAAGCAATGGCGGTGATGAAAAATCAAGAAGAGGACAAAAGCAGATGATGCACCCCTCCACATTCACACAATTATCAATAGTAATTCTTTCAGTTCGTCCATAGAAATTTAAAAAAATTTCCTATCTTTGCTAAAAAGTATACAAAAAGAAGCGAAAAATGGTGGCGAAATCGGTGAAAGTCCAAACAGACAACGACAACTACATATTCCAAACGAGCTGGGAAGTTTGCAATAAAATCGGTGGGATCTACACCGTATTGTCCACTCAAGCCAAATCATTGCATGACATCCACGGGGACAACCTCATATATGTCGGTCCATACTTCGGAACCGACGGCAACCTTTTCTTCAAGGAGAACAAGAAGACCTTCAAAAACTGGGTGAAAGCCTACAACGAAGAGTGTGGCATCACCGTAAAGGTCGGCAGATGGAACATCCCCGGGGCTCCCATCGCCATACTTGTGGACTTCAAACCGTTCCAGGACAGACTGAACGATTATCTCTACGAAATGTGGGATAAGTTCCAAGTCGATTCGCTCAAAGCATACGGCGACTACAACGAAGCGGTCACGTTCGGACTCGCGTCCGCCAAGACCATAGAGCACTTCTGCCAATACAACAAACTGACGGATCGTCTGAACATCGCCCAATTCCACGAATGGACAACCGCCTCCGGTCTGCTCTACTGCAAGGGGCACTGCCCTTTCCTCCGCACGGTGTTCACCACCCACGCTACAACCGTGGGAAGGTCCATCTGCTTCAACGGCAAGCAATTGTACGAGTACTTCGACAAATATAACGGCGACCAAATGGCCAACGAACTGAACGTGCAGGCCAAACACTCGCTAGAAAAGAAAGCCGCACACAATGCGGACTGCTTCACCACCGTGAGCGAACTGACGGCGAAGGAGAGCGAACAACTGTTGGAGAAAAGTCCTTCCATCGTCACCCCGAACGGATTCGAAAGCGGATTCATCCCACAAGGGAAGGAATACGAAAAGGCAAGGAAGGAGGCTCGCGCCACCCTCAAGAACGTGGCGGAGAACCTAATCGGAAGGAAAGTGTCGGACGACGCACTGCTCATCGGAACAAGCGGACGGTACGAGTTCAGGAACAAAGGAATAGACATCTTCCTGGACTCCCTCAAGAAATTGTCCGAAGACCCGAACTACCAGCGTGAGACGATAGCCTTCATATTAGTGCCGGGATGGAACATCGGTCCACGCAAGGACCTGCAACAACGGATGAGCGAACGCAACCCCATCTACACGTTGTTCAGGAGGAACATCACCCACGACATATACAACGTCGCGGACGACCAACTATATAACACCATCCAGGCCTACTCGTTCACCAACGAGGAGAGAAAGACCGTGAAGGTGATACTGGTTCCCAGCTACCTGAACGGAGACGACGGCATCTTCAACAAGAGCTACTACGAACTGCTCATCGGGTTGGACATGACCATCTTCGCCTCCTACTACGAGCCGTGGGGATACACCCCTCTGGAAAGCGCCGCGTTCGGTATCCCAACCGTCACGACCAACTTGGCGGGCTTCGGACTATGGGTCTCCGACACACAGGTGGACATCACCCATGGCGTGGCTGTCGTCAACCGAAACGACCACAACTACTACGAAGCGAGCTTGACGATTAAGGAAGAAATAGAGAAATTCGCCGCCATGAGCGCCAAAGAAGTGGAAAAGACCCGCTCGAAAGCGAAGAAAATCGCGGACGGATGTGCATGGACGAAATTCGTGAAATACTACGAGGAGGCCTTCAAAATAGCCCTTCAGGAAAAAAAGAATACAAAAATTAAAAACAGATAAAAAACATGAAAGTAAAAATCAACCAATCAAACTATCCGACTTGGAAGGAAATCAACACGAAAGCAAAAGTTCCGGCAAAGTTGGAAAAACTCACCAAGTTAGCAGGTAACCTCTGGTGGGTATGGAACAGCGAAGCAAAAGAGCTTTTCAAGGAGTGCGACAAAGAGTTATGGGAAAAAGTGGGCAACAATCCTGTACTCTTCCTGGAAAGAGTCAAAATCGACACCTTGGAGAAGATCGAGAAGGATGACGAGCTGCTCGGAAAGATCAACTCCGTATACGACAAGTTCGAAAAGTACATGAACGAGCCGAAGGATCCGAAAAAGCCTTCCGTGGCATACTTCTCCATGGAATACGGATTGACGGACATCATCAAGATATACTCAGGAGGTTTGGGCGTGCTCGCGGGAGACTACCTGAAGGAGGCGAGCGACTGCAACGTCAACATGACCGCCATCGGCTTCCTCTACAGATATGGCTACTTCACCCAAACTCTTTCCATGAACGGTGAGCAAATCGCCAACTACGAGCCTCAGATATTCAACACGTTGCCTATCAGCCAAGTAAAGGACGAGAACGGCAACCCGCTCGTACATGAAGTGCCTTTCTTCGACCGTACCATCTACGCTAACGTTTGGAAGGTCTCTGTCGGAAGAATCAGCCTATACCTGATGGATACCGACATCGAGAAGAACTCTGAATACGACCGTTCCATCACCCACCAGCTCTATGGAGGTGACTGGGAGAACAGAATGAAGCAGGAGTATATGCTCGGCATCGGTGGTGTGCTGTTGCTCAACAGATTGGGCATCCAACACGACACCTTCCACTGTAACGAGGGTCACGCCGCGCTCATCAACGTGGAGCGTCTGAACTACTACATCAACCAAAAGGGATTGAGCTTCCAAGAGGCGTTCGAGGTGGTTCGCTCCTCTTCCCTCTACACGGTGCACACACCAGTGCCTGCGGGTCACGACAAGTTCGACGAGGGTCTCTTCGGAAAATACATGTACCACTACGCTCAGAAACTGAACATCTCTTGGGACGAACTGATGGATCTCGGCCGCGAGAACCCTGGCGACAAGGGGGAGAAATTCTCCATGAGCGTCTTCGCTTGCAACACCTGCCAGGAAGTGAACGGTGTGAGCTGGCTGCACGGCGAGGTCTCCAAGAAAATGTTCTCCAACATCTGGAAAGGATACTTCCCTGAGGAGTCTCACGTCAGCTACGTCACCAACGGTGTGCACATGCCTACTTGGGCTGCGGACGAGTGGAAGAAACTCTACATCGAGACTTTCGACCCATCCTTCTACAAAGACCAATCCAACATGGCCATCTGGGAGAAGATATACTCCGTGCCGGACGAGAAGATCTGGAGCATCAAGAAATCCCTGAAGAAGAAACTCATCGACTACATCAGGGTGAAATACCAAGACAACTGGTTGAGGAACCAAGGGGATCCTTCCCGCATCATCAAGATATTGGAGAGCATCAATCCAGAGGCTTTGACCATCGGATTCGGCCGTCGTTTCGCCACCTACAAGCGTGCGCACCTGCTCTTCACGGACTTGGAGCGCTTGGCTAAGATCGTCAACAACCCTAAGTGCCCGGTTCAATTCATCTTCACTGGTAAGGCTCACCCTGCGGATGGCGCGGGACAAGGCCTGATCAAGAGAATCGTGGAGATCTCCCGCCAACCTGAGTTCCAAGGCAAGATCATCTTCCTGGAGAACTACGACATGGCTCTGGCGAAACGTCTGATCTCCGGTGTGGACATCTGGTTGAACACCCCTACCCGTCCGCTCGAGGCATCCGGAACATCCGGCGAGAAAGCCTTGATGAACGGTGTCATCAACTTCTCCGTGAAAGACGGTTGGTGGTTGGAAGGCTACCGCGAGGGCGCAGGATGGGCATTGACCGAGAAACGTACCTACGAATACCAAGGTCACCAAGACCAGCTGGATGCCGCAACGATCTACAGTATCCTGGAGAACGAAATCATCCCTATGTTCTACGCCACGAACAGCAAGGGCTACTCTCCTGAGTGGGTGAAGACCATCAAGAACTCCATCGCCATGATCGCTCCGAACTACACCACCAAGCGTATGATCGACGATTACACGAGGAAGTTCTACAACCCACTGCGCGAACGCTTCAACAAGCTGATCGACAACAATTTCGCTAAGGCGAAGGAGATCGCAGCTTGGAAGGAGAAGGTCGCTGAGCATTGGGATCAGATAGAAATCGTATCCGCTACCGTCTCCGACAAACTGACGGAGAACCCAGAGGTGGGCGACAAATACGTAGCCGAGGTGATCGTAGACACCAAGGGATTGAACGACAATAAGTTAGGCATCGACTTCGTCTCCACGATGAAAGACAACAGCAACAACGACAAGATCGACGAGGTGAAGGAGATGAAGCTTGTGAAAGAGGAGGGCACGAGACTCTACTTCAAGTTGGAGGATAGGGTTTCACGCTCCGGAACATTCAAATACGCTTTCCGTATGTTCCCGAACAACAAGGACTTGGCTCACCGCCAAGACTTCTGCTACGTACGTTGGTTCTAATCAAAAGTACGACAATATGCAAAAAGCGTGGGCATCCCCCACGCTTTTTTTGTATCTTCGCCTCATGGAAAAGAAACTGATCATTCTACTAGGTCCCACCGGCGTGGGCAAGACGGAACGGAGCCTCCGCATGGCGGAAGAACTGCACACGGAAATCATCTCCTGCGACTCCAGGCAGATGTACCGGGAGATGAAGATCGGCACGGCGGCGCCCACCGAGGCGGAGCTGAAACGGGTGCCCCACCATTTCGTGGGCAACCTCTCCATCTTCGATTACTACAGCTGCGGCAGATTCGAGATAGAGGCCCTCGCCAAGTGCGAGGAACTTTTCCAAACGCACGACACCGTGCTGATGGTGGGCGGCTCCATGCTCTACATCGACGCCGTCTGCAAGGGAATAGACGACATCCCCAAGATAGACGAGGAACTACGGAAGGAGCTGGACCAGCGGTTGGCCGAGGAGGGCGTGGAGAGTCTCCGCAACGAGCTGAAGATGCTCGACCCGACCTACTATAGGCAAGTGGACCCGATGAACCACAAGCGCATCAAACATGCCTTGGAGGTGTGCCTGCAGACAGGAAAACCATTCTCCTCGTTCCGCACGGAGAACAAGAAGGAACGTCCCTTCAAAATAGAGAAGATAGGATTCGTCCGCCCAAGGGAGGAGCTCTACGAGCGCATCAACAAAAGGGTGGACAAGATGTTCGAGGAGGGTCTCGTGGAAGAGGCGAGACAACTCTATCCCCACAGAGAGCTCAACGCCCTCAACACCGTGGGGTACAAGGAGTTGTTCGAATACTTCGATGGCAACTGGACCTTAGACTACGCCAGGCAGATGATCCAGCAGAACAGCCGCCACTACGCGAAGAAGCAGCTCACCTGGTTCAAGCGAGACGAGGAGATCCGATGGGAGACGCTAACCGACTGATTCGCAGGCGTCAATCCGCAGAGGCCACCAAACGCAAACCAACATGATAGAACCAACGCCCAGGAGCGCCGCCATCACGGGATGAGACACGGAAGAACGGTGCGCCCAACGTGCCGCCTCCGCCACGGGAAACGCGCACCTCGCCCGACTTAGGGCCCTTCGGAGAGGACTGTTCGCCTTCCGCATAGGCGCCATACCAATCCTCACACCACTCGGCGACATTGCCGCTCATATCATAAATGCCCAACTCGTTCGGGCGATAACTTGCCACATTGTAGTATAAATCAGAGGCATAGACATCACAACGGGCCACCTCGTCGAGCGTATTGCCACCGCTGTACTTGTAGTCTTTGCTCTCCGCACCCCCACGGGCAGCGAACTCCCACTCCGCCTCCGTAGGCAGACGGAATGCCTTGCCCGTCAAGGCATTCAGCTTAGCGATGAACTGTTGGCACGCATCCCAGGAAACGCAAGCCACAGGGAGGCTATCCCCCTTCATCTGCAGTTGGGAAGGGCAGGAACCCATCACCGCCGTCCAAAGCGCTTGGGTCACCTCCGTCTCGCCGATCCAGTAATCGGGCAACGAGACCTTGTGCGCTGGTTTCTCCTCCGCTGTCGCCTCACCCGACTGCTCAGGCGTGGCCCCCATCACGAAGGAACCGCCCTTCACCTTCACCATCGAGAAGACGACATCCTTCACAGTGAAGGATGTGCGTTCGGACAACTTGCCCTCAATTGGCGCAGAACTATTTTCCGCAACCGTATCAACTTTCTCAACCGTTTTTTCCACATCGGAAGGAGTGGATGTGGACATCTCTCCACTTTCAGATTGTGCCACTTTCTTCGAAGACCCACAAGAGGCCATCGAAAGGGCCAATGCCATACATATTATTTGTCGACGCATACTAGAATTGTTAGTAGTGAATAAATCTCACCGCGAAAGTACAAATAAACAACGAGATTTCAGGGCATACCAGAGGAACTAATATGCAGGGAAAACGCAACACCCATAGCGGAGTTCCTCCTCCCGCACGGATGTCACCGCACATTTTTCGCAACAAACTTTAATAAAATTTCCAACGAGAAAAGCAAAAACAATCATATAAAAATTCCACGTTAAGCATAAATTTTTTATCAATTTTTCCACCCGATAACGAAATATTTTATAAATTTGCATCCGTTTTTAAGGAAAATTATGCTTCGCATCCGATAGGAAAAGGAGATAATCATTAGAAAAAAGGACAGGTAATGTGTTAAATATGCTAATTTATCAGGTTTATTGAAAAATAAAGGATATTAATTTGACAGGATGTTTCCTCTCTAAACCATGTGGATTCTTTCTTTGCGATTAATCTTTAAAGTCAACGAACAGCATATGCTCATAAATTTTGTCACATTCTATTGGTAAATGCCTATGTGTTGTTTTTGGTATGTGATGTCAAGGACGAAGCATAAAAAAATTGATTTATGTATATACAGGGAGTTTTTTATATGCTGAGATTCACAGATGTGTGTGAGGTATGCATGTACGAAAACCATATATTTTTTTATTAAAGTAACTTACAATCTTAAAAAGATTATCACATAGTATGAAAAGAATTTTTTCTTTAACTGTAGCATTAATCGCGGCATGTGTTTTTTCATTTGCCGAAGTGCACACCTTTAAAGTAACTTCGTCAGCAAAAAAGGGTTCAGGAACTCTCAGTGACATTGTATCCCAAATAAACGAGTTACCGGAAACGGACGAGGCGATTGTGACATTCCAGCTGCCATCTTCAGCCAAGAATACTGTTCACGCAGCGGATACGCAACTCGTGTTTAGCCGCATAGTTTCAATACGGGGTGGAAGTCAAAGAACAACCATTGAAATTAAAGAACTTGCCGCACCATACGCTATGGTCAGAGAAGTTTCAAACATTGATTTTGTGGGGGATGACTATTCTCAAGCCCTCTATTTTAATGATTCGATTGGAACCGTGTCAAATTGCTCATTTACTGGTTATGACACAGGTATACGAGCATTAAAAGCCGCAGGAAAAATTCACAAATGTGATTTCAAAGAAATCAAATCCTATGGAATCTTCATGTATGGGAACATAAATACTATTGATAGTTGTTCTTTCTCCGACACAAAAATAGCCATTGGCCATTATCCAGCATCATCTGCAACAACAAATTCCATAGGAGGGAAAATAACAGCATGCTCATTTACGAATTGCAGCACTCCAATCGAGTTAAGAATGATCGATTTCAAAGAACTCTCCAATTGTACCGCTACGGATGGTAATATTGGAATTTATTCCTCAACGACGAAATTCGTCAACAACAAATTCAAGAATGTTAATTTCACTAATGCGACGATAGACAATTTCGGGAAGTCACAAATTGAGTCGTTAAGCTTCACAGGCTCTTCCGTGAAAGATCTCGGAAATTTACAAATTGAGAAATTAAGTTTGACCGGCACCTCCGTGGAAAAGATGTCTAAAGTGACCGTCGAGAACACATTGTCGATGTCAAGTTCTGGCATATCTACCCTCGAACAATCTCGCCTAAAATCCGGAATAACAGGAAATTGTACGGAATTAAGGTTAGTGAATGACACCATCACAAACGATAACGGATATGGAATACAATTAAGCGGCTCAGTAAACCTTATCGACAACTGCTTAATATACAATTGCAAGAATGCCATCAACAACACCAGCATAGACTCAATCATATCAACTGAAATAAAAGATTGCACGGGTGATGGCATAAACAATACGGGATATAGTATTAATTACATGTCTGATTGTAACATCCACGATTGTCTTTCTGGTATTAATGGAAACAGTTTGGGGAAAATCGAATCCTCCCAAATACATGGGAATAGGGAACATGGTATAACTTCTGCGAGCACCAACACCATAAAATCCATTGACAATTGTAAAATATATGAGAACGGTGCGACCGGCATAACAAGTCGATATTCGACTGATTTGATATCGAATTGTGAAATAAAAGACAACCTTATCGGCATCGAAGTAGATTATGGCACAGTTCATCGCATCGACGGTTGTCGTATACTTGACAATAAAAAATATGGCATACACGCCCAAACCTCGGTGACAGTGGATTCTATCTCGAATTGCATTTTGTCAGGTTCCGATACAGCAGTCAATATCGGCCGGGCAACTTTACTCATAACAGAATGTGTAATAGGAAAAGATGGCGTTGATCCCACATTGAAGGGGAACAAGACAGGCATTTATATGAACAACATGGCAGCCATTACCGTGGAAAACAGCATCATATCAGGAAACGAGCAATATGGTATTGATATGACAGGGAAACCTAATGTCACACTAAGCAACAATTATATTGGAACGAACGCTTCACTTGCAGAACTGGGGAATGGTGTCGGAGTATATGTCGACAAAAATGCAAATGAAACGTTGGAAATGCGGAGAAATATCCTTGCCTATAATGAAATTGGATTATGGATTCAAGGAACGGAAGCAAATGACCTGAGCAACAACAAATTCATTGGCAACAAGCAATCAGGATATAAACTGGAAATGGCAGTTCAATCATCCTTCGAAAAAAATTATACATCAAACTTATACCTTAACACACCAGCAGGAGCCAAGGCGATGGATAACTCTTCCTACAGGAATGCAATAGCTACGCCTCCAACCATCACAAATGTATCATTGCCAGAGAACGGCTATGTCAACGTTTCTGGTAAACTTGACTATGACAGAAAGGCTCGGATATACGTCTATGCAACAGATGGGAACAACCAAAACGCCATCGAGTATATGGGCGCAGATAGCACAGACGCAGATGGCAACTTCGAAGTGAGATTAAGGATTCGAAATGGTGCGCCAAAGGGGTATGCAGTTTTTGCGAGTGCTGTAAAAGATGAATATATCTCAGAATTCTCCGACTCATACAACTATAATCTGTCAGGAAACTTTTACGTAAAGACAGTAAGCGAGGGAACGGGAGATGGCTCCAAATGGGAAAATGCGATGGACAGTATACATTTTGCGCAAATCTTGCCGTTGGTAGAAGATGGTACCACCTTCTACGTAGCGGAAGGTACGTACAAACCAATGTATAATTACAGAATGGAAACGCCATCTTCCAACCCGAAAGAAGCCACATTCTTTGTTCAAAGCAATGTCACAATTAACGGTGGTTATTCGAAAGATGCAAAAACCGGAGCCGTGGCCGATCCAAGCCAATACAAAACCATTTTCTCGGGTGATATAGAGGGAAACAACAAGATGGTAATTGACACACTTGTCACAAACACTGACTCTGAAGGGAAATCCAGATATTCCTTTGATTGGTATGGTGGGAATACGGACGATGACGCCGGGGCGATATTCTCACTGGCACAGTCAACCGAAGGCATATACTATAACACAAGCTATGGGAGCATCTATCCATCAAGTTCCCCTGTCCAGGACAACGGAAAACAGAAATACTTCAATTTAAATGGCGTATACCTGGACGGTGGAGGAATCGGTATAAAATCCATCAATCCGAACATAAACATTACCATAGAGAACACCAAATTCGCCAACTTAGGAGGGCAACCAACCTATTTGTTAGAGTCCCCTGCAACAGTAAAGGTGAATAATTGCACGTACAACAAATGCGGTTTCTTTGAAATATTTGGAGCGGACTCCATCGTGTTCTCCAACACGAAAATTTCAGAAGGTATGGGATGCATCCTTAGCAAGGCAACTGAAGATAAGGATGTTACCTATATCTTTGAGGATTTTGAGTACACAAACAGTTTTAATCGGATAGAGATTAATGGAAGCACCACTACTCAACGCACCTCCTACCTCTCCTTGAAAAACTGCAAAATAGAGAACAATTATGCGTTATCAGAAATCTTATTTGCGGTTGATTTAGACGTGGTTGCTAAGAATTGCCTATTCAAGGGAAATCAAGTGACACCATTTTATGTGTATGGGAAGCATGCCCACCTGGAGAATTGCGATTTTGTGGAAAACAAGATGGATGACGATTATTGCATATATTTAGGTGGATCCAGTGGCGGGGAATATCAGAAGCCAATCCTCTCCAACACGACACTTAAGAATTGTACATTCCAATCGAACGAATGCCAAGTTTTAGGCCAACTGCCATATACTGGAAATTCAAAAGACTCGATCATCAACTGTACAATTGAAGACAACAAATTAACGGAGCTTATGTTCTTCGCTAATGACCCAATTGTCTTTGAGAATTCGACAATCAAGAACAACGAGATGGGACACCGTGGAATCATCAACTTTTCCATGGGATTACACCTAAACAATTCCCTGCTCGAAGGAAACAAAGTAAAGGGAACGGAAGAAGATGTCAACACGTATGCCATATACACACATGAACTGCACGTGAAAAACAGCACCATCAAAGGGAACGAGATGGATTCCATCTTCTTCATGGTGAACCACACGGCGGAATTTACCAACGACACGATAACGGACAACTCCACCAAAATGATGGTATATGGGTTCGACCAAGGATTAGACGTGACAAGATGTTCGTTCAAAGGGAATGAAGGCGGATTGTTCTATTGTCAAAACACAGATCAAGAGACGAGAGCACGCATGAGAATCTGGAACTCAGATTTCACAGGCAACAACATCCCGTCTGACGACGACTTGATACATCTGTACGGAAAAGACAACGACGAAATCATCATCTCAGAGACGAACTTCAACAACAACTCGGCACACACGTTGATGGACATTCATGATGGGAATACAACTATCTTCAAATGTGATTTCTTCGGCAACAAAATTTCCGGTGAATTCATACACTTGCCAGAGGTAACATCATTGATTGAAGCATCCACTTTCCGTCAGAACGAGTTGACAGGAGGTAACCTGATATATACGCCTTATGGTGAACTGACACTTTACAACAACACCATTGCCTCCAACAAATTAAAGAACGGGCTCTTCTCGGTTTATCCATCCGCGGCGAATGTATATATATATAACAATACGATTATCGCCAACGAAACCACAGCCACCTCATTGGTGGGCGGATCTCTCAGAAACTACGCTTTGATCGGAAACATCATAGGAGACGTATTATCACGTGGATTCGACGAGGATAGCATTTGGTACAATGTCTTTGTGAGATCAGAGAGAGCCTCTATCCCAGACGATGTATTAGCCAAGAACATATTCACGGATGACATCACCAGTCTCTTCAACGGCACAGTCGACGAATCCACAGGCATCTTCACCCCTGAGTTGAAAATCTACGAAGGAAGCACGCCAATTGCGGCATTGAAGAGCGACGCGTTACCGGACGGCACAGTAATCCGCTTCCCGCTCAAGGAGACCGTAGTCTACACCGATCAAAGGGATATGGATCGTTTGGATTCAACATGTATGGGTGCATTCGAGATTAATTGTACTCCAGACACCACACTCACCAACGACACCATCTATGTGGGAGATAAATTCCTTGACATAGTATACACCACCGTGGGAAGACACGACATCGTCGAGAAAATCCCAGGAACAGATGGTTGCAGCAGTGTGGCGCTCCATACGCTCTACGTCAAACCAGACTCCACCGTAAAGAACTACTACGTCAAGATGGATCGTTGGGGTACAGGCGACGGCTCCACATGGGATAACGCAATGGACAGCGTTGACTTCGCCACCTACTTGTCGTTGGCTCCGGACGGGGCTACATTCTATGTGGCGGAGGGTACGTATAAGCCAGTGTATGACTATAATTTAGCAAAAACGAATGACCACTCACAACTCACATATTTAATCAATAGTAATATAACCATCAAAGGTGGTTATTCCAACGAAGCCACCGCAAATGATGCCACTAGCGATTACACCAAGTATCATACCATATTTAGCGGTGATTTGGGAGACGATGACTATTTGAAGGATTCCACATTTATCGATGGTCGAGCTATATTCGTTAATAAAAACACAGAGGACAACGTCGATACGCTCTTCCGTATGGATTCTAAGAAAATAGCATTTGATGGGATTATGTTCAAATCAGCCAAAGACGTTCTAAATGTCGACAATCAAGCTGATTCTGTTACATTTTCCAAATGTACATTTGACCAAGATAACATATTGGTGTCGTCGACATCAAGCCAGGATAATATCTCATTGGCATTTTTCGATTCAAAAATCACTCATTGTCAAAATGAGTATCTAATACCAATCTCATGTAACATCAAGTTTGTCAGAACAGATGTCATAGAGAACACATTTAAATTATTTACAATGGAATTAGACCGTGTCGATTTTGAGAATGTAAATATTACTGGGAATGTGGGAGAGCTCATTATTATGACAGTTCATACTAGCCTCAGCTTCAAACATGTAAAAATAAACGACAACTCATTCTACAAATACGGAGATGTCACTAGACTAAGAGGCGTCATTAATTGTCACGAGGAATCAAAAATTGACAGTTGTCAATTCTCCCAGAATCACATATTCCATGCAAATGTGTACTGGACAAGCATAAAGGACAGCAAGCATACCGGAATTATCGAATTCTCCGACAAAGGTTATATCAGCAATTCAACGTTCGATGGGAATGAGGGAGGTGCAGCAATATGGAATAATGCCAACGACACTATAAGGATAGAAAGGACAACTTTCAAAAACAATAAAAACGTTGATCTAATCTCTGAATACCAAACTGGCGCATACTACCAAGTTACTTATGATAGAAATCCACACACAAGTGTCAATAAGTGCGTATTCACCAACAATAGCAATTGTAAAATAGCCGAGCTCTACTACAATAATAGTATTTCACTGACTAATTCAACGATTTACGACAACAAAACGACTGATACTTTGTTTACGCTTACAAACTCCAATATTCATATCGAAAACAATACGATTATAGGCAATGAAGCGAATAAACTTCTTTCATCCAACCAAAAATCCGTTGTTAAGATGTACAACAACACGATAACGGGGAATACTCTAAATGGAGATTATGTGATGAATATAGATTCCTCATCCATACTTCAGGGAAATATCTTATTGGGGAACAAAATGACTAAAGACGGTGTCCTTGAGACAATCAAACTCGAAGACACGAAGAATATTGTTGTAGAGAACAACATTATACCTTTATTCTCGACCAACGATGGCAACGGTTGCTTGAGCATCCCTAGTGAGAAAAATATAGTTTCAGCTTATTACACAGATTATTTGGCAACATTAAGTTGCGAAGAAGATTTTTCTGGCGTTAAAAACAGGAATGAAGAATTATTCGATTTAATGGCTGGCACCTACGACCCAACCACAGGGATCTTCACTCCAGAGTTGAAAACAGGTGAAGACTTCACCCCTGTCGTAATGCTTAAATCCGACCGACTCCCTGACGGCACCAGCATTCGCTTCCCGCTCACGGAGACCGTGGTCACCACCGACCAAAGAGGCGAGACCCGTCTGGATCCAACCTGCATGGGTGCGTACGAAATAAAATGTTCCGCCGTTAAGAGCACGGTGACCGACACAGTGACCATCGGAGATCCTTACTCCTTCAACGGAAACGATCTGTCGACGCTGACCGCAAAAGTGGGTGTCCACACCTTTACTGACACCATCAAGCTGGAGAGCGGCTGCGACAGCATCGTCACCCTCGCCTTGGCGGTACGCCCTGAGAAAAAGGACGGCGGTTACTACGTCAAGGTGGACGGTACGGGCGATGGATCCGACTGGCTCAACGCCATGTCTCCGACAGACTTCGCCACATACCTCCCTCTCGTCTATGACGACGATACCTTCCACGTCGCCGCTGGTACCTACCACTGCGATGTCGAAGACCCACTCTATGGCCTCACCTACATCATCAACAAGAGCGTGACGATCATCGGAGGTTACCCTGACACTGTCACTACCATCGGTACGCCTTCCGTTCCGGAAGCCTACACGACGAAACTGTCCGCAGACACCTGGGATAACGACAACATGTACTTCTACACGAACGAATACCTCCCGACGAACGGACACTTCGGAGATAACGAGCCTACGCTGATCCACATCATGGGTCAACCTCACGTCTCTCTGTTCGGCATCACCTTCTCCGGCGTGAACAACACCGAAGATGGAGCGATATCCCTGAAGGAGGGCGCCGCCCTGGCAATGGACCGTTGTGTCGTCACAAAGAACCTCTCCTCCGCTATCTATGCGAAGGACGCCGACATCAAGGTGACCAACTCGGAGTTCTCGTTGAACTTCTCTTGCGTCGGCTCGGTATTCAACGTGACCAACACGAAATTGGACGTCAACGCCTCTACAATCCACGAGAACTTCTCGCATGACACAATATGCAAAAACGGTGGCGCCAAAGGTGCCGTCGCTTACCTGGATCAATCTTCCGCAGTGTTCGTCAACAACACCATCGTGAAGAACAGGGCGTTCGAGGGTGCGGTATTCGTGTCCCAATCTTCTGAACTGGACCTCACGAATAATACGATAGCAGGTAACTTCATCGAACCGAAATCCACACATACGGGTTCCGTGTTCACATTCACCGACGAGTCTTCCAAGATGAAACTCTTCGGAAACATGATTGTGGCGAACGGAAAGTCTTCCATGGAAGGCAACGCCACCATCACTTCAAGCGACTACAACATCTTCTCGTCTGACTTCACGACCGCAAAAGGTGAACATGACATGGCCATGAAGAACACGGATGTTCCTTACATACTGGACGGTGAGGAATACTACGGCAACGATGACATATACCTCCCTACTACACGCGACAACGGAGGTTACACACCGACCGTGGCTCTGTTCCAATCATTGTTCGACGGAGGTGCCGTGCTTTCCATTCCTGCGGAGGCCCGCGCCGTCGACTTCGACCAGAGAGGATACCTCAGAAAAGATACAAGCTGCGTGGGTGCGTTCGAGTTCCCTACCTATGTCGACTACTATGTGAAGACCCGCTCCCACGGAGACGGTTCCGGTAAAGACTGGGATAACGCGATGGGCGACACCACATTCGCACGCTACTTCTCCATCGTGCCTAAAGACGCGACATTCCACATCGCCGCAGGTACTTACCACCCAATGTTCGACTGGACCGGCAAGATATCCAACTCGTCAGGTGTGGCCTACACGACATCCCGCCCTATCAACGTGATAGGTGCTTATCCTCCGAACGCTAAGGAAGGAGACGTGCCGGATGCGACGAAATACGCGACAATCTTGTCCGCCGACTTGACGGAGGACGATGTGTATACTCCTTCCTCAGAGGATTACATCAACTGGGATGTCAAAGGCTTGAACAACAACGCTAGCCGCGTGATGGATCTGCAGATGAAACAATCCGGTTCATGCCATCTGTACGGTTTGACGATGAAGGGCAACTACCCTATGTTCAAGGGAAGTAGCGCCGCACTGAGCCTCTATTCAGCCAACAACTCTGTCAAAGCATCATTCTATTTGGACAGCTGTTCGTTCGTCAAGACCTATGTGGCTATCTACAGCGGCGCAGACACCTTGTGCCTGAAATCCTGCCGCTTCGACACAATACTCTATGCGGACGTCTGCCAGACATCCAATTCAGACAAGAAGGTATACAACGAATTCCTTTTGGATGGATGTTCATTCTCCAATACTTCATATGGATGCTCATTCTACGCTCCATACGGAAGAGTACGCATTCAGAACTCCACATTCAACAGCGTCAGGAACCCATTGTCGGTATTCCCTCGTTGGGTGAACGATCCGGACATGCATGTGGAACTCTATAACAATACGTTCTCTCTCAATAGAGGCTACACGAACGCAATCGAATTGGCGGACTACGCCAAGACGGTCATGAAGGGTAATGTCTTCAACATGAACTTCAGATTCGTAAACGATGACGGCAAAGAAGTCATTCCAGTCGTATCCGACTACAACCTATATGTTTATAACCCAGACACCACAGGCAACATCTGCCAGTTGGGCGAACACGACCTGTTGGTGGAGCCGAAAGACTTGGTGGGCATTTTCGAAGGTTCCCTCAAGGACGATAAGTTCTTCGCCGTGGATAAGTTAGCTTCCAAAGAGAACATCACCACCATCATCGAGGTCTTGGAAGACAAGTTGCCGAACGGCTCATTCATCCGCTTGCCTTTGGAGGAGACGGTCGTAACCATCGACGAGACTGGCAGGGATCGTAACGCCCTGACCTGCATGGGTGCCTACGAGATGGATTGCAGACCTGACACGCTCGTGATGATGGACACCATCCAGATCGGAGGATCATTCCAGGGCATCACCTACGACACGGTCGGCAACTACAAGATCTACGGTCCTGATTCAGTCAACGTGATCGGATGCCCGATGACGATTGAACATCATCTCTATGTAACGCCAAGCTTCGATGGATCTGGATTCTACGTGAAGACCGAACGTACCGGAAGAGGTACCGGTGCGGATTGGGACAACGCCATGAACGGTGCGGACTTCCTCTATGGTCTGCCAATCGTCGAGGATGGCGCCACATTCTATGTCGCAGAAGGTTCCTATGCGATGGACAAGCTGTCGGGTGCCACTTCGGTAACCACAGAGAACTCAGTGACGATCATCGGTGGATTCAAGAAGAATGCCAAGAAGGATGACGAGAAGAACGCGGCATACGTGACCCGATTCTACGCCGACTCCATATTCAACCTGAACATCGAAGGTTGGTCTGCATCACCGGTTGGTCTATACGACGTGCGCATGTCTAGCATCCAATACAATGTCAAAGGACAAAGGGAAGTTGTGGTTGACAGCTGTTCGTTCGACACCTTCGACATCGCTATCAACATGGATTCCACGAAGACATTGCTCGTCAATGCGACAAGCTTCGATGCTAAAGGACGAAGCGCAGTGGGAATTCTTGCGGATTATCTATCCTCCGTCTCTGTGGAGAACTCCACATTCACGGGCATACTCTCCAACGAGGAGAACGCAGGTTACGCTATCCACAGCAAGAACACACTCGGTGATGTGGTCATCAAGAACACGACGTTCGCTGACAACAACACCGCGACCCCAATCGCGATCGATCACCTCTCCGGCAAATCATATTTGTACAATAACACCATCGCAGGCAATAACAAGGAGGAATGCACCCTCAGTCTGGGCGAAGCAGTCATGCGTGGAAATATCTTCACGGGCAACGCTTCTTCCAAGCTGTCCGCAAACTCCACGGTGGACCATGCGTACAACGTATACCCATCAACAGCAGACTTCGCATCCGACTTGGATGTTAAACTGCCGATTGAACAATTGCCATTATATTTGGATGGAACATATGACGCCAACACTGGCCTCTTCACTGCCAACCTGAAGGATAACGGAGGTTTCGTCAAGACAGTCGCTCTGATGAAAGACTCCTTCCCTGACCATAGCTTGGCACGCTTCCCTATCGAGAACACAACCGTAAAACTTGATGCTAGAGGCGTGGCCCGTCTGGATCTCTCCTGCTACGGAGCATACGAGTTGTTCGACGGCGTTCGCGACACCGTTTCCATAGCCATCTACGACACCGTTTGTCTCGGGACAAACTACGAGAAGCATGGCTGGAACGTGGAGACCTCTCAGTTGGAGGCCGATGCGACCCACTTCGATACGGTATTCGCCAAGGGCGTGATCTCAACCGATACGCTCTACACATTGGAATTGAAGGTGGTTCCATTCCAAACTCTCCGTTTGGATAGCGTGGCGGTTTCTCCGACGAAATGCCACGGCAGCGGCAGCGGAGAAATCTATTTCGCGACAAGCTGCCACATGGTGGGTGCCATGTCTGTCACCCTCACGGGCGAAGGCGAAGTGGGCACCATCTTGAGCCAGTCATACCCATTGACGGAGGAAAAGATAATCAGCGACCTCAAGATCGGAACCTACACGATGACGTTCGCTCCGATATCCCAATGCGTCAACTCGAACATACAAGATGTCGTCCTCGAAGTGAAAGACCGCGAGTCTCTCCACACCGCCAATGCGGCCGACACGACACTCTACACTTCTTGCGCCAACTCGCCTTCCGCAGAGTTGACCATCCCGATGGACGGATTCCACCCATCGATGAAGATATACTTTGACGGCGAGCTCATATCGAGCGAAGCCAACAACGCAAACGCATATGTCGACTATAAGGACGATGCGGCATTCACCGCGAAAGGTGAGGTTATACTCTCCGCAATCGCAGTCGGAGAACACGACGTCAAGGCGGAGGATGACTGCGGAAACGCCTTCGACATCAAGCATTTCACAGTGGACGTGCCTGAGAGCGACGCCATAGAGATGCAACTGGTCGACTATACAACCGACTCCCTGAAGTGCGGACTCGACTTCGCGTTCGCAAACATCAAGGTGAAGTCTGGCGTTGCGACGACCTTTACCCTGAAGTCCGACAAAGGTTACGAGGTGAATACCACATTGACTTCCAGCTGTGATTCCACATTCTCGTTCAACGATTTGCCGGCCGGTGATTACCAAGCAACGTTCAAGAAATACGATCCAGCTTGCTCGGATTCCGTATTCGCATCGTTCTCCATCTACTCTCCTGAGCCATTGTCGACATCGTTGACCAGCAACGGTGCGGCTTGTGCCGAGGGTGCAGTGACGGTGGACGCTAAGGGCGGCCGAGGCAAATACATCTATCACTGGACCGATCCTAGAGGCGAGCAGTTCGACAGCACGTCCAACCATCTCAACGACGTCAGCGCAGGAAACTACATCTGCGTGGTCGAGGATTCCACAGGATGTCTCTCCCACCCTGACACATTGTCGATTATTCCTAATGTGGATCAACTCTCCGAGCTGAAAGTGGATAGCGTATACACCAAAAACATCACTTGCTTCGACAAGAACAACGGAACCATCGGAGTCCTCTTCTCTACGGACAACACTCAACAGTCCGTCGCTTGCGTGGTAACGAACACCAAGACCAAGGAAGAGACTAAGGCCGCTGGAACCTACGCCGCATTGAACGGCGAACTCAAGATTGAGACCCTGGCCGCAGGATCTTACTCATACGAGGTGTATTACGGAACAGAGAGCTGCCGCTTGGACACGAACAGCTTCAAGGGCGAGTTCACGATCTCAGCCAAGGAGGTTCAATTTGAATTGGCGAAAGTGGAAATCAGTCAGGAACAAACCTGTATTTCCAATCCTAACGGTTTGATTGTCAGCAAGGCGAAAGGTTGGGAGAACGACTATAACGCGTTCCTGATCACATCACTGGACGGCAAGACCAGGAACGGGCAAGACACAATTAGACCTGTTGGAGAAGGCGATGTGACTGAACTCCAAGCTGCACTTCTGAGAGGAGGTCCTCACTACTTCATCAACGTGAAGGATGCCTGCGGAAGCGAGAAAAACACTGACACAATCACGCTCCCAGTTCTCGAGCCATTGGCTCTGTCCATCGACACTGTAACGGATTCAGTAACCTGCGCTCGTGCAACCGACGCACTGATTAGATTCAACGTCGAGGGAGGTGTCAAGAACTACCACAAGGCATTCGTGAACGAGAAAGAGTTCGACGGAACAGGTACGATCACATACGATAACATCGGCAAGGGTGAGTACTACGTTTACTATAAATCCGTAGATCCTCAATGTAACGATAGCGTGGGCGAATATGCACGAATCGCAGGTCCTGACACACTGGCCATCCAATACACGCTGACGGGTAACTGCGAAGGCTCGAAACTGATTCCGGAAGTATCCGGCGAGTCCGCACCTTACACATACACTTGGAGCGACGGCACAGAGGAGATAAACGGCACCAGCGAATTCCCATTCCAGACAGAGGAGGGCAAGACCTACTCTCTGACCGTATCCGATGCGCACGCTTGCGACCGCTACACCAAGAGCTTCACTGTGCCTTCAGCACAAGAGTTGCCTTCCATCACCCAAAAGGTATATGGCGAGTCTGAGAAATGCCACAACGCGAAGAACGGTCTCATGGTAATCAAACCGAAACTCTCTTCCGAGTTGGATTTCGCGATCACGGCAACCATCGCTTATGGCATGATCGATTCACAAGACACCATCTACACGGAAATCGTGCTTAACCCTGACGGTTCATTCATCACGCCAGAAAACCTTGCTCCAGGCAAGTACTTCGCAATCACACGACTCGGTTCCATGGATTGCGACATGGGCGTCGATCCTATCCGCAACGAGGTGACCGTGGATTCTCTGCAAGAGTTGAGGATAGCATCTGAATTCGAGACCAAGCCGATGACCTGTCTCATCCCGAACGGAAAATCCAAATTCTTGGTGGACGGTTGGACTTACACTCACACAGCCAACATCTACATCAACGACCCTACCACCAGAACGTACAAGAGCAACGTCAAGCCTGATAGCTATTATCCAGGATATGTAGGCGACTTCAACGTAGACTCCTTGCGTGGTGGATCATACACCTTGATTGTTAAAGACAAATGTAACAACTCGGATACCGCAGACTTCAATGTGGATCAATACATCCCGAGCGTCAAGATAGACCCATCGTCTATTGTCGATGCAACTTGTCTCAAGGAGCCAAACGGAAAACTCACTTTCGAAGTGTATGGTTGGACAAACCAACACCAGGTGAACTTCAACAATGGCACGGAGAACGTCTATCCTAAACAAAGGGATGGATCCATCGTGGTGGACACCGTGGACGGTCAGCCTAGGGCAACCATCTCCATGTTCCAATTACCTAGCGGTTTGTGGACTGCGAAAGTCATCAACGAATGCGGCGACAAACTGGACGACAAACAGGAAGTCAAGAGCATCGATCCATACAAGATGGAGTTGATCGCTGACGAATCCAAGCTTGTGCTCGACTGTCCATACGACGCCGACGGTAAGATAACCCTGAAGGTGTCCGGAGGATACTCCGATGCGACATTCTCAGGATTCGCGACGACAAAGGTGACTTACATGGGCCTCACGGGTGATACGAAGGACTCCACGTTCTTGGTTCCTGACACCTCGTTCTCTTTGGTCGCTGTATTCGATTCACTCGACATGATAATTAACATCGATACGACATTCAAGAAAAAATCCCAGGATACAATCAAGGTGGATTCGATCGTCATCCGATATGACACAATCTTGGTGTTCGACACCATCGTTGCGACGGTCGAGCCTTATGACACGACAATCCACGTCGACACCACCTTCATGTACAACTCGCAGGATACTTTCAAGGTCGACGCAATCGTCTTCCTCTACGATACTATCTATTCGAGCGATACCATCATTCCACAGAAGATGGATGAGGAAGGAAATCTGGTATTTGACACCATCATCCGCATCGATTCGGTGGTTGTGACGGAAAAAGTGCCAATATACGGAAAGATGGATTCTCTGTCCACCTCACCAATAAGCTTCACCAACTTCTCTCCGGATCCGGCAGGAGCCATAACAGGCCAATATAAATACCTTGATCTGGAAGCAGGCACCTATCGCTTCACGTACAAGAGCAACCTTGAGGGATGTACCGACGTCACCCATTACGACACGGAGGTGAAGAAGCCAGCTCCTGTACAGTTGCTCAGAGAGGTGATGCCAATCAGTTGCTCCTCCAGCAAGGACGGTGTGATATCATTGGCGCCTCGTAGGGGCGGCAAATCCTACTCGTACCTCTCCGCACACGATTCCACGGATAAATACGACACGAACCGTCTCTATAAACATGAAACCATCGACGGTAAAGACACCATCGTGGAATACAAGGAAGGTGATGTGGCATTAAATCACAAAATCGACCAACTGTATGACACGACTGACATCAAGACGATTTCTTGGCTCACTTACCGAGACCACGACAGTAAGACTTGGTCCGCAATGGGCAACATCGAGTTCCCTGACAGCACGGACTACATGGAGGAGGTATACTACAAGGGCAAAGACACCATCAAGACCCCTGTCTACTCGAACACCCACTTGGAGAGCTTCTGGCACGACAGATTGGGCACTTACTTCGAGTCTAACGTGGTGACGATCGCCAACTTGGCGCCAGGCTTCTACGACGTGCTGGTGACAGATGCCAAGAAATGTCAGTACCGAGACACCTTCGAGGTGAAACTCCCAGAGAAACCGCTGAAGATCGACTCTATAATCTTCAACCCGGACGACGCATTGTGCGATCCTTCGAAACGCCAAATCCTCGCCTACGTCAGCGGTGGTTGGGGTGAGTACAACTTCACGTTCAGCGACACCGCAAAGGTGAAATCATTGGGTGAGATGAGCGACGGATTCCGAGGCGGAGAGGCTACCCACTACGACAAGAACACACTCTCAGGATGGGGCGTCAGCCAATTCCTGGATCCAGGTCTATACACAGTGGTCGTGCTCGACGAACAAGGTTGTATGGTCAAGTCTGACGAGAAGTACTCTGTGAATTCGAAGTTCAGACTCCACATCGACTCGACCCTCACGAAGTGTCCTGAGGACCCTACCGCAGACGTGAAAGTCGTATTCTCCGAGAAACCGTACGCAAACGAGACATATACCATTGTGGAATATATCTCATCCTGCAGGAACGACACATTGGACGACTGCCGCGAGTACAAGATGGATACCCTCTCCAAGGAAATCAAACCTGAAAACGGAGAGTTCACCATCGCATTGGGATCTTTGAAGATGAAGTCTAAGACACACGGAATCTTCGTCTATGAGAACAACAGTAAACATTGCGGAACATACGTGCAAGGAACGGTAATGGACACTATTCCTATCTTCAAGTCATCAAGGAAGAGTGTAGAGCCTGCTACTTGCAACGGTTTGAACAATGGTAAGATTGAGCTCTACGTCAGCGGTGGAACAGAACCATACACCGTCATCCGAAACTCTGAATGGAGAAAGAACGATACGCTGGCTCTCTTCACCAAACTGAAGTTGCAGGATACGACATTCAAATTAAGTTTGTTGGATCCTTCAGACACCACGAAAGCTCCGGTGGACACTTTCATCACGAACCATTACCTCACGCTGGACAACATGCCTGCCGACACCTTCTTCTTCACGGTTGTCGACGAAAAGGGTTGCAAGAGCGTGATGGGTGACACCGCATCCTACGACGAGAAGATCATCGTGAAACAACCAGATACACTGAAGGCTTCCTTCGACGCTTCCACCGCCTGCCAGGAACCTAGTGTGACAAAGGGTGGTAACGTGTTCTTCAAGGATGTGAAGGGTGGAACAGCTCCTTACATATTCAGTTTGTCTCATATCCTAGGAGGAAAGGAAATCGAAGCATTCGACAATTGCGATGCGATCAAAGCAGTGGATAATGGTGTTTCCAGCTCCTTGTTCAAAATGAAGGTGACGGATGCTCATGGATGCGTCGTGGAGGGCGAGACCAAATTCAGGGACGACAACCTACAGGTCGACACATTCGACTTCTGGGTGACTTCCTGGTACGACTACGGCGACGTGGTCGCTCTCATCGACGTCTGCAGCCCGGAACAAACATTCGACAGCGTGTCGTACGTCATCACAAACACGAGGAACAACCGCCCAGACTCCACTGTCAAAATGCTGGACAAGAGAATGTACATCTACGACCTGGACGGCAACCCGACACAAAGGGATCGGCTTTACCAAGCCAAGGACACGAAGAAGGAAGTGCCTAACTCCTTCTTCAGGAAGAACTTCAAACTCAGAAGCGACATATCCGAAGTCCAGGCAAGACACCTCAACTTCTTCAAGGTCGAGGACAACTCGATCGACCTGAGGAATGAGAAGAGCATGAAGGAGTTCCTCTCCCAGCACTGCATCAACATGAACGCGTTCTTCCTGGGATGCGAGTATCGGCTCGAGAAGAATTACACCTCCGCGATGATCAACCCGAACAACCCGCAGATGGACTCCATCGGACAGAAGTTCCAGATCATCAGCCTGGAGGGATCCCCGAACCCGTTCGCGGATAACGTCACCATCACCGTCAGGTTCACCGAGAAGATGGCAGCCGACCTGTACATCTACCGCGTCGACGGTACGATGATAAACAAGAACCCGATCAAGATCGACCCGAACGACGGCAGCCATTGGTCCGTCATCTCCGGCGAACATGTCTTCAAACGCGATTTCTTGACCTCCGAACTGTTCAGCGACAACATCGACTTCGACTACATCATCGTGTTCGTGACAACCAGCCGCGACCAGAGATCCACGATCTTGATCCATAGTCCGAAGATTCTAACGGAATAATAACTGGCAAAATTTTTAACGAAGGAACATACCGTCGCCGCCTCCCGCGGCGACGGTTAAACAAAAAGATTTAGATAGGAATATGTTGAAACGTTGGTTCACCCTTTTTCTGATCGCACTGTTGCCTACTTTGGCCTCGGCGCAGAGCGGAACCGTTTACCCGATCGATTTGTCCGTGATGATGACTCCTCCTTACGGCACCTGCCTCAAGGAGTACGTCGGGTCTAACA
>JAILLP010000035.1 GCA_024693065.1 Paludibacteraceae bacterium
AGTATTTCCATCCATACCGATCACGATAGGGTGTGGACCATTTCCGGAAGGAATGGACATTTTACTTGTCAACGTAAGTTTGTTGCTTCCGTTGTAAACAGTCACGGTCATTGTATTTCCAGAAAGTGAAGCTTCCAGTTTATCGAATTTAGGTTTCTCGCCAATCTCCCAGTACTCGATCTCGCGCTTGATTTCGTTACGACGGCAAGCCCAGTCGCAGAAGTCGGTCACCTTGCCGCTACCGTCCGCCCATTCGAATGGGTTAGGAAGGTTTCTGCTGGATTTGAGGTTGTTCTTGTTCAGGGAGGAAGGTTCAGGGCAGTCCGCACCAGTGTTCTCCACGGAATAATTCAATGGATATACGCCAGACTCGTTGACGGAACCTCCGCCATGGGATTCGCCACCAGTTTCACCGCCACCAGTTTCGCCTCCGCCGGATTCGCTGCCTGCCTTAGTGAACTTGAGATAATCCAAGTTGGTGTTGCTATTAGTGAACTTAACCTTCAGGATATGCTTTCCTTCTTTAATTTCAGACGAGGAGCTCTCCGTTAGTTTTCTGTATGTATCCCAATCGGCGGTTTTGTCTCCAGAGAAATCCGCGATCTCCTTATCATCAACATACACTGTGAATCCGATGCTTCCGCTCCCGTTGGATGCGTTGGTCTCTATGTCGTATTTAGCGGTTTCCGTCACGTTGATGGTATATTCCACCCACTCGCCGGAAGCGGTATAGCCGATGGCCTTACCTGTTCCGCCTTTTACGATGTCCACGCCTTCGTCATCACGGAATTTGGCGTCTCCGCGGTTTTCGCTATCATTGTCGCTGTAGGCGGTTCCGTCGCCACCCACATCATAATTTTCAGCTTCTATTGTGCCTGGAACAGTAGCAGCCTTATTATTGTATGGACCTTGTGGAACGGATGATTGGGAGGATTCGCCGCTGCTGCTTCCGCCTCCCTCGCCTGTACAGCTAAGGTCTCCGTAGGAGCTACTTTGTCCTTTCCAGGACATGGTGGCGTAGGTATATTCAATGGAGCCCGATCCACCCCCAGCTTCGCATACAATCTTACAGTCGTATATGCCACCGAGGTCGATGCCGAGTTTCTGCCAGTTCTCAAGGTGTTCAGAAACGCTGATTGTTCCGCATTGGCGTGCGCTGGATCTGACAGCGAATACTTGTGGGAAGGTTTTCCCGTCGCCGTCGATAGATGCGGCGTTGACTCTTGTTCCCTTGTAGAGGGTATAAGTTGCGCCATCCGCTGAGTATTGTCCGACTCGGCTGGTATTATATGGGGTGCCCATTCCGTTGTAGGAGTCATCCACGATATAGTATTCGAGCAACGGGTTCTTTGTCCAACCATAGACACCGATGTAGGAATAGCCACCGCCATTACCCGACTTACTATAATTGTAAGCGGCGTAAATTGGGGCGATGTCCTTAACTTTCTTGGTGGCTGCCCCATCATAGTAACCTACGCGGGCGAGGTAGTCACCTGAGTTGTTCCAACTAGCCTTGAATGCGCAGTCCGTTTTTCCGCCGAAGCAGGTTACAGAGGCACCCGAGTTTCTTTCGCTCCACAACTCAACGTGATACCCGTTGCCAACTTTTTCCATCGCATGTTTATTTGAGTATGTTGTTCCGCCAGAATGTTTGGTCTTTTGGGAGCATGGATCCGGTGCGCAGTTGTTGCTTGAGCTGGAACTGCCCCCTTCGCTTGTGCTTGAGCCGCTTTCACTGGTGCTAGATCCTCCCTCGCTTGTGCTAGATCCACCCCCAGGCGCCGCATCGTATTTCAGCACCTTCAGCATCTGATCCGCATAGCGCTCACCCAAAGTGCGGTAGCCTGCGGAGGAGAAATGAAGGCCGTCGCCCTTATTTCCCAGGCCTTGGGAGGAGATGACGTATGAATTAGGGATGGTGCTTGGCACATTTGCGATGATACTATTCATGCCACCGCATTGTCCACCTTGTTCGCTACGAAGCACTTCGCCCACGAGCAAAGGCACGTCGGCCGCATTCAGTCCCAAGTCCTTGATAAGGTCGTTGTAGATTGCCTTCACACGGCTTGGCCAGTTGTTTTGGCCTGAGTTGGTCTCGCCCTGATGTAATAGGATGCCTTTAATAACACCTACTTTCTGAGCTTCCTTACCCATCTCGACCAATCGCCCGTAAGGATTTCCCCCATAGGATTGGATGGTGCCTTGCATGTAGGAATCCGGACGGTAGTTTTTGTAGTTCTCTTTTTCGAAGAGTTGGATGTCGCATCCGGCGATCGCTACGACGACTGCACCCACCTTAATCGATTCAGGGATTTTTTTCACCAGTGTCCTCCCGAAATAGTCCACTGGGCCTAAATGCGCTCCGTCACAGCATGAAAGAGGAGGAGTTGCGTCGTACCAGTTCCCCTTTTTACGGCTTCCGCAATTGTCATAGGAACAGAGTACTTGGAAACGACTATCGACAGTCCTGTCTTGACTTTCGATATTACCTTGACCCTCCATGTTGGATTGGCCAAAACACAAATAAATGTGGAAATTCGGATCTGGAGCAGCATAAACTTTCACAAATCCGAAGAGCAGTAGACACACTACCGCCCATAGAATAGTCCGCGTGTTTTTCATAAGCATATACTATATATTGACAACTTTTAACCGCTGCAAATATACAAATAAAATTTAATTTCCAAATTTTTTATGTATAAATACTATTTTTTTCGGTGGGAAGGTTATTTTCTTATATATCCATATAAAATCTATATAAAAAAACCATTTTTTTGGTGTAAAAATGAATGTGAATGAATTAATAATACATTTGGTATTGTTATGGAATGTAGTGTTTATAGAGAGGGTGAAATGATTAAAAAGGCATCAAGATTCAATATAATTTCTATCTTTGTGATGATATTCTTTATGAAACGAAATGTACAAGACCTTATTCATCGATTTTGACGATACGTTATATGATACGCGCGGGAATGCCGAGTTATCCTTGCGGGAGATGTTCGCTCATTTCCAGTTATCCAAATATTTTCCTCAGCCCGATGATTTTTATCGTTCCTACTGGGATACGAATGTGAAGTTGTGGGATGCCTATGCGAAGGGCGAGATAGACCGTGATTACTTGATTGTGGAGCGTTTTCGTCGTCCGTTGGCCGAGGGTCGCGACGCAAAGGGCCAACCGTTCGAGCCGACGAGGGATTATTGTTTGGAGGTCAGCGATGTTTTCCTGGACATGTGTGCGGACAAGCCTGGAGTGGTTGAAGGAGCGCACGAGTTGATGGCCTATTTGAGGGCGAAAGGCTATGAACTTTATATGTGTAGCAATGGGTTTCATGAGGTGCAGTACCGCAAGTTGAGGGCTTGTGGTCTGTTGGACGCTTTCGATGGTGTGATCCTTTCCGAGGATGCCGGGGCGAACAAGCCGAGCAAGACATATTTCGACTACGCCATCCGGGTGTCGGGGGCCTCCGCATCGGAGACATTGATGATTGGAGACAATTTTTCCACCGATATAATGGGGGCGATGCAGTATGGCATAGATGCCCTTTTTTTCAATCGCCATCCGGAATCCTTCGTGTCGCATGAGGCTGTGAAGTATGAGGTTTCCTCCTTGCGTGACATTATCTCAATCTTATGATTTGTCGCGAACTGGCTTGAAACGACATGCGAATGCCACATGCGTATTGACAATGTTCCGTATTCGCATTCAATCATGTGACTTTTATGTTTTCCTTTTTTTATTTTATGCTGTATTTCAGTCAACAAACATCGCTGTCAGTTGATTCTATTTCAAATTTTTGTAATTTCGCGGTATAATTACGGAAGTATAGCAAAAAAAATAGTTTAGAACTGAATGTATTCGACCCTATCCATATTAATTCCTGCCTATAATGAGCAGACGACGATTTTCCATATTATGGAAAAGATAGAAGCAGTAGTCTTGCCATATGGTATGGGGAAGGAATTGATAGTGGTGGATGATGCTTCGTACGATAATACGCCGCAGGAGGTGGAGCGCTTCCGTCATGTTTATCCTGACACTCCGTTACAATATGTGCGACACGAAAAGAATTCCGGGAAAGGGCGGGCAATCCGTACAGCTATCGGTTGCGCCACGGGAGATGTGATGATAGTGCAGGATGCTGATTTAGAGTATAATCCCACCGATATGGTTTCGCTTCTGCAGTATATGGTTGAGCAGGATGCGAAAGTGGTGTATGGTTCCCGCTTTCTGAACAAACGCAATTCGCATTCCTATATGTCTTTTTATTGGGGCGGACGGATCGTTTCGGCGATAACGAATTGTCTCTATGGCCAGCATTTGACCGATGAACCGACATGTTATAAGATGTTTGACGCCTCCTTGCTGAAAAGCATTCCGTTAACATGTGAGGGTTTTGAGTTCTGCCCTGAAGTGACAGCGAAGATCGCTAAATTGGGTTATGTCATTCCAGAGATACCCATTGAATATTCCCCTCGCTCTATTGAGGAGGGGAAAAAAATTAGCTGGAGAGATGGATTGCAAGCCATCTACACCTTGGTTAAGTACCGATTTAAGAAATAGATATGAAACAAAAAAAGAATTATTCTTCCGCTTCGCGCCAACAAAAGCCATCCCAGCCTAAACGTTCGTTTATGGATGCAGTGAAAATGGTTTTGTCCAATCGTTTTTTCCATATTGGTTTATTGGCCATTGTCGCAGTGGTTTTCTACATTAATTATGATGCGGTCTTCGACAAGAAGCTGGACATGAATGGTGATAATATCGTGTACTATTCTTTGGGACAATCCCTCCACAACGGTACGGGCTACTCGGACATCATGGGTTTCGAGGTGAAACCTCATACACACTTTCCTCCTGGTTATCCGGCTTTCATTAGTGCCTTGTTGAACTTCACGAGGGATGGGAATTATCTTCCGATTAAGAAAGCGAATGGGTTCTTGCTCTTCCTTTCCATCATCATGTTATTTTATATGATGAAGAAAATCACGAAGAATAATATTATACTTGCCTTCTCTGTCGCTATTTTGTTTTGTTTCCAGAAAGACCTATTGCGCTGGTCCACCATTATGATGAGTGAAATGTTATTCCTGTTCCTTACGGTGGTTGTCATATCTGTGGCGCTTCTATTGCACAGAAGGAAATCATTCCGGGAATATTCGAAGTGGGACTTTGCTGCCTTAGGGGCAATGTTGTTGTCTATTGCTTATATCTATTTTGTAAGAACGATGGGTATTTCGATGATTCTCGCATTATGCGGCTGGTATATGTCGTTAGCTTTGTGGAAGGGATATAAGTATCTAAAAACCAAGAAGGAAGAATCGACGGAAAGCGTCACTTATCGAAAAGGGCTCTGTTATTATGCATGTATGGCCATTTTGGTATTATTGCCTTTCGGAATCTCAAAGGTCGCATGGGGGGTGAGAAATCAGGCCATTGGGCATGTGCAAACCGATTATATTAGTGACTTCAAGAAAAAAGGAGGTAACGGAGAGGTGATGACGACATGGTCTGATTGGTCTGAACGTGTATATAGCAATGCGAAGTCTTACCTGACGAAATTGATGCCGGAAACGGTGTTGACGAAGCCTTTCGAGAAGAAGGATCCGATCACAGGGTATGACATAATGATTGGTTTCTTTGTTTTCGGTCTTGTCATCATCGGATTTATCCATACGGGCTGGGGAGGCTTCCTCCTATTCAGTTATTTGGCTGTGTCATTTGGCGTTTTGTTGTTCTGGCCGGAGCAATACACGAGCGTCCGTTACTATGTGGCGATCGTTCCATTGATATTATTCCTTTTTGTGAATGGAATATGGAACATTGTGTCGTTCCTCGCATCTAAGATTAAGATGGGGTGGATTCAGTCTCACTCTTCTGTGATTGCGACGGTGATAGTTGTTATTGCTACATTCTTTTGGTTGGTTCCTTTGCAGAGCGAAGCGCAGGCGAACTACCGTCAATTGGCTAAATGTTCTTACAAGCAAATGGTGGGCGACCAGAATTTCTTGAATTATTATGAAGCGATGGACTGGTGTGGCAAAAACTTGCCGGATAGTTCGAGGATGGTCTGTCGTAAGCCAGAGCTCTATTATATCTATTCTGGGTTTAAGAAGTCCGTCTCTTTCCCGTACTATGCGTCGGTGGACACGGTCATCAGTTATTTGAATAAGGTTAATGCGACAAACATTATTTTGGACAACTGGTTCAAGCATGCATATGTGACACTCTATCCTGCCGTGAAGAAATATCCGGAGAAGTTCAAGGTGCTCCATACCATTGGTAAGGTGGATACTGTTAATAAGGTCAATCCTGTTTATATTATTAAATATAATTACAAGTGGGGCTTCGATGGTAAGATTGTTAACGGTAAGAAAGAGGGATATGGAGTTTTTAACTACCAAGATGGACGTCGGTACGTCGGAAACTATGTGAACGACAGGCCTGATGGTGAAGGCGAATTCTATGACTTCAACGGAAAACTTCAGTTCAAGGGAACATGGCGCGCCGGGAATTATATGGATGGAAAGGGATACGCTTTCTATGGCGATAAGAAATATGAAGGTGAGTACAAAAATGGTTCTCCATCTGGTTATGGTGTTTATTCCGATACTTTAGGACATGTCATCGCAAAGGGTATTTGGCGGAATGGTACCCTAGTGCAGCCTCAGTAATTTTAGACTAGGTATGACGGTGATTATGGTCATGCCAATCTTTTCATTGCATATGGTGTGTATAAATATGCGATAGTGTGCCAGATTTGTAGGATTTTTATTCAAAACAGATACAAACTTTTTGTTGGTTGTGCATATTTTCCTAAATTTGCACTTTCGTAACATGGATTCGAAATTCGTAAAATTTAAATAAGACCAATATTTATTATGGCAAAAGTTGAAGATTTGGACCAGGTGGTGGTTCGTTTTTCCGGCGACTCCGGTGACGGAATGCAATTGGCTGGAAACATTTTCTCTACGATTTCCGCTACAGTGGGTAATGACATCTGTACTTTCCCTGATTATCCGGCTGATATCCGTGCCCCACAGGGATCTCTAACGGGAGTTTCGGGCTTCCAAGTTCACATTGGCGCTAATAAGGTTTTCACACCGGGCGATAAGTGCGACGTGCTCGTTGCGATGAACCCGGCCGCTTTGAAGACGCAATATAAGTTCTGCAAGCCTACGTCTTGTATCATCATCGATACGGACTCTTTCAAGGAGGCTGATTTGAAGAAGGCTAACTTCGAGACTTTGGACGCTATCGCTGAGATGGGCATCAAGAACGATGTCATCGCGGCTCCTATCACCTCCATGGTGAAGGATTGCTTGGCGGATTCAGGCATGGATCCTAAGGCTATCTTGAAGTGCCGTAACATGTTCGCCCTCGGTTTGGTCTGCTGGTTGTTCAACCGCGACACGAACATCGCCGCTAACATGTTGAAGGAGAAGTTCGCTAAGAAACCAGGTGTGGCTGAGTCTAACATCAAGGTGATCCAAGCGGGCTACGATTACGGACATAACACGCACTCTTCTGTTTCCCACACTTATACGGTGGAGACGAAATCCGCTAAGAAGGGTGTCTATATGGATATCAACGGTAACAAGGCTACCGCTTACGGTTTGATCGCAGCAGCTGAGAAGGCTGGCTTGAAACTGTATCTCGGTTCTTACCCTATCACGCCTGCTACAGATGTTCTTCATGAACTTTCTAAACATAAATCATTAGGTGTTACAACCGTTCAATGTGAGGATGAGATCGCTGGTTGTGCTTCTGCACTCGGTGCTTCTTTTGCTGGTGCATTGGCATGTACTTCTACTTCAGGTCCTGGTATCTGCTTGAAGTCTGAGGCGATGAACTTGGCGGTCATCATGGAGTTGCCTTTGGTCGTTTTGGACGTACAACGTGGTGGACCTGCTACGGGTCTTCCTACGAAGTCTGAGCAGACAGACTTGCTCCAGTGCTTGTTCGGACGTAATGGTGAGTCTCCGATGCCGGTGATCGCCGCTACCTCTCCGACCGACTGTTTCGATGCCGCTTACATGGCTTGTAAGATCGCCTTGGAGCACATGACTCCAGTCGTTTTGATGACGGATGCTTATGTGGCGAATGGTTCAGGTGCCTTCAAGTTGCCTAACTTGGCTGAGTTCCCTGCCATCAATCCTCCATACGTGCCTGCTGAGATGAAGGGTACATGGACACCATACATGCGTAATGCGGAGGGTTCACGTTACTGGGCTGTGCCTGGTCGTGAGGGCTTCGAGCATATCTTGGGTGGTTTGGAGAAGGACAACAAGACGGGTGCCATCTCTACCGCTCCTGAGAACCACGACTTGATGACTCGTCTCCGTGCTGAGAAGGTGGAGAAGATCCAAGTGCCTGACTTGGTGGTTGAGGGCGACGAGAAAGACGCTGAGTTGTTGATCGTTGGCTTCGGTGGTACTTACGGACACTTGCACGCTGCGATGGACGAGATGAGGGCTGCCGGCAAGAAGGTCGCTTTGGCTCACTTCAAGTACATCAACCCGCTTCCAAAGAACACTGCCGCTGTCTTGAAGAAATACAAGAAGGTGGTTGTCGCTGAGCAAAATATGGGTCAGTTGGCTGGCTGGTTGCGCATGAAGGTGGATGGATTCGTTCCTTACCAGTTCAACGAGGTGAAGGGTCAACCTTTCATGGTAGCAGACTTGGTCGAGAACTTCACATCAGTTTACAATAAATAAGCAGGTATAATTAAGAGTTAATAATTAAGAGTTAAGAATTATGACGGGTAATGTTATAACGACTAAATCTTATTTGTTCGCTCTTAGAATAGTAAATGCATATAAATTTTTAACGGAGGAAAAAAAAGAGTTTGTTCTTTCTAAGCAAATGTTAAGGAGTGGAACCTCTATTGGAGCTATGGTAAGGGAATCGAAATTTGCTCAAAGCAAGTTGGATTTTATCAATAAGCTTTCCATTGGATTGAAAGAGGCGAATGAGACATCATACTGGTTGGATTTACTCCATGATGGAGGATATATCGAAGCAGGTGTATATGGTTCCATAAGTAAGGATTGTAGTGAATTGATATCGATTTTGACGGCAATCGTAAAAACAGCGAAGAAAAACTCTTAATTTTTAATTTTTAACTCTTAATTTTTAATTTTATGGAATTAAGTGCAAAAGATTTCAAGAAGGGCCAACCACGTTGGTGTCCGGGTTGTGGAGACCACTTTTTCTTGGCTTCACTTCAGAAAGCAATGGCTGAGATAGGCATTGCTCCATGCGATACAGCAGTGATTTCAGGTATCGGTTGTTCCAGCCGTTTGCCTCACTATATGGCTACATATGGTATGAATACGATCCACGGTCGTGCCGCTGCGATTGCCACAGGTGCGAAGATCGCTAATCCTAAGTTGACCGTTTGGCAGATCTCTGGTGACGGTGACGGATTGGCTATCGGTGGTAACCACTTCATTCATGCGAACCGTCGTAACATTGACATCAATATGATCCTCTTGAACAACCGTATCTATGGTTTGACGAAGGGTCAGTATTCTCCAACTTCTCCACGTGGATTCGTCAGCAAGTCGTCTCCTTACGGTACGGTGGAGGATCCATTCCGTCCGGCTGAGTTGTGTTTCGGCGCACGTGGACATTTCTTCGCCCGTGCCGTCGCTACGGATGCGCCAGGCACCATCGAGGTGTTGAAGGCGGCTCAAGCGCACAAGGGTGCTTCGGTTTGTGAGATCCTTCAGAACTGCGTTGTGTTCAACGATGGTATCCACGGAAGCATCTACACGCCAGAGGGACGTAAGAAGGATGCTATCTACTTGCAACATGGCAAGCCGATGATCTTCGGTGAGAACAATGAGTTCGGTCTGATGCAGGATGGCTTCAACATCAAGGTGGTTAAGTTGGGTGAGAACGGTATCACGGAGAAGGATCTCTTGGTACACGACGCACACTGCGAGGACGCTACGCTTCAGTTGAAGTTGGCTTTGATGGAGGGTCCGGACTTCCCTGTTGCCTTGGGTGTGATCCGTGACGTTGAGGCTCCAACTTACAATGACGCTGTTGATGAGCAAATCGAGGATATCAAGAGCAAGAAGAAGTACCACAACTTCCAAGAGCTTTTGATGACGAACGATACGTGGGAGGTGAAGTAATTCGCTCCTGACGAAGAATAGGGAAGGGCATCACTCGTACGGGTGGTGCCCTTTTGTTGTGGTTTCATGCGGATTGAATCAAAAATCTAACCTTTTGCATCTATTTTACTCTCCCCTTTTCTATAAACGCGCTATACTTGCCGTGTCAATTAATGAGAGTTTATACGTTTCTTTTTTGTCACTTGTTTAGGCGGCTACCGCTATTCTGTTGTTCAATATTGTGATGTGACAACTTAGGCGTTAAACATAGGTTTTAGGCTATTGTGAAACAAACCAAATATTTAATATTATGAAAATACTTTACAGAACTGCACTTGTGACTGCGATTGGCGCAATGTTATCAGCATCTGTTGCCGCGCAGAGTCTTCCTGGCGTTAAAAGTACCATCAACGTGAACGGTAAGAACCGTACGATTGATGTATATGCGCCAAGTGGAATGGGTGAAAACAGACCTATGGTTATTTCCGCTCACGGTATGGGGCAGGATATAGCTTATCAGAAACAACAGTCCCGTTGGGATCAAGTGGCCGACACGGCGAAATTCCTTGTCGTCTATCCTCAGTCTGACGGATCCACGTGGGACTTGGGTGCCAATGGCGCGGATATCGCCTTCATCAAGGCAATCATCAAGGAGATGAGCTCCAAGTATAAGATTGATTTGAAGCGTGTCTACATGTCCGGTTTCTCCATGGGAGGTATGCTCACCTATTCTGTGGCGAACAACATGGCGGACCAGATCGCCGCTTGTGCTCCTGTCTCCGGTTACCCAATCGGTGACATGACGGCCAAGCCTTCTCGTCCGATTCCTATCATCCACACCAATGGTGATAACGACGACGTGGTGCACTACGAGCCCTGGAAGGGTCAATTCAACGGTATGTATCAGGAACAACAAGGTGCCTATGCGCAGGCGGAGGCTTGGGCCAAGGCGAACGGCTGTGATGATAAGCCTGTCGAGTCGGTTGTTGACGGTGCCGCAACCCGTTATGTATGGAAAAACGGTAAGTGTGGTGTCGAGGTTTGCCTGAACAAGATCTATGGCAAAGGTCACTGGCCTTCAAACGATAAGTACCATTCAGTTCGTGAGATCTGGAAGTTCCTTCGTCGCTTCTCTTTGGATTGCGGTTCTTCATCTGTTGAACCAGGAGATTCGGGAGATTCAGGGGATCCAGTCGTTCAGGATGGAGATGGTCCTTACAATGGAACACCGGCTTCCATCCCAGGTAAGATCGAGGCTGAGGAGTACGACTTCGGCGGACAGGGTGTCGCTTACAGCGATGAGGATTCCGAAAACCGTGGAGAGGCCTTCCGTAACGACGGCGTGGATATTTATGCGGCTGCGACAGGTTACTCTATCGGTTACAACCAAGAGGGTGAGTGGCTGAACTATACGGTCGATGTGAAGGAGACCTCCAAATATACGGTTTCCATCTCCGCCGCTACGGATAACGCTTCCGCTTCCTGCCAACTCTTGATTGACGGCAAGGCTATTACTGGCGAAATCTCCGCTCCTAACACAGGTAGCTTCAAAGATTACAGGACTGTCATCGCACGTACAGGCGAGATCTCGGCTGGTCAGCACACGCTGCAGCTGAAGATTACCAGCAGTTGGCTTGATATCGATTACATGACGTTCGAGAAGTACGAGTCGAATGGCAATGATCCTTATGATGATAATGGCTGTGTGATAGGCAAGCGTGACGCTGTCGAGTTGGCGTCCGTCTTCTCATCCATCGCTCTAAGCAATGTGAACCCTAAGGTGAAACCAACCACCAACCACAACCCGATCATGACGCAACGTTATGGTGCGGACCCTTGCGCGATGGTTTACGGTGACTCGGTTTATATCTATATGACCCACGATATCTACGAGTACGATAACAATGGTAAAATCAAAAGCAACGGATATGGCACGATTACTGAGATTGTCTGTCTCGCTTCCGCCGACCTTGTGAACTGGACGGATCACGGACCGATGAAGGTGGCTGGTCAGGGAGGTATCTCCAAGGCTGGAAACTCATGGGCTCCAACAGCTTGTCACGTGAAGATGAATGGCAAGGAACGATTCTTCCTCTACTTCGCTAACGGAGGTAATGGTATCTATGTGGTAGCCAGCGACAGCCCTTACGGACCATGGGAGGATGTGAAGAAAGGACAGGGATTGATCACCCGTTCGATGCCGAACTGTAATGTGGAATGGTTGTTTGACCCAGCCGTTCTTGTGGACGACAATGGTACGGGTTACATCTATTTCGGTGGTGGCGTGCCACAAGGAAAGAATGCGGATCCTGGTACTGCCCGTATCGCTAAGCTTGGCAAGGACTTCATCAGCATCGATGGCACCGCTCAATCGCTGAATCCGCCTTATCTCTTTGAGGATGCCGGTATCAATAAGATTGGCAACAACTATGTGTACTCCTATTGTACGAACTGGAACACAGGTGGCAACAACATAGGCATCAGCAATGCTGTCATCTCCACGATGATCTCCACCAGCCCTATGAGCGGCTTCAAGTATGACCGCAAGGTGTTCGACAATCCATCCAAGTGGTTGGGGTCCAATGGTAACAACCACCACTCGTTCTTCAAGTTCAAGGACAAATGGTACATCACTTATCACAGCCAATGGATACAGAACCAGATCGGTGTCGAGGGTGGATACCGTAGTTCACATGTTGATTATGCCAATGTGGATGAATCCGCAGGGAAGATTTTGGGTGTAGACGCAGGTACTACGAAGGGAGTTGATCAGGTTGTTCCTGTGGATGGAACGAAGAACATCCAGGCCGAGTGTTTCGCATGGCAGAGTGGAATAGAGGTGAACTATGTTGGCAAATCAACCAACATGGCGGTTAAAGGTAAGAATGGATCCTGGATCGGTCTATGTGGTGTATTGGCTAAGGATGTGAATAAGTTCAAGGCACGTGTTTCCGCACCATGTGGAGGAGCCATCAGGATTTCGACAGGTTCGGCCAACGGTCCGGTTCTCGGATACCTGAATGTTGAGTCCAACTCATCTTTCGAGGAGTTCACCTGCGATCTGACATCCGATATTCCTACATCGAAAGATTTGTTCTTTACCTTCAGCGGAGAGTTGACGTTCGACTCATGGAACATGTTCTACGAAGAGCCATCAGGTACTGAAGCGATTGATGGAGAAGACGCTTCGCTTGTGGTATTGCCAAATCCAGCCAAGGACGTTGTTACTGTAAGCGGGTTGAATAGAGGCGAAATCGTCACCATCACTTCAGCCACGGGTGTTGCGGTGAAGACGTTCGTAGCCGAGACAGAGGCTGTGGAGGTTATCGTTTCCGACCTCGCAACAGGCGTATATTTCGTCTCCAATGGTGAGAAAACGGTTAGGTTGATTAAGTACTAGCAAATAATATATCTATTAAGAGTAGCGATGGCAGATATGTCATCGCTATTTTTTTGTGGTTGCGGTGTGACGATGGTGTGCGTATCAGCCCGAAAGTTTGTAACACATATAGTCCATGGTATCGCTGTGTGTGATGATGACCCGCACGTTTCTCAGTCAAAAAGTCTCCGATGCTAGTATTATATATCAGCCTGAAAGGCTGCAACACATATAGCCCATGGCAACGCCGTGGGTATAGATGACCCGCATGACCCTTCCCAGCCTGAAGGGCTGGAACAGAAAAAATTCCTATTATAGTTATTTCCCTTTACAATCATATTCATCTATTGTTTTCAATAGGATGGATATGGTTAATTTAAAAAATAATATTGTTTGCTTTTTCTATTGTTATGTGTAACTTTGACGTGTAAAATAAATTACCGTCTGTTTTTTCTAATCAATACCTGATTTTTTGACTAACAAAATCTATAAGTACAATGATGCCAATAGAAGTAACAACCATCCAAAACAGAATCTTACTGATTCGTAACCAGCAAGTTATGATAGACCGGGACATTGCGGAACTGTATGGAGTGGAGACGAAAGTTCTTAATCAAGCAGTAAAGCGAAACATTGATAGATTCCCAGAACGTTTTATGTTCCAATTGAATCAAGATGAGTTTCATTTTTTGAGGTCACAATTTGTGACCTCAAAAAATGAAACGCGTGGAGGTCGTCAATATCTGCCTTATGTCTTTACGGAACAAGGCTGTGCTATGCTTAGTTCGGTCTTGAAAAGCGAAACCGCCGTTCAAGTAAGTGTCAAGATAATGGACGCCTTCGTCTCTATGCGCAGATTCCTTCTGTCCAATGCGCAGATCTTTCAGCGACTCGACTCGCTTGAAATACATCGTATAGAATCCGACAAGCGTATTGATGAGTTATTCACCCGAATGGACCGATATAAAATCGATGACACCCAAGGCATCTTCTTCCAAGGCCAGATATTCGATGCATACGCTAAATTTCAAAGTTTTATCGCACAAGCCCAGAAGGCGATTGTGCTGATAGACAATTATGTGGATATCACAGTGCTCGAACGCCTT
>JAILLP010000009.1 GCA_024693065.1 Paludibacteraceae bacterium
TTTTCATATCTTTGCCCATGTTCAGGTTCGACCGCACCAACATCACGGTCAAAAATATTTGGATCAGTTTCTTTAAAAACCTCGGCAACATGGAAAACATTGACCCATCGGTATACGAGCGAGCGGACGAGGGTCTGCTCAGACTGATAGAGAAGGCGAAGGTGTCCGCCCTCTCCGAGGAGGAGTACGACCAGTACGAGGCCAGCATGAAATACCTCGAGGACGAGATCGACATGGAGCAGCATGGATACGAGAGGGGCTTGGAAGAGGGGCTGAAAAAAGGAACCGAGCAGGGGATGAAGCAAGGATTGGAGCAGGGGATAAAGCAAGGATTGGAGCAAGGGATAAAGCAAGGATTGGAGCAAGGGATGACGCAGGGGATGAAGCAAGGAAAACTCGAAGGAGAGAAGACCGCCAACCTACGCAATGCGAAGAACCTCAAAACGTTAGGTGTGGACATCCATACAATTTCCCAAGCCACCGGTCTATCTGCTGAAGAAATCGAGGAATTGTAATTATTTTCATATCTTTGCCCATGTTCAGGTTCGACCGTACCAACATCACGGTCAAAAACATCTGGATCAATTTCTTTAAAAACCTCGGAGACATGGACGATTTCCCAAACCAATGGTCTGTCTGTTGAAGAAATCGAAGATCTGTAATTATCTCATCAAAAGCCATAACAAAAAAATGGAACGACAAGGAAATCCTATCGGCCCATTTAAACAAACAAAAAGGGACTATGCCGAAACACAGTCCCTTTTATTATATTCACTCAGATGATTACTTTACAATAATCTTAGCGAACTTGCTGCCCTCAGCAGAAGCTACCTCTACGTTGTAGACACCAGCTGCCAAGTTAACAGAAAGTTTAGAAGCACCCTCGATAGCAGCGCTGTAAACCTCAGCACCAACCAAGTTGAAGATCTTCACGTTTGCTTGACCCTCAGCAGCTACGTTGATGATACCATCCTCGATTACTGAAGGGAATACAACTGACTCAACATTGTTCACGATCTTGCCAACAGAAGTGATAGTCTCCTCTGGATATCCTTCACCAGTCCAAGGTTTCTCATAAGTGAAACGAAGACCTCCAATTCCGTCGTGACCATAAGGGAACGACAACCTTACAACAAATTTACCAGCCTCCTTGAACAAGATACCATCGTTAGTTTTGGTGTCACCATATTCAGGATCACCCGTGTAACACCAAACCTTATCGTTAGAGCTTGCAGGCTCAGCGCCATTAACTGGGGCATCCACATATGGAGCGAACTGATCGGATTCCATAGGAACCTCCTGAGTAGGAGTTGATTTTGACAAATCAACCATGAAAGTCTGAGAAGCGTGATCCTTCAATGAGAGAGAGAAACCACCTGCTCCAGTATATTTACATTTACCATCTTTAGTACATGTTACAGTACCAATACCAGCCGCTTTTGGAGTGTATACAGCCATTTGGATGCTATAATATCCTGGATCTTCTACATCAAAAGTATAGAGCAACCACTCACCAGCGCAGACCCAACCCAAGTTGTAAAGACCAGAGCCCCATGAATCTTCAATACATGCAGTTGTCACATCCACACACTCATCAGTACGGTGATCACACCAGTCACGACCAGCATAACACTTCAAAACCGGACGAGTTTCACCCGTGTTTGCATTCTCAGCCTCAATGACTTCCTTCTCATCATAAGTTGTAGCAGTTGCCTCTGTGTAGCCCTCCTCATCCGTATCGTTAGAATCGTAATAAGTCAAACCAGAACCACTTGCCATTTGTCCTTCCTCCTTCTCCGGATTATCATCGTAGTATCCAAGATTCAAAGTCTCATCCTTGCTATCCTTGTTAAGAGAGAAGCAAACACCACCATAACATGCGGTACGAACTGGTTCAAGTTTACCACCCAACATTCTTTGGATGAATTCACCTGAAGGGGAAAGTGGACCATTACATTTATCTTTGAAAGTAGAAGAACCCTCTTTCTTAAAGCCATACGACCAGTTCATCCAGCTGACGATTTGACCGCAACCATCCAATCCTGCGCAGTGAGTCAAGAATGTCGTTGCGAAAGAAGTGTTAACGTCATCGTATGAACCTCTCAACTCTGGTTGTGCGGAGCTCAAACCCCACTCAGATACGAAGATAGGAACACATGTAGATGCAGCAAGGAACTCTCTACTCTCCAAACCTTGGTGAGCTGGCTCGTTAGCATACAAGTGGAATGCATACATGATATTTGCATCGTTTCTCTTGATCAGGTTATTAGATTTAACAACCTGAGAGTAAATGTACTGATCCCAGTTTGGAGTACCAACAATGATAACAGGCTTGTCAGTATCGATTTTGGTAATGGTGCTAATTACATCTTCCGCGTAATTCTTGATGTCTGACCAAGAAACACCAGAAGGCTCGTTGCAGAGCTCATAGATGATGTGCTTGTACTCATTCTTCTTCACCTCCTGAGCAACCATAGAGAAGAAACTTTTTGCCTGATCCTTCTTTACATCAGGATTACCATTAGTTCCATCTTTAGCAGCCGCCAAAATGTGCCAGTCGATGATACAGTACATACCCTTCTGCTCTGTCCATTTCATCCAGTTCTTGACACCATTGTCATCGATAGAACCGTATTCGCTAAGATAACGAGCAATACGAACACAGTTCGCTCCCGCCATCTTCATAGACTCCAAATCGTTCGCTGTTTTTACACAGTTCTGATCATAAAATCCGAATGAACTCCATCCCTTCAACTGGATAGGTTCACCCTGCTCGCTAGAGAGTTGAATGCCCACCAACTTCAAACGACCCCATTTTTCGATGTAGTTGGTGCTCGCATCGTCCGCATTCACCTGAATCCAAGCAAAAGCGGCCATTAAAAGGAATAAAACTTTCTTCATTTTTCTTATACAATTAATTAAACATAAAATAATCTGCGCCTAAACTCAGCGCACAAATTTAGTAAAAGAATCTGAATGGCGAAATGAAAAGTGTTAAAAATGTATAGCAGCCTCCAAGGGACAGCCTACCCCACAAACATCCTCAAAATAATATAATTCATTGACAATCAATATAAAACAATATATTTAAAGGACCGCAACATGCTCTTTATCCAACCGATTAACAAAGCATATTCCTTATAATCCGCACATAAAAACATTGAATTTGGGGAGGCTACGCTCGCAAGTGGAATCAGCCTCTTCATGCCATATGTATATATATTGGGGCAATAATTAATTAAACGCATCCGCACCCAAAAATGACGATACCTAACATTCCGTCATATTGGGTATTAAACAATAAAAAAGTGGAGACGATGCAACCGCACCGACTCCACTCCTTATATTTTCACAGGAATATAAACCCTGCTTAGATCTTCTCAACTTCTTATCCGACAGTCTGCTTTCCCTTCTCCTCTGCTCTCTTCGCCTCAAGGATCTCGGAGTTGCGACGGATGGTATCCTCGTCGATTTTGTAGAATACCAATGCCAAGATACCGATTACGGAACCTACCAACGGCAACAGTGAGAAATAGGACTTCAGGGATTCTATGGTCTCAGGGCTCAACTGGGTGTTTGCCACGAAACCGATGGCTGCCAAGGCGTATGCAGGGATTGAGTTCGCCAACGCTTGTCCCAATTTCTGCGCCATCGTGGCGGAAGAGTAGATCAAACCGGTCGCGCGACGTCCCGTCTCCACCTCAGCATTGTCTGCCACGTCAGCATACATACTCCACATGATGTAGCCGGAAGGACCGATCGCCAATGTGAAGATGATGTTCAGGATGATAATCGTACCGATATTGCTTCTGTCCAAAACGAGGAAGGAGAGGGAAAGAAGGGATGCCAACGTGAAGCATGCGATCCATGTAGGTTTCTTGCCGAACTTCTTCACAACGGTCTGAATCAACATCGTACCAATGATCGTGAAGACAGAGCCGGAAGCCAACAACAGCGTGGAAACCAACTCCCATGTCAACTTAATGCCGAACAAAGTACCCGATACGGTGAAGACCTCTTTCCCGTCCACAATATTATAGTCGGCCAAGCAGTACTTAGCATAGTAAGGGATCAAACCATTGTGCACGAACACGAAGAACAGCATGGCGATACCCGCGATGGACAACATGATCCATGGCTTGTTCTTGCACAAGTCCTTCACATCGTCTGAAAGCTTGCTGGTCTCTTGCTTCACCGGCTCAACACGCTCCCTGGTGAAGAAGAAGGTGCACATCAACATGACGAACGCCGCGATCGCGTAGATGAAGGCTGTCCAAGAGAAGGCTGCCTGACCGCTGCACTGCAGGTGGTCTTGGATGAAACGAACCAATGTGAAGACCATACCGTAGCTGCACAAGCAACCGATCTGCGCACCGATGTTACGGAATGCGGAAACGGAGGTTCTCTCGTCCGGGTCCGGAGAGATGACACCCATCAACGCACCGTAAGGCACATTGACTACGGAGTACATCAAACGGCAGAGCAAGAAGGTCGCGTATGCGTAGATGACCTTGCCTGTATCATTGAACTCAGGCGTGTAGAAAGTGAAGAATCCGATGACACAGAATGGAACCACGCCGAAGAGGATCCAAGGGCGGAAACGTCCCCAACGTGTGTTATGACGATCTGCGATCGCACCGATGATCACGTCGAACGCGATGTCGATACAAGATACTACCAAGACCATGGTTCCCACCACCGCCGGAGCGATGCCGAAGTAGTCTGTGTAAAACGCTGTGGCCATGCAAATCAGACCCCAGAAGAGGTTGCAAGCCAAATCTCCCGCTCCGTAGGAGAGTTTTTCTAGAATAGATAATCTTTGATTGTTTTCCATTGTATTAAAAATTTTATTGATTTTCAATTATTTAAGTGCGTCTGGATTCAACTTCACCGGTGATTGCGCCGTGAATGGTATCTCGCCGCACAGGGCCTTAACCACCGCCGTCTGCGTGAAAGGATCGATGCTGTAGGCATTGACCTTCAGCGGTGCGACTCCCTCGTAGCAATCGTTCAGGAACGGGTTGCTGTATGAGATGGCGATACGCTTCTTCGGATCCGTCATGTTGACCGTCCACACGCCGAACGACTCCTTGTCCTTGAAGAACGGAGTGCCCAATGGCGCGAAGTAACGGTTCTCGAAGCAAACGATAATCTTGTCGTAGTAATCCAACGAGTCGATGCGGTAGCCCCAATCGTAGAAGTGAGGGTTAACCATCATCGTCACATCGAAGCCACGCTTCTCGAACTCCTGTTTCGTGACGCTGAACTTACCCTCGTCCAGGCAATAGCCCACAGGGACGATCAGCAGTTTCTTGGTCATGTCCGCCTTCAAAGGAATGTCGCTGTTGCGGTCCTCCTCCAGCGTGATGGCAGCCTCCGCCAACTTTGTGCCCGTCTCCTTCACGAAGGTCTTCGTCTCCTCACTCATCGGAGTGCAGAGGGAATCCGGAGAAATCTTCTCCAGCAGGCCGAAACGCTCGCGCAGCGCCCACACGCGGCTGACAGCGTCGTCCAAACGGGACATCGGGATCTCTCCCCTGTTGATTCTCGCCTCGATGGTGTCCATATATGCCAAGGAAGGCCAAAGGACGATATCCGCACCTGCTATGAAGCATTGTACGGAAACCTCCAATTCATTTTTGTAGTAGCCTGCGCAACCACCCATGTTGAGCGCATCAGTGATCACCACGCCATTGTATTTCATCTTGTTCTTCAACAGGTCTACCATCAACTCCTTGGAGAGGGTTGCCGGTGGCAATTGCCCGTTGATCTTTTCTTTCTGGTAGAAAGGCAATTGGATATGTCCCACCATGATAGAGGCCGCCCCGTCGTCGATCATCTCACCGAAGAGTTTGCCGAAGGTCGCCTTCCACTCATCCTCAGAGAGGGTGTTGGCGGTCGTCACGATATGCTGGTTACGCATGGTGACACCATCTCCCGGGAAGTGCTTTACGGTGGAGATGACGTTCTGCTCGTGGATACCCTCCATTTGTTTCTTGAGGATCGGAATCGCCTTCTCCACGTCGTCGGATACGGAACGTTCGATGACCAACTCCTGCAGAGGGTTCATGTTCAGGTCGCACACAGGGTGCAACAACCAGTTGAAGCCCATTTCCTTCGCCTCGGAGGCGATCGCCTTGCCGAAGTCGTAGGCCAAAGTAGGGCTATTTGCGGCACCGAGCGACATCTCGGCCGGCATGTGCGTATACTTCGGATAGGTCTCACCCAAGCCACGTTCGAAGTCCTCGCTGAAGAACAACGGATACTTGGCCGCTGCGGCGTAATCCTTCATCGCGCTTGCGATCAGGTTCTCCGAAGAGGTGTTGTATTGTTTCTGGTAGTTGTCGAAATACCAGCGGGCGATGAAGAAACCGCCAATAGGGTATTTCTCCATGAAGGCCTTCATGTCTCCGTTGCCGATCTTCTTCTGGTCGTAGTATTGGGAGACCACCATCATGGTTTGTCCGATTTTCTCACGGACGGAAAGATTTTTCCAAGAGGTGTCAATCGCGGCGAAATCATATCCCACGTTCTCTTGAACAACTGTTTTAGTATTCTCTTTCGGGGAATCGCACTGCGTAAACGTCAATGCGCCCAAAGCCATTACGAACAGGCCTTTTACCATTCCGACTCTCATACCTCTTGCAAAATCCGTTATAGTTAAAAAAAGGAAGCACCCCCAAAGAGGGGATGCGTTCCATGTTACTTCGTATACAAATTAGACTGTTTCAAAACAGTAGAATCCGCTCCGCCTTTGTTTACGACGGAAAGAACACGCTTGATGTAGTCGCCCGATGGGGTGACATCGTTCCATGCCTCTCTGGCACATGCGCCAGGGACGAGGGCAGAAGAGGAACGCTCGTTGTCAGAGAAACTCCAGTTACAGAAGCTAACCTTCTGGTTACCTGCGTTGTTGCCGCTCAGCAAGAGCAACCACTTGTCGGTACGGTCGAAGTCCAACTCTCCGTTACCGTTCGCTTCGCATAGTCCAAACTCGGAGCAGAAGACTGGCAGTTTGCCCAAAACATCATACATATAGGCGTACATATTGTAATAATCAGGCTTTCCTTCTTTCTCGAAGCCCTCATTATGCTCTTTCGCGTAGAAATGGAAGGCGTACATGACGTTGTCATGCTTCAGACGAGCGTCGCGTGCAGGCAACGAGTCGCAGAGATCCTTGCCATTGCCTTGATACATACCCTCCTTCAGACAAGCGTCCACCAACTGGTCCCACTGCGGAGTGCCCACAATGACGACAGGATGAGTGACGCCCACCGAGTCGTAACTCTCTTGGATAGCCGGGATGATGTTGTCGGCATAGTCGGCGATCATGTCCCAAGTGACATTGGTCTCCTTGGTGCATACCCAAGGATGGATAGGGTCACCCTTCTCCAAGCAGTTGTTTGGCTCATTGCAAATCTCATAGAGCAGATGCTCTTTGCCAGCATATTTCTTCGATATGAAGCTGAAGAATTCCTTGGCGCCACCGTATTTGGAATCCAACGGATTGCCCGGTGTCAGTATATGCCAGTCAACGATACAATAGATACCCAACTCACCGCAGATATCGATCATTTCGCACATTTTCTGCTGAAATCCAATAGGATTGGTGTTATAACCACCTTCCTCAACGTACATCGCCAAACGAAGCACATTGATGCCCCACTCCTCGACCATTGTTTTGATGGACTCCTTGGTGTAGCAGTCGCCGCACCATTGCCATCCCATCGTACTCATACCAGCCAATTGGACAGGATTACCATCTTTGTCGCAAAGTTGTAAATCCTTGACCTGCAGTCTTCCATGCTGGGCCACCGGTGAATTCACCGGATAAGGGGAAACATTCTTCTTTTGTTTGGCGTTATTGCCTCCGCCGCCACACGAAACCAGCATGACGAGAGCCATCAGCGCACCAAAAAACAATCTCTTCATTTATCGAAAAATTTATGTTAGAAAGAAAAGCAGGGAAGCCACTCGGATTGAGTGGCTTACCTTGCTGACAGTTGTGTTATCCCATAATAACCTCAACAACATTCTTGCTGCCCTTAGGCTGCATAGGAACGATGTTGCCGGCAATTTCCTTACCGTTGACGATCAACTTCTTGACGCCCTTCTGGACACCACTTGGGTTGGTAACCTTGATGCTATACTCGGCGTCACGGAAGATACGGTTAATAGAGTAGCCCTTGATGTCCGCAGGCAAACAAGGATTAACCTCCAAACCTGTATAAGCTGGCTTAATACCAAGGAGGTATTGACTTACCGTCAACCACATCCATGCGGCCGTACCCGTCAACCATGAGTTCTTACCCTCACCTGGCTTAGCGGCGTCCTTACCGGCTACCATCTGGCAGTTCACGTAAGGCTCCACCTTATGAAGCGCTTGATCCTTCAAGTACATAGGAGCGATCTTACGGAAGAGCTCCCAAGCGTCGTTACCACGTCCGGCAACCGTCTCACCGATGATCACCCATGGGTTGTTGTGGCAGAAGATACCCGCATTCTCCTTGTATCCTGCAGGGTATGAACTGATCTCACCCATCTCGACATGATAGGTTGTATAGGCAGGGTTGTTAAGAACCATACCGTGCTCGCAGTCGAGGTATTTCTTACAAGAATCGATGGCCTTGTCGACCATACCCTCTTCGAGACCGATACCAGCCATCGTACAGAATCCCTGGCTCTCGATGAAGATCTTACCCTCCTCACACTCCTTGGAACCGATCTTGTTTCCGTAGAAGTCGTATGCGCGGAGGTACCAATTACCGTCCCAACCGTGCTTCTTCACAGCCTCAACCATGGAGTCGATGCACTTCTGGGCGCGGGCAGCCTCGTCGTTCTTACCCAATTGCTTGCAGAGTTCCACATAATCTTTACCTGTGACAACGAACAAACCGGCGATCATCAAAGACTCAGCCTTGCTGCCAACCGAATTGTTCTCCGTCGTTTGGAATGACTCGTTCGGATCCCAAGAGAAGCAGTTCAAGTTCAAGCAGTCGTTCCAGTCAGCACGGCCAATCAATGGCAACATGTGAGGACCGAGGTTGTTGACCACGTGGTTGAAAGATATCTTAAGGTGCTCGAAGAGAGACACTTCCGTACCTGGCTTGTTATCGAATGGAACAGGCTCGTCCAAAATGGAGAAGTCACCCGTCTCTTTCACGTAGGCAGCCGTACCGAAGATCAACCAGCATGGGTCATCGTTGAAACCACCACCGATGTCATTGTTACCACGCTTCGTCAATGGTTGATATTGGTGGTAGCAACCACCATCTGGGAATTGAGTAGATGCAATATCAATGATACGTTGACGCGCGCGGGAAGGAACTTGATGAACGAAGCCGACCAAGTCTTGGTTGGAATCGCGGAATCCCATACCACGTCCGATACCGCTCTCGAAGAAGGATGCTGAACGGGAGAAGTTGAAGGTGATCATACACTGGTATTGGCTCCAGATGTTCACCATACGGTTCAATTTCTCGTCGTCTGACTTGACAACGTAAACCTCCAAAAGCTTGTCCCACATAGCAGCCAACTCAGCGAATGCCTCGTCCACCGCCTTAACCGTAGAGAAGCGCCTGATTGTCTCAAGGGCTTTCTTCTTGTTGACAAGCGTAACATCGGAATCCTGGGAAGAAATCAATGTTCCGTTTTTCTTGCGGGTGATATCCTCCTTGGAGAACTTCTCATCCTGCTCGTTCTCGACATAACCCAAGACGAAGATGAAATCCTTGCTCTCTCCTGGTTGCAACTCAACCTCAACATAGTGGGAAGCGATCGGAGACCATCCGTGTGCGAGTGAATTAGCTGGTTTGCCAGCCATTACACACTGAGGGTCAGCGAATTCGTTGTAAAGACCGATGAACGACTCACGATCCGTGTCATAACCATCTATCTTAGAGTTGGTCAACGCGTAATACGCATAGTGGTTACGGCGCTCCTTGTATTCTGTCTTATGGTAAATTACGCTACCGTCGATCTCCACCTCACCGGTAGACCAGTTACGTTGGAAGTTCTCCATATCGGTGGCGGCGTTCCAAAGACACCACTCAGCGAAAGAGAAGAGCTTGATCTTCTTAGCGTATGTTGTCGTGTTCTTCAAAGTGACTTTTTGCACCTCCGCCCAAGTCTTCAATGGAACGAAGAAAAGCACGGATGCCTCTATGCCGTTCTTCGCACCCGTGATGCGCGTATAGTTCATACCGTGACGGCACTCGTATGCGTCGAGCGGAGTCTTGCATGGTTTCCATCCCGGATTCCATACGGTTCCATTATCGTTGATATAGAAATAACGTCCGCCATTGTCCATAGGCACACCGTTGTAACGGTAACGAGTAATACGGCGGAACTTAGCGTCCTTGTAGAAACTATAACCACCCGCAGTGTTCGAAATCAAACCGAAGAAATCTTCGTTTCCCAAATAATTGATCCAAGGGAATGGAGTCGCGGGATTGGTGATGACAAACTCACGGTTCGCATCGTCAAAATGTCCAAAATTCATATTCTTTCTTTTTATTTAAAATTTATTTTCTCAAAAGGAGTATCTACATACATCGTACAAATATACTACAATATTTGATTTATACAACACTTTTTAACGAAGGATTTTCACGAATGTATTAGGGCAAAAAAGGAGGGAAACAGAGCAGTTCCCTCCTTGTCTTGTCGACGATCAATCCGTCGGTCTATTGTTTTGAAGAGGAAGCCGAATCCTCCGTCTCCTCGGATTCCTCCTCTTCGCCATTACCGAAAGTGAAATCGAATCCGAATTTCAAACCGATATATGAATCGTTATAGCTATTCTTGATATTCTCCCAGCCCTTCATCTTACGATAGTCTGGATCGGCGTCCTTGCAAGCGAATCGATTGAGCACCAAGGCCACAGAGAAATTCTTGTATTGTATACCCGCCTCCAACTCAAGGAAGAGACCTCCATTGTCTGTCCTAATGCCTGGATCGTACATGTCTTTCTGAAGCTTATATTCGTTCAGTCCGACTGCATAACCGAACCTTCCGTCTATGAACGGAGTGAGCTTGCGGGACATGAACTTCCATCGTCCCATGACATAGACAGGAAGTCTATAGACTTTATCCACATACTCATCCCGCAACGAAGGATTCCATGCCATCAACTCGTCGAAGTTCTCCATAGTCATGCTACTATAATAGAAGGAGAGACCAAATCCGAGGGATAAATTAGCGTTCAACTGATAACCCATGTTCACACCCACGGAGGCATTAAAGTTAGATTTCGTATCTACCCTTGAGCTGGCCACCATAAGTCCACCGCCAACCTCTGGACGACAGAACAAACCTTCGCTAAAAGGAACATACGGATCCGTCGTGTCCGCCGAAACGGAATCCTGAAACAACCCGGGGTTGAGAAGTCCGATGAGAGTATCTAACGCAGGATCTACCACAGTATCTATCTTAGTCACTACTACCGCATCTTTAGAGGCAGAAGCTTTCGATTCCACCGATTCCTCCGTCTTCAAAAAAACGTCCTCAGAATCACTCTCGACATCGATCGTAAGGGACTCCGACTGCGCATAAGATGCCGACGCACATGCCATCATAAGCGTCAACAAAGAAATAATTTGTTTCTTCATTTATTTTTGAATTTTATATTTCACAAAATGTATTTCATGGTGATGTTTCTCGAATGGGCCTCGTTAAGGCTCCACGCCTTGCTGTCCCCTGTAAAGCTTCAGCATCCAACGGTCTTTCTTCGTGGCGTTGCGGAAGTTCTTGTAGTATGCGGGGTAGCCGGTCACAATCACCTCAATCTCCGTCTCGGAGGCGTGCACTTCATAACGCACTCCTATCATGACATCGGCCTTGTACTCTTTTTCCGCATGGGCTAACGCTATATCCTTGTATCTCTGAATCTTCTCCTTCGCATCCCCTTCCATATTGACACTGAAGGTCTCCTTGTAGGTCACCTTCTCGTTCCCGATCATCTCGAGGTCGGCGATGAGGGGATTCATGATGATGCCATTGGCTGGCTCCATCGTATTCGAGTTACTACTCTCCTCATAGGAAAATGGAACCTCCTTCTTTTTACAATCGGCGGTGGAAACGCAACATATCACCAACGCTGAAACGCACAAAAGTTGTTTAAAAATTCTACAATTCATAAGTGTCAAAATGAAATATCGCACAAAAATAATTTTTTTTTTCATACAAACAAAAATGATTATGAGCAAGAAGCGTTTAAAAAACGGCGGACCTACCCGTTAAAGGATAGGTCCGTCAACTAATTGGGCAATATCTATCACTCTTTTACAATCTCGTTCACGATCATTCCCTCCGTGAAAAAGACCTTCACGCAGTAGACTCCCCTCGACAGGCTGGAGATGTCCACCACCTCTTCCTCGGATTCAAGCAGGAAGCGCCCTGTGAGGTCGAAGAGTTGCACCTTCGCCAAACGCATTCCCCCTGGCACAGAGACGTTGAACTCGTCCTTCGTAGGGTTCGGATAGAGGATAATAGGCTGTTTTTCAAGAAGATTATCCTCCACGCCATTGATGCCGTCACAAGGTTCGAATTCCTTTGGTTGGCTCAACTTCTGCTTGATGTATTGTCCGGACTCGGAAACCATGTTCCAATTTTTGCTCCTGGATGCGCCCGGCTGCAAAGCGGCGGAAGATTCATTCTTATCGGCGAAGCTCCAGTTCACCCAACTGATTTTGCGTTCGTTCATCCACTCCATCCATCTATCACACTCGTCAAGGAAGACACCTCCGTTTCCGGAAGCCTTCGTCGTACCGAACTCCGTCACAAAAATCGCTGCGCCATTGTCGAGCGCCGTCTGTGCCTTATTGCGCAAACTTTGGGTGTGGTCTCCGGAGTAGAAATGGAGCGTGTACATCACATTGTCATACGACAACGGATCCTGAGACGCATAGTCCACATCCTGACTCCACATCGGGGTGCCACAGATGATGATCTTATCCGGGTCATTCGCACGGATCACAGGAATCACCTGATCCGCGTATTCCTTCACGTGGGACCACCGCACCATGAATCCGTTCGGCTCGTTGCATATCTCGTACAGAACATGCTTGTCATCTTTGTGCTTCGCGGACATATAGTCCCAGAAAGGTATCGCGTCATTCAACGTGTTTTTCGGGTTCCCGCTTCCTTCATTCAACACATGCCAGTCGATGATGCAATAGATGCCCAGCTTGCCGCAGATATCCACCAGGCTATCGATGTATACGTTATAATCTTCCTTGCTCTTCCACTGTGTGGTGTCCGTCTTGCAGTACCCTCCGTTCTCATGCGTGTAGACGGCCAAGCGAAATATGTCTATGTGCCAATCGTTCACCAATGTGGTCAACGACTCCTCCGTGTAGCATTGGGGAAACCAAGCCAAACCATGGGAACTCATACCTTTCAGTTGTACGGGTTTCCCGCACTCGTTCACCATCTGGGTGCCCTGTACGGAGAGCTTGCCGTTGAGATAAACCGGGGAACCTGCCGGATAGGTGCGGACCGACTCCGGCGCAGAGAATACTTGATTCTTCATCTCTTTTCCATTTTGATTATACCCTTCCGCAAAAGCAGACGTGCCGGCAAAGAAAACCATTGCCGTAAGCATAATCACTCTAGTAAAAATTCTTGCATTCATAACACTTACACTTTAAATAAAATAAATACTCATTATTCAATAACATAATAGTGCTCAACCTGTCGATGCTTATAAAAAACACCCGTCATGCAATCATCCGGGCGCAAATATATAAAAGTTTTTTACACAAAAAAAATCCATGGCTTCACACAAAAAAGAAGATTGTTGCAGGACTAGTCCCGCAACAATCTTCTATAAGCTTATCGATTTTTATATCACACGTGTTATTCCTTCACAACCTGCGTCACGGCCACACCGTCGGATAGGATCACCTTCACGCAGTAGACCCCTTTCGACAGGCTGGAGATGTTCACCTCTTCCTTCTCGGTTTCAAGCAGGAAGCGTCCCGTGAGGTCGAAGAGCTGCACCTTCGTCAAGCGCATTCCCTCTGGCACGGAAACATTGAACTCCTCCTTCGCAGGGTTCGGGTAGAGCTTTACGATTTGTCTGTCGAGAAGGATATCCTCCACACCGTCGACGCAAGAGTGGAAGTTGTTTGGCGCTGACAGTTGGGCTTTGACGAACTCGCCTGAGGCAGATACGGAGGTCCAGTCTCTGGTGCCGCAAGCTCCATTGTTCAAGGCCGAGTTTGTCTGCGTGCCGTCTGCAAAATTGGCGTATGTCCAGCTAAGGCTTCGGGCCTTCATCCAGTCGATCCACGTTTCCCCCTCGGTCGCGTTGATGGAACCGCCGTTTGCCGCAAGGCTAAATTCGGTGACGAACAACGGCAAGCCCTTGAGGATGACCGCACTGGCTTTTTCGCGCAGGGCCTGACCGTCCGAGCCGGCGGAGAAGTGCATCGTGTACATGATATTGTCGCCCGCCAAAGGGTTCGCCGCCACGGCCTCCCATTCGCGGTCAGACGAAGGGGTTCCGCAGATGATGATCTTCTCTTTGTCAAATTGGCGGATCAAAGTGATCATGGAATCGGCGTAGCTCTTTATCGAGTTCCAATCCACACCGTTGGTGTTGTCACATATCTCAAAGAGCACATGTTTGTAGTTCTTGTACCGTTGCGCCATGTGACGCCAGAATATGGTGGCCTCCTTCATGTTGACGTTCGGATCGCCCTTCTCGGTCAGGTGCCAGTCAACCACGCAGTAGATTCCTTTGGTGCCGCAGAGGCGAACCAACTCGTCCACCTTGTCATTATAGTTGTACATGGAAAGTACTTGGTCAGACCCGTTCACGCAGTATCCACCTTCTCCGTTCGTGTGGACGGAGATGCGGAACACGCTGGCGTTCCAATCATTCAGCAACGATGAGAAGGAAGCGGAAGTATAACACTTCGAATAAGTTGAAAGATTATCGGAACTAAGTCCCCTCAGCTGGACATCGAAGTCACACTCGTTGGTCAGGCGTCCGTTCTGCACGTGAAGCTTGCCGTTGTGGTAGACAGGGGAGCCCTTCGGGTATTTTATGGAAGCCAATGGACTCACGTTCTCCACATATTCGGGCGTGGTGATCGAGTCGCCGTTGCATGGCTCGAAGCTCTTCGGTTGGCTCAACAACCGTTTGATGTATTGACCGGACTCGGAGACCATGTTCCAGTCGCCGCTGGTGGATGCGCCCGGCTTCAATGCGGCGGAGGATTCCGACTTATCCGCGAAACTCCAGTTCACCCAGCTGATCTTATGAGAGTCCATCCAATTCATCCATGTGTTGCACTCGTCGAGGAAGACACCACCGTCACCACTCGCCTGGGTCGTACCAAACTCCGTCACGAAAATCGCCAACCCCCTATTGATCGCTTTATCCGCCTTGTCACGCAAATATTGGGTGTGCTCTCCAGAGTAGAAGTGGAGCGTGTACATCACATTGTCATACGACAGGGGATCCTGCGCCGCGAGGTCCACATCCTGGCTCCAGGTAGGCGAACCGCAGATGATGATCTTGTCGGGGTCGTTCTCCCTGATCACGGGTATAACCTCCTCCGCATATTCCTTGACATCGGACCATTTCACGCTGAATCCGTTCGGCTCGTTGCAGATTTCATACAAGACATGCTTGTCATCCTTGTGCTTCGCGGACATATAGTCCCAGAAAGGGATAGCGTCATCCAACGTGTTGTTCGGGTCGCCACTTCCCTCATTCAACACGTGCCAATCGATGATGCAATAGATGCCTAACCTGCCACAGATATCCACCAATTCATCGATGTACGCATTGTAAGCGTCCTTGCTCTTCCACTGTTCCGTGGTATAGCCACCCCACTCGTGCGTGTAGATGGCCAAGCGGAATATGTCTATGTGCCAATCGTTCACCAATGCGGTCAGCGACTCCTCCGTGTAGCATTTAGGGAACCATGCCAGACCGTGGGAACTCATGCCCCTCAGTTGGACCGGCTTGCCGCACTCGTTCACCATTTGGGTGCCTTGCACGGATAATTTACCGTTGTAGTAGACCGGAGAACCCTCCGGATAGGTGTATCCCGCATTAGGCGCAGGAGATACTCGTTGCTCCATCTCTTCTTCATTTAAGTCGTACCCGCCAGCATACGCCGACGCACCGGCAAAGAAAAACGATGCCGTAAGCACAACCATTTTAAAAATCGTTTTTGCATTCATAACCATAACATTTATACTTTACAATAATACAATAGGTGTATCATAAAATTAGAAAACTCAAATCTGGCGACGGCGCACAAAACGCATCGAAACCATTCGTCCGCAAAAATAAGAGGTTTTTTTCTAATAAAAAAATATCGGAGGGGGTAGCGGAACCCCTAACTCTTAACTCTTATTTCTTAACTCTTAATTCTCACGAGTGCTTTTTTTGCCCCAAGATATTGGGACAAATGAAAAATTAAGATAGTTTTGCAAAATCATTTAGACGAATAGTATGGTACACTCGCATCGAAGCGGAAAGGTTTTCTATGGGAGATTTGAAATTACTATAGATTTGAAACAGAATGAAAAACATATTAATAAAAAATAAATAATGGGGTATAACACGAAACATATAATGAGACGGTTACTAATCGGAATGGTTCTGCTTTTCGCGAATGGCATGACCGCTTTGAACGCCCAATGCGTGGTGTCCAGCACAAATTTTGATACGGGCAAAGAGCTCTGCTGTCCGATAATGAAATCGGATGATACTGGGTGGTATGACGAGGATCTCGACTGGGATAAACTGTGCAGGACGGACATGTTTACCGGCCCGGAATATGCGAAAAAAGAAGGAATAGGCGGCGCATTCTCTAGCGAGAGCAGCAATGATATGACAAAAGCAAATGCCATTTTCCTTCGGAACGATCTTCAGGCAGATGGAAGTAAAGCGCAATATGGGTACTCTATCATCACGGCACAGCCAAAACTCATTCATTCATTTTGCAAGGCGAACGAGACGCCTAACAATATGTATGTCAACTTAGGGTCTGCCCATCATTGCCCATTCGTTTCTTATAGCGTAAGTGGATTAAACCCAGGTTCTTCGGTCGAGTTGTCCTTTACAGTATATAACTTGTTGGATCCCACCTACTTCGACCATCTTGTAAACGTCCAACAAGTGACCTCGTTGAATAGATATATCACAAAATACACCTATGGAGGCAACAAAATAAACGGTAACAATTTAACTATTGGAGTTGTGTCGAACAATGATGGTGCGGCATTCGATAGATCATATAACAACGCACTTAAAGAAAATAGTTTAACCAAAGCCACGACAAAAGTTGTTGATTTTGGGAAATCCGCAACTATCACCCACAAGACAACAGTCCCTGAATCAGGGAATATCACATTCTATTTTTACCGAGCAAATGACTGTTTCCAAATACCTATTGGTATCGACGACATAAAGGTGACAGGGGAAATCAAACCAATAATTGCATATACGGGAAATCCATGTCCTGAACAACCATTGCGAATATTCACAGGACAAACCTTCCCCGATGGAACAACATATTCATGGAAGGAATCAAAAACAGGGCAAACCTCCACTGGCGCCGACTTCCAATTCGTTCCAGACGAAGCAGAGACTGACTACAGCGTAACATGTGAGGTCACAATCCCTGGTTGCGCCGCTACCAAATCGGATGCTATAACTATCCACTCTGGGACATGCTGCACGGACCCCTCCACAGGGGCACCTATGGCAATGACAAACCTATATTATGATGATTTTGGAGATTTCCCAACAGACAACACCTACGTATGGACGGACAGATATGGAATAACACATACTGAAACCATTCCAAATGGTCAGGTCCATGAAGCACAATCACATAAAGATGCCAATGGTGAATTTGAAAAAATCCCATATGTAAAAGCATATTATATTGAATCAACAGGAGCCAAACTGACAGTACCGGCACTTGGCTCTGTTCCTACCCCAAACGGTAATCCGCCACAACTATACGATCATGGAGTATATGCAATTTCCAAATATGGAGGTTATGAACACGGCGTAGCCTATGATAATTCAGGCACTCACACAGGAGGTATGCTTCAGTTCGACCTCTTGGACGAAGGAACGCAGGACGATTTCTTCGAAATTGATATCGACCATATCTGCACAGGAAAGGAGATAAACTTTGGTGCGGACTTCGCATCTATCTCCCAATATCCAGGATCTATTGAAGTGACTTTGGAATATAACGGAAATGTTCTACAACATGAATATAAATATTTCAGAAACGGAGAAGATGGTTGGAAACATGCAGGCAAACCTTTCAAAATCATGGCAAGTGAAGTGGGAGGAGCCGATGAAATATCCGTCAAGATGAAGGTGCGGCATTATGGAATAGATATGGATGGTAATCCAATTTATGGACTCACTCGTGACTATGCCATCGACAATATCATTTTCCAAGTTTGTACGCCACCAGACGTGAATGTAAAATCATCAGTAAACACAGGCAAGGATATTTTCAACCTATGTACCGAAGATATATTAACCCTTACTTCCGTAACATCTGAGGCAGTAGATAAATTCTTTTTATACGAAAATGGTCAGATTGACCCGAACAAGGAGATTGGCTACATCTACCAATATACGCTCCAAGACCCTTCCACGGAAAGCACAACTAATCCAATCAAATGGACCACTCTTCATCAGGAAGAGGTGGTGAAGACAAATACGTTCGATGTGCCAGTGGAGACATATTGGGATGACATTTTCTCTCAACTACAGGATGAACAACGCGTCTATTTCCGCGTCGTTATAGGTGAATATTCCGACCTAAATGCCGACAAATCATGGAAAACGAAATCTGCGCTATCTAACTGCCGCAAGGTCTCTATTTCCACAATTCCAGTAATGGCCGGAATTAACTGTGCCGCCTGCGAGAAGGTGAAAGAGGCCGCGATCATTTCTGCAGATCCCGCCACCAAGATCACAACCAATTCACAGAGTGAGAAGGAGGTGAACCTTTGTCCGGGCGAAATCGCTAAACTGACCACTAAGAAATTCGCTCCGACAGATCCTTCCGTCATGGGTATTACGGTCGGTCCGGACGACGAGCCGCGCAAGTATGTGGCCTCTTGGCACAAGGGATCCAAAACAGCCGCGGGTACTCCTGGCGCCGGCTACACGGCTGGCGATGAGACTTCCTCCTACAATGTGACGTGGGAAGACGCCGATTGGTACTACCTGCTGGTGAAGGACATCGAATTCCCTGGCGACGACGGAAAGAGTTGCTGGGTGTGGGATAGTATCCATGTCATCGCGAACGGAAAGCCTGACGAAACGCTGAACGACCCGGACCCATTCTGCGAAGGGGAGCTCAACACGGAGCCTACGAAGGAGATCACGAATCATGACATCATATGGTACACCAGCAACGACACCGCACAGAAGACCAATGAGCCGATAGCTTTGGCGGTGTTGGCGGAGAATTCCCCGAAGACCTTCTATTACGTCGTGAAGGATAAGACGACGGGCTGCCGCTCGGAGGTGAATGAATATACCGTCACGGTGAATCAAATCCCTTCCGTCGATCTGGACGGAACAGTGGCTGATTTCTGCGCATCGGTGGCCGACCCATCCAAACAATCACCGGAAGCGACCGCAATCCCTTCATTGCCGAAGCCTGCGGACGCAAGCCTAACCATCGATTGGTACACGGATAAAAATATGCAATCCGCAGCACAGACGGACCTCTCCTCCTTGGCGGGTAGTCTCACCCCTTACACCTACTACTACAAAGTGACAGGGGGAGGATGTTCGGACACTTCCCACATCACCTTCAACGCCAAGCCTACAGCGATGGTCACCCCTGCCGCAGCCCCTGTCTGTGACAAGACAACCTTGAGCGTGACGACCGACCCGGCATCGGCATCGGTGAAATGGAGCAACGGACAAACCGTGACAACATACGACATCACAACGGCGGCGGAAGCTGGTGCCCTTACGGTGACGGCTGAGGCCACGGGCTATTGCGCCAGCGCTGCGGGAAACATAACGGCTGACTTCTACGAGAGCCCCGCCAAGTTGACTACCACCACCGTGCAATACCTGAAGACGGAACCGATCACGGACATCCTGACACGAAAGTCTGATGCCGTGACGGGCAAAGCGGCTGACGGTACAATCATGTGGATGGGCCAGTTCAATGACGAGACGGAGCCTTCCTCCACCTCTGGGGCATCATCGACTACCCCTACCCCTACGGCAAAAAATCTGGCTTCCACTGAAGATGAGACTTACTATTATTGGGTATTCCAACAAACCACCAACCCGGACGGCACGACTTGCCAAAGCGGCCTGACGAAGCTGACGGTGATGATCTTGGGCGCACCCGCTCCTCTCGTGTCGGATACGGTTTACTGCCTGAACGACACCCCGGCGGACTTGACGAAGAATGCTAGGATCAATCAGATGGATCCTAACAAAACGTACGAACTGCTTTGGTATGACGCACAGACGGGAGGGACAGGCTCCACCACACCGCCTACCGTTTCAACCGCCAGCGCAGGCGAAACGACCTACTACGTGTCGCAACGTGACGCAAACAGTGCCAGCAACGAGAGCTCGCGCATGCCTATCAAGGTGACCGTTTACAAGGTGCCGGCGCCTAGCATCGATCCTATCGCAGATTATTGCGTGGGAGACATCGCCTCTCCATTGCCAACCACCCTGACAAAAGACGAAGCCAATTTCCTAATGGCGGATAGGCTGGTATGGTCTGATGGCACAACCACAGACGCAACATTCACACCTAACACAACGGTCAACTCCACAACCACTTACAACTACTCGGCTAAGCAATACCATACACTGTCGAGCGGAACGGAGTGCGAAAGCGAGGAAACCACTATAAACGTGAAGGTCAACTTCACCCCTGTCCCTGGCAATGCCACGGTTTCATACATCGCGGCGGAAGTGGGAAGCGACAACAAGACATTCCCTGCCATCACCACGAAGAACTGGGTGGAGGAAACAGGATACACTTACTACTACGCTTTGGAAGGGACGACAAACTTCCAGACGGGTGCGCCTAAGCCGGAGTTCGATGTCAGCAACCTGAACGGTGGCACGAAGAAGATCCAGTATAGCGTATACCGTGTGGATGATGCGACAGGCTGCAAGAGCGAGCCTTCAACCATCACGGTGACCATCAGCGATGCGTTCCCTCCAATCGTGGAGGATGTGCTTTACTGCGAAGGCGAGGCATTGGCCGACCTGACGGCGAAGAGAAACCCACAGGGCAATAAGACGGAGGCGGATTACACGCTGATCTGGTACGGAACGACCCAACCGAGCTCGACGACCGACCCAGGCACGGAAGCGGACACCTACCCGTTGCAAGGGAACGCCACGACTTCTCCTGCGGGAGAGGTAACGACCACGACATACTATGTTGCCCAAAGGGACGATAACACCGGAGCGGTCAGCCCTGCGCAAGAGATCAAGGTGATTGTCTACCCGACGCCGGTATTGTCCATAACCACCCCTCCAGCGGTCTGTGAGGCGAACGTGAACTTAGCGACCGCCGTCACTCTGACGAACGAGGTGTCGGGCAAGACTTACGACAAGACCTATTTCGCCGATGCGAACGGAAGCGCTCTTTTGGCAAACGCTTTGGTATCAGAGTCGGGAAGCTATGGTGTCCAGTATGCGTACAATGCGAGCGTGAATTCGGGAGAACTCTGTAAATCTAAGATCGAGGCGATCAATGTCACGGTCGACACACTAACCGTCTTGGCGGATAATGTGACCACCTGCCCCGACATGTCCGCAAAGTTCACCTCAGAGGCACAGACAAACGCATCTTCCGTCACGTACGCATGGTCGTCAGCCGATGGAAACAACGGCAGTGCGGCCGAATTCGAGACCAAGAAATTCATTGGTGGCAATTACGGAGACCACTATCCATACACGCTGACCGTGACGGCAGGAACCTGTAGCGAGACCTTGTCGTTGGAGGTGATATTAGGTCAGGGCCCTGTCGTCGGAACACTGACGATCGCAGACCCAACCAACACGGAGGTGCCGACAAAGGCATACACCAATTCGCTGACATCGGAGGAGTACTTCTTCTGCGGTGGTAATGTGACAGTCACCCCAGCGTATGACGGAGATGGTGATTATGTGCTGACGACTCCTTCGGGAGCCACCTCTTCCGCCAGTCCGTTCTCCGTATCGGAAGCAGGTGTTTACACCTTGGCCTACACGAACGGATGTCCTACCAGTGTGACCTTCAAGCTGACCGACGCGCAAATCGCCTTGACGAACACGACACCTTCGCTGGGATTGTGCGAGGGAGATAATTTCACCTCCTCCTTGACAGTCACTCCTGCGAATGGACCAGACTACACACTCACATGGAAGAAAGACAATGTAGCCATCGACGGGGAGACATCATCGACCTACACGATCAACGGAGCGGTGGCAGAGAATAGCGGGTTCTACACGGCAGAGGCAAACCGTAAAGGGTGCGTCTCCATCACGGAGATAGGCGATCTGAAGGTGACAGCGGCCATCCGCGTCACTTTGCCTGACGAGCCAACGATCTGCGAGGGAGAAGAGACTGAATTGGTCATCACCGATATTCAACCGAACGGTACGTCCATCGAGTGGCAGGCGGATCCGACGATCCTGACCGCGACCGACAAGGAGAGCGTGACAGTTCAACCAACCTTCAGGGAAGGCGACGGACATCAGTCCACCTACACATACACTGTGACCGCAAGCAACTCAGGCTGCGAACGGACCTATCAGGTGAGTGTCAAGGTGGACGAGGCGTTGGAGGGCGACCTAACCGGTGTGACAACAATCTGTGAAGGAAATAAAACCACCCTATCGGCGGAGTCGTATGAGGCCACCACATACGCATGGTCTTTAGCAAACGAACCTATCGCTACCACCGCCGCCACGACCGTGAGCCCGGAGGCCACCTCCACCTATAGGGTCGACGTGACACGAGGCGTATGTACCGCTACCGACGAAATAAAGGTTGTGGTGACCACCCATCCAATCATCATAAGCATGGATTCCGCGGGCATCCGAGACCGTCAGATCGTGATGGAGCCAAACAGAGGCTCAGGTGTCTTCACCTATTGGATCGATGACGATGTCACCCACAAGACAACCAACACATTGATTACGGACCTGACCTTCGCGCCACATGTCATCCATGTGGAGGACGAGAACGGATGTGGCTCGACCTTCCAATTCACATTGGATCCGCCAGCGATTTTCATCCCTTCCTATTTCACCCCTAACGGAGACGGAATCCATGACCGTTGGATCATCGGAAACCTAGCCGAGACCTATCCGAATGCGGTAGTCAACATATTCGACCGCTATGGTAAATTGATGGCTCAGTACCTCGGCGCCAAATCAGATGGATGGGACGGAACGTATCAAGGGAAAGCCCTTCCATCCACAGACTACTGGTATGTCATCGAGATTGAGGAAATTAGCAAACAATTCTCAGGCCACTTCACATTGATAAGGAGATAAGAGGCCTATTGCCTCGAAAACTTTGGGGTGTTGTGCGGTTCATGGATCCACAACACCCCAAATATTTTTTATTCGTCATAATATTCAAACTCGCTTATCATGCCAGAATCCGTACCATTTGCATCATGGACATACTCCTCCAACATGTTGCCATGCGAGTCCGTTTTGTAAACACTTGACGAAGTGACCTCCCCTTTGTAGTACGAAACGCATGTTAACGGTCTATTGCGCCCCTGATACGTGGCGACCGAATGGATAGTGAGTTCCCCCTCGTCATATACAGCCACATAGGTTTTGTTTCCCCACTTGTCATATTTGTTCACGATTCTATATTCCGCCCATGGCTTATCCACATACTCGTAAACAGGTATTGTTTCCTTCCATGTGGCATCTGAATCTTCCATACCGACTGTCACATCTTTCGTGCTAGTCCGTTTCCTATATTTCTTTCCTTTCCCCACATATTGGATATATTCTATTTGATAGCCATTTTTGTATTTTTTAATCCATTTTTCCCATTCCGTATCACTACGCTGCGTATGTCTCTCCACTTCATTCCCATTTTGGTCGTATAAAATATTGGTCACACTACCAGCATGACCCGTTTGAGGATCGTAGTCCTGGAACATCTTCACCACCCTTCCCTTTGCATCATAAACCGTAGAATCCACTAATCCAAGACGCAGGAAACGCTCGGAGACTCTCCTACCCAAGGAATCATAATAAGCAGTCACAACTGTCTCGCCACAGATGCCTTGGTTACTACAATAGGTGGAATCCATACTGAACAAACGTCCATCCTTTCCATAATGGAAAGTTAGACAATGAGACCTATAGCCATCTATTAACTTGCGGACCATCTCCTTCAACTGTCCTGCCTCATAGGAATATATTTCACGAATGATCCAGCCCAAATGACTTTGCTCCTTGTTCAAGAGTTTTCCCTCGCTGTCATATTCTTTCCGGGTATAGTCGCCAAGCACCATGGAATCCCCGTCTTTGATGTGGTCCGAGGAATCCACCATATTCCCCTTTTTGTCATACGTTATTTTTAACACTTCGATTAAACTCCCATCGTATATCTTAGTAGAGCAAACTAGTCTGTTGGCTTCATCATATATGTTTCTTCTCTCTTCATATAGTTTTCCTTCTCGAAAATTTCTGTCCGTCAGAAGATTGCCCTGGGCATTATAGCACCGAATCCTTTGGTATTTCATCTTCTCATATTCAAATTCCTTCTTTTCCACGCAACGGCCTAGGGAATCATACCTATACGTATACTTGTCATTCCCTTTCCTATATTCAATGATCCGTTTCTGCTTGTCAAATACCCGAGTACATCGTAAGTTGCCTTTCACACGCTTCCCATCCTCTGTTTTCTTTAACTCATACACATTAACGCTCCGTACATTCCCGTAATACTGGAATCTTTCCACGTCGTTGTTCTTCCCCTTCGCTTCTTCAGAGAGACCCGGGAATCTCCATAATTCATCAAACATATCATCCATCGCCATGACAAACAGGGGGGAAAGCAATGCCAACGACAACGTCAAAAACAATTTTTTAGCCATAAGATATGTAATATTAGTTTGTTACAATATGATGGGGCACAAATATAATCATTCCGACAAAAGGAACTTCTCCATCAGCCTGGGAACAGCATACTCCCCCAGTCGATTCTTCTCCACCTCGATGTACGCCGAATCCTTCCTGCGCAAGAAATGTCCCTTCGCTCGGAGGAAGGCGGCATGGATGTTCTGGTGGGTCAACACGTGCTTCTTCATCACAGGCGCGCCGATGATATGCAGTTCCGAGAAATCCTGCTCCAAAGGCTTCATCCAATCATTACCCACACACTCGGACAGAGGTGCGGGGAGTTCCACCATAGGGTATTCGTACAATCCTTTCCATATATCCTTTCCTTCCCTGCGGCGCAGATAGGTCTTCGTGCCATCCTCCACCGCCAGATAGACGAAGTAACGGTCTCGTTGCACCATCCTCTTCGCCTTCTTCGGGTACTCCACCGCTTCGGGCATGCCCCCCAAGGCGCATCCCGCCCTCAGCGGACAGGCTTCACAATTCGGGGAGGCGGGCAGGCAGATCGTCGCCCCAAGATCCATCACGGCTTGGTTGTACAACGCAGGACGTCCCTTATCCATCACCTCCAACGACAGCTGCGTGAAGAGGCGCTTGCCTTGCGGCGTGTCGATGGGCTCCTCCACACGGAAGAAACGTGACAGCAAGCGATAGGCGTTGCCATCCACCGCAGGGTAAGGCAGATCGTAGGCGAACGAGCAGATGGCGGCGGCCGTGTAATCGCCGACACCCTTCAACGAACGCACCTCCTCGTATTCTTTCGGGAAAACTCCTCCGAAGCGTTCCACCACCTGACGGGCGGCTTCCCGCATATTACGGGCACGGCTGTAATATCCCAAGCCTTGCCACATCTTCAGCACCTCATCCTCCGAGGCGGAGGCCAAGGAGACCACGTCCGGGAAGCGCTCCATGAACCGCAGGTAGTAGGCCATGCCCTGCACCACACGGGTCTGCTGCAGTATGATCTCGGAGACCCAAATGGCGTAGGGGTCACGGGTCTGCCGCCAAGGCAAATCGCGGCCATTCCGCTGGTACCAGCTTATCAATTCATGGGAGAAGTCCATATCACATATTCAAGTAAAAATCAGAGGTGAGCGTCCTATAGGCTTCGGAGTAGTGTAGCGGACCGCCATCCTCGATCACCAGTTCATCGCAGGCGCATCTCCCCTCCGTGAGCGAGAACTCCGCCATGACACGCTTTGAGGACGAAGAGGGGGTCGAATAGACATCCGTGCGGCGCACGCAGTAGAGGCCCTGCGCCTGCGCCAAGCCCTCCAAGCGGGGGAAGTCCAGCGTGGGGATGATCACCGAGAAGCGACCCTCCGGCGTCATCAACGAGACCACCGAGGAGACCAATTCATCATACGGCAACACATCCGCATGACGGGCCATCGAACGTCCCGCCACGGGCGATTTCTGCGAGTCCACGAAGTAAGGCGGATTGCTCACCACACGATCGAACCGACGTCCCGACGAGGAGGCGTACGCCTGAATGGCGGAGCATACAATAGAGACCCTATCCTTCCAAGGAGAGTGCTCCACGTTCTCCACCGCCTGTGCGGCGGCCTCGGCATCCAGCTCAACACCCACGACCTCGGCGGACGAGCGTTGCGCCGCCATCAAGGCAATCAGACCCGTGCCCGTACCGATGTCCAGTACGGAGGCGGCGCCCTCCAATCCGCACCATGCGCCCAGCAGCACACCGTCGGTGCCCACCTTCATCGCACAGCGGTCTTGGAATACCGTGAATTGTTTGAACCGGAAATAGGGATTCGACATCGATTAGCGGATTCCGTATTTCAACTTCAGGTTGGTCAGGACACGCTTCGTATCCAGGGTGAAGTCCCCCTGCATGATCCAATTATAGTAGCTAGGCTCGATGAGCAGGACCTCGGCCACTTTTTTGCCTTTGTGCTTGCCGAAGTTGATGATCTCCTCCCCCTTCTCGTTGTAGATGAAACGACCCGCGAAATCGACGTTATTGTTATGGGCGGAATATTCAGACAAGAAGTCTATGTCGTTCTGCAAGTCCGGGTAGCGGTCGAGCTGTGCCTTGAGCACCTCGTAGGTGGCGGTGATGTCCGCCTCCGCGCCATGCGCACCCTCCAGGTCCTTGTCGCAGTAGAAACGGTAGGCGGCGGTCAGTGTGCGTTGTTCCTTCTTGTTGAAGATGACCTGTGCATCCACGAACTTGCTCTTACGCAGGTCGATGTCCACGCCAGAACGGAGGAACTCCTCCGCCAAAAGAGGCACGTCGAAACGGTTGGAGTTATAGCCACCCAAGTCGCAACCCTTCAGCCATTCCGATAGGGACTTGGCGATCTGCTTGAAAGTAGGCTTGTCGGCCAGGTCGGCGTCTTGTATGTGGGTCAGGTCGGAGACCTCCTTAGGCAAAGGTATTTGGTTACCCATATCGTCAACAGGTTTCAGACGGCGGGTCTTGACCTCCTGGTCACCGTTAGGCATGATTTTAATGGCGGATATCTCGATGATCCTATCCTTGGCGATATTCAGACCCGTAGTCTCCAGGTCAAAAAAAACAATAGGTTTCTTTAAATTCAGTTCCATATGATATCTAAAAATGAAAAGAGAGATGCGCCACCGAAGGGCACATCTCCGCTTATATGAGTATGAACACCCTTAGGTTAATCGTTCAACATCAAAGGCATGATGAGCATGCGCACCTCCTCGTTCTCGTTCTGCTCCAGAGGAACGACCAGACCCGCCTTGGAAGGGTCGGCCAGTTCGATGACCACCTCGCTGCAAGAGAGGTTGGAGAGGATTTCGATCAGCAAGGAAGACTTGAAGCCGATCCTCATCGGTTCGCCGTCATAGCTGCACACGAGGTCTTCGGTAGCCGAGATGGAGAAGTCGATATCCTGAGCCGAGATAGTCATCTTGTTCGGGAAGAGTTCCACCTTGACGAGGTTCAACGCCTGGTTGGAGAAGATGGAGATACGGCGCAATGAGTTCATCAAAGAGACGCGGTCCACCGTCACCTTGTATGGGTTGTTTTGAGGGATCACAGAGTTATAGTTCGGATATTTGCCCTCTTGGAGACGGCAAACCATCACGTAGTTGTCGAAGCTGAACACAGCGTTCTTGCTGTCGAACTTGATCTCCAAGTTTCCGCCCACCTTAGAGAGGATGGCGCGCAGGAGGTTCGTCGGCTTCTTCGGCAAGATGAAGCTACAGTCGCTCTCGCCGCGGGCCGAGATGGTGCGCAGGCAAGAGAGCTTCTGGGCGTCGGAGCCCACGAAGGTGACATCGTTCATGGTGATGTCGAAGAATATACCATTCATCGCAGGACGGTTCTCATCGTCCGCAGTGGCAAAGACAGTACTGTTCAAACCCGTGTTCAACGCCTCCGTAGAGATTGTGAGCGTGTTAGACGCATCCGCGAGCGTGCGCATCTTAGGGTATTCGGCGCCATCCTCCGCCACCAGATTATAAACACCCGATTCCGAACGGAAAGTAGTGGCGAGCGTACCCTCCTCCACATTGAACGACAAAGGCATGTCGCCGAACTCCTTCAGCGTATCCAAAAGAAGCTTAGAGCCTAAAGCGACGGAACCTGCCCCTTCAGCTTCATCCAAATCGATGTACGTCTGCATCATGGATTCCATATCAGCCGCCGTCAACGTAAGACGTTTCCCTTCCAGCGTGAAAAGGAACTTATCTAGGATTGGCAATGGACTTTTTGGATTGATGACACGACTAATCGTCTGAAGATGAGCCGATAAGACTGAACTTGAAACAGTGAATTTCATATTAATATGTATTTTGTTAAATCAATTTATTATTCGCAAAGATATAAATTAAGCGTTAAGAGTTAAAAATTAAGAGATAAAAAATTCTTCTTGAAAGCAAATACGATCTTTGCGGATGCAAAGTCTGTTGCACGATTCTTATTTATTTTTTGTGTAATTTTTATGCAATATATTTTTTATTATGAAAAAAAAGTTTACATTTGCATCCGAGTGAATTAACATAATGTTTTAACAAAGTAACAAAAATTTAAATCTATGTCTGTTAACAAAGTGATTTTGATCGGAAATGTGGGGAGAGACCCCGAAGTACGCTACGTGGACAAAGACGTGGCTGTAGCCAACTTCACCTTAGCCACAACGGAAAGAGGCTACACGACGGCCTCCGGGCAAACGATCCCGGAGAGGACGGAGTGGCACAACATCGTCGCATGGAGGGGGTTGGCCAAACTGGCGGAAAACTATATCAGGAAAGGCACCTCCATTTACGTGGAAGGGAAAATCAGGACCCGCTCATGGGTGGACGAGAAGAACGGGAACGTAACCCGCTACACCACAGAGATATACGCTGACGAGATGCAGTTGTTGGGCAAAAAACCAGAGGGAGGTGTCGCACCATTGACCACCAACCCATCCGCCGCCAACACAGCGGTGGAGACGCCTCCGCCACCAGTGGAAAATTCGAAGGACGATTTCCCTTTCTAGAGGGCCAGTCCAACGGTTTTCACGGAAAATAAATCCGTAACAAATTGGGGAACAAATAGGTATTAATCATTATTCGGGAGACAATCCACGATTTGTAGAGACGCATGGCCGTGCGTCTCTACATTTTTTTGAACCGTTCCCAACCCACGACATCCCGCCGTTCGTCAACCGGGCACCGCCGAACGCAACGCATTGCGGAACCGGAGACGACGACAAAACCCCACGAAACAATATTCCAGACCCCATCTAAACCGCTAATAGCTAAATTGTCAAATAGTAAATAAACGAAGCCTTCAAGAAGACAAATGATACCGCCGAACATTCACCGCAATAATTCTTAACTCTTCATTCTTAATTCTTAATTCTTTTTTCTATATTTGCGGTCGCGAAAAATTTTTAATTTTCTAAATACAAGTAGAATGGTTAATTACAAAGATCTTGGCTTGGTGAACACGAAGGATATGTTCGCCAAAGCAGTAAAGGGAGGTTATGCAGTTCCAGCATTCAACTTCAACAACATGGAGCAATTGCAAGCCATCATCATGGCTGCCGCAGAGACTAAGTCTCCAGTAATCCTCCAAGTATCCAAAGGCGCACGTAACTACGCAAACCAAACTTTGCTTCGTTACATGGCAGAGGGTGCTGTAGAGTACGCTAAGGAGTTGGGTTGGGCTAAGCCTCAAATTTGCCTACACTTGGATCACGGTGACTCTTTCGAGCTTTGCAAGAGCTGCGTGGACATGGGCTTCTCTTCAGTCATGATCGACGGTTCTTCTCTTCCTTACGACGAGAACGTAGCCTTGACGAAGAAGGTATGTGAGTACGCTCACCAACACGATGTTACCGTAGAGGGCGAGTTGGGTGTCTTGGCAGGTGTTGAGGACGAGGTTCAAGCTGAGGAGTCTCACTACACCAAACCAGAAGAGGTGATCGACTTCACTTCTAAGACTGGCGTTGATTCATTGGCTATCTCAATCGGTACTTCCCACGGTGCTTACAAGTTCAAACCAGAGCAGTGCACCCGCGACCCTAAGACTGGCAAGTTGGTTCCTCCTCCGTTGGCATTCGACGTATTGGCAGAGATCGAGAAGAAACTCCCTGGATTCCCTATCGTACTCCACGGCTCTTCTTCCGTACCACAAGACGAGGTTGACACGATCAACAAGTTCGGTGGTAAGTTGCCAGACGCTGTAGGTATCCCTGAGGAGCAATTGCGTAAAGCTGCTAAGTCAGCCGTTTGCAAGATCAACATCGACTCTGACTCTCGTTTGGCTATGACGGCTGCTATCCGTCAAACCTTCGCTGAGAAGCCAGGTGAGTTCGACCCTCGTAAGTACCTCGGTCCAGCTCGTGACAACATGAAGAAGATGTACATGCACAAGATCATCAACGTGCTTGGATCTAACGGAAAGGCTGAATAATCATAGCTTCCATATTTCACAAAAGGCTGTCCTGATGGGCAGCCTTTTTTATTCCCCGTAACAATTCACAACATGACAGTCCGTCTGACTCATGCCAAGGATATCCAGACGTCGCTAAAACATTCATCAAATAACAAATAAAATTCATGCTAACCAACCTGCAAGATTTATGAATTCTTTGTAACTTCGCGGTCTAATTCAAGGGAAGGCCTAAAAAGTTGAAAATGAACGAAAAGAAAAGGAATTTTGTGGATGGGCTACGCGATGGACTCCCTATCGGGATGGGCTATTTCGCCGTGGCATTCTCCTTAGGATTCATCGCCAGGAAAGCGGGGTTGACCCCCATAGAGGGCTATCTCGCCAGCGTCCTCAACCACGCCTCGGCGGGCGAATACGGTCTTTACACCTCCGTGGCGGAACTGGCCACGTACGCCGAAGTGGCGCTCATCACCTTCATCGCCAACGCGCGCTACCTGTTGATGAGTTGTTCCCTCAGCCAACGGTTCGACCCTAACGCACCATTCTTCCACCGCTTGCTCGTGGGCTTCGGCATCACGGACGAGATATTCGGTGTCTCCATCGCACGTCCAGGCTACCTCTCCCCCGAACATTTCTACGGCGCCATGATCATGTCCATCCCGCTATGGGGACTGGGTAATTTCCTAGGCATCTGGCTGGGCAACCTGCTGCCGGGCCACATCACCAGCGCACTCTCGGTGGCCCTCTACGGCATGTTCATCGCTATCATCATACCACCTGCGAAGAAGGAGAAGGTCATCTCCGCAGCGGTCTTCGCAAGTTTCCTGCTCAGCTTCGGGGCTTCGCAAACACCCTACATCAAGGAGCTATCGGCAGGCACACGCACCATCATCCTGACCGTCATCATATCAACTGTGGCGGCCCTCGTGAAACCAGTGAAAGAAAGTGAAATCAATCAAATGGAGGGAAAGGAATGACACATAACGCGATCATATATATCCTTGTAGCCGCCCTGGTCTCCTACATCATCAGAGTGTTGCCTTTGACACTAATACGGAAGCCTATCACCAACCAGTTCGTCAGATCGTTCCTCTACTACGTGCCCTACGTGACCCTCTCGGTCATGACCTTCCCGGCCATCATCGAAGCGACACAATGCCCCATAGCGGGATTGGCCGCACTGCTGACCAGCATAGCGGCGGCACTACTCGGAGCAGGATTGTTTCCCGTGGCATGCGTCAGCTGCCTGACCGTGCTCCTCTCAGAATTTCTATTGGGATGCTAACCCTTCCCTAACGTCTCCGCCAGAGAAGGGTTTTCCTTAATCAAACTATATCAGACTATTTCATCCACTTCTTGCAGCACTCCTTCGCCTCGGCGATGATGCGCTCCTCGTCCTTCACCTTGCGGTCCTTCATGACGATCTTACCATCGCAGATAAGCGTATTGAAGGCCTCGTTGCTGGAAGCGTTCACCAAGTTGGAGTTGAAGTTGTAGCAAGGTACGAAACGCTCGTTGTCCAAGTCGATCAGCAAGGCGTCCGCCACCTTCCCCACCTTGATCTCCCCACCATTGATGCCAAAGGCCTCCGCACCGTTCTTGGTCGCCCAATCCACCGCCATATCCACAGGGAGGATCTCCGGACCGTAGTTGCACTTCGCAATCATGGAGGCGCACTTCACCTCCTCGCGCATGTCCAAGTTGTTGTTCGACGAGCAACCATCCGTACCGATGGTCACACGGCAGCCCGAATCAATCACCATCTTCGTTCGGAAGAAGCCGGAGGATAGTTTCATGTTGGATATAGGGTTATGGGCGATTGTCACGCCACGCTCCTTCATGATGGCGAGCTCCTCCGCATCCACATGCACCACATGGGCGGCGATGCAGTCGGGTCCCAAGACACCCAACTTATCCAACCAGCGGACAGGCGACAGACCATGTTCCTTCACGCAATCATGCACCTCCTTCTTCGTCTCGGAGAGGTGGAAATGGCAGAAGGCATGGTGCTTACGTACCGCCTCCACCGCACGGAGCCAAAGCTTCTCGCCGACCGTATAGACGGCGTGCGGCGCAAGCGACATCAGGATACGGGAAGAACGCCCGACATACTTTTCAAACACGTCGAAGGAGGCCTCGATGCGCTCCTCGCCTATGTTGTCGATCAGCGTGACACCCATACAACCACGGATCCCCATGCGGTCCAATACCTTCCAGGTCTCCTCCGTGTTCCAATACATATCATTGAAAAAGACCGTACCCGACTTGATCATCTCCAGCACGGCCAACTCGCTACCGATGCGGATATCGTCCGCCGTCATCTTCGCCTCGAATGGCCAAATATGCTCGTTGAGCCACGTGAAGAGCTCCATGTCGTCGGCATAGCCGCGCAGGAGCGTCATGGCCGCATGTGTGTGCATATTGTAAAACGGAGGCACGATCGCCATGTTCTTCATCTGGTCCGAATGGAAAATCTCATCCCCAGGTTCCGGCTTGACATCCTTGCCGACGCCCGTGAAAACACCATGCTCCATCCTCACATTGACATACTCGCCATTCAACAATACATGGCCGATGTATAACGCCTTACTATCACTCATATTCTTACTCTTTTATTGTTATACCTACATTAAACAACATGCCCCGAACCCAATGTCCTAAAGGGATAATTCCAAATTAATAAATTTAAATGATATTTTATGCAACAAATCTGAAAAAATATGAGGCAATTTTTTAACTTTGCCATGTTATGGTAAAACGGAGATGAAAACGGGCGCAGAATGACAGCCATAAATTCTATAGAATTATTATGAAAATATGAATATGAATATGAAGTATTGCAAGAAATTAGGATTAATGCTACTACCCTTGTTAGCATTGCCATTCAGCAGTTGGTCCATCGAGAAAGACCTACAGATGGACATCGACCAAGTGACAGTCTACCGTTCGGGAGCCGAAGTGGAACGTTCTACCAATGTCAGCCTGCCCGCTGGCATCACAGAATTGAGAATCAGATCGCTCTCCCCTTCCATCGACCCAAAGAGCATCTTAGTAAAGATGGCGAACGAAAACGTGACGCTGATTTCCGTCACCCATGAGATGGACTTCGCCAACCAAAAGAAGATACTGGAGGAGACCTCCAAGATACAGAAAATCACCGACGCCCTGAAGGACTCCATCGCACAGACCAACAGTTTGCTGGAAGTCTATGCCTCCGAAAAGGAGATGATGAAATCCAACAAGAGCATCAAGGGTGTTGAGGGGATCACCGCGGACGACCTTTCGAAGATCACCACCTTCTACCACAAGAAGATGACGGAAATCGAAAACGAGCAAAACAAACTGAAGAAGAAGAAGAAAGAGTTTACAAATCAATACATCTCATTGACACAGAAGCAGATAGCTCTCAACCTCTCCGCCAACGAGTCTTCCTTCACCATCAAAGCCATGGTGCAGACGGACAAGGCTACCGACACCAAAATCAGACTGACCTACTACGTGACGGAGGCTGGCTGGAACCCAGTATACGAGGCGCGCATCACGGACAACAAGCATCCTATGCAACTCACCTACGCCGCCAACGTGAGACAGAACGTACACGAGGATTGGAGCAACGTGGCAATCCGCATCTCCACGGAAGATCCTTTGGAGGATAACGTCTCCCCTTCCATCTCCAGCGACAAACTGAACTTCGGCAACAGCGCCCAATACGTGGCGAAAGCGCAAGCGAAGATCAAACCTCGCACCAAGACCGTCAAGGGTATCGTCTCGAACTTCATGCAACCGCTCCCATATGTCTGCATCGTGGCCACAGGAACGAACCTCTACGCCATCACAGACCAAAACGGTTTCTACGAGATCAACGTGCCTGAGAACTGCCAACTGGAGTACTCCCACCTCGGATACACCACCCAAAAAGTGCAAATCAAACCTAACACAGGCGACGTGATCAACATCAACTTGAACGAATCAGCGGAACTGAAGCAGAACGACCTCAACGAAGTGTTGAACAATAATGCAGGGAACAATCAAGAACAGAGCGCCACAGCAAACGCATCCGTCAGCACAGACAACACCGAAAAGAAGGTCAACAACCTCGCACATAAGGAGTTGCGTCCTGCCCACCTGACAGAAGGGGACATGGAGTCTGAGGAGATTGTGCCAGGATGGCTCAACTTGGCGCCTTTCACTGTCTCCATTCCTAACAAATACACGATTCCATCCAACAACATCCCGACCCTTATCCGTATCAATAGCTACACGATCGACGCTACCTACGAATATGTGGTGCTGCCTAAGTTGGAGAAGAAGGCCTACATCTCGGCTTTCATCCCTGACTGGACGAAATACAAATTGCTGGACGGACCTGTCTACATCTTCTGGAACAACGAGTTCAAGGGACAAAGCTACCTCTCCACCAACGCCATGAAGAATGACGTGGAGCTTTCCATCGGTGCCGACAAGGGTATCACCGTCAACCGTGAAATCGTACAGTCCAACTCCTCCAAGCAGGTGCTGATCTCCAGCAACAAGGCTACCCGCACCTGGAAGATCACCCTCAGCAACACGAAGGACACGCCGGTGGACATCGCCGTGAAGGACCAATACCCACTCTCCAACGACGAGGATATCACGGTGGATCTCCTGCAAAGCCAAGGCGCTTCGGTGGACAAGAGCACGGGTATCCTCACATGGCGGACTACCCTCCAGCCAGGAGAAGAGAAGAAATTCGAATTCACGTACAGAGTCAAATACCCAGTGGGCAAGTCCCTGTACTTGGAATAATGGCCTTCCCAGGTCAACCATATACCTAAATTGTAGAGGCTCGGACTCCGTGCCTCTACATTTTGGTTTAAAAGGAGTTAGTCATTAACATTCACCCATTTAACTGAAAATCAAAAGATAATACAATGGGTTGGAAATTTTAAGGAACCCATTCGAACAATAACAGCGGAAATGCAAAGAACAGAAATATCCACATTGGGCGAGTTCGGACTCATCAAGCACCTCACCCAAGACTTCGAACTGAAAAACAGTTCCTCGCTTAAGGGCATAGGCGATGACGCAGCCATCCTAGACTACAAGGAGAAACAAGTGTTGGTCACCACAGACCTTCTATTGGAGGGCGTGCACTTCGACCTCACCTACGTGCCATTGAAGCACCTAGGCTACAAATCGGCGGTCGTCAACATCTCCGACATCTGCGCCATGAACGGTAAACCCAAACAGATAACCGTCTCCCTCGGCGTCTCCAAACGGTTCTCCGTGGAGGACATGGAGGAGCTCTACGCAGGCATACGGTTGGCGTGCGACCACTACGGAGTGGATCTGGTCGGCGGCGACACATCCGCCTCCATGACGGGCCTGACCATCAGCATCACCTGCATCGGCGAAGGCGAGAAGGGGAAGGTGGTCTGCCGCAACACCGCACAACCCAACGACCTCATCTGCGTGTCGGGCGACCTCGGCGCAGCCTACATGGGACTGTTGCTCCTCGAACGTGAGAAGAAAATCTTCGCCGGAGACAATTCCATCCAACCCGACTTCGCAGGCAAGGAATACATCATCGAACGACAGCTGAAGCCTGAGGCTCGGCAGGACATCATCGAGTCGCTGGAGCGCATCAACGTGGTGCCGACCGCCATGATGGACATCTCGGACGGACTCTCCTCCGAACTGTTGCACATCTGCAAGCAAAGCAATGTGGGTTGCCGCGTCTACGAGGACAGGATCCCGATCGACTACCAAACCGCCGTCATGGCGGAGGAGTTCAACATGAACGTCACCACCGTCGCCCTGAACGGAGGCGAGGACTACGAACTGCTCTTCACCGTACCGCTGTCGATGAACGACGTGTTCCAGAACCTGCCGGGCATCAAGGTGATCGGACACACGACCGACGCTTCATTAGGCTCTTGCCTCATCACACGCGACGGACAGGAAATCACCCTGAAAGCGCAGGGTTGGAACTCCCTCGAAAAATAAAAGGCGCCATTTCACGTTAGATATATTATAGACATAAAAGATACTATTATCTCAGACATGATTCGACTAACAAAATACCTCATCGGAATATTGCTCCTCTCCCTATTCAGTGGATGCTCCGTCAAGTCTAAAATCAGAAAGGCGGACAAGAAATACGAGATCGGAGAATACTATAACGCGGCGAACATCTACAGCAAAGCCTACCCTAAGGTGAAACTCAAGGATAGACAACTGAAAGCGTACACCGCATTCAAACTGGGGGATTGCTACCGACTCACGAACCTCGACGATAGGGCCGAACGTGCCTTCGCCAATGCGGTGAAGTTCAACTACAAGGATTCCATCGTCTTCCTGTATTACGCCGACGCGCTGAGGAAGAACCAAAAGATGAAATATGCCATCACATTATACGACAGCTATCTGGCGACCCACCCCAACGACCAGCGCGCCATCAACGGCAAGCAATCCGCCGAGGAGGCCGCGGAGTGGGAAAAGAACCCTACCCGCTACATCGTGAAGAAGGAGGAGTTCTTCTCCTCCAAGAAGGCGGAGTTCAGCCCGGCATTCCCTGGCGGAGACGGTGAGACCGTCTACTTCAACTCCTCAAGAGAGAACAAGGAGATCGGGGGCGGAAACAGTAAAATCACAGGACTCCGCAACAACGATATCTACACCGCCAAGCGCAACGCCTTGGGGGAATGGGACGACATCACACCTGTAGAGGGTGACATCAACTCCGACATGGACGAGGGTTCCGCCTCCTTCAGCGCGGACGGCAAGACGATGTACTTCACCCGTTGCGTCGCGCAAAAGGGAGAGAGCCGCGGCGCACAGATCTGCTACGTGACCCGCTCCGGCGGCAAATGGGGCAAGGTGAACGAGGTGAAACTATCCCCGGATAGCTCTATCACATTCGCCCACCCGACCATCTCGCCCGACGATAGATTCCTCTACTTCGTCTCCGACATGCCAGGCGGCTTCGGTGGCAAGGATATCTGGCGAAGCGAGAAGACCGGCACCTCATTCGGCGCACCGGTCAACCTGGGGCCTTCCATCAACACCAGCGGAGACGAGATGTTCCCTTGCATGAGGGAGAACGGCACGCTCTACTTCTCCTCCACGGGACACCCGGGCTTCGGCGGACTGGACATCTTCTACGCCAACGAACTGGAGGATGGCTCCTGGACAGTCACCAACATGATGTACCCTATCAACTCCAACGGAGACGACTTCGGCATCACCTTCATCCAAGGGAAAGAGAAAGGACTCTTCTCCTCCAACCGTGGGGAGAAGAAAGGATACGACAAGATATATTCCTTCGAATTACCTGAGATAGAGTTCCTCATCGACGGCAAGGTGACAGACATGTCCGGCGAGGCGCTGGGCGGTGCCACGGTGCGCATCGTGGGCGACGACGGTACCAACACGAAGGTGCAGTCCAAGAAGGACGGAACCTTCAAGCTGAGCCTCAACAAGGGCGTCAAGTACGTGCTGTTGGGCAACTGCAGGGGCTACCTCAACCAGAAGGAGGACGCCGTGACCGTGGACTTGGAAGACTCCAAGACCTTCCCTATCAACTTCACCCTCGCCTCCCTCAGCAAGCCTGTGGGCTTGGACAACATCTTCTTCGAGTTCGGCAAGGCCACCCTAACGCCTGAATCCTCCGCCGCCTTGGATAAGCTGGTGAAGGTGCTGAACGACAACCCTAACATCACCATCGAGATCGGAGCCCACACGGACCGTATCGGATCCGCTGACGGCAACCTGCAGCTCTCCGGCAAGCGTGCACAGTCGGTTGTCGACTACCTCATCAAGGGGGGCATCGAAGCGGAGCGCCTGACCGCCAAAGGGTACGGAAAGACACAGCCGGTCGTAGTGGACAAGAAGCTCAAGAAGAAATACAACTTCCTGAAGGAGGAGGCTGCCCTCGACGAGGAGTACATCGAGACCCTGACGGACGAGCAGAAGGAGATCGCGGACTCCATCAACCGACGCACCGAGTTCCGCGTGCTGAAGACCACCTACAAGATGTACTAACATGGCCCGAGGCAGAAGCAGGAAAGCAGTAGGAGGCAATCCGAAGAACCCGTTCCGATTCAACTCGAACAGCAAAAAAACTTCGGGCGGAAAGCGAATCGGCAAATCCAAGCCCGAAAAGGCTAATAATATGCTGAATAGGAGGGTGAAGTGAAAGAATCACAGCGTTAGCTATAATAAAAATAGAATCAATGAACAATAAAGACTTTTGGAACGATATAAATTCGATCATAGACGAAGGATTTTCGTCCGAGGGTCTATCAAAACTAGAGTCCTATGCAGAACAATTCATCAGCGGAAGGCTTGTATATCAACGATTTTCACCGGCAGAACAGCATGGCTGCATTGCGGGAGGTCCGACGCATGTCATTGCATCCTTACTCGCGGGAGCAGATGTTGCGGCAAATATCGGAGTTCAAGAACCATTCGATTACCAAGAAGAATGCAAACGAGGAAAGGCGCAGGAAGCAATAATAGAACAATGGGCAAAGAAAACAGGATGCTGGTATGATGATACTGATGTGTTCTTTCGTAAAAGTTTTGGAGAAAATATTGCGGAAGGAGGGGAGGCCTTGGTTTATAAATATGGCAATGACTTGTTGAAAACAATCGGATTAGATTATTATATCCAACCTATTTTAGCTTTAGACCGTATAAGTTTGCATAATAGGATGTTCCCTGAAACAAATTTGTTGATTTTGGGATATGGTAGGAAACAAAACGGCGAATGGCAGGTTGTTGCCAGTCAACCATATGTGCAAGGAAGTCAGATGGATGATGGTCAGATTTTTGAATTTGCACAGAAATTAGGTTTTCAGCTGATAAACCCGAGGAATTGGACTTTTGCGACGCCCGAAATCTATTTGAGTGACCTTCACGATGAGAATGTGATTCTTTCCAAAGAGGGTAATGTGTTTGTGGTAGATTGTGACGTGCGCATCAACATACCAGAGCTGCGTTGCGGTGGCACACGGACACTGACAACGAATGTTGAATTTAGATGAAAAGGTTTGCCTGAATTTTTCAGTCAGCGACTGGAAAATCCACATTGAGACAACTAAATGTTTTTACGGAAGAGGAGATTGGGTACGCAGTGCGTACACAATTCAGTTGGACGCATATACGTTCGCTTTCCGCTTTGACAGGTCCACTTGCTCGTCAGTTTTATATGGAGATTGACGGCAAGTCACTGGAAGAAGTGTTGGAACGCTCTTATATTATCACATTGAATTAAGTGTTGAATCATTATATTCTGATGAATTTATGTATCTTTGTATACTGAGATGAGTTTTTGTTGAACCAATATTATTAAACAAGAAACAGAAATATTTTAAAATAACATAGTATTAATCATAGCGTTTGCTATTTATTCGGTAGCGTCTTAAACCTGAGAAATTTAAAATGTTAATACACGAATAAGTCAGTGAATGCCTGCGCTTGGGCGTGGGCTTGACTTATCTGTATTAACGGGCATCTCAGGGCCTAAGACGTGGATAATGTTCAGGTCCACGTTTTTTTTGCCCCAAGGATACCCGTTTTGCCGAAGATAAGGATTGGAAGGATATGCATCCCTAATGGCATATCCGGTGCTGTGTAGAGACACAATACATTGAGTCTCTACGGTGTGCGAATTCCGACCGTTTATGGATAAGTTAAACGCCCAAACGTGTGGAGAAAATGATAAAAGAGATAAAAGCGCAAAACGAGAAGGCGACCTCGAACGATAGAGTTTTACAAAAACTTCATGCGGATTTTCCGCAGTGTTTCGATAAAGAGGGAAAATTTGATTTGGATAAATTCCAAAGTTTGGTACAAAACGAGGTGGATATTACCCACGAGGGCTATGATTTGAATTTCTTGGGAAAGAACTATGCCAACCTAATAGCTAGCACCGAGACGGAAACGGTCATCCAACCAGACATAGAACACAACTCTTTGCCAGAAAACGCTAATAGTCAGAATGTTTATATTAGTGGTGACAATCTCGATGCGCTAAAACATCTGCTTAAATCATACAATGGTAAGGTTAAATGTATATATATAGATCCTCCGTATAATACTGGTTCTGATGGGTTTGTGTATAATGATCGATTCAACTTCACGTCCGATCAGTTACAGACAAAACTTGGAGTTTCGGAAGAGAAAGCAAAACGTATTCTTGACCTGTGTACCCGAGGTTCTGCTTCACATTCTGCATGGCTCATGTTTATGGCACCAAGACTAATGCTTGCCCGTGACTTGCTAACGGAAGATGGTGTTATTTTTATTAGTATTGATGATAATGAACAAGCTAATCTCAAATTGCTTTGTGATAGCATATTTGGCGAAGAAAACCTTGTTTCTCAATTAATGTGGGAGAGTAAATATACTGTTTCAAATGATTCTCAATATGTTTCTGGTCAGCATGAATACGTTTTATTTTATGCAAAAGGGAAAGAATCTTTCGTCATTGGAAGACTGGAACGAAGTGAGGATCAAAATAGCAGTTATATAAACAGAGATAATGATCCTAAAGGACCATGGAAACCAACACCTTTACACGCAAAAAGTGGTACCGAGAATTCAAAATATGAAGTTACATTTTCAAATGGTATAACATGGCGTTGCCCACAAGGTCGTTATCCTAGATATTCAAAAGACACATTGTTAAACCTATATGAAAGAGGAGAGTTGTATTTTAATAAGAATGGAGGAGTTGACAAAAAAACTTATCTTGAAGATGTGTCAAAAAAAGGTGTGGTTCCAGGAAGTGTATTGCATTACGATATAGTTGGTCATACACATGGAAATAATGAAGAATTAGCTGAACTGATAGGAAAGGGAATGTTTGATAACCCCAAAGGAATAAGATTAATAAAACATTTGTCGAAATTATCCAATTTAAACAAAGATTCAGACATTATTCTTGATTTCTTCTCGGGCTCAGCCACTACCGCTCATGCAGTTATGAAACTAAATGCAGAGGATAATGGCCAACGTAGATTTATTATGGTTCAGATCCCTGATAAGACGTCCAAAGACAGCGAGGCAAACAAGGCGGGGTATTTTACCATCGATCAAATCGGACAGGAACGCATCCGCCGTGCGGCTGTCAAAATTAAATCCGAGTACACGAATTGCCAGTGTGATTTCGGTTTCAAACACTACACTCTACAAGATGTTCCGCAAAACACCCTCGACAGAATGGAAACATACGATCCGAATGGAATGTATGCTGACACCGATATTTTGCAAAAATTTGGCAAGGAAACCGTTTTAGCAACATGGTTGGTGAAAGATGGTTATGGGTTCAATGATGCAAATCCTTTGCCTTTGGCCAACTACACTGCCTATTATTGCGGCAATCACCTCTATTTGATTGATGGCGAAAGATTTGACGAAAATGCCATAGTTGCTCTTGTTGACAAATATGGGAAAGAGCCGTCATTCTGTCCTGAAAATGTAATATTGTTTGGTTATAGTTTTACCTACACACAGACCGAGATGATAAGAAAGAACCTTTCCGCAGTGAAGAAGCTGGAAAGGAACATTAACCTTGATATTCGCTATTAACCATGGAGATAAAGTATGAAAGCGGACTGCCTCACCAGCAAAAGGCTGTGGATGCTATCGTGAAGGTTTTTGAGAATGTACAATTCCAAAGATCTGCACAACTATATGATAATCCTACATTTGATTTAACTGACGGTGAAATTGCGGAGAATATTAACTCGATACAGTCTCAAAAAGAAAATAATGTCTATGCAGAATATCGAAAAGCTTCTAACATACAAGAAAATACATCTCTGCATCTAGACATCAAAATGGAGACTGGTACAGGTAAAACCTATGTATATACACATGCCATTTATGAACTTCACAAACGATTCGGAATCAACAAATTCATTGTTGCCGTGCCATCGCTGGCGATTAAGGAGGGTGCCAAGTCATTTATGGCTGATGCCGATGTGAAGCGCCATTTCTGCACTGGTCGAGCGTATGAAACAGAATTGAATTTGTTTGTACTGAAAGCAGTGCAGGCAAAGAAAGGAAAACGATTCTTTCCATCTGCGGTACGTGAGTTTGTTAATGGTTCAAGCCAATTGACCAATCAGATTTATGTCTTATTGCTTAATTCCCAATTGCTTACTGGAGGTAATATGCTTACTCGTGATGACTATGATAATGGAGCATACAGTTTCCATCGTCCACTCGATGCGATAAAGGCTACACGTCCGTTCTTGATAATTGACGAACCACACCGATTTTCTCGTGACCAGAAAGCATATTCTGCAATTATGGAACAGATTATGCCCCAGTGCATCATACGATTTGGTGCAACTTTCCCCGAAATAGCTATTGGCAAAGGGAAGAACAAAGTGATTAGAAAGGATTATGAAAATCTACTATATAATTTGAACGCATGCCAAGCGTTTAATCAAGGGCTTGTAAAAGGTGTAGAAAAGGAACATTTTGAATCACCAGACAAGAAGGCTGAAAAGATTAAAGTAATACAAATAAATAGCAAAGAATCGGTTGTGTTTGAATATATCACAATCAATGGAAAACAATCAAAAACATTGTATAAAAACGATTCTTTAGCTACGTTAACACCTGATATGGAAGGACTGAATATTTCGGTCATAGGTAAGGACTTCGTAGAATTCAGCAATGGCCAAATCAAACGGAAAGGCGAAGAGTTTGACGTATCAGCAATGGCTGGCTCATATCAGGAGGCAATGATGAAACTTGCATTGGATCGTCACTTTGAGACGGAACGTAAGAATTTCAACCAATCGCAACGCATCAAGACTTTAGCGCTATTCTTCATTGATGATATACAGTCGTTCAGGGGAGATGACAACGGAGGAAACGCATGGTTACGCGAAACGTTTAATCGACTCTTAAAAGATAAGATAGAGAAAGAACTGAAAAATGATAATTCAACTGAATATGCAGAATTCCTACAGTCAAGTTTAGAAAACTTAAACAATTGCTCGGCTGGTTATTTCGCACAAGACAACAGTGATAGCGATGAGGCTGTGGCAAAGGAAGTGGATGATATTTTGAGGAACAAGAAACAACTGTTATCGTTCAAGAACATTGATGGAGATTGGAATGTTCGTCGGTTCCTATTTTCGAAATGGACACTAAAAGAAGGTTGGGACAATCCCAATGTTTTTACTATAACAAAATTGCGTTCGTCTGGTAGTGAGATAAGCAAGATTCAGGAGGTGGGTCGTGGTTTGCGATTACCTGTAGATGAGTATGGAAATCGTCAGTATGGGGATTTTTGGCTCAATTACATTGTTGATTTCACAGAAGCTGATTTTGCGGATAAACTCACAGCGGAAATTAATGGTGATATTCCGTTTGAAAACGCTATGTATATCAGCGATGAACAATTGGAGAAGGTTGCAGCGAAGAGGAATACAAATAAGATTAATTTATTTATAGATCTACTTCAAAATGGATATGTTGATACAGAAAAGAAAATTATACAGGAAAAGATAACGTCCTTTTATGAAGCATATCCGGAATTTAAACCAGCTGAAGGAGTGAATTCAACAAAGGTTCGCAACCGTAATAAGCAGAGACCGCCGATAGTCACTATCCGTGCTGAAAAATACAAGGAGTTGAAAGAGCTTTGGGAAAAAATTAATCAGAAGTATGTCATCTGTTTTAAAAAAGAGCTTAATGATCGGATTGAAGATGGTTTTCAACTGCAGGAAGGCGCATTTAATCATGTTGTAATCAGTAGCCATCGAGACAGAGTACAAGTGTCTGAAAGCGAAGCTTGTATAACACATGACCCTGCCGTTCAATATGCAATGCATAGCAAAGAAATCCCTTATAATCAGTTTTTAAAGCGTATCAGTAAAGCAACTTCACTACCAATCCGTCTGATTCACAATAAAGTTGCGGAGTATTTTAAAAAATATCCTCCATATGCTTCATCTTATATCAATGAAAGTTCGATGAGCAATTTCATCTCACAATTCAATGATTGGAAAATTGAAAATGTGAAAGGTTTGTTGAATTACCAGCAAGCACATTATAATTCTAAAGAAACCGCACTTACAGATGTAAATGGTAAGTTGTGTGCGGAGATTGCCCAAGGTTTGGTTGGAATCTCGTTAGAAAATGGTTCACCATCGTCAAAGTATCTTTACGAAGAACTTGCCTACGATTCAGAGTTGGAAAAGAAAAATATTATTACAGACATAGATGACGTAGTGGTTTTTGGCAAAATTCCTCGCAGAAGTATAGCCATACCAACAGTTATGGACAATTACAGCCCTGATTTCATGTACGTAGTAAGACGCAAAGACGGCAAAAAAGAATTAAATGTCGTGATTGAGACAAAGGGTGTTGAAGGAAAATCATCGTTGCGTAAAGATGAACAACTTAGAATTGATTGTGCTGAGATGTTCTTTAAGCAACTACAAATTGATGGTTACGAGGTGAAATTCAGAACACAGATTAACAATGAAGAGATGAAAAAGATTGTGGGAGATTTGATAAAGTGATTTTATGCTAGAAAATAGCATTATACCAAGAAGACGAACCACCACATATGCAAGTGTCGGGTTACGTCTCTCAAATGCGCCATTACACTTTTTAGTCGCACTTTCTGTACTATCGTTACACTTTTTCCTACGTAAAAACGTTTCCCCTCTTCCGTCAGGAAAGGTTCTACTTCGTCGAGCGGGATGGCTGCTTCTGGACAGCAATCGTCTGTAATCTCATAGCGCTTAATAAACACTTAAAGAGCCATGATTTAGAGTCCCGAAGGGACGACACGATTATCTGTTGACCAGGGAATCAGTTCAAAAGCCAGTTATTCAAGGTGCTAATCAAGGTGTTACAAAAGAGACTAATCTTGACGGAAAAATTAATTTTGTCTTGCACATAAAACAAAATATACATAATTTTGTCTTGCACGCAAAACAAAATAGAGAAATGTTAGATGTAAATCATATTAAAACAATCCTTCGATCCAATCAAGTCATGGTGGAGAATGTGAAGGTCGTACATCGAGATTTTGATTTCTACGATGGGGCTAATTTTGTGCTTGTAGGTGTACGACGCGCAGGCAAGTCTTTCCTTTTGTTCCAGCAGATGCAACACCTATTACGCATCGGGAAGACTTGGAGGGATATGCTTTACATCAATTTTGAAGATGATCGGCTTTTAGGATTTGAGACATCTGATTTCGAGCGACTGTTAGAGGCTCATAACTCTATGAGCGGTAGCGACGAACATCCAATATTGTTCCTAGATGAGATTCAAAACATTGATGGATGGCATAAGTTCGCAAGACGGCTAGCAGACCACAAATATCAGGTCTATATCACTGGTTCAAACGCAAAGATGTTAGGTTCTGACGTGCCGACAACCTTGGGCGGACGCTATGTGGTGAAAACAATTTTCCCTTATAGTTATCACGAATTCCTGAATGCCAATGGCGTTAATTTGTCTGACAACCAGATACGCCTGACAACTGAGAAAGCAAAACTGAATTGGTGCCTTGAAGAATATATGTGCTATGGGGGGTTCCCCGAATGTGCGACGTATCCTGCTAAAACAGAATACCTAATGTCTGTGTATCAAAAAATATATTTAGGTGATATCGCATCTCGTCACAAGATAGAGAACACGTTCGCTTTGCGCCTGATGTTCAAGAAATTGGCGGAAAGCATAAAACAACCCATCTCATTTTCTCGCCTCACATCCTTGATTTCTTCAACAGGAACAAAATTCTCAAAAAGTACGGCCATAAACTATATGGAATATTCCAAAGATTCATTCTTGGTCATGCCAATACAGAATATGGCCGACAATTTTACGGGGAGGGAAACTAACATGAAGTATTATTTTGTCGACAACGGCATCATCTCTCTTTTAACACTGGATAATCGAACCTCATTGCTTGAAAACATGGTTGCAACAGCATTATGGAGGAAATATGAGGCTTTCGAAAATACGGTTTTTTTCTATAACCATAATATAGAAGTTGATTTTGTCGTACCCGAACACGGACTTGCCATACAAGTTTGTTATGATTTAGGTGAAGAAGGGTCCGAAACTTATATCCGCGAGACACAGGCTTTGCTGAAAATCAGCAAAAAATTCAGTGCCTACGAAAGACTTATTATCCTGACCTATTCCGGCAAGGAGTATAAAATAAAAACGGACGACAAAACGATTGATGTGGTGAATGTAGGGAATTGGTTGTTGAGCAATGATTAATCACATTTTTTAGTCGCACTTTCTGTACCATCGTTACACTTTTTAGTCGCACTTTCTGTACCATCGTTACACTTTTTAGTCGGAGTTTTGACAAACCGAGCCACATCAAACATGCGCATATATTTCCTCAAATGAAGGGAAAATTATATATTTGCACTATCGGAAAAATTCCGATGTATTATGTTTAACGAAATTTTCAGTAATTGGATATACCACTTTTATCTTTTATGGAATGGGCCGGCACACCGGATGCTTGGTGGATGGCCACTCTTACGGCGGCGGTCATTGTCGCGATTATCTCTTTTGTGTTGCTAGCCTTCGTTTCATTCTTCGAATCGGAGTTCTTCTCCTTGAACAGCAATGAAATAGCTGAAATCAAGATTTCCAACGACAAGAAGTTCGAACGGCTGAAGAACCTCTCCGAAGACCCGCTCAGGACCTTAGGCGGCGTGATCTCAACCCGCTACATCTTCATCGTGACGGGCATATCCACCACCACCCTATTGCTATGGCACCTCCTTTCGGGTACCTGCGTGGCGCTGTGGGGGAAATGGCTCATCGTCATCGCCACAATAGGCATCCTACTGACCATCTTCGCAGAATATATCCCGAAGAAAATGGCCAACAAACAAAGCCAGAAACACCTGTGCCGGAGCGCTAACATCGTCAGCCTGTTCGGCCTGCTATTCTCCCCGTTCACCAAACTGCTGATGCTCAAGACCGGCGTCGTGGAGCGCAGGCTGGAGTCGCGCACCCAACATAGCGCAGCCATAGAGGACATCTCAGACTCGCTGAACCTCTCCGACGCGGAGACGGCCGACGAGAAAGAGATCCTGCGGGGCGTGATGAACTTCGGTAAAATCAGCGTCGACGAGATCATGCAACCGCGCGTGGACATCGTGGACGTGGACTTCAACAGCGATTTCGACACCGTGCTCGAGATCATACGCGAGTCGGAATACTCCCGCCTCCCCGTCTACGAGGACTCCATCGACTACGTGAAGGGTATCCTCTACATCAAGGACTTCCTGCAATACACCGACCAGAAGAAAGACTTCAAGTGGCAAAACCATATCCGTGAGGCCTACTTCGTGCCGGAAAACAAGAAGATTGACGACCTCCTGAAGGAGTTCCAACAGAAGCATATCCACATGGCGGTCGTGGTGGACGAGTTCGGCGGAACGTCGGGCATCGTCACCATGGAGGACATCATCGAGGTCATCGTGGGCGACATCTGCGACGAGCACGACGAGGAGGAGAAACAGATCATCCCGATCGACGCCAACACCTTTATCCTCGACGGAAAGCTCCTGCTCTCGGACTTCTACCACATCAACGGTGTGAACAAGGAGGACTTCGGCGAGACGGAGGGCGACGCGGACACGCTGGCGGGTCTCATCCTCGAAATGAAGGGCTACATCCCTACCCCAGGCGAAACCATCGAGCTGGGCAGCAGATACCGCTTCGAGATCAAATCGGCGGATAAACGCAGAATCAAGGAAATAAAGTTCATCATCAATGAAGAAAAGAATGAATAAAGGCATATTGTTCCTCTTCGCCATGGTGCTGCTGAGCGCCTGTACGGAGTACATGCCTAAGCCACGTGGATACTTCCGCATAGACCTGCAAGAGAAGTCTTACAAGAGATTCCATACGGAGGGTTTCCCCTGCTCCTTCGAATACGCCGACAACGTCTCCGTCGTCAAGACAAGCGGTGTCGAGGCGGACTCGGTGTGGGTGGATATCATATACCCGCAATACAACGCGCGCATCTACGGCACCTACCGCAAGGTGGACGGCAACTTCGCCCAACTCTCGGAGGAGGCCTACAAACTGGTGTACCAGCCCCACGTCTCCAAGGCGGAGGGCATCAACACCTCCTTCTTCTCCAGCGACGAGCACAAGGTCTACGGCATGCTCTATGAGCTGAAGGGCAACACCGCATCGAACATCCAGTTCGCCATGTCGGACAGCACCCGCCACTTCCTGCGCGGGGCGCTCTACTTCAACGCCAGCCCGAACAAAGACTCCATCGCCCCTGTGGTGGACTACATCAAGGAGGATATCATCAACCTAATCAACACGTTAGAATGGAAATGATAAAAAAGAGCATCCATATCATCCTTTTCATCATAGCGGTCATCGCTGTCTACTTCATCTCGGAGCGGCACTTCTTCCGCATCGACCTGACCTCGGAGAAGCGTTATTCCCTCTCCGACAACACCAAGAACCTCCTCGGCTCACTGGACGAGGAACTGGAGGTGAAGGTCTATCTGGACGGAGACCTCAACGCGGGCTTCCTGCGCCTCCGCAAGGCCACCAAGGAGATGCTGGACGAGTTCGACGCATACGCGGGGAAGAGGGTACGCTACTCCTTCGAGAACCCTTCCGCAGGCGCCACCAACGAGGAGCGCGACAAGAAATACGAAGAGCTGGAGAAACGTGGAATGCGGGGCATATTGGTCCACGACAGGGACCAGGAGGGTCAGGCCATGCAAAAGGTGGTCTTCCCGTGGATTGAGATCCTCTACAAGGGGAAAAGCCGCCCCGTCAACCTCCTGAAGAACGTGCCGGACAAGTCGGGCGAGGAGAACCTCAACACCTCCATCGAGACGCTAGAATACGAGATCACCGACGCCCTGCGCCTCATGACCACGAAACAGGTACCTAAGGTGGCCTTCCTGGAGGGCCACGGCGAATGGGTGCAGCCGTTGGTCTACGACATGACCCAGGCCTTGAGCCACTACTACCAGGTGGACAGAGGCGCCATCACCGACGACCCCTCCATCCTGAACGACTACAAGGCGCTCATCATCGCCGGACCTACGGAGGACTTCCCCGAGAAGGATAAATACGTGATCGACCAATACATCATGAAGGGGGGCAAGGTGCTCTGGCTAGTGGACGGAGCCCGCATCTCGCTGGATAGCCTCTCCACTGCCTCGCAAACCATCGGCATAGAGAACAAGCTGAACCTCAGCGACCAACTCTTCAACTACGGCGTGCGCATCAACGCGGACCTCGTGCAGGACGTGCAATGCCTGCTGATCCCTGTGAACACGGCGCGCATGGGCGACCAGCCTAAGTACGAACCGATGCCTTGGTACTACTCGCCTCTGGCGTTGGCAACCCCTATCCACCCTATCTCCAAGAACCTGGCGCCCGTGAAGACGGAGTTCGTCAGCTCGATCGATTTCGTGAACGAGGAGATGGACGTGAAGAAGACCCCGCTGCTCGTCACCTCGACCGGTACGCACGTGCAGAACATCCCTTCCGTCGTCAGCATGGATGTCATCAACGTGGAAAAGAACGGTTACTACTTCAACAAGCATAACATCATCCTCGGAGCCGTGCTGGAAGGCGTTTTCCCTTCCGTCTTCAAGAACAGGATGGTCCCTCAGGGCGTAACGACGTCAGACCCGATGCTGACGGAGAGCAAACCGACCAAGATGGTTGTCATCGCGGATGGCGACGTCATCCGGAACGATGTGCAGGGAAAGGGTGAGAACATGAACATCCTACCGCTCGGCTACGACCGCTACATGAACCAACAATTCAGCAACAAGGAGCTGCTCCTCAATGCTGTGAACTACCTCACGGACGACGACGGATGGATGGCCCTCCGCTCACGGGAGATCAAGCTGCGCCTGCTGAACAAACCCGCCATCATCGGACAACGCACCTTCTGGCAGATCGCCAACATAGCGCTGCCGCTCGTCCTCCTCGGACTCTTCGGGGTATGTTTCAACTTTATAAGGAAGAAAAGATACACCAAGGAACTAAAAAAATGAGTTCATCCAATCATTGGACGAACCCACTTGAACCATATATGAGGGCATTCCGCCCCGCCACACACCGTCACCCTACACGAGCGACTCGATGTGGGAATCCCTAAACCCAAGGAAATAGAGGATACCATCCAGACCGATGGTGGAGATCGCCTGTTGGGCGTTCGCCTTCACCTTAGGCTTCGCATGGAAGGCGATGCCCAAGCCCGCCAAGTTCAGCATCGGGAGGTCATTCGCACCGTCCCCGACCGCGATCACCTGTTCCAGCTCGATCTTCTCCACCTGCGCGATAAGGTTCAGCAACTCCGCCTTGCGCTTACCATCCACGATATCACCCACATAGTTGCCCGTCAGCTTACCGTCCTGGATCTCCAACTGGTTGGCATAGACATAATCGACACCAAAACGTTTCTGCAGATAACGTCCGAAGTAGGTGAAACCACCGGAGAGGATCGCTATCTTGAAGCCGCAACGCTTCAGCACACCCATCAGACGGTCGGCGCCGTCCATGATCGGCAGGTTCTCGGCTATATTGCGCATCACAGACTCGTCCAACCCCTTCAGCAACGCCACACGGCGACGGAAGCTCTCGCTGAAATCGATCTCACCACGCATGGCGGACTCCGTGATGGCGCGCACCTGGTCGCCCACGCCGGCGCGGTCCGCCAGCTCATCGATCACCTCCGTCTTGATCAGCGTGGAATCCATATCGAAGCATACCAAGCGACGGTTGCGGCGGTAGAGGTCATCCTTCTGGAAGGAGATGTCCACATTCTCCTGCGAGGAGATCTCCATGAAACGTTGGGAGAGCGCCTCCTTGTCCAACAACTGCCCGCGCACGGAGAACTCGATGCAGGAACGCACGTTCTCCAGCTCCCGCACATCCAACGAAGGACGACCGGAAAGACGCTTGATGGAGTCGATGTTGAGGTGTTGCTCCGCCACCGCCTTGGAGACCAAAGCCATCTGGCGCGCCGTGATCGCATGGCCCAACATCGTGACGACGTAGCGGTGGCGACCCTGTTTGCCCGCCCACTCGTTGTACTCGTCCGACGAGACAGGCGAGAAACGCACCTGGATGCCCAGTTCGGAGCATTTGAAGAGAATCTCCTTCATGATGTTACCCGAATCGTTCGAGTCATCGATCTTCACCAAGAAACCCAACGACAACGTGTGGTGGATATCCGCCTGGCCCACATCCAGGATGGTGGTGCCATATCTACCCAAAATCTCCGTCACGGAAGCAGTCACACCAGGACGATCCTCTCCATGTATGCTAATCAATATAATCTCACTAACCATTAATCTCTCTTACTTAATTATTTAGGTTTATCCAATCATACCCTGTTAGACCAGAGTAGTTTCACAAACAGGGCGCAAAGGTACAACATTAACCGCACATATGGAACAATCAGCACCTGCCAAATTACCGCGGAATAGCCATAAATAAAGCGTTTTTTAACATTAGGAGGGAGGAACCCTCTTGGAAGTGCAGGCGGATTCGCGTAACTTTGTGAAAACCGCAATACCTGTACGGATGAAGATGTACCCAAGTCAGGACATACATACGAAGAGATTGGGGGATGTAGATAACAATAAAAAATTCACACAATGACAAAAGAAGAGCTATTCAAACTGATGAACGAACATCCAGTGATGTACGTTGCGACCAATGACAACGGGCAGCCTCACGTACGAGGCATATTGATGTACAAAGCCGACGAGGAAGGCATCGTGTTCCATACCGGAGTGACGAAGGATCTATACCGCCAGTTGGTGGCCGACCCACGCGCCGAGGTGTGCTTCTCCTGCGGCAAGTACCAGATACGTGTGGAAGGCAAATTCGAGCTCGTCGAGGATAGAGCATTGAAGGAAGAGATCGTCAACCACCCGTCACGCCAGTTCCTCCAGCCTTGGAGGGCACAGCAAGGCGACGAGGCGTTCTTCGCCTTCCTTCAGGTGTTCCGCATGCGGCACGGCAAAGCGCACGCATGGTGCATGGAGGACAACTTCAAGCCAAAAGAGTACGTGATATTGTAAGAGAATGCCGCCCGGAGAGAGGCTTCGGGCGGCGATTCGTTGTGCGCCCACTTCAGCCAACCATTGACGAATTGGTTCCGCCTTCTTGGGAAGAAATCAAGTCTGTTGCGGATGTCACCTTCGTATGCAAAAAAGGAGACGCATGCGGAGAGGGAGGAAGTTATACTCCCCATGCCCACACAGAGCACGGAGAGATTTGTTAATTAATCGAGCATATAGGCCTGACTCATATAGACCCTCTTCACGAGAGTTGTGCATAGCTTGTTTAACGCCTTGTTCAGGGATTTCTGCTCGCACTTGTCGAGGGCGGTGTAAGCACTGCCGTGTTCCTTGAGGAAATCGTCAAGCACATCCTTGGAGATAAGTAGAGAAAACAACCCCTGATCTCTTGCCCAAAAAATCTTCCTATACTCCCTTTGAATGGGAATTATTTTTCTACATTTGCAAGTATATGCAAACATACAATCCTCAAGATGTTGAGCGGGCAATAAAATTATGATACAAGAGAACAAAGAGAGATTGATTCAATTACTCAGTAAGCATCATGATCTGGGTATATCAAAACAGATAGACTATGATAAGTTCTATCTATACTCTCTTATTACCCACTCCACCGCCATTGAGGGCAGTACAGTGACCGAAGTGGAGGCTCAATTGCTGTTTGATGAGGGCATCACCTCAAGTAAACGCAATATAACTGAACAAAACATGAATCTCGACCTTAAAGCGGCATACGACTATGGATATGTATGGATTAAACGTCATGAAGAGATTACAGTTGAATCCCTTATTAATCTGGCAGCCAAAGTAATGGCACGTACAGGCTCGGTATATAACTCCCTTGGAGGTTCTTTTGATGCTTCAAAAGGGGAACTTCGTAAACTCAATGTTACCGCAGGAGCAGGAGGACGTTCGTATATGAACTATCTGAAAGTGCCACAACGATTGGAGGATTTTTGTAGGGAGTTGAACGCTAGACGTAGGGTTGTTGACTCGTCTGATACTTGTGCCATATATGAACTCAGTTTTTGGGCACATTACGAACTTGTCACGATTCACCCTTGGGCAGATGGCAACGGACGAACCAGTCGATTGCTTATGAATCTATTGCAGATGGAATATGATGTTTTGCCCACAAAGGTTCTGAAGCAAGATAAAGCCGAATACATCCAGTCTCTCATTGACGCACGAGAGAAAGAAGATATCAGCATCTTCCTTGACTGCATGGCACGCCTCCACATTGCTCATCTGCAACATGACATACAAAACTATGAGAAATCCATGCAGGACGAAGTGGACAGAAAAGGTGGACAGAAAAATCCTAAAGTGGACAGAAAAGGTGGACAGAAAACTCGTGATGCTATTCTATCGCTCATCGCAGAGAATCCACAAATCACCTCCATGCAGATGGCGGAAAGACTCGGCATAAACCGTAGTGCCATCTCCAAACACCTCAAACGTATGCAAACGGAAGGTGTCGTTCGTCGCATAGGCCCGGACAAGGGCGGACACTGGGAGGTGGATCATAAGACAAACGGATAAAATCCTCTTACTCGAAAAGAAGGAAATTATCATGTTGCATTACATCGCTCCTTAAGGTACGGCAAAAAAGTGATAGTATTACACACATTCGCTATGTAGGTAGCGGATATAGTGGTTATTGGGAGGTGTTTGACGATAAATAAAAACACGAAATAAGGAAAGGGCCCTTGTTGAATAACGAGCGTACATACAAATACGAGAGTAAAAAATTGAACAAAACACAATAAAAGAGAAGAAAATCACATTCCTTTTGAGTGTATCTTACGTGGTTTTCATAATTAATTCGTATCTTCGAAGCACATCCAGACATACCTTCTCCCGAAGAAGATGTGACAACAGCTAACCAAACTTGCCACAATGTAAGGAATGCAAGAAATTGGCTTAAAAGGTAGACATCATATACCTTTAACGGCAAAAACTTGCAAAAACAAAGGGCAATTCCTCACCTATTTCACCAAGCTATTTGTAGAGGAAGTTACGTACAATATTCGTTTCCTCACAGAACGAGGGAATAATGTATGGTGGTTCGATGGTGAGCGAGTGAACTTCCGCAGCGACTCAACAAGCAAGATCCTCAATCTTATGTATGCCGCCCCAGACATCACAATTCAGAAGCTATCAATTGAGGTGGGTATCAACGTTGCAGCCGTAAACAAGCAACTGAAGCAGCTGACCACCAAAGGCTACATACAACGAGTAGAGAAAGATGGCACATGGCGACTAATTATCACGCCATCGGTATAAATTTAGCACGGAATACAGACATCATCCAACCACTTTCCGACCGGTCCCCAAATCCATGATCAATCCGTCTATATGATACTTGGAATTAAGCGCGGGAACATGCTTATGAAAAAATCACACGCAATTTCTTGATATTAAAAAATATACTCTAACTTTGTAAAGTGTCTGTTATTGAGAACATATAATCAGTCGCTACTATATAACATATGAGAAATTACAATCTTGTAACAAAGAACTTGTCTTTACAATATAAATAAATGGCAATGCTATTTCAATTAAACATACATATGCAATGTTAGAGCAATGATAAGACTGCCTAACAACATTGAAACAGTAAAAAAATAGGAAAACGAATGGTGATAAATATGTAATTGGGCATTTAATATTTCTTTGATATAGCTTTGTAAAAATATACGCAATGAACTATCAATATAAAATATTCTATTCTTGGCAGTCAGACAATATAGTTGCAAAAAAAACTTTAAGAAAAGCATTACAAACTGTTGTAAAACAGTTAAAGGAGGAAAATATCTCCATAGAAATAGTTGAAGGAGGAGGTGGTGAGGGATTTATAAGCATTGAGGATGCTGTAAGAATGAAAATTCAAAAGTGCGACATCTTTGTTGGCGATGTAACTCCCGTTGGAAATGTGGCGATGAAAGATAAACTGCTTCCTAATGCTAATGTGATGTATGAAATGGGAATAGCAACCGAGAGTATGACTGCGGACAGAATTATTGCAGTAGTTATGGCGGGAGATTGGAAGATAGAACACATGCCTTTTGACTTTAATCATTATTCCATGGTCTATTTTAAAGAAAATAAAGAAAACCACATAAAGGAACTTACAGACAAAATAAAGAATAGAATAAAAGAGACAGATAAAATAACAAGAAGAATTAACAATCGTTTCTTCTCCAAACATCTATTAAACAGAAATATTGAGTCAGGGAAATACCTGCCGGCAACTTTTCTCGAGAACAGAAATGCAAAAGAGAAAGCGAGAATATTTTCCGTTCCATATAAAATGTATTCGTATTTGTTTGGAGAACTCGCTAAAATGAGTTTTGCAGTATACAATAGGAAACGGAAGCGTCAAGGACAGGGGAAAGATTTCGTTTTAGACCTTACGAAGTGGGATATAAAGGGTAAAACTATAGATATAGACAAGTTACAAGATACGACTTGTAACCTTTTGTCTTTTTTGAAATCCAATGTGAATAAATTGGGTCAGGACAATCTAGGACACTTAACCTCTTGGAAAATAACAAGAATCATCGAAAAGATCGAATTGTTGAATAAAAAAATCTTGATTATGATTTCCGATGCAGGACAGGGCAAAACAAATTTTGTGTGTGACTTGGTTCATAACCTCTTTATACCAGAAGAAATACCATATGTGTTTGTCAATGCATATGAGTTGCTTGCGGAACAACCCTCAGAAGGAATTGCCCATGAGTATAATTATATAGGAGATGGATCTTTGGAATCCGTTATTTTGGAAGCAGAAAGATTATGCCAACAAAAGTTGCAATATTTTATCGTTGTGATCGATGGTTTGAATGAAAACATTCATCAAAGGTTATTTAGAAATAATCTTAATAGAGTTCTTGGAGCATTAGTTGACTATCACCATGTAAAAGTGATATTGACTTGTAGAAAAACTTTTTATGAACAAAATTATGAAAGTCTTCGAGACACATTCATAGATAATATAACCGAAGTGTCATTAGAAACTAAACATAACGATGGTAAGATGGAAGAGAATGAAAAAGATTGTATTATTGAAAGGTATAGTGAATATTTCAAGACAAAAGGTGATCTTAAACCATCACTTAGAGAAGAACTATTGGGGAACAAATTACTAATGAGAATCTTTTTTGAAACAAATCGTGACCAAAATGTGTCTAATCAAGATTTTGTCGACAGACTAGATTTATATGAGAAATACTTCCATTTACTTTGTGATAAAATACAGAAAGTTATAGAACAAAGTTCTCCTGTCTCCAATATCTCCAGTGTGGCTGCAAATACTTTTGAGAATATAATTCAATGGATGATTAATAATAACTGCTTCCGCAATTTGCCATATGAGGATGTTGTGAAAATACTTCCACACAATGAGAACCAATACTTTGAGAGTTTTCTTAATGCCAATTTAATATTAAGGCATGATTCTATAGGGACTGGTCGATCAGATTCGGATGTGATAAATTTCACATTTGAAGAGATACGAGATTTCCTTACGATCAAATATCTTTTTGATAAAATATATTCAACAGACAAGAATAAATTTTGGTCATTAGTAGATAAATTTACCGAATCACAAAACAATCAAGCAGAAGGAATAAAAAGATACCTATTCCTTTATGCAAAAAATAATGCTCGTAATGACATTCTCATTGTGTTGAAAACCAAGGAATGGTATAAGGACACTTTCAACGACTATATTTGGGAGGTAAAAGACGAACAACAAACGAATGACGATGTTGATTTGGTTAAGGAGTTAATTCTTAGTAATAACAGAGATACTATTAGATATTTGTCTTTATATCATTGGAGTCCAGTTATACACCCTAAAATTAATCTATATACGCTATTTGACGTATTAGATAATATTAATTCAGCTAAAAGAAAGGAAATTTTAGCAATGGCATGGGATTATAAAAAAAGATTAAATATTTGGGGTGTCCATGATATTACAGAACGAAGTTACTTCCTTAGAGAGTTAGCAAGAGGAATAAAAAAAAGAAATAAAACGAAATATCCTGAGGAAAGAACTGTTTTAGAAAAATATTATCGATATCTGAAAGATACATCAGATAAATTCGTGTTCGATCCGTCAATTGATGACGATTCCAATAATGATTCCTTTAATGTAATAGGATATGACTATTGTCATTACCTCATGACTGTACATAAGGGTACTAAAAAAGATTTTCTAAAGCGAGCAGGGGTACGGAAAGGTTTTGCTAAGAAAATGTTTGAAGAGATCTATGATACGATTTTTGAGGAATCTAAAGATGTGGAGGAAATATATAATACATACTACAAGAAGGAATATCCTAATATTACACAGTTTATATCTATGTATTACTCTATTCCCAAAAAGAAAGTCAAACAATATACAGATGCCATTGAAACAGGTAACTATCGTATAATTGACTTCTCCAGTTTAGATTATGGTAATAGTTCTATTGAGGAATTGTTTTCGAGTGATGAAATGTTTATTAAATTATATAACTGGTTAAATTGGAAGGACGATGAAAATAAAAACTGATTATATAACCAATAGCTCATCAACATGTTTCGTCTTGATGAAAAAGGGGAATATTTTGTTGGATGATTTTATTAGCGCTGTAGGTATAGAAGCTAATTCTAGGTTTTATGATATTTTTAAGAGATTATTCGAACTTTGTTTTGAGGATTTAACTCCCATAAAAGAATTCGTAGCTACCGACAAGTGGAATTCAAACAGAAATTCTGTTGAAGAGTACATAAAAAACATATTTTCTGAAGAAACGTTGAAACGAATAAAAGATGCTGAAAAAAAAGGGTTTAATATATATATGGGAAGACTATATAGTGACAATGACGTAATAGAGTCTTATTTTTGCACATCTGATTTCGTTATAGAAACGCCTAATTTAATTATTGACGCTACTAATGATGGATGGTAATTTGATTATAAAAAATCATTTTGAACAGCACTATAGAACGTTGTTTCATCAAGGTTCTGGATTCTTTGTCAGGAAAGAAGACGAAGGATACCCAGAGCCCACATGGTCGGCAGATGGACCTGAGTTGATTGATTTGTCTATTACAAGCTATTGCCAGAGATCATGTTCGTTCTGTTACAGAGAGGCTAATGCAACGAACTATCGACACCTTAGTGTAGAAGATATTTCTTCTGTCATTGAGCAAGCTAAAGACTGTGGAACATTGCAGATAGCTTTGGGTGGTGGTAATCCTAACGAACATCCTCGATTTGTGGAAATTGTAAAATTAATTAGAGAATATGGTATTGTTCCATCATACACAACAAATGGTGATGGTATAAATGACAGCGTTTTAAAGGCAACAGCAGATTTTTGCGGAGCAATGGCTGTAAGCGTTTATACACCCTATGATAAAACTTATTACGAAAAGATTTTAAGGAGAATCAGAAGTTATGGAATTAAGATAAATTTACATGCCATTATAAGGAATGACACATTAGATATCTGGACTGACTGGTTATTAAATCCTCCTGCTTTTATAGATTGTGTAAACGCTGTAGTATTTCTAAATTATAAACCTATTGGGAAATGTGGTGATTATTTTGTGCCTTCAGATAAGATAAAAATTGAAAAATTTTTTAGGGCTGCAAATGACTGCAAATGTGTTAAGGTGGGATTTGATAGTTGTAGTATTTCCGGCATTGTACAATGGATGAATGTTCCCGAAGTGTTAATAGAGTCATGTGAAGCCTCACGCTTTTCTTGTTTTATTAGTGAAGATTTGAAAATGTATCCATGTTCATTTATGGTTGGAAAAGATTGGTATGGGGATTTAAGAACGCAATCTTTAATCGAGATTTGGCAAAATAATCCATATTTCTGTAAATATAGGGAAAATGTTTTACCGTTACGATGTCAAAATTGTCTACATTCAACCGTTTGCAAGGGTGGATGTAAGTTTTTGGAACAAATTAACTTTTGTTAAACAATGGCTCCAATCAAACTATGATTTCATATATCGAAGATTTTCAAATAGAAAACATCTTTCACCATAATATCCAAAAACCATTACTGTAATACTCATTCAGAATTTTTAATCATCATAATAATACATTTTTGTTTCTAAAAGCATTATCGCCATGATGTTGTCGTATTCTCTCTATATTTCACACCGTCAAAAGAAGAGACATCTTATTACAAATTGGGGATAATATTGAAAAGCTATTCCATAAAGGTGCATTTGAGATATGATGTTACATATGCCTTCACCCTACCCAATAGCAATAGTCTTCACCCCAATCCCATAATGGTTTGATTCGTATCGATACCTTTCCACGACAATGTGGTAGTTGAGATGGTACTCTGATGCTAATTGCGCAAGTTTCTTTAAGATATACTGATTCGACAAACTCTTGGTGCCTGCGGACATCAACTTGCTCCATGTATCCCTTGGAATGAGAATGTCTTCGGCGAATCTGTTCGCCTCTTTCTCTAGCTTGTTTTCTCGGGAATAGGTTTCGTCCGAAGAAACGGCAACGGGCTACCTCACGCACGAGGCATGCAGATGTACTGTTCCCTATGCGGCAAGGCAAGTTGATAGGCTCCTATTGCTTGAAGTTATAAGGCATCAAAGAAGTTACCCCAGTCCTTCCAACTCACGTAGTATATGTCATTTATTTTGCAAGACAAATCACCTAAATACAACACTGTTCCCTCGCATTGAGGGTCTGAACGCAGATCAATGTATTTACGGATATTCTCAGACAATTTCTTTTCCGCATCACTCGAACTTTTTATTTCGATGGCAAAAGAATGTTTCCAGTCAGCTATGATGTCAACCTCAAATCCCTTGCTGTCCCGGAAATAAGTCAGGTTAGCCTTTTTCGCCTTGTTCAGCCTTGTTTTCAGCAACTCGGACACGGCAAATGTTTCAACAATGGCCCCTTTGCTGAGACTTAGAATCAAATCAGATACCGTTTCTATGCGTAGCAAATGACAAAGCAAGCCAGTATCGACGAAATATAATTTAGGCGTTTTGACGATTGATTTCCCAAGGTTGTTTGTGTCAGGTTCCAAGAAGTGGATAATGTAAGATGACTCCAATATCGAAAGCCAGCTTTTGATCGTAGGCGATGACAGACCTAATTTTTTCGAGATGCTTTCCATGGAAACCATTTGACCGCTATAGGTGGCACAAATCTGGATAAACTGCCTGAACAAAGAAAGATTACCTGCATTTATTAAATCCTTCACATCGTAATCCAAATATGTATCGATATAGCTTTCGAACCAATCCTCTTTTATGAAATGTCTACGAGAGTCGTGCAATGGAGGGTAAAAGCCTTTGAGAATCATGTCGTAAGGAGTCTCGAACGATTCTGAAGTGGAGCTCACCTCAGCGATCGAGAGCGGTAATAATTTCAAAAAGGCAGCCCGTCCAGCCAAAGAGTCCGACATGTTTTCTTTTAGCTTAAACTGGCTGGAACCTGTAAGGATGAATGATCCAGGCTCCATGTCTTTGTTGTCCACAAAATATTTTACCGCATCGAAGATTTCGGGCACCTTCTGTGCTTCGTCAATAATGGCACCGTCAGGGAACGCCTGTAAAAAGTCCTTAGGATTTGACATTGCAAGTTCACGAAGGCTTTTGTCATCAAAGGTGACATATTGTTTCTGAGGGAACGTCATCTTTGCCAATGTCGACTTCCCACTTTGCCGAGGCCCTGTTAGTCCCACGATGGGGAACTGGGAAGCGAGTCTCAGCAAAGCCTCACGAGCACTTCTATTTATATACATACCCATTGCATTTTTGTTATTTCAGAAGCAAATATAGTAAAAATCTAAAGTTTGACATAGTAAAAATCTAAAGTTTTGTATGGTGAAAATCTAAAGTTTAGGGTGGTGAAAATCTAAAGTTTGAGTCATATATAACTAATATACAATCATTTATATTTTGCCATAAAAGAAGCTAAATGGCCTGTCAAAAATGATAAAATCACCCTTATTTCATAGGCTTACATCTTGTAGGCTTTCCCGCCTACACCAATAGGCAAACAGGGGGAATATGATTACGAATAATTGCATGCATATTCTTGATATTAAAAATTCCATTACTTTTGTGTTATAACGATGTCTTTCCGCTAATATAAAGCCACCATGTTACAGATCATCAAAATTGAAGAAGCGAATTACAAGAAGTATTGCAACCTTGATATTGTAGCATTTTCGTATGCTAAAGCAGGAGCATGTGGAGATGGTGGAAGCGTATGCATTATTGATATAAATGGTCAGATATACTACACCAATTATGCGGACCTCCATGCAAAGCTGAAGTACAAACATCTATTGAAAGTCGTACCAACCTTGAAGGATTGCATATTCAACTCTTTTGATCACTTGGCGCCAGAAGGTTGGGTGCCTTTTTACTTGGGTCTCGGCAACCACTTGACTCTCAAATCGATATACCATGAGTCATTCAAATCCGAAATGGAGAAACGTGGGGTATACGGACCGCCAGACCTATATGTTCACTGGCCAGGAATGGTATTGAGCATTCTCAGCCACACACAATCAGACATTACCTTGAGAGAGATTTCGGAAGGAGTAGAAAAAGCAGAAACAATCGACGAGGGAACATGTTTCCTCTCAAAGATCCGAAAACACATCAAAGATAAATTTGAGGTATTATTTGGAAAGGATAATTGACGAATCAATCTCGTACTGAGACTGCAGGTTTAGCCAAGACTCAGAAGGGATGTCAAGCGCCACCTCCAATTGGGCCGCAACGGCAGGAGTGATGTTCTCCCCCTTGAGCAACCTGCTCAAATCAGAAAGCTTCATCCCCATCCTGAAAGCCAACTCCTTCTGCGACATTCCTCTCGCTTTTATCTCATCCTTAACGATTTCCGTAGGATGGACCGCTGCGAATGGAATATGTTCCGTATATTTATTTGTCTCCATAATATTCATAGAAAAATAAGTTAAAAACTATGGGAGAAATTCCTCCGTAAAAATTTTGTGTAAAATTAATACTTTACATAGTCATTGCCAAATCTTACGCAACAAAACTGTAATTTATTCTTCCCCCGCACCCGTACTTCTCGCCATAAAAACAATATATTTGCATGTAAATATCCTAAGAATAGCCCGAAAACCAGCCACACCCCATGCCCGATAAACTCCCCATCATCACCTCATCAGGCGAAACCGTTGAAGCCTCCGCCCCCGTCATCATCTCCGCCAGCCGATCGACGGACGTGCCGGCGTTCTATGCGCAATGGTTCATCAACCGATTGCGGGCGGGCTACTGCGTGTGGTACAACCCGTTCAACCAGAAGCCAATGTACATCTCCTTCCAGAACTGCAAGGTGGTGGTCTTCTGGACCAAGAACCCACGCCCGATACTGCCTCTGCTGCACGAACTGGATGAGCGGGGCATCCACTACTACTTCCAATTCACCCTCAACGACTATGACAACGAGGGCTTCGAACCTAACGTGCCTAGCGTGGAACAACGGGTGGAGACCTTCCGCCAACTCTCGGAACAGATCGGCAAGGAACGTGTCATCTGGCGCTTCGACCCGCTTATCGTCACCCCGCAACTCTCCGTGCGTGACCTGCTGAAAAAAGTCTGGAACCTCGGCAACCAACTGCGTGGACTGACCGACAAACTGGTCTTCAGCTTCATCGACATCAATGGCTACCGCAAAGTGCAGTCCAACCTCGTGAAGGAGACCAACCAATTCTCGAAGGAGACTATCGAACAGGCGGAGTTCACCCAGGCACAGATGAACGAGATAGCTGACGGTCTCGCTAAATGCCGCGACCGCTGGCACGATGAGGGCTGGGACCTGCAACTCGCCACCTGCGGCGAACAGATCGACCTCGACAAGTATGGCATCGAACACAACCGCTGCATCGACGGTGAACTGATGAAACGACTCTGGGCAGACGATAAGGATTTGCTCTACTACCTCAACTACGGCGAACTGCCCGACAAGAATTCCTTGTTCGGTATGGATTTCAGTCGTCCGCCCTTATCGCCCGAAAAGATGAAGGACAAAGGGCAACGCAAACTCTGCGGCTGCATGACGAGCAAGGACATAGGCATGTACAACACGTGCAGCCACTTCTGCGTCTATTGCTACGCCAATACCTCGAAGGAGGTGGTGGAGAAAAACAGGAAGCTGCATAGCAGAGAGTCGGAGAGCATCATCCGCTAAGGGAAGGAAGCGCCACAAAAAAAGCACCGAAGGATTGCTCCAACGGTGCTATTACCCACAGAAGAGAAAAAGCCTATCTCTCTTCCGATATCAGAATCTTTTTCACGGAATCACCATACTTCACCGTATAAACACCACGGTTCAGATCCACGCTTCCCTGACGGAGGCCAGAACGAGTGTAAACCACTCTTCCCAACATGTCATACACCTCGACGTCAGTAGGATTCATGAACTTAAGAACCAGCGTGTTGCCATCCACATAAATGGAACCATCCGCAGAGACAAAAGCGTCGGATTTCGTCAGGTACGGATCATCAGGATCCTGAACCATCTGCGAACCATTGAACACACTAACCGGTTCATCATAACTGAACGGACAAATATAATCCGTTCCCTTATGCACCAACAGTTTACCACCATTCGTCTTGAATCCAGGCTTCAGTTGGATGGAATTTTTCGCCACGAGGGTCAGCTTGCCACCGTTCACAACCACATCTCCTCCTCCATAGAGGGAAGTGACACCACTACCTGCGATTATGCTATCCGCAAGGATATCCCTGTTGTATTTGACGTTTTCATCCTGCAGATAATTCACCGAATGCGCCACATACGGTTTGTAGTTATGCTTAGAGATGAACACTGTATAAGGGAATGTCACATCCGTAAAGCTGGCGGAACCAGCGTTCTCCTCCACAAGGATATGGTCGCCCGACAAACTGCTCAAAACGATCTTACAGCCGTCGACACCATTCGTGTTCACCGAGACGGTGGAGCCATTCTGTACGATGGACGGGTCGAGGCAAGCAGGCGTTTCCGTATAGATTTCCATGCTTGGGTCACCGAAATAATGATACATATAAATCATTATGGAATCGATTATCGCCGTGTCGCCAAGCATCTGAACCATCTTAAACTTACCGTTCTGCAACACTTTACCCATTTCGTAGCAAGGTTCTCCATTGTCCATATTCCTTGAATCCAAGAACCACTGAGGAACGTCATACTGCCCAATCTTAGCCTTAATTCCAGGAGAGGGGTAAATCGAGTTGAACATACCGATGTTCAATGCCTCGTTCCACAAGAAATGGGCGGTCATCGATGCGGCCACGATACCCACACTTCCTCCGTCCTCTTTCCTCAACATGGATTCAGCGAAGCAAGAAGGCGCACCAAACGAACCCGACAAGCAAGTCTCGCTATACACGACAGGCAATTTGTTTCCATTCGCCAATCTGGAGACATCGTCTACAGTAAAACCGTGCCAGCCATCAATACCTCCATGTCCGGAATACATGACATAAAACCGGCCCTTGTTTATCTCCTCAGACAACGACTCTCGGGTGGCTTGCCACACGCTAGGGTCTTGAAGATCCTCCGACACCAAATAACCCTGTTGGCGGCAATATTCCATGTATTGGGTAGGAAGCGTATTGCCATAGATATATTCCCGATTCACTGTTTTGCCCCAACCCATCATATAATTACGGATAAGCTCCGAATTAAGCAGGAAATAGTCATTCTGTATGCCATCACCGTTTTCATCCACCACATCCTCCGGAACCGTATAATGTGTGGATGTGTTGTAAAACGCTTCATCCTCAACGGGAAACCTTTCGTAATTGATGATTTTATCAACCACCACATTCGCCTCTTGCTCATTCGACACGGATATTCTTCCGTGGATCATGTCAGGCCGAAGTATGTTCAGAGGCGAACGCAACGTCGTGTATGGCACATCAGACAAGAAATAGGGAACACCAAAATATTCCTTGGCATGTTCACATGCGTAATGAGCAGACGGCACATCCTCGACATCTCCGAAGATTAGCAAATACTTAGGGAGAACCGAATCGTACGTCTCTTTTATCTCGGAAAGCACCTCATCACAATCTGTCCACGATGGCTTCGTCAAAACGATGCAATTAAAACCCTGTATCGTTTTCCACCTGACAAACTTCGCGACAGCCGTGTTATATTTATCCGTGGTTACGATCAGATAAATATTACCGTTTCTTACGCCCCCATCCGTAGGTGCAGGGCGAACCATAGAAAGCCCATAATCGCTCGGATTACTTTCACGCCCTTTCATGCCCGGTTCACCCGCAGAGGCGGCGACGGACATAGACAAGGAAAGTAACAATAAAAGGACTATTTGTTTCATGATACAATAATGCTAATGCTATGGTTATTTCTTCAAACTCTGCACTTCAGCCTTCAGCGCCTTGTTCTCCTTCTCCAGTTGGATCATGTGCAAAGTCAACTCCTCGACCTTCTCCAACAACAGGTTGGTCATCTTAGAGAGGCTGACACCATCCTTCTCGATCTCCGCAGCCGAAGGAATGCCTGGCAAATGCTTGTTCGCATTGACGTAAGCCTCCACCTCCGACAAGTTCTTCAGATCATAGCCCTCCTCGAACACATAGTCCGCCACGTCATTCATCTTAACGGTGATGTCATTGGTCTTAATATCGCTCGCGTCAATGCTAGCCACCTCGATGTCTCCCTTGCACAAAATCTTGCCAGCGACCTGCAACTTCACATCCGCAGCGATCTCACTCGTACCTATTCCCACATTACCATCAATGGAAAGCGTAGAGGCCTTGATACTTCCTCTTTCGATACCGTTTCTCGGGCCCTGGAACACTATTGTCGGAGTGTAATTATCCCCTGACATGATGCTAACACCCAATGGGGCTTCGATGTTCGGACACACAAACAACTCATCGAGCACTTTACAGGTTCCTTGCACGGTTACTGTCGTGTCGAAATCCACAGGACCTCCGACGAAGGAGAAGGAAGAGGCTTTGAATTTTCCACCGATGAGCTGCCTATCTTTCCCCCCGAAACTTATGGTTGGGGTCATGTCATCCGCAGAAATCTTCACATTGTACGGCGCACCTTTTATAGGGAATACGGACAACGTGTTTTGCAGGGAACTTTCGCCCACTACGGTTAACGTACTATCAATGTGAACCGGACCACCTATGAAATTAAAATCCTTGGAATGGAAATTCAAGGGCATCAACGTCCCATATTTCGACAAGGAGGCTATCGCAGGTATGATGCCTCCATAACTCATCTCATTACCAGATAGTTGAATATGCTGTTCCGTGTCGGTCTCGCCACCCGTATAGACTGAAAGAACGTTTTTCACTGTCCCTCCATTCTCCATCATCGTGTATCCCTTAATCGTCACGTCCGCATCGAAAATTTGACTGCCGAGATCTTGAGCATTGATCACGAAAAAACTAGAGCACAACAAGATTGCCCCTGAAAATCTTTTAAAGTTCATAATTGTAATATTTTAAGTAATAAGCAACACTAACAATAATTGAAAAAAGCAAATATATCCATATATTCCCAATAACAGGCAAGAAAAATATTTAATTTTCAAAAATTTATATCATTTGGACAATAAAGCAAGCCCATCCGATACCCCTCCATATCCACGGGATATCCAGGCGGAATGGGACAATCCGCAAGATGCGGCCTTATTTCTCGATAAGGCTCTCCACCTCTTCCGAAGTGCGGTAGAGTTTGTCCTTGCAGATCTGCAACAGCTCCTTCGCCCGTTTGGCTTTCTTGGTCAACTCATCCATGTCCGCTTGTCCACTCTCCAAGAGATCCAATATTTCCTTCAGTTCGGCCATGGCCGCCTTATAAGACATTTCCTTCTTCATATTCTTCGCATTTATTGATTACACTTTCCACTTTACCATCCCGCAAATAGGTGGTGATCGCATCTCCCTTCCGAAGACCTGAGACGGACGAGACCACCTTTCCTCCGCACATCGTCAGGCTATACCCTTTCTTGAGAATCGCTTCCGGGGAGACCAACGACAGCGATTTCTCCATCATCTCCAGCCGATGGCTCTCCTCAAGCAAACACGTACGTATGGCGGACGACAAACGCACACCATACAAGCCAATCTGTTGTGTAGCAGTCTGCAAGGACAAGCGGCAAGCGCCCGCAAGAGCATGGGAGAGATGCTCCACCTCATGTTCCTCGTCCGACAACCGCTTACGGAGGGCGAGTACTATACCATTGGATACGGCAGTGAGCTCCGCCTCCAGATCCATCATTGTCTCGACCAGAAAGGCAGCCACCGCAGTAGGCGTCTTGCAGCGAACGGCCGCTACCATGTCGACGACAGACTCGTCGCGGTCGTGCCCGATGCCCGTAAGGACAGGCAACGGGAAGTTCGCCACATTGCAGGCCAAGTCATACTCATCGAAGGCAGCCATGTCGGTCGTGGCGCCACCGCCTCGGATGATCACCACCACGTCGAAACGGTCTATCTCTTCGTAAATCTTATCTAGTGCATTGATGATGCTCCTTGCGGTCTGGTCCCCCTGCATCACAGCGGGGAATAGCTTAGGCGCAAAGCCGAAGCGGTTACCGTCCGCCAGTAACTGGTCACAGAAGTCTCCGTAGCCCGCCGCGGTACCGGAAGAGATCACGGCGATGCGTCTCGCAGGCGTAGGGAACTCCACTTGGCGGTTCATGTCCCATACGCCGTCCTTCTTCAACTGGTTGATCGTCTCCTGACGTTTCCTCGCCATGTCACCTATCGTGAAGGAGGGGTCTATGTCACGGATGACCAGCTGCATGCCATATACTTCGTGGAAGGTGAGGTTCACTGCCACCAGCACCTTCATGCCAGGGGAGAGCACCCGTTGGGTCTCCGAAAAGAAGAAAGGCTTCATCAGCCTATATGTGTTTTGCCAGATGACGGCATTGATTTTCGCCTCGATCAGCTTGTCCGAGGAGCCTTTGTCAACCAAAACGAGGTAGCAGTTTCCGTTGGCGTTCTCGCGCATTTCGCTGATCTCCGCGCGGACCCAATATGTCTCCGCATAGGCGTCCGCAAGCACTCCCTTGACGCTCGCAAGGAAGTCCTTTAGAGACAATGATTCAGGCGTAGACTCTAGTTGCATATTATACACGAAAAAGAAGCCCACCTGAAAAGATGGGCTTCATATTCCTTTCAAACAAGTCGCCTCTAATTACAGCTTGTTGATCATGATGCTCAACTTAGACTTCAAGTTAGAAGCCTTGTTCTTGTGGATAACGTGTGTCTTAACCAACTTATCCAACATAGAAGATACTTCAGGAAGTCTCTTTGCTGCCTCCTCTTTATCCTTCATAGCCCTCAAGTCACGGACAGCGTTACGTGCAGTCTTTGCGTAGTATCTGTTCTGCAATCTTTTGGCCTCAGCTTGTCTTACTCTTTTGATTGATGATTTGTGATTTGCCATTTTTTTTATATGTCTTTATTGTTTATTAGTAGCCTCTAGGGGAGTCGAACCCCTCTTTAGAGAATGAAAATCTCTCGTCCTAGCCGATAGACGAAGAGGCCAGCCTTTTGCGTTCGAGTTCTGTGTCTCAAATGCGGTGCAAAAGTAATGCCTATTTTTTTATCTGACAAATATTTTCATCGTTTTTTTCCTCCGTTATGTCAAGAATCGGTGCCATTCCTTATAAATAAAGGGTTGTCATAAACACAAAAGACGGTGAATCCTGAGACTCACCGTCTTTACTATAAGGTAGGATAGAAATTATCCGTTATTGCTCTGCTCCCTGGACTTTTCTCCCAAGTACCCGCCATGGTGACGCTTCGCGTACTCCTCATTGGTGAATGCGATGGCCTTCATGGTGCTGACCACCAAGATATCACCGATGACCGTCATGATGGTGGTGGAGGTGGTAGGCGTCAGACCTAAGGCGCAGACCTCCTTCGGATTACCCGTGTAGAGGAGCGCATCCGCCTCATGGGCCAGCAAGCTGTCCGCATTGCCTGTGATGACAATGAACTTAATATCGGGACGGAGGCGACGTGCCAAAGGCATCAGTTCCAGGATCTCGCGGGTCTTGCCGGAGTTGGAGATAAGCAGCATGACGTCATTCTCCTGCAGCAGACCCAAGTCGCCGTGCTGCGCCTCGCTAGGATGCAGGAATACGGCAGGCGTACCCGTGGAACTGAATGTGGTGGCGATGTTCAAAGCAATCTGACCCGCCTTGCCCATGCCGCTCGTCACGAGCTTGCCATGCTTTTCGTGGACATGCTTCACGATCAAGTCCACCGCCTTCTTGTAATCGTCAGTGATCGGAATGTTCAGGACCGCCTCGGCCTCATGTTTGATTATCCGCTCGATTTCCTCTTTCATCATTATTCAGATTAAGTATCGATAGTGGCGTAAGTAGCGTTCTCTTCGATGAATTGGCGGCGAGGAGCCACATCGTCACCCATCAGCATGGAGAAGGTGTAATCGGCCTGCGCCACATTCTCGATGGCAACTTGACGGAGCGTACGGTTCTCCGGGTTCATGGTCGTGGACCACAACTGCTCCGCACTCATCTCACCCAAACCTTTGTATCGTTGGATGTTCACCGAGCTCTCGTTACCACTTCCGTACTTGTCCACGAAAGCCTGTTTCTGCTGGTCAGTCCAGCAATACTCCTCCACGTTACCCTTCTTGCAGAGGTAGAGCGGAGGTGCGGCGATGTAGACATAGCCCTTCTCGATCAGTTCACGCATGTGTCTGAAGAAGAATGTAAGGATCAGCGTGTCGATGTGGCTACCATCGACATCGGCATCGGTCATGATGATCACCTTGTGGTAACGGAGTTTCTCCATATTCAGCGCCTTCGCGTCATCCTCCGTACCGATCGTGACGCCCAAGGCCGTGTAGATATTCTTGATTTCCTCGCTTTCGAGCACCTTATGAGGCATAGCCTTCTCGACGTTCAGGATCTTACCACGCAAAGGCAGGATCGCCTGCGTCATACGGTTACGGCCCTGTTTAGCCGTACCACCTGCGGAGTCTCCCTCGACGAGGAACAGCTCGCAGTTCTCAGGGTTCTTGTCGGAGCAGTCGGCCAGTTTACCCGGCAGACCAGCGCCACCCATCGGAGATTTCCTCTGCACGAGGTCGCGTGCCTTGCGGGCGGCGATACGGGCGCGGGCGGCGAGGATCACCTTGTCGACGATCATGCGCGCCTCCTTCGGATGCTCCTCCAAGTAGTTCGTGAGGGCTTCACCGACAGCCTGTTGCACGATACCGGAAACCTCATCGTTACCTAACTTCGTCTTCGTCTGTCCCTCGAACTGAGGCTCAGCCACCTTCACGGAGATGACGGCGGTCAGACCCTCGCGGAAGTCGTCGCCATTGATCTCCACCTTCGCCTTCTCCAACATCTTGGAGTCCTCGGCATATTTCTTCAACGTCCTCGTCAGTGCCATGCGGAAGCCGGTCACGTGCGTACCGCCCTCGATGGTGTTGATGTTATTGACGTAGGAGTGGATGTTTTCGTTGTAGGATGTGTTGTAGGTCATCGCCACCTCGACAGGCGTACCGTACTTGTCCGTATTGATGTGGATCACATCAGGGATCAAGTGCTCACGGGTGCTGTCCAAGTACTCGACGAACTCGCCCAGACCTCTCTCCGAGTGGAAGACGTCCGAACGCATATTACCCTCCGCATCGACGCGGTGGTCGGTAAGGGTGATACGGATACCCGCATTCAGGTAAGCCAAGTCGCGCAGACGGTTGGCGAGGATATCGTACTTATAGACCGTCTCCGTGAAGATGGAGCTATCCGGGTGGAAGGTGACCTTCGTACCAGTCTTGTCGGCGGTGCCCACCTCCTTCACAGCGTACAGCGGCTTACCGCAGGCGTACTCCTGGATGTAGCGTTTGCCGCCACGGCACACCTCAGCCACCAGCTTCGTGGAGAGGGCGTTCACGCAGGATACACCCACACCGTGGAGACCACCGGACACCTTGTAAGTTCCCTTATCGAACTTACCACCGGCGTGCAACACCGTCATGACGACTTCGAGCGCTGATTTCTTCTCCTTCTCGTGGAGGTCAACAGGAATACCACGACCATCATCCTCTACCGAAATAGAATTATCTTCCAAAATATCCACCTTGATATTCTTGCAATATCCGGCTAACGCCTCATCGATGGAGTTGTCAACAACCTCGTATACCAGGTGGTGCAAACCGCGCTCGCTGATGTCTCCGATGTACATCGCAGGACGCTTCCTCACTGCCTCAAGGCCTTCCAACACCTGAATGTTTTTGGCTGAATAGGAGGTCTCTTTGTTTTGTTCACTCATACTTTATATGACTTTTATACTTTCCAATTTTATGCTTTCATGGTATCGGACATACACCAATTAAAGCGAACAAATATAGCATTTTCCACCGACATACACAAGAAAAGAATCGTTTTTGAGCGATGAAATAACGCCATGCTCCTATGCGCCTCTCCTCATGGGAAAGAAGAGTTTCCGCAAATCCTTGTGGAAGATAGATTTTAGGCACATCAGCAGAAACTTTCGGAACGTTCTAGCGGAGTGGACTCCTTTGATAGCATAGCCCATCTCCTGACACATGACGCCGAACACAGTCTCCATCGAGTGCGCGAGCGTACCGATTCCCCCCGTGGTACAGGTAGAAGAGAACTCACTCTCCGAAAAGGGTCGGGTAAGTATCCTCTGTATAATCTGCGGGCGACACGCAAACATCGTTCCCTCAAAGAATAGGCAGTCTTCACGATATGTTATCCCATAATCATCACATAACGATTTGGTATTCAACCTGTTCCTCTCCTCCTCCTTGTTGACGATGAGGTTGAATGACCCCACCATGCCCACATTCTTCTTCAACAGTTGGCGCAACGTGTTCTTAAAACAATACTTGGAGCCAATCAGCGGATCGACAAGATCGTCCCTCCACTCATACCCCTTATAATGCAGGTGATTGATGGAGACACTGCTTTCACGGCTATTTTTGCTATGGAGTTTCAGGATACAGTCATATTCATCCAAACGATACCGCCCCATCGCCTGCAGGAAGGGATAAACGTCGTAACCAATATTCTTCACCACCAGGAAAGAGGCCGTCGGAATCTCACGCAAGATGGATTGCCGGGTCTGCTCATTGTCCTCCGTCAGGGTGAAAACCACATCGAACGGAACTGTAATATTCTCTAACCGACGCAGGAAAAAACGAACCTGATCATGGTAATGCAGATGTATGTGGACTAATATTCTCATGAGCAATCCTCAACCTCCAATCAATGAATAGGAACGATATGTAAACGATTTAATACATTGATCAAGTGTATATTAACAAAGAAAGGACGAGTTGAAGCACTCATCTCCAACCTGTCCTTTCATTAGATGATAAATCCTTATCATTCAAGCTACGCTATTTCTTCATCAACGGATGTTGGCGATACTGATGATGTCGGCGAAGACACCCGCAGCCGTCACCGCCGCACCCGCTCCATAGCCACGGATCATCATAGGATCCTGGTAGCGTGCTGTGTTGATGATGATCAGGTTATTGCTGCCCCTCAAATCGAAGAATGGATGGGTTGGGCCCACCGCCTGCAAGCCTACACTGGTCTTGCCGTTCTCGAGTTTAGCGACGAAACAGAAGTGTTTGCCCTCCGCCTCGACAGCCTTGCGTTTCTCCTCGAACACGGCGTCGTAGCCCTCCACCTTCTTCCAGAAGTCGTCCAACGAACCCTCGAAGAAGTCGTTCGGGATGAAGAGGTTCTTCTCCACATCATCCTGCTCCACACGGATACCCGACTCACGGGCCAAGATGACCAGCTTACGGATCACGTCCTTACCGCTCAAGTCGATACGAGGGTCCGGTTCGGCGAAACGTGCCTCCATGGCCATGCGGATAGCCTTGCTCAAAGGAATATCCTTGCTGATCGTGTTGAAGATGAAGTTCAGCGTACCGGAAAGGACAGCCTCCAATTTCACGATCCTATCACCACTGAAGATCAAGTCGTTGATCGTATTGATGATTGGAAGACCGGCGCCCACGTTGGTCTCGTACAAGTACTTGATGCCACGCTTACGGGCGATGTTCTTCAGCTCCATGTAGTTGTCATAATCACCGGAAGCAGCGATCTTATTGGCTGCCACGACAGAGATGTTATGCAACAAAAGATCCTTGTATATGTTCGCGATCGCACCACTCGCCGTACAATCGACGAAGACGCAATTGTAGATGTTCAAATCGATCAGCGCCTGCTTGATGATCTCAGGCGTGGAGGTCTTGCCGCTCTTCAGCAACTCCTGGTATTGCGTCAGGTCTATGCCATCACGGTCCAGAATATAGTTGCTTACGTCAGCGATACCGATCACCTTCACCATCAGGTTGTTCTGCTTCATCAGCAAATCCTTTTGGGAATGCAACTGTTCCAGGAGGCTACCACCCACCGTACCCGTTCCGACCACGAATAGGTTCAATTGTTGGTACTCGGAGAGGAAGAAAGATTCGTGGATACAGTTCAACGCCTTACGCAAATCCGCGCGTTTCACCACGCAAGAGATGTTCGTCTCGGCAGAGCCCTGCGCCAAAGCGATGATATTGATGTTGTTACGTCCCAACGCATTGAAGAGCTTGCCTGCGGTACCCGTCGTCTGCTTCATATTATCACCCACGATAGCGATGGTGGAGAGGTCTTTCTCAGCAGTGATGGAGCCGATAGCGCCCATGGACATCTCCTCGTCAAACTCTTCGCTCAAGAGGTTCACCACCTCTTCCGCATCCTCCGCCTCAACACCGATGGAGATGGAGCTTCCGGAAGACGTTTGGGACACAAAGAAAGGTCGTATATCACTATAATCCAGCGAAGCGAAAATACGTCCGTTCACTCCATGCACACCCATCATGCCCATACCTTGGATCGTCACCAAAGCAGAGTTCTCAATGGAAGAGATACCCTTGATGGTCTTCTCATCCTTCACATCCGTCGAGATCAGCGTGCCTAAGCAGTCCGGCTTCTCGATGTTCATGATCTGGATAGGGATATTCGCCACACAAGCCGGATGGATAGTCGGAGGGAAAATCACAGCGGCTCCAAAGTTACAGAGCTCCATCGCCTCCGAGTAGCTTAGGTGGTCTATTTTGTAAGCCTTGCGCGTCACGGCAGGATCCGCGGTCATGAAGCCATCGTTCGTGTTCCAGATCTCAATCTTGGAAGCACCCAAAGCGGCAGCCACCAAAGCGGCGGTATAGTCAGATCCGCCACGGCCCAAAGTCGTCACATCTGACGTCTCAGCGTCACTTGCGATAAAACCAGCGATCACCGTACGCTTGTTAGAAGAGGACGCGAATTGCTCCCTGATGAGTTTGTAGGACAATTCAAGGTCCACATTCGCCCCTCCCAACGAGTTGTTGGTTTTGATGAAGTTACGGGAATCCAAATATTGCGCATCGAGGTACTTCCCAACAAACAACGAAGCGATACGCTCTCCGTACGAAAGGATAACGTCTCCTGTCTTGTCGGTCAAATCCTTAATCAGATATACACCCTTCAGGATGTTCTCCAACTCCTCATGCAACGTATCCACCTCCTTTTTCACTTCTTTGCATAAAGATGCGGACATCAATTCATCGATGAGTTGGTTATGGGTAGTAATGATTTTATTTAAGGTCTCTGTATATGAAGCATTTCCCTGTGCAGCCATCAATGTGGTGTTCAACAACATATCGGTGACATTTTCCACTGCCGAAACAACAATCACAACGGGCTCACTAACGCCCTCAACAATCCTCTTGACTTGCTGCAAGTTCTTTATGGAGCCTACGGACGCCCCACCAAATTTCAAGACTTTCATACTTCTGAAAAATTATATTTATACGTTTTACACCGCGAAGATAGTCATTTATTCGATTTTTTTCCTTATGTTTGCGTACACTTTCTTTGGGAAATGAATGGATCCGCACTTCCTGAAAGAAAATCTAATACTATTTGGATCCTTAAAATTTATTGCGATGAAAAAGTTATTTTTAGCCGTTGCGATGGTGATATCGACAATGGCAGCAAGTGCGCAATCAGTTTCTGACTCTATCAGTGAGTCTAACAGTTCAAATCAAATGGCTTCTTCAGAGTCTTATAAACCAGAAGAGGGCAGTTTCATGATGGAGGTTGGCTTCGCGCCTTTCCATAGTGTAATTGTTGACGAGGAAGCAGGGACAAGAACGAATGGTAGTTTGGTTAACCTTCAAGGTGGTCTTTTGAGAGGCGTGTATGTCATATCGGACAACCTCCAGTTGAAATTGGGCTTCGACCTTAGCATCCACAAGGATGTAAATGACAATAACGAGAAGGGTGACGCTTGGCACAAGAGCACGAACCGTATCTCTCTCTTCTCCATCTGCCCTGGCATCAACTACGTGTTCGACGGAACGAACAAGTTGGCGCCTTACATCGGTGGTGAGCTCGGTTTCGGAATCTATTCCACAAAGGTGACCGACGAGTCTGAGAACAACAAGACAATCACGAAGAACGAAGGTGGCTTCAACACGTTTGGCGTGGCTGCTGTCGCTGGTTTCAACTACTACTTCGCTAAGAATATCTTCATCGGCGCAGAGGTGAAACTTGGTGTTGACATGCAGGTTGACAAGAAGCTTTCTGTTGAGGCTGACGGAAGAACCACAACCACAGAGACGAAAGTCCACAGCTTGAACTTCCAACCTCAGGCTGTTCCTTCCCTCCGCTTGGGTTGGGCGTTCTAATCAATCATACGATTTTTTCGAACAAGGCTGGCTTCGCAAGGAGCTGGCCTTTTTTGTGCTTGGAGAACACGATATTTACTATTTAGGTATTTACGATTTACTATTGGGCCGTTTAGAATTTACTATTTGACTATTTACAATTTACTATTTTAGAGCCGCACTTATAGGCTTATTTGAAACATTTGCGGAAGAGTTTGCGGAGCGCCATGGACGGGTAGCCGTACACGATCGCCAGCAGGCAAAGCAGGGTGTTCAACAGGCTGATTCTAATGAAGTCCACCGTGGGCCGGAAGTGCGTGACCCGCTCCTCCTTGGAGGGATAGAAAACGTTGATGGAGATGCTCTTCAACGGAATGGCCCGCCATGCGCTACGCACCAAGAGCTCCAGTTCCGCCTCGTAGCGGTGGCAGAGGGGTTTCATCCCTTTCATCTTTTGCAACGGGTAGAGCCGATAACCGGTCTGGGTGTCTGGCAGGCGGATGCCGGTCTGCAAGGCAAACCAGAAGTTGGAGAATTTATTGGCGAAGCTATTCTTCTGCGGCATGTTAGGGTTGAGGAACGAACGGCTGCCTACGATCAACGCATCGAGGTCGGTCTGACACGCCTCCGCAAAGAGCGGGAGGTCGCTCGCGAAGTGTTGCCCATCCGAGTCCATGGTCACCACGGCGGAGAGCCCCAGCTCCATGGCCTTCTCGAAGCCCTTCCTCAACGCATAGCCTTTCCCTCTGTTCTGCGCATAGGAGACCACATGTATATTTCCTGATAATTGGTCTAACTGGCTTTTGGTCGTGTCGGTGGAGCCATCGTCCACTACGATCACTGTTTCGCAGTAGGGCTCAACGGAGGCCACCACCTGCGCAATGGTCTTCTCGTTGTTGTAGGTGGGTATCAATACACCAATGCGCTTCGTAGCGAATAGTTGTCTGGTCTCTTCCTCCGTCATAAGGCTTTCCCTTTCACCAATAAATCGAACTTGGCATATATCTTTTCCTCATCGGCTATGACGGACTTGAACAGATAGTCCTCTCCGGCAGGGGTGTAGCGTGTCGTGATTTTCAGGAGCAGATCGTTCTTAGGCACGATCACGGTGATGAACTTAGCGTTCTTGACCGTCACCACCTGCGTCTCAACGCCTAGGATCTCTGTGGCGACCGCACGCATCACATCCACCAGCACCGCCCCTGGCACGATCGGATTGCCGGGGAAATGCGCCGCGAACACAGCATGCGTCTCGTCGAAACGAAGCGTATGCCCGAAGAGGTTCTCCTCCTTCGTGTCATAGGATTGTATGGTGAACATCTCTTTCATCATTTAGCCACAAAAAACACACCGACCATGATGATGCCCACGCCTATCCACCTTGTGACGGGCACCGACTCGTGCAGAAGAAAAGCGGAGGCGAGCAATGCGAAGATGAAGCTCAGGCAAGTGAGCGGATGCGCCTCCGACAACGGGTAGTGGCGCAGAATATACAACCACAAAACCGTGGCAAGACCCATCGAAACGCCTGTGAGGGCCAGCCAATAATTCAGCAACAACTCCTTGAACCACTCCCACGTGAAGGCGAACTTATGCATCCTGGCCACGGCGAATTTCAGGAACACCTGCCCCATGGCCAAGCAGAAAGACTGCACGATGGATAGTAACAATAGCTTCAGCATGATAGTAGTGCGATGGAATGATCCTTGTCTTGGAAATGGTTATAGACTAATATATGTTTCGGCTGGGTCGCCTTTCCCTCCTTGTAGCGGATGTGGGCAGGTATCTCGCCTCGTTTCAGGCAGGTCGCCGCCACGTAGTAACCCATGGCGGAGGCGGAGAAGCCCTCTCCGAAGAGGTGCTTGTAATAGATTTGGGTGGTTTGCGGGAAGAGGGGCGTTAGCCGACGGGTATAGACCTCGTCGTTCGTGCGGTCCGCATTGTATCCGCAGACCACAGCGTCCACCTCTTCACGTGAGATGTCCGCCTTGCCGAGAAGTGCCTCGACGGCTTGCCGGAACCGCTCGTCCGTAGGTTCGAAGAGCACCTCCAACCCATCTATGCGGCAGAGCGTCTGTTGGGTGGGTTGGGTGTTCAGGAGGAAAGCGGCGGAGACCTCACCGGCGAAGCTGCCCTCCGAGGTCGGGTGATGGAACATCGCTTCCGTCACCTCTTCGGTTTTCCAGTAACCGATCTGGTCGAATAGTTGGAAGTAGGCCTCCGTCATCTCGTCGTTGGCGCAGACCAAGGCGGAGGATATGTCGTTCAGCTCGAATTGCGCGAGCGCATCCTGCAGGGCACAGTCGAACGAGGTGCCACGGTGCGTGAACGTGTTGTTATAGCCGTGGCATTTCAGCCTTTGGGCGATGACGGAACCGATTGTGTTATGCGTGGATTGCATGAAGAAGGAGGGTGGCAAAGCCTGCTCACCGTCCCGCAGCATAGCGTTGAGGAATTTCTCGGTGGTCTCTATGCAACCCAAGCCCGTCCCTGTCACGATCGCGTCCAGCGACGCCTTATACCCGTCGAGGGCGGTCATGGCGGAGGCGATGGCCCGTTTCAGCAGTCTGCCCATCCGTCGGGAGGCCATCGGGTCGATGAAGGCCTTGAAATCGGGCTCCACGGAGCGGAAATAACGTCCTTCCCTCCGTATCGGGGAGGTGAACCAATCGTCGCACAGGGGCGATTGGATGGTTATTTGTGCCGCTGATTGTATATAGACTGCCATGGTTTAACTGATTTTAGAGAAGATACAGGAGGAGTCGTTGCCTCCGAAGCCGAACGAATTGCTCATCACATGACGCAGGTCTACGTCGCTCAACCCTTTTGTCACGGGGGTCAAACCACTCTCCTCGATTGCAGAAGAGAAGTTGAGGTTCGCCGGGATGAATCCGTTCGTCAGGGAAAGGATCGATATGACGGCCTCCACCGCACCGGCGGCGCTGGTAGTGTGGCCCGTGAAAGACTTCGTGGAGGAGAATGGTGGCACATGGTCGCCAAAGACCCGCTTGATCGCCACGCTTTCGCACAGGTCATTATTGCCCGTACCGGTTCCGTGCGCATTGATGTAATCGATGTCGGCGGGTTTCAGTCCGGCCTTGTTCAAGGCGCCGGTCATGGCGAGGAAAGGTCCTTCGCCCTCGGGTGAGGTGGCTGTCTGGTGATATGCGTCGCAGGCGTTGGCGTATCCGCTCAGTTCGCACAAGGGGGTTGCGCCCCGCTTTTGTGCGCTCTCGGCGGTCTCGATGACCAGGTAGGCGGCGCCCTCGCCCAGGTTCAATCCGTTGCGGTTCTTGTCGAATGGTTTGCAAGGCTCGTGGTCCAATATCATCAGGGAATTGAAGCCGTTGAGGTGGAACTTGCTGAGCGACTCCGTACCGCCCACGATCGCCGCATCCGCCTTGCCGCTCTTGATCAGGTTAGCACCCATGATGAGGGCGTTGGTGGCGGAGGAGCAGGCGGTTGAGATGGTATACATCGCATCCAGATGACCGAAGAGGCGGCCGATCTGCTCCGTGCCCGCCCCGCAGTCGTGCGCAGCGATATATTCCGTATGTTTTCCTTCGAAGAATTCCAGGTAGTACTGTTCGCTCTTCTCCATGCCTCCCACGGTCGTTCCGTTGACGAAGGCGGTGCGCACAGCGTCTGTCAAGCCAGACTGCTTCACAGCCTGTTGGAAGGCCACCATGCCTAAGAGCGGGGTACGGGTCACCACCCTGTCGGAGGGCAGGCGAAGCATCTCGATCATCTCTTCGTTACTCATCGCCACCTCGCTGACCGGGAGTTCCGTGTGTGACGTGCGCAGGTGGCGCACAGTGCCTATAGCGGGTTTGCCCGCACGGAGCGCATCATAAACAGTTTGCGTCCCGCAGCCTAAGCCGCAGATGATGCCCATACCGGTTACGACGATACTACCCATACAAAAGATTATTTTGTTCTGTTCTTGGAGATATAGTCCGCCATCGTAGCGACGGATTTGAAGATCTCTTTCCCTTCGCTAGCGTTCTTCAACTTGATGCCGTAGTTCCTTTCCATCAAGACAATCAGTTCAAGCGCATCGATGGAATCCAGGCCCAAACCAGCCACTGAAGGGTCACCCCCGTTGAATAGTGGCGCATTGTCATCAATACCATCAGGTGTCATTCCCTCGAGGTTCAACACCTCGATGATCTCTTGCTTCAAAGTAGTTATCAATTCATTCATTATAAATCATCTTTTTATTTTGCCAACAAAGATATAAAAAAAGAAACGGAAAGGCAACCGCATGGTTGTAGAGTCACGACGGCTTCATTTAGCGCATTGGATTTAATATAATATTTACGGTTTATTTACTATTTAACGATTGACGATTGATGGCGCCCCATCATCGGACTGATGATGGAAATGCAAAATCCTAATTTAGTAGGCATTAAACAACAAGTTCATAATTGGTTGAGCGTCCGCCCTCGTCAGTCTTGCGCAAGATGAGTTTCACGATTAGGTCTTGTATGTCACGCAAAGCCGTATCCTGCGAGCAGTGGTTAATCTTGGCATATTTCTGTGTGGTCAGTTTGCCCTCAAACCCGTCCCAAAGCCGATTGATAATCTTGCGTTGCCGCTCGTTTATCTCTGCGTCTTGATGATTACGCCAGAAATCTGCTTTCTGCAGAACCCTTTCAGTTGTTTTTAGAGAATATTTGAGAGCACCAAGTAATGCCTGCAGAAACCACAGTAGCCATGCGGTGATGTCCGTGTCGCCTTTTTGTGCCAGCTCCAATGCCTCGTAATAAGCTTTTCGCTGACGCATTATCTCGGAGGAAAGGCTATAGAAACGCTGACTGCTTTGGTCGGCGCGAGCCAGCATCATTTCCGTTATTGTACGAGCCATGCGCCCGTTGCCGTCATCGAATGGATGAACCGTGACAAACCACAGGTGGGCAATAGCAGCACGAAGTATCGGGTCGGTAGTGTCGTCATTGTTACACCAGTCGATAAATTGTGACATCATATACGGCACCTCATCGCTTGGCGGAGCCTCAAAGTGTACTTTTTCTCTGCTCATTGGTCCGCTCACCACTTGCATTGGCTCATCACCCACACGCCAATTGGCAACGGTTATCTTGTACCCATCGCTATAACCTGTCGGGAAGAAAGCGGCATGCCAGCCGAACAACCGTTCTTGTGTCAGCGGTTGGTTAAACGAATGCGTAGCTTCCATGAGCGAATTGACTACACCCTCAGTGTAGTGGTCGGAGCGTTCATTGCTATCAATCCCCAAATGCCGTGCCACACTGCTGCGCACGCTGTCGACGTTGAGGTTTATTCCTTCAATCTGCGACGAACCGACAATCTCGCTTGTGATGGTTTCCACCTGTTGCGACAGTCCATCAAAACCCAATGCCGACATACGCCCAAGCAACTGTCCTTGCATCGTGTGTACCTCTCCAAGAGGAGAAAGCAAAACGCGTGAGTCCCATTCAAATTTTGGAAATTTACTTTGCTGCCATAAATATATATTTTTCATCATTGTGTCCATTTTTTCTTTTTACAGCTAAAACTACGTTATTCTCCGCATTTTCGCGACAAATATACGTTTTATTCTCCGCAAATTGAGCTTGAGATACAATATGATTCATTTATTGCATTGAATTTAATACAATATTTACTGCTTGTTTACTATTTATCGATTGACGATTTACTGTTCACGACGGCTCAAAACCACGTTATTCTCCGCATTTTCGCGGTAAATATATGTTTTATTCTCCGCAAATTGAGTTTGAGACACAGTATGATTCATTTATTGCATTGAATTTAATCCCTTAAGTTCAGCTTCGAAAAGTTGTAAAATACGACAACTTTTTTACCTTTGCAAAACGTTCAACGGATTCCAAAAGAAAACGCAGAAAACTCCGCACAACGAAATAGAAAAGGCACTAAAAATAAAGGAGGCGTATTATGAAGACAAACAATCACAAAATCGTTGATTTCGACGCTGTTCTCGATGCGAAATTCGGTATGGAAGGCACTAAGGAACGTATGAGAGCAGAGGAAAACGCATATTCCTTCTATTCTGGGAAAATCCTGCAAAATGCGCGGAAGGATGCAAAAATGACACAAGCGGAATTGGCAGAAAAAGTTCAAACCACTAAGTCATACATCTCTAAGGTGGAAAACGGTGTCATCATACCGAGTGTTGGCACTTTTTATAGGATGATTTCTGCGTTGGGAATGAGAGTCGAAGTGGTGAAAACCGTCTGTTGATTATATCACCAAACTTCCTGCGCCTTTCAACTCACAGGCAAACGTCCCCAAATAGTAAATAGTCAAACAATAAATAGCTAAATAGGGAAATAGGAAAATCGTAAATGACTGAATGGGAAAATAGTAAATTGTAAATAGCTAAATAGTAAATATACTCGTTTCCCACTCCCTCAAAGCCCCCTCACCATCCAAGGAGAGGGCGAACATCTTGACGGAGAGCTGTCCGTCCCAATAGTCACACCACCCGAAAATCTGATGATCCACCTCCTTCTCAGGCAGGAAAGCACACTCGGAGAGGGCAATGGCGGTCTTAGGCTCGAAGGATTTCGTCACGTAACAGGTGGATTCTCCCATGATTTTGTGGCGGATGGCGATCTCCCCCGTCACGATATTGGAGAGGGTGTAGACGAAGACGGCCGGACTTGGGAAGTAGTTGTCGGCGGACTGTATCGTCTGCTGGTAGGTCTGGTCATCGTCCAGCGAACCGGAGCGCGACATCAGTACGACGGACCAATTGCGCTTAGGCTCCTCAGGGGTGAGCCCCAACTTGCCCATCAACAACTCCGCACCCAGGAAACCTGCCTTGCATAGGTTGTCCATCTTGAAGAACTTAGGGTATTGGAAGCCTAAGGAATAGTAGATGTTCGTGAGCCATGGCTTACCCTCCTCCACCTGGATGGGGAGGTTGTCTCCATTCAGCTTAACCTCCTTGTCGGAGATCGAGACGAACGCCTTCACATACGCTTTCATGACAGAATGAATTCGTTTACGACGTTGGCTACTCCGTTCTCATCATTGGTGGCGGTCACGTAGTTGGCGGACTCCTTCACCACCTCTTGCGCATTGCCCATGGCGACGCCCAAGCCTGCGTATTTGATCATGGAGAGGTCATTGAAGCCATCTCCGCAAGCGATCATTTCGTCTTTTGTTAATCCTATGATATTCAATAATTTACTCAGCGAATACGCCTTATCGATGTTTTGTGGCATGATTTCGAGGAAGAAAGGCTCGGAACGGTAGACGTTCAGGCGGTCGCCATACTCCTTGCACATGTCCTGCTCCACCTCGGCGAGGTAGTCGCCATCGCCCACCATCAGGCATTTGGTCACGGGTTTCGTGATCTGCGCCACGAAGTTGTCCACCTTGCGCACCGGCATCTTGTTGATGCGCGCCTCGATGGCCACGTACTGGTCCTCTTCGTTCTCCGTGATGATGGAGTCATCCTTGTAGGTGACGATGGTCACGCCATGCTCCTTGGAGGATTGGTAAAGCTTCGAGAGCTCGTCCATCGGCAGGACGGTCTCATAGACCACCTCCTTGGTCTGGTAATTGGTGATGACGGCTCCGTTGAAGGAGAGGATATAGCCGCCGAACTTGTCCAATTCGATCTCATCAGCGATCGGTACGATGCCAGGCGTAGGCCGGCCGGAAGCCAGGACCACGATCACACCATGCTCCTGCGCCTCGTGCAGCGCCTGCTTGGTCTCCTTGGTGATCTCCTTCTTAGAGTTGGTCAACGTACCGTCGATATCCAATACTAAAACCTTGTAATCCATGCTTTTATGTCTATTTGGAAGTGATAGCACCCACTTCCTTCAGCTTCTTGAAATCCAGTTCGAAATTAGGGGTGAAGACATCCTTGCCGAGGCTCTCCTCGATCTCAGAGATCTTCCAGAACCTGCCGTCCACCACCTCGGAATGGTCTGGCTGCGGTTCTCCGTCATACGTGATGCGGTGCACGTAGATCATCTCACGCTCCCTCGGGCTTTCCCAGATGTAGTTAAAGAGACGTTCGGGTTGGATATTCTCCAGCCCCAGCTCCTCGCGCGCCTCGCGCAGCAGGGCGATCTCGACGCTCTCGCCGAAGTCGATGTGGCCACCCACCGCGGTGTCCCACTTGCCGGGTTGGATATCCTTCCAATCGGCGCGTTTCTGCATGTATAGGTCACCCTCCTTGTTGAAGACGTGCAGGTGCACGGCCGCATGGAGTATCTTGGAACCGTTGTGGCACTCTTGGCGAGTGGCCCGGTCTATTACGTTACCATCCTCATCGATGACAGGGAAATATTCAACCATCTTTAGAGTTAAGAATTAAGAGTTAAGAATTAAAAAGCGTCGATTACTTATACGATACGCATTGGGATCCCTTCCTTCGCGAGGTATTGCTTCAGGTCTGGGATAGCGATCTCATGAAAGTGGAAGATGGAGGCCGCCAAGGCAGCGTCCGCCTTTCCTTGCTCGAAGACGTCCTTGAAGTGCTCCATGTTGCCTGCGCCGCCTGAGGCGATGACAGGGATGGATAGGCTATCGGATAGCTTGGCGAGCGCCTCATTGGCGAAGCCTTGCTTCACACCGTCATGGTTCATGCTGGTGAAGAGGATCTCACCCGCGCCACGCTCCTGCGCCTCTTTCGCCCAGGAGAAGAGTTTCTTCTCGGTCGGCACACGTCCGCCGTTCAGGTAGCAGGTCCATTCGCCGCTCTCGTCCAGCTTGGCGTCGATGGCCACCGTGCAGACTTGGCTGCCGAAGTTCTTCGCCACCTCCGAGATCAGGTCAGGGTTCTTGATCGCCGCGGAGTTGATGGATACCTTATCCGCACCTGCCCCCAATAGCGTATCCACATCCTTCAGCTCATGGATGCCACCACCCACCGTGAAGGGGATGGAGATATGGGCGGCGATGCGCTTCACCAAGTCCACGAAGGTCTTGCGCCCCTCGTGCGAGGCGGTGATGTCGAGGAAGACAAGCTCGTCAGCGCCTTGGCGGCTATATTCCGCGCCCAGCTCAACAGGGTCGCCCACATTGCGTATATTCACGAAGTTGATGCCTTTGACGGTCTGCCCGTCTTTGATGTCAAGGCAAGGTATGATACGTTTCGCTAGCATAATTCCAAGAAGTTTTTCAAAACCGTTTCGCCCACCGAGCCACTCTTTTCAGGGTGGAACTGCACCGCATAGAAATTCTCTTTAGCGAGCGCGGCGCTGTATGGGTGGATATAGTCTGTCGTGGCGATGGTGTCTTTGCCTACCGTAGCGTAGTAGCTGTGCACGTAGTAGAAGTACGGGTCGGCCGGCAAGCCCTTGAAGAGAGGGTTCTCCTTCGCCGCCACGGTGTTCCAGCCCATGTGGGGCACCTTGCTGATGTGTGCGTCAGGGATGAACAGTTTCACCTCCTCATCGAAGATGCCGAGGCACTCCACATTGCCGGAGGCCGCCTCCTCGGAGGATTTGCACATGAGTTGCATGCCGATGCAGATGCCCAACGTAGGCTGTTTCAAGCCACGGATCACCTCGTCCAGACGGTGCTCACGGAGGTAACGCATGGTCGTCTCCGCCTCACCCACACCCGGGAAAATCACCTTGTCGGCACGTTGTATCTTCTCGATGTCGCCCGTGATCTCCGCCTCCACGCCTAAGCGCTTCATCGCATAGTCTACCGAAAAGATATTACCCGCGTTGTATTTAATGATCACTACTTTCATTGCGCCATTAGATAGGATTTGAATGTCTCGAATGTCTTAGGCAATTCGATGCTTTGCTTCTTACCCTTCATGAACTCCTGCAGCTTGGCAGGGATCACGACAGGCTCTCCGATGATCGCCTCCACAGTGTCCTTGAACTTAGCCGGATGGGCCGTCTCCAGGAAGACACCCACCTCATTCGGCTTCAGGTACTCGCACAACGCGCGGTAGCCCACCGCGCCGTGAGGGTCGAGGAGGTATTTATGTTGTTGGTAACAATTCTTCAGTGTCTCACGGATCTGCTCGTCCGTGTAGGTGCAACCTGCGATGTCCTTGCAGATGGCCTCGTGCGAACCGTAGAGCGCCAACACGCGAGCGAAGTTGCTTGGGTCGCCCACATCCATGGCGTTGGCGATGGTCTGGACGGAAGGTTTCGGCTCGTATTTGCCGCTCTTCAAGTAGTTGAAGAAGATATCGTTGCGGTTGTTGGCCGCGATGAATCGGCTGACCGGCATGCCCATGCGCTTACCGAAGAGGCCTGCGGTGATGTTACCGAAGTTGCCCGAAGGCACACAGATTACGATGTTATCCTTGATGCCCAACTTATGCAATTGCGCCACTGCGTAGAAGTAGTAGAACGCCTGCGGCAAGAAACGGGCCACGTTGATCGAATTGGCGGAAGTAAGCTTCATGTGGTTGTTCAGGTCCTTATCCATGAAGGCGGACTTCACAAGCGCCTGGCAATCGTCGAACACGCCGTCGATCTCCAAGGCGGTGATGTTCTTGCCCAAGGTAGTGAATTGGCACTCCTGGATCGGGCTCACCTTCCCTTTCGGGTAGAGCACGTAGACGTGGATACCCTCCACACCGAGGAATCCGTTCGCCACAGCCGAACCCGTGTCGCCGGAGGTAGCCACCAGCACGTTCACCTCCTTCTGGCCCTCCTTCTTGATGAAGTAGCCCAACAGACGGGACATGAAGCGGGCGCCCACGTCCTTGAACGCCAAGGTAGGTCCGTGGAAGAGCTCCAGGCTGAAAATATGGTCGTTGACGTGCACCAGAGGCACATCGAAGCTCAAAGTGTCATACACGATCTTCTTCAGCGACTCCGCGTCCACATCCTCCCCAAAGAAGGCGTCCGCCACCACGTAGGCGATCTCTTGGAAAGACATGTCCTTCATCTTATCGAAGAAGGAAGCAGGTAACTGTTTGATTACTTCGGGCATGAACAAGCCCCTGTCAGAGGCCAATCCCTTCACCACCGCCTCTTGCAGCGTGGCTTTGTCCGCTTGTTTGTTGGTACTGTAGTACTTCATATTATCGAATCAATTATTGCGCAAAAAAATTCCGGCGCAAAGATACTCATAAAAAACGATATAGATATCACCCTTAAAACGATTTACATTCAATATCGACCATTTCCGGGAAGGAAAGATTCACAGGTGGTGACCCCATAAAGGATAATGATTTATCCCAACCCTCCTTTATATCCTCAGACCCCCAGACATTGACGGATGGTTTCCGTTATCTACACATGTCCGCTTGAATTTTTGCATATACTGAACTTTTTTTGTGATAACCAACAAATTCAATTAAATTTGCAAGCGATAATGAAAAACATGAATGTGAAATCCGTTGTTCGAAACGGGCAAAAAATATCAAAATGACTGAAAAGTATTGGGAAGAAGAGATTGAGACGATGAGTCGTGCTGATCTCGAAAAACTCCAGTTGGAGCGTTTGAAAAAAACAGTGGCGCATGCGTCAAACTCGCCGTTCTATAAGAAATTATTCGCGGAGAAGGGTCTTTCCGCTGATTCCATTAAGACCTTGGACGACCTGAAGAAGTTCCCGTTCACCACGAAGGAGGATCTTCGTAACAACTATCCTTTCGGACTCGCCGCTGTGCCGATGGATGATATCGTGCGTCTCCACTCTTCCAGCGGTACCACCGGTAATCCGACCGTGGTGCTCCACACCAAGAATGACCTCGACGCTTGGGCGAACCAGGTGGCGCGCTGCATGTACATGGTGGGTGTGCGCAAGTCGGATGTCTTCCAGAACACTTCGGGCTACGGAATGTTCACGGGCGGTCTCGGCTACCAATATGGTGCGGAGCTCTTGGGCTGCTTGACGGTCCCTGCCGCAGCCGGTAACAGCAAACGTCAGATCAAGTTCATCCGTGACTTCGGTACCACGGTTCTCCATACCATCCCAAGCTACGCTACCCGCTTGGCGGAGGTCTTCCAAGAGGAGGGGCTGGACCCTCGCAAGGACTCTAAGCTGAAGATCATGTGCGTGGGCGCTGAGCCTCACTCTGAGGAACAACGGAAGCGTATCGAGGAACTCCTTGGATTGAAGGCTTATAACTGCTTTGGTATGTCCGAGATGAACGGTCCGGGTGTCGCTTTCGAATGCCAGGAGCAGAATGGTCTGCACATATGGGAGGATATGGTGATCGTTGAAATCATCAACCCTGAGACATTGGAGCCGGTGAAAGATGGCGAGGTGGGCGAGATGGTGCTGACGACCCTCCGTCGTGAGGCGATGCCTTTGATCCGCTACCGCACACGCGACCTTACCAGCTTCATGCCGGGCGAGTGTCCTTGCGGTAGAACCCACAGGAGAATCTCCCGTATCAAGGGACGTTCCGACGATATGATGATCGTGAAGGGTGTGAATATCTTCCCGATCCAGATTGAACGTATCCTAATGAACTTCAAGGAGTTGGGTATGAACTACCTCATCACAATAGACACGGTCGGCAACAACGACGAGATGTTGGTGGAGGTGGAATTGGGTGACCTGCACACGGACGACTTCACGAAGCTGCAGTCCCTCACAAAGGAGATCACCCGTCAACTCAAGGACGAGATCCTGCTGACCCCTAAGGTGAAACTGGTGGAGAAGGGTTCTTTGCCAGTGTCTGAAGGAAAAGCGGTGAGAGTGAAAGATTTAAGGAAAAACCACTAATAGAGATATACTATGACAATCAACCAGATATCAATTTTCTTGGAGAATAAGTTCGGCAGGCTGAACGAGATTCTCTCTTTCCTGAGCAAGGAGAACATCCGTGTGATCGCCGCTACCGTGGCGGATACTTCCGACTATGGCATCCTGCGCCTCATCACCTCCAACCAAATCAAAGCCCTCCAGCTGCTGAAGGAGAACGGTGTGAGCGCCAACCTGAACACGGTGATGGCCATTTCGGTGGATTCCTCCATCGATAAGTTTGCCGAGACGATCCAGTGCTTCACGAAGGCGGGCATCAGCATCGAATATATGTACTGCTTCTCCATCAACCAGAAGGCGATACTCGTCCTGCGCACCAACAACATCGACGCAGCGCACGAGGTGATCCGCAGGTATGGCATGAACAACCTCTCGGAGGCGGAACTGAACAATTTGTAATCTATTAACCATAAAAGAAAAAGAATATGTTTGGCATTTCGGATCCCGGCATTTGGATCGTGTATCTATTGTCGATATTGTGTGTGATCGGCTCGATCATCTTTGGTGTTAAATATTGGAATAAGGAAGACGATAACGATAAAGAATAAATAGTCATGGAGAATTTTTCAATGTATTTGATCGTGATGGTTTATTTCTTGTCCATCGCTTTTTTAGGATATTTGGGATATAAGAAAACAAAGGATTCGAAGGACTTCCTGATCGGTGGTGGTGAGATGAATCCTATCGTGATGGCGCTCTCTTACGGTGCCACGTTCATCTCCGCTTCTGCCATCGTAGGTTTCGGTGGTGTGGCGGCTACCTTCGGTATGGGTATCCAATGGTTGATGTTCCTGAACATGTTCGTGGGTGTGGTCATCGCCTTCATCGTGTTCGGACGTCCTACGCGCCGTATCGGTGCGAAACTGAAGGTGGGCTCGTTCGCCCATTTCTTAGGTGCGTTCTACGACTCCAAGAAGATCCGTATCTTCGTGGCGGCCGTGATCTTCATCTGCATGCCGCTCTATGCCGCCGCCGTCTTGCGTGGTGGTGTCTTCTGTATGCAACAGGTCTTCGGTATCGATTTCGACTTGGCTTTGCTGGTCTTCACGGTGATCGTCGCTTCATACGTCATCGCAGGTGGTATGAAGGGAGTGATGTACACGGATGCTTTGCAGGCTGTGATCATGTTCGTATGTATGGCTTGCTTGGTGTTCGGTGTCTACAAGGCATTGGGCATGGGCTTCTCCGAGGCGAATGCGGCGCTTGGCGCTATCTCTGACCAAGTGCCTGAGAAGTTGGCCGCGGTCGGTCATAGAGGATGGACCTCCATGCCGGAAGGGGGCTCCCAGCAATGGTACACGCTGGTCACTTCCCTGATCATGGGCGTGGGAATCGGTTGTTTGGCGCAGCCTCAGTTGGTGGTTCGCTTCATGACGGTGAACAGCACGCAGAAGCTGAACCAGGGTGTTGTGATCGGTTGTGTCTTCTTGATCATCACGGTGGGCGTTGTTTACCACGTGGGTGCGCTCTCCAACCTCTACTTCTGGAAAAACGACGGAGCGGTTTCCATCAACATGGTGGAGGCTTCCGATAAGATCATACCATACTTCATCAGCCGTGTCATGCCAGCTTGGTTCACGACCATCTTCATGTTGTGTATCCTCTCCGCCAGCATGTCCACGTTGAGCGCGCAGTTCCACACGATGGCTGCCGCCGCTGGTTCCGACATCTACGGCTCTTGTGTAGATGAGGAGAAGAAACGTAACAAGATGACGGTGATGATCCGTCTCGCCGTTCTGGTTTCCATCCTGATCAGCTTTATCATCTGCTTCGTGTTGGGCGAGGGCAATGATTCTCCGATCATCGCTATCTCCACCTCCCTCTTCATGGGTATCTGCGCATCGGCTTTCTTGCCATCTTATTTCTGCGCATTGTACTGGAAGAAGGTGACGAAGCAAGGTGCGTACGCCAGCATGTGGGTAGGCGTGGTTGCCACCCTCTTGGCGTTGATTTTCTTGCATGCGAAGGAGGCTACCGCTTTGGGTATCTGCAAGGCAATCCTCGGAACGGATGTCTTGGTGACAGATGGTATGTTGAAGTTCGTTGACCCTATCATGTTCGCCTTCCCTCTTTCCTGTATCACTATCGTAGTTGTCAGTTTGATGACAGGGAAAAAGCAGGAGGCGTGATGTCCGATTTCAAGTGTGAAAAAGTGCTCCCGTATGCCGACGGGGGAAATAAGACAAAACAGATAACGGAGATGTTCGATCATATTGCTGGGCAGTATGATCGAATGAACCGTTTGATGTCCTTGGGGCAGGACAGGGTATGGCGGCGCAAGGCGATTGATGCGCTGGAGGCTTGCCATCCTAACCGTGTCTTGGACGTCGCTACGGGTACGGGCGACTTTGCCATCGCCGTGGCGGAACGCCTGAAGCCCGAGCGGGTGCTGGGCGTGGATCTCTCCCAGGAGATGATGAACGTCGGCAAGGGAAAGGTCGCCGAACGTGGCTTGTCTGACGTGGTGGATTTCGCCCAAGGCGATTCGACCGACCTACGTTTGGAGGATGCTTCGTTCGAGGCGGTCACGGTGGCGTTCGGTGTGCGAAACTTCTCCAGCCTCGAGAAAGGGCTGAGGGAGATCAACCGGGTGCTGGTCGGCGGAGGAATGTTGACCATCTTGGAGATGACGGAGCCTAATAACGCATTGTTGCGGTTGGGGTATAAGGTATACACGAAACTATGCCTGCCCGTTATGGCAAGACTCTTCGCCAAGGACCTGAAGGCGTATGATTACCTGCCGGCTTCCATCCAAGCCTTCCCAAAGGATGATGAGATGAGGAATCTGCTGAAGATGTGCGGGTTCCAGTCTGTCGAGATAAGAAAATTCACCATGCAAACATGTTCATTATATTTGGCTTGTAAATGAAGAAGGTTCTAATCACCGGTGCGAACGGATTTGTGGGTAGTTTCATGGTCGAGGAGGCTATCCGACGTGGTTATGATGTCTATGCGGCCATGCGTACGGAGAGCTCCAAGGCTAATCTGGAGGGCCTCTCACCTAAGTTCATCGACCTGCCCTATGCGGATAAGAACAGGATGAAGAAGTGCTTGGCTGGCTTGCGCTCCGTCGTAGGCCAGTTCGATTTGGTCATCCATACGATGGGGCTCACGAAATGCAAGCATAAATCGGACTTCGACGTCGTGAATTTTGAGTATACCCGCAACTTCGTGCAGGCGCTCATGGAGAGCGGCATGACTCCGAAGCATTTCATCTACCTGAGCAGCCTCTCCGCCTTCGGTTCGGGCGACCGCAAGACGCTGAAGCCTATTGAACTGACGGACGAGCCTAAGCCAGACACGGCCTACGGAGCCAGCAAGCTCAAAACGGAGCGTTTTCTGGCCACTTTAGACACGAAGGCATTCCCTTATACCATCCTGCGTCCTACAGGCATCTACGGGCCAAAGGAGAAGGATTATTTCGTCATGCTGAAGACCCTGACGCGCCACCTCAATCCGGGCATCGGGTTCGAGCCCCAATACATCACCTTCATCTACGTGAAGGACTTGGTGGATCTGGCCTTCCTCGCCGCGGAGAAGAAAGGCGTGGGCAAGGCTTATTTCGTGGCGGACGGGGATGTGTGGACCTCCGATGGTTATGTGAAGCTATGCAAACAACTGCTGGGCGTGAAGCGGACGTTGAACATCAAGGTGCCTTGCTGCATCGTGAAAGTGCTGGCGTTCCTGTTCGATAAGATCGGCGGTTTGTTCGGTGTGACGCCTACGCTGAATATGGACAAATACAATATCCTTTCCGCGACGAACTGGAAATGCGACATCGAACCGTTGAAAAAAGACTTCGACTTCAAGGCGAGGTATAATCTTGTGCGTGGATTAAAGGAGAGTATCCGTTGGTATCGGCAGAATAATTGGCTGTAAGGCTATTCGTGGTGGATTACTCGTATTCGTACTTCTCGATGAGGTACCATTGTTTGTTGATGCGGATAAAATTGAATTCCTCCTTCACCTCTTTGTTCCTGAAAACAACTATTTTCCTATTGTTTCCGTCCGATGTGGCCTTGAAGAGCAATATCTGTGGATATAGATCGGATAGGGAGAGGTGGTTCCAGTCCCTTGGCATGATCAGCTTGCGTTTGGTCTGTTCCTTCCCTTTCATGGTATTGATAGGGAAAGGGAAAACCGTATGGTTGATTTGGAAATCCTTGTTGCTTGAGAATCGCTGTATAAATTCGACAAACTCATTCTGCTCAAAGCGTTGTATCGGAATCGTTGCCTCTGATGTGTAGCTCCATTTGTTGCCCTTCCTTGTGAAATTGGTCTTCGTGACATCCTTTTTCTTGAAATTGACGAGGACAGTCGTTCCACTATTCACCTCACCGAACTGTAATGAATCGACGCTCACAATCGCAAAATTCTTATGTATTTCAGCAGGATACGGGCTCTTCTTACTGCCCGAGAGCAATGAATTGATGATATGGGAAGACAACTCCTCCCCTGCCGAAAGCTGGAATGAGCCTAGCAGGAAAAGCAGCGCATACATATATCTCTTTGAATTCCCTATCATATTAATCTCTGCTTTACAAGTGGCAAATTTAGGTAAAAGCATTGAAAAGAAAAAATTTCCTCCCAACGCTTTTGTTTTTACATTCAACGAGTTAATTGCGGATTAAGGTGAAATGGCCTTGGAAGACCCTGTCTATCTCCGGAATATTGATGAGATACCAATAATCAGTCGAAGGCATCTTATTACCAAGGTATGTTCCATCCCAGCCCTCTTCAGAACTTAACCCTTCGTATATATTTTTCCCGAATCTGTCGTATATCTTTATCGTAGCCTTTTCGTAACGGTCTAAGTTCACCACCATCCAATTCTCTCTACCCTGTACAAAGTATTCAGGGAAAATAAGGTCATAGGTCGGCGTCTCAAGGACGTACGATGTGGAACATCCTATTTCATTGGATACCGTGATGTTATAGGTCTTGCCGAACACGACATTGTTCAGTATGTTAGAAGTTGTCACACTCCTACCATCCCCGTAATCATAATAGAGCGGGAAGTCTCTCGATTCAGTCTCCACCTTGTAGGATGTGGTCCCGTATTCCTCGCAAGAAATGACATTTGGAGGAAGGTGAACACTCACTGTGGTGGACGCTTCTCCCTGGCACTTGCCATTGCGTACCACAACACGATAATCCGTTGTGACATCTGGGATAGCCCGATAGAAGGTTTGACCACCTATGGTACTTCCGTAATTATCGGCGGATGAAAGCCATCTAATCTCCGTATATGCTCCAAGATGGTCAATGTACAAATTCAACGAGTCACCCTTACATATGCTTCCTCCACCGATCAATGCGATATTGTCCACTGGCTCTGCCACCTTCACTGTTGTATAGACTGGGTCTACGCTACATCCATTTTCTGTGGTAGATGACACCTTGTAGCGGGTAGTCTTGGTTGGGGAAACCTCCATCTCCGATTCTCCTGTACCCAAGGTCACATATGCAGACTCACCCTCTTCCGCCGCTTCCCAAACGACAGAGGATGGGTTGTCCGAGGTGACTTTTAATGTCACACTCTCACCCGAGCATATAGAATCTTCCGGCGTAATCTGCATCTCAGATCCCTGGTCTACGACCACCACGAAAGAGCCGTTTCCACCTGCGCAATAGTCCATGGTGAACTCCATCGTGTATTCCGCTGATTCGGAAGGAGATAGCGTGAACGGATCTATCGAATTAGAAAATACAGCGTAATTGGTTTCGCCTTCCTCCTTCTTGTACCAAGTAACACTTTTAGGTTCTCCGGAGAAGTGAGCATCGACAATGGTCTCCTCTTTCGGACAGATGACGACTTTATCCGGCAGGTCGAAGGTGACCTTCCCCTCGACAATCAAATTCATCTCATCGGAGGTGTCGTTTGGACAAGCCTGACTACCCGTCGAAACAATTCGATAGCGGTAATCCTCCTCCGCTGTTATGGTCTTATCCGTTGTCAACTCAGTATCAAACGTGACGAACTCCTCCTCCGTCGGCTTTTTCCGCTGCCATGCGAGTCCCTTCACATTCTGCAACTGCGCACTGAGAGCGACATCAGTTCCCTCACACACACCATTTTCCGAAATGGCCAACGACAGACTAGGCTGTTTCTCCAGCTCTGTCTGGAACGTTTGTTGAAAGCTTGGACAATTGACTCCCTTGATGGACAGCTGATACGTGGTGTTTTCTGTCGGAACATCCGTCAACTCCAGTTCACTCGTGGTGAGCGTGTCCCCGTTCTTAATCCACGCGAAAGTGTTGTTGGGGTCCAATGTGGCGCTTGCCTTCAAAGAGACAGGCGTTCCCTCACAGAAATAGGCAGGTATGCTATCTATGTCGACATTGATCTTTTGCTCCACATTCACGGTAAATATATTGGAGTAAATCTCAGGACAAATGCCAGAGGATGATGGAGCCTTGATTCTATAATAGGTTGTGGTGGACGGGAAGAGCGCAGAGACATCCCTACTAGGATCGAATTCATTGAAATTGATGCTGTCCAACGATTTCTCCCATAGTATATCATTTTGTGAAAGAGTACCACACTCAACAATTATCTTTGCCATCTCACCGACACAGATGACATTGTTGTCCATGGTCAAAGCCAAATTACCTAGGCTTCTCTCCACCTTGACATCCTGTTTCGTTGACTCCGTGCCACAATATTTACCCATTACAGCGAACTCATACGTGGTGTTCTGATTAGGTATATCGGAGAGTTCCAACTCGCTCGTGGACAAGGTGTCTCCATTCTTAATCCATGCGAAGGTATGCAGATCCGGATCCATGTCGGCATTGGCTTTGAGGTCTACGCTCGTCCCCGAACAGATTGTGGAGGGTAGATTCTCCACCACAATGTTTTCCGGTTTCTTCTCTATGTTCGCCACAACCGTGAACGAGAATGTGGTCGGACATATCGCTGAAGCAGGCACTTTCACACGGTAATAGGTGGTGGCGTCTGGCTTCAGATTAGCTGTCGGACGGATTTTTGGCACTTCGTTCGGCCTTCGAATCAACTCGGATGGCACCTCATCCGGCATGAAATCAGTGTATGTGACCCTATCGTAGGTACGTTGCCATACCACGGTGGCGTTGTAGTCATACTCCGCCGTCACCCTGACGGTCTCCCCTTCGCAAACGGTGTCCTTATCGATTTCTATCTCGACACCATGCTCCGTATAGACCACAGTATGGGTGGTGTCCTCCTGTGGAGAACACAGGTTGCCGAACACGACGAACCGGTAGGTGGTGGCGATGAGCGGTACTTCTGAGATATCGAATTTCTGTACATTCCAAAGCGTATCGCTGTTCACCACCCAAGTGTAGGTGTTGATGGTCGAGTCGATATCCGCGCGGACGGTCAGGTTGACCTCCACGCCGTCGCAAATCGTGTCCGGCAGTTGGTCGAGATCCACCTTCACTTTCCGCTCCACATTGACGGAGACGACATTGGAGTAGACCAAAGGACATACGCTTGTGTCTGTCCTAAGCCTATAGAAGGTGGTGTCGGACGGAGAATAAGCGCTTGAGTCTGTGGTAGGGTCGAAACTGGTGAAATCGACATTGTCCGTCGACGATTCCCAGACGACAGGCACCCTTTCATCGTACGTGGCGGAGAGCGCTATGGTGTCTTCCTGGCACATCTCCTTCTTGTCTATGTTCAATTGTAGGGTTATCGGTAGACCGATGACAATCTGTTGCGCAGTGTCAGCCCCACATTGGTTGTATACGATGATTCGGTAGGCGGATGTGTCTGTCGATACACTGATTGGCAATGACGTGTCACTGCTTGCGACTCCAGCACCATCCCTTTCCCATTTGTATTGGAACGTTTCTCCCTCCGCATTGATGACAGGGATTAATGTTGTCGTAACCCCTTCGCATAGTATGCTTGTGTCTTTCTCCAAAGACACGGTCACCGACTTTTTCAGACTGATTTCCACCGTGTTGGAGTAGGTATTGGAGCATGTACCGGTGCTTGGTCCTTTGGCCCGATAGGTGGTACTTTCGGTGATGGAGTCCGTGAGAGTTGGGGCTGAAACGTTTGGAATCTCCTCGAACGCATTGCCTCCCACAGATTTCTCCCACGTGATCTGACTAGTAAGTGGACCGAACGTGGCATTAATTTTGAAAGGCAAGTCAGCGCATACGATTGATTCATCCGCCGAGATTTGGATGTTCGATGTGTCCTCCATCTTATAGTGCGCTTTTGTGGATTCGCTCATCCGGCAGATGGACGATGATATGTATGCGGTGTAATCACCCGGCTTGTCGGCGGATATGGTATTGTTGGAGAGCGCATTCGCTCCGTTCATTGTTTTCAGCGTATCAGTTAACCCTTCGTTGGTCCGTGTCCAGATGAGGGTGTCGAACGTGCCTTCCGGATGTATGTCCACAATGAAGCCTGGGCAAACCATGGAGTCGTTCAGTGGCGTATATCGGAGTGGCTTAAGCAATTCTATTTTCTTGGTGATGAGGTTGGATGTACATACCCCGTCGCTTGCGGTCAGGGTGGTGGTCACATCGTTTGTTTCTCCTTGTATGGAGAATGTGTTGGAATTCGGATTGAGTTGATCATCACTGTTCCATGTGAATAGGGTAGGATTTCCTGAGAGGACATTTGCGCTTAGGGTGGTATTGATTGATTCGTCGCAGATGGTGGTGTCTTGCCATTCCTCCAATTGTATGGACGGGTTCACGTTCACCTGGAACAGAATCGTGTCGGAGATGCAGTCTTGGTTCCATGCGAGGCAGATGTATTGCGTCGTGTCTTGCGGAACGGTGAATGACAACACTTTTTGTTCTTCTCCCGATACGATGTTCCATTGGCTTTCGTGGATGCCTTTGGCGTACCAGCGGATGCTATCGACAGCCACATTGTCTTGCTGTTCCGTTTGCCACTTGAGCGAGGTTGTCCCCGCTTCGGTTTGGCATATCGTGGTGTCTTGGTCGCCTATTGCGGCGAATATCGGTTTTTCACAGTGTGTGTTCTTGCAGGAAATGGTAACGGGCGAAGTGATGAAAAATTTCTCGCAAGGGTCGTCAGGGAATCCTTTGTCCGCTACTTGTCCGGCCACGCCTCTGGTGCTGGCTAGGATGGCTCTGTACATGATCGAGCCTTCTTGGTTCCTGTGCCTCAGTGGATTGCCTCCTCCAATGGAACCCCAAGTGATTCCGTCCGTGGAGGTTTGCCATTGGATGTCCATCGATGTGGAATATTCGTCCCATTCACTAGATTCGAGGAATAAGTTCACCGTGTGGGTTTCGTTGGGGTCCTCGCAATCGTAGATTCCGTAATATTTGAGGCCTAGGTTCCCGTCAATCATTAACTCAGCTGTCGCATATTTTTCCATACAGACATTGACGGAGAAATTATCCAAGGCAATCGGTATGTCGGTGGAGTTTGCATTTGTGACGCTGACCATCAGATGCACGTTGTCGCCTTGCGTCGGTTTAAAACTGAGTTCTACAGGAACCCATCCTGCCATGCCCTGGATGGATTGGCTATGGGTCGCGACGATGGCACCTCCGCTTTCGATGGTACATTCAAGGGTGATAGGCGAAGACGTAGATGCCGGTATGTTGACAAAGAACCTAAAGATATCATCCTTGCATGGGCAGAAAGCACCGGCAGGAAGAACCTGATCGACGAGCAACATTTGATTTGCTCCTTGCGGTATTTCCATGTAGAGGTATGCGTCATTCTCTTTCCCCGACGCTCCCAACAGCGAAATGTTCTCTGTGTATTGATTCTGCGTTGTGTTGCCGCTTGCCACTTTTGTGAAAACGGCTCGGTCTGGCGCACATGTGACGGCGTAGTCTATTCCCGCTTTGAACGGGTCGCTTTGTAGCGTATCAAACTTTTTGAAGTTGCTACCCATCGATCCGAATCCCCTAATGGAGATGGAGTCTATGGTCCCGAAGTCCTCCTTCCAAATAGTCATGAGATTCGGCGAGTAGTCGCAGTTCATCTCCTCGTGGGAGAGTGCAAGTGTGTTGGAGATGGAGTAGTAGGTGCATCCATCTTGCGGTCCTCCGTGTTCCCCTATGTATTCGGCTCTCGCTTGGGCCTCTTGCGGGGTGCTTCCTCCCGTGGCGATGACACGGAATGAGTTTCCCGGGGCTGACATGTCCCAATTGATGGAGGTCTTTTCTATGCCGCCCCCGTCTACTATGTTGTCCCATTGGAATCCGTTGTCTGAGGAACTCTGCCAAAGTAGGTAGACGTAGTCGTAGATGTCTTTCCATTGGTCAATGTATAGCTCTGGGTTTTTTATGGCAAAGTTGGTTACCTTCGAGCAACCCATAGAGGTCTCTCCTGATGTAGCTTTCGCACTGATGTCTGGTGATGGCACATTTTCATTCGCCAATCGATATAACACGATGTCATCGAGGGCGAAGTCGTTACCGCCACCTCCTCGCTCTTGATTCTCGATGATGAGTTGCAGCACATCCCCGTCTTGTACATCGAATTCCACTTCGTTGTAGTTCCATTCATCGGTTCTATCTATGTGTGGATTTAAATCACCGCTCTCCCCATATCCCCAGACTACGCTGGTGGATATATCGGTGGTGGCTATGGTGTCGGGGTTTGCAGGGTCCTTTACGTTGACCACCTTCATTGTTAGGACTGGGGTTATTAGCGAACCGCCACTTGAAATATCGGCGAGATATGCCCCTAATTTATATTTGCTATTCCCGCAAATGTCGAAATTGATGGTGTGCCGGTATATGTCTACACCTATGCAACTGTAGTTTACGTTCACCACCAACATTCCCCCCTGTTTGTTGTTGGGGTCGGTATGGTCTTTCCCCGGGAAAAAATGATCGCCTCCCATCCCACTGCAATTCAGGCTTGTTTTGCGCCGGAAAGACCACCAGGTGCTGTTCATGATGCCGTACCATCCGTCTCCGATGGGTTGGCATTCATCGAACTGATGATCCTGCATACTCATGGACGGATCGGGAAAGTCTCTGATGATGGAATCCTCCACCACGCCAAAATCCTCATGCCACACTAGATTCCACGTATCTGCATGTGCCGCAAAGGATGTAATCAATAGTAAAACCAATATTGCTAACTTATTCTTCATATCCGTCCCTGTTATGATTTAGCGTGGAATTTATTGGTGTTCATGGGTTTCCCGACGGACACGATTCCTCGACCTTTTCATTTCCCTTCGTCTACAAAAATATCAAACTTGTTTGAAGTTTCAATATATTGTGGTGAAAAATTCGTCCGATACTATTTGGCGAATTGAAATTAGATTCTTTTTTCGTGAGATTTTGTTCAATGATTGTTGCTTCCTCCAAGGTGGTTTGCCTGCTTGTGCGGTCCTTTTTCTGTAAAATTATTTCAATATTTTTATTAAATGTAATTTTAACACTAAATATATTGCCACATAAAATAACTTTTTTAACTTTGCGCCTGAAAACCCGCCTGTTTTTCATGCATCGGGGTTTCTATCTGTTTAACCAATAAAAATTATCTACTTATGGCAAAGTTCATAGACCTAAAATCCGACTTCGGGTTCAAGTTCTGCATGCAGGACGAGGTCATCATGTTGTCCTTCCTCAACGCCATCCTCGAGGGGGAAGTGGACAGGATCACACACGTCAAGTTCGAGAACGTCGAGACGCCTCCGCCCTCCCAGCACCAGCGGGGCGTCACCTTCGACCTGCTCTGCACCACCGAGAAGGGGGACAATGTGCTCATCGAGATGCAGAACTCCTCCCAACGCTACTTCAAGACACGCGCCAACTTCTACATCTACAATCTGATGCGCAGGAAGATCCACAAGGGACACAACTGGGCGAGTATGAAGTGCGACATCACACGCATCCTCGGCATCTTCATCATGGGCAGCCGGATGGAGGGTCTGGATAAGGTCATCACGCGGACGGGCGAGTGCGACCTCGACACCGGGAAAGAATTCTGGGACAGAGTTCGCAAATTTTTCATATCTT
>JAILLP010000026.1 GCA_024693065.1 Paludibacteraceae bacterium
GGAGAAGTTGTTCGCTCCAGCCTCGGAGTAGTAGTAGGTGTAGCCCGGCTCCTCGCTCCAGCCCTCCTTCGTGTCGATGGAAGGGAAGGTCTTGTTGTCAGCGCCGACCTCAGCCGCGATGTACGCCACGGAGGAGTCTCCCGTCGGCGGAGTGTATACCGACTTCACCGTATAGTAGGTCGTGTCGCTGTAGCAAGTCTCCAACTCAGCACCCAAAGCGGATGTGACTTTATAAGACTGAACCGCACCGAAGACATAGGTGGTGTCCTTCTTGATGTCCAGAACCGGCAGCTTGTCCGTATCCCATGCGTCGCCGTACAGGTACCAATGGATGTCGGTCGCCTTATCGTAGTCGGTCGTGCCGTCCTCGGCGAACTGCACCAACGCGCGAGGGTTCTGCTCGTCGTCGCAGTAGACATCCTCCGCAACAGGACTCAACGCATGAGCCTTGTAGACCTTCACGCTAAGTGGTTGCAAAGAGCTCTCCGCACCATCGGAAGATTTCTGGGAAACGTAATAGATCGTCTCACCCTCAGTAGCCACAGACGGAGTAGGAGCAGAAGCACCGATCAAGGTCTTATTAGGATTATACCAAACCAATTCAAAGGTAGTGTTCGCACTTGCACCCGTAGTATTGATTTGAGCCGTTAGAGGCACCACTCTAGAAGAGCCTACACAATAGTAGACATCCTCAGGGTTAGGAGCCGGAACACCAAAGATAGTCACAACGACAGGCATGGTATCGCTCCAGCAACCATATTGATTGTCTTTGCGTGCGACATAGTATGTCACTTGCACATCTTCCGTCAGAGGCAACGAAGGAACATCCGGCACAGGAACAGAGTTACCCAACGAGTGATTGTTTTCGTCGAACCACTCATAAGTGTAACCCGATTCAATATCAAGAACCGTAGCATCCTGTGACACAAGATCCTTGAAGACGCCACTTGAAGTGGTATCCTTCACAAGGTAAGAGACCTTCATGTTACCCAGAGGGTTCGAAGTGGAATGCACCTCAACCTCGAAGGACTTCGTATCGCCCTCGCAGAGAGTGGTCTTATCAGTTACCGAGTAAGTATATGTCGTGGTGGCGGTGACTGCATCGAGGTCAGGCTCAGACGATGCTATGCCAGATGCGTCGTACCAATTCACCTTATAACCGCTGAAATCACTCTGAGCCAAACGATCCTTCAGTTCCGTGCGAGGTTTCACTTTCTCGCAGAGGTCGATGTCGTCGATGGTTGGAGCCACAGGTTTCGGGTTCAGAATCACCTTCACCGTATCCCAGCGTTGGCAATGTTTAGCAGTAACATCGAAGTTATCGGAAGTCTTCACATAGAGGAACACCTCCTTGGCAGTGGTACCACTGTTATCATTCGTAATGGTATAATCCTTAGCTTTCGAACCCGAAGCAACCGTATACCCGCTCTCTGGAGTAGTCTGTTGGTCACGATACCAATCGATGAGATAATCAGCGTATGGTTTTTCTCCCCTTCCGTCATCATTGATTTTCGTGGTCACATCCGCAGAGGAGAGTGTAAGAGACTCGCCATAGCAGAGGGAATATACATCATACCCATTCTCTTTCTCAACCCTAGTATTCGTAAGTCCGGAAGCGTCACCCTTCATTTTGATATCCTCCGATTGGTGGCACTTCGCACAGTTCAGACTCGCCTTAATGATCATTGTGGAAACAGACACGTTACGACACGGAGAAATCGGGCTCACCGCCATCGGGTCTTCTATAGTTCGATCCGTTTTACTCTTTTCGTGCATATCCATTGTGGACTTGTCCGTAACCACAACACGGAAATAGACATCAGCCTCTTGACCCAACTGGATCTTCTCGAATGCAGGATCACTTGCAGGGTCTTTCACCACAAATTTTGGAATTGGCAAATACTGCGTTTGGGTTTCCGGATCCACCATGTCATACCACTTTATTTTCTCCGGGTCAGACGCCTCCTCTGGATTTTCATACGTGTATTGGAACAGATAATATGGAGTTCCATAATACTTTGATGCCGCAGAAGAAACGATAGCATCCAGCGTCAACGTATCGCCCGTACAGAGGTTCAACAAGTCTGGAGCATTACCCGTCAGCTCATAATCCACGTTGATATCCGGAGGTGCACAGACTTGGAAAGTGATATCATCAATTGCGAAATCACCTCTATGATCAGCGTCATAATCATCCTCGGTACTGATCACACGCAAAATCACAGCATCCAAATCAACAGCAGAAACGAAAGATAGTGAATCCAACTTCCAAGGCTCATTTCCGTAGAACACATGGTCATAACGCGCTGACCTGCCATCCGGAGCTTGGATTGGGTTACCTGTTCTCTTGTCAACCAATTCGACAGTGACAGAACCCATCGTACTACCCATCGGCGTAGTCGGAGCCGAGTTAATTGGAGCAACTGCCACAGAGAACTTGATTTTTCTGTTTCGACACAATCCCGTTATTTCAGTACTAAATATTTCTTTATTTTTCCATCCAGTACCCTTTAAGTCCATCACCATCATACCACCGGTGCCATCTCCATAGGTGTTGTCTCGGGAGACTCCGCCATATCCTTTCGGATGATTAGTCGTGATCGCATATTTTCCACTATAGACATCGCTACCATATGTAATCGCCAACTTAGACTTTCCCAACTGATCCGCAATACAAGGCACACGCGGCGCAGTCATACCAGCACCATCTATTTCCATTTCATCAGTGGTCATCACCGATTTTTCATTGCCATTCGCATCCACATAGAGATATTGCTTACCCTGGAAACGTCCGAAATCATTGTAATATAGGTTAACCAACGCCATCGGATTTCCTTGGTCATCTTGACAACAGTCACCAACTTCTATGTCTATTTTATCGGGTTTAGACTCTGAACAGCCAGGAAGGGTAACAGTCAAAGACGCCGAATAAATATCAGACGACTGAGGTTCAAACGTATAAGTGGATTCAGTTCCCGTTTTTGTCTTATTGTCCACGACCCACTTATAGATGGTTCCTGCAGGATATGTAGATCTTGGCCTCAAAACAACAGGCATCATCGGGCATGGCGACCCCGAATAGGTAATCGACGGTTGTACCTCACCCGTAATCTTTATATTATCAAAACCAATTGGAGCGAAATCATTTCCTCCATTGGTTCTACGGAAATGGAACGTGATATTTCCTCCCGGATCTGCATTTGCGGTAAGTTTAATCTGCGTAGAACTACCCCAATTGAAACTATTACCGGTTGTCGCAGTTTTTCCTCCAGGTTGTCCATTAACGAGATCAGTGTAAACCGTTACCGAAGCTTTATTTCCATTTATAGTACCCTTACTAGTGGTCGAGTTCGCTTCACTTTGTTGTAATACATAGTTTGTACCATTTTTCGCAACCGAAAGATTACCATCCCAACTTGAAGTTCTTCCATTATTAGCTATCACTTGTTCCTTTAGATTGTCAAGCGACAACAGATTGTACACATCCACCGTAAGCGTGACACTGCTATTTGGTCTCAATCCTGAAAGTGAATAATAGAACAAATCCATATCATGATTGTTTCCTATAGCCACCAACATATTGTTACCACTACCCGCACTAAGCCATGGTGAAATAATGCGTGGATTAGCAGTCACTCCGACAAAACCAGCCCCCGTGTAACTATTCGCTTGTGTTAATGTACGCCATGATGGCGTCGTATTTCCCACAATCTTGAGCTCATTACTCAACAAACCTACTTGTGCTACATTATAGCCCTCTTCGAAATATTGGCACGTGGAATTACATTCATCCGCCAACAAGTCGCCCAATTTCTTATTGAACCACCCCGTAGAATCGTTCTTCAATGTAGGATTAAACAATGCAGTACTCGTTGTGAAATCCGTTCCTCCGACTTCACACTGAGAATATGCCTCTCCCACATTTAACATTAAAAGTGACACCAATCCCATCAGGAAACGGCATCCATACTTTATTACCCCCATATACTTATCCTTTAAAAGAAATAAAATACTACAAGTTTTCATGGTCATAATCTTATAAAAACTCAACACACGGATTACACGCCCCATTATCAACACATTACGACAAGGCACAATCCGAAAAATTGCCGTGCAATTTAGAAATAATTTTTTACATAAAAAATTTTTTTCCGCTTTTTGATGAAATTTGCCACACAAATCGAATCGGAAGGCAAAATCGGGCAGGAATTTGTGGAGATTTCATCATAGAAAAAAATCGGTCGGCATAGGTAGTCGGGCACTGTATTTCAAGGAAGAGAATTCACAACCGCTCCACCTCTGCGACGGTGAGCCCGCTCATCTCCGCGACCGTCTGCTTGTCGAAGCCCTTCGACAACATCTTCTTCGCCAGCTCGACGGCCTTGGCCTTCGCACCTTCCGCACGCCCCTTCTCCACTCCGATGGCCTCACCTTTCTTTATGCCTATGGCTTCGCCCTTTTTCATGCCAATAGCCTCGCCTTTCTTCATACCAACGGCTTCGCCCTCCACAAGGCCCTTCTTGAACCTGTAATCGGGGTCCAAACTGAGAGAGACGCGCACGCCATCCCAGAAATCGTCGTAGGAATCCAGCTGCGCATCGGTGTAGGCGGAGCGCTCCAGAATATCGATCGCCTGGCGTATCTCCGCACACGCCAGCATCTCCGCCGGCACGTCGCTCGTGTTCTCGTCT
>JAILLP010000028.1 GCA_024693065.1 Paludibacteraceae bacterium
CTCCTCGCTCGCATAGGCGCATTCGAAGAGGTGCGACAGAAGCGCCAAGCGACCATCGTAGTCCACGCCCCTGTTCTTCAGGATGGACAAACATCTGTTGATGTAATCCTCGCTTCCAGGCATACGCTTCTGCGCCCTGTACTGATTGAACGTATCAACCAGTTCCGTGAGTTTTCGGGCGTAATCATAATCCTTGTACTTCGGCTCCGAGAAGTATTTCATGGCGCACTGCAGTCCATCCTGCTGGCTTTTGGGGTCACTTCCCAAGGTGATCATATCCGCATAGAGCCGTAGCATATCCTCACACAGCGGTTCATTGACAAAAATCGGCTGGAAGGCGGAACCGAAGAGATGCAGCACTTCATCCAACTTAGGCGTGTTCACCACTTCAATAGGCTTTTCCCTACCCTTGACCAGAATCCTTAGGCGGAACTCTTTCTTATTCAAATAGGAGCACGTAATATTTTCTATGTCAGAATAATAGCATTTTTCTTCAGAACTAATCCAACCAGAAGAAACCACTAGATGATCCTTATGGAACAGATGGATAGGCTTATAATACAAGAAAGGGAAAAGCGATGGTTCAGAACAGAAGTAAAATATCGACTCGGAGATGTTGGAACTTTTAGTCAGCACGGAAAGGAGAAAAGTAAGCATTCTTGAAAGCCTTCCATTCTTGAAAACACAATAGAGAAGAATGCATATCACAGACAAGAAGATAAAACCGAGATCAGATCCTACTTTTCTTCCCCAATGCATGTGGTCTGACAACCAGGAAGCATATGATAAGGGACCAATAATAACGACGACAAAAAAGCCCACAAAGAGAAGCAGGTAAAGGCCACCCACCAGAAGGGCTCCCGGCATGCCAAGCAACATTCTAACAATAGACACAAAATTCGGGTCCGCCCGCAGCGCACCCTTCTTCGTCAGCAGATCCTTTTTTTGCCACTCCTTGAATATGTTCTCTATCTTTATGATATCCATAGATTCAAAATTAGCATATTTTTATGGGAAACGCAATGATGCATAACATGGATTTATATATTCTTTTGCCCCCTCCGGGGGCGTCAACACATCATACTTCTCCACATTTCCCAGGGTGTTGCCCTGGGCTATATAATGTAGTGGCCTTTCAGGCCGTAGGGAAACATCATTTCGTCACGCTAACCGGTTCCACGCTCAACTCCGCACACAAAAAATCGTACGCCTCCGTGACCGCACGGAAACGGATGGCGGCCTCCTCCCGCTCGCTATCCGTGGCGGTGGGCGGCAAGGTATCGGGGTGGCAGGTCTTCACCTGTGTGCGGTAGGCACTCTTCACCTCCTCCAACGGAGCATTCTCCTTCAAATTCAGCAATTTATAGGCCTCCCGCTTGCGGCTGGAGCAGACAGATCGGTAGCGCTCACGTTGCTGGGTATTCTCCTGCTCCTGTCGATGGCCTTTAGCCTGCTTCTGCGTCTCGAAGCGATACTTCAACGAAAGGAGGTCCCATTCCTTGATACAGAGGTAATAAGCGATCTGGGAAAGATAAAACCACTCATCATCGTCCACCATTCCATCGCTCGCATAGGCGCATTCGAAGAGGTGGGACAATAGCTCCATACGGTCGGTATAGTCCACGCCCTTGTTTTTCAAGATAGAGAGGCAAACACTCACGTACCCCATATCTTGTGGCAGTGCGTTCCCTCGTCTGAACATGTTATATCGTTTCTTTTCAACAGAGAGGGCAGATCTGCAATCATAACGGCCACGGGACAACTCCGAAATGGACTTCTCCGCAAATTGGGTCTCAACAGACTGATACTGAGGATCATCCTTTAACGTTATCACATACGAGAAGAGTTTCACCATCTGATCGTAATACAATTGATTGACGAAGGAGGATTTGAAACAGGAAAACAATTGCGTCAAGCAGTTGAACTTTGTGTTTGACGTATTATCGGTATTCCAATTAAATGAATGGCCCTTGAATGAGACAGAAAGGCACTTCACCCACGTCGCCGAATCTTGATCGTAATAAGTGGAATGGACAGTCTTTCTCAAATCGGCATAATAATACTTGCGTTTTACGAGTCCCCATAGACGAAACGCCTCTACACGATCCTTGTAAAAACGCTTGACGGAAAACAACTGTACAAACAAGAGGAAGAAAAACACCCCACAAGTGACGGAGATAGGCATATGAATGGTGCTCACCCTATCGGTCACTACACATGAAATCGCAAAAAAACCAAATCCGACAGGGATTCCGAAGACATAAGGGATCCAACTACGCCCCATACTCAACGCCCCTTTCCTCGTCAACAAATGCTTTTTCTTCCAGCCTGCGAATAAACTATCTAATCTTTTCGTGTCCATAGTCTCAAAATTAGCACATTTTTATGGAAATACGATGGCGCATGGCTTCGAATTAAATCTGTTTTGCCCCCTCCGGGGGCGTCCGACACATCGTTCATCTCCACATTTCCCAGGGCGTTGCCCTGGGCTAGATAATGTAATGGCCTTTCAGGCCGTAGGAGGCAATCATTTCGTCACGCTAACCGGTTCCACGCTCAACTCCTCACACAAGAAATCGTACGCCTCCGTAATCGTGCGGAAACGAATCGACGCATCCTCCCGCTCCCAGGGTGTTGCCCTGGGCTAGATAATGTAATGGCCTTTCAGGCCGTAGGGAAACATCATTTCGCTACGCTAACTGGTTCCACGCTCAACTCCTCACACAAGAAATCGTACGCCTCCGTGACCGCACGGAAACGGATGGCGGCCTCCTCCCTCTCGGTCTCCGTGGCAGTGGGCGGCAGGGTGTCTGGGTGGCAGTTCTTCACCTGCGCACGGTAAGTTGCCTTTACCTCCTCCAACGAGGCTTTCTCGCTCAATCCCAGTATCTTATAAGCCTCCTTCGTACGGTTGGAGCAGGCGGATTGGTAACGCTCACGTTGCTTCGTTTGCTCCTCGCTTTCGGTCTGACCGTCATATTGGTTTTGCTTCATCGCCTCGAAATGACACTTCAAAGAGAGGAAGTCCCAATCCTTGATTCTGAGATAATAAGCGATGCGGGAGAGGTGCTCCAACTCCTCCTCGTCCACCATGCCATCGCTCGCATAGGCGCACTCGAAGAGGTGGGACAACAACTCCAGACGGTCGGCATAGTCCACCCCCTTATTCTTCAAGATAGAGAGACAGGTGCCAATGTAATCCTGATGCGTCTCTTCCATGCAACGGAGGAGATGCTCCTCGCAATCAGACACACAATACTTGGATTCGGAAAGGGGGGAGAGGTACTTCAATGCGGCCTCGAGCCCCTTCGCACGATACGCATCATCTTGCTTCAAACAAATCACATTGGCAAACAGACAGAACATATCGTCATAAAAAAAACGATTCCTAAAGATTGGTTTAAAGCACGTACTAAACAAACGAACCAAGCGTTCATCACGGTATACAAACGCCTCTTCCGCCTCATCATGCTTAAAACGAAGGGTGAGCGCCATATATTGGGACTTCTCAGTAACCACCAGGTGGTAATCCACCAAAATCAGTTCGGAATAGGGGAAAACAATTTTCCCTCCTTTAAAAGGAGCGTAGCGAGCCAAACGATCTTTATAAAATAGGGACTCAGCGGAAAAGGTCCAAAGCATGACTCCAATCTGAAGGACCCAGTACACAAACACAACAAAAATGATACCCCCATCTTTCCCCAAATCCACAAAATGCGACACAAACTGAAAAACAGCCCATGGAGCAACAAGAAGCACAATCACGGAAAGAGCCTTGAACAGTGGTCCTCCAATTCCATTTTTACGCACCGTCAACGCACCATCCTCCGTCAGGAGCTTCTCCTTCCCCCATTTCTGGAATATCTCCTTTATCTTCTCCGTATCCATGCCTGCAATTTTTTGTAAAGGTAAAAAAAGAATGAACAATCAAGGGCCGTTCGTTCCTGGATAATGGACAAATATTAAAAAAAAGAGGTATTTTACCGTCAATAATGGGGCATTTGTCTAAAGAATCAATCATAATATTTTGGCATTCAATCGATTTAATTAATTTTGTGCCGAATTTTAACCAAACACGTACCAATATCATGGAATGCACTTTTCACAGGAAACACATCTTAGTAGTACTAAGCTTCTTTGCCTGTTGTGTTTGTGGAAATGCGAATGACCAAGAGAGTCCGGCTTCCGACGCTGTGATGCCGTCGGCGGAGGAGCTCTTCCAAAAAGGGGACTCACTGTACCGACAAAAAGTATACGACACCGCGTTCTTCAAGTTCGGAGAGGCGGCGAAGCTAGGACATATCCAAGCCCAATACCGCTACGGCACTTGCCTGCAACAAGGGAAAGGCGTCACGGCCGACAACAAGGAAGCCCTCGTGTGGTACAAGAAGGCGGCCGACCAAGGTATGGTGGAGGCGCAACACAAGGTAGCGCTCTGCCTGGAGGGAGGAATAGGAACCGAGAAGGACACGACGGAAGCCCTGCAATGGTACAAGAAAGCGGCAGGACAACAACATAGCCAATCACAGAAGATATTAGGAGACCGCTACGCCGAAGGGAAAGGTGTGGCGCAAGACCTCAAGGAGGCAGTCAACTGGTACAAACAGGCGGCGGAACAAGGCCTCGCCGAGGCGCAATACAAACTAGGCGATTGCCTCATGTACGGACGAGGCACCGTCAGGAACACGGAAGACGGCGCACATTGGTACCGTCAAGCGGCCGACCAAGGGTATGCGCAGGCGCAATGCGCGCTAGGCAACTGCTACAAGGAGGGTGTCGGCACAGGCCCTAACCCACGCCTCGCCTTCCGCTGGATCCGCATGGCGGCGGAGCAAGGGCTGACCAAGGCACAGAACGACCTAGGCGTTTGCTACGAGCAAGCCATCGGAACGGACAAGAATGAACGGGAGGCGGCCAACCTCTACACCAAGGCGGCCCAAAAAGGATATGCGGAGGCGCAGTGCAACCTCGGCGCCTGCTACGAGAAGGGTCATGGCGTCACCAAGAACTTCGCGGAGGCGATCGCCTGGTACAAGAAGGCGGCCGACCAAGGCAACGCACAAGCCCAATGTCAAATAGCGATGTGCTACAAGAACGGCAGCGGTGTGACCAAGAGCACCACCGAGATGATCAATTGGTACAAGAAGGCGGCAGAACAAGGCAACGCACAAGCCCAATGCTGCCTCGGCAATTGCTACGAGCATGGGGATGGCGTCTTCAAGAACTACTCGGACGCAGCGTTCTGGTACAGGAAAGCGGCGCAACAGGAATATGCGGAGGCGCAGTTCCACCTCGGCAACCTGTGCTACAACGGGATGGGCATGGAAAAGGACATCGAGGCGGCGGTCAACTGGTACCGGAAGGCGGCGGAGCGAGGCTATGCGACCGCACAATTCAACCTTGGCTCCTGCTACTACAACGGAATAGGCACGGAGAAAGATGTTCCGACAGCCATCAGCTGGTTCAAGAAGGCGGCTGAGCAGAATGACGCCATGGCGCAATCCTTCCTCGGCTACTGCTACGAAAACGGATTCGGGGTGGAGATGGACGAGACGGAGGTCGCCAAGTGGTACGGCAAGGCGGCAAGGCAAGGCGATGCGAAAGCGCAGTACAAGTTGGGCGTATGCTACTACAAAGGGAACGGTATTCAGCAGAACTACGAGGAGGCCGTCAACTGGTTCAGGAAAGCGGCGGAGCAGGGATACGTCAGCGCGCAACACAACCTCGGCGTATGCTACGACAACGGATATGGCACGGAGCAAGACCACAAGGAGGCGGTAGTATGGTACAGAAAGGCCGCCAAACAGGGCGACACATCCTCTCAAAAGGTACTGAAAAACAAGGGAATCAGTTGGTAAAGAGAATTAAGAATTAAGAATTAAGAATTTTGAATTGGCGACATCCCCCAGACAGGGGAGTAAACCACTGTGTACAAAGCATTGCATACGGATATAGCCCTGAAAGGGCGAAACATATACAGCCTAGGGCAACGCCCTAGGGAATTAAGAATGCGGGGATGCACCAAAGGCACATCCCCGCATTCTCTTCTTCCATAAATCATTGGACTCGTCGAGCCAATGGATTTATATTATACTTATTTAGCTTCTTTTGTGAGTCTCAGTTGCAGGACACCATCCTCGACCACCACATTCGCCACCTTCTCCGTCACAAGACCCATAACCCAGTTTCCACGGCCCCAGCGGGAAGTATTAAATGAATCGAAGTCGTCCGTCCACGCTTCAGCGAAAGATTTGGATTCTTCGTCATACGAATAAACCTTCACATAATCAATGTATTGGGTGATAGGGATATTCTTGGAGTTCATCTTCCCTACCCAACCAGTTTCGCTGCTCGCCCACAGATTGAATCGAAGACTTTGGGTCTCCTCAAGGGCAGAAATCTGACCCTTCGTATCCCCTGCGGCGGTACGTCTCACCTCTTTCCCGTCGACCAGCCACGCCACATAATCAGGCGTCCATTCCATGACATACACATGATAATCCGCATCAACCGGGTAAGAGAGAGAATGTTTTTGTTCCGACGTCACCTTGACAGAAGATGAGCCCGTGATGATGTTGGATTGGAAGCCATTCTGGTCCTTGCCAATCACCTCGATATCCAACTCATTCCAAGGCTTTCCCCCACCCGCATAAGAATCGTTGTAATAGAGGAACATGGAACTGATACAGCCAGGGGCATAGGCCATCTTCATCTTTGCCTCGAAACGTCCATACTTGAAGCTCTCTCTCGTGTAGATCTCCGCTCCGAAATAGTTGTATGCAGTATTATCCACGGTTTCTTCCCCGCCGCCTTGTTGCTCTTTGTTCGTTCCATTATTCACCGGTTCATCGTCATCGTGTGAGCAGGCAAACATACCCAACAACATACCCACGCTCAATAATTTCAATAAATTAGAATGCTTCATCTTAATACAATTAGTAAAAAAACAGTTCATTTATCGCTCCCTTAACCAGGGTGTCAGTTGCAAAGATAAAATAAATAAACATTCCACACCGAACTCTTCCCTCAAAAAACCATGGATATTTCAAAACAAAAAAGGCGTTCCACATAATTGACCACGTCGAATTAACGTTTCATAATTATCATGTGTCACCCTTTCAGGGTTTCCATACACTCGCACCATTTCACACAGGGGTTTACACCCCTGCCTGGAAGTTGTCGCCCCTAAGGGGCTGGGAATTTGCGCATCATGTAAGGAAACGCATTCCCTTCAACTCATAATTGACTTCGTCGAACTGACGTTTCTTAATTCATAATTCATAATTAAAAAAAGGTGGAGACCACTTGTCTCAAGCAATCTCCACCTGTAACATAAATTGTAAATTTACATCAGTGTAATGTGAATATGTACTAATATAGATAAAATAATCGAGTATTCCAAATTTATCAATGATTTTTTTTAGGCGCCAAACGGATTTTTTATACATAAATCCCGAGGGCGTTGCCCTAGGCTATATATGTTACGCCCCTTCAGGGCTATTCATTCCTCTTGCATCGCCTTGTCCACAGGGGTTTACACCCCAGCCTGGAGGATGTCGCCCCCAAGGGGCTCAGGAATTGCGCAACCTGCAAGAAAACACACGTCCTTCATCTCATAATTCATAATTAACATGTTTTCCCCATTAGGGGATGTCTCGCGATTACTGATCTCAGGTGATTAGGACTGCGATTCAGTCCTAAGGGGATGCCGGTTGCCCGGCGCGTCGTGTAATAAAGGCTTTTTAGCCTGATGACCTTTCGGCCATTTCATATATAACACTCAAAGTATTCTGAAAAAGGGGAGACCACTTATCCCAAGCAGTCTCACCCTAGACATACTTTGTAAGTTTACATTCAGTGTTAATGTGTAATACTTGAATATAGTAAAAACGATTGGTTCCTGCAAATTTTCAGCGCGTTTTTTTCACATAAGAGTACAAATTCATCCTCCACATCCAACATGAGGCAGAAAACGCGAATAAAGGGCTAAAAAATCAATATAGGAGCATCCCCACCAACCACAGGGGATAGCAGGAAGGCGATCAGGACAAAACACAAGCGTCGATTTTCCCACCTGCAAGGCAGATCCATGCGAAGGGGAAAAACTTCCCGCTCACCTCGGGAATCGGCCTAAGGCCAATCCATTCATCTATTTCGTCGGAATTAGGACTGCGATTCAGTCCTAAGGGGGTGCCGGTTGCCCGGCGTGTCGTAAAGGCTTTTCAGCCTGATGACCTTTCGGCCATATCATATAATCATTCAAAGTGTCTTAAAATGGGGAGACCACTTATCCCAAGCAGTCTCACCCTAGACATACTTTGTAAATTTACATTCAGTGTTAATGTGTAACGATATGAATATAGCAAAAAAGAACCGTCCGCGCAAATTTTCAGGCGAAAAAAAACGCGTCGGAGATCATTATCAACAGTGGGAAGAAAGAAAAATCAATGAAAAGGAGAAACGACGGCAGGGCGGAGAATTATGAATTTTGAAACGATAGTTCGACGGAGTCAATTTTGAATTTTGAATTATGAGTTCGACGCGGTCAATTAAGAGTTGAAGGATATGCGTTTTCTTACATGATGCACAAACCCTAAGCCCCTTCGGGGCGGTATCCCCCAGGCAGGGGTGTTAACCCCTGTGTATAAGGCGATGCATGCGGATATAGCCCTGAAGGGGCGAAACATAGATAATTTTGAAACGTTAGTTCGACGTAGTCAATTATGAGTTCGAGACATGGTCAATTATTAATCGGGAGGTGTACTTATGGGAGGATCATTTCCTTGATAATTTTCACACATTTTAAGTAATACACAACAAAATATTGGAGGAATGCATTGGAAAAGGAAATAATATGCCTAACTTTGAGTTGTGTGACCCAAGAGAGACATACAAAAAAGACTCAATACTTAAAAACAGTAATATTTGTTTAACATTTAATCTAAAAAGAAAATGAAAAAGAATTTTTTCAAATGGGCAGTCTTGTTTACTGCTTTGGCTACGGCCTTGACATTCGCTTCCTGTGGTGACGACGAGGAGGAGGAGAACAACGATGGAAATAAAGAGCAAGTCAACGGAGACGATGAGGTTGTACCATCTTTCCAATTCTTGGACAACTCCATTGAGGTGAAGGCTGGCGACGTAATCCTTTACAGCAAGGTGGAGAAAGGCACAATCACCAATGAATACGAAGAGTTCACTGTCGTATCCGCAACTGCTGGCGAGGTAGTTCTCAAGATCAACGGCAAACAAGTGACTTTGAGCGACGCAGGTGCTTCTTACTTGAGCGAGGACTTCCAAGAGTGGAAGACTGCAGACGCAAAAGCCGCTCCTGCAAAAGTGCTTTTGTGCTTGAAGGGCAACCAAACGAACACCATCATCATCGATGGCACGCTTGCAGGAAACACTACTATCAGCGGAGGCGCGACTCCAACTTATTTCAGAAAGAAATAATCCAATTGATAGATAAAAAAATCCCTGGCCAACTCGGTCAGGGATTTTTTTTGCGGAACATAGTTCCAATTGCTCACATCAATACACATAGATTTATCAGATGGTCAGGCAATCTATCATTTGCCTAACCAATATATTCTACCATTCTTAATGAAGAGGGAACCCGGCATCGGATTCTCCACCGGTCTACCGCTCAAATCATAGCGTAAACCATCCCCCTGCTCATCCGACATGCGCGCATCCGCGACACCCGTCTGTAAAGGTTCGTTGTCGAGCAACGTGAACGCCTCGGACGAAGGGCCCAAACCTCCCATTCTGTTGGCGGCCCGCACCGTAAAGCGGTCCTGTTCGGAAGTGCCGGAAGGGATCTCAAACGAGTTGGTCGCCACATTCGTCACATAGACGTCGTTCTTGAATACCACATAGCAAAGCGCAGAATCATTGTCCACCCAGCGCAGGACGCCCGCCTTCATGGCCACCTGCGGAGCGGAAACCAACCTCGCCTCCTCATCGGGATGCCAGTTGTCGCTACCCGACAAGACATTCCGCAGGGTATACTTCGAAGCATCCGCATCAGAGAGGACAGGGTTGAGGTAGGCTGTATTACCGTTCTTCTCGTAATAGGAACGTCTGTTGGAGAGGTTCACAGCATTGCCATACGCGTCACGGCTGTTATACTCCGCGAAGAGGACCGGCATCACATCATTGATAGGGTTGCCCCAAGCGGCATCCGTCGGGAGGCGCTTCATCGTCGTATTCAGATAGACGGCACGGGGTGATTTGTTCCACGCCCTACCCAGCGTATAGTTTTTGTTCGAGATATCATACCCGTCGATGGTGCAATCGTGGAAGACGTAGCCCCACTGACCCGTACCGGCAGGCGCCGCGATGCAATCACCCGAGCGGTTCTCCAAGAAAAGCAGGCAACGCTCGAAGAAGACGTCACTACCTCCGCAGATGAAATCGACCGTGCCGTGGATTTCACCCTCCTCCCAATAGATACGGCCGGAGGTGTTGTTCGAGTAGTAGGTATCCTGTGTGCTCAGCAGGCGCACCCGCTTGTATATATTGCGGTCGCCCTTGTCCTGCAGCGCCACAAAACGGTTCGCCTTGGCATTCGGATCGTTATAGGCGCGGTTCTGTAGCGTCAAATCCTGGAAGTACATGTTCTTGGCGGAGGTGTTTAGGCAGAGCGTAGCCGTCACGCTGATGCCCTCCGACTGCGCCGCATTGTAGAGCGTCACGCCCTGCGTGCTCTGTCCGATGAAAGAGACGTTGGCCTTACCGAAAGAGGTCTTCTGGTTCTCATCACCCGTCAGTCTGCCGAGGTCATACTCCCCGTTCGGGAAGAAGATGATGAAGCGGGAGGAGGAAGAAGCCTCCGCGGCAGCCTTAGCGGCGGCGAAGTCACCGTCGACACCCACCACGAAATCATACTTCACATGCTGGGCGGTAGGGGAAGGATTGTATAGATCGTCACCCGTGCTCGTCGTGTCGCCCGACGGACCCTGTTGTTGAGGCAGGTCGCAAGAGATGGTAGAGGCATCGTTCAAGGCATCCGCCACACCGTCCGCCATCATCTCGCAGACCAGCGAGTTCATGTATATCTCTAGATTCGTGTAGCCACTGCCATCCGAAGCGAGGCTCGCACCATCCGAAACGTCATCAGGGTTCAAACCATAGGTGGATTCCCACTCGTCTGGCATACCGTCACCGTCGGAGTCCGTCGGGGCAGGTGCGGAGGCAAGTTCAGGCCAGCCACCCACATCCGAGGTCTTATCGATGATACCCAAGCCACCCAAGACAGAGCCCTTGGCGGTATAGGAACGTCTCCTCGTATCGTCCACCACACGGGCATCCACCGCATCACGGTGCAGAGAAGCGCCCGCATACTTCAGGACCTTCTCGTAGGCGACATCCGCCCTTTGGGTAGAGACAGGAGTGACCGCATACTCCACATTGGAGCGCACGGAGTTCTGGTTCATGGAACCATTGTTGGAGTTATTGATGTCGAAACCATTCCAGTCCCAGCCGTTGCCCTTGTCCTCCATGTAATTGCCGCTCACGAAGAAGTGTCCATAGACACCCTGTGACTGGCTGTTCTTGCCATCGTCCGCCCACACTTCGAAGATACGGTACTTGATAGAAGACTTCGTGGCGGGACCAGACTTGTAGTAATTATTCACGAAGTTATAGCTACCCCCTTCGCCCGCATAACCGCTGTTCGTCGCTCCCCAGTTGTAGAAGACATTATTGCGGAGGTCCACCAGCTCATTGCCCGCCTCGTTCGAGTAGCGGCTACCGCAGAGGCGGGGCGTACGGCTGTCATGGTGGGCCACTAGGTTATGATGGAACGAAGCGCCCTTTCCGCCCCATATTCCGCCATAGCCATGGTATCCCTTCGGGTGGATGGAACCACGCAGGCTCTCGGCCACCAGGCACCACTGCATCGTGAAGTTCGTATTGTCGTAGAAGGAGGCGCACTCATCCGTGCACCAGCTCATGGAACAATGATCAAGGATGATATTCTTCTGCCTGCGGCCCCATATCGCATCCCTATCCAGGGTGACAGAGCCGTCGCTGTTCACGTCAGGCTTATCCGTGCCCAAGCGGAAACGAATGAAGCGTATGATCACGTTATCCGCCCCGATGTAGGTCTCGTAGTTTTTCAGGCAGATACCATCACCCGGGGCAGTCTGTCCCGCAATGGTCAAGTCACCATTGGAGATCTTCAGGCGAGAAGTCAGTTCGATCGTGCCCGAAACATCGAAGACGATTGTCCTAGCGCCCGACTGGTTGACCGCATAGCGCAACGTGCCCTTCGAGCCGTCATCCGCCAAAGAAGTCACATGATAAACCTTACCCCCACGTCCGCCCGTGACGTACATGCCGAAGCCCTCGGCGCCAGGGAAGGCAGGCGTGGCGGAGATGAGATCCGCACACCACAAGGTAAAAAGGAATGGTAATACTACCCTAAAAACATTTTTCATTTCAAGACATATTACGTTTCACATTCAAGCGGACCAATCGATCCACGAATGCAAAAGAAGGCCTTTTCTATTGTAAAAAGAAAGAAATAATCGTCAAACGATTGTAAAAAAGCGTCAAGGGGTCACTCCACCACCATTTTGACGGTTTTGTATATGTCCTTGCCACGAATCTGCAACAAATAAACACCACACTCCAACGCATCCACGTCAAAGGAGTTGGCTCCAGGAAGAAGGACAATGCTGTTTCCGCCGACTACCCTACCCGACATATCCGAGATCATCGCATAGCAGTTCACCTCGTAAGAGATATCCGAGAAGACGGACACCACACCATCCTGATATGAAACGGAGAAGTGAGACGAAGACGGAACATCCTCGGAAGAATTGGTATCCGGTTTATTAAAGACGAGACGTCCGCTATCGCTGGCAACAGGTCCGTATTCACCCACCGTGGAGATCTCATAAATGAACGTGCCCACCGTATCGGACTTTCCTGAGATAGTCGCACAGAACGACGAATCGTCGATCGACACATTGATTCCGCGCGGACGGATCGGGTTCCAATCCACCTCGACGGTAGAAGCGTTCTCCCAATGGAAGACAAGCGGGTTGATGGAATCATTCGTCGTAAGCACCTGAACCGTATCGTGGGAAACCGACCTCGTCAACACCGGACGAGGCGCATCGACGATGAGCATACCTTCGCCGGAGAGGTATTCAGGGAAATCCTCCGCATAGTAGACACCGCCGTAGATATTATCAGGACCGATCATCGCGGATTTCACCTCGATCGTGCCATTCAGGACAACATTGCCATTATCACCGATATAGAGATGGCGGGTAACCGCATCGCAATCCACATACATCGTACCCAGCACCACATCGATGCCGGCGGCGCCCAACGCTTTATCATCCTCAAGGCGGAACACACCGCCCGAGACAATCCAACCACCCTCGAAGGCAGAGGCGTCCACATGAGGCACCAACGTGTCCGTACCGATCTTCACCAAGTATTCCGAACCCTTAATCGCACCGTTCAAGACCATCAAGGCACTTGTATCAAGCGACATGACACCAATGGTTGTCTGCGCATTCACGAAGAGAGTATCCACCGTAAGGCTGCAATGCGTCTTCGTCGAGAGACCGCCACCATTCGAAACAATCTGTCCCAGATGATAATCCGCACTATCCAAGTAGATGACAGCGCCATTCTCTATAATAACAGGAGAAGGGGCATCTATGTCTGCGGGCAATGAAACCATTCCCCTGCTGACCACAGCCGTATCATGACGGGAAGGCACACCCTCCGGCATCCATGAGACTGGATTATTCCAAGAAGAAAGCGTGTCAGACCCGAAGATATACTTGGTACTCTTAGGCGTATAAGCGATGGTCGTGATGCTATTGGCAGGCAAGGAGACCACATCCAAAGAGTCGTAGACGCCCAGCACCTCGCTCCATTTTTTGTTCGGCACATCAGTCTGGACCACCGTAGCCCTGCAATGTTCAGGGAAGAAGGAGCATTCGAGCGACTTGCCGCTCCTGCCCTTGTTCACCAAGATGACGGTATACTCATCATCGTCAGGGTTTCTGAAGGCGGTGATCAACACATCCGCGTCGGAGGATGTGGCGTACAAGAGTTTCCAGCCACGCTTCACGAATTTGGAGAAGTGGCGCAAAGCATGGTAATCACCATTCACACGATAACCGCCCTCGATATTCTGGTACTCCCCGTCGACCAGCAACGTATCGATGTTGATGCAGGCATCACCCTTGTCACCCCATATCAAGTTCCAATGGGTGTAGGAAGTGACATGGTTGACGGTGAAAGCCAGCGACATGAACCAAGCCGTGTAGATAGGGTCCATCTCGACAGGGTCCCTCAACGGGCTGTTCTCCGTCATGAATAAAGGTTTGTTTTCCTTAGAGTATGTATCGTAGAGGCTACTCATCGCCTCTTTGAAATCATCAGGATAGGCATAGCGTTGCTCTATCGCCTCATGTTCCTTCCTACCACTGTGGTAATAGTGGAACGAATAGGCGGAAAGCAACTTCTTGTCCGCCTTGTTGAGGTAGTTCTGCACACGGTCCCAACCGATGCCCAGCACCTCAGGTCCGATAATCATCGGCGGGTTCTCCAGAGAGTTGATGGCCTTGGCGGCGGCGGTCAGGCACTTCGCATAGGAAGCGACCCCATTGGTGCTCTCATCCGGTTCGAGCTCCATACCATAATAGGAAGGGTTGCAATCCACCTCGTTCTGCAGGCTCACGTAGTCCGGGTAAATGCCCACGGCACGGTACTGCTCCAACGAGCGCTTCCACCATGCGCCGAACTGGTCATACAGGAAACTGCCATTCGCCCACTTCAAGGAGCTGTGTCCGTTTCCGTCCGTACCCTTCATGTCATTGTTAGACTTCAACGAAGCTGGCGGAGACCATGATGTGAGGTTCAGATAGAAATCATCGCCCAGACGTTTCTTGGCGGCCGCATAGATGAGGGAGTCCAACGTCAGGTCGGCATCCTCCTCCTGCGCCCAGTTACCCATTCTCAGTGCGCTGAGGCCCAAGCCATTGAAAACAGTATCATAGAGTTCCTCGCACTTTTCATGCTTGGCGATCCAATCCAAATAGTAGACAATACCGCCTCCGATTCCATCAACAGACTGATAAGTCGTCGATGGCCTCACATCCATGGTGACAGCCGCCCGAGCAGGCGAAAGCGCCACACATAGCAAGAATATTAGTATCGTCTTAGTTGTTTTCATTTCTGCTCATATATGGTCTTCAACCGCCAAATATATAATAAATACCAATACATTGTATCACAAAGAGATAAAAAATAAAGGCTTCTCCCAAGGTTTATGAAACGGAGAAGCCTTTTCGATTGTCAATTAATGAGCAGACTATTGTATTAATGTAAGCATATATGTCTAATTGTTCCAGCATCGTCAGAAACTCATTCCGAAAACACCTGCGATTTTTTTTCGCACCGTTCAGTCCCTTCCGACAACATTGCAAATATAGACGTAGAATGCTAGAAAAACTTGCACTTATTCGGCAATTAGTGGTAGAAAATCGGCGGAAGAATTCAAAAAAGTGCGATTCCACCGAGAATTTTAAGAATTAAGAGTTAAAAGTTAAGAATTATGAAACGATAGTTCGACGTAGTCAATTTTGAATTATGAAACGGCGGTTCGGCGTAGTCAATTAAGAAATGAAGGGAGTGCATTCCCTTACGTGCCGCGCATAACTAAGCCCTGAAAAGGGGATCCATTATATAGCCCAGGGCGATGCCATGGGGACTCGTGAATATCCATCCGGTTCGTTGTCCGCCCTGAAAGGGCACAACATATATAGCCCAGGGCATCGCCCTGGGGAATTATGAATTTTGAATTATGAATTATGAAACGTTAGTTCGACATGGTCGATTAGAATGCAGGGATGGATGATATGCATGAAGAACGTCGCTTTCCCAAGCCCCAACGGGGCGACATCCCCCAGGCAGGGGTGTAAACCCCTGTTAGAAAAGGATTGGGCGACAGAGAGTCCCGAAGGGACGACACATGACAATTATGAAACGTTAGTTCGACGAAGTCAATTTTGAATTATGAATTATGAATGGAATGGGAGGAAAAAAGAAAGGCGGCCCCCTCAAGAGCCGCCTTACATCCTATAAGAAAAAACCGATTAGTTATTTTCAGGGCGAAGCTTACGAACCACCTCACCGGCACGCCACATCTCGCTGTCGTGGAGAGCGGCCAACTCCTTCTCCAAGTTAGCGCGGTAATCCGGCTTAGAGTTGGAGTCGATGGAGATCTGCGCCTCCTGACCTGTGATAACCGATTTGTACAATTTCTGCATAACTGGTTTGATAGCGTCGTGGAAAGGACCCATCCAATCCAAAGCGCCACGCTGCGCTGTAGTGGAGCAGTTAGCGAACATCCAGTCCATACCGTTCTCAGCGAACAATGGGCCGAGGGACTGCGTCAACTCCTCAACCGTCTCGTTGAAGGCCTCGGAAGGAGAGTGTCCGTTCTCGCGAAGCACCTCATATTGTGCGGAGAGCAAACCTTGGATGGCACCCATCAAAGAGCCGCGCTCGCCCGTCAAGTCGGAAGTAGCCTCCTTCTCGAAAGTGGTCTCGAAGAGATAACCCGAACCGACACCGATACCGAGGGCGATCACCTTCTCCCAAGCCTTACCGGACGCGTCCTGGTAAATAGCGTAGGAAGAGTTCAATCCACGGCCCTGCACGAACAAACGACGGAGGGAAGTACCGGAACCCTTAGGGGCGATCATGATGACATCCACATCCTTCGGAGGAATGATGCCTGTACGATCGTTCCATGTGATGGCAAAACCATGAGAGAAATACAAAGTCTTACCAGGAGTCAAATATTTCTTAATCATTGGCCAGCACTCGATTTGTGCGGCATCAGAAAGAAGCAATTGAATAATGGTAGCTTTTTTGCAAGCCTCCTCGATTCCGAACAATGTCTCGCCCGGCACCCAACCGTCAGCGACTGCCTTGTCGAACGTCTTGCCTGGACGTTGTCCGACGATCACGTTGAAGCCATTGTCTCTTAGATTCATAGATTGGCCAGGTCCTTGGACGCCATAGCCGATGACAGCGATCGTCTCGTTCTTCAGAACTTCACGCGCCTTCTCTAAAGGAAACTCATCGCGGGTAACAACATTCTCGATTACACCGCCAAAATTCATTTCAGCCATTTGATATACTTTTTTGTTTTATTGAATCTTCCGCGAAGATAAAAAAAGAAATCCGAAGCGCAACATGCGTCATCGGATTTCTTGTCAGTTATACATATGTCGTTTCAGGCGGTTACTTCTTGTCGCAACCTGCCACGAAGCCCCATGAGAATGCGGCCAAAGCGGCACCGATGAATGGACCTACGATGAAGATCCAGAGCTGGGACAATGCATCGCCGCCCTGGAACAAGGCTGGAGCGATGGAACGAGCCGGGTTAACGGATGTGCCCGTGTAACGAATACATGCCAAGTGCACCAATACGAGGCAAAGACCGATCGCCAAGCCTGCGAAGTTTCCTGCTCCCTTGCTGGAGTCGGTGGTGCCCAACACGGTGAATACGAACACGAACGTGAAGAAGACCTCAGCGAGGAGTCCGCCCGTCGTGTTCACGCCAGACTGCAGACTGTTCGCACCTGTACCCTCCAAACCAGCGTTCGAAGTGAGCAGATAAAGGATCGTGGAGCCAAGGAACGCTCCGATCACCTGGAACAACATGTACATGCCCGCATCCTTAGGGGAAATCCTCTTGGTGAGCAAGCAGCCCAACGTGATGGCAGGATTGATATGACATCCACTGATGCCACCAATCGTATAGGCCATCGCGACGACAGCCAAACCGAAGGCTACCGCAGTACCTACAACACTCGCGGTGTCCACACCGCAACTCAAACTTACAGCAGTTCCGCAACCCATAAGAACCAAAACCATGGTTCCTACCATTTCAGCTAAATACTTTTTCATTACACACTAATATTTAAAAAGTTAATAACATAAACATACACTAATTCAAAGGTTTATGCGAAAATACAAAAAAAGAAGATTCGGTGGATTTCAAATAGTTAAAAATTAAGAGTTAAAAGTTAAGAATTGCCAGTTCGGCGAAATCAATTATTGGGGAAGTAAGAGGTTTTCTTCATGGTTAGGATATGGCAGGCATTAAATCACTACTCTATAGTTGAGACTATACAGAGAATTATTGCTTATCCATGTCAACAAGCATTCTATCAACGACATCCTTCATCAAAGGCACATCTTCCCGAACTGTTCGGAAAACCACATCAATATCAACCTCGAAATAATGGTGAGCTATTTTATCACGCATCCGCATTACCCCATTCTAATAGACTTCTGGATAATGAGGGAACAACTCCCCATGAGTCTGTTTGTCAAGGCCCTTCACCGCCTCGCCCAAAGCTATTAAGTTCATACAAACCGCATCAAGGCGCATCGATCCTTCAGGAGAACAGAGCAATTCATTAGGGTCATCAACAGAGGAGACCCTTTCTAAAATTGTATCAATAGTCTTGCGGATTTTTTGCAAGCTATCTATCACTATCTCACGGTCATACATACACACACTCCTTTTGAATACGTTCTCTCAAGAGGCTATTCATACCATCACGGACACGCACCAAATCGACCCGGCTACCCAACAATTGTTCCAAATCGGTCTGAATCAAATCAAGTGTAAGCAGAGATGGAACCCTACCCTCATAACACACATCAACATCACTGTCCTCCGTCTGTTCATCACGGGCCACAGATCCGAAAACGCCTAACCGTGTCAGGCCATATCTGCTTTCCGCCGTTGGCTTATAGAGGCTCAACAAGTGTAGTATTTCCGTTCTTGTCTTCATCTCAATTCCTCTTTTAATTTTACTGTTTGTAAAAATAGTCAAAATTATGGAAAACAAACTTTTTTCGCTCAGAAATGTATAAAGGGGTAGTCAGACCGTCCTCTCAGATAGATTAACCGCAAACAATACTCCCCTACTGCTGAATCAACTTATTCAGCATAGCATAGATGGTGAGACCGGAGATGGATTTGATGTTTGTCTTGCTCGTGATATTTTTCCTGTGGGTGATGACCGTATGGATGGAGAGGTTCAGTTCGTCGGCTATCTCCTTGTTGGTGAGACCCTTCGCCACAAGCCTCAGCACATCCTTCTCCCTCGCGGAGAGTTCGCAGCTTTGCGAAGAGCCCTTGTCCGTGTTCTTGGAACGGGTGGTCCGTAGTTTGTTGAGGATGGCGGAGACATTATCGTCCCGCTCAATGACATTGTCGAACATCTTCAGGACCATGGCGGAGGTGTAATCCGTATGGAGCGCCAAGATGACCAGCTCGTCGTTCTCACGTTTCCAGTCCTGAAACAGTTTGTCCAACTCCTCCTCCCTGAGCAGTTTAGGATTGACGACAAGGATATCCGCACCGCTTCTGCCTACAACCTGCGGGTAAGAACGATAGACCTTCTGCACCTTCAGTTCAGGCGTTTCGTTGATGATCTTCTGCAGACCTTCCGTAATGATCACGGAAGATTCCATGAGCACGATGTTCCGCATCTTCATAGCGCACCTCCTTCCTTCCTGCTGAAATAAGGGATCAATATCTTCTCCTCGATGATGGCATGCTTGTCGAGGTCCTTGGAGAGTTGCGCGAGGTCGAACCACACACCGATCCGCTCGTTAGGCATGATCTCCGCCGGCAAATACTTGATGATGATATTGGTGAGGTCGCTCAGCTTGTCCCCTATGTTGTCATGCATATAAGTCATCTCGTGGGAATCCTTGGAGGTCACGGAGCGCTCCTTTCCAACCGATATGCAAGGGAAGAGCGAGGTCTCCTCTTGCTCGAAATGGTTCGTCACCTCCTTCTGGTACTCGCCGAAGAAGTCCATCAGCACCGCACCGATCTCGCCCGCAGCCTGAGCGATGCGCTCCACATGCTTGCGGATATGGGGCAAACGATGGTTGATATAATAATCATGGGAGGCTTTCAGGTAACGGACAAGCCACTCGCCCTCTATCGCCAGGATCTCCTCGTCCGACGGCATGTAGTCATCGAACGTATACACGTTGCAGAGCATCAGGAACAACGAGACAGGCACCTCCTCGCTCCTGCAAATCTCCTCGATACGTTTCTCCCCGAAGCCCAGCTTCATGCCGAAACGCGGCAACATTAGAATCAACTGGGGATTCACGTCTAAAACGTCTGAAAACTTTTGTCTGGCTATAAACATTTCCGATTCCTCCCTGTATTTTTAATTCTACATCTTTTTCTTTTCCTCGACGTCGCACTGATGGCACCCTTCGCAGCCTTGGCCATCGCACTTCCCGTCCGATCCGCAATTACAGCCGCAGCCGCAACCACAACCGCCCTTGTTGGACTTCAGCACGCGCCTCACGCTCCAAGCGACAGCCGCCACAATGATCACCGCCACCACTATTGTTTGCATCGTCTCATCCATCGTATACCCTCCTCAAAAGATTAATTGACCTACCTGATGGATGATGAACGAGACCACCCATGCGACCATAGTGGTATAGACCACGGAGAAGAGCGCCCACTTACGGTTCGACTCCTTGGCGATGGCCGTCACCGCCGCCACGCAAGGGTAATAGAGCAACACGAAGACCATGAAACCGAACGCCACCAACGGTGTGATCGGGTTCCCCTCACTGTCCCGATGGGCGGCAAGGGCGGTCTTCAACCCTTCCGACTCCTCATCGGCGGAGAGGTCCGCGTGGTAAAGGACACCCAACGACGACACGATGATCTCCTTCGCGGCCGCACCCGTAAGGATGCTGACCCCCATCTTCCAATCGAAGCCCAACGGACGAACCACCGGCTCAATGAACTTACCCATCCTGCCTATATACGAGTTCTCCTTCTGCGCCGACGCACGGCTCAGCTCCAGCTCGCCCAGCTTCGTCTCCTTCTCCACCTGCGACAACGACGCATCACTCTCCGTAGCCTCAACCAAGGCGTCGATCTTGTCCGTCTCCTCGTTGTGCGTAGGGAAATAGCAGAGCGCCCAGATGATGACCGAAGCCACCAGGATGACCGAACCCATCTTCTTCAGGTACTGGACCGCCTTCTCCCACATGTGCAGCAGAGTGTTGCGGGCCGTCGGTATACGGTATGGAGGAAGCTCCATCACGAACTGCTCGGAATTGTTCTTGAACTTCGTCTTCTTCAGCAACAGAGCGGTACAGACCGCCACCGCGATGCCCAGCAGATAGATGCTCAGCAATATCAGCGCCTGATTGGACTCGAAGAAGACACTCACGAAGAGGAGATAAACCGGCAGTCTGGCGGAGCAGGACATGAACGGAATGGCCATCATCGTGATGATACGGTCCTTAGGATTCTCCAGCGTCCGCGTGGCCATGATGGCAGGGACGCCACACCCGAAGCCCGTCAGCAGAGGAATGAACGACTTGCCATGCAAGCCCATCTTGTGCATCAGTTTATCCATGATGAAGGCCGCACGGGCCATATAACCCGTATCCTCCAAAAGTGATATGAAGAAGAAGAGTATCAATATGTTAGGCAGGAAGACGATCACGCCTCCCACACCCGCGATGATACCGTCCACGATCAGGTCGGAAAGCATTCCCTCGCCCAGCAGGCTACGCATGGACTCGCCCAACCACTCCACACCAGCCTCGATCCACCCTTGCGGGATAGCACCCAATGAGAAGGTCGTCTGGAACATCAGCCATAGGAAGAATATCAGGACGGGGAATCCCAACCATTTGTTTGTCAATATCTTATCTATCTTATAGGCGGAATCGTCCGAATCCTCGTCCGGCGATGACAACGTCTCGGCCAAGGCGCCACGGATGAAACCGTACTTGATGCCCGTGATGACGCTGACCATGTCCTCGCCATACTCCTCCTCTATCTCCTTCCGGCACTGGTCCACCACCTGACGGATGGAGGAGACATCACCGATATGTTTCTCCAGATGCTTATAGGTGACGGAGTCGTTCTCCAACAGTTTGATCGCCACGTAGCGGAACGGGAAGTCCACCGCCACCTCGGCATGCTCCATGATGAGCGGCTTGATTTTGCTGATGGCGCCCTCCACCTCGCTTCCGTAATTGATATGGATATGCTTGGTGACCTCATCCGCCTCCTCATAGACTGAGATGATGTGGTCCAGCACATGATCGATACCCTTGCCCGTCTTGGAGTTGGTCGGAGCGCAAGGGAAGCCTAACATCTTCTCCAGCTGCGCGTCATCCAAGGCCATGCCCTTCCCCTCCAGTTCATCGTACATGTTCAGCGCCATGACCATGCGCACGTTCATGTCGATCAGCTGTGTGGTGAGGAAAAGATTACGCTCCAGATTGGAGGAATCCACGATGTTGAGCACCACATCAGGGTGTTGCTCGGTGATGTATTCACGCACATAAAGTTCCTCGGGGGAGTATTCCGTGATGGAATAGGTGCCAGGGAGGTCCACCAGATTGATCGTGTAGCCATCCTTGTAGAAGGTGCCAACCTTAGACGAAACCGTCACACCGCTGTAGTTGCCGACGTGCTCACGCAGTCCCGTCGCATGGTTGAAGAAGGAGGTCTTTCCGCAGTTAGGGTTACCCACCAAGGCGACCGTGATGGTCTTGGTCTTGGCGACGATCTTATTGCGCACCTCCTCGGAGAAGGTGCCGGTTGATTCCGAGAGCGCATCCTCATCCACCTCATCCATCAGGATGACCTCGATGTGGCTGGCCTCGCTTCGGCGCAGAGAGACATGGCTTTGCATCACCTTGTACTCGATAGGATCCTGAAGAGGAGCGTTCTTGAGGACGGTCACCCGTTCCCCCTTCACGAAGCCCATCTCCATCACACGATGGCGAAAACCTCCGTGTCCGTTCACCTTCACGATGACACACTGTCCACCTTCACTGACATCCGCCAGCGTTCTCACAGCGTCCTCTCTAATATCAACGTCCTTCTGGTTCATATTTCAATTCATGCCTCCTTGCCAACTATTGCTTCATGGGAGGGATGGTTCCTTTGCCTATTGTCGGCAAATGTATCCCTCCGGAAACCCTCTTCATAATCTGCCACAAAGATACGGCGAAAATCGACACACGACACACCCGCCGCGCAAATATCGTCCTTTTTCGTCCGAATAACCCTTGGGGCTCAACTAACATGCAAAGGTAACGGATAAGGAGATGGGGAGACATCCCTATTTGTAGGTATAAAAATGAGAGGATGGGCATTTGTGGGGAGGGGAGGAAAATTATGAATTATGGATTAAGAATTTGAAAAAATTTTTATATTTGCATGCATGTTACATCATTCATAACTATCAGTGAACATATGAAAAAAATAGCACTTACCATTCTTCTCAATGCATTATTTGCGATGAACAGTATAGCGGCCGATTGGAAGCCCGTCAGCCTCAGTTCAAAAGTGACCAACGTGCAACCCATGACAGGTCTGGTGTTATGGACCTCGGAGGCAAGTGACCACTATAGCGCCTACGGCAAATGCCATGCGCTGGAATACTCGTATGTGGCACCATGCAAAGTGGTGAAAGGATGCAATGCGGATAGCTCGATAAACTATGACTGGAGCTACATGGAAAACCTTCTGGATGACATCAAGAGCCGCAACCACCAAGCCGTGATCCGTTTCTTCTACGAATACCCAGGCGAGGCGATGGTGGATAACAATGTGGGCACAACAGGCGTACCAGCCTACATCAAAGCCCGTTCGGACTACAAAGAGAGTGATAAAACGGTGGCCGGCGATGGTTATACCCACTATGCGGACTGGAGATGCACCGAACTTCAACGCTTCACCAAACTGTTCTATACCGATTTCGCCAAGAAGTACGAGAAAGACCCTCGCATAGCCTTTGTGGAAGTGGGTTTCGGCCACTGGTCCGAATACCACATATACGACGAGAACGGTGTGAACATTGGCAAAGACGGGAACTTCCCTTCCAAAGATTACCAGAAAGAGTTTTTCCTGCACCTTGCCAACGTGATGGGCAGCATACCTTGGGCTATCAGCATCGATGCGGCGGATGACGACTATTCTCCTTTCGCGGATGATAAAGATTTGCGGAAATTGGCTTTCGGATTGTTCGACGACTCCTTCATGCACAAGGAACACGAGAAGACCTCGAAAGACGGCTACAATGAGGAGTGTTGGATCACAATGGGCAAAGACCGCTGGAAAACAGGCGTTTGCGGAGGTGAAATAAGCTATTACAGCAATTCAGACCAGAAGAATTTCACCAGAGAGGAAGGCATGTACGGACTTACCTGGAAAGACCAGTCGGAAAAATACCATATTACTTTCATGATAGCGAACGACAACCCTTCGAAGAACAGTTACAAAAACGCGGACCGTTTCAAGGAGTGCAGCATGATGGCTGGCTATCATTTCGTGGTCACCAAATGCGTAACCGATGGCACGCAGACCAAAATCACGGTGGAGAATACAGGCGTGGCACCACTCTACCGAGACGCTTACTTCGCGATCGGCTCAATACGTTCGGAACAATCCCTCCGTGGATTACTGCCGGAAGAATCGATTGAGGTCACCATAGACGCCGGACTGGAATGCGACAAAAACGGACGCGCCCTCTCCAAGCCTGTGATCGCCAGCGACTACATACTCGACTCGCAGACCATCGAATATGACTGCAACTACAACACCACAACTGGTCTCCAAATGGTCGAGCAGGAATCCACAGACGACAACCAACGGTATGACCTCTCAGGAAAAAAGGTTTCCGAAAACCACCGTGGCGTGGTAGTCGTCAAAGGGAAAAAGATATTGGATAAATCACTTTTATCCCGCTAAACAAAGGACTAACTTTTTCATAAATTATAATCATTATGGCAAACAAGTATTCAGGCACACAGACTGAGAAGAATTTAGAGGCCGCCTTCGCAGGCGAGAGCCAAGCACGTAACAAATACACCTACTTCGCGTCGAAGGCGAAAAAGGAGGGGTTCGAACAGATCGCGGCCATCTTCCAACAGACGGCAGACAACGAGAAGGAGCATGCCAAGCTTTGGTTCAAGGAGTTGGAAGGCATCGGCTCGACCGCGGAGAACCTGGCAGCCGCAGCTGACGGAGAGAACTACGAATGGACCGACATGTACGAAGGGTTCGCCAAAACAGCGGAAGCGGAAGGATTCAAGGACCTCGCCAGAAAGTTCCGTTTGGTGGCAGCCATCGAGAAACGCCACGAGGAGCGCTACCGCGCCCTGCTGAAGAATGTGGAGACTGCCCAAGTATTCGAGAAGAGCGAAGTGAAGGTGTGGGAGTGCCGCAACTGCGGACACATCGTAGTGGGAACCAAGGCGCCAGAGATCTGCCCTACATGCGCCCACCCGAAAGCCTACTTCGAAGTACACGTGGATAATTTCTAAGGGAAACCCCTCACAGGTTGTTCCTCGCATGAATAGAATGATGAATATTAATTTATATTTTAGTTTTTTAAGATGATGAAGCAATTGATTGGATTATCATGCATAATGGCCTCGATCCTCACGCTCTCTTCCGCTTGCACGGATGCGAACATGAAGAAAGATGCGGAGGGCAACTATGTGGTGGAAACAACAGAGTTGGGCAAGGAGGTGACCGGTTTCGCGGGCAATACGCCGCTGAAGGTCTCCATCGACGCAAACGGTAGCGTCGTCAAGGTTGAGGCGCTCGAGAACCAAGAGACCCCAGGGTACTTCAAAATGGTCACAGATGACCTGTTGTCTAAACTTGAGGGGAAAAACGCGGAAACGATAACGCAGGTTGACGCTGTGTCGGGCGCCACATTCTCAAGCAAAGCCGTGATCAAGAACGCCCAAATCGCCCTGGATTATTACCAGAAACACAAGTAAAACAAGACGAACCAATCTCTCTGTCTTCTCAGGCAGATTGACAAGTGCGGCAGGGTCACCTCTACCGCACTTTTTTTCGCTACTTAAAATTATATAATTAATTTATTATCAATATATTACAAAACAATATTTCATCACTTAGCTATTAAACAAAAAAGGTCTATTTTCTACTGAAAAAAAAGGGTTCCTTCTGATGCGCGGTTCAGAAAAATAGTTACTTTTACAGAAAATAATAAGAAATAGAAATAGATTAAAAATAGAGTCATAGACTCTTATATATCAGTTGATTATACTATAATAGAGATGAAGAGGGGGAAGTTTTGCTTAGGAGCGATGGCCTTGGTGGCATTGTGTAATATGATTGGATGTGCGAATGGTGGGCACCGTCCCATGGGAGAAGGAACAGGTACTTATGTTGAGGAAGCGAATGACTCCATCCTCAAGGACTCTGTCGCGACAGACTCCGTTGCGGCGGACTCTGCCCGTACCGACTCGACACCCGTCGTTTTAGAGAAAATACCTTTCTGCAAAGATTCCATACTGATACAAAGCCGTGGCGGTAGCCCGAATGGTTGCAAACTGCTCATCCCGCCCATCAAGGTGAAGGGTATCTACATCACGGGTGCGATGGCGGGCACGAAGAACATGAAGAACCTTGTGGAGTTGGTGGAGACGACTGAAATGAACGCTATCGTCCTCGACATCAAAAACGACGGCGGTAATGTGACCTACAAGATGAATAACGCCCAAGCCCAGGAGATCGGCGCCTGCGTCCGCTACGTGAAGGACATGCCTGCACTCATCAAGGAACTCCACGAGAAGGGTATCTACGTCATCGGCCGTATCGTCTGCTTCAAAGACCCTATCCTGGCAAGAAAACGTCCTGACCTGGCGCTTTGCCAGCCTGACAGTACCCCTGTCACGGACGGCAAGGGCAACCCTTGGGTGAATCCGTTCAAGAAGGGCGTGTGGGAGTATATCTGCGACTTGGCGGAACAGGCCACTTTGGACGGATTCGACGAGATCCAATTCGACTACGTGCGCTTCCCAATCGGTAGCAGCGCCAACAAGGCGGTCTATGGCGTGGATCTCAGCACCTATTCCAAGGAACAGGGCTTGACGGACTTCTTCTCCTACGTGGAGAAACGCCTGCACAAGAAGAAGATCATCTTCGGTGCGGACCTCTTCGGTACGGTCATCGGTAGCCCTACGGACAGGAAAAGCACGGGACAGGACTACGTGAAAATCGCCTCCATGACGGATAATATCTGCCCGATGGTCTATCCTTCGCACTATGCGTCAAGGACTTTCGGTCTGGACGTGCCGGACGCTCATCCGTACACGACGATTCTCAAGGCGATGCAATTGTCACAGGAGGAATTGGCCAAGGATTCTCTTCCTAAGGCAAGGGTGAGGGCTTGGCTGCAATGCTTCTCCGCCCCTTGGGTGCCTGGCCACATCAACTATGGCAGCGCACAGGTGAAACAACAGATCCAGGCGGTTTATGACGCAGGATACGACGAGTGGATACTCTGGAACGCATCCAACCGCTACGGTCAGGTGAAGGCCGCCCTCTCCAAGTCCAAAGCGCCTGCGGAGAGTGCCGAGAAGAAGGATACGACCACGAACACGAAGGCTAAAGACACGACTGCAGTTCCTGCCTCGAACACCAGTGACGAAAAGCCTTCCACCGTACCAACTACTACACAGACAGACTCCACCCAACAGCCTAACAACTGATGTTGGGGATCCATCGATAAAAAGACAGGGGATGTGTTTTCGCACATCCCCTGTCTTTTCCTTCCCACAAGGTTGCGGATGCTTATACGCTACGGATTACGAACTTAATTCTTAATTGACTTCGTCGAACTATCGTTTCAAAATTCGCACCATGTATTAATGTTTTTTCGGTGCCCTAGGCGTCCGATGTTTGTCGGTCAGGCGCAGATAAATTCCACAAAAAAGAATCCACCGCCCCAATTCATAATTCTTAATTCTTAATTATCCTCATCCTGCCCATCCTTCCCTATCCAAGTTCCTGTAATTGATTGCCTCGGAGATATGCCTCGCCTCTACATTCGCGGAGTGGTCCAGGTCCGCTATGGTGCGGGCCACCTTGAGGATCCTATCGTAGGCACGGGCGGAGAGGTTCAGTTTCAGCATGGCGGACTTCAATCGGGCGGCGGCCTCATCACCCAACTGCGCATACTTGTGCAACATTTTGGAGGTCATCTGTGCGTTGCAGTGCACCCCTTTTTCTCCCTTGAAACGCTCCAACTGTATGTTCCTAGCTTGTATGACCCGCTCACGTATCTGTTCGCTCGTTTCGGACGGCTGGCACTCCGACAGTTTCTCGAAAGGGACCGGCACCACCTCGATGTGGATGTCGATACGATCCAACAGCGGACCAGAGATGCGGCTCAAGTATTTCTGCACCACGCCTGGTCCGCAGACGCACTCGCGGGTCGGATGGTTGTAGTAGCCGCACGGGCAAGGGTTCATGGCCGCCACCAGCATGAAACTGGCGGGGAACTCCACGGTGGAACGTGCCCTGGAGATGGTGATCCGACGGTCCTCCAACGGTTGCCGCATCACCTCCAAGACGGTGCGTTTGAACTCGGGAAGCTCGTCGAGGAAGAGCACGCCATTGTGCGCCAAGGAGATCTCCCCAGGTTGCGGATTGCCACCACCGCCCACCAGCGCAACGTCCGAGATGGTGTGGTGCGGAGAGCGGAACGGGCGCTCCGTCATAAGGGAGGTCTCCTTCCCTATCTTACCAGCCACGGAGTGAATCTTGGTCGTCTCCAGCGCCTCGTAGAGCGTGAAAGGTGGAAGGATGGTAGGGATGCGTTTCGCCAGCATGGACTTGCCCGCACCGGGAGGTCCCACGAGGATCAGGTTGTGTCCACCGGCCGCCGCCACCTCGAAGGCGCGCTTCACATTCTCCTGTCCCCTGACATCCGAGAAATCAACCTCGAACTGTCCCAGGTGAGAGAAAAACTCCTTGCGGGTGTCAATGACGGTCGGTGCGATCTCCCGCTTCTTGTTCAGGAAATCTATCACCTCCATAAGGTTCACCGCCCCGTACACCTCCAAGTTGTTCACCACCGCCGCCTCGTTCGCATTCTCCGCTGGCAGGATCAACCCCTTGTAGCCCTCCTGCCTAGCCTTTATGGCGATGGGAAGGGCACCCTTGATAGGCTGTAGCGTGCCGTCCAGCGATAGCTCTCCCATGATGACGTACCGGTCCAGCTCGTCCGAGAGGATATCCCCCGCACCCGCCAAGATACCGATGGCGAGCGGCAGGTCATAGGCGGAACCCTCCTTGCGGATGTCAGCCGGGGCCATATTGATAATAACTTGGAAATGAGGGAACTTCATTCCACAATACTGGATAGCGGAGATAATCCGTTCGTGGCTCTCCTTGATAGCGTTGTCGGGCAAACCCACCAACATGAAACGGATACCTTGCGACACATTCACCTCAATGGTGATAATCGTGGCGTCTATGCCTTGCACAGCGGCGCCAAAAGTCTTTACTAACATTTTATCAACGTATTATTAACATAACAAGTAAACTTTCACGAAACAGGCAAACAAGCTTTTTCGCAAACGTATGACACAAAGGTAGGGAAAAAATGTCAAACCGACAAATCAAATGCGTCGGCGCAGGCTAAAAAATACCCTAACCAGGATGGATTTCCAGCCAGGCAGGGGCGTTTCTCCAAGAATCAATAATACTCGAGCTTGCGGAATGTGCCGCCCGAAAGGGTGGAGTCCTTGTCATAGAGCAAAGCCTTGTGGTAGTTGCCGCACCAATCGTATTCGTCGTAGCGGATGATCGCCTTCTCCTCCAGCACGGAGTAGCCCGAGTAGGTGCATCTCTCCGTCATGTTCCCATCCTTGTCATACAGGTAAGTCTCCTGCGAGAGACGCATATCCAGGGAGTCGTACACGTTCACTTCCGTCACGTTACCATTCGCGTCGTAGTCCCTGTATTCCTTGCGGGAGATGGTGGAGCGGTCGGAAAAGATGGCAAGCAAGGTGTCGTTGCCAAACTCATCGTACGCCATGGTGGTCTTGCTGACGAACCTGCCGTCGGAGGTGGTGATGTAATTTTCCGTCAGTCTACCCAAGTCGTCGTAGGTGTTGTTTGCGCGATACATCAGGATCCCCTTGTTGTTGAAGTCTTCACATTCTGTCATATACCCGCTCTCGTTGTAGGTGAACACCAAGGTCCTCTCTAATTCGCCCACCGCATCATGCACTTGCGAAAGGGTCTTACGATTCTTCTCATCGTATTCGGTGCTCCTTTTCTGGTATAAATTGCCCTCCTCATCGAACAACTCAACGCACGTCTGGTTGCCTCGCTTGTCGTAGGTCATTCGACAGATGATTTTTCCTTGCACCAAATTGTCTGATTCCGCCACACCCTCATATTCGGTAAGGGTCTTCACTTTCCCTTTCAGTCCGGCCTTCTCCCTATCGCTCTTTCCGGAATCGAAAAGGGAACAACCGACCATCAAGGAAGGCAGAATCAACAACAAGCATAATCTTGTAAATGACATGGTTCTGATATTTTTTAATCTTGATAAAGTGGAACGGGCGCATGGTGGCGCACCGCCCTGATTACTCGTATCTGATAGCCTCGATAGGATCCAACTCGGAGGCTCTCTTCGCCGGATACCAGCCGAAGAAAACGCCCGTCAAGGTACACACCAGGAAGGAGAGTAGCACGGAGTATGGCTGGATGTAGATAGGCCAACCCAATGCGAGCTGCAAGGCGTACGAGGCGCCGACACCGACGACCACGCCTATCAGGCCACCCGTCACACTGATCAGAATGGCCTCTATCAAAAACTGGGAGAGGATATCGATGCCCCTGGCTCCCACGGACATACGCAGACCGATCTCCCTTGTCCTCTCCGTTACGGAGACGTACATGATATTCATGATGCCGATACCTCCCACCACGAGGGATATACCTGCGATGCAAGCGAGAAGGATTGTCATCATGTCTGTCGTGGAGGTCATCATGGAGCTCAACTCCTCTTGGGAACGGACGGAGAAATCATCCTCCGCGCCCTCCCTGATTTTGTGGTTCGTCCTCAGTACCTCCGAGATTTCCTCAATCGCTTTGCTCGTGAGGTCTTCCGACTTGGCGGAGGCATAGATGCTGTTCAGGTAAGTGATGTTGCTCACCCTTTTCTGTATCGTCGTGTAAGGAGCCAGCACCACAGCGTCCTGGTCTTGTCCCATGCTGTTGTAACCCTTTGCGGTGAGCACGCCCACCACGGTGAAAGGTACTTTGCCGAAGCGCACCACCTTCCCGACCGGTTCCTCCTGGTCAGGGAAGAGGTTGTCGACGATGGTCTTCCCGATGACGCACACCTTAGCGGAGGATGCGATGTCCTGCTCGGTGAACATGTCGCCCTTACTGATGGTTAACTTTCTGATTTCCAAATAATCCAAAGAGACACCCGTGACGGATGTAGGGTAGTTGTTGTTACCGTAGATCATCTGTCCGCTACCACTCACGGTCGGGGAGACATACGCCACGTAATGGGTACATTTGTTGGCGATATCCTCATAGTCGGCATTCTTCAACGTCTGCATCTCGGAGGCGTTCATACGCGCCCCACCCCCTCGCATACGGTCGTTGTTGCCTGGGTGGACCATAATCATGTTGGAACCCATCTCGGAGATCTGCTCCTGAATGCTCTTCTTGGAGCCTTGTCCGATCGCCAGCATGGCGATGACGGAGGCCACACCGATGATGATACCCAACATCGTCAGGAATGACCTCAACTTATTGTTACTGATTGCCCTGAGCGCAATCTTAAATAAATTCGAAAGATTCATAACACTCTCTATTTCCTATTAGTCTTTCTGAGGAGGCAATGCTTCCAGAGCCTCCTTCGCCGACGCTATATGATCATTGTACGTGTCCTCGATGACCTGACCATCCCGCAGGCGGATATTCCTGCTGCTGTACTGGGACAATTCAGGGTTGTGGGTCACGAAGATGATTGTCCTGCCCTTCGCATGTAGTTCCTGGAAAAGCACCAGGATCTCGAAAGAGGTGCGGGAGTCCAAGTTACCCGTCGCCTCGTCCGCCAAGATGATGACGGGGTCGTTGACCAACGCGCGGGCAATCGCCACACGTTGCTGCTGACCACCCGACATTTGGTTGGACTTATGGTTCAAACGTTCGCCCAAGCCGACAGCCTTCAAGGCGTTCACCGCCCGCTCATACCGTTCCTCGTCAGAGATGGATGAGTTGTACATCAAAGGCAACTCCACATTCTCCACGGAAGTGGTCTTGGCTAAAAGATTATAGTTTTGGAACACGAAACCAATCTTGCGGTTGCGCAGGATGGCACGCTCGTTCTTTCCCATGGAACGCACTTCCACACCGTCCAGATAATACTCGCCGGAGGTAGGCGTGTCCAAACATCCCAGGGCGTTCAGCAGGGTGGACTTACCCGAACCGGACGTACCCATGATGGTCACAAACTCGCCCTCGTAGATGGAGAACGAAACGCCACGCAATGCGTGCACCACTTCGTCGCCAACCACGAAATCACGCCTCACATCGCGCAACTCGATGATAGGCCTGCCTTTCCCGTTCTTCTGTTCCATGCGAATCCCTTATTTACGTTTACCACCACCTGGACGTTTCGGCATGAATGGGCTGTTGCCCCCCTTGCCTCCCTCAGGTGGCATGTTTCCTTTCTTGAAATCCATATCGGCCGTCTCGATGGAAGAGACGATCAGATGCTCGCCAAGGTTCAAGCCTTCCAAGACCTCCGTGCGGGTACCGTTGCTGACACCTGTTTTGATGCAACGCTGTTCAGCCGTCTGACGGTCTACGATCGCCCATACGGTAGGACCGGTTATCTCCTCTGGGTCCAAGTACTTCACCTTCATGCCCGGAGGCAAAATCTTCTCGTCCATCTGGAAACGCAACGCCTTGTTAGGGATGGTCATGATGCTGTCCTTGTTCAGGGTAAGAACAGTGATGTTAGCCGTGAGTCCCGGCTTCAGTTTCAGGTCTGGGTTCTTGGCGTCGACAATCACCTCGTAGGTCACCACGTTAGAGGTTGTGGTAGGTTCCAAACGTACCTGGCGAACCACACCTGCGAATTTGTCGTTCGGGTAGGCATCCACCGTGAATTCCACCTTCTGACCCTCCTTGACCTGACCTATGTCCGCCTCGTCAATGTTGGCTACTACCTGCATATCCACTAAGTTCTCCGCAATGATGAACAACGTAGGGGTCGTCATGCTGGCGGCCACTGTCTGGCCCTCCTCCACTTCAACGGAGATGACCACACCGTTGATTGGCGAAGTGATGGTCGCATAGCCTAAGTTGGTTTTTGCCCTGTCCACCTCATATTTAGCCTTACGCAAAGAGTTGGAGACCTTCATGTACTGGAACTCAATCTCCTCGAACTCAGCCTCGCTGATCAGTTTCTTCTCGTGGAGGGCCACGTTCCTATCGTATACTTTCTTGTAATAATCATATTCGTGCATTGCGTTGGAATAGTCTGTCTTCGCGGACTCCAACGATGTGGACAAGGTAGAACGGTCCAACTCGGCCAACAACTGGCCTTTCTTCACCTTCGAGTTATAATCCACATGGATCTTGTCGATCTTTCCGGAAACCTGCGTACCAACTTCCACTTCCGTGACTGGCTCCACCTTTCCTGTGGCGGTGATCGAATTGGAAATACTTCCCAACTCCACCAACTCCGTCTTCACGATGGTTTGAGGCATCTTCTTCTTTCCGAAAAATAAAAAATATGCGGCTACCGCCAACAGCAGTATCCCGACAATCAAAATGACCTTCTTTTTGTTCATATATTAGAATAATTTATTCGCACACATTAAACTCTTAAAATTAGTAAAAGAGTGATAATTGAAAAACAAAAATCGACGAAATGGCATATTTCATCGACCAATCACCCCGTCAATTCGCAGTTTCCCCCAGATGATAATTCACGTATTTCTATGCTTTCCTCTTGGCTATCAGACAGTTTGTTCGCTCAGGATACGGGAAACGTTCTCCCTCCAATCCTCCCTGTTCTGTGGCTGATAGGTGTGGAAACCCATGGACCGCGCCGTCTCGACGTTCCGCGGACCATCGTCCACGAAGAGCGTCTCCTCCGCCTTGATGCCTGCCGTGCGCAACACGTGCTCGAAGATCTCCTGCGAAGGCTTCGTCATCTTCAGTTGATAAGAGGCGAACATCTTGTCGAAGTAATGGTGGATCGGTTGCCCCAATTCGGAGAACGCTGGGGTCTCGGCCCATTCAAAAACATGCGGGTTGATATTGCTGAGGAGGTATAGCTTGTATTTCTTCCGCAACTCCTCCAGGTACAACAGTTTGTTGGGGTCCACCCGTTCCACGATGGCCAGCCATGCGGAGGCGATGGCTTCGTCAGGTATGTTCCTGCCTGTCATGGCGCGGAGGGCTTCGTTGAATTCCTCCTTGTTTTTGGTGCCATCCTCCAAGTCGAGGAAGAGACCGTTTTGTCGGTAAAGGTTCAGGTATTCGGAGATGTTGTCGACACCCATGTCCCGGAAGGACCGTAGGACGCTTTCCAAATCAGCATCTATCAGCACTCCTCCGAAGTCGAATACGATGTTACGTATCATTTTTTCTTCACTTTAATGTATTTGGACGGTTTTTTCCCGTCGCAGGTCGGCTTGATGGAGATCGCCACCTTGTCCGGGAAGACCCTCATCATGTTCATCACGGCAGGCACTCCTATCTCGCTGGACAATTCGGACAGGTTGTAAACAAAGATGCCCGAACATACCTTACTCGAGTCCGACGCCTCCAACTTGAGCTCCTTCAAATCGGCCTCCATCTTCACGTTTTCGCACTCCACCAAACAGGTGAGGGCTTGCACGCTATCCGCATTGGTCTCGAAATTCAGTATGAAGGACATCGGCAACTCCCCGTACATCAGGCGGTTCGCATAGATGGACTCCTGCACAGGGGAGAAATCCGCGGTCACACACTCCACGGACATATAACATACGCTCCGCATGGAAAGGTATTTCCACTCTATATCCTTTTTCTCCTGGTTGTCTCCCTTGCCGTTCAGGAAAGCCACGGCTAGTGCGGAAAGCGCACACAACGCCAAAATGATGAATAACACGTATTTTTTCATATGCCCGATTGTTTTATATGATTGATATGATGAATGTTATGACCCATCTTATACTTTTAACGCTCCGATTATCTCCTTCACGGACTTGCATCCATGACGTTCCAAATAATCGTTGATGCCCTCCACCACCTTTACGGAGATGGCTGGGTCGATGAAGTTGGCGGTACCGATCTCAATGGCGGAAGCGCCCGCCAGGAAGAACTCGACAGCGTCCGTGGCGTTCATGATGCCTCCCAAGCCCACAACCGGTATCTTCACCGCCTTGGCCACCTGCCATACCATGCGCAAGGCCACTGGTTTCACGCAAGGACCCGACAAACCGCCCGTCACCGTAGAGAGGACCGGTCTCTGACGCTCCGCATCGATCGCCATGCCCATCAATGTGTTGATGAGGGAGACGCTATCCGCACCCGCCGCCTCAGCTGCCAAGGCTATCTCGGCGATGTTCGTGACATTCGGGGAGAGTTTCACGATCAATGTTTTCTTATAGGCCTTGCGGACAGCGGAGACCACCGATTCGGCGCCTGCACAGGTCGTTCCGAAAGCCATACCGCCCTGCTTCACGTTCGGGCAGGAGATATTCAACTCGATGGCGGAGATATCCTCCAAGGCATTGATCTTCTCGGCCGTAGCCACATAATCCTCCACGCAAGCCCCGGAGACGTTCACAATCATGTTCGTCTGCACCTTGCGGATGCGTGGGTAGATGTTCTCCACGAAGTAATCCACACCCTTGTTCTGCAGTCCTACGCAGTTCAACATGCCGGAAGGGGTTTCGGCCATACGTGGATACGGGTTTCCTTCGCGGTGCGCAAGGGTCGTACCCTTCACGATGATGGCACCGATACGGCTGATATCCATGAAATCAGCATATTCCTCACCATATCCGAACGTGCCGGATGCGGTCATCACCGGGTTTTTCATCCGCAACCCGCCTATATTAACGCTTAAATCTGCCATGTCAAATCCTTTATGTTAAATACTGGTCCGTCGGAGCAAACGCACTTATGCCCCGACTGGGTCTCGGTCACGCAGCAGAGGCAAGCGCCCAAGCCGCAGGCCATCTTATTCTCCAACGAGACCTCACAATCGATGTCACTCTTTTTGGCGAACGAAGCCACCGCCTTCATCATTGGGGTAGGTCCGCACACATAGATCTTATCGAAATGTTCCTTGTTCAGCAACGAATGGTTGGTCACGAAGCCCTTCTCGCCGAGCGAACCGTCCTCCGTGGTCACGCAGACACGTCCGAAACGCTCGAACTGCTTCATCTGCAGCAGATCCTTGCCAGAGCGGGCGCCCAACAGGAATGTAGGCTCATAGCCCTTCTGACGCAGATGCCGACCGAGATCCAGCAATGGGGCGACACCCACACCGCCACCCACCAGCAGCAAAGAGCGCTGAGACGGTTGAGGCTCGGAGAAGCCATTGCCCAAAGGAAGCACCACGTTCAGCGAGTCGCCAGCCTTCAACGTGGCCAGCTTACGGGTACCGTCACCCACCAATTGGATGAGCAACCATAACTCGTTCTTCTCCCTGTCCACGTAATGGATGGAGATCGGTCGGCGGAGGAAAGTCGTGGCGGAATCGTCCACCCGCACCTCCGCGAATTGCCCCGGGCGCATCTCGGGAAGAGCGGCCGACGAGGTAAGTTTCATCAGGACATGCTTGTCGCCCAACTTCTCGTTGGAGACTATGTCCAAGTCCAATATATGTTTCTTCATAAGCTTAATATGCTTCAATACAAATATATACAAAACGACGGGGGATAAAAACCCTCTCTCCGAAAAAATGTTGTCAGCGCGCTTCCTTCACGTTGTTGATGGTCACCTTCGCGGAGCGTTCCACACCGTTCGCCCTACGGATGGCCAGTATGGCCTTCTCGTCCGTGTACTTCCCTTTGACAGGTATGGTAAGGGTGTGAAGACCGTCCCAATCGCCCGTTCCCTTCACCGTGAAGGTGATTTGATAATTCTTCGTGACATCAGCGTCCGCCGTCGGAATGAAGTTCTCGAACACATTCCGGATACTATCCAACAAAGCCATAATCTTTTACTTAACATAAAATTCCCCACAAAGATAAATCCTTTTTGGCTGACTCCCCAAAGGATTTAGGCAAAGTTTAACGGAGAACGATTGCCACCTCAAAAAAATATATGAAGGATAGCCATGGCACATTAGGCGGGAAAAAGTATCTTTGTGAAACATTAACAACTAATGACACTTCATTCTATTGGAAGCAATTGAATCAATCATTTCGGACGCAAGCGCACTGCTCTGGGGATGGCCGCTCATCCTCCTCTTGGTGGGCACACACATATTCCTGACAATCAGGCTACACTTTCCTCAACGCCACATATTCAAAGCCATTAGGCTAACCTTCTCGAAAGAGAAAGGGACCAGCGGCGACGTCAGCGCATTCAGCGCACTCGCGACCGCTTTGGCAGCCACCATCGGAACGGGCAACTTGGTCGGCGTGGGTACAGCCATCGCATTAGGCGGCCCCGGTGCGGTGTTCTGGTGCTGGATAACAGGTGTCTTGGGCATGGCTACCAAGTACAGCGAGGGACTGCTTGCGGTGAAGTTCAGGGTCAAGACCTCCAATGGGGAGATGCTCGGCGGACCGATGTACGCTTTGGAACGTGGATTGGGGGTCAAATGGTTAGCCGTCCTTTTCTGTGTTTTCACCGCCCTCGCCTCCTTCGGCATAGGTAACATGGTGCAAGCCAACTCCGTCGCCAACCTTTTAGAGACAGATCTTAGCATCGACACCACCTACACGGGTATCGTCATCGCCCTCCTTGTGGGATTAGTCATGATTGGAGGGGTGAAAAGCATATCCAAGGTGTGCGGGCTACTTGTCCCATTTATGGCCGCCTTCTACATTTTAGGGTGCATTTACATCCTCTGCTGCAACCACGGTCATATTCTCTCCGCCATCTCAACCATCGTACAATCCGCTTTCGACCCTCAATCCGCAGGCGCAGGCTTCATAGGCGGCACCATCATCAACACCATACGGTATGGTGTCGCGAGAGGATTGTTCTCCAACGAGTCCGGCATGGGTTCCGCTCCTATCATCGCCGCCGCGGCAAAGACCAAAAACCCGGTGCGCCAAGCATTGGTCTCCATGACCGGCACATTTTGGGACACCGTCGTGATCTGCGCCATGACAGGCATCGTCTTGGTCAGCAGCCTGGACGCACACCCTGAAATGCAATGCGAGGGAGGTGTCAGCATGATGCATGCGGCATTCAGCACCATACCTGTCGTAGGCCCGCTCGTCCTGGCGGTGGGACTATTCACCTTCGCGTTCTCAACCATCTTAGGATGGTCCTACTACGGAGAAAAGGCCATAGAATACCTCGGCGGAAAAAGATTCACCATCGTATACCGCATCCTTTTCGTGGTCGCTACCTTTTTCGGCTCCATCTTCACCCTCAATGCGGTATGGGACTTCGCGGACATCATGAACGGACTGATGACCATTCCCAACCTGATCTCCCTGATACTCCTGTCCGGCATCCTCGTGAAGGAGACCCGCAAGTATCTATGGAAACCCGACGGTCTGAATATGAATCACAATAGTGAACTGGACATCAACCTATTAGCGAGGGAGAAACATCTGAAGAAGAGGAATAAAAGCCCAAAGAGAGAAAAAACATCAGCTCGGCGGAATTAAAAAAACAGGCTATCACAAGATCCACTTAGACTATCGTTAAAATATGCCCTTTTTATAAATAGTGTTAAATCCATTCAAAAAAAATGGATATTTTTACACAAATCAAGAAAGCGAATAGATTAAAAATATTTATATTTGCACAAAATATAGATTTACATACATGTGTATGATTGAAAAAACCAAAAAGCGAATTAAATACCTTGTAAATTAGACATTCTTATAATAGTGATTCAAACAATTTCAAAAGATAGACGAGTATGAAAAAAACTTTTACAAAACGACTAACGCTTTTTGTGTTCCTACTAGGAATGGTAGGGAGTGCCCTTGCACAAGGAATAAGCGGCACAGGCGAAACTGGGAAGACTATTTTCCGTCAATTGCTTTGGCAGGAAGACTTCGGCACTTTCACGTCCGACTCCACCTATTGGTCTTGGGACTATTCCGACTTGGATGCACCTAAGAAAGTGACGCACAACGATGCAAAGAAGTGGTCCACCTGCTACGGGTTGGAGATCCCTAGAACGAAATGTACACGTTCTCCATTTGACCAAGGATCATTTACCGTGGCTGGTAATGTGACTTCAGCAGCCGATGGAGTAGGAGGAACTCAATGGGGATATGAGTCCATGTGCTTTAACGGCAAGTATCCTTCTGAAAACGGCTTCACGTTCGTCCCTGACCACACCTAC
>JAILLP010000031.1 GCA_024693065.1 Paludibacteraceae bacterium
CAACTTCCCATCCATGGGCGACAACAACACGCATTTCGACAACATACCGTTCGGTGTCCACACCATGCATGTGACGGACTTCTTCGGATGCGAGACTTCCAGAATCTTCCAATTGGATCCTCCGGAGATCGTTATCCCAGATCATTTCACTCCGAACGGAGATGGTGTGAGCGATAACTGGATCGTCCCTGGTTTGGCAGAGGTATATCCTGCTTCTGTGGTTTCCATCTACGACCGTTATGGTAAAATGTTGGCGCAGTTCTTTGGTGCGGAGACTAGTGGTTGGGATGGAACTTATAATGGTAAGGCTTTGCCATCCACCGACTACTGGTATCAGATCGATATCGAGGAGATCAACAGACAGTATGTGGGTCACTTCACACTGATTCGCAGATGATCGGTGCGGAGATTATTAACTAATACATCGCGGGATTGGAGATTCTCTAATCCCGCTTTTTTTGTATGGGGATTTCGTGGGATATGCGTGAGGGTAGGGTGGAGACTTCCCCTTTAGGAAGGAAGGTGAATTGAGTAAGGATATGTGATACTGCTATAGGGGATTAGAATTGCCTTGTGAGGAGTAGATTTAACGCCTTGGATTCGTGTGATTCTTCCATGTGCAAAGAGGGCTGGCAAATTGATTTGCCAGCCCTCTGAATGATAAGGGGAGACCCCGTTATTTCTTCTTGATGATTTTGAAGGATTCTCCGTTCTCCAATCGGATGATGTAGATGCCCTCTTTGAGGTTCCCAATGACGGATGATTCACCCGCATTGAACGTTCTGACAAGCAGACCGTTTATGTTGTAGATGGATCCGGATAATTCGTCGAGTCCCTTCTGCGCGGCACACAAATCCTCCATGCCTGTGAAATCTATGACAGGTCCTGTGTAACTCTCTCCTTGTGCACCCTTCTGGTATACTTTGACGTAGTTGACGTACATTTTCGCTTCGCCGCTCTGCAATGCGCTGATCTGGTTGATGTCGTAGATGCGAGGGAAGTCGCCGCCGATTGCCAGATTGAAGAGGATGTGGAACTCATGGTGGAAATAGGTTCCCGCACTTCTCTGTGAGCTTCTGTCGCTGATGTTCAGTTGGAAGTATGGCCTTGCGTTAGGGTAGCGGTCTTGGTCGACGTACATGACGAGCCTTTGATCATCCCAGTAGAGTGTGTAGAGGTGGAATTCCCCATCCTGCAGGGAGTAGTCCCATGTCACGCTCTGTGTGCTCATCTCGTGCGCATTGGAGGAAGGTCCCCAGTGGCATGCGCCGTTGAAGTACCTCTCCTGGCTGCCCATGTTGAACGCCTCGGAGTTACCCATCTCCAGAATGTCGATCTCTCCGTTGGCAGGCCAGCTTCCCACTTCGTCTCCCATCAACCAGAAGGCCGGCCATAGTCCGTTGCCAGTCTTTGGCAAGCGGATGCTTGCTTCTACCTTGCCGTGACAGAACTTCATCTTGCCCTGCGTGTTCAAACGTCCTGAAGTGCATGATTTGCCGTTCGATTGTTCTTTCCTCGCTGTGATGATGAGGCAACCGTTCCCTTCAGAGTCTTTCCCGACCTCAATGTTGTTCCTGCTATAGTATTGCAATTCGTTGTTATAGCCTCCGTAACCGTTCTCCTCGATGTTCCACACGTTGCTGAGCTTGCCATCGTCGAACAACTCCTGCCAAACGAGTTTGTAGCCGTCCACTTCGCCTGTTCCTCTTTGCGAGTTCGGGTCGAAGGTTGAAGAGCTTTGCTGGTTGAGTTTCTTGAGGAGCGTGACCTCGTCGATGTAGACGACCGCATCACTATGGAGATCGCCACGGTCCACCATGACGAAGAAGTCTTTGTAGGTGCCTTTCGGTGCACTCTTCAGGTCGAATGTGACTGTGGTCCATCCGTTGCCACCGAGGTAAGCGGTGTTGTATTCGTAGTTATCGCCCGGTCCGGACTCCAACTTGAAAGCAACGTCCCCTTGGGTTTGTTTGAGGAACTTCACCGTCGCATAGGAATAATCGTTGTCGCCGGAACCGATGTTGAGGGAATAGACTCCCCTGAGGATAACGCCAGCCCAGTTGTCCGTGCCGACAGGACGGGTGCATTTGAGTACTTTAGATGAACTGTTGACGTCGTCAGGCGAAGGGTTGCTTACGACCTCACTGAAGGCGCCACTGACGTCTTCCCAACCTTTAGCTTCGCTTTCGAAATCGTCCAAGACGGTGCTGTTTTGCGCATAGGCCGTCGTGATGGAGAAGGCCGATAATGCAATAATAGTTTTTATTCTCATCATAATGGTATTAGAATGGTTTATGTCTCCTTAACTTTTAGAACCGATGCTTTCAACCTAAAAAAGAATGTGTTAGACACTTTTTCGCTATGACAATCGAATTCGTTTGCAATTTTCGTAAATATATGCGAGTTTAACAACTCTTTTTATGAAAAAAAACGTGTTCAATGTTTGAAAGATGACATTGCACACGTTTTGATTTTGTACCGGAGTGATTATTCCACCACCACCTTCCGTCCGTTCACCAAGTAAACGCCGGCAGGCAAGATTCCAAGAATGTGCCGGACCAACTCTAATTCAGCTTATCTTTCAAAGGAACTAATTCCAATCTAGCCTCTAGTTCCCAAGCAACCTTCGTGAGAATATCGAAGCCAACCGAATATTTTCCTTGTTCAATCTTGCTGATATTAGAGGCATCAATACCGGCACGTTTAGCCAGTTCCTTAGCCTCCATATTCTTCTTTAGCCGGAGCTCCTTAATCTGTTGACCAATGCGCTTCCTTTCATCCTGAGCCATATTATCACTCCATACTGTCAAGAACCCACAACCAAGATTATGATAGAAATGCAGGTCAATGAAAACCTTATACACCACGAATGAGGTGTCACCATCGGATTTCAGACAATACTCCGAAAACAGCTTGCAAAAGAAATTTCCGTATTCGTCAATCTTATCATCCGGGAAATCTCCCATCTGAGGAATCTTATTTTTCACATAAAAAGAATCTCCTTCGTCTGACGTAATATGAAAGGTTCTTTCTTCTTTGTCAAATTCATATTTGAACATGTTTTTAAATTTATAGTTAATAATATGTCGCAAATATAAATTTTCTTTTCTAATTAGCAAATAAATTTTCCCATTAATTTGTTAAATAACCTTTTAATTGGTATATTTACCCATTACAAGAACTTATTTAACACAATGCAATTTATATGACTGATTTTTCAGATAGTTAAGCCGGAAAAACTATATATAATTATATTACAAACAAAGATAAGTTTCTGATTATTTACCATTTTCATTTATAATATGAGAAAGGGATCATATGGCTGCCTAAAAACGATAGGTGGCCCAAACACCCAATGAACCGATGCCAATATAGGGTATCCACGACCGATCCCGATTCTCCTGGACTCCAAACACACCAATATCTGTAGAGATATCCCAATGTTCACTTACACGGAAACGCAAAGAAGGATTCAATCCAAAACGAAACATTAGAAAAACGTTTTCCTCACCCAAGGTCCACCCCCAGCAAGCATCAGTCTTTAAATCAAGAAAGAAAAAATCATTATGCCACGGAGTGAATCTCAGGAATGGTTCTACCATACCAAAACTCTTATCTGCCTGTGAATTATATCCCATGCCAATACCAGTTCCCATTGCGAAGAAATCATTAAATTCATAGCCTATAGTTGGCTCTAATGCAAGCGTGAAATAATCCGTATATGAAATCGACGTCGTGAAACCTAAATCAAAGTGTTTTTCGGACATCGCTGAAAGATGGACTCCAAGAGTCAATAGTAAAATAATCGATAACTTCTTCATTTCAAATGCATTTTAGCTAATTCATGGTAATATAAAGCAAATATAATACATTCTATCTCTAATTTCATATTCAAATTCACATTATCTATTCAGCACCTTCTCCTAAACATCTATCCTTAACCCAATATGAGATCATTAACAAACCACCTCCTCTATTCCACCACCACCTTCCGTCCGTTCGCCAAGTAAACGCCGGCAGGCAATTGACAATCCACCAAGGCATTAGCCTCAACACCGAAGGTGCGTATTAGGCGGCCATCCAACGTATAGATATAGACGTCGCATGCGCGGGGAGAGCGCACCGTCAATTGATTCTTTCCTGTATAGACCTCCACATCATCCATCCCTTCATCCGAGTAGACTTCATGCACTCCTACAGGCTCCACCTTCTTGTAACCTTTCGACTCGATCCACCGCGCGTAGGAACCGTCCGACTCGTCAGATATCGGTGCATAATGTACTTTCTCCGAATCGAAACAGAAGGCGAACTGGCAGCTTGCGGTCTTGCCCGCCGTACCCAAGCCGACCACACCATTCAGCGTCGGCGTGGCGCTGAAGTTCGTCATGGCGGAAGAGGAGGAACTGCGTGGATAGAAGTAGTAGTAACCGTCATGCGTGCCCGAAGAGACAATCCTCCACTGCTGCTCGTGGGAGCCGGAGGAGTCCCGCAACGAGAGCCCGCCGTCCGTAGCGTCCAAAGCCTTTCCGGAAGCCACATCCGTCAGGATATAATAGTCATCCTTGGCGGAGACCCTGAACGAGAGGTTGATGTCGTCATTGTCCTCCGTCAGGGCCAGCTTGCCCTCCTTGTTGGACAATATCCTGTTCGCGTTCTTGGAGAGCAAGAGGTAGGTCTTGCCCGGCTCAAACGTCTCCACACGCCTATAGCGGTTCAGCTTATCGAACAAATCGAGGCTCCACTCCCCGTAGAAACGGATGATCGGATAGCCACTGCGCATATCGATCGGCAACCAGATGTGCCATGACTCGCCCACGTTGGCGTCCGGGAAGTAGTCTCCGCCCTTCCATCGGTCACCCATGTAGATGTAGGCATCATACTTGCCCGGCACCTTGAATACGTAGTTGCTTTGGCTACAGTAAGACTTGTTAGCATTCGCGTCCACGCACGGGTTGCCATTGTCCGCCCAACCCGACAGCGGGAGCTGTGAATAGGAGGAGTGGGCAGGGTTCGGGTCCCAACCCGTACAGCCCGAGGTGATTGCCACGAAGCGTTGGTGGTACTTGAATATAGCGGGAGCCTCATACTGCTTGTCGACGAACATGCGTTCCCACGTGTTGCTCAGGTCCAGGAAGTCATCCTTCAGTAGGGTGCCGTGCATCGTCATGTTCTCCTCGGCCGACCCGAAGTGGTAACCCACGTTATAGTCTGGATCGAACATCAATGTCTGGTCGCGCGAACCCGAAGGTTGCGCATCCCCCCTCGGACGCATCGTCTTCACGAACTTATACGGGCCTGTGATCTTATCCGCATAGAGGATGGCCACGCGCGAGGCCGCATAGCCTGAGCCATTCTCCCAGTGCACCCACATGACATATTTCCCCGTGTTCGGACATTTCATCACCTTCGGGCGCTCCAGTGTGCGGCCATAGTTCATATCTTGGTAATCGCTCCTTAACGGTTGCTCAGGGCATTCGTACGCCATGCACTCCCGCTTCCAGTTGTAGAGGTCCTTCGAGGTGTAGCAGACGATACCGTTGCTGCGCACAGGGGAAGGGCGGTAGTTCTCACCGAACCAATAGTAGGTGCCATCCTCATAGAGCACACATCCGCCATGCGCGTTGATATGCTTGCCCTCCGCATCGAGCCAGTCCATGCCCATGCGGATCGCCGAGCTACCGATCAGGAAGGAGTGGTAGGGTTGTCCGAAGGGGGCATCCACCCGCACGAGGTACCAATAGTGCTTTCCGTCCGAGCCGCTCTTGTCGCTATAGACACCCTTGCCGTCCGATGTGCCGTCCGTGCCCAAAAACTTCCCGCTTGAGACCACCTGCAAACGGATGTAGCGCTCCTCGTCCGGCGCGTAAGCCACCTTGAAGTGGGCGGCCGACGAAGAGGTTCCGTTCGCCATCTTCACGTCATACTCGCCCGAAGCGGTCAGGTAAGTGCCCGACGCCACGTTCTTCAGCGCATACGAGCCATCGCTCATCGCCTCGAAGACGAACTGCCTCTTCGTGTCGTTGGAACGGTTCTTGATCTGCACATTGCCATTCTCGTTAGACAAATAACGGTTGCTGGCATGGACGATATAGTACTTCACGCCTGCGGAGACCGGCGAGTTGCGTTCCGCCTTATAGGCATTGAGGGCGTCCGCCAGCTTCGTCGTGGCGGAGACCACCTCCGCCTGGGAGGTAGGCGATTCGTAGACCGATTTCGCGGCGTCTATCTCAGCCAACAGTTTTTCTTGGGAACGCACAGGGTACTCCCCTTCCCCATCGCCGCCCTTTGTCGTCGAGAGGAAGAGCTCAGCCTTCTCGATGGTCATGTACAGACCGTCCGTGATCAGGGAAGAACCGTTCGCCTCACGCAGATACCAGAGGTGGAGCGTCTCACGTCCGTTCTTGTCCGAATAGACGCTGGCACCCGGCACAGTACCGTCCGTACCGAGGCAGAGGCTGTTGTCGGCGCATCGGAAGCGCACATAATCACCGCCGCAATCCTCCACGGAGAACTTGGCGACGTTACCCGTAGAGGAGGAGAACTCCGTGTTCCACTGCCCCGTCTTCGCCACGTTCGAATTACGTTGCACGCTCTTTATCAGGTAGGAACTACCCGACTGCACGAAGCGGAATTGCTGCGCCTCACCCGCGTTGAAGGTATGGAGGTTCGGTGTTCCATCCACCGACGAGAGCGCCATGCCCGAGGAGTGGAAGATATAATAGACCCCGTTCGAGGTGATATCCACCTTCGCGAATAGATTGCCTACGGAAAATATGACGGCGGCAAGCGCCCAAACTACATATTGAAAAATGTTCTTCATGGTATTATACTAAAAATAGCGCCGCTAAGGTAGCGATATTCATTTAAATGAGCAAATGGGGAGCGGGAGACGTTAGCAATTCATAATTGTCCTAGGGCGTTGCCCTAGGCTATATGTGTTACGCCCTTTCAGGGCTCGGATGCGAGCATTGCGCAGAGCCACACATCCCCATAAATTCATAATTCAAAATTCATAATTGCCATGTGTCGCCCTTTCAGGGCTCGGTTGTACCCGCCGTTTCATGCACAGGGGTTAACACCCCTGCCTGGAGGATGTCGCCATAGGGCGTTGCCCTAGGCTATATATGTATCGCCCCTTCAGGGCTGGGGTTTGCGCATTGCGCAGAGCCCGCACATCCCCATAAATTCATAATTATCTTGTGTCGCCCTTTCAGGGCTCGGATGCGAGCATTGCGTAGAGCCGCACATCCCCATAAACTCATAATTCTTAATTGACTACGTCGAACTGACGTTTCAAAATTCATAATTAACGAAAAGGGGACCCCGAAGAGCCCCCTTGTTCCGTTCCCACCCTACCTTTATCGGGTGAACATTAACTTGTTATAAACTTACCCGCACGTCATCCGTCACTCATAGAAGGACGGTTGTTCTTGTGCAGATGAGAACTCATCCCTAATGGAGGAGAACAGCTGCTCCCCACCTAGGTTTTCCTCTACAGGCTCCTGAAGCACCATGTCTGGCTCTGGCTCCACATTCGCTGCACTAACTACGCACGTGTTATTCAAGTGCTGTTGATAGATCACTGCAGCTGCGGCGCATACGCCCAACACTGCGAAAATTGCGATTCCTTTTTTCATGGCCGTAAAAATTAGGTTCAACATCATTTACAATAAGATGCAGATCAATCATCACTGCTATACCCAAACTTAAGACTATTCGTTCAGAATTCCAAATATCCGAGCCATTATTCTTCGTCCAAGCCGCATATTTTACCACTTTCCATTTTAACACAATTTTACAAATAAATATATGAAATATATTGACTGAGTCGCAACCTAATATATAATTATTGATATAAAATAAGTAAATTAGAGACGCACAGCACGACACAGAATAGGATATAACACCAAATCTAAGGAATAAAGAAAGTTCGATGCAATTTCATGTGATCACTCTCCTATCACCAACTGTCTGACATAGTCACACTTGTCTAGCGATTTTTTTATTTTGGGAGTTATAACGAAGAACCCCCTCCCTGTAAATAATCTAGAATTTATATAATTCATCGGATATGAGGATGCCGGCAATTCGTCCCCTGAGAACTCTGGGACAAATGTGTTCCCCATACTATTGGAATCCCAAAGTTGGAAGCTCATGACCGCTACCATTGCGCCATACTCGTCCTTCGCAACCACCTTGGCGGAGATCGTCGTGTCGGCGGGTATCCAGTTCTTTGTTCCGTCCGTATAAACTTGTGGGTTCCCATTCACATCCGTATAGTGTAATTCCGTCGAATATGAATGGACGACGGTTGGTGACAGTTCAAACACTCGTTCCCCTAAGATCTTATTACTGAAATTGTCATAAACGGTCAACTTCAAAGTCCGCACCTTCTTGTCGATTCCCGAAACCACACAACAAAATATAGACATTCCGTCTCTATCAGGATACAATTGATTCGGAACAATAGGCTTATAAGCTCCTCTATATTTTTTTAAATATGATGGACATATGGAGTCTGAATTGATCTTGATTTGTGCCTGACTGGATCCAAAAAAGGAAAGGCGTCCAATGTTCGACTCAATCCTCAGGTGAGGCTTCATGGAATGCTTCTTCATGAAGACGGAGACATTTTCAGCCATAGGTTTCACCACCAAGATAGCTCCGAAATTCTTTTGGATCAATGATTCGTCATCTATCAGGTCGTACGGAGAGAAGACGACAGACCCGGAATCCTTGACGACCCAAAGCGTCTTTTTCAAGGGGTTACCTGCTTGAGCCCGCACCGAAAACGAGGCGAGCGCCAAGAGGAATATCAGACATGACCAAAAAGTTTTCATAAGATGTTTCTTTAAATTCGGGCTATTGTTTGCGAATATATCACTTCCTATGCACAATCGCAAAGAGGGAAGCGGATTTATTTCTTCTGTTTCTTCTCTGATTCCTGCGTTTCGGATGAGAGAAAGGAAGGATTATATGTGGGGTGGGGATAAAAAAAGAACCCTCACTAGAGGGCTCTTTTATCGTTCATGAGGATGGATGATGACCGTTGAGCATTATTCTGCAAGAGATTTCTTATAATTCTCTTGTGCCACAGCCCATGTTTTCACCAGCTTAGCCATTCTGGATGCGTCCCCGAAGTCGAAAAGCACCTCGTCCGCCTTCTTGTAGTAGCTTTCGCTGCCTGCAAAATCCTTGCAAAGAGCGCTATACACCGCCATGTTATAGTACATCGCGGCAGTTATCTCCTTGTTCACCTTCGCGTTCTCGTCGTTTGGATTCGACTGGGCCAATGCCTCTTGCCATACCTTCACGGAAGGGGCGGCCATCTCCTTGAACCGATCCAACTCGAATGGGCGTTTCTTCAGGAAGTCGAACGCCTCCTGGAACTTATCCACGGATGTGTTTATGTCGGTATAGTCAATCGTGCATTTTTTCCTTACCCTCACCTTGTATAGATGGAATTTCACTGTTGACAGAGGGGTTGAGCCGATCACCTTCGACAAAAACGGTGAATAGTCTTTCAATTGGTTGGCCAATGTGAAGCCCGACATCTTTTTGTGCAAATCATCCTCCGCAAGTTTTTTGTCCAAGAACGGGTTAGAGACAAAGTCTTGCAAATAGTAGAGCGTATCCGTGTAGACCACGCCACTCTGCGAAGAGACTTCCACTGTGAACCCCACTTCTTTTGTGGACAATGCTACCAACGCATGTGGTCCCGGCGGTGGTGGAGGAGTAGTTGGCTCCACTGTTTTGGACGACCCTGTGGTGATGGAGAATTTCCCGATCTTCAGAACAGTCTGTTGGTTGGATTGCGTCGATCTCTTCCTTGGCGCAGGTCGTTTCGCACTAAGATCCTCAATCTTCACCGGTGTGGACTTCTCGAAGTAATCATTTATCGCCACAACAATATCCGCACCGTCAGGACTGGACACGAACGTACGGTATGAGACACCCAATGTGTTCATGCTCGTTCTCATGAAAGAGGTTGAGGATTGCAGGGGAACAATATGTTCGGTGACCAATGACCATGATTCCGCCGCCGTGTCAATCGGGCAATATGGATAGCCAGGCACCGTGTGGAAACCCAAGGATTCCCTGTCCGCCGTTTGTGCCATCATGGTTCCGCTTCCCGCGGCCAACATGAGCACGCCTAGTAAAATTCTTTTCTTCATTATTTTTCAAAGGGACGCTGATCTACCACAATCCAAACGACCGAAGGTCCCCGTTAGTCGATTGCTTGGAAAAAATTTCAACATTCAGCTATAAATGTAATATAAATTTCCGAATAATCAAACTATTATACTGAGAATAGAGGAAAAAATGTTCATGTGTTGATGGAAACTAGCGAGGAAGTCTTGGAATTTAAAAACGTTCCAAGGCGCATTATCGGGTGGGTTTATGTGGATGCATAAAACAAGGAGGCAGGAGACATCGTCGTTGTCCCCTGCCTGTCCTGCCAAAATATTATATCGTTACTACTTTTCTTTTACGTACTCACCCGCCTTCGCCAACGCCTCGTTGATGTTGGAGCAGATATTCTCCTCCCCGACCAACTGATCGAACTTAGCCTTCAGCAACATGGAGCGCACATGCTTGTTGACGCCTGAGAGCACCACCTTGATGTTCGCGCGCTGCGACTGCATACAGAGGTTTTCCAAGTTGTGCAGACCGGTCGAATCCATGAAAGGAACCTTACGCATACGAATGACGCGCACCTTAGGGGCGTCCGCCACCTCGCTCATGATCTCGTCGAACTTGTTGGCGATACCGAAGAAGTATGGACCATCGATCTCATAGACACCAACGCCCTCCGGGATGATGAGTTTCTCCTCGTGCACCGTCACGTCCAGGTTGTCGCCCGGATCGATTTCGTCACGGAAGACACGGATGATGGAGGACTCGTTCACACGACGGATGAAGAGCACCACCGCCAGAAGCAGACCGATCTCTATCGCCACCGTCAAGTCGAACACCACCGTGAGGATGAAGGTCACGATCAACACGGAGAAATCGGACTTCGGACTCTTGGACAAAGAGACGAAGGCGCGCCAACCGCTCATATTATAGGAAACGACGATCAGCACACCCGCCAGACAAGGCATAGGGATATAGCCGACCAATCTGCCCAAAGCCAACAAAACCAGCAACAGGACAAAGGCATGCACGATACCCGCGACCGGCGTACGTCCACCATTGTTGATGTTCGTCATCGTACGGGCGATGGCGCCAGTGGCAGGAATACCGCCGAAGAAAGGGACCACCACGTTGGCGATGCCCTGGCCGATCAACTCCGTGTTGGAGTTGTGCTTGTCGCCCGTCACACCATCCGCCACCATGGCGGAGAGCAACGACTCGATAGCGCCCAGCATAGCGATCGTGAACGCGGCAGGGAACAACCTACGGATAACGCTCAGATAAGTCTCGTCCGCCGCCAGCGTCATGTCCGGCACGTGCGGCATCGGAATGCCGGAAGGCAACTCGTACAAATCGCCGATGGTCTGGATGGAAGTCACCCCGCAGAACTCACGCAGGAGATAAACAGCCACCGTCATCACCACGATAGCCACCAACGAGCCAGGCACCTTCTTCGAAATCTTCGGAGTGAGGACGATGATGAGCAAGCTCAACAGCCCCACACCCAACGCCCAGAAATTAACATGGCTGAAGTTCTTGAAATAACAGATCCATTTATGTATGAAGTCAGCCGGCACATCCGTGATGCCCAAGCCGAACAAATCGTTCATCTGCGTGGAGAAGATCGTCAGCGCAATACCGCCCGTGAAACCCACGATCACAGGGTAAGGGACGAACTTGATGACACTACCCAAGTGGAAGAAACCCATGAAAATCAGCAGGACACCCGCCATGATCGTGGCGATGGTCAGACCACCCAAGCCATATTGTTGGATGATGCCATAGACGATCACGATGAACGCACCCGTCGGTCCACCGATCTGCACCTTCGTTCCGCCGAAAAAAGAAACCAGGAAACCCGCGATAATCGCAGTGAGCAAACCCTCTGTCGGACCTACGCCCGAAGCGATTCCGAATGCGATGGCTAAAGGAATGGCGACGATACCCACAATGATACCCGCCATCAAATCTGTCATGAAACGTTCCCTACTATAATCCTTAAGACAACTAAACAACCTCGGAGCAAAAACATCCGATAGTGATGCTTTCATAATAACAACAATGTTAAATTTTTATAAATTAAAAAAATGAGTCGCGAAGTTAGTCATTTTTTCAATCACAAAAACAAAAATGCGGCTCAAAATATGTTATTTAACATTGTTTAATGATATATGGAGCACGTCGGTTTCATTTACCGCACCAAACATGTAGTATTTACTATTTATCCATTTACCATTTACTATTTACTTAGCGCTGATGCGATGATTTCGCCTCAAACTCCATGAACTCTTTGCTCCGTGAGAAATTTAGCCTACATCTCGAACTGTAGCGGAAGCAACGAGGCGATGCTTCTCAGCCGATAGATTTTTTGTTCTCCATAGAGGAGCACGGAAATAGGCTTCCCGAAACGGTTCTCCGTCTCCAACAGAGACTGCCGGCACGCCCCGCATGGCGTGATTGGGGAAGGAAGGAAACCCTCCGCATTACGGGCGGCGATCGCCAGCAAACGAACGGGCTGGTCAGGGTACGTGGCGTTGGCGTAGTAGAGAGCAGTACGCTCGGCGCACAATCCGCAAGGGTACGAGACATTCTCCTGGTTGCTTCCACGCACCACCTCCCCGTTCTCCAACAACAGTGCGGCACCCACCGCGAACTTGGAATAAGGGGAATAGGAGCCCTCCGTGGCCCTCTTCGCCTCATCGATCAACCGGCGCTCCTGCTCGCTCAACTCATTCCATGAAAGCACCTCCACCCTACAGATTATTTCCTTCGTATCCATGACAAAAAATTTTTCTATTGTATCAAAATCATATATCTTTGTAAAAATAATAAAAAAAGGAAGAATGAGAAAAATTTCGGTCACAATCATTACGCTCTTAGCATACGCATGCGTCCTTTCCGCAGCGCCGAAAAAACTACAGGTCAACGTCGACTACATCAATAGATACTCACAGATAGCCATAGAGAAGATGCGTGAACACCGCATACCCGCCAGCATCACCCTCGCCCAGGGCATCCTCGAATCGGGCGCCGGGCAAAGCGAGTTGGCCAAGAAAAGCAACAACCACTTCGGCATCAAGTGCCACGACGATTGGAAGGGCGAAAGGGTCTACCATGACGACGACCAGAAGCAGGAGTGCTTCCGCAAATACAGCAAGCCGGAACTCTCCTACGAAGACCACTCCCAATTCCTCAAGAAGAAGAGATACGAGTCGCTCTACTCCCTCAACGTCACCGACTACAAGGGTTGGGCGAAGGGACTGAAGGCATGTGGCTACGCTACCGCCAAGGACTACGCCGACCGCCTCATCGAACTCATCGAGACATATGAACTGCAACAATACGACCAAATAGCCTTGGGCAACATGCCAAAGGACGTGATCAACCCAGCCCAACCAGGCGGCGAAGGCGAGAACACACCGATCGCCCCGGAGGTCAAATACCTCAAGGAGAGCAGCATGGGCGAGATCCCTGTGTGCGACACGCACAGCGTCAATAAGGAGGGCAAGAGGGAATACGTCACCGCCAGACGAGGCGACTCCTACGAGTCCATCGCGGACGAGTTCGACCTGCGCAGATGGCAGATCCGCCGCTACAACAAGCTGAGGAGGGGAGACAACTCCCAACCTGCCACAGGCGACACCGTATACATCAGCAGATAAAGAATAGATCATTACAAAATGGCAAACGATTTCAATTACGACAGCATACGTCCCTACAGGGATGAGGAGGTGAAGGACGCGATCATACGGATGACCAGCAACGAAGAGGTATACGCCGTGGCGAAAGCCATCTTCCCTAACCGCAAACCGGAGGAGGTCATCCAATGGCTACGCTCCTTCAAAACCGTGCATGACTTCCAGAGCCAACTCATCGCGCCATTCCTGCTCGGCTCCATGGACGCCACCGGCAGCACCTACCATCTATACGGTACGGAACACATCGAAAAAGGCAAACGACACCTTTTCATCTCCAACCACCGCGACATCATCATGGATGCCGGCATCCTCAATTCCCTGATGGACAAACATGGTATCGAGACCACGGAGATAGCCATCGGCGACAACCTATGCGCCCGCCCTTGGATCACCGACGCATTGAAGCTGAACAAGAGTTTCCTCGTGCGCCGAAGCGGCACGAAACGTGAGCTCTTCGACGCCTTCCGCACCCTCTCCCACTACATACGGGAGGCCATCACCTCCAACCGCACCTCCATCTGGATCGCGCAAAGGGAGGGCCGCACGAAGGACTCGGACGACCGCACGCAGGAGAGCCTCCTCAAAATGTTCTCCATCAGTGCGCAAGGCAACATCAAACAGAGCTTCATCGACCTCAACATCACACCGATCAGCTTCACCTACAAATACGACTCTTGCGACTACCTGAAAGCCATGGAGTTCCAGCAGAAGAGAGACGACGCCGACTTCAAGAAGAGGCCGGAAGACGACATCGAGAACATGCGGGTGGGCATCATCGGATTCAAGGGTGACGTCAACATTCAGATCACCCCAAGCATCTCGCCGGACATCGAAAGGCTCGTGGACGATGCGGACGACAGGCAAGCGGTCATCGACAAGGTGGCGCTGATCATCGACCGAAAGATACACCAGAACTACCTCATATACCCTCACAACTACGTGGCGATGGACAACCTGCGCCACACCACGGAGAACCTGGGCAAGCATTACACCCCAGAGGAGAAGAAGGAGTTCGAGGCCTACGTCGACAAGCAAATCGACAAGATAAAATTACCGAACAAAGACATCCCTTTCCTGAAGGAACGATTCTGGACCATGTACGGGAATCCGCTCATCAACCAAATCGCCGCCCAAAAGGAGTGAGGAACAGAATAAAAAATTAGCATCATGGAAAATTTACCTAATCGTTTGAGCCTAAAAGAGCTGGCGATCGACGACCGCCCGCGCGAAAAAATGTTGCAGAAAGGAGCGGGCGCGCTTTCCAACGCCGAACTGCTCGCCATCCTCATCGGCAGCGGCAACAACATGGAGACCGCCGTCGAACTGTCGCAACGCATCCTGACGGACAACCGCAACAACCTCGCCGAACTCAGCACGAAAGACCTTCCCCACCTGATGACCTACCGGGGCATCGGAGAGGCCAAGGCCATCACCATCGCAGCAGCCATGGAGATCGGCAGGCGACGCAGCGTGGAGAAAGCGTTGGAGAGACCCTCCGTCTCAACGAGCGAAGAGGCCTACAACATCCTCAAGACATACATGGAGGACCTCAATCACGAAGAGGTGTGGGTGCTCTACCTCAACCAAGCCAACAAGATCATATCCAGCAAGAAAATAAGCTCCGGTGGCGTAGCACTCGCCATCATGGACGTGAAACTCATCATGAAGGAGGCCTGCAACCTGCTCGCATCTTCTATCATCCTCAGCCACAACCACCCCTCCGGTGCCATCATCCCCAGCGAGCATGACAAGAAAAGCACGCAGAGGATCAAGGAAGCCTGCAACATCTTCGAAATCAGTATGCTGGACCATATCATCGTGGGGAAAGGTTCCTACTTCAGCTTCAACGACAACGGACTATTACTTTTAGAAGAAAAACAAACCAAGAAGAAATGATCACAATCTACACCGAGCAAACAAGCCACCGTCTCGCCTACATCTGCGGGCACATCTTCAAGACCGTCCTCGGCCACGAACCGCGCATCACCACGGACGCAAGCGAGAAAGCGGACATCCGCTACGCGAACACGTTCCAAGAGGGCACACTCACCATACGTCCCAACGGACTACTCTTCGAGGAGGACATCCATAAACAGACCATCGAGGGGATCACATGGGAAGGGCTCCCGGCCTTCTTCGCGACCGACGGGGAAATACCTTTCGACCTCTTCTCCGCTGCCTTCTACCTGCTGACCCGCTACGAGGAGTACACCTCCGAGCTCAGCGACAAGCATGGCAGGTTCACCGTGCAGGAGAGCGCATCCTTCAAGCTGCACTTTCTCGAGGAACCGCTCATCGACCTTTGGGCGAATAAACTGGTGGGAATGCTACCCAACCTCGGCGAGCCGGAGAATCCGCCGCACTTCACCTACCTCCCCACCATCGACGTGGACAATGTCTTCGCCTTCCGCAACCACGGACTGACCCAAACCCTTTTCTTCCTGATGAAAGATGCACTGAAAGGGCGGAGGAAACGGGCGAAGCTGAGACTGAAGGTGGTCCTCCGCAAGAAAGAAGACCCCTATTTCAACTTGGAGGAGGTGGCGAAGATGCACCGTGGATTGCCACAAAAGCCCCATTTCTTCTACCACTGCGGATGCTTCGGCGAAAAGGACAAGGGAGTCATCTACCCAAGCCGACGCTACAAGGCCGTCAGGCAAGCATTGGAGCAGGAGGTCGTCTCAGGACTTCACCCTTCCTACAACGCCTCAAAGCAACTGTGGAGGCTACGGATGGAGAACAACGCCCTGAAAAGATGCCTAGGGAAACCAACCTTGCACAACCGCTTCCACTACCTGCGGTTCACCCTTCCCGACACCTACGAGACGCTCATCGAGGAGGGATTCACCACCGACTGGTCGCTCTGCTACTCCAACAACCCGGGCTTCAGGGCAAGCACCTCCTTCCCGTTCCAGTTCTTCAACCTAAAGACGAACGAGGTCCGTCCGCTGACCCTCTATCCCACCGTCGTCATGGACAAAAGCCTGCGCAACAACCTGCACCTGTCCATGGAGGAGAGCAAACAGTATATCCTCAACCTTAGCGACAAGGTGAAGTCCGTCAATGGCACCTTCATCACCCTCTTCCACAACGAGCACCTGACCGATGAACTGGATTGGGAGGGATGGAAAGGACTTTGCCAGGAGATTATAGACGCACACAAAAAGTAAGATTTATTTACTATTTAGCTATTTACGATTTACTATTTAAGCGCTTTGCTGTTTACTATTTAACCTTTCTCCTGGGCATGTGTAGGATGGCAATACATAGTGATTCCAGCAGGTTTCTCTAATCAGAAATAGTTAACTACAAATGGCAATCGACGGGAAGGGGAATACCCATTTGTTTGTATTGTGTTCACGGTCCAAAAGCAGAAAATTTGCACTGAACAATTAACACAAACAAAAATATGAGAATAGAAAAAATTATTGCCCGTGAGATTTTGGATTCGAGGGGCAATCCGACAGTAGAAGTAGATGTGTATTTAGAGAGTGGCGTGATGGGTCGAGCAGCGGTGCCATCCGGCGCATCGACGGGAGAGAACGAAGCTTTGGAGCTACGTGATGGGGACAAGAGCCGTTACCTAGGCAAGGGAACGCTCAAGGCGGTCGAGAACGTGAACAAGATAATCGCCCCAGCGCTCAAGGGATTCTCCGCACTGGAACAACGCGCCATAGACAAAAAAATGTTAGCCTTGGACGGCACACAGACGAAGAGCAAGCTGGGCGCCAACGCCATACTAGGCGTCTCACTCGCCGTCGCCAAGGCAGCCGCCAACTACCTGGAACTCCCATTGTACCGCTATTTGGGAGGGACCAACACATACGTGCTACCCGTACCAATGATGAACATCATCAACGGAGGAGCACATAGCGACGCACCCATCGCATTCCAAGAATTCATGATACGTCCAGTAGGCGCCTCCTCCTTCCGTGAAGGGTTACGCATGGGAGCCGAAGTGTTCCACGCACTCGCCAAGCTTCTGAAGAAAAGAGGACTGAGCACAGCTGTGGGCGACGAAGGAGGATTCGCTCCTAAATTAGACGGCATCGAGGACGCGCTCGACTGCATCATACAAGCGACAAAAGATGCGGGATACGAGCCTGGCAAGGACATCAAGATCGCGATGGACTGCGCCGCAAGCGAGTTCGCCGTAATCGAGAACGGACAATATTTCTACGACTACAAACAACTTAAGGACGGAAAGCAGAAAGACCCTAACGGAAAGAAACTCAGTGCGGCCGAGCAGATAGACTTCCTCGAGCACCTGATCACGAAATACCCGATCGACTCCATCGAGGACGGGTTGGACGAGAACGATTGGGAGAATTGGGTCAAACTGACCGAAAGGATCGGACAACGTTGCCAATTGGTGGGAGATGACCTCTTCGTGACCAACGTGAAATTCCTGCAAAAAGGCATCTCCATGGGAGCCGGCAATTCCATCCTCATCAAGGTGAACCAGATAGGCTCACTCAGCGAGACATTGGACGCCATAGAGATGGCACACCGCCATGGCTACACCACCGTAACCTCCCACCGCTCCGGAGAGACGGAAGACTCGACCATCGCAGACATCGCAGTGGCCACCAACAGTGGTCAAATCAAGACAGGCTCCCTCAGCCGAAGCGACCGCATGGCGAAATACAACCAACTGCTCCGCATAGAAGAGGAACTGGGAGACTTGGCCGTATATGGCTACAAAAGAATCAAATGACAAAAATTAGTTTGAGTAAATCATAATCCGAGGAGGGGGTTTTGTGAAAAACTTCCTCCTCTTTCTATCTCCGAAGGGAAGGAAATCCAACGGAAAGGCATAAGATCCAGACGCAACATGCCAGGGAATGCGTATGCGCATACATGTGGAATATAACGTTTTACCCCTAAATCTATTTCCACCATACAATTAAAAAATGTGAAACCAAGTCCTGTCAAGGAGATTTTTCACGCCGAAAAAGCACGAAATGAAAAAATTACATTATCTTTGCGCAGATAAGGTGTAATGATTGGATTAGGAAAACTCATAAACCAAAGGAGAAGGGGAAGAGACATCCTAACGAAACAAACACCATCGATTGGGAACAAATATTATATTAGATAACTATCATATTTAATAATCAAAAAACATAGAACCATGAAGAAAAATTTTAGCAAAAAGCTATTTTTCACATTGTTGGGAATGGGAGCGTCATTTGCGACCATGGCCCAGTCTGTGGTCGTTGAAGCGGAAAAGCCGACCAGCAGCGACTATGAGTTTAGTAAGCCAAGGAGCGAATCGAGTGGCAACGGAGGAAACTTAGGCTACTTCGACGAGGAAGGTGAGACCGTGAAGTACTCAATGAAAGCTCCAAAGGCGGGTTTCTACCAAGTCTCCATGAAGTACATCGCTCAGTTCGACGCAACTGTAAGAATCATCATGGATAATGGTGCTCAATACAGCATCGACGTGGAAGGAAACTACAAGGACGGTGAGAACTGGTGGCAACCATCATTGGACAACTACTGGTCAACCGACGCTAGCAAGATCCCTGCATTCTACTTGGAGGAAGGTGACCACACCTTCACACTCCTCAAGGAAACGTCAGGTTCCACTAACATCGATTACATCGAGTTCACTTTGACGGACATCACCGATAACGTAGTCACTAAAGTTAAGACAGACCCAAGCAAGATCGTGTTGACTCCATACGAGCAGACTTATCTGCGCGTCATCGGATACAATGCGGCTGGTCAGAAAATCGCTATGCCAATCAAATGGTCTAGCAACGTGAAAGACGGATTGTACACCGCTGGCTCTTCAGAAGGCACAGACGAGGTGTCCTTCAAGATGGGAGACTACGACGCAAGCATCAGCATCAAAGTGCAGAAGCCTAGCAAACGTAGAGAGTTCGTCGTTTCCAAGCACGGAGACTTGAACACCTCTAAGGGTTATGTGGCAGATGGCAGCGGCAACAAGGTTAGTCTTGCCGGTGTAAGCTACTTCTGGAGCTGTTCTTCTAGATTGTGGTGGTGCAAGGAAAACGTGAAGTTCCTGGTTGACAAGTACAACGTTCAGGTTCTCCGTTTGCCAGTTTCCATCGCTCCATGCGGAAGCAACGGACAAACAAGCTGTAACATGGATAACTTGGGCAACATGGGTGGTGACGGTTTGTGGAACATGAACAACTACGTCGCTGCGCCTATGAGCTCCAGGAAAATGGTGGACGAGGTGGTAAAGGCATGTATCGAGAACGATATCTATGTCATCATCGACTTCCACGAGCACAAAGCTCAGGACTGGACTAGCACAGCCAACCAGTTCTTCACCTATTTCGCAAAGAAATGGGGTGAATATCCTAACGTTATGTACGAGATCTTCAACGAGCCAGTTGACGACAACGGTACTGTAGTAAACTACGCTAAGCAAGTGATCCCTACCATCAGAGCAATCGACCCAGATAACATCATCATCGTGGGTTCAACTCAATTCTCCCGTCAACCAGACGGTGTGACTGGTGCAGGTCAAGGACAAACAAACATCGCCTACACATGGCACGGTTACGCTCAATACAACCACCAGACTGACTGGCAGGGGAAAGACAACTGGAACAACGGAATCCCAGTTGTAGTAACTGAGTGGGGTTGCGACGCTGGCGGTGGTGACGGCGGCATGCACAACATCTTCAAAGAGCACGGTGTCATCAACTGCTTCTGGTCTATGAGTAACAAGGGCGGCGAGGACGAGAGATGGTCTATCCTCAAGACAACTTGCTACAAGAAGTCTGATTGGAATGACGGCGATATGAACAGCAACGGTAAGAGCCAACTCTCAGCCGTATCAAGCTGGGTGAACTATAAGGCAACCGCAATGGCTGACGAGGTTGAGGAATTCGAGGCATCTGTTAGCAAGGGCGGAAAGGTATTCTTGCCTGCAGAAAAGGTATCCGTTTCTTGTACCGCAACTGGTGGTACTGGAAATTACACCTACAAGTGGGAGCAGACCAAGGGTGACGCAGCAACTATCGCTTCCCCTTCTTCCGCTAAGACTGACATCACTGACTTGAAGCCAGGTACCAACGTGTTCGCTGTGACTGTTTCCGATGGTGAGGAGACTGAGACATTGGCCGTAACATTTGTTGTATACAAAGAGGGTTATGTTGATCCAGGTTTGATCGATGACGTGGCTGACAATGATCTTATCAGCCGTATCGGAGGTCAATGGGTTAATTTTGATGACGCTTCCGATTCAGGAACATCTCAGGCAAGCGTATCCGCTACAAACGGCAACATCAAGGTAGACGCTAAGATGGGTCGTACGAACGGTAACATTCCTCCATATTGCGGTGTTGACCTCTACCTCGACAAGAACTCAACGGTAGAGTCTCCAGTTCCTTTCGACATCTCTGACTGCTCAACCATCACTTATAAGTTCAAAGGTTCTGAGCACTACTTCAGGGCTGCATTGTCTAAGAACTCCATCAAGGATGGTAACTACCACTGCAAGTTGATCGAGGGATCTAACGAGTGGAAGGAAGTTTCTATTGCTGTCAGCTCTTTGGCTCAAGAGGATTGGGGTACTAAGGTGACTTACGATCCTAAGGATGTCATCAAGTTCAGCTGGATGGCTAAGGGTGGTGACAACTCTTCTAAGACTTTGGAGATCGACGACGTGACTTGCGTCGGCATGGAGTTCGAGGAGAACATGGATCCTCAAGGCGTTGAGTCTAGCGAGGCTATCAACAACACTTATCTCTATCCTAACCCATCTGAGGATGGCGAATGCGTATTGTTCGTGTTGAACCGTTGCAAGGTTACCGTTACTGACATCGCAGGTAAGGTGGTTAAGGAGTTCGTTGCAATCCCTAACTTCGCTAACCAATTCAGCATTAACGAGAAGGGCGTTTACTTCGTGAACGCTGACGGTGAAGTGTTGAAATTGATCGTTAAGTAATTAGAGACTCACTGAGTTTCATATACAAGGGGGCTAATCATCCATGTGGTGATTAGCCCCCTCTTTATTGCTCCGTTGATCGTCCTTCGGGGAGATGCGCTCTTGTGGACTTCCCAAAGAAGAGCCTCCTCAGACAATCATTGGAATGTCTAGAATTTCAGTCCAAAAACAATTTCTGAATATGTGTCGCTGTGCTCATATTTCTCTGTCGGCACCATGCTGCGATACTCGTGCTCCACGTTAAAACCCACGTAAAAATGGGAAGTCACCTTGATGTCTAATGCCCCGAGAACATCTATGATATAGTCGTCTATGCTTTCTAAACTGGGTTGGTAGAAGACGCAACCGGTCAAAGAGACAATATTCCCCAATTTCTGCTTTATCTTCGGCCTCAAGGAGAGCCTGTAGGCGCGGTTGTCCAACTTGTTTTCCTTTGGCGTGTAATCCACCCTTTCGAACATGAAGGCGCAACTGATTGAATAATCACAGGTGTCTGGCCTCGAATAGATTCTGAACTTCACACCCGACAATGCCCCCACCTTGTAGTTGTAGCCCTTGTACTGGTTGGAGAGGAACTCCACCGCCACGAAAGGTGACCACTGACCGTATTGGAGGAAATCGACCTTCGTCCCTCCCTTAGCGTTCAGGTTGGTCTCCGTTTTGTCCGATGCGCTATAGACGATTTTATAGCCTAAATGAAAGGATAGGATACTGTCATTGCGGGTGATGGTCCCCGCATTTTTTAAATTCAGGTCTTCCACATTGCCCGAATTATAAGATGCTCCCAACGATGCGTCGAATCTCCAACGCTTGGGTGTTTGACCTTGTCCCCACATGGAGCCTGCGCAAAACAGGGCGATTAACGCGGAAAAGAATGCCGACTTACTCATGAATCAACTATTTGGTGGAACAAATATAAAGAAAAAATGAAGGAATATCCCTTTTTATCCGTTCCCAAGTATTACTTTTGTGAAAAAATCAAAGGCAATGAAAAAATTAGTATTTTCAATTATCGTGTTGGCCGTACTGAGTGCGTGCTCCAGTGAAAAACGGCAAATCATCCAACCTTCCGACTATCAGACAAGCAACCGAGAGGGCATGGAGGAAGTGTATAATTTCATCAAAAGCTGCGAATACTATTTCATCGCTACGGTGGAGGGAGACCAGCCAAGGGTGAGGCCTTTTGGCACCATACATGTGTTCGAGGATAAATTGTACATCCAAACAGGGCATAAGAAGAATGTGGCGAAGCAAATCGCCCAAAATCCTAAAATAGAAATATGTGCCTACAATGGCAAACAATGGATAAGGGTGGAGGCTGTCCTAGTGGAGGATGAACGTGTCGAGGCGAAGAAATCGATGCTGGACGCCTATCCTAACCTGCGCACTATGTACGACGAGAACGATGGCAATACGGCCGTTTATGTGCTCACCAACGCTAAGGCGGACATCTATTCCTTCCCGATGGAAAAGAGGACAATCAATTTTTAAATCTTCGCTATCTGTAACTACCTATGGCCAACAACCCCAAAGAATTAGGCACGGAAAATGTGCGTAAATTGTTGATTGACTATTCTGGTCCCGCCATTGCGGCGATGATGGCTTCCGCCTTATATAACGTGATAGACCGGGCCTTCATCGGACAGGGAGTCAGTGCCTTGGCCATCGCTGGTTTGGCCATCACAATGCCCGTGATGAACCTTTCCGCCGCATTCGGTGCGATGATTGGTGCGGGAGGCGCCACACTGACCTCTATTAAGTTGGGGCAACAGGACACGTTGAGTGCGCAGAAGGTGTTGGGCAACGTATTCCTGCTGAATGTGGTCCTTGGCGTCATATTCATGGCGGTGGGACTCGCCTTTCTGGACGATATTTTGTATTTTTTCGGGGCGAGTGAAAACACCATCAGCTATGCGAGGGATTTCATGCAGGTCATCTTGATCGGTAATGTGATCACTCATTTGTATCTCGGGCTCAATAGCGTGATGCGCGCGTCGGGTCATCCTACCAAGGCGATGAGGATGACTTTCCTGACCGTCGTCATCAACCTGATCTTGGCTCCGCTCTTTATCTTCTTTTTCCATTGGGGGATACGAGGTGCGGCCAGTGCGACGATAATCGCCCAAACGGTGGCCTTCCTCATCATCATGAAACATTTCTCCGACAAAAATAACATACTGCATTGGCGACGTGACATCTTCACTTTCGACAAACGGATCATCAAGGGCATACTCTCCATCGGAATGGCTCCCTTCATGCTGAACGCATGTGCATGTTTGGTCGTCATTCTTATCAATAGGGCGTTGACGGAATATGGAGGGGATCTTGCCGTGGGTGCCTATGGAGGTATCGTCAATAGCGTGTTGATGGTCTTCGCCATGATTGTCATGGGGCTGAACCAGGGCATGCAGCCGATAGCTGGTTACAATTTCGGTGCGCAAATTTACTCCAGGGTGCGTAAGGTGCTGAAGCTGACCATCCTCGCCGCCACCTGCGTGACATCATTCGCCTTCATCGTGTCGGAATCCATTCCTTACTATGTGGCTAGACTTTTCACGACAGATCAGGAACTCATCAACGTCGCCATAAGGGGCCTGAGGATTTGCGCCGCTGCGTTCCCCATCGTTGGTTTCCAGATGGTGGCGTCCAACTTCTTCCAGTCAATCGGAAAGGCTTCCATGGCGGTGGTGCTATCCTCCACGAGGCAGTTGTTGCTGCTCGTGCCGTTGCTGCTAATTCTGCCGTCTCACTTCAAAACGGTTGAGAGCGTCTTGGCGTGTATGCCTATTTCCGATGCGCTGTCCAGTATCATCGCATTCGTCCTGCTGAAGGTTGAAATACGCAAATTCAATAGACTGAAAGATAAACCGATAATCGAATAACCATGGGAGGTGAAAGTATGGAGAAGAATATTATCATCAGTATAGGTAGACAATTCGGTGCGGGCGGAAGACGCGTCGGACAAGCGCTGGCAAAGGATCTGGGCATCGCCTACTACGATAAGGAACTCATCATGGAAGCCGCCAAGGAGTTCGGCTTCGCGCCTGTTTTCTTCGAGGAGAACGATGAGAAATCCGCATCCCTCTCGGGTAACGTGTTGCAATGGATGGAGAGCCTTGTGACCAACGGGTTGGGAAGTAAGAACTACCTTTCTCAGGACACTCTCTTTGATATGCAGTCGGAGGTGGTCCGTAAGGTGGCGGATAAACATTCTTGCGTCATCGTGGGAAGATGTTCGGACTATGTGCTTCGTGACCATCCCAATTGTGTCAGCGTCTTTCTTCACTCTTCCGATGAGGATAGGATAAAGAGAATCCAGGAACGTTCCGATCTCACGAGAGAGGAGACCATCGCGAAGATGAGGATGCAAGACAAGAAACGCGCCGCTTACTACAACTTCTATTCCAACAAGACATGGGGAGAGTCCTCCACCTACACGCTTTCCATAGATGTCTCTTCTATCGGCGTGGAAAAAACTGTTAAACTGATCGAACACTATCTTAGTTTGCGGGGACTGATTCCGGAGAAGTGATCCCCTCCGTATGCGTGGACGTGTCCTTATTTGCTGTTAGACCTCCCTAATGGCTGTTTTTGCATTCTTCCCCATCTAAAATATGTGGAAGAAAAAGTTTTTCTGGAAAATAGGTTTGTCGTGTTTGATTTATATATAGATTTGCATCCGAATTCGTCGGATTGTCAGTATTTGTACAATCCGAGTGAGTCGGATGAGTTTATTCGGGTACATTTGTTTAATTTATTTGGCGAATTGTTTAGAAATGAAAAACAAGTACGTTGATTTGATCGAACAATCGTTCGAGTTTCCTAACGAGGAGTTTAGCGTCAATGACAATGAACTCTACTGGTTTAATGTTCCTTTGATGGACATCATCAAACAGTATGGTACTCCGCTGCGCATCTCCTATCTGCCTAAGATAGCCATGAATATCCAGCGCGTAAGGCGTCTCTTCAATGTGGCCATGGCGAAGGTGGACTATCAGGCGGACTACAACTATTGCTTCTGCACGAAGAGCTCCCACTTCTCATTCGTGATGGAGGAGGTACTGAAACATGACGTGAACGTGGAGATTTCTTCCGCATACGACGTGAATCTTTTGGAGTGTTTGGAGGAATCCGGCCATCTTAAAAAGGATAAATTCATCATTTGTAACGGATTCAAAATACCTCAATATATAGATAATATACGTGACTTCATCAACAAGGGTTTCACGAATGTGATTCCGATTCTGGACAACAAGGACGAGTTGGATATGTTGCTCGATGGCTTTGATAAACCATTGAACGTCGGCATCCGTATCGCCACGGAGGAGGAACCTAAGTTCGATTTCTATACTTCCCGTTTGGGTATTCGATTCAAAGATATCCTCCCGTATTATAAGGAGAAGATTAAAAACAATAAGCAGGTGAAACTGAAAATGTTACACTTCTTTGTGAACACGGGTATCAAGGATACTTCCTACTATTGGAACGAGTTGAGCAAGGGAATCAACCTCTATTGCGAGTTGCGCAAGATTTGCCCGGAGCTCGATAGCCTGAACATCGGCGGTGGTTTCCCTATCCAAGCCCACATGGACTTCACCTACGATTATGAGTACATGGCGGAGGAGATCGTCGCCCAGATCAAAAACACTTGCGCGCAGCAGGGTGTGCCTGAGCCTCGTATCTTCACTGAGTTCGGCTCCTATACGGTGGGCGAGAGCGGTGCGATGCTCTATTCCATCGTCAACCAGAAGCAACAGAATGACCGTGAGTTGTGGGACATGATCGACAGCTCATTCATCAACACGATGCCTGACACTTGGGGCTTGAACCAACGCTTCCCGTTCCTGGCCATCAACAATTGGGACCAGGAATACGAACGGGTGCACTTGGGCGGCCTGACCTGCGATAGCGAGGATTTCTACAACGCGGAGGTCCACTCCAATGCGATCTTCCTCCCTAAGATGGCGCAGGGTAGGGAACAGTTCATCGGTTTCTTCCATATGGGCGCTTACCAAGAGGCCTTGAGTGGTTACGGCGGTATCCAACACTGCTTGTTGCCTGCGCCTAAGATGGTGGTGGTCGACGTGGATGAGAACGGAGAATATTTCACCAAGTTGTTCGCTAAGGAACAAAGCTATAAGTCTATGTTGAAGATTTTAGGCTATTAATATGATGAAAAAGAAGCTGATTCTTGCGGTTTTGTTCATCGCCATCGCATTGTTTTGTTACAAGCGATGGGATGTGTGGTTCGGCAATCCGCCTGAGCCGGGTTATGATATTCAACATCATCCTGCGAGAGTTCTTCTGACAGTTGGACCTTCGGAATCCTCACGCTATGTCTCGTGGCAGTGTGACTCCGTGGCGCAGTTGGGTTGGCTGGATCTGTGCGACACGCTCGGACATGACACGTTGGTCTACGAGACCATGGGACAACCTTTCCGCTCACGGGCGGGTGTCGCGGCGTACTTTTCGGTCTTGTTGGATTCCCTTAGAACGGATATGGATTATTGTTATAGGGTGCGCGTCGGACAAGACACGTCGGCTTGGATGCAGTTCCATATGCCGGCCGCTTCGGACGACTTCTCCTTCCTCTACTTCGGTGACGTGCAGGATGAGGTGGACGATAACGCCTTCGACTCTTTGCTTCCGAACATCATGGCGCATAACGCGGATGCTTCGTTCCTCCTGTTCGGCGGCGATTTGATCGAACGGCCGATGGACAAGTATTGGGAGAAGGTTTTCGCTTCTCTCTCTTCTTACGCCTACACTTATCCGATTGTCTCTGTGCCGGGTAATCATGAGTATCTGAAGGGCGTTACGCGTACGTTGGAGGAACGTTTCCCGCTGGTCTTCCCTTACTACGATATGGAGGCTCATGACGACAATGCGCTCTTTTCCTTCAAGATGGGCGATGCACGCTTCTTCTTACTGGATTCCAACAAGGATTTCTGGTGCCTCTGGTCGCAGCGGATGTGGCTCGAAAAGGAACTCTCCGCATGCAAGGAGAGGTGGAAGATTGTGGTGCTTCACCATCCGATCCGCTCCATTAAGAGTTCCATGAACAATTGGGTCGTCAAGCAGTTCTTTGACGATTTGGTCTGTGAGAAGGGAGTGGACCTTGTGCTGCAGGGCCATGAGCATGGATATGCCCGCTTCAATGTGGATGCTTCTTCAGACAAGGGGATGACTGAGCCGCTCCGTTTGGTATCCTATTGTTCCAGGAAAGATTACATGCTCCAGTTCCATGGCGATGTGGCGAAATGGGGCACGGACAGCCGCTACTTCCAGCGGATCTCCTTCTCGGGCGATACGCTCTCTCTCTCCACCTTTGATGCAGGCTTGCAATTGTACGATAGGGTGAAAATCGTGAAGACGGGTGATTCCAGACGTTTGATCGATGAAGGGGCGGATATCCCTGAGAAAATCCGTGTTTCCGACTGGTTCCGCGCGAACAAAAGCGCCAAGAAGGTGAAGAAGTTCGAGGAGAACATTGAGAAGTGGCGCAAAAACAAGCCTTGATGGGGGGCTATTCTTTGGTCGATGATCCTTTCCTTGCCTTGGCGGTCGTGTCCACCCATACGTGGGGCAAGATGTGCCGATAGGTCTCTTCCGATAGCCCGTAGATATCCTTCAGTTGCTCCTTGTGGGTGAATCCGCCTATCTTTTTCCTGTATTTCACAATCCGTTGGGAAAGTTTGCTGCCGATTCCCCGTAGCTGCTTCAGCGTTGTGGTGTCCGCCGTGTTCAGTTCGATTCTCAGCTTTTCGTATTCTCTGTTTTTGAGGGATTGTGAGGCGAATGTTTTCCCTTCCTCCTTTTGAGGACGTCCTTGTTTTGTATGGATGGGCTTATGTCCTTGTTTGGCGTGATATTGTTGGGGGCGTTTGTTCCCTGCGTCAGCCCTCCGTCTGTCCGGCTCTTTGAGGAAGGAAAGTGTCGTGTCACCTTCTTCCGCCAATAGACTGTCTGTCTGTTCTTTGACTTGTTCCACTTCGCTTGGCATCGTCGCTTGAGAGGGGATGCAAAAGTTAACCGCGAACATTAATAGTATCAAGCAGGCTAAAACCAATAGCCCGTTCCGTTCTCCTTTCGAGAAAAATAAGAAGTCCTTCCACATGATGGTGCAAATAAAACAAATATGTTATTATAACGCAAAGATAATGGTTTTTGAATTAAAAGTTAAAAATTAAAAGTTAAAAATTAAGAGTTAAAAATTTAGAATCAGTCGAGCAACGTTTCAAAAATGACTACGTCGAACTAGCTTTAATTCCTAATTGGGGAAAGGATGAATGTTATTTGTCCCTACCATGTCGAATCAACGATTCAAAAACTCTTAACTCTTAATTCTTAATTCTTAATTCTTATTGCTATCTTTGCGCTAATTTGCGGAAGAATGGATAGAAAGAACGTTATATATCTGTGGGTTTCGGCCTTGTTGCTTATGCTAATGGGCGCATGTGCGAACATGGCGCAAGGTCCGACGGGAGGCAAGGCGGATGCTGTACCTCCAACCTATTTGGGCAGCAATCCTAAGAATGGGGCGCTGAATGTGAATAGTAAGCGGGTGGAGATTCAATTCGATGAATATCTCCAGTTGAATGACCCGTTTAAGAATTTGACGGTTTCTCCTCCCCAAAAGGGCAATCCTTCCGCCAAGGCTATTGGTAAGAAAATCGTTGTGGAGCTGCGGGATTCATTGCAGCCGAACACTACCTATACGCTGGATTTCGGCAATTCCATCGGTGACTTTACGGAGAACAACAAGGTCAGCAATTTCCTCTATTCATTTTCGACGGGCGACCAGCTGGATAGCATGGTCATTTCGGGTATTGTATTGAATGCGGAGGATCTGTCTCCCGTAGAGGGTGCGGTGGTCGGTATCTATAGCGATGACGCGGATTCCTCCTTCCTCACGCGTCCGTTTGAACGTATTGCGAAGACACAGGCGGGCGGACAGTTTTATATCAGGGGTGCGGCGCAGAAAAAGTATCGGATCTTTGCGCTTGAGGATATGAATAACAATTTCTTCTTCGATCAATCCGCCGAGGGTATTGCCGTACAGGAGGGTGACGTTGCGATTCCTTCCCTCTTGATAGAACAGCGGATTGACACTGTCTATGGCGATTCCATGAAGATTGATACGATTATCCGACGGGAAGTGCGCAAGTACGCCCCGGATAGCATTATACTGCGCTTCTTTCATGAAAAGGTTAACTTCCAGCAATTTAAGAAAATCGAGCGTCCTACCCGTAATCAGTTCACCCTCTATTTCGAAAAAATGGAGGAGAGCCTGCCGAAAATCGCTTTGGTGGATACTGTGGCGGACAATTGGTTCCTGATGGAGGCGAATAAGATGGCGGACACCATCCGTTGTTGGGTTACCGACAGCAATCTCTACCGCAAGGATACGATCGTGTTGTCGATGTCGTACCTGAAAACTGACTCCGCCGGGACCTTGATTCCTTGCGTGGACACCCTTAAGGCGACGCTGACCTCCTCGTTCCTGAAGAATGAGCTGAAGGCTGCCCAACAGGAGGATGCGAGACAGAAAAGAGCTTTGAAACATAACCGTAAACTCCGCCGTACGAACCTTGTCGACTTTACTCACTTCTCGACGGTGGGTATTACGGAAAAGCCTGCCTTGGTTTGGGAAAGACCGCTCGCTTCTATCGACGAGCGTAAAATCCATCTGTATAGGGCTACTGATTCATTGCGTACACCGCTGCCGTTCTCCCTCGTCAAGGATAGCGCCAGAGACAATAGCAGGAGGTATCTCATCTCTTCACCTGAATTACACCCTGATAGTTCCTTCTCGCTTGCAATCGATTCGGCTTGCGCGTATGACTTTTATGGTAACCATAATGATTCGATCTCTCTGATGTTTAAAATGTTGGGAGAAGAATTGTATGGCAAGGTGACGATGTCCCTGTCGAATGTGCAGGGCAATGCCTTCATCGAACTCTTGAATACAAAGGAGGAGGTGGTGCGCTCTTGCCCGGTGAAGGATAATGTGATTACGTTCGAACACTTGAATGGAGGCACCTATTTCGCCCGAATCATCATGGACGAGAACCAAAATGGTGTGTGGGATACTGGAAACTTTCGGGAGGGAATCCTTCCGGAGAAGGTTTACTATTTCTATAAGAATTTCAAGGTGCGTGCCAATTGGGAGGTCTCCGAGAGCTGGGACGTGTTGGCTACTCCATTGTGCCAACAACGTCCGTCTGGTATGACCAAGAGGAAAAAGGATAAAAATGGCAGGTGACGCTATGGCTGGCTCGGTTTTGCTCTCTTCCGCCTACTTGGGCCCCGTCTCCTATTACCAGGCGGTCGCTTCGGCTGACCATGTGCGCATCGAGCAGTACGACCATTACCATAAACAGACCTATCGCAACCGCTGTAGGATCCTGACGGGCAACGGGGTGATGGACCTCTCTGTGCCGGTGGTCAACACGGGCGGAAAGATGTGCGTGAAGGATCTGCGGATCGCTTACGTGGAGAACTGGCAACAGGTGCACTGGCGGGCAATCGCCTCGGCTTATAACTCTTCGCCTTTCTTTGAATACTATAAGGATGATTTCGAGCCTTTCTATACGAAGAAGACGGAGTTCCTCATCGATCTGAACATGGAGCTGATGCGGGTCGTGATGGAGCTGATCGGACTGAAGCCGGAGCTCTCCTTGACGGACGATTATCTGACGGAACCCTCTTGCCAAGATTTGCGGGAGGCTTTCTCCCCCAAAACAGAGTCTTCCCTCCCGTTGAGGCCTTATTATCAAGTCTTCGACCAGAAGTTCGGCTTCGTGCCTGACATGAGCGTGCTGGATCTGTTGTTCAATATGGGCCCCGAGTCCATCCTCTATTTGAAATGACCGAAGGGGTGATCCCCTCGCTTATATAAGTATAAAATTGTGACCATTATGAATCGTTTTCTAAAGAAATCGTTGGTGTTGTGCGCCGGTTTGTGCTTCGGCACGTTGGCTTCGTTCGCCGCCGTCCCTGTCCATATCAACTCGGGTAATCCTGCCTATCCCTTCCCACAGTTCTTGGAGTATGCGTGTGGCGGAAACCTGGGAACGAATAACCCGGAGGGTCTGACCCATGCCGAGATGGAACAACTTATCCGTACGGCTTACCAACAGCATGCGAACGAGTTTGAATACACGGGCGATGAACATGAGGGCATAAAATATATCTGGACCCCTTACAAGGCCGCCTACGACTGCTCCGAGGGCGATGGCTACGCTTTGCTGGCCGCTGCCTACATGGCGGACAAGGTGACGTTCGACGGCTACTGGATGTGCACGCATGACAAACGGCGCGTGCATACGAAACGATACAAGGATTGTACCGATAATGCGCCTAACTATCCTTATGGTGAATTCGCCATCAGTGACGGCGCGGACGAGGGCGGCAATACGGCGGCGGACGGTGACGTCGATGTGGCGCTCGCGCTCTATGTCGCCTATAAACAGTGGGGTGAGTTCATGCGGAACGATAAGGGGGAGATCGTCAAGGATGCTTGCGGAAACCCTATCAGCTATAAGCAGGAGATGATCAATGTGGTGCGTGGTCTGGTGGCGATGAGCACCAGTAACCCTGATAAGAACCCTCGCCCCGTCAATACGGGTCTGATCGGTCTGGACGGCTATATGAGGGGTGGCGATACTTGGAAAGAGTTGACGGACTGGGCTTTGCAGAAGGAGAACTACATCGAATGGAATGGTGTCCCTGTCTATCCTCTCTATGCGAAAGAGGGTGGAGAACAACAGCATATCGACTATTGCGCACCCGCCTATTTCCGTGAGTTCCACGATCTGATTCTTTCCCTAAAAGATGAGATCGGTACCACGGCGGAGTGGGAGGCTGAGCAATACCGCCGTGGTGAAGCCTCTTCCGACTGGTTGATCAACGATCTGATCAGTAAGAACAAAACCTCTTTGCCTACCGCTGGCTGGAACACTTGCAGCCGTGACGGTAGCCAAACCACCTACTCCAACTTCCAGGATGGTGAGGACTATCGTTGCCCTTGGCGTACCATCAGCAACTATGTTTGGCACGGCAACCCCGACTACTCTTGGAACCCTGTCTCCCACCAGGTCGAGGAGGGTGCGAACAAATATGAATACGATGCTGCGGTGAAATTGTCCGACTATATGCGCGACCCTGCCCATTGGGGCTCTGGATCCACTTGCTACACGAAGGGGGATAAGAAGATCCCTTATTCGGGCCCGAGGATGATGGGCTGGCAGATTGATCCGATGACGGGCGCTACCCTCGATGACGCGAACACTTCCGCACTGGGTATGCAAAAGGGCGCCGCCGCTTTCGCCGCAATCGGTGCACAAGATTATGATTTGATGGGCGACTTGTTCAATGTGATCTACGAGAACTGGGACGCCAAAGGTCAAACAACCGATAAACAATGGGTCTCCAACTATATGAGCGGATGGTTCCGCCAAACGGGTTTGATGGCCTTGACGGGCAACTATCCTGCGCCTTCCCAAATGAAGGCTCAGCCTAACCTGAAGATCTATAGGGCGCTGAAGGATAGCATGTCCTGCTGCCACGTGGGGGATACCATCACCTACCTGCTCTCCTACCGTAACTATGGTTCCGTGGATGCGCAAAGCGTCGTTATCGTTGAGAAGTTGCCGACCGATTTCTATTTCTTGGATGCGGACAATGGCGGAACGTACGATGCCGCGACCCATACGTTGACGTGGACCATGGACCAATTGGCGGGTCTGAAGAGCGATAATATGGAGGGCGAGGCGATCGACTTCTCCGCTCCGAACCTCTCGAAGACAATCGGAACGGTCTCCTACCGATGCGTGGCGAAGAGTGGTGCGTCTGGTCGCTACCAGGCCACCGCTGAGATTTCCTGCGCCAACGGATTGGGCTCGAAGACGAACCTCTACCCGAACTATGTCACGGCGACGATGCAGCGCAACCTGATTGAGGTGATCCCTACGAACCTCACCGTCACGAAGACGTCGGATGTCACGGAGGTGGAGAAGAACGATGTCGTCACCTTCAGCGTGAACCTCTCGAACGACACGATTCCTTGGCTGACGGGCGGACGACCGGATGTCAACGTGGCGTTGGCCGACGAGGTGAAGGGCGCGCAATATAACTTGATGTTCAAGATCTATCATGATGCGGTGGAACCTTATGTCGACAATGGAAACTATCGTGTCACGGTCTTCAAGGATTTGAAGGACGCGACCAACCTCCAATGCTCGTTCGACCTGATCGAGGGCACGCAGAATGGCGCGACGATGGGCACGAACGCTAACGATTTCGTCTTTAAGGATGAGGTCTTGGCGGATGGCACCCGTATGTTCTCCGTGCAGTTCCCTCATGCCTTGGCTGCCTCCACTTACTATCTGAACGAGATGGCCGGAGCCGCTAAGTTCAATTGCGAGGGAACGAAGTACCCGTTGCGTGTGGTGGCCCGTTTCTATGATGCGAGTTGGAAGACACTCGATTGGAAGGCGGGCTTCTCCCAATTGATCAATGACAGTGACGAAGGCTATTATTTCCCGGTCACGCCTTCCTTCCAATCCTTGGAGGAGCCTCAGCCGGTGGACCGCCTCTTGCGGACGGCTTGCGACGGCGTGTCGAAACTCACGAAGAATGTCTTGGTGGAGGAGTTTGATGGCTATGTGTGGCGTAAGATCCTTGGCAATAGCCCGTTCGTGAACGGTGATGTGGCGAAGAATGTCATGGTGACCGACACCATTCCGTTGGGCTTCGAGTTCGTCAAGTTTACGGACGAGAAAACTTCCGCGACGTTCCAACCTGCTGATGGTAAGCCTTATGCGGGTATTGTGACCTACTCTGCGGGAAGCATGGACTTAGGCACGAAGGATGGATTCTCCTACCAGTGCAAGTACGTGGGAGGTGACGCTAAAAAGATCGCATGCGGAAGCCATGCCACAAGCGACAGGGAGTCGGTCAGCTCCGCACCGTTGATCATTGTCGACAAGGAGGGTACAGGGCTCTCTCTTGTGCCGTCGGACAATCCGTATGTGGATGTCTATAACAGCTTAGGTGTCCTTGTGAGAAAGCATGTTCTCGAGACGGAGGCGTTGAAGGGCTTGATGCCGGGCGTTTACGTGGTCGGTGACAAGAAGATGGTGAAGACGGTAGAGGAATAACGGTCATGCCGTTTCCTGCTTGATAAAGTGTAAATGTATTCCCGTATAGTACGGGCTGAAATAAAAGGTGTGATGAGCGTTAGAAAGGTGTATGAGCGTTTCTTGGGGAGGGCACAGGATGAACTCCTCGGAAATCGTATGTTAAAATGTTTTAAACTTTCAAAGGAAATGCTATATTTGCAACTTAGTATTTTATATAGTAGGTTAAACGAAAATATTATTCAACCATGGTTCGCTTTATAACTATTCATAAAAGGCTGATTGCGCTCTTGTCGCTCCTGTTGATGGTAACGAGAGTGGATGCGGCCGTGCAATCTCATATCAATTCGGGTAACCCAGCGTATCCGTTTCCTCAGTTTTTATCGTATACTTTTGGCGATTCTCACAGTTTGGGTAATTTGGGTACGAAGAATGCGGATGGTGTTGTACATGCGGAGATGGAACAAGATATAAGAGACGCATGGCAGATCGCATGTAATCATTTTATCTATACGGGGGATGAACTTGACGGAGTGAAATACATCAAAGGTAATGAGGGTATGCCTTATGACGGTTCCGAAGGTGACGGTTATGCGTTGTTAGGTGCTGCATATATGGCTGACAAGACCACATTCGATGGATTATGGCTTCGTGTCCATGATAAAAGAATTACAAAAATCAGACGCCATATCGATGGTGTGGTTAATTTCCCAAATTTTGACTATGAAGCGGGTGCCTTAATTGAGGCCGATGGAGAAGGTGTTGCGCCAGATGGTGCTTTTGACGTGGTGATGGCCTTATATGTCGCTTGGAAGCAATGGGGCGATTACATGGGTATTAAGGATGCGACTGGTCAGCCTATATCTTATAAAAAGGATCTTATTGAAGTCGTTCAAGGTTTGGTTAGGAGAGGAAGATTTCAGGAAGTGTCGAATCCTACGGGAAAGATGATGTATAGTGGGTGCATTGGATTTGATGGCTTCATTAAAAGATGTGACAAGGATGGTGAAGCTACAGGTTGGGCGTATTCTAATAATAAATTTGTGCCCGCAGGTTATCAGGCATTGAATTCTTGTTGTACTAGTCCATGCATAGATTATGTTGCTCCTTCTTATTTCCATGAATTTGCTGATTTATTGCAGGATTTTAAGGATAAGTCCGCAGAGGAATTGGCGAATGACAGTGATGAAGAGTTGGATTTTATGATCATGCAATTCCGTAGAGCGGAGTCTTCTTCTGACTGGTTGATTTCTCAAACCACGAATTTAAGTGAAAAGCACATCCCTTGTGCGGGTATTGCTACGTTTAATGCAGAGGGAAACAAGATTACTGCAGTGAAAAATTATGCTGATGGTGAGGATTTCCGTTACTGTTGGCGTACTATTTTGAATTACATGTGGCATGGCACTCCTACTTACACATGGAACGAGAATACTCATGAGATTGAGTATAAATCAAATACGTTTGAGTACGATGTTGCGAAGAAGTTTAATGTTTTCTTGAATTCGCCTCAAAGTAGCCCTTGGAATACTGAATGTAAAACATTCGGAGGTGGTCCCGATGTGTCGTTTAAGGGTCCGATGACCTTGTCGTATTATTATACTCCCGATGGAGTTGAACAATCCACTTTTAATTTGAATTGGATGCCTGGAGTGGGCTCTATCACAGCGGTCGCAATGCAGGATTATGATTTGATGGGTATGCTGTATCGTCAGTGTAACATCGAATGGGAGCCAGTTGGCGGTACGGATAACTATTTGGGTTCCGACCCTCATTATTACCATGGTTGGTTCCGTCATTTGGGTATGCTTGTCGCTTCTGGTAATTATCCTGCCGCATCTCAAATGAACCCTATGGCTAACATGAAAATATATAGGGCGATAAAAGATAGTGTCACTTTCTGTTATACAGGCGACAAATTCACCTATTTGCTCGATTATAGGAACTATGGCTCCGTTGACGCAGAGGATGTTGTTATTGTTGAAAATGTGCCGAAAGATTTTGTGTTTATCAGCGCTTCTGATGGAGGTGTATATAATGAGTCCAATAGAACTGTTACTTGGAAAATAGGTACAGTCCCTGGGTTTGTAACAGGTGGTTTGTCAAAAACGATGGGGCAGGTTTCTTATGAGGTGCAGGTGGGCCCGAATGCATCGGGGCGTTATTGTACTACAGCCGAAATCACTTGCTCTAATGGATCAGGATGGACTTCCAACGAGTTCCCTAACTATGTGACAGCCACTTACCAACGAAACTGTGTGGATGTCATCAAACGTGCATTGATGATTGAGAAACTTGCTGATGTCGAGATGGTTAATCCTGGTAATACGGTTACTTATACGATTAATTTCGAAAACTCATCTAAAGCGGGTTGGCTTGATGGTGGTCGTTCTAGGGTTAATGTGGCGTTTGCCAATTCGGGCGATGCGAATGGTTCTCAGTTGTGGCTTAAATTTAGGTTGTATAACGATGCATATGAGTCATATATCAATTATGGTAACTATCGTGTTTCTTATTATATATATGACTCCAATCTTAAGTGCGAGGTCTCTTCTTCTGACTGTAACGTTGGATGGGGATGGTATACAGCGACTTATGAGGGAAAAAGAGAACCGACAGATCAGGTGACTGTCTCTCACGAAACAATTGTGGAGGACAAAGATGAACATGGAAGGTGGAACCAGAGACTTATTCTTCGGTTCGCTCCTTTATTGGTGACAACTACAGGACATCTTTGCAATTATTATGGCATGGGAACCAGAATTCATAAGGGAGGTGCGGAGCCTTTACGTCTATTCGGCTATTTGTTCCCGTCAACGTGGAGTTCCACCAACTTTGGAGATGATTGGTCCTGGGATGCCAAAGCCTCTGATGCGGATGATGGTAATTATTATCCGATTACGCCTTCTCATCAGTTGATTGATATGGAAACTGGTGAGTCGATAGAAATTCCTGTCAATGAGTATTCCCCAAATATTTGTGAGACCCCTCGACATACGGTGGATAATATTCTGGTGGAGGAATTTGATGGTTATGTGTGGCGTCGTGTCTTGGGTACAGGTCCGATGGCAGGACGTGAGGCGAATAATGTGGTTGTGATTGATACTTTGCCTGCGGGAATGACGTTCGTCTCTTTCCAAAACAAGTGCCCTCTTCAAGACTACGGCGCTAGCTGGGATTCTTATAAAATTGCTGATGGACGATGGGTTGTGAAGTGGGAGATCCCTGTTATGCAGATAGAACAAAAGGGTTCGATTGTCTATACTGCTGAAGCTAGTTTCCCTTCTGGGAAGGATTGCTTGACGGATGATGAGAAAACAGAAAACGTGGCTTGGATTTTAGCGGATAAAAACTCTCCGGTGGGTGATGTGGCTGTCGTTACCGTGACGTGTGCAAAAGTCCCGGATCCGATTATTCCAACTACGTTGACAAAAGTTGCCGATAAAGATTCATATAGCGTAGGTGACCCGATTACATATACAATCGGGTACAAACAAACGCATGGCGCCATCTTCAATAATGCGGGTGCTTCTACTCAGGATTGGACCTTAAGTGGAGCTTCTTTGTCAAATGGTACATTGAGTTTGCCAAATGGATCAACTGCGAAGTTTAACAAGTCATATTCGAAAAACAGTTATGTGGAGATGAATTGCGCTTTTACATCTTATGCATCAACAGAAGTTGTTCTTCGTGACAAAATAAGATTGGATATTCGTCTTGATTGGTCAACTATGAAGCTTACATGTTACGATGGAAATCAATTAAAAAAAGAGGCAAGTATTGTGTTCCAAGGAACGGAAGCCACATTGCGTATCCAATTGACTGATGGAATTATGCGTGTTTGGGTGGATAATGACACCACGAATTCAGAATCTTTTACAGTTGATAATCTAACAACAACAACTGCTGGATGTTTAGGTTTTAATGGTATTGAGGCAGGAGACTTCAAATTCTCTAACATCCATGTCCATACCGACTACGCCTATGACCTCTCTATCGTGGACCTTGTCCCTGCAGAGGTGGAGGTTGATGAGAGCTCTTTCCAATCGTTCCATAACGGTTCCGCCGCTGGAACAGGTAAATTGCTGAAGGGTGCGGATGGTGACTCTATCGTTTGGACGGGTCTGGCGAATAACCCGATCGCCTTCGGTGACACCTTCACGGTGACGTGGAAAGGTACGGTGAAAGAGTGCTCTCAAAAAATAATCAACCTCGCGAAGGCTAAACTGCTTGGTCATGCCCATAATGAAATCATGGCCCAGGCGGTGAGCGGTTGTGGCGAGGAATGCCCGCTCACGAACACCTCTTTGCAAATCTCCAAAGATACGGTGTGCGCCGGAGAGTCTGTCAAACTGGTTGCGGGCCCTGTCGGAAACTATAAGTATATATTCTTTGAGAATGGTGTGGATATTACTGGGGAGTCAACTAGCAATACGCTTGAATTGACCCCGATTTCAGCGGGTAAATACAAGTATATGGTGTACGTTGTCTCTGGTACCACAAGGGATCCTTGCCATTCCCCAACCGACACGCTTGTCCTGACCGTGGAGAAACTGCCGGTCGGCTCGAACTTCATGATCGATCCGTTCTGCAAGGGAAATGCTGATGTCACCGCTTTCGAGAATGAGGTGAATAATATGTTGTCGAATGGTGTATCCTACTCTTGGTTCGATGCGCAGAATCAACCGACAACCCAACCGGACATCAATGGATTGACGGAGGCGGGTGATTATAAGTTCTCTTATACCATGACCACTCAGTCGGGTTGCGAGAGCCGTCAGCCGAGCACGCTGGAGTTTACCCTGAGGGCAATCTCTGGTCCGACGGGTACGGGTATGGTCTCTTATATCCTGGGCGATACCGCCGCTAACGGAAAATTCGATAAGAACCTCCTTCAACAAGACCCTTCGGTGGTCGATGTGGAGAGCGGATATACCTACAATTGGTATGACGAGAATTACCAATTATTGCAGGGCGCTCCTATCCCGGATGTTCCTGCCGCTGGCTCGACGGTCACTTACCATTATTATGTGAATCGCACCCAACCTGTTGGCTGTGTGAGCGACACGCTCCCTGTCACTGTCGTTGTGAGCGGTACCACCGTGCCTGTCCCTGTAAATGTATCTTACTGCTTGAACGAGACGGCCCAGCCTATCACCGCTACTGTGAGTGAGGTGAGTGATTCCAATGCCTCTTGGGAGGTGGTCTATTATGACAGTGACGGAAATGAACTGACTAGCGAGGCGGATCGTACGCCTAATACCTCCGTCGCTGGTGCGATAACCTACTACGTCAGCCAGCGTGAGGTGGGTAACCCGGCTAACGAGAGCGGGAAAGTGCCGCTTGTCGTTACGGTTGTCGAGGTGCCTCTCCCTGACGTTTCCATGAACCGCACCCAATATTGCAAGGGTGAGCAATATGAACCTTTGCAGGTGAAGAGCAATTCTCCTTTGTACGATGCGAACCGTTCTTCCTTCTCATGGTCTGTCGACGGACAGAGCGTGACGGGCGTTCCGTTGGCTCAGACCCAGACTGAAGTGGTGTCGTATGGTGTGGTGGAGTCTTATGAAATAGAATCGGGACACGTCTGCGTGAGCGATACGGTGAAGTTCGCGGTGAAGTCTACTTTCGTCCCTGTGGCGACGGGTTCTCTCTCCGTGAATTACCTGAAATCGGAGGCCGCGGCTGATGGATCGTTCGAACCACTCTTGTCCAAGGATCCTAGTGCTGTCACTGCTTCCGACAACTCGGACTATGAACTGGTATGGTTCGATGACGCGATGAACGAATTGGGCACTACGGATCCTTCTCCTAAGAAAGATAATAGTTGGTCTGAAAATGAAGATGTGAGATTGACCTACTTCGTTAAGCAACGTCATAAGGAGAGCGGTTGCTTGAGTGACACGGTGCGTATCACGGTTATCTTGAGCGACGCATTGATGCCAAACACCTTCCCGATGAATTATTGCCACCATGCGAAGGCGTTCTCGTTGGAGAATAACGCTAGCATTAACACGAATAATGGTCAAGTTAGGGATATTGATTACGAACTGGAATGGTTCTCCCCTGAAGATAACTATGCCTCTCCTTTGGCTTCCGCCCCTGTGCCTAGCACGGAGACGGTCGGCGTGACGATCTATAAGGTGGCGCAGAAGCATAAGAATGATGGTACGGTCAGCACGAAGGCGGAGGTGAAGGTGACGGTCTTCCCTAATCCGGAGATCAAAGTCGACGCATTGCCACAGACCTGCGGGGAGGTGATTGAAATCTCTAAGTATATCCACTTGGCGAATACGGTCGACACCTCTTTGCTGAACTACTATTACTTCACGGACAGGAATTGTGTGAATCCTCTTTCCGAACTGATGTTGACGGAGAGTACTGTCTTCTATGCGAACGCATATTATACGATATTCTCCGAACCGAATATCATTGGCTATTGCGCATCCGACACGATCGAGATGAATGCCACCATCGATGACCTTACCAACCTCGTGGTGGATGCTCCTTCCAGCGTTTGCCCGAATGGTGATATCCATCTCAAGGCATCTGCGACAAGTACCACCTCCTCTGTTTCATACGAGTGGAGTGGTGCGGCTACGGGTAGTGCCGATGTGCTCGACACGAAAGATGAATCAGGAGTGTTCGGTGAGGTACATTCTTATCACTTGACGGCTTCCGCTGGTGCGTGCCACTTGGATACCACTGTCTCTGTGACGGTCGGCAAGGGTGAACTGACGGGCGATGTGTTGGCGAACAACCAAGCCACTCATAATCTCAAGATCTGCGAAGGCGAACCTGTGGAATTGTCCACCACCCATGATGGACAAGACTTTAAATGGTCTGATCTGTCTGGTGGCCTAGTGGGCTCGGATAAGGACGTTTCGGTCTCCCCAGCGACGACAACCACGTATGTGCTATCCTTCATGAACAAGTGCGAGACTTCCGATACGGTTGTGGTGGAGGTTTATCCGCTCTCCTTGACGGCAGACTTTTCCTTGTTGGATACTTCCATCTGCGAGAAATCATCCGCTTCCGCAGTCCTTACCATCAGCGGATATGACCCATCTATGTCCGGCTCGTATATCAAGTGGATGAAGAATGGTAACGAACTGAGCGAATTCGCGGGTCAAACGACCTTGCGGCTTGATAATGTGGACAAGGATGATAGCGGCGAGTATACGTACGAGGTAAGCAACGGTATCTGTTTGGCGAAGACTTCTGACGTGAAGACCACCGCCCAACTTGAGGTCAAACCGTATGTCTTGTTCGCCGAGCCTACTACGGTCTTGGTGCCTCATGGCGGCTCCGCCGATTTGAAGATTCTCGGTCTGACTCCTTCCGATGCGACCGTTTCCTGGAAGGGTGACCTTCATGATGGTGCTAGCAATCCGTTCACAGTGACAGATATGGAGAAGGATGAACTCTTCGCCGTCACACTTTCGGCGAATGGCTATTGCGACTCCGAGACGGAGGTTCAGGTCTTGGTTGACGCCAAGGCGGTTGTCTCCATCTCTGTCTCCGCCGATGTTGTCTGCGTCGAGGATGGCGTGAAGGTTACCGCCGATACGACGGGTACGGGTCATCTCCTCTATCCGGATCAGTATCATCTCGCTTGGTACTCGCTGGACGGGGAGGCTAATCTCTCTAAACTTAGCGGTGAGGGCTTGTCGATCCATGATTATCCGCAGGCATCCGCTTCTTACTTCGCGGTGGTTACCTATGGTAGTCAGGAGGCGGTCAGCGATACGCTTGCGGTGGAAATCGTCACCCCAGCTGTCTATACGGTGACAGAGGATGCGGTCTCTTGCTCGGGTGACGAGGTGACGATCGAAGTCTCTTCGGAGGAAGAGGACGTCGAGGTCGAGTGGACGGAAGACGGCACGAAGGCCTCTTCGATAGTGGTCGCTCCTACAGAATCACGCGCTTATCCGTTCGTTATCACGAAGAAAGGACTTTGCCCTGTGTCGGATCAGATACCTGTCTCCGTCAAGGAAAAACCTACGGTTACGATGGACGAGGAGAAGACCGTCTGTGAGGGCTCTGACATCATGGTCTCCCCTACGGTGACTGGCAAAGAGTACAGTAGTTTCGCATGGACGGATCCTGAGGGAGAAATTGTTTCAAGGGAATTGAAACTTGTCATGGCTCCGACATTGAGCGGTGATTACACCCTGTTGGTGGAGACTTCCTCTTGTGGTGATGCTTCTGCTTCCATCAATGTGAAAGTGATTCCGACTCCAGTGTTGTACATCGATTCGTTGGGCTTTACGACACGCAAGATAGAGGTGGCTTCCGGTGGCTCCGGCACGTTCGAATACAAGATGGATAAGCAGGAGTGGCAGAGCGATAACCTCTATGAGAACCTAGCGTACAAAGTGCTGCATACCGCATATGCGCGCGATGAGATGGGTTGTGTCGGTGTCACTGTCTTTAATGTCTCACAACCTCCTGTCCCGATTCCGGAATACTTCACTCCTGATGGATCCGGACTGAACGAGGTCTGGGATGTGGCTCCGATTCTGGAGGCTTATCCTAAGAGTACTGTGAAGATATTTGACCGTACAGGTAAGGTCATCGCTGAACTCGATAGCTCAATGTCTGATTGGGATGGTACTTACAACGGAAATCCGTTGCCTTCCACCGACTATTGGTACATCATCAATGTGCCGGAGATCCGTCAACAATTCACGGGTCACTTCACGTTGATCAGAGGAAAATAAGTAGAACCGATTGCCAGGTGTGCTACTTCTAGTTCGCTTGGCCGATAAAACAAGGCAGGTATGAATCCGAAAGGAGGAATCCCTGCCTTCCTCTTTATTTTTTAAAATTCAAGCGATATTTTATTCTTAATTCTTGGCTTTTAAATTTTGATTTCTGAACAAAATCGCCTTCCAATTGTGGAATTTCTTATTTTTTGCGGTCCGTCCCCTTATTTATTCACGTTTATTCATTACCTTTGCGATTCAAATTGAATGTTATTATGGAATTGAGTGCACTTACAGCAATATCTCCTGTGGATGGAAGATATAGGAGCAAGTCTGAATCCTTGTCTGAGTATTTTTCTGAATTCGCTTTGATTCGTTATCGGGTTCGTGTGGAGGTGGAGTATTTCATCGCCCTGTGCGAGTTGCCTTTGGATAACCTGAAGTCTTTCGACCATGGCAAGTTCTCACAACTGAGAAGCATCTACAAAGAGTTCTCTTTGGAAGATGCCCAGAAGATCAAGGACATCGAGAAAATCACCAACCACGACGTGAAGGCGGTGGAATATTTCATCAAGGAAAAGTTCGATGCGTTCGGTTTGCAGCAATTCAAGGAGTTCATTCATTTCGGATTGACTTCCCAAGATATCAACAACACTTCTGTTCCTCTCTCCGTCAAGGAGGCTTTGGAGCAGGTCTATGTGCCTAATATGGAGAAGCTGATCTCCGAATTGGCTAAGAGGGCAGAGGAGTGGAAGAACATCCCGATGCTGGCCAAAACCCATGGACAACCGGCCTCCCCAACTCGCTTGGGTAAGGAGATCATGGTCTTCGTCAGCCGTCTCCAAACTCAATTCGACCAACTGAAGTCATTGCCTTGCAGCGCTAAGTTCGGTGGTGCCACGGGTAACTTCAACGCCCATCATGTGGCGTATCCTCACTTTGATTGGAAGTCGTTCGGTAACCACTTCGTGAACGATGTCCTGGGCTTGTCTCGTGAGCAGTGGACGACCCAAATCTCCAACTACGATAACTTGGGCGCCATCTTCGATTGCCTGAAGCGTATCAATACGATCATGATCGACATGAACCGCGACTTCTGGCAATATATCTCCATGGAGTATTTCAAACAGCAAATCAAGGCGGGCGAGGTCGGCTCATCAGCCATGCCGCATAAGGTCAACCCAATCGACTTCGAGAATGCGGAGGGTAACTTGGGCATCGCCAACGCGATATTGCAACACCTCTCCGCTAAGTTGCCGGTTTCCAGACTGCAGCGTGACCTGACCGATTCTACGGTTTTGCGTAACGTGGGCGTTCCTTTCGCCCATACGATCATCGCTATCCAAAGCTCCTTGAAGGGTATCGGCAAGTTGCTCTTGAACGAAAAGGCTTTGCATGCGGATCTGGATAAGTGCTGGGCCGTCGTGGCGGAGGGCATCCAGACTATCCTTCGTCGTGAAGGTTACCCTAACCCGTACGAGACGTTGAAGGCGTTGACGAGGACGAACGCAGGCATTACGGAAGATTCTATAAAGAGTTTCATCGACACGTTGGAGGTGAGCGATTCCGTGAAGGCTGAGCTGCGCGCCATTACTCCGCATAACTATTTCGGTATTTAATGGGTTTCACTGTGGGATTGATGGAAAATAAGAAGGTGAAATTCCCTTTCATAATGCTGATCAAGCGTTTCGTGGGTCCCTACAAGGGCTACGTGGTGCTGAATGTGTTATGCAACCTCCTTTCCACGGTCTTTAGCCTCTTCTCTTTCGCATTGCTGATCCCTATCCTGGAGATTCTTTTCAAGACGAGCAATGCGGTATATGAGTACATGCCCTTTTCTTGGGACATGTCGGTCATCAAGAACAATGCTTACTGTTGGGTCTCCCATTACATCGAGCAGAATGGCCCGATGAACACGTTGATGCTCCTGAGCGTCGCCTTGATCGTGCTGACGTTCTTGAAGACGTTCATCTCCTATTTGGCCAGCTATTTCATCATCCCGATGCGTTCCGGCATCGTCCGTGATTTGCGTAACCAGCTCTACCGCAAGGTGGTGGACCTTCATATCGGCTTTTTTCAGAAGCAACGGAAGGGGGATATCATGTCGCGTATGTTGGGCGACGTGGGCGAGGTGGAGAGTTCGATCATGAGTTCGGTCGAACTTCTGTCCAAGAATCCGGTGATGATCATTGTCTACCTCTCAATCATGTTCCTGCTGAGTTGGCGCTTGACCCTCTTCGTGATGGTGGTGTTGCCGTTGGCTGGATTCATCATGGGTCGAGTGGGGCGCTCTTTGAAGAAATCGTCGAAGGAGAGCCAGACCCAATTAGGCCAGTTGCTTTCCCAAATAGAGGAGACGCTGAGCGGCCTTCGCGTGATCAAGGCTTTTAATGCGGAGCATGCGGTGATCCGCCATTTCGGGAAGATGAACGATAACTTGCGTCGGGTGGTGAATAAGATGAACCGGCGTTATTCGCTGGCGCACCCGATGAGCGAATTCCTCGGAACGGTCACCATCGCGGTGGTCCTCTTCTTCGGTGGCGTGCTGATTCTGAACGACAATAGTTCCTTGTCCGCCTCTGAGTTTATCTATTATCTTGTCATTTTCTACAGCATCATCAATCCGGCGAAGGAACTCTCCAAGGCGATGTATAGCGTGGAGAAGGGATTGGCGTCGTTGGAGCGTATCGATGTCATCTTATCGGCTACCAATCCGTTGAAGGCGGTGACGAATCCTGTGGCGGTCAAACCTTTCAGCAAGGAGATTGTCTACAAGGATGTCTGGTTCAAATATGAGGAGGATTGGGTGCTGAAAAATATTAACCTGACCGTGCCAATGGGGCGTACAGTGGCCTTGGTTGGGCAGTCCGGGTCCGGAAAATCGACGCTGGTCGACCTGTTGCCGAGGTTTTACGATGTGACTCAGGGTGAGATCACCATCGATGGGGTCAATGTGAAGAACATGTCCACGTACGATCTGCGGTCCTACATGGGCAATGTGAACCAGGAGGCTATTTTATTTAACGACACAATATACAACAACATTACGTTTGGGGTGGATGATGCCACGGAGGAGCAGGTCATCGAGGCGGCGAAGATCGCCAATGCGCATGACTTCATCATGGCGACGGAAGACGGGTATCAAACGAATATCGGGGACAAGGGCGGAAGGCTCTCTGGCGGACAACGCCAACGCATCAGTATCGCCCGCGCCATCTTGAAGAACCCGCCTATCTTGATTTTGGACGAGGCCACCTCCGCATTGGACACGGAATCCGAGCGTCTGGTGCAGGAGGCTTTGGAGCGTTTGATGAAGACGAGGACGACCATCGTTGTCGCCCATCGCTTGTCCACGATCAAGAATGCGGACGAGATTTGCGTGTTGAAAGATGGAGAGATTGTGGAGCGAGGAAGCCATGCGGAGCTGATTTCTCTGGATGGTGTCTACAAGAAATTGTACAACATGCAGTCCTTTTGATGTTAAAAAGTCTTTAAACTTCGACCGTAAAAGGTGTATTTTACCCGATTTTGACTCTAAAAATCATCGAATTATCGAGTTGTTTTAACATTTTTTGCTTTTTTTATGTCAATTTGGGGGTCTGTGTGTAAATTTTTTGTATATTCGCCCGTCTTTGTGTGGACATAAATGAACATCACAAAGTGCTGGAGTTGTAAATGAGTTTAGAAACTTACGTAAGAAACAACATAGTTCGATGAACATGAAAAACATGAAAACAATGTCTTTTTTAAGAAATTTGTCGAAATTCTTCTTGGTGGCTACGACTTTGACACTGGGTTGTATGCCTGCATTTTCGGAATTTACGAAAGTTCGATCTGATAATGGATGGAATGGTAAGGTCACTAAATTGGATGTCATTGGTGATTATTACCAGTTCACTTTGGATAAATTCAGGGGAGAAATCGTCATAGAAACGGATATCGAAGCTGATACCATTTATTTGCCGGGCAATAATACGAAGGGTTGGGTGCTTGAGAATGACAAGGCTGTGAAAGTGCAGATCAACAACGAAACCTCAGGCTTCCTTTGCGTTAGCTACGACAGACCGACCAATTCCGTAAGCGTCGCTTATGGCTCTTGTAGCGGTACGATTTATGCGGATAAGGATAGGGTGTGTAAAACTACCGGAGGTGATGTGAAGTTCAAGGTGTTGAATGGTGACGCAAGCGCCTCTAAGCGTTGGGGTTTGCTCTCCTATGACGGCAAAGATACGACGTGGTTGTCTACCTATAATGATCGTGATAGTTTCGTTTATACGGTTACGGACTCTATTGTGATGTTGCTGAAGTATACGACTTCATCTGGACTTGTCTCTTATTCCTCCGCAAAGGTGGGCCTGTCTTTGGCGGATTGCGGCTATAAGGTCACTTCCAGCGTTACGAATATTTGCCCGGGTGACCCTGTGGTTCTTACTTCCAACTATACGGAGGGTACTACTTATGAGTGGAGACGTAATAACGGGAAGGTGCTCGCCACAACCACTGAGCCTACTATTTCGTTGAATCCTCTGAATTCGACTAAATACAAGCTTTATGTCGATGGCCTGTTTGCTGGTGATGCGGAAGTGAAGGTGGCAGGTTGCGGTTTCTATATCTCTTCCTTCTATCCTACGGAAATGTGTATGCAGGATTCCAACTCGTTGGTTGCAATCGGTGAGGATATGTTGCCGGATTTGGGTAATAACGTCTTCGATTGGCAAGTGTCCGAGGATGGTGAACTTTGGACTACCATCAAGACGAATGCGAGCAATCGTCTGAATGTATTCCCTACGGAAGATAGGTATTATCGCGCCGTTTATAACAAGACGGGGCAAACCACTTCGCCTTTCTTCTATGAGGCGCCTAATTGCGAAGACAATGGAGACTGCCGTGGATTGCAGACGAGGACTTTGTTCTACGAGTCCTTCGGTTACTTTATCGACGAGCACACTTACGTTTCCGATAAGGATGTCTTCGTCAACGACATGACAGTGAAGGGTGGTGTCGCTGGCCGGAAAAGCGGTTCTACTGTCGGCTACGCAGGTAATTACTCGGGTGATAATAGTGGCGTGGATTATATGACTCGTATCATGGCTACAGGAAATAGTGGTAATGGTTCTGGATACTATAGCGTAAGGGAAGATAGAGACTATGGTTCGTTGAATCTATTGACAGAGGGAACCACTACCTACCACATCGAGAAATACATTGCACCTGACCCGAACGGATATGTGGTGCCAGCCACTACGTTTACTCGTTTGGGGGATGGTAAATCTAACCAGTTTGTGGGTACGGATGGTCACTTGTATCTGCAGGCGAACCCAGTACTGCCGGAATACACTTGGACGGAATATGAGGGTCGGAATAGGGCTTACCGTCTACAGGATGGTTACTATGCCATCGTGGCGAATCCGGATTCCGTGGACCATCATGACGGAAACTCTTATGTGGATTGTACCGATAATACAGGTAACGTGAACGGCGCCATGTTGTTTGTGAACTGTGGTGAGACTTCCAAAAGTAAGGCCGCCATCTATGCGCAGCGTGTGCATTTGGGTTGTCCTGCGGACCGTTTCGCGTTCAGTATGGCGGTGAAGAATGCGACGGCTAAACGTACTACAGAAGACGGTACTCCACAAAACCCGATAAATGTTTCTGTTTATCTGTTGAAGGATCAGGGTTCCGACGAGTTGCCTGGTGACTATAGGACGATGGGATCTGTTCCTGCCGCAAGCATCTTGAATAATGAAATTGAATCTGGGGATATACCAGCGGGATCTGACGAATGGCATGAGGTTAATCAATACGTGCAGTTGGATCCTTCGCAAAAGGTGCAGTCTTTGTGGGTTGTCCTCTACAACAATGGTCCTTCCGGTAATGGTAATGACTTGTTGTTGGATGATATCTCCTTCTCCGTATGTTTGCCTAAGGCTGAGCTTTCAGCCAAGGTGGGCGGTGAGTTGATTACAGGCGCGCTTACCGTTTGTGACGGTAGTGACGTGGAATTGGTGGCGAAACAGAAGGGTGATTACATCCAAAATCCTGTTTACTTGTTCCAATATTACGATAACGACACCCAATCCTGGGAGGATATGAGGGATTATTCGGACGTTTCTACCTACAAGAAGACTACCGCAACAATCTCCGTGACAGATCCTCGTTTCGTTGGTGATGTGCAATATAGGGTGATCATCGGCTCCAGTGTGGATGAATTGAGGGATGTGGAGTTGCATTCAGGGGATGTTTGTAACGAATTCCTCGTGGCTACTTCCGATATTGATATAAAGAACACATACGGTGGTCCGATGTGTGGGGATAATCCAGAAGAAAAGGTTTGCTTCGTCGTCGATGACACTGTTACTGTTACGGGATGTCGTCAGTTGACGAGGAGTGATCACACATGGAAAATGTACTGGATGAGCGAGTCTGGCCAGATGCTGGTCGACACGATGGAGGTGACCGGTGTTGATTCCGACCAGATCCATTTCATCATCGATAGGGATTATAACGTGAAGGTATTTGACCGAAACTGGAATTTGGTGGCTAATACGGACTCTGTAGGTATGTCGCAGATTATATTCGGTGGTATCGATGAGGGAGGTTGTACCCATCAACAAAAATTCTCGTTGGTGGCGAAGCATGTTGTTAATTTGAATTATAATGAGTCTAGTACGATCGGTTGCGACTCCGTGCTAGTGCAAATCTATAAGGATGTGCCGGAGGCCGGTCTCAAATGGGAGTGGGGAATAGCTGGACGAGAGGTGATTATCAATGATACGGCTCGCGTTTTCTATCCTTATGGCTTGTCGGAAACATCTACGATATCGGATACGCTGTATGTCTCTGTGATAAACGACGGAGATCAGTTCTGTGCTCCTGCTGATCCGATGAAGGTTCCTTTCAGGGTGAACAATGTTTCGTATGGTGTGTCTGTTGTTCCAAGTTCGAATCCTATTTGTGTGACACCTGGACAAAATGATGATGATGTGTTGATGGAATTGGTTGCGCATATCACTCCTACTAAGGCGACCGATATCATTACGGTTTACAATTGGAGATTGGACTTCGGAAATGGAGATGTGGTGGATACGACTTCGTCCGATACCACTCTTCGACTGAGATATAGGGATTTGGTTCATAGAACCGGTCGTCAAATGACGGCTGATATCATCTCTACCGAAACTGTTGATTGCGGTACCATTTCGAATAACGATTCTACATCGAAGGCTGGTGTTGATATCCGTGAAGGTGCGCTTTCATTGTTGGTTTCGGCTGAGAACGACAAGATATGTTTGAATTCCACGGATACCATTACCTTGAAAGCGACGATCAGTCCTATCACGGCAATGACGAACTTGTCATACTTCACTCTGTGTGAGTCTAGGGATTCTGTCCTCGGAGTGCCAACTGTCGTTACGGATAGTTCATACACGATTTATATTGATAAGACGAATTATCCGAATGTGTTTAAACCGGGATCCACTAAATACTATTCCATCAGAGCTTACGATAAATATTGTAGCGCAAATAGTAATTCCCCTTCTATTGCGGTGTTCCTGAATGGTTACGATTTCAATCTTTCCGACGAAGGAAAGGACAATAAGGAATGTTTGGCGTACGGTGAAAAGTTGGTGGTTACTGCTGGATTGACGGATCCTAACGCCGCCAAGTTGATTAAATCATACAAGTGGTATAAGGATGGTGAATTTGTAGGTGGTTCGGGCCTCTCTCACTCTTTTGTGGTGGGCGAGAGCAGCAACTCCTTCTACAAATTGGTGGCAAGTGATGACATATGTGATGATGTGGCGGATTCTTTGCAGATCGCAGTCAGCATCAAGTATAAGACCAGCTTGTCTGCAAGCAAGTTGACGACGTGTCAGGCTGACGATAGCGCTACTGTCCATGTTTCCTTCTCTCCAGCCACTTCTATTTTGCAAGTGAAACAGTTCGAATGGCATGCTGTCATTGGTGGGAAAGATACCGTCATGTACACGGGTAATCATGCGGATTCTGTTCTTGTGATTAATTCCGAGCGTTTCCCATGGTTGGTTCGCGCTGGTGTGAATGCGAAAATATATCTGATTACCAGGGATAGTATTTGTGACGAGGTGAAATCTGATGGCGAACTTGACTTCAGGTTTAACTCTCCATATGAAATGCTTGTTGATTACAATGGCTCTTCCGTGTGTGTGCCAAGTGATAAGGATATCGATCCGGACACCATACTTTTGCGTGTTAGGGTTAGGATAGAACCTGCGGAAGCTGACGGACAGGTGTCTAACTTCATCTGGCATTATAAAGCAAAGGATGAGACATTCTGGAATGTGATTAATACTTCCGTTAACCACTTGGAGATGACGTATAATGATTTGAAGGGTTATAAAGGAAAAGATATTGATCTGTATGTCACTTCATATGATGACATTTGTGCGTCTGGAAATGCTCCACAAATGAGTGATACGGTGAAGATTGAAATTCGTGTCGGAGGCTTTAAGGTTTCTTTGGCTGATATGCCGGATGCTTATTGCGTGAAATCTTTGGATGATGCATCTTTCCTTCTGAAGGCTCTTGTTATTCCGTCTGACGCGAGAAATAATGTCTCCAAGTTCTATTGGTATGATAACGGGGTGATTATAGACTCCACGGAAGCGGATAGTATTATTCTCAACAAGGATAATTATATAAAGGCCTTTTCTGCAGGTTATACGGCTAATTTCTCTGTGTCTGCTTATGATAGCCATTGTGAGTTGGATACAGTTAGGTCGGACGAGTCTTGGATTGTTAGGTTTAATACTCCATTCACATTGATGTTTGATATCCCATCTCATAAGATCTGTTTGCCGCCTACATCGGATGAGGCGGTGACGTTAACCGTTACTACGGAGCCGAAGGAGGCACAGCAACAAATCCAAGAGTATATCTGGAAGCGAACCACTCCATCTTTCCTTACAACAACGACTACGTCGGAAAAATTGAACTTGCGTGAAGCCAATTGGTTGACAGTCTCTGATAGGATGTATTTCACCGTGACTGCCTACGATAACATTTGCTATAATGAGGCAAATGGTGGTGCAGGTAAAGAGGATTCGTTCATGGTTAACCAGAACTTCGTGCCTACACTGAGTGTCGATGACCATTACATGTGTTCTGTGGATGATAAAGTGGAGGTGACAGTTGCCATCGATCCGCAGGAGTCTTTCGTGAAGGATTATACGTTCTACTATATGTATAAAGGGGAAAGGAAACCATTGAAAGCTGGAGATTTGTACAAAAACGTGTTCTCTTCTTCAGACCCGATGTTGCCGGCGGATATGAAGGCTGGTGATGTTTTGGACTTCTTTGTCAGTGTAGATGATGGCGGTGTCTGCGGACCAATTGAGTCTGACCGCTCTGTAGTCTATGTTCAGACACCATACGAGTTAACCCTTACGACGGATAAACAGGCGGGTTGTGTGAATGGTGATGTGACGTTCGCGATTACCGCGATTGACCCAGATGGTTCTGAGCGTTTCATCAAACAGTATATCTGGTACGACGGAACTACGGCTATTGATGGAATTTCCAAGTTGCAGAAATCGTATACGACAAAATCTATGACGGTAGGAAAACATAATGTGACAGTCGTCTCTGTTGATAGTATTTGCCCTAATGTCACTTCCAATGCCCAGGATGTTGTCATCAACGACTCTTTGCGTGTTACCTTGACGCCTTCGACTTACACGTATTGCTATCCTAATGACGGGTATGTTAAGTTGAATGCACAGGTGACAACTGGTACGCCTGTACGATATGAACTGTATGATGCGGTTTCTGGCACTCGTTTGAAATCAGTGCCAAATTCTGCTCCGCTGTGTACTTTCGAGGGTTGTACTCCTACAGAGACCAATAATTCATACTTCGTGCGTGTCTTTGATGATGTTTGTAGCTACGATGAAGCGACGGCTGCCTTCGCATCGACCTCAATCAATGTTCATGTTCCTGTGAATTTTGAGGTTCAAATCAAAGATGGTGTCAAAGATGTTTGTGTGGGTGATTCAATTGAATTATCTTTGATCCCAGTTTCAGGTTCTCCTACGTACTATTATGTCTATGGTAAGTCTTCGGAAACTGTAGAACGAATTGTGGCGCAGGATACCACAGTCTTCTATGATGTCGCACAGAAGGGTGGTTACTTGAATTATACGGTTGTGGCAATTGACGAAATCTGTCCGAATTCATCGGAGTCTAATGGTTCCGTATTCGTTCATGAAAGTCCGGTTATTCAACTGTATGCGAACAAAGAGAATGTTATTATCGGTGCTGATATCGAATTATATGCTGATCCAGAAGTGGGTTCGCCTACCACGTATGAATGGTTCTGTGATGGTCGCTCGTTTGATGTGACATCCGTTAATAGGACAACGTATTTGCCGGAGTCAACGTCGGAATATTCCGTTGTTGCGTCCGATGGTGTTTGTCCTTCCGCTTCTTCCTCTATTGTTTTGGAGGTTAAGTTGCCGACAGCTTTCACTCCGTACGTTTTGGATGGTTATAACGATACGTTCATGCGTGGTTTCACGGTGATGGTCTTCGATCGATATGGACAGAAGATTTTTGAGGGAGACAATGGATGGTATGGACAGAAGGGAGATTCCAAAGAGTTCGTGGATCCAGGTGTTTATTTCTACAAGGTTGTCATGAAGAATGGCAGGGTAGAGAAGGGCACTGTCGAGGTAGTATTTGAGTAAATAGTAAAAATTAAATAATTTAGATTATGTATACTGATATGAAAAGGACTTTAGCTGTTGTGACGTTGTCCTTTTGTGGACTGGCCGCCTTCGCTGGCATTCATGAAGAATACACTGAAGGGTATGAAATCCTCTCTTCTGATGCGAGTTCAAAGATGCAGGAGCTTCCGATGTCTTTCTATAAAGAGGGTAAGGTTGCGTTCTTCAGAGGTGATACCGCTTATACGGCTACGGTTGGCAACATGTATGATTTAGTTGACATTGAAGTTTGTCCGGAACTTACAGGACTGGGCATTTATGGTACGTTCGCTTATGATCCTCGTAAGCGAACCATATATTTTTCCCGTGTGGACGAAATCGGTAACGCAGACATGTATGAGGCAACGCTTCAGGGTGGTTCGTTCAGTGAACCTAAATTGATGAAGATTGAAGGTCTCGACAAGCTGAGGAAAAAAATCCGTGGTTCTTCTACTGTTATTGCGGGTTGGACATACCGTTATGACCGTGTGACCGGATTCTTCAACCCTACTTTGGCTAATAACGGTACACGTATCTATTTCTCGGCAGATTTCAAGGGCCATGGTTTCGGCAACCGTGATATCTGGTACATCGATAAGGCGAGAAATAAGGAGGAAGTTGGAGCTGATTGGGTGATGCCTAAGAATGCTAGTGATACTGTAATCCCGTTCAACACGAAAGCTCGCGAGGATTATCCATTTGTCGTGGGTGATTCCATCATGTACTTCACTTCCGATCGCCCAGGTGGATTCGGTGGCTTGGATGTTTATATGTCCCGTTATGAGAAAAACCACGAGTTCAAGGTTTATGATACTACATTGAAGGACTCGGTTGTTGTGAAACGTGATATTTGGACTCCAGCGGTTAATTTGGATTCCACTTTTAACACGCGTGCTAATGAGTATAACTTCATTGGTTCCTCCAAGTTGGTTATGTTCCTTTCCAATAGAGCTGGAGGTAAGGGTAAGGATGACATATATGTTCCTATGCCTTTCCGTGCTGAACCTGATGTTGACCTGATGCCTGAGATTACGCTTACGGAGCCTAAGGGCTTCAACTGGGTGCTCTTCTTCTTCGACTTCGACAAGTCTGATATGAAACCTGAGTACTTCGTTCAGTTGGATGAGTTGGTAAGCGCCATGAAGGAGTTCCCTGGCGTTGTGTTTGAGATCAGTGGACATACCGATGAGCGTGGATCTGACAAGTATAATATGAAACTTTCCCAAGAACGTGCTAATTATGTGAAAGGCTTGTTGATCGAAAGAGGTATGAGCCCTAACGAGTTGGTCGCTGTGGGTAAGGGTTTCCACGAAACTGTTATCAAGAACGCACAGACGGAGCCTGAGCATGAGCAGAACCGTCGTGTTGATATCAAAATCTTAAACGAATAATGTTGGGAGGTTAGATGATGAAGAAGTATTTAGTTTTTTTATTGGTGTCTATGTTGGGTGCAAATGTTTTTGCACAGCGCGATCTGATGCTTTCCCAACAGTTTTTTTCAAGGTTGAACATCAACCCTGCCGCCACGGGTAACACTGATGATGTGGACTTGTTCCTCATCGGAAGATGGCAATGGATGGGCGTTACGAATTCCCCTAAAACGGGTGTTTTGAACATAAGTAATTATTTCGAGTCTGTACGATCTGGTATTGGCTTCTCTGCTTCTTATGATGACTTGGGATATGCTAACCGTACGATGAATATGAAGGCGGCTTACGCTTATCATGTCAACTTGAATGAGAGTATGTTGATGTCTTTCGGTTTGTCGGCTGGTATCCTTTATCATTACTTCGACCCAAAGAAGAACTATTGGTTGGATCCTGAGGAGTTGGAGCGTGAGTCCTTGAATTTCGGAGAGAAGACGACTGCTGTGAATCCAGACATGGACTTCGGTGTTGAGTTGGCTATGCCAAAATTGATGTTTGGTGTTTCCATCAACCACTTGCTATATGATGAGGATAAGGTGACTACTTCTATGCCAGGTCGTCAGTTCAACTCTTATGTGAGGGCTTTGCTCTCGCCTTCGGAAACGATTGACTTCGCTCCTGCGTTGGTTTATGTGCACCGTAATTCCATGAATCGTATGGAGTTGAATATGCTGTTGTTCTACAAACGTTTCCTGTGGTTCGGCGTTACTTATCGTCCTGACTTGAATGGTGTTGACCTCTTCTCTTCTCATGTTGTCCAATTCTCTGTTGGCTTCGAGTACAAGAAGTTCAGGTTGGGTTACTCATTTGACCTTGGCTTGGGTGATGTTGCGAAGAGCGTTTCTCGTACTTCTAGTGAGATCCTGCTCTCTTGGAGAATCGCTAAGTCTGTCAAAGGTGGTGGCGCAAGATTCCTTGAGGATTATTAATGGTTGATTTTTTCGCCTAATCTCTTTGTTTTTGGCGAGAGTTCTGTATATTTGGAAAAATTGTAGATGATATGAGAAGAGTTTTTAAATATTTGCTGTTGATGGCCTTTGCCGCTGCCCCTTTTTCGCAGATGCATGCCCAAGATGATATCGTGTGTGATCAGTATCACTTCAACTATTATCTGGTTAACCCTGCAGTAGCTGGAGCCGAAAGGTGCAGCCACTTGATGCTGACGGGAAAGTTCCAATGGACGGGGCCGGAGTTGGAGGATAAGCCGATGACCCAGACGCTGAGTTTCCGTACTCGTGTCCTGAAGAATGTTGGACTTGGTGTTTACGCTTATAACGACAAGAACGGTTATTCCTACCGTCAGGGAGGTGAGGTGACATTCGCTTACCACATTCCTTTGTCGGAGAACAGCCATTACATGATGAAGACACAGTCTATCGACCGCCAATTGTCGTTCGGACTCTCTCTAATGTTGAACCACTATAACTTCGACAAGAAGTTGTTCAATGATTATGGATTCGAAGATCCTTCCTTGGGAAATGGAGGTTCCAACAAGGGTATGTACCTCAATGCGAATGCGGGTGTGTACTTCTTGTGGGATAACTTCTT